>JAXJZF010000001.1:0-47876 GCA_036306585.1 Eggerthellaceae bacterium
AGCCGCGCGGGGCTCCATGAGCTGATCTAGATCTCATCGCGTAAACGTCGATTCCTCGAAAAACGCTCTTCTCAAAAATCCGACTGTCTCTCATTCGCAGTATCCGGTTTTCAAGGTCCCGCCGACGCCCCTCCGGGGCTTGTCGGCCGCTCCGCACTCCCGTGCGGCGCAAGAGATAACTTTACTCGCATTCGCGACCCTTGTCAAGAACTTTTTTTAAAAAGTTTTGAAGCTTTTTGCTCCGTCTCTTTCTAAAAGAGGTTCCCGCGGGGTTGAAGGGCTGCTCTCTTGGACGGCCCCGTCAAATGCGGCTTGGACATATTACGCGCTCTTTACCGTTTGCGCGAGAAAAAATCGATACTTCACAAAGCGATCATATTGCTACTATCAATTTCTTGTTAAGACACCATATGTTGTGATGGGCTTTGAAAATGTCTTAGTCAGACCAGTTTTGCCCTACATATTGTGCTGTGAGAATTCCTCTCCATGGCGACCTTGCCCGTGGGTTTCCGCTCCCCTGCCGTCCTTTCCGCCGCCCTCGCACCTTTCGATGCGATCGCGAATTTCACGCATTGACATATGCGAGCAATCGTCTAGCGTCACGCTCGGATCCAGTTCCATCAAGGTTTGCGCAGCGCAGTAGCGACCCACCCCCATACCCGCGTGGTGAGCTTCCTCGCGCGTTTGCTCGCTCACGCGATTGCAGATGCCATCGCAGCCCAGCTGCGCCAGGCAGTCGTCACTTTGCCGTTGCAGCTGTGCGGCCAAGGCATCGTCGGACGAGGTGACGCTCACTTCCACATAAGGATTGCCCTCCAAGTACCCCTTCATAGACGGGGCGCCCAGCAGCTCGGCTAGCGCCTGGGCGTACGGCTTTCCGGCAAGTTCAACGCCCGCCAATGCGGCGGCGCCGTCCTCGTTCAGCGCGGTCGCATCCAGCACGGTGCCCGCAGCGTCCACGGACAGCTCCATCGACGGGTTCACGTCTATGCCGATATATGCTTGCGGTTGCGTGACTTCGTCTGAGGGCGCCTGCGACGCCTCGCCGGGGGCGCCTGTCGTGTCTGCGCTCGACTGGGGTTGATAAGCCTGCTGTGCTTCGATCGGCGTTTGCGACGAGCCGCTTTCGCCGTATAAGTAGATGCCCGCAACCCCCAGCGACACGGCTAACACGCAGGCTGCGGCGGCAAGCATCCGCCGCAGCGCCTTCTTCGCCTGACGGCGACGCGATGCGGGGCGCGCTCCCCCGGGTATCGCGCAGAATGTCGCTTCAGGTTCGCCCTCTTCCCGGGTTTGCCGGACATCCGCCTCTGCAGAGGGCAGCCCTTCCCCACGACGACGCTCTATAGCGTCCAAGGTGGCACGGCATAAGTCGGCGGGCGCGTGGAGTTCATCGAAGGCCTGGCGAACCTGGGCATGCAGCGCGGCGGCGTCTTCCGCAGCGCTATTCGGCAAGGGGTTGCAGCCGGCGGGCTGCGCGCCGAAGAACCGGCCTTGTTCCGGATGTTCTTTGAAATCGGTCATCGCAGTTGCTCCCTGAGTTTCGCCTTGCCGCGCGCTATCCAGGTGTACACGGTGTTCACCGGCGCATCCAACTGCCGTGCGATCTCCGGTGCGGTGTAGCCCTCGTAAAGCGCCAAGTACAGCGGGGTGCGGGGCGGGTCGGGCAATCGGCGCATCGCATCGACAACGTCGCCGGCGGCCGATCCGGGTTGCGCGGCGGGGTTCGGATCGGCGGCCGTTTCCAGCGCTTCGGGTGCGGCCTGGCGCTGCGCGCGCCGCTGGGTCGAGCGCCATAGATCGGTGCACGCATTGGTGGCGGTGCGAATGAGCCAGGCTTTGCGGTGCTCTTCGCCCTCGAACCGGACTCCGTCCGCCAGCGCGTATTTGAGGAACGCGTCCTGGAACGCGTCCTGGGCATCTTGCGGTTGGGCGCAATGCAGCATGCAGACACGCCAGACAGTGTCGGCGTGCTGCTTCATGGCTGATTCTATGTCGGTTTGCGGACGCACAGTTGGCGGGGCGGCTCCTCGATCGAATGGGCGCGCCTTGCCGCGGCGGGCGGCAGGCAGGCGAAGGCGCGCCGTGCGAACATTACTCTAGCAACCGTGGCGATAGGCGTGATGGGCGCCGCCGCAGCCATCGCCATTGCCGTAGCAGTAGCCGCTGCCGTTGGCGGCACCGGCATTGCAGCCATTCGCGTTGCCGTTGCCGGCGGCAGAGCCGTCGCGATTGCGCAACCCCAGACAGTCCCCCGGAGCGGTGGAGCCGCAGATGTCGCAAACGCCGTCGGCGTCGGCGTCGTTGGGGCAGACGACGGTCGTTGCCGCGGCAGCTGCCTGATCTGCTGCCGTCGAGGTATCCGACGATGCCGCCGACGCGTTCCCCACGCCGATCGCCACCGCCAACGCCACGGCAGCCAACGTCGCCACCGCCCCGCCGACGAATGCCGCCGCGCGGGATGCGGGCCTTGCGCTGTTCGTCGATGCCTTCATGATCTTCCTCCTTGATCGATGCTTCCACGTTACCCCTTTTCGGGGCCTTCACCAACAACACGTTCGCAAGAGGCGGATCCTTTCAACCAATTCAGAATTTTTCGCGTTACCGCGCGGAAGGGGTTGGGAGGGGGCGCGACGGCGGGCGAAGCGCACGGAACCAGGCCGGCGCGCGGGCACGCTGGGCCGGGAACACAGGGCCGAGGCAACGTGCGGGAACGCGCAGGCGGCGCAAAAAAATCGGCCCCGCGTCATGCACGGAGCCGATTCCCCAACCAAAGAATGTTGGCTTGCGACGAAGCGCCAGACCGCCTACACCAGCTTCACGAACTTGCGTTTGCCCACCTGCACGGTGGCGCCGGCGAGCTGAGCGGGGTCGATGTTGTACTGCTTGGCGGGCACGGCTTCGCCGTTGATCTTCACGCCGCCGCCGTCGATGAGCCGGCGCGCCTCGCCGATGCTGGGCGCCATGCCGGCGTCGTGCAGCAGCTTAGCCAGATACACCTGCCCGTCGTCGTTGGCGGTGAGGTCGGCTGCGAACTCGGGAATGTCGGTGGGGGCGGCGTGCTGCTTGAACACGCGATCGAACTGCTCCTCGGCCTGCTGGGCGGCCTCTTCGCTGTGATAGAGCGCCACGATGTTGCGGGCCAGGGCGCGCTTTGCCTTGTTGGGATGCAGTTCATCGTTGGCCAGGGCGCGCTCGATCTCGTCGACCTCGTCGACCGACAGCGTGGAAGCCAGACGGTAGTAGCGCGGCATCAGCTCGTCGGGGATGGACATGATCTTGCCGAACATGTCGGCGGGCGCGTCGGTGAGGCCCACGTAGTTGCCGTAGCTCTTGGACATCTTCAACGTGCCGTCGGTGCCTTCCAGAAGCGGCATGGTGAGCGCCACCTGGGGCTCCATGCCCATCTTCTCCATGAGCTCGCGGCCGGCAAGCAAATTGAACAGCTGGTCGTTGCCTCCCATCTCGACGTCTGCTTTGATGACCACCGAGTCGTATGCCTGCATGACCGGGTACAGGAACTCATGCAGGGCGATGGGGGTGTGCGACTGATAGCGCTTGGTGAAGTCGTCACGCTCGAGGATGCGGGCCACGGTGAACTTCGCGCACAGCTCCAGCAGGCCCTTCAGATCCAGGCTGAGAATCCAGTCGGCGTTGTAACGGACGGTGGTCTTCTCGGGGTCGAGCACGTTGAAGGCCTGCTCGACGTACGTTTTCGCGTTGGCCTCCACCTGCTCTTGGGTGAGCTGGGGGCGCGTGGTGTTCTTGCCCGACGGGTCGCCGATGAGCGCGGTGCCGTTGCCGATGATGAGCGTGACGCGATGGCCGAGGTCCTGGAACTGGCGCATCTTGCGCAGCGGCACGGCATGGCCCAGGTGCAGGTCGGGGCTGGTAGGATCGACGCCCAGCTTGATGTTGAGCGGCGTGCCCCGCTTCAGCTTCTTCAGCAGCTCCTCTTCGGGAACGATATTGGCGGCGCCGGATTTGATGACGCGCAGCTGTTCTTCGGGCGAAAGCATCGACAACCTCTTTCTTCGCTTTCCTTGCTTATATATGTGTAACGTGCGAGATTCTACCACAGGGACCAAACTGCCAGATCGAGCATAAGCCAGCGAGAAAAGCCCGGTCCGACGGCAGCCAACCGTAGAACTAGTAATCCTTGGCGGCGGAGCTGTTCATCCAGTCTTGGTAGAACTGCTCGTAGGCGCCGGCGATCACGGCTTCGCGGGCGCGGCGCATGAGGTCCAGCAGGTAGTGCAGGTTGTGGATGGACAGAAGGATGCCGCCGAGCATTTCGTTCTGCTTCACTAAATGGCGGATGTAGGCGCGCGTGTGGTGCCGGCAGGTGGGGCAGGTGCATTCCGGGTCGAGCGGCGTGAAGTCACGCGTGTACTTGGCGTTGCGCATGTTCATGCGACCCTGGCTGGAGAACGCGGTTCCCATGCGGGCGGTGCGGGTGGGCAGCACGCAGTCGAACATGTCGACGCCCTCGCGCACGGCGCGCACCAACGTGGTGGGGTTGCCCACGCCCATGAGGTAGCGGGGGCGATCCTCGGGCAGCGCGCGGGCCACCTGGCCCAACGTCTCGAACATGACGTCGTGCTCCTCGCCCACCGAGTAGCCGCCGATGCCGAAGCCTCCGAAGCGACGCCCGCCCGCAGCGGCGCTTTCCTCTTCGATCTCGTGCAGCATGCGCACCGACTTCATGCGCAGGTCCAGCTCCATGCCGCCCTGCACGATGCCGAACAGCGTCTGATCCTCGCGCTTATGCGCCGCCAGGCAGCGGCGTGCCCAGTTGGCGGACAGGTCCACCGCCGCCTCCACGAAGCTGCGCTCGGCGGGGTACGGGGTGCATTGGTCCAACTGCATGATGATGTCGGCGCCCAGCTGCTCTTGGATGCGCATGTTGGCTTCCGGCGTCCAGCGCACCTTCGCGCCGTCGTAGATGCTGCGGAACGACAGCCCATCGGGGTCGAGCTTGAGCGTGTCGGCCAGGCTGAACACCTGAAAGCCGCCCGAGTCGGTGAGCATGGGGCCATCGTAGTTCATGAACTTGTGCACGCCGCCGGCCTGCGCCACCACGTCGGCGCCGGGACGCAGCGACAGGTGGTAGGTGTTCGCCAGCACCACCTGGCTTTGCAGGTCGTGCAGCTGGCGCACGGTGATGCCCTTCACGCTGGCGGAGGTGCCCACCGGCATGAACATGGGGGTTTGGAATGCGCCGTGCGCGGTCTCGTAGGTGAGCGCGCGGGCGTTGCCGCAGGTGGCATCGCAGGTGCAATCGAACAGCGCCATGAGCTACACCTCCCTTCTTCGCGCGGCGGCCGCCGAAGTGGCGGGCACGCCGTGCTCGTCGATCTCGTAGGCGCCGGCAGCCAGGCGCTCGCGCTGGGCGTCGGCAGTCTGGGTGCTGACGTTGTTTTCATAGGCGCACTGGGCGTCTTCAGGAGCCACAGAGCCGGTTTCCACCGCCGTGGCGGGGTTCTGGCAGGCGGGAAGCATTTCCGCCCAGTCGGCGAAATCCTCCAGCGTGCCGTGCTTCACGGTGCCCAGATCCAAGCCGATAGCATCCAGCAAGAAGTCGGTGACCAGGTAGCCGTCGGTGCCGGCGCCCATCGCGGCAAGGTCCTCCACCGTGTTGTTGCCCACCATCAGCACATCGGAGCCCGCCACGTTGCAGGCGGCCAGGTTCTCGGCGTAGTAGGACAGGTGCGGCTTGACGCTGCGCGAGTTCTCGAACGAGGTGAGGCGGCTGAACAGGTCGGGATCGACGCCCGCCCAACGCAGGCGCGAACGCACTGCCGTCAGCGGGAACATGGGCATGGTGGCAAGCACCAGCGTATAGCCCTTGCCGGCAAGCGCCTTCAGGGCGCGCGCGGCGGCGGGGCTGGGTTTCACTTGGTTTCCCACCTGAGGAAACACGTTTTCGTAGTAGTCGGAGAACAGCGGTTCCCATTCGGCGGGGCCGCCTTCGACCTGCTGGTAGAAAGCCTGGAAGAACGCCTGCTCGTTGGTGAGCTCCGGGTCGTGATGGGCCATGCCCTTGATGCCGGCCTGCATCGCCGCGGCAAACGCCTGCGGATCGCCGCCGTGCCGGGAGACATAGCCGCCGAGGCTTTTCATATAGGCACCCATGAACTCCTCCACCTCCATGGGGAGCAGCGTGCCGTCAAGGTCGAAGAAGATCGCCCGATAGGCGCGGGTTGCCGGCGCTAGCGCAGCGGCGGCGGATTGGGCGGCCGGCTCAGACGCGGCGGGTTGGGGTTCGCTCATTACGTGATCCCTTCAGGTTGGAGGACGGATGTCCCAAGCGGTTTGCTGCCTGCAAGTATAAGCGAGGTTCGCGAAACGGCACGGTGGGCGCACGGAAAGAAGATCATTCGCCTTCCGCGTTCGACTTCTCCGCATTCGCCTTGCGCAATGCCTTCAGGATGGCGCGCTTCTTCGCCTGTTTGGCGTCGTAGGCGGCGCGCTCGGCTTTGCGCGCTTCGCGTTGTGCCTGCTCGGCGGCGCGTTCTTCGGCATATGCCACCCGCTCGGCGGCGTGCAGGGCCTTGCGTTCGGCCTTCCGCTGCGCGCGCTCGGCACGTGCTTCGAGGTCGGAGATGAGGCAGCCGCAGTAGTTCTGCCGGTACATGCCCAGCTCGCGGCTGCGACGCGTGGCCTCGGGATAGAACGGGCGGAAGTCCTCGAACACCGCCTGCAGCCCCGCTTGCGCGGCGGCGCGCTGCAGCTCCTCGTGGATGATATCGGAATACTGGTAGGGGCTCACCGCCAACGTGGTGGAAAGGCCCTCGAACCCCTGGGCGGCCGCTTGGCGCGCGGCCTCTTCCAGCCGCAGGCGATAGCAGGCGCGGCAGCGCGCGGCGCGCTTTTCCGGGTCCACCGCGAGCGCGGCTGCCTCGTCGAGCGTCAACTCGCCGTACGCGCCGAAGCCCGGCTGTGAGGATGCGGGGGCGGGCGCGGTTTCGACCGGTTTGGATTCGGCGGGCTTTTCCGCAAGGGATTCGCCTCCGGTCGAGGGGCCTTCGGCGGATTCGTCCGCGGCAGCATCTTCGACGGGCGGGCAGTCCGTTGGTTCGCTTCCGGCCACTTCGCCTAGGGCGGTTTCCCCTTCGACCGCTTCCCCACGTTCCCCGCGCAGCTTCCCGCGTGCCTCTTCGAACGCCGCCACGCCGATGCGGCCGGCAGTGCGCTGCCATTTCGCCTGTTCATAGACGCCTTCTTCCACGGCGATGCCCTCCGACGCAGCCCACGCGCGCAGCGTTTCCAGACGATGGGCATACTCGGATGCAGGCGCGATATTGGAGTTCGCGTAGAAGATGGTGAGCTCGTGGCCCTGCTCGCGCAGAATCCGCGATGGCTCCAGCGAGCACGGCCCGCAGCAGGCATGCAGCATCAGTTTCACAAGCGGCCCCTTCCCCGCGCTTTTTGGATGCTAGATGATGAGCATCGCGTCGCCGAACGAGAAGAAGCGGTAGCGCTCTTGGACGGCGTGCTGGTAGGCCGCCATGATGTTCTCGCGCGTGGAGAAGGCGCTGACCAGCATCATCAACGTGGAGCGGGGCACGTGGAAGTTGGTGATGAGGCCGTCGACCACGTTGTATTGGTAGCCGGGCAGGATGTAGAGCGAAGTCGCCTCGCGGTTGCGCTCGGCGATAGCGCCAGCTTGAGGGTCCCACGCGCTCTCGAGACTTCGCACGCTGGTGGTGCCCACAGCCACCACGCGGCCGCCGGCGGCTTTAGTGCGCGCGACGGCATCGACGGTACGCTGCGGGACGGTGTAGAACTCGGTGTGGATCTTGTGCTTCTCTGGATCGTCCTCGTCCACCAGGCGGAACGTGTCCAGGCCCACTTCCAACTCGACGGTTTCCCAGCCGATGCCCTGGCGCTTCAGCTGCTCGATGAGCTCGGGCGTGAAGTGCAGGCCGGCAGTGGGGGCAGCGGCCGAGCGCTCGCGCGTGGAGTATACGGTTTGGTAGAGCTCCTCATCTCCGGCGTAGTTTTTTATATAGGGAGGCAACGGAGTGTGGCCCACAGCATGCAGCGCGTCATCCAGCGAGGGCAGCGTGGTGGACAGGCGCACCAGGCGCTCGCCCTTGCCGCCGTCTCCCCTCTCTTCCACCCAGTCGACGATCTCGGCGGACAGGATCACGGTTCCCGCTGCGTCGACGAAGTCGACGACGGCGCCCGGTTTCAGCCTACGGCCAGGGCGCACCAGCGCCTCCCATAGCGCCTGCTGATTGGTTTTCGGCTCGCGGCCGAACACTTCCCGCAGTAAGAACACTTCCGCGGAGCCGCCGGTTTCGCGCTTGGCGCCCAGCAGGCGGGCGGGCATCACGCGCGTCTCGTTGGCGACCAGCAGATCGCCCGGGCGCAAGTACTCCCCGATGTCGTGGAAGATGCGGTCCTCCCACGCACCGGTTTTACGGTCCATCACCAGTAGGCGGCACGCGTCGCGCACGGCAGCCGGTTCCTGGGCGATGAGTTCTTGGGGCAGTTCGTAGTCGAAATCGTCGGTTTTCATATTCGTCCTTGCTAGCTTGATTCGTACTGGCGCATTATACCGCGCTCGCCATCCCCCGCGCACTCCGCCCCACCGCCGCCGGCGCGCGGATCGGCGGGTTTTCGCGGCTACGGACGATTTCCTTGGACGGCGGACGGCACCTGCCGCGGCGAACGGGGGTCGCAGGCGGCGTCCGGGCATAAAAAATGACCCCGCTGTTAGCGGGGTCATCGGCATTCGTGATTATGCGCGACGCTTTACAGCCTCACCACGTTGCTCGCCTGGAGCTTGCCGTTCTGGCCGGTGGTCACGTCGAAGGACACGCGCTGGCCCTCGTCGAGGGTCTTGAAACCGTCCATCTTGATCTCGGAGAAGTGCACGAACAGGTCCTCACCGTCGTTCTGGGAGATGAAGCCATAGCCCTTCTCGGGGTTAAACCACTTTACAACGCCTTCCGCCATTTTGAATCCTCTTTCCTTCCCCAGGACCGTGTCCGGAGGATTAACGCTTCGTGCTGCATGGCGGCAACACTGCCCTCACCTCGAGGGCACGAGGCATACTATACGCTATTGGGCGCAATAATCAGCTGGGGTTTACTATTTCGTAGGAATTTAAGCCGCGCTTTGATCCAGGGTTGAGGAACTTCGATCCGGCGCCGGCGAAAATCGGCGCCTGACGCTTAGCCTCTGCTTGAAAACGAGCGTCCCCATTACGGCTAGCGGTCGTTTTCCTGCCAGCCGAACGAGCCGGATTCGTGAAGTTCCTGCTGTATGAGCGGAGCATCCGGGTCGAAGCGCGCAGAAGTGGCGTCCCGATTAAAAAACGCGGTGTCGCGAGCCTGCTTTGCCTGCTCGGCCAGATGGGCAACCGCCTTGCCGGAATCCGCTTCCCCACCCTCTGCAGTGTTCGCACCGGCGTGCGCCGTACCGGCAGAGCGGCCTTCGCCTTCCTCATCGAGAATACCCTGCTCGGCGGCATCCAGCAGGATGGACTCCGCCTCGGCGGGATCGTCGGGAAGATCGACACCGTAAGCTTGCGCCAGGGCACGAGCCTGCTGCTCCCGCAGCTCGGCTCGCGCGAAATCGCAGGCGATCATCAGGTAATGGGATTCCAGCAGCAAGCCGTGCGCCACATAGCCCACCACCTTCGGATCGGTGCCGGACACTTGCAGGATGCTGGCGATGGAGTCGGGCGACAGCGACAGCAGGACGTCGCCGTCGATTTCGGTGGCCTCGCCGATGGCGCGCTCGAGCATCTCGGCCGCGCCCTCGGGGTCCTTTTCCTTGTCGGCGCGCTTGACCACCAGCACGATAGTCTTGAAATAGCCGAGGATGAGCCTCATGAGATAGTCGCGCTCGAACATCGTCACCCCTTCTCTTTCCCGCTACCCGCCCTTCGCAAGGCGGATTGGATCGATCTTGCCCTAGTTGCCGCGCAGCACAAGGTGCCCGGCTTCCCAGCAGCCTTTCATCGACGCAGGTTATGCGCCGACCCCTTCGGGCGGCTGCAGCCCCAGATGCTCGTAGGTGCGCGCGGTCGCCTGGCGCCCCTTCGGCGTGCGGACCATCAGACCTTGCTGCATCAGGAAGGGCTCGTAGACATCCTCCACCGTGTCGGGGTCTTCGGAGAGCGCCGACGCAAGCGTGGTGAGGCCCACCGGACGACCGGAGAATTGCACGGCGAGCAGCTCCAGCAGCCGGTTGTCCACCGCGTCGAGACCCAGCGAGTCCACTTCGAAGAAGCTGAGCGCCTGCGCCGCCACGTCTTCGTCGATGACGCCGTCCCCGCGCACCTGCGCCCAGTCGCGCACGCGCTTAAGCAGGCGGTTTGCCAATCGAGGGGTGCCACGGCTGCGACGCGCGATCTCCAAGGCACCATCCTGCTCGATCTCCACCCCCAGGATGGAAGCCGATCGGCACACAATGGCCGCCAGCTCGTCGGGCGTGTAGTACTGCAGGCGGAACGCGATGCCGAAGCGGTCACGCAAAGGCCCGGTGAGCAGACCCGTGCGCGTTGTGGCGCCGATAAGCGTGAAGTGCGGCAAATCCAGCCTGATGGAACGTGCGGCAGGGCCCTTCCCCACCACGATATCCAGCGCGAAGTCCTCCAACGCGGGATAGAGCACCTCCTCCACCATACGGTTGAGGCGGTGGATCTCGTCGATGAACAGCACATCGCCTTCCTCGAGATTGGTGAGGATGGCGGCGAGGTCGCCCGTGCGCTCGATGGCCGGGCCGCTGGTGGTGCGGATATTGGCGCCCAGCTCGTTGGCCACCACTTGCGCAAGCGTGGTCTTGCCCAAACCCGGAGGACCCGAGAACAGGATGTGATCCACCACATCGCCGCGCGCCTGGGCGGCCTCGATGAGAATGGCAAGCGATTCCTTGATCTTGGTTTGGCCCAGATAATCGCCCAAACGCTTGGGTCGCAGGCTGCGATCGAAGGAGAGGTCGTCTTCCTGCAGCTCGGCGGATACCGTGCGCTGCCGCGGATCGCCGCCCGATACGCCCGGACCCGGATGTTGGCCAAGCGATGCACCGCCCGCCTCGAACACGACCCCTTCCAATTTCACGCCGTTTTCAGCCATGATCTCCTTGCGACCTTCCGTCCGCTACGATGCGGAACCCAACCTTTTCAGGGCATATTTTAGCAGCGCCTCGTCAGAGGCGCCTTCGGGGGCGCCCTTCAGGGAAAGATCCACCTCAGCCGACGTGAAGCCCATGGACAGCAGCGCCTCCCGAGCCTCCTGCTGCGCCGACCCAGCCGCCGGCGATGCGGCAGCAGGCTGGCCGTCAGCGCCGAACAGCTGGTCGAGCCCGTGGTCGAGCGAACCCTTCAATTCCAGGATGATGCGCGACGCCGTCTTCTTCCCCACGCCGGGGATGCGCTGCACGGCGGCAACGTCCTGCGCGGAGATGGCCGACGCCAGCGCCTGCGGCGACGAGAACGACGACAACGCCGCGAGCGCCACCTTGGGCCCGACGCCGCTCACGCCTATGAGCTGCTCGAACAGCGCCTGCTCCTCGAGCGACAGGAAACCGTACAGCGATGCACCGTCCTCGCGCATCTGCAAATGCGTGTGCACCTGGACGGGCTGGCCCGCTTCGGGCAGCTTCGCCAAGCTCGCCTGCGACATGCCAACCGCGAACCCGACGCCGTTCACCTCGATGAACGCGGTGTCGGGCGACTTGCCCGCCAATATGCCTTTCAGAAACGCGATCATCGTCGGTTTCCCCTCACTTTCGCCAATAACTCCCGCCGCGCTGCAGAAGCGGATCTACCAGCACCCGCGACCTGTTCACCCGCGGAAGCGCCCATGTTCAAGATGCGGCCTCCTTCCGAGGACGCCGCCAGTCCCCGAGCCGCGCCATCGTTTGCGGCGCGCTCGGCCCGCGCTGCCGCCTTGGCCTGGTCGCGCTGCAAAGCAGCCTCCACCAAAGCGTCGAACCCGGTTGCCGCGCGCGCCCCTCCCGCAGCGGACGCCGCCGACTCCGAGCCTCCCACGCCATCGTGCGTGGTGTAGCAGATCGCCGCCGCCAGCGCGTCGGACGCGTGGTCGGGCCGAGGATCGTGATCGAGCGCCAACAGCTTCCGCACCATGTACTGCACCTGGTCCTTCTCGGCCGATCCGGTGCCCACCACCGCGAGCTTTATCTGGCGCGGGGTGAACTCCCCCACGTCCAGGTTGCCCTCCGCGCACGCCACCAGCGCCGCGCCGCGCGCCTGACCGGTTGCGAACGCCGCCGTGATGTTCTGACCGAACCACACGGTTTCGATGCCGACGCACGAGGGGCGGTAGCGCTCGATGACCGCGCCGATCTGCTCGTGGATGATGCGCAAGCGCTGCGCCAACGGGATGGAGGCGTCGGTGGACACGCACCCGTACGCCAGGCACGCCAAGCGCGACCCTCGCTGGGACACGATGCCCCAGCCGGTGTTCGCCAAGCCAGGGTCGATCCCCAACACGATGCGCTCGGTTCGCGGCACGTCGCACCCCTTCCCTACTTTATATATCAAACGTATGTTCGCAATCCTACCACATGCGGACGGGGATGGGGCCAAAGGGAGCCGTCCCATAATGAAAAAACCGGGACGGCGACGCCGTCCCGGTTTCTCTGCTGCTGTCTTTCGTCGTAGGAGGCGCCGAAGCTAGTCCTCGTCGAGCGCTGCGGCGATTTCGTCGGTGATCTCCATGGTGTGGTACACGCTCTGGAGGTCTTCGAGCTCTTCCAGCTTGTCGATGAGGCGCATGACCTTCTTCGCGTCGGCGACGCTGACGGAGGTGGGGGTGGTGGGGACCATGATCATCTCGGCGCCCTTCACTGCAACGCCCTGGTCTTCCAGGCCCTTTTTCACGGCCATAAGATCAGTGGGGCTGGTGTAGACGATCCACTCCTCGTCGGCGTCCTCGTAGTCATCGCCGCCGGCCTCTGCCACGGCCATCATGAACTCTTCCTCGTCGGCTGCGGCGCCGTTGGGGACCATGCCCGCTTTCTTGCCCTCTCCTTCGATTTCCTTGGAGACCATGACCTGGCCCTTGCGCTCAAACTGGAACGCGACGGAGCCGGAGGTGCCCAGGTTGCCACCCGCGTGGGTGAACGCACTGCGCACGTCGGCCGCGGTGCGGTTACGGTTGTCGGTCAGCGCCTCGCAGTACACGGCGATGCCAGCAGGGCCGTAGCCTTCGTACACGACCGTCTCGTAGTTAGCGGAATCCTTGCCGCTGCCGAACGCCTTGTCGATAGCGGTCTTGATCTTATCCTTCGGCAGGGAGTAGCCCTTCGCCTTTTCGATAGCGGCTGCCAGGGAGGCGTTGTTGTCGGGGTTGGGGTCGCCACCCTCTTTCGCGGCCACCGTGATGTTGCGCGACAGCTTGGAGAACAGCGCGGAGCGCTTGGCGTCCTGCGCGGCTTTACGATGTTTAGTGGTTGCCCATTTTGAATGCCCTGACATAACCGTACCTTTCGATAGCACACAATTCCGACCGGAGATTTTAACACATGACCGGCTCATCGCATAACCGGGGCAGCTCGCTTCTCAGGAATTGCAGACGGAGGGCATGCCGCCGAGGCGAAACGAGCGACTGGTTGCCGCATGAGCGCAAGCGACGCAAACAACCGCGGCGGAGCATACAAGCCTGGCGGCTAGCGCACTTGAACCACTTGCATCACGCTGGTGGGGGCGATGCCGGTTACACCGGGGCGAATGTCCTCGTCAGGTGCGGTGTCGACGTCGCCGGTGGTGATGACGGCAAGGTCGCCCGGCTTCGCAAAACCCGCCAAACGCACTTTGCGGATGGCGGCGCCCATCACATGGCGACGATCGCCCTGCATGTCGTCGAGCAGCGGCGTAACGCCCCAGCTGAGCAGCATCTGGCGCATAACGCGCGGATCGGGCGTGACGGCATAGATGGGCGTGCGCGGGCGCAGCTTCGAGATGAGGCGCGCGGTACGCCCCGATACCGTGGGCGCGATGATGCAAGAGGCGTTGAGCGTTTCGGCAGTTTGGACCGCGGCGATGCCCACGGCGAGCGATGCGCGGGCATGCGTGCGGCACCGGTCGGGCAGCTGCCCCTCATACAGGTGAGGCTCGGTTTCCGCGGCAATGCAAGCCATGGCGCGCACGGCGTCCACCGGATGCTTGCCCGAAGCCGTTTCTCCCGACAGCATGACGCAATCGGTGCCGTCATAGATGGCATTGGCGACGTCGGCGACCTCTGCACGGGTGGGACGCGGGTTGCGGATCATGGAATCGAGCATCTGGGTGGCGATGATGACTGGCTTCGATTCGCGGTTGCACAGCCGGATGATCTCTTTCTGCAGATAGGGCACGCGATAGGCGGGTACTTCCACACCCAGGTCGCCACGCGCCACCATGATGCCGTCGGCCTCGGCGACGATACCGTGGATGTTGTCAAGGGCGCCCGCCGCCTCGACCTTGGCGATGACGCCGATGCCCTCGCCGCCGTTGTCCGCCAAGAAGCGCTTTATCTCGCGCACGCCCGCGTCGTCGCGGACGAACGAAGCCGCCACAATGTCGACACCCTGCTGGATGCCGAATAGCAGGTCGGCGCGATCCTGCTCGGTAACCGCCGGCAATGGCAGCTGAACGCCGGGCGCGTTGATGGATTTGCGCTGGCCCAAAGTGCCGTCGTTCGTCACCACGCACTCGATGTCGGCGCCCTCCAGGCGCGTGACGGCGAGTCCGATCAGCCCGTCGTCCACCAGCAGGCGAGCGCCCAGCGCGAGGCTTCCCGCCAAGTCGGGGCAGGTTTGGAAGATTCGTCCGTCGGAGCCGTCGGCGTTCTCGTCGGGGGTGAGGACAACGGTATCGCCTTCGGAAAGATCGATGGGCCTGCCGCCCGCCAGCAGACCGGTGCGGATTTCCGGGCCCTTGGTGTCCAGCATGATGGCGCACGGAATGCCCGTCTCCTCGCTGGCGCGCCGTACCGCCCGAATGCGTTCGGCGTGCTCGGCATGCGAGCCATGGCTGAAATTCAGGCGCGCGACGTTCATTCCGGCGTGCAGCAGATCGCGCAGCGTTGCGTCGCCGTCAACCGCCGGACCCAACGTGCATATGATTTTGGTCTTGCGAGCCACTCCTCCCCCCCCCCTTCGCGCAATATGGCAGCCCCTTCGCCAGACGGGGCAACCGCTCCATTATAGGGTGAAAGGCGAAAGCCCGACGCGCAGCGGGCAAAAGAATGCAGGGCGCCTTCCATGGCACGCCCCTGCTTCACGTTCGAGCCGGTTCGGAGTCGACGGGAATTACTGGCGCTGCCAAAGACCGGTCTTGCCGCCGTCCTTCTTCAGAAGGCGCACGTCGACGATCTCCATGCCGCGATCCACCGCCTTGCACATGTCGTAGACGGTGAGGCAGGCCACGGCGGCGGCGGTGAGGGCTTCCATCTCGATGCCGGTCTTACCGGTGACGCCGCAGGTGGTGGTGATATGGATGCCCACGCGGCCGTCTTCGCGATCGCCCTCGGCGATAGGCTCGCAGTCCACCTTCGCTTTCGTGATGTTCAGCGGGTGGCACATGGGAATGAGGCTGGACGTCTGCTTGGCGGCCATGACGCCCGCCACGCGCGCGCATGCCAGCACGTCGCCCTTCGCCGCCTTGCCCTCGACGATGAGCGCCAGCGTCTCGGGATGCATGAGGATGCTGCCCTCTGCCACCGCGATGCGCTCGGTGTCGGGCTTGGCGGACACGTCCACCATGCGAACGTCGCCTTTCTCGTCGATATGGGTGAGTTTCAGATCAGTCATCTTTAGCCTCCTATTTGGGACATGCCGCGTTCGGTGCCCACTTTGTTGTGATGCTCGTCGGGCTTGGCGCGCAGCGTGGTGGCAAACACCTCGCGCACGGCGGCGTCATCACCGGCGCGCAGGGGCGTGCGCACGTCGAATTCCAGATCGGAGAACAGGCACGGACGCAGCTTGCCGTCGGCAGTGAGACGAACGCGATTGCACTGCGCGCAGAAATGGTTCGACAGCGCCGAGATGAACCCGACCGTGCCCTTCGCGCCGGGGAATTCCCAGTAGCGCGCCGGGCCCCAGCCCAGCGGTTTGTCATCGCCGGCGGGCACGAGCTCGGGCAAGCCCTGCTCACGGGCATTGCGATTGATGGTCTCGAGAACCTCCTCGTTGGGGACCACGTCCTCCTTGCCCCAGCCGCAGCCATGCGAGCCGGAGCTTTCGCCCACGGGCATGTACTCGATGAAGCGCACATGCAGCGGGCGGTCAATGGACAGACGCGCGAATTTCAGATAGTCCTGGTTGAGGCTGCGCACGGTGACGGCGTTGATCTTCACCGGGTCGAAGCCCGCCTCCAGCGCGGCGTCGATGCCATCGAGCGTCTGCTGCAGCTTGCCGCGGCGAGTGATGTACTCGAACTGCGCCGGGTCGAGCGTGTCCAGCGAGATGTTCACGCGAGAGAGGCCCGCGCGCTTCAGATCGCCAGCCATCTTCGGCAAAAGCACGCCGTTGGTGGTCATCGATACGTTCTCGATACCGGGGGTGCTGGCTATCTCACGCACCAGATCGACCACGCCCAGACGCACCAACGGCTCGCCGCCGGTAAGACGCACGCTCTTGATGCCCAGGTCGGCGGCAATGCGCACGATGTGGGCCATTTCCTCGATGCGCAGGATCTGCTCATGCGGGAGGCTGCACACGCCCTCTTCCGGCATGCAGTAGATGCAGCGGAAGTTGCAGCGGTCGGTCAGCGAGATGCGCAGGTATTCGATGGTGCGGCCGAAACCGTCTTTCATAGGACCCTCCTTACATATGCCACCGTGCAGTATAAAGCATTATTCCCGCGCGCGGCTAAAGATTGAGCGAATAGCCGGACGTTTCGGTCGAGGCAGGCGGCAGCGGATGGCGACGCGGGCACTGCCGGCTACCGCGTGACCAGGTAAACCTTGTCTTGGGGAATGCGGATCCACAGCTCGTCGCCTTCCTGCGGAAGGTCGGCGTCGGCAACTTTCAGCTTGTCGATGCGCCAGAACATGTGCTGGTGCAGATATTTCATCTCATCCTCGTTCGCCTCGACGGTGGGACGCTCCGACTCGTCGCGGTCCAGAAATCCCAGCAGAACCGTGCGCTCGAAGCGCGAATCGCTCACGCGGTCCACGCGCACGCGGTAGGCGTTGGCGCCAGGACCGTCGGCGCGCTCCAGGTAGAACGCGCGCACGCCCAGATGCGACACGGCATCGGGCACGGGGATGACGGTCTCCACTTCGACGCCCCACTTGGGCAGGCGCACCCGGTGCTCGCCCAGCTTCACCGCCGACGTGGCGTTCTTGCAACCGGACAGCTTCAGGCCCGCCACCGACTGCGGGCGGTTCACCAGATCGTCACCGGTGCCCAGCTCGACGATGCGCCCCGCGTCCACCACGGCGATGCGATCGCAGAAACGCAGAGCCTCGTCGATGTCGTGGCTGACGTAGAGCACCGTGCCCTCGTAGGCGTCGAACAGGCTGACCAGGTTCTGCTCCAGCACGCTTTTGAGGTGCGCGTCCAACGCCGAGAACGGCTCGTCCAACATGAGGATGCCCGGCTTTGCCGCCAGCATGCGCGCCAGCGCCACACGCTGTTGCTGGCCGCCGGAAAGCTGGCTGGGATAGCGCGCATCGAAACCCTCCAGACCGAATCGCTTCAGCTCGCGTTTCACGATGGCATCGCGTTCGGGCTTGGGCGCTTCCTTGCCGATGCCCGCCGCCACGTTCTGCGCCACCGTGAGGTTGGGGAACAGCATGTAATTTTGGAACAGCAGGGCGGTCTTGCGCTCCTGCGGCGTGAGGTTGACCTTGCGCTCGGAATCGAAGAACACCTTCCCGTTCACCACGATACGCCCCTCATCAGGTGTTTCGATGCCCGCGATGCAGCGCATGGTCAAGCTTTTTCCACAGCCCGACGCACCCAGGAAGCCCAGCGTTTCGTCGCCAGCGGAAAACTCGACATCCAGCGTGAACGTCTTGAACGCCTTCTTGATGCGCACTTCCAAGCTCATGGGCTATTCCTCCGACCCGCGACGGTACCTGGTGGTGCGGCGGCCCCACAGGTTGATGAACAGGATGACGATGAAGCTGAACACCAGCACCACCAGCGTCCAGAACAGGGCTTCGTCGATGTTGCCGCTCATCCACTCGAAGTAGATGGCAATGGGGATGGTGCGTGTGATGCCCACGTAGTTGCCCGCAAGGAACAGCGTGCAGCCGAACTCGCCTAGGGCGCGCGCGAACGAAAGGACCGTGCCCGCGGCGATGGAGCTCCACGACAGCGGCAGCATCAGCTTGAAGAAGATGCGCCGGTTGCTCCAGCCGAGCGTGCGAGCAGCATCCAGCATGTTGGAATCCAACCCTTCGAAAGCGCCGCGCGCATTGCGGTACATCAACGGAAACGCCACCACCACGGCAGCGATGACCGTAGCCGGCCAGCTGAAGATGAGCGGGAACCCCACGTCGATGAACCAACGGCCCACCGGCGAGTTGTTCCCCAACGCCAGCAGCAGGAGGAAGCCGCAAACGGTGGGCGGCAGAACCATGGGGATGGTGAAGATAGCGTCGGCGATGTCTTGCGCGCGCTTGGGGATGCGCATGCTGAAGTACGCCGCCGCAAGCCCCAGGATGAAGATGAACACGATTGCCACGCCGGTGGTGCGCAAGGTCACCCACAACGGGCTGAAATCGATTTGGCCCAGGAACTCGCCCAGCGCGGCAAGGCCGGTGGCGGGCATTTGGATCTCGATGGCGTCGGGCGCGGCGATGGCGGCAAAGTCCACGTGCGTGGGCAGCGCGCCTTCGCAGGCGGGGTCGGCGGTGATATCGGAGCCGTCTTCGCCGAGGACGCTCACGTAATAGCGACCGTCCGCCACGACGGCGAAGCTGTACGTGACACCGTCGAACGTGAATCTGGGCTCGCTGGTGAAATGCCAGGGGACGGTGTCGTCCATGATGACGCCGCCGCTCATGGACCGCTCGTCAAGTGCGATGAAATAGCTTTGCAACTGGCTTTGCACCTGCTCGTCATCAGGGTCGCACAAGTTAGACGCGCTTTCGGGGACATAGACGATCACGTAGTCCTCGCACGCCACGGCAACGGCGCGGTCGGGCGAAGAGCCTTGGTAGTAGGTGTAGCCCATGTAGGAGCCGTCGAGGTCGCGATTCGATCCGCGCTGCGCACGCGAGAAATCGTTCAGGCCGAATGCCGCGCCCTCGGCAAGCGCCGCCTCGCCTTCGGCGGAAACGGTGATGCCGTCGACGGTCGTGGTTGCCGCTTCGTCGCCGCTTGCAGAATCGTCGGCAGCACCGGCACCGGCGCCAAACGAGGATGCCGTTTCAGCGGCGGAGCCATCGCCGGATTGCGGCTCGGAGGCTAACGCGATCTCCGGCCAGACTAGAAAAACGCAGAGGACAGCCGCAACGACGGCCGCGAGCACCGATGCGGAGCCCTTCCTTTCGCTAAGCTGTGCCATGCAACCCCCGATTCCCCCTCTCGACGCGTTTCCCCCGCCCGGAGCTTCCCTTCAAAGCACCGGGCGGGCAATGCGACGCAGCCTATTATACGCAAACGCCTATTATACGCAAAGGAGGATGAGCGATCTCTCGCCCATCCTCCTCCATCGCACGGGACACGACCCTGCGCGCCCCGCCAAGCTAGCGGGCCCGCACTGCGCTTACGCCAGCTCGAAACCCCATTCCTGCCAGATGGCACGGACGTCCTCGTTGTCATAGGCCCAATCCAGGAACGCCTGGGCTGCCTCGGCATTCTCGGAGTTGGCGCACACGGCGGCGGGGTACACGATGTTCTTATGCGTGTCAGCGGGCACCGTGCCCACGATCTTCACGCCGCCGAAGCGGTACACGTCGGAGGTGTACACCAGAGCCACATCGACGTCGCCGGTGTTGGCGTAGGAGCACACGTTGCCCACGCTGGAGCCTTCGGTGACCTTGCCCTCGAGCGGAGTGCCGTCGAAGGTGCCTTCCTTGCCGTCGCTGTCGGAACCGCTGGTGCCGTCGGAGTCGATCCAGCAGCCCACGGTGGACAGCGCCTGCTTGGCGTAGTTGCCGGCGGGCACGTTGTCGTCGCCCACGGCGATGGTGTATTCGCCGGTGGCCAGATCATCGAGGGTGAGCTCGTCGATATCGGAATCCTCGCCCGCAACGATGACCAGATCGTTGGTGAACATGTCGAAGCGCGTGCTTTCATCGACATAGCCTTCGTCGACCGCCGTGTCCATGGTGGACTTCGACGCGGTGATGAGGATGTCGGCGTACGAGCCGGCGCCGAGCATCTCGTTCAGCGTGCCTGACGCTTCGTACTGCGTGTCGGCGAACGTGACGTTGGGGTTCTGCTCGGTGTACAGGGCCTCGACCTCTTCCATCGCCTCGGACAGAGAGTTCGCGGCGAAAATCTGCAGCTCGACGGCGTCGCCGCCGGTGGATTGCTGCTCCTCGGCAGATTGTTCGGTTTCGGTGCTTTGAGCGTTCGACGAGCAGCCGAACATCGCGAACGCGCCCGCCAGCATGAACGCGCATACCGAAGCCAGCACGATGCGCATGGACTTCTTCATACGATCCCTTCCTTTTCCCTAGTGCTCTTTTTGCCGCATCCTTTTTATGCAGCGATATCCCTTATGACGCAGATGACGCTCACTGCAGGATGCGAGTATATTATTCTTATTCAATTATATAGTCAATATGAAATATTTATATGCGAGGGTAGTAGCACGACCAGTCGATCGCCCCAACGCAGCCTCAGGATCGCTTCAAAACTATTTACTTCTTAGCACCGGGCGCCTCGCCGGTTTCGAGAATTCGCAGCAGATCGGCTTCATCGAGCACGGGCACACCCAGGGAAACAGCTTTGTCGTACTTGCTGCCGGCAGCCTCGCCCGCCACCACGAAGCTGGTCTTCTTCGACACGCTGCTGCTCACCTTCGCGCCGCGCGCCTTCAAAGCCGCACCCGCCTCGTCGCGCGTCATGCCGCTTTGCACCAACGTTCCGGTGAGCACGAACGTGAGGCCCTCCAGCGTTTGCGGCATCTGCTCGGCGGCATTGGAAGCTGCATCCTCCAGGTTCACTCCGCGGGAGCGCAACCGGTCGATAACCTGCATGTTGTCGGGTGTGCGGAGGAACAGGTACACGCTGTGGGCGATCTTGGGGCCGATGCCTTCCACCGCCGCAAGCCCCTCCTCGTCCGCCGCCATCAGCGCATCGATGGACGGGTAGCTTGCCGCCAACGCCTCGGCCGTGGTCTTGCCCACGTGGCGCATGCCCAGCCCGAACAGCACGCGGGAAAACGCGCGGCCGCGGCTCTCGTCGATGGCAGCCACCAGCTTCTTCGCCACCGTATGACCCAAGCGGATGGGCTCGCCGTCCTTGTTCAGGCGCCCCATATCCAACTGCGCCAACTCCACTTCGTCAAGCGTGTAGTAATCGGCCACGTCGGTAAGACGCCCCGATTCCACCAGACGCGACACGATCTCCTCACCCATGCCGTCGATGTCCATGGCTCCACGGCTAGCCCAATGCAGCAGGCGCTCGAGCGCCTGGGCGGGGCAGTCGATGGAGATGCAGCGGTAGTCGGCCTCTCCTTCCTCGCGGATGACGGGGCTACCGCAGCTGGGGCAGGCGCCGGGCATCTTCCAGGGCTGGGCGCCTTCGGGGCGCAGGCTTTCCACCGCGCCCAAGATCTCGGGGATGACGTCACCAGCCTTGCGAACGATGACGGTATCGCCCACGCGCACGTCCTTGCGGTGCACCTCATCCTCGTTGTGCAGCGTGGCGCGCGCCACCGTGGAACCGGCCACGCGCACGGGCTCGAGCTCTGCCACGGGCGTAAGCTTGCCGGTGCGGCCCACCTGCACGGTGATGTCGCGCAGAAGCGTGGTCTTTTCCTCCGGCGGGAATTTGAACGCGATGGCCCAGCGCGGTGCGCGGGCGGTGTAGCCCATCTCGTGTTGGCGAGAGAACGAGTTCACCTTCACCACCACGCCGTCGATCTCGTACGGTAGGCTGTCACGGCGCTCCACTGCGCGCCGGCAGAACGCGTGCACCTCCTCGCGCGTGATGCACAGCCGCACGTCGGGATTCACGTGGAAACCGGCTTCGCGTAGCCATTGCAGCAGCTCCCACTGGGTGCCGAACGCCAAAGCGCGGTCATCGGCGATGGCGTAGAGGAAGGTGGACAGGTCGCGGCTGGCGGTGATGGCGGGGTCCTTCTGGCGCAGGCTGCCCGCCGCGGCGTTACGCGGGTTGGCGAAGGGCTGCTTGCCGTTCGCCTCGGCCGCGCTGTTGAGGGAGTTGAAGCTGCTCTTAGGCATGTACACCTCGCCACGCAGCTCGATGGCGCGGGAGGGGTCGGCGAGCCCGGCGGACGCTTGCGGGCGCAGGCGCAACGGCAGGTCCTTCACGGTGCGGATGTTGGCGGTCACGTCTTCGCCGGTGGTGCCGTCGCCACGGGTGGCGCCGCGCACCAGGTTGCCATCCTGGTAGGTGAGCGCGATGGAGCTGCCGTCAATCTTCAGCTCGCAGACCACTTCCACCATCTGGCCAAACGCCTCTTCCACGCGATCGAGCCACGCGTCCAGCTCCTCGGGACCCATGGCATCGTCGAGCGAGTACATGCGCTGCTCGTGCGTGATGGGCGAGAACTGCTCGCCCACGTAGCCGCCCACGCGCTGGGTGGGCGAGTTGGGATCGTAGAATTCGGGATGAGCCGCTTCGAGCGCACGCAGCTCATGCATGAGAGAATCGAACGCGGCGTCCGAGATGGCCGGCGCGTCCTTGGCGTAGTACAGGTAGCTGTTGTGCTCGATCTCGCGGCGCAGTTCCTCGATGCGCGTGCCGGGGTCGGTAATGATTTGCGCGAGGGCGTCGGCATCGAGCAGCGACGACTGGCTTGGCTGCGCGGATCCGGAGCCGTTTTCCAACACGAAAGCCCCGTCTTTCGCTGCCCTCTCCCCTGCCTGGGTTCCCTCCAACGCATTGCCAGCGATCTCGCTCATGGAAGATGCTCCTTGCCTGTTTTTCACTGCACATATAAGAAAGGCCCCCTTTGGGGAGGCCTTTCGATCGGTCCGTGCGATTCTATCACGCGCGCGGCAGCTACATGAGCATACGGTACGTGTTCCAGCCAAACATCAGAAGCGAAGCACCGCGCATAATCATGAACAGCGCCACGAAGATGGCAAGCGTGGCGGGATTCAGGAAAAACGTGATGCCGCAGATAATGCCGATAATGCCGGACGCGATGGGAAAGCCCCACAAAGGCGCGCCGATACGCCGCCCCTTCAGCGCGGCGACCACCTCGAAGATGCCGAACACGATGAAGAATGCGCCGATGAGCCATGGCAGGACCACCGAAAGGGCCATGGGGTGGATGAGGAACATGAGTCCGACCAGAACGTCGAGGATGGCATAGGCAAGCACCCATCCGGACAGCATGAGCTGATCCCGATTGCGCACATATTCGATAACGTCGGCGATACCGGAAACGAGGAACCCGGCACCTGCGAACAACGTGATGGTGACGAGCGTGACACCCGGCATCAGCAGACACAAGAATGCGCAGATGAGCATGAGGATTCCCGCGACGATAGCGCTCCAATCCCGTTTTTTCTCGATACCCACGGTACGCTCCTTTCAAAGAACTTCGATACCGTCACTGTACACCCCCGAGAGCGCTTCTGGCAATGCCCCATCATTCCCGGGCGGAGCTGGCCGCATTGCACCGCAAACGGGGCCTGGGCGAGCCAGGCCCCCTCAGTTGAACCCGATAGGAACAGCTCGGGCATCGGGCATTTTGGCGATAGCTTCGGGCAGGGCATCGGCAACGTCCTCGGCCGTCACGCAAATGTCGGTGACGCGGCGCGCCGCAGCGCAGCCCGCCTGGGCATGAAGCACCGTCCCCAATGCGGCGCTATCGAATGCGTCGAGCCCCTGAGCCAAAAGAGCGCCGATGATACCCGCCAGGACATCCCCCGTCCCCGCCTTCGCCAACGCTGGCGTGCCCTGATCCATGCAAAACGTTTCCTCGCCGTTCGATACATAGGTGACCTGCCCCTTCAGCACGACGATCGCTCCGTAGGCAAGCGACAACAGGCCCGCAAGCCGACGCGGATCGGCGATAGGCAGCGCCAAAGGCGCGGCAAGGCGCGCGGCCTCGCCCGCGTGCGGCGTGACGACGGTAGGCCAGCCCTTCAGGAAACGGCGGCGCAGCAGACGGCGCGCCTTCCCGGTTGCCAGCACCGCCAGGCCGCCGCCATCCACCAGCACCGGAGCCTCCGCGTGTTTCAGCAGCAGGTTCACCAGGCCCTTAGCCTCGGCGAAGCCCTCGCCGGAAGCGTCCATGCCGCTGCCCGCCGCATAGGCTACCGGCTTGCCCGGGCGCGCAGGTGCCAGGTCGTCCGCCACGAGGCCGCCCCATGGGCGCACCACCAGCGACGGGCGGAATCCGCGCACGATGGGCACCGATTCGGGCGCGCACAGCACCTCGGTGTAGCCCGCGCCGGCGCGCTGCGAGGCGTATGCAGCAAGACACGCCGCCCCGGGGTAGGCGCGCGACCCGCCGACGATCACCAGCTTGCCGCGCGAATACTTGTGGGCATCGGCCTTCGGCATGGGCAGCAACGCCGCCAGCTGGTCGGCGGAATAGCAGCGTTCGGCGAACTCGAGCGGCTGGCGGGCATCCGCAGCGGGCGTCTCGGTGCAAGCAGGGTCCGGCGGCAGCCCCCCGGCGACCTCCGCAGACAACGTGGAGCCATCCCGCATCGCATCCATTTCCGCGCCCCTTTCGCCCGGTGCCATTTTCGCAAGCATACCACGCAGGCGAAGCGCCCGCAGCGCCGCCGACCCAGCCGAGCGGCCCGCCGTTTGGACACGCGATCGCCACTATATGTTGACAACACATATCCAGGGGAGTATAGATGCTATCGACATATAGCGGTGCACGAAGCACCGCGGAAAGCGAGGAAACCATGGCAGAATCAATGAAGCTCGCCGTGCCCACCATGGGCGAAGGCGGCCTGCAGGCAGAGCGCTCAGGGCATTTCGGCCACTGCGACTGCTTCACTTTGGTGAGCATCGCAGACGGGCAAATCGGCGAGGTGTCCATCATCCAGAACCCGCCGCACGAGGAAGGCGGCTGCCTTCGCCCGGTAGGCCTGCTCTCAGACGCCGGGGCAACGGCCATCGTAGCAGCCGGCATGGGCATGCGCCCGCTGGCCGGATTCGAGAACGCAGGCATCGACGTGCTATTCGACAACACCACCCCCAACGTTGGCGACGTGGTGCAGCTCGCAGCCGAGGGCAAGCTGCCCCGCATGACCCTCAACGAGGCTTGCCACCACTAAAGCGCGAATCCCCCCGATTCGACACGACGGAAGCGAAGGCGCCTGAGGCTTGCTGCCGCAGGCGCCTTCGCGCGTTCAGAGGAGCTCCGAGTCAGCCCGCAGCGCGCCGGCGCAGAAGCCGGAACGGCGCTTGCGGCGACCGAAACCGAACCACGGTTGCGCTCGCGGGCGGGTGTGGCACAATGGGGGCGCATCGCATGCATGCGCAACCCCGTGAAAGGAACGGAAATGCCCGAGCTTCTCCATGCGCCCCAGCCGGGGCGCCGTTTCGACACCGTCGTGTTCGATTTGGACGGCACGCTGCTGGATACGCTGCCCGACCTGGTGGAGCTGACCAACGCCACCCTGCGCGCCTGCGGGTTCCCCACCCACACGCGCGAGGAAGTGCTGAGCTACGTGGGCAGCGGCGTCGAGGCGCTCATCCGCATGGCAGTGCCCCAAGGCACGCCCGAAGCGGCGATCGAGCGGGCTTCCGCGTGCTGGAAGGAGCTGTACCCCGACTACGGCTACAACCTGACCAGGCCCTACCCCGGCATCCCCGAGATGTTGGACGCACTGAACCACCGTGGGATGAAGCTGGCCGTGCTGTCGAACAAGTTCGACGGGGCCGTCCACGACGTGATCGAAGCCTTCCTGCCCGGCAAGTTCGCCGCCGTGCACGGTGAGTCGCCCGATTGTCCCCGCAAACCCGACCCCACCGGCCTCAACCGCCTGCTCGCAGGGCTGGGATCCTGCGCCGAGCGGTGCATCTTCGTGGGAGACTCGTCCAACGATGTGTGCGTTGCCAAGGCGTCTAGCTCCTATTCCATAGGTGTGACCTGGGGGTATGGGAGCAGGGAAACGCTCGTTTCAGACGGGGCGGACCTCTTAGCCGACAACGCTGCAGAACTTCAGGACGCACTCGAGCATCTGAGATCGCCTTTCGAAGCCTAGCCCGAAGCGCCCCAGCCGCACCCACCGCGACGTCGACGAGGCTCCACACTTGTGGACAGACTGTCCATGCGATATGGCTGTTTTTTGGCGATCGATGCCCGATGGTACAATTATGCTTTGATTACGTCGACCCACACGGCTCCGCATGATGCGGCGCCGTGTCCGATAGATGAGGAGAAGCAGCATGTCACCTCGCAACTCGCGAACGGATAGACATTCGCGCTCCGCCGGGCGATCTTCCAAAGCCCCGCGCAGGCGCAGTGCCCGCGACAGCGTCTCCGGCAACCAATCCCGCAACGAATTGGGCCGCTATTCCCGCTATGCGTCGAAGCGCTCTTACGCCCATGACAGCAACGCCGGACAGATCCGCCGCGTGGGAACCCCTGCCGGCGGTTCCGGTACGGGGCAGTACTCCCGTTCCAGCGCAGCGTACTCGCACGCCTCGGCCAAGAAGAAGGGGCGCGGCAAGAAGGTCGCCATCGCTGTGGTTGCAGCGCTGGTAGTGGTTCTGGTGGGCTGCGGCACCGCGATGGCGTTCTACATCAACGGAATCAACAGCACCCTGCGCGGCGATCTGAGTGACGATCAATTGGCCGCCATCGATTCCCAGCTAGTCAACACCGACCTTTCCAAACCGTTCTACATGCTGTTGATGGGCTCGGATATTCGCGACGGCCAGTCGCAGGCGGAATCCCGCTCGGATACCAACATACTGGTGCGTGTCGACGCCGAGCACAACCAAGTGACCATGCTGTCGATCCTACGAGACACCGCCATCGAGTTGGACGGCCACGGCATCGTGAAATTCAACGCCGCCTATTCCTACGACGGCGCGGCGGGCATCATCCGCGAAGCAGGCCAACTGTGCGGCGTGGAGATCTCGCACTATGCGGAAGTGAACTTCGCGAACCTGGAGGCCCTGGTGGATGCCGTCGGCGGCGTGGACATCGATGTGCAGGAGCGCATCGACGACCCCGATGCCGACAACACCTCGTGGGATCCCAATGCGAGGAAGGTGGTCCTCGAAAAGGGCATGCAGCACCTGGACGGCTGGGAGGCGCTCGTGTTCGCCCGCAGCCGCGCGTTCGTTGACGGCGACTACACGCGTACCGCCCATCAGCGCCAGCTGGTCGAAGCCATCGCCAACAAGGTTCTTTCTCTTCCCGTCACCGAACTGCCCGGCGTCATCGAGGCGGCTGCCCAGTGCGTGACCACCGACCTGTCGGTCACCGACATCATCAACCTGGCGCAGATGTTCGCTGACGATGACGGCGATATGACCATCTACTCCGCCGTGATGCCCTCGACAGCAGAATACGTCAACGGCATCTCCTACGTGTTCGCCGACACCGACGAGCTGACCGAGATGATGAAAATCATCGACGAAGGCGGTGATCCCAGCACCCTTGATGAGACGGCGAGCGCAAGCTCGAGCAGCAGCTCCGGGTCTAACAGCTCGGGCACCGCGTCGAGCTCGTCGAGATCGAGTGGGAGCTCAAACTCGAGCAGCAGCTCATCCGGCTAGACGCCGATCCTGCTCCCACGTCTAGCGCACCGGTAAACGCGAAGGTCCCGGCTGCAAGCTCGATCCGCTTGCAACCGGGACCTTTTTCGATTTGGAGACGAAGGGCGCCGCGGGATCGCTGCGACGTCGGCGGCTACCGCGTTGCCGCAGCGTCGCCGCCCTCCCTGCGCTACTCCGCCGTGGCGTAGCCGTCAGGGTTGCCCGACTGCCAGCGCCAGCTGTCGGCGCACATGCGGTCCAAGTCGTATTCCGCAACCCAGCCCAGCTCTTCGCGGGCTTTGTCGCAGGCGGCGTAATTCTCGGCCACATCGCCGGCGCGACGGGGCTTTATCTCGTAGGGGATCTCGTGGCCGCAGGCGCGCTCGAATGCATGAATGACGTCGAGCACGCTGGAACCCTTGCCGGTGCCCAAGTTGAAGATGCCCACGCCGCGGCGGGTGCCGTCGGAGGCGGGCTCGCCTTTGATGGAGCCCAGACCGATGGGGTCGCCCGTGCCCACCTTGCCGCCCATCCAGTCCAACGCCGCCACGTGACCGCGTGCCA
Source organism: Eggerthellaceae bacterium (assembly GCA_036306585.1). Taxonomy (GTDB): domain Bacteria; phylum Actinomycetota; class Coriobacteriia; order Coriobacteriales; family Eggerthellaceae; genus Aphodovivens. Next base: position 28,366 of record JAXJZF010000001.1, read on the forward strand.
GGTCGACCACGTGGATGTAGTCGCGCACGCCGGTGCCGTCGGGGGTGGGGTAATCGTCGCCGAACACGCCGACGCACGCCAGCTTGCCCACGGCCACCTGCGCCACGTAGGGCAGCAGGTTGTTGGGGATGCCCTTCGGGTCCTCGCCGATCATGCCGCTTTCATGGGCGCCGATGGGGTTGAAGTAGCGCAACAGCACCACGTTCCACTCGGGGTCGCCCTTGTACAGGTCGGTGAGCACGCGCTCTAGCATGCTCTTGGTCTCGCCGTAGGGATTGGTGGCCTCGTGCTTGGGGCAGCTTTCGGTGATGGGGATGAAGTCCGGTTCGCCGTAGACGGTCGCGCTCGACGAGAACACGATGTTCTTCACGCCGTGCTCGCGTGCCACGCCGCACAGCACCAACGTGCCCGCAACGTTGTTCCAGTAGTATTCCAGCGGCTTCTGGACGCTTTCGCCCACCGCCTTGAACCCGGCGAAGTGAATGATGGCGTCGATGTCGTTTTCCTGGAAGACGCGCTCGAGGGCCTCTCGGTCGAGAACGCTGTCCTGGTAGAACGACAGACGCTGATCGTCGGGGGCCAGGCCGGTGATGGCACGCACGCGATCGAGGGCCACCTGGCTGGAATTGCTCAGGTCGTCCACCACCACCACGCGGTATCCGCGATTGAGCAGTTCGACGCAAGTGTGGCTGCCGATGAACCCGGCGCCGCCGGTCACCAGCACGCAGATCTGATCCTGCGGCTTCGCAAGGCTTTTATTGGCCATGAGGGCCCCTTTCTACGATGCGCTCGGCATGCGAGAAGCGCTGATTGAGTCCAACATTTTTATTCTACGCCAGCGAGCGCACATGCGCGCTGGAACCTTCCAGCTGCGCGATGGCGGCACGCAGGGCGGCCACGTCGGTATCGGTGATCTTGTCCACCTTCTTGCCCAGCAGGCGCTGCAGGGCGGAGATATCGGCCTTCACCTGCTTTTTCTCGGCCTTTTCGATCTGCTTGCCGGCAGACGCCAACGCGCGGTTGGCCTCGTCGGCCAACTTGCGGCCTTCCTCCATCGCCGCAAGCGCCTCGCGGCGCACGCCGTCCTGGGCGGCGTACTGCTCGGCATCGTCGATGGCCCGCTGGATCTCGGCGTCGGTCATGCGCTCGTTGTCGTCGATGGTGATGGACTGCTGCTTGCCGGTGTCGAGGTCCTTCGCCGAGACGGTAAGGATGCCGTTGGCATCGATGTCGAAGGTGACCTCGATTTGCGGCACACCGGCGGGGGCGCGCTTGATGCCCTTCAGGCGGAACTTCCCGATGGTCTTGTTGTCGCGCGCCATGGGGCGCTCGCCCTGCAGCACATGGATCTCGACGCTGGTTTGGAAGGGTGCAGCGGTGCTGAACACCTGCGAATAATGCACGGGCAGCGTGGTGTTGCGCTCCACCAGACGCGTGGCCACCCCGCCCACCGTCTCGATGGAGAGGGAAAGCGGCGTCACGTCCAGAAGCAGGATGCTGCTGGCCTTCACCAAGCCGGTGGAGCTGCCGGACAGCGTGGCGCCCTGGATGGCGGCGCCGGTGGCAACGCATTCGTCGGGATTGATGGACGACGAGGGTTCCTTGCCCGTGAGCTCGCGCACCTTCTGCTGCACGGCGGGGATGCGCGTGGAGCCGCCCACCAGCAGCACGCAGCCCAGCTCGCTCGCGGCGATGCCGGCATCGTTGAGCGCATTGGTAACCGGGCCTTCGGTGCGCTGCACCAGATCGGCCGTCATCTGGTTGAACGCGTCGCGCGTGAGCGTGGTCTCGAAATGGACGGGGCCTTGCGGGCCCTGCGCCAGAAACGGCAGGTTCACACGGGTGGATTCCATCGCCGAAAGCTCCACCTTCGCAGCGCAGGCGGCCTCGCGCACACGCTGCATGGCGGCGGGCTCGTTGCGCAGGTCGATGCCGTTCTCGCGCTTGAACTGGCCCAACAGATGCTCCGCCACGCGCTCGTCGAAGTCGTCGCCGCCTAGGTGGTTATCGCCTGCGGTTGCCAGCACCTCGATGACGCCGTCGCCGATCTCGATGATGGACACGTCGAACGTGCCGCCGCCCAAGTCGTAGACCATCACCTTCTGCGGCATTCCGTTGTCCAGACCGTACGCCAGCGCGGCGGCCGTAGGCTCGTTGATGATGCGCAGCACGTTGAGCCCCGCGATGCGCCCGGCGTCCTTGGTCGCCTGGCGCTGCATGTCGTTGAAGTAGGCGGGCACGGTGATGACCGCGTCGGTGACAGGCTGGTTCAGAAAAGCCTCGGCATCGGTGCGCAGCTTGCGCAGGATCATCGCCGAGATCTCCTGCGGGTTGTACGCCCTGCCGTCGATGTCTGCATGCCAGCCGGTGCCCATGTGGCGCTTCACCGAAGCGATGGTGCGGTCCGGGTTCATGGCCGCCTGGCGGATGGCGATGCGGCCTACCAGCCGCTCGCCCGCTTTCGTGAACGCGACCACGCTCGGAGTGGTGCGCTCGCCTTCCGCGTTGGGGATGATGACGGGCTTGCCGCCCTCCACCGTCGCCACGCAGCTGTTGGTGGTTCCCAAATCGATGCCTATGACTGCTCCCATGATTCTCCCATCGTTGCTGATCGGTTGGCCGCCGGTTGCAGCCGGCGTTGGTTACCTTTTTCGTATATGCAGCTCATCGGCTAAAAGTGGAAGCCGAAGGGGAAGCACAGACGGCACAAGGCGGGCCCGCAGCACCAGATGCCGCAGCACAGCATCATGGGGTCGACGCCCACCATGGTGAAGCCCTTCGCCTGGCCCTGTTCCTGGTATTCGGCCCCGGCCTGCTGGAATTTGCGCTGGGCACGCTGGTAGTCGGGGTTGTTCGGGTCCATGCGCACCGCGCGGCGGATCTGCTCGAGCGCCATGAGCGAGTTGCCGGCGCCGTCGTTGGCCAGAGCGCTGAGGTAGTACCAGCGCGCATCGCGATGATGGCTGGTGATGGCGTTGAGGATGCCGATGGCCTTCTGGAAGCTGCCCGCGTTGATGGCGTTGATGGCCGCCACGACCTCGGGGCTATCGACAGCCGAAGGCTCGGGGTGGATGGGGCCGCCGTCGGCGCCCATACCGGCGCCGCCGAAGCCGAACAGGTCGTCCCAGTCGAACCCGCCCGTCCAGCCGTAGGGCCCGCTGCCCCCGGCGGGGCCGCCCTGGCCGTAGGGGCCGCTGCCCGTGCGCTGGCCGCCCGCCGAGCCGCCGCCATGCGCGCCGCCCGCGCCGAAGGGGCTGCCATACGGATTGGCGCCGGGGCGCTGTTCCTGACCCCTGGCCGCCTGGGCGCGACGGTCGCGCGCCTCGTACTTCTCGGGGTTCATGATACGGTCGTAGGCCTCGTTGATCTTGTTCATGCGCTCGGCCGCACCCGGGTCGTTCGGGTTGAGGTCAGGGTGGTTCTCGCGCGCTTTCTTGCGATAGGCCTTCTTCACCTCGTCGGGCGAGGCGTCGGGGCTCACGCCGAGTATGTCATAGGGGTTCTCGGGCACTTCAGGCGTCCTTTTCCGTGATGATGCTAGGGTCGTGCTGCTCGGCATCGCCGGACACCGCGCCGTCGGCGGCGAAAGCGTCCGGATTGCCGGCGTCACCGGATCGGCGGGCTGCCGCAGTCCGGCGGGCGGCCCGCTTGGATTCCTTCTGCTGCTGGGCGTTGCGCTTCTGCCAGATGCCGGAGTACAGCACGCTGCGCAGCAGGTGGAGGTCCTTCTCGAGCGGCAGCTTCTCGAACTGAGCCGCCGCGCGCCCGGCGAACATGGCGAGCGCCGCCGTCACGTCATCCTCTTCCAATTCAAGCTCTGCCAATGGATTGTAGCTGCCCGCCTGCAGGTCGTGGTGCAGATCGCAGACAGCATCCATGAAATAGATAAACCGGCCCAGCTGCGCGCCGAGCTCCCGCAGGGTGGGCGCCCACAGATCGTCCTCCACGGCGAACAACTCGCCCAGCAACCGCCCGAACAGGTTCGCGCCCGCATCAGGGTCGGGGACTGCGGTGCGCGCGGCGAGCGCCGCCTGCTCGATCGCGGAGATGCCGGCAAGCGCGGCTTCGATTTCCCCGCATTGGCGCGGAAGGCGCTGTTTCACCTGGGCGTATTGCTTCCCCAAGACGCCGGCGTAGGCACGGGCGCGCAGCTTGCGGTCATCGTTCCAGTCGTCGAGGCACTTGTGGTAGGCCAGCGCCATCGACAGGTCGGCGGCGTAATCGGTGAAGCGCGTGCGCAGGTAGGGGTGCGGCTTGGCGGGGTGCGCCGGGCAGCGCTCGGAACCGGTGCGCTCCTCGGGCTCGTACAGCGATCCCAGCAGAAGGATGAGGAATGCCATGTCGTAGGTGAGAGAAAAGCGGCTGAGTTGGCCGTGGCGCTCTTTCAGCGCGCTGCACAGGCCGCAGTAGGCTGCCCGGTAGCGTTGCTGTTCGGCTTCGGAGAGATCGTGGAGGTTCGCCGCAATGTAGCCGAACATGCGCTAGGACTTCTTCTGCGTTTGCCAGTGGCACTTCGGGCAGGTCACGCGCAGGGTGCCCTTGCCCTTCGGCACGGATAGGATGGCACCGCAGCCCTTGCAGCGGAAGTACTTGGTGGTGGCGCGGTTAGTCCACGCCTTGCGCGCGATGTCGAGGGCGGTCTTCGGGCGGCGCGTCAGGCGCAGCCAAGCCTCGTTTTCCTGCTCGCGGCGTGCGATGTTCTTCGAGAAGCTGCGGAACACGCCCCACGCCATCAGCACCAACGCCGTCAGCCACAGCAGGTCGAGTCCCGGGATGATCGAGGCGAACGCTAGGACCACGCCGACGATGAACAGGAAATTCGACAGGTTGTCGGGACCGTAGCGGCCTTCCATCCACGCGGCCATCTTCCAACCCAGCCGGTCGAGGAAATTCTTCATGCTGGCTTCGCCTTGCTTTCCGTATGCTTCGCGTTCCGTAGGGGAGCTGATTTTGTTTCAGCACACCTTAGCGAATGGAGGCCGGGCGCGCGGGCGCGGCGAGAAGACGGACAACGAACCGTCATCTTCCCTTCACAAGTGAGGGCGCGGGTCGGAAGCGGGGCGGGGCTCCTTTGCATTGCGCCCCACCCCTGAGAGTCGCTCCGCTTCTTTTTTTAATTTTATCCGGAAATAATCTTGACTGAAAATAATTCTCGTATTAGTATTTGCCCTGAGATGAGATCAATCCCCCTTTTCTCCTCGTTTCACTCGTCTGGCGAAGGCCGCCCATGGCAATGGGCGGCCTTCGCCATGTTGCGGGTGCGTTTCCGCACCTGCGCCCGTCGGATTGCTTCTTGACTTGCACCCGGCTCCAAGTGATTCAATGATCCCAGCGAAGCATCGCAGGCGTTTCGCCGCGCACCGCATGTCCGGATGCCGAACGGCCCGCTGCAAGCCCGATCCACCACCATCGAGGGAGTGCCAATGAAAATCGCGGAAGTGAGCAAGCGCTACGGCGTGTCGAGCGACACCCTGCGCTATTACGAGCGCATCGGGCTTCTGCGGCACGTGCCGCGCACATCCAGCGGCGTGCGCGATTACGAGGAATCCGACTGCGCACGCATCGAGTTCGTGAAATGCATGCGCGACGCCGGCATCCCCATCGAGCCGCTCATCGAGTACATCCGCCTGTACGAGCAAGGTGACAGCACCTCCGAGCAGCGTAAGGCCCTGCTGGTGGAACAGCGCGCGCTCATGCAGCAGCGCATCGACGCCATGCAAGCCGGGCTCGACCGGCTCGACGCGAAGATCGCCTCCTACGACACGATCATCGCCAGCAGGGAGCACGACATGCGCGCCGCCGAGCTGGCGGACGGCCGCTAGCACCTCGGCGCGCGCGGAGGCTACCGACGGTGCGCGGGACGCCGATGCGCGACTTCCCCTTCCCCATCCTGTCGGAGGATCATCGGCGACGCGGCCGTTACGCTTCCCCATCCTGTCGGGAAACCGCCGACCGCCCCGCCGCTTCCCTTCCCCGCCTTGGCCCCGGTGCACCGGGAAAGCGCAAAGAATTACTGGAGCTTAAGCGCGAATACAGAATGAAACCCCTTATGGCATCTGCCGATTTTTTGTAAAATCATATGGAAAGTTAACGCTGATACCACTGTGCGAGGTATTGGTTCAGGTCGGCTTCAGGATTAGCTTTTACGGTGCGTTGAATAGGTAAGATCGATCTTGCACAGGAGGGGGAATCCTATGAGGATCCTGGTAGCAGACGACGAAAAGGACCTGGTGGCGGCGCTCGAAGAACTGCTCAAGCACGAACGCTACACAGTGGACGCCGTCTACGATGGCAAAAGCGCATACGAATTCGCCAGCACAGGGAATTACGATTGCATCATCTTGGACATCATGATGCCCGACATCGACGGGCTGGAAGTGCTGCGCCGGCTGCGCGCAGCGGGCATTAAAACGCCCATACTGCTGCTCACGGCGAAAAGCGACCCGGCAGACCGCATCCTGGGGCTGGACCGTGGCGCCGACGACTACCTGCCCAAACCCTTCGTGGTGGGCGAGCTGCTCGCGCGTATCCGCGCCCTCACCCGCCGCACCTCGATCCTGGAGACGCCCGAGCTCACCTTCGGCGACCTGCTGCTCGACCGCGTGGCATTCAAGCTGGTGTGCGGCGACCGCTCCGAGCACCTGGGCAACAAGGAGTTCCAGATCATGGAGGCGCTTATCCGCCGTCAGGGCTCGCCCACCTCGGTGGAATACCTCATGGATCACATCTGGGGGTATGATGCTTCCGTGGAACCCGGCGTGGTATGGACCTACATGTCGTACCTGCGCCGCAAGATCGAATCGCTTCGCTCCAACGTGCGCATCGGTATGCGCCGTGGGTTCGGCTATGTGCTAGAGGAGAAGAAATAACCTATGACCAGCAACGACGCGCCCGACAAAACCGCATTGGACGGCGCGTCGAATCTTAATGGGGCACCCGATAGTCCCGAAGACGCCGCCTCGCACAACGCCATGAGACGGAACCGCTGGGCGCAGCATCGACGCGAACAGGAGACGCTTTCCTCCTACGGCGCCAAGCTGGTGTCGAACATGCGCAGGCGCTTCATCTTCGTGACCATGGTCGCACTCGCCGTCACGCTGATCATCCTGAGCCTTGCGGCGTACGGCTACTATTCCATCAGCAGCATGAATCGCTCGGACAGCATCATCCAGACGCTCTACGAACACGAAGGCGAGTTCCCGCCCGCTCATGCTGCTCGGCAGACCAGCATGAGCCTGACGTTCACCGTCAACGCCGAAACCGAGTACGAGAACCGCTACGCCTGGGGCGTAGTGGACGATCAGGATGCCATCCTCTCCCTGAACGCCGACCACATCGCCTCGGAAGACGTGCGCGAGCTGCATGCGATCATCTCCGAAATCCTCAGCTGGAACGTCCCCGACGGCTACTACAGCTTCTACCGCTTCCGCGTGTTCTCCAACGACGACGGCACCCGCACCATCTACCTGCTCGATTGCCTGCAACGGCAGCAGACCAAGGTGGTGCTGGCGCAAAGCCTCGCCGTCATGTCGCTTGCCACGCTGGTGCTGGTGTTCATCCTGCTGTTCCCGATATCGCGCCGCATCACGCGCTCGTACGCGCGCAACCTCGAACGGCAGCAGCGCTTCGTGACCGACGCTTCGCACGAGCTGAAGACGCCGCTGACCATCATTTCGGCAAACAACGACATCATCGAGCGCCTATCGGGCGAAACGCAGTGGACACGCAGCACGAAAACCCAGATCGCACGCTTGAACACGCTAATGCGCGACCTCATCGAGACGGCGAAGAGCTCCGAGGCGCTGGACGTGGCGGCGCTGCCGGTGATCGACCTGTCGCAGCTGACGAGCCGCGTGGTGGAGGATTTCCGGCCTTTCGCCGAGGCGAAAGGGAAGCGCATTTCGGTGGAAGCCGAAGAGAACGTGCGCATCCGCGGCAGCGAGGATTCCATCAACCGCGTTCTCAGCGTGCTGCTGGACAACGCCGTGAAACACGGCGACGAAGGCGGCGAGATCACCGTGCGGCTGCACACGACGCGCAAGCACGCCGTGCTGTGCGTAGACAACCCGGCGGCGAACGTCACCGAAGACGAAACGCGGCATTTGTTCGATCGGTTCTACCGCACGGACACGTCGCGTGCGCGCTCCACCGGCGGCTACGGCATCGGGCTTTCCACCGCCCACGGCAACATCGAGCGACACGGCGGCAAGCTGACGGTTTCCAAGGAAGGCGACCTTCTGATGTTCGTGGCGACGCTGCCTAGGGCGAACGGCGACTAGACGCGAGCGCTGCGGGATCTCGGAGAGGACTGCCGGACGGGTCGCGAGGCGGGCGGTTATTCCGCGCGGGCGGCTTGAAGATCGGCGGCGAGCTCTTCCAGCACGTCGGCAGTCAGGCGCGCGCCCTCGCCCACGGCATCCTTGCACACCTTCATGGGGTTCACGCCCGTCAGATCCTGTGCGCGGATCTCGCTGCACACGTTGGTTCCGTAAAGCTGCTCGAACTTCGCGACCAGCTTCTTCACATACTCGTACGTGGCGAGCTTGCTGGTGGGGTCGGCGCACCCATTGCTACGCGCCAGGCCCAGCACCATCGCGCCGCCCAGCAGTGCGCCGCAGGTCTCGGTATGAGTGGCCAGGCCGCCGCCCTGCCCTTCGGCCAAGCGGAAGCAGAGATCCTCGTCGACGCCCATGATCTGCGCGAAAGAGCACACCACAGCCTGCGCGCAGTTGTAGCCTTTTGCATGCAGGGCGCGTGCCTGCGCCTCGATGCGGTCGCGGTCCACGCTTTCGGGAATGATGACGTCCACGGTTCCTCCTCTGTTCAACGACGCCTTATGATACCGCATGCTCGCAGCGGCCCGCGCGGCAGGCGGAGAGGAATGGGCGCAGAGCACGCTATCGGCAGCATCGCCCCCGCTCGGCGCCGGCCCCATTGCCGAGCATGGCGTTTCCGCTTGGCGCAGGCCCGCTATTCTGTGCTTCCTGCAAGGATCGCGAAGGCCCGGCGCGCGTCAGCTGGCGATCGAGTACCGTAAGGCGAAACCGATCGGGGGACGGAAAGGGCGAGCATGTCGAGCAGGAAGCCTTCGGCAAAGGCAAAGCGCGTGGCGGAGTTCAAAGCGGGGCTCGGCGGACTGGACGACGCCTTCGCCCGCGAGGAGCGCAAACAGGACAAACGCGCAGCCGAGCACGAGGCCGCCCTTGAGCGGAAAGCCTGCACGTCGAAGAAACGCTACCCGTTCCGCAGCGACGCCGAGGAGGCGATCGAGCTGTGCGCCGAGCACGGCGCGCGCGGGCTGCACTGCTACCGCTGCCCCTATTGCGGCGGCTGGCACCTCACCTCCAAACCCCTGCGCCAGTAGCGGTGCGCCGAGCGCGCCTTCCGCCGCCGTCAGTCGAGGATCCCTTGGCGGAGCGCGCGCTGGGCGTCGTCCCATTTCCGCGAGGCACTCGCTAGGCGACGGCCCACCTGCTTGGCAATGGCGCGCGCCAGCTTGTCGAAGGCAGCCCGGTCGTACAGCTGGCCGGCGGACAGCGTCATCACGTGGATGTCTGCGAACTCCAGCTCGCCGCGACGTCGGGAGTCGCGCGACATCTCATTTGCCTTGGAGTGGTGCAGCAGGCTGTCGTATTCCAGCGCCAAGCCATGCTTTCGCCAGAGGAAATCCGGTCGACGCGTCTCCCAACCCGCGAGATCTTCGCTATCAGATGCCAGCTTGACGGAGCCACCCGCAAACTGCAGCCGTTGATTGAGCAGCGGCGGCTCGATGCCGTAGCCCCCGAAGCGAGTGGGCAGGCAAAGCAGCAGGTAGGTCTGCGCCTCGGCGGGAGACGCCGCTCCTTGGGCGAGGTAGCGAGTCACCGTCCGCGCCTGGGCGATGCCGTGCGCGCCGCCGGCCTTGTCCAAGTAGCGTTTCAGCCTTGCCGGGGTGGTGAGGACATTGCCCCACCCGCGGGAGACGAGTTCGCGCGGTTGCAACGGATGAGGGGCATACGTCCCGCACAGCTCCATGCCGAGCATGAACAGCCGCTCGCGGCTGAGCGACGCGGACAGCTGCAGGAAGCACGCCTCGGGGCGAGCGACACAGCAGCGGTCGGTCACTTTGACGTAGGTGCTCTTCGGCGCGAAGTCGCGCCACACCCGGCTGATCACATCCGGGCATCGGCGCCGCTCGTTGGGTGCGCCCGCCACCACGCTGTAAGGCGGGCGCACGAACGCCTGCCCCCAAGCGTCGCCGACGACACCCGACATGCGCGATGCCACGACCGCCAGATCGGCTGCAGCCTGGAACACCTCCTGCTTCGAGGGCACCCTGCCAGCCGGCGTCGCGCCGGTCGGCGCGAACGAGCTGGGCAAAGCCCCCGATCGCCAAAACGATAGAGCAGTTGTATGTCCGAAGAAGACCGGCATGCGAGGATGATAGCGGCCTTGTCTTACGCGGCGGTCCGTACCAGGTTGCCGCCGCACACCGCCGATCCTCGCGCGCAACGCCCGGAAAGCCAACGCGGTTCCAACTCGGACCCCCCCCGAAAGCCCGCGCCGCGCGGCGCAGAGCGCTGCAGCGCCGTTCCCCCGCTGCAGCGCGGCACGCCCAGGCGGAGCCGCCTTCAAGTCGGAAACCCCGCCAGATCCAGTTTTGCCTCGAATTTTGCCATCAAACTCCAGTTATGGACGAGCACCGAGACAACCGGCATTGGGCGGCAGAACGCAGCAAGCCTATGACCTGGGGGCATGCAAACGCCGGACCGAGCACCTTGCGAGCGTCCGCGCAAATGCAGCCGAATTGGACGCTTGTGCGCGGGTCGGCTCGTCCACAACTGGAGTTTGGCTACATTACGCGAAGGGTTTTTGGATCTAGCGGCCAAAAAGATGCCGCACGGCTAGTCGGCTTGCACCAAAGGCTTCAAACCGTGGCCGGGATAGGCGAACCACGCCACCGCCAGCGACACGGCGATGCAGCACATCACGCACAGGATGGTCACCGAGAACCCCGCCGCATCGTTCACGACGCCCCATACCGCCGACGCGACGCCGATGCCGATGTCGCTCGCCAGCAGGTACAGCGCATTGGCTGCGCCCCAGCGCTCGCCCGGTGTGTTCTTGACGGCGACCGACTGGTTAAGCGGCAACGCCACGCCCAGGCACACGCCATAGGGGATGCCCGCCGCATAGAACAGCAGCTCGTGCGTGCCGCCGAAATACGCCATCGCGAACCCCGCCAGGCCGCACGCCACCGCGCCGCACATGATCTTGAACGGCGCCACGCGGTCCATGAACGCCTTGGAGGTAAGGCGCACGGCGATCATCGCCACGGCGGAGACCGTGTAGAACAGCCCCGCGTTGGCGTAGCCCAACGACGTGCCGTACAGACCCATGAAGAAGATGCCGAACCCGAACGCCGGACTCAGCACCAGCATGGGCAGCATGCCGGGCAGCGCACGAGGCTCGAGCACGCTGTGCAAGAACCCGCCCTTCGCAGCGCAGGAAGACGGCGCTGCGTCGCGGGCATCGCGATCAGAGCCGGCGGTCTTGCCAGGTGCGGAAACGCCAGCGCCGTCGCTCGCAGCAGTTGCGGCGCCAGCAGCCTCACCGGCGCCGTCGCCCGTCTGCGCGCCGCCAGCCTGCCGCGCAAGGCGCTGGCGGTAGGCGGCGGTTTCGGGGAGGCGCTCCGGGCTCTTCTCGTAGCGGCACAGCAGCGTGAACAGGAATGCCAGGGCAGCCATGGCCGACATGCCCCAGAACAGATTCTCGGCGGGGTCGGTGTTCACCAGAAACAGCGCCAGCGCCGGCCCCACCGACATGGCCAGAGCCTGGCCCAGCCCGTAGTAGCCGATGCCCTCGCCCAGGCGCGAAAGCGGCAGCACATCGGATGCCGCCGTGGCCGAAGCGGTGGTGGCGGCGGAAAAACCGATGCCCTGCAGAACGCGGCATACCGACAGCACCGCGACGTTGGGGACCAGCGCCGGCAGGATGGTGCCGAAGAACAGCATCAGCGTACCCGCCAGCATCACCACCACACGCCCCATATTGTCGATGATGGGGCCGCATGCCAGGCGCGTCACCGCGGCGGCGGCCGAGAACACTGCCGCCAGCGCCCCCGCGAGCGCTGCACCCTGCCCCATATGGTCCAGATACACCGACGTACCCGAATTGAGCCCCTGGCCCACCACGAAGCTGCACAGCGTCATCACGACGATGAAAATGAACAGCGGCGTCCATAACCGCTCGGTCTTCTTATCGGGCCCGTCGCACGCGTCTCGCGTCGCGCCCTCGGTCCCCTTTCCCTCGTTCCCCATGTTCCGTGGCATCGCATTCCCCCCGATTGCCGATCATTTCCAGCTATTGCCGTCCGGCGCCGACTGCGGGCTTGTAGGCCACATGCACCGCGGCGATCCCGCCCGTGTAGTTCTTCCAGGTCACGCGCTCGAAGCCGGCGTCCTCCATCATCTTGGCCAGCCCTTGCTGGTTGGGAAACGCCCTGATGGAGCTGGATAGGTACACGAAGCCGTCGCGGTCGCCGGTGATGAGCCCTCCCCAAAACGGGATGAGGTGCTTCAGGTAGAAGCTGTACAGGGAGCGCCACAGCGCATTGGGCGGCGTCGAGAACTCCAGGCATACCAGCGCGCCGCCGGGCTTCAGCACGCGCAGCATCTCGGACAGTGCACGCGGGCGGTCGGGCATGTTGCGGATGCCGTAGGCCATGGTAATCGCATCGTAGGAGTCGCTGGGCAGCGGGATGTCCTGGGCGTCGACCACCTGGAAATCCACCGGGACGCCCGCCGATGCGCCCTGCTGGTAGTGGGCGCGCGCAACGTCGAGCATCTCGGGCACGAGGTCGGTGCATTGGATGTGGGCGGGGCGCTTCTGGCGCGCCATGGTGAAGGCGACGTCGCCCGTCCCGCCTGCAATGTCCAGCACGTCATCGCCCGGGCCGATAGGCGCTTGATGGGCCATGCCCGCCAGCCACAGCTTATAGGCCCCGAAACTGCTGACAGCGTTGAACCGCTCGTATTTCCTCGCGATGGTGGAGAAGATGTCCTTCACGCGATCGGAGGATATCTCGGCCGGGGCCTCCTGGCCGGTTGCAGTGTCGATGGTCATGGGCAATGCTCCTGGGACGGCGCCCAGACGGGCGCGGATTTTTCAGCTGTAAAGTATACGACATCTGCCGGTAGGGGCTGTTCGCGAACGGCGGGGACAACTAGACTACCACTGTTGAAAAAACGGGAGAGGCGCCGCAACGGATTGCGATGCCGCGCAAGCGAGCGTATCCGCGAAAAGCCCGGAATGCCAAACGGCTTGAGAGCGTCCGCAGTCCGCGGCGGCACCGGCCCCGAGATCGGACAACCGAGACAGATAAGAGGAATCCACCGTGCTTCACTTCGACAGCGACTACATGGAGGGCGCGCATCCGGCGATCATCGAGCGTTTGGCCTCCACCAACCTGACGCAGACGCCGGGCTATGGCCTTGACCCCGTATGCGAAAGCGCCCGTGCGCGCATCCGCTATGCATGCCAAACGCCGGAAGCCGCAGTGCATTTCCTAGTCGGCGGAACCCAGACCAACGTCGCGGTGCTCGACCAATTGCTTCGCCCATGGGAAGGGGTCGTCTCTGCAAGCACCGGGCACATCAACGGCCACGAAGCCGGGGCGCTCGAAGCTTGCGGACACAAGATCCTGCCCCTGCCCCACCACGATGGGAAGCTGCGCGCCGCCGACGTTGACGCGCTCTGCACGACCTGGGAACAAGGGGAAGCGCGCGAGCACGAAGTGCAGCCCGGCGTGGTGTACATCTCGCAACCAACCGAGTACGGCACGTTGTACTCGATTGAAGAGCTGCGAGAGCTGCGGCAGGCATGCGATGCGCACAGCTTGCGCCTGTTCATCGACGGCGCTCGACTGGGCTACGCGCTGGCAGCGCTGGAAGGCCGGCTGAGCCTGCCCGAGCTCGCAAGCGTAGCCGATGCGTTCTATATCGGCGGCACCAAGGTGGGGGCGCTGTTCGGCGAGGCCGTTGTGTTCCCCGACCCCAAGTTGGCGGATCATTTCTTCACGCTCACCAAAAAGCACGGGGCGCTGCTGGCGAAAGGCCGCATGCTAGGCCTGCAGTTCGATGCGCTGTTCGAAGCAGACGGAGATGACGGCAGCAACCCGCCCACCGCAGGCGAAACAACCGAAGACGGCGAACCTGCGCCGATGGTGCCGGCAGAGCGCAGCCGCTACCTGGCGTGCGGGCGCCATGCGGTGAAACTGGCCCGCCGTTTGGCGGACGGCTTCCGCGATGCAGGTTACGAGTTGGCGATGGATTCCATCACCAACCAGCAATTCGTGGCGATGGACGATGCCACCTGCAACCGTCTGCGCGAGCATGCCACCTTCGAGGTGTGGGAGCGTCGCGCCGACGGCAAGCTGGTGGTGCGCTTCGTCACCAGTTGGGCCACCAAGCCCGAAGCGGTCGAGCAGTTGCTGGCGCTGCTGTAGCAGCCGAATCAGAACCCGGAGGTCGGATATGGCTTATAGACGACACGCTCGCGCAAAAATCATCCTTGGCGCGGCGCTCGCCATCATCATGACGCTCATCTTGGCGTGGTGCGTGCTCTTGGTCCGCGACAAGCTGCTGCTCAACGCCGACCGCATGGGATCCAGCCTCGCCCCCACCTACGCCGCCGAAGAAGACAATCGGTTCTCGGTGTACGAATACTTTCTCGGGTTCGGCTATACCTATCTAACCGAAATGGCCGAAAACGGGGCGACCGAAGACGAGATGCAAGAGTGGATGACCACTTTCTCCGACCATCTTGACGAGGTGACGCGCAGCGAGATCATCAGCCCGTACGCCGTCGTCGACGGGAAGATCATCGCAGGCGCCCCATGGGAAGGCGACGACACCTACGACTACTCCTCCGCGCAGTGGTACACCAATGCGCAGGCGAACCCCAACACCATCACCTACTCCGACGTCTACGACGACGTCATAACCGGCCAGCCCATGGTGACGCTTTCCATCTGCGCCCCCCGCTCGGGCGATGTGATCGCCTTCGATATCCGACTGGACATGCTCAACGCCCAGCGCGGCTCGTCGAACGTGCCTATCGAGGGATCGTATTTCCTCTTCGACCGCCAGGGAACGCTGATCTACGCATCCACCAGCCTTGATCTGGATTCGACCGCCATACAGAATTACCTGAACACCCTGTACAGCGGCATACTCGCCGACACCGACGATACCGACCTCATGACCATCACGGGCGCAGACGGCTCGAACAGAAACGTGTACTACTCGCGCATGGAAAACGGATGGCTGTCGGTCATCACCATCCCCACGCAATCCATCTTGCAGGAAGGGTGGGATTCCACTCTGCTGGCGATCGTGGGAGTGTTCATTGCAGTGCTCGCGATCGCGATCGTATTCGTCGTGCGCGCAAGCATCCAGGAACGCCGCGCCCGCCACACTGCGGACACGCTGCGCCTGCTTGGCGATACGTTCTACGCCATCTATCGCGTTGATTACCGCAAAGGCACGTACGAGATGATCAAGGGCTCAAGCGACGTGAACAAAGCGCTGGGCCCGCATGACCGGCATGGCGACTACCGCCACCTCATCCAAACCGTTAAGCAGTTCGTCGACGAGCGGACCTATGCGGAATTCGAGAAGAGCTTTTCGCTGGAGAACATCCGCTCGCTGGTCGACGAGGGCGTCGCGGAGTTCGGCGGCGACTTCCGCCGCCATTTCCCCGACGGGGTGCGCTGGGTATCCATCCGCATCATCCACAACAGCGACCTGCGGCTCAACGAAGTGATCATGTGCTTCCGCGACATCGACTCGGAAAAGAAACGCGAGCTGGCGCGCAAGGAGCTGCTGGAAAACGCGCTGGCATCGGCGCGGCAGACGGTGGAGCGCAAAACCTCGTATTTCAACAACGCCTCGCACGATATGCGCACGCCGCTCAACGCCATCATCGGGCTGGCGCGCTTGGCGGAGCGCGATTTCGACGACAAGGAGAAGGTGCGCGACTACCTAGGGAAAATACAGAACGCCGGCGAGCAGATGCTGGGGCTGGTAAACGACGTGCTGGATGTATCGCGTTTGGAGCACGGCGACGGGGGCATGGTGAACTACCAGCCCATGAGCCTTCACGCATGCCTGAAAAGCACCCTGGATCTGTTCAACGACCGGGCGAAGCGCGAGGGCAAAACGCTCGAGCAGACCATCGATGTGGTGGATGACCATGTGTACGGCGACTCGAAACGAATCGGTCAGATCCTGAACAACCTGGTATCGAACGCGCTGAAGTACTCATACGAAGGGGCGCAGATACACGTGAGGCTTCGCGAGATCGCACGTAGCGACCGCACGGCGAAATACAAGATCGATGTATCGGATACGGGCATCGGCATGTCGGAAGAGTTCTTGGAGCAGGTGTTCGAGCCGTTCGCACGCGAGACGATGTTCGCCCCCACCGGCGTGACGGGAACCGGGCTCGGCATGCCCATCGTGAAAAGCCTCGTACAGCAGATGAGCGGCGAGATATCCGTCCGCAGCAAACTAGGCGAAGGCACGACGTTCACCATCGTGGTGCCGATGCAGGTGGTGGAAGAAGAGATCTGGGAAGCTGAATGCGAAAAGGCGGCAAGCCGCGGCAAAGCGCGCGCAGAGCAATCCTGCGACCAACAAGCCGGCGACGAAGCAGTCCCCTCGGAGAGCGAGGATCACTCTTCTAACAGCACTGCGCAAAATGAAGGGGAAGAGGCTTCGGCGGATCCCCAAGCAATCGGCTTGGCCGGCACCACCATCCTGGTGGCAGAAGATAACGACATCAACATGCTCATCGCCACGGAGCTTCTGCACGGCCTGGGGGCTAGCACCTTGGAAGCACGCAACGGCAAAGAAGCACTGAAGTTGTTCGCCGACTCGGGCCTAGGCGTGATCGACGCCATTCTCATGGACATGAAGATGCCTGTGATGGACGGCTGCGATGCCGCGCGCGCCATTCGCGCGCTTGAACGCGAGGATGCCGCCACGGTGCCCATCATCGCCGTGACGGCAAACGCATTCGCCGAGGACATCGCGCAAACGGTCGATGCAGGCATGGATGGCCACGTTGCCAAGCCCTTCACCGCGGAAGAGCTGACCGAAGCGCTGCTGCAAGCCCTGCATCGCTAGAGCCCACCTTGCGCGATGGGAGGGCGAGACGCCTGCCGGCCACTGCCCGGCAGGCAGGCCCGGGATGCATGGGTCCATCTGAAACGCATCGGCCCAACGCAAAAAAGAGGGAGCCGCCCGTTCGGGCGGCTCCCTCTTTTCATGCATAACCTGCCTACGTGCTAGACTCAGCTGCTAGCCGATGATGGCGGCCAGCTCTCGGCGATTCGAGAAGGGGCGGGTGGCGCCGGTCGCCACGGTGACGACCTCGCCCTCCCACGACCCGCTCTGGCTCGGCGAGCCATCGAACTTGCTGGTGCGCACCACGTATTCGAAATCGACCGGCTGGTCGGTGCCGGGCTTGGTGGGCGCATCCGTTTTCTCGAAGCCGTACGCCAGTCCGCCGAGGACAGCGGCAACGGCGTCGGTCGCCGAGGCGCCGGGCGCCAAAGTGCGGGCGCCCGCCTCGGAGTTGTACAGCGATCCGTTCGCCACATAGCACGTGCGCACGCGCTGGCGGCGAGCATTCTCGGCACGGACGATCAGAGCGATAGCCGCGATGATGACCACCCACCAGACGATACTGACCACAAGGTCGAGCGGCTCGTCCACATGGTTAAGGCCAAGCATGTACCACAACACCAGCAGGAAGACGGAGACGACTGCCAGTACCACGGCGATGATGATGTTCGAGCTCTTCATGATGCTTCCTCCTCTCCTATCCTCTGCTACTGGTTGTTTTCATCGTCGCCGAGGATCTTGTCCTCGTAGTTCTTCAGTTCGCCCGTGAACTTGGAGCGACGTCCGATGACCACGCCCGCGTACACCACGGTGACGATGATACCCAGGATCATGATCCAGTGGATCCAGCAATCCTGGCCGTTGCCCGCGCTCATCGGCGTTGCATTGTCGTCGATGGTGCGCTCGGCCGCCAGCGGCACGGTCTCGTCCTCGATAGTGGCCGTCGTGTCGTCGGTCGCTGCGGCGTCTACAGCAGCACCGTCATCGCCAGTTCCCGTAGTGGGCAACGGCGTGGGGGTTTGTCCTCCATTGCCGCCGCCGGGGTTACCAGGCAGAGGCGAAACGGGCGCCGCCGCAATGGTCAGCGTGCCAAGATCCTCGGTGATGCTGTAGTTAGACGAAGGTACACCGTTCCAGAAGATCTCGTAGGTGTTCGTGCTGGAGCCGATGGCGGTCTGCGAGCCGGTGGCAGCAACGGTCACCACATTCGCATCCGCACCCTGCAAGCCGGTAAGCGTCGCCGGGCCAGAGGTGAGGGCCGAGCCGTCATAAACCTTGCTGCCGTCGGGCGTCGTCACGGTCAGCGGGGCCGGGGTAATGCGGTAGGTCCTCTCGATGGTACCGGCGAAGCCGTTGCGGCCGGTGACCGTGACGGTGACCTCGCCGACGTTGGTGGTGTCGTCGCTCCAGGATAGTTCGTAATACTGCGGATCCAGCGGCGTCACACCGTCGCGGAGCGTCACCGCAGGCTCGAGGGCCTGGGAGCTCCCGTTGTACTGAACGTTCTCGAGCCGCCCAACCTGGACACCGGAGTACCAGGGCTGCTCCGGGTCGCCCGGATCGGGCTCAGGGGCGTCGGGATTGGGCTCAGGCCTATTCGGGTCGTCAGGGTCGATGCCTGGGTCGACCGGATCGGTAGGGCTGATCGACTGCGGGTGAATGGTCAGCGTACCGTACAAATAGGTAGGATCGTAGTTGCTGAGCTTTGCCGTGGCGCTGGAGCCCTCGACATCGCCAACCCATACGACCTCGTAGGTGTTGCTATGGGGGCCGACCGTCGAAGCAGAAGCGAAGTTCACGTACTCGACGGTTTCACCCTTGACGAGGCCGTCGTTCGGGTTGGCTTCATCATCGATAACAGTCATGCAATTGCTGTCGAGCTGGAGGGCGCTGCCGTCGAACACCTTGGCCGCGTCGCCGGACTGGAACGTCACCGAACGCTTAGCGATGGAGAATTCCTTGGTAACCCAACCAGTGTAGTTGCCGATACCCTCAACCTTAACAATTGCGAGAGAATCCTCGGTGGTTGCATCGACATTATTCTCGTAATAGAGGTTGCAGTCCTTTCCCTTCTCGAGAATCGTCTTACCATCCGCAGCGGTCACCACAATCTCAGGCTCCTGTTTAGATCCGTCGTACACCTGATCATCGGGCTCAGAAACGGTGACACCTCGATAGTCGGGGTTAGGGTTCTCGGGATCCGAACCAGGATTAATACTCTGCTCGGTGATGGAGCCCTTGCCGGTGACGGTGCCGAGCACGTAGTTGCCGTGGCCGCCCTTGTCGCTCAGCGTAGCCGCGCCCTCGGCAAAGGCCAGGGGCTGGCCGGAGTGCACGTCCGCC
>JAXJZF010000002.1:0-385352 GCA_036306585.1 Eggerthellaceae bacterium
AGCCGGGCAGCTGCCCGGCTTGCTCTGCGACGGCGCAGGCAAAGGAGGCTCCGGATGTGCGGTAGGTTCACCATGGTGGTGGAGGATGAGCTTGGGGGTGTCGTCCGTGCTATCGAATGTCGTGCCCCCTACGTAGCCGATGCCGATTGGCCTGCGCGGGCGTTTGATGCGCTCCCAGGCTCGGTGGTGGCAGTGCTGCGATTGGCCGATGCGCCGGATGACGCATCGGCGGGATCGGCGATCGGCGCGGCTGCGTCTCTATCGAGTAGCAAAGCTGTTAGCGTACGGGGTTCCGCCCGCGAGGGGATAATGCACGGCGTGGCGGCTTCGTCGCTTGCCATTGTGCCGCTCATCTGGGGGTTCGACTTGCCAGGACGGGGCAAAACCGTGTTTAACACGCGCAGTGAAACCGCGGCGAGATCGGATTTCTGGCGTGAGAGCTTCCTGCGGCGTCGGTGCGTGGTGCCGGCTCACGCATTCTTCGAGCCGCATCGCAGCGAGAGGGCGCTGCGCCCCAACCGGGGTGCAGCGATGGGTGTCGGCTCCAAGACGATGAGGCAGACGTACCGATTCTCCGATGCGGACGGCGGAATCTTGCTGCTGGCGGGCGTTTGGGCAGCCGACCGCTTCTCCATTCTTACGACCCAGCCGAATGATGCGGTGGCACCGGTGCACGACCGTATGCCCCTTATGCTCGGCTTCGAAGAGGCGCTCGATTGGTTGCGGGGAGCGGTGATGGGACGCGCGGATGCCCATGCGACAGAGCGTCCTGGCTCGATGCTCTGCTCCCATCCTCTCTACACGTCGGTATCCGAACCGGTCCAGCAGCGGCTGTTCTAGACCGGCACGTCGTCCCGCATTGCTGCGGGAGCCTGGCAACACCTACCCCGATGTGCAAAACCTGATGCCGTTATGAGGCCAGGGCGGCGCTTGCCGGAATCGAGCAGCGGGCGGCATCGGCGCACCGCTCGGTACCACGATGCTACCGCGCGTCCTTCGTATTGTCCTTGCCGACAGCGGGGTCGGTGGCAAGGCGCTCGATCACCTGGGGGTCGGAGAGCATCACCAGTGCGTCGTCGCGGCCCGGGTTGAAGAGGATGCCGCGTTTCCTGCGGGCGCGGTAGTCGGTGGTGGCGGTGAACAGCACGTCGGACGACGAGTTCAGCGCCGTCTCGCAGGAGTCCTGGATGACGCCGATGATGAAGCCGATGCCCACCACCTGCATGGCAGCCTCGTTGGAGATGCCGAACAGCGAGCATGCCAGCGGAATGAGCAGCAACGATCCGCCCGCCACACCCGAGGCGCCGCAAGCGCTGATAGCGGCAAGCACGCATAGGATAAGCGCGCTGGGGATGTCCACGGCGATGCCCAGCGTATGGGCCGCCGCCATGGTCATGATGGTGATGGTCACCGTAGCGCCTGCCATGTTGATGGTTGCTCCCAGCGGGATGGATACCGAATAGGTGTTGGGGTCGAGTCCTAGCTTTTCCGCCAACACCATGTTCACGGGGATGTTGGCGGCGGAGCTGCGGGTGAAAAACGCCGTGATCCCCGAATCCTTCAGGCAGCGCAGCACCAGCGGATAGGGGTTCTTGCGGAACGCCAGGAAGCAGATGAGCGGGTTCGCCGCCAGGGCGATGATGAGCATGCAGGCCACTAACATGACGATGAGCTGGCCGTATTCGACGAAGATCTCGGGGCCGTTGTCAGACACCGCTGTGTACACCAGGCCCAGCACTCCGAACGGAGCGCATTGGATGATCCAGTGCACCACCTTCGTTACAGCATCGGAAATGCTGCCGAACACGTCTTTGGAGGTCTGCTTGGCGCCGCGTACCGCGATGCCGATGAGCACGGCCCATGCCAGGATGCCCAGGTAGTTGCCATTGGCAAGCGCTTCAACGGGGTTTGCCACCACGTTGAGGATGACGGTGTTGAGCACCTCTCCGATGCCTTGGGGTGCTGCCTGGTCGGTTGCGGCGTCGGCAAGGGTGATCGTGAGGGGAAATAGGTAGCTCGCGATGATCGCCACCACGGCGGAGGCAACCATGCTGAGGATGTACAGGATGACGACCGTTTTCATGCCGCCGGAGGTTTTCGCGTTGGCAAGCGCCGAGATGACGATGAAAAACACCAGGATGGGGGCGCATGATGCCAGCGCTGTGCGGAACAGGGTTCCCAGAAGCTCGACGGCGGCGTTGCCGGGGAAGACAAGTGCGAGCAGGATGCCTACGGCAAGGCCGACGACGATGCGCTTGATGAGGTTGATGGAAGTCCAGCCGTGCGCGATGCGTTGAAAGGGGCTCATCGGTTCCAGCTCCCTTCGTGAAATAGGTGGAATGAATGCTGAATTCGCCGGAATGCAATGATTAGAGCAACCCGATTATGCGTCTAAATTGCCTTCCTGCCTGTTCGACGCCTGGGGAGCGCGCGAGTTTCGAAGGATGGAGGAGATCAGAGCGTATTCTCCGAGGAGTGCGCTGACGCGATGCCGTGCCAGCGCACTCCGAATGGATGAAGCGCTACGCGACGGCGATGGCGCCGGTGGGGCACTCGGCCTCGCAGCTGCCGCAGTCGATGCAGCTGTCTTCGTCGACCACTGCAACGTTGGCGTCGGCATCGATGGTGATGGCGCTGACGGGGCAGGCGCCCTCGCATGCGGCGCAGCCGATGCACTCCTCGGTATTCACTTGTGCTGCCATGTTGTTCTCCTCCTCTTGGGGCGGGCCCGCAGCGCTTCGTCGGCTGCGGCTCCGTCGGGTCCCGCGGGCATGCGTGGGACCGTCATCTTTCATCTTATGCCCGGGGGAAGCCGTCGCATCCGTGGTGGATGGCAAGCGGCGTCAGCTCGCGGTGCGGCGGCGCATCCGCCGCCTAACCGGTGTAGGCGTCATCGGCTGTGTTGGAGAAAGCCTGTGCTTCCAGCCAGGCGCGCTCGGCATCATTGTCGGGTTGGTCGATGCGCTCGATCTTGAAGATTACGGGGCGGGTGCCATCGTTGCAGCAAGCGATCATCAGGCGATCGTCGTTCGTCCAATTGCGCATGATTGATCCACCCTGAAGCGCGGTGTACACGTAGCGGCTGATGGCATCCCAGGCCTCTGCGCAGGGAAAATCGGAGCCATCGAGGCCGGCGCCCCGCCCGAATTTGTAGAAGTCGTCGCGCTCGGCGCTTCGATGGAACTCGAATACCTGTCCCTCTTCGAAGCAAGGGCAGGCACCGCTTTCCGGATTCGCCAGATAATCGCGCTGGAGGTCTTCAAACAGCATTTTGCGCAGGACGGTTACCTTGCAGATGTGCTTCATATGCTCCCTTCGGTTCTCGATGGTGCCGTGCGTTGCGCTAGGAATTATAGGCGTTAGGTCGAAGCCGTAGCGGCAGGCGGCTCCGATCGGCAGTGCCGCGCTGCGGCACGGCTCCGGCTGCAGTGGGGCAAAACCGCGAATGCCGGTCGAAACGAGTGCGCGAAACCGGTGAACAGGTGCCGGCCCCTGCGGTTGCCTTTACCGGTGATTTCGATCGGCTCATCGCCTAGTTGTCGCTGGCGAACGAAAGGCCCGTCAAGATCCGATCGGAAGGCCCGCCGAGATCGAAAGCGAAAGCACGGGATATACTGTGACACGGGGATCTTGAGGGGCCGAGCAAGAAGAGGAAGAGCGTCGGCTGCACGTGCATCCCGACCCGCCCCTGCGCAATCTCGCTGAGGCGATGCGCCGTACCCGCCTATTGCCGCGAGTTTGTCGCGGGAGCGAGCTCGACGGCGGCTTTCAACGGCCGGTATGCTGCGACAAGGTCGTCTAGGCGCATGCGGGCGTTAGCGCTGCTGGTCGAGGGCAGAGCGATCTGGGGGAGATCGGGAAACCGCGGGGCGCACAGCTTCCGGTACAGCATGGCGGCCTTCGAGCCCGTAGTGAACACCGTGCGGATGGGTGCTGCATCGATGACGAGCGACAGGTCATTGGCCTGCGGGTTCCCGATAGAGGCATCGGAAGCACCGGCGATATCGCATGATGCTAACACGTCCCAAAGCGCGATGCGGTGCCTTAGCGCCAACGCGGCGCGTTCGCTGTTGGATTCCGGCACGGCTTCATCCCAAAGCGCGGCGAGCACGTGCCAGAAACGGTTCTGCGGGTGGCTGTAGTAGAAACCCACTGCTCGCGAGGTGGGGGAGGGCATGGTGCCCAGCACCAGCGCTCGCGAGCAGCTGTCGAAGACGGGTTTGAGCGGGTGGACGACGTTCTCTCGCTGCATCAGAAGGAGAACACCTCGCCGACATTGGCAGCAATGCATAGGTTGGCCAGGCGGTCCTTCGGCGTGGGATCGTGGTTGATGATTGCCAGGTGGTTGCCGGAGAACAGGTCTACCAGCCCAGCAGCGGGGTATACCGAAAGCGAGGTTCCCGCAACTACCAGCAATCGCGCATGGCGGACGGCCGACACGGCGGCGTCGAGCACGGTTTCGTCGAGCGGTTCTTCATAAAGGACCACGTCGGGTTTGATGATGCCGCCGCATGGGCAGCGCGGCACGCCGTCGGGTGCTGTTTTTCGTGCGGCAAGCAGCTCCTCGGCGGTGCAGCCGGTATGGCAGCGCATGCAGAAGTTGCGGTGGACGCTCCCGTGGAGCTCCAGCACGCGCTTGCTGCCCGCCGCCTGGTGCAGCCCGTCGATGTTCTGCGTGATGACGGCATCCAGCACGCCTTCCCGTTCGAGTTCGGCGAGCTTGCGGTGCGCTTGGTTCGGCTGCGCGTCCAATGCGAGCATGCGGTCGCAATAGAACCGGTAGAACTCCGCTGGATGGGCATCGAAGAAGCTGCGGCTGATCATGGCCTCGGGTGGGCAGGGGCAGTCGCTTTGCCGGGCGTACATCCCGTTCGAGCTGCGGAAGTCGGGGATGCCGCTTTCGGTCGACACGCCTGCGCCGCCCAGAAACACCATGCCGCCCGGCGGGCAATCCGCAATCCATGCGCGCAGCTGCGCTACCCCGCGTCGAGTTGCCTCTTCATTGCCGTTTGCGGTCATTGCGTGCCCCTTTCTCGTGCTCGGCTTCATTGTACGCGCTATGCAGCGCGGGGTGCGTTCGGGCGTGTGTGCGGCAGCGGGGCGGGATTTGCTGCCCGGATCCAGCTTTGTCTCGAATTTTGTCACCAAACGCCAGTTATGGACGAGTCTCTCTGTCGCGTTAGAAAGGGCGTCTCTGGCTGTAAAGCTGTGACCAGGCATTTTGCTGAAGCGTTCTGATGCCGGCATTTGCAAGGTTGCCGAAAAGGAGTCGAAATCCCGGTTTTAGTGTCAGCTGCTCGTCCACAACCGGAGTTTGGTTACACCGAGCGCCGATTTTTTGGATCTGGCGTCTAAAATCATTCATTAAGCGTTGTCGGATGCAACGAGTCGGCACCAGGCTCGGTGCCAGTGTCTTGGAGCCTTCACGAGTCTTTGAAACATTAATGTACATATGTACATTCTCGGTACAGTGTGTTACCCTTTACGATGTACAAATGTACAGTATTGAAGCATGCGGCAAGGGGAAGGTGGGTTGCATGGCGGCGAGGGGGCAGCAACCGGGGTCCGACCAGACAGGCAAGCGTCGTGCCAAGCGCGATCCGGAAGGCAGGCGGCGGACGATCGTCGAAGCTGCGGCGGAGATCCTTGCGCACGAAGGAACGCGCAAGCTCACCCATCGCCGCGTCGCGCAACAGGCAGGGGTGCCCTTGGGCTCCACCACGCAGTATTTTTCCAGCATCGACGACCTGCGCCGGGCGGGGCTCGAGGAGCTCGGGCGCTTGATCGAGCGCGATTACGATGAGATGTTCGCCAGCATCGAGGCGCGCGGCGGCGGCCCGGATGCCTTCATCCAAGAGTTCAACAGCTATTTCGCCGATGCGGCTCAGGTGGCGGCGGATACGGCGTTCTATTGCGCTGCCGCCAGTGATCCCGCGCTACAGCGCCTGGCGCAGCACTCCATCGAGCTGGGCGTCAAACGGTCTCTGCCCTATTTGGACGAACCGCGCGCCAAGGCGCTGGCGGTGGTGCTCGACGGCGCCATGCTGGAATCGCATCTTTTGGGCGAGCCGGTCGATCCGGCGGTGATCGACTTTGCCGTGCAGGCGATCTTCGGAACCAAGCCCGATCCGGGAAACGGTGCCGCATAGCAGCCACTTGCAGCAGCCACATGCAAAGGAAACCGTCAATTATCGACTCTCGGGAGAACCTCCATGGATACCGCAATCAACATGAACCCTCCGACCATCTCGAGGGCGCGCCGTTGGGCGGCGCTCATCGTGGTGCTGTTCGGGCAATTCATAGTCTCCATCGACCTCACGGTGCTCAACATCGCGCTGCCCGATTTGACTGCCGACCTCAAACCCACTTCTGACCAGCAGCTTTGGATCATCGACATCTACTCGCTGGTGCTTGCCGGCCTCATGGTGACCGCTAGCTCGCTTTCCGACCGCTGGGGCCGCAAGCGGATGATGCTTGCCGGGTTCGCCGTCTTCGGCGTCGGCTCGGGGCTGATCATGGCCGCCTTCACTACCGCGGCGGTCATCGCCATCCGCGCGTTTCTGGGCCTGGGCGCCGCACTCATCATGCCCACCACCATCTCGATGGTGAGAAGCATCTTTTTGGACGCGCGCGAGCGCGCTTTCGCCCTGGCGGCATGGTCGGCTGTCGCGGGGTTGGGCATGGCGGCGGGCCCCCTTATCGGCGGCTTGCTGCTGGAGCTGTTCAGCTGGCATGCGGCGTTCTTCGTGAACGTGCCGTTGATGGCGGTGACGCTGGTGGCGGGCATCTTCGTGCTGCCTGAGATCCGCGTGAAGAACCCCGGCAGCTGGGATGTGCTCGCGGCAGCGCTGTCTCTGGCGGGCATGACGCTGCTGATGTGGGCCATCAAGCATTTCGCAGCCGAGATGGCGTTCGATGCGCAGGGTATCATGGCGGCGGTGGCGGGCCTGGTGCTTCTGGCGGCGTTCTTCGTGCGGTGCCGCCGTTCCGAAACCCCCCTGCTTGACTTCTCCCTGTTCACCCGTAAGCCGTTCACGGCCGGCATTCTGGCGGCGCTCGGCTCGATGTTCGCGATGGCGTCACTGCTGTTCCTGCTCGCTCAATGGATGCAGCTGGTCGATGGGAATAGCCCGCTGGAGGCAGGTATCAAGCTGGCGCCCATGGGCGTTGCGAGCATCGTGGCCGGTTTCGCCGCGCCTGCGCTCGCCATGCGGGCCGGTGCACGCAACGTGACGGTGGGCGGGCTGGTGCTGGCGGCGCTCGCTATGGTCATGCTCATCGCCTTCAACGGCAACCTGAGCTACGGGCCCATCCTGGTCTCCAGCTGCCTGGTGGGCATCGGCACCGGCGCCCTGGCCGTGGGCTCGTCGATCATCATGTGCGAGACGCCCGTAGAGAAAGCCTCCAGTGCGGCGAGCTTCGAGGAGATCTCCTACGACCTGGGCAACGTGCTGGGCGTTGCGATCCTGGGCAGCGTCGCCTCCATCGTGTATCGCCTCGGGCTGGATCCGCAGGCGTTGGCGGCATCGGGGTTGGATCAGGCGAGCATCGACGAAGCCATGCAGTCCTTCGGCGCCGCCGTGCGGATCGCCGAGCAATCGGGCGCGGCGGAGCTGCTGCGCGAAGGGGCGGCATCGTTTTCCGAATCGATCGTCATCACCAGCTTCGCAGGCGGTGTCGTGCTTTTGCTGGTGTCCCTTGCCGTGTGGAAGCTCATCCCGCGCGACTTGGACATCACCGAAGGGGAGCGTTAGGCCTGTCGGCGCGCACCCAGCCGGGCGACGGAGCGGAAGCCTCCTGTCGCACGGCATGGGTTGATGCCGTTAAGGCAACAAATCCGGTTCCTCTTTGCGTTGCGGCTGCCGCCCGGTACAATGATTGCACCGCGCTCGAAAGAGGCGAGCGCTAGAAGAGGAGGGATGCCCCCATGGACCTCAAAGGAAGCCAGACCGAAAAGAATCTCGAGTACGCGTTCGCCGGCGAGTCGCAGGCGCACACCAAGTACCAGTACTATGCAAGCCAGGCGAAGAAGGACGGCTACGTCCAGATCCAGAACATCTTTCTGGAGACCGCGAAGAACGAGAAGGAGCACGCCAAGCTATGGTTCAAGCTGCTGCATGGCGGCGCGGTTCCCACCACGATGGAGAACCTTGCCGATGCCGCTGCTGGCGAGAACGAGGAATGGACCCAGATGTACGCCGAGTTCGCCAAGGTGGCGCGCGAAGAGGGCTTCGCCGACATCGCCGAGCTGTTCGACGGCGTGGCGGGTGTCGAGAAAGAGCACGAGGAGCGCTACCGCAAGCTGATGGCCCGCATCGAGGCCGGCGAGGTGTTCAAACGCGACGACGTGTGCGTGTGGAAGTGCGGTAATTGTGGCCACATTCACATCGGCAAGGAGGCGCCAGAGGTGTGCCCCGTGTGCGCGCATGGACGTGAGTACTTCGAGTTGAAGTCCGAGAACTACTAGGGTTTTCGGAAGCGCCGTTTCATCCGGCAAAGCCGGAGGGAAATCCGCAGAAAATGGAAAGCCGCCCCATGGGGCGGCTTTCCTGCTGTTGGGGGCGTGGTCGACTTGTCGCCGGAGGACGGCCGCTGATCGGGCGGCGGGCATCGGCGGCAATGAGGTGCTTGCCGCTCGGCATGCCTGCCGAGCGGCAGAAGCCCTGGCGCCGCTAGGACTCCTTGCCGCGATTAGGGCACAGGTCGGCGACGATGCAATCGGCGCACAGCGGGTTGCGGGCGCGGCAGAACTCGCGGCCGAAGTGAACCCATTGGTGGTTGATGAACAGCCAGTCTCGCTGCGGATATACCTTGAGGAGCTTGGCCTCCACTTTCGCGGGAGTGTCGTCGTTGCGGGTGGCGAAGCGCAAGCGGTGCGCGATGCGGAACACGTGCGTGTCGACAGCGATGCCCTGCGGGTTGCGGAACGCTTCGCACATCACCACGTTGGCGGTCTTTCGCCCTACGCCCGGCAGCTTTTGCAGCGCATCGATATCGTTGGGCACCTCTCCGCCGAAGTCGGCGAGCACGGTCTGCGCGCAGGCGATGATGTTTTTCGCCTTGCTGCGGTAGAACCCCAGGGGGTGGATGATCTTTTCGACGTCCTCCAGTCGCGCCGATGCCATCTTCTCCGGCGTGCCGTAGCGCTCGAACAGGACGGGGGTCACCTTGTTCACGGCAGCGTCGGTGCATTGTGCCGAAAGGATGACCGCCACCGTCAGCGTGAAGGGCGAGTCGTAATCCAGCGAGCATTCCCCCTCGCCGTAGTGGGCGAGCATGCGCTGTTCGATGAGATGGGCGCGTTCGCGCTGCTGGGTGAGGTTCTCGCGGGCCATGGGCATCCTTTCATCAGGCGGTTTCACGAAGGGGATTCTAGCACGCCGCTGCTATACTGGGTTGGCGATTGAGCGGCGCCTTGCGGGGCGCATGATGAAGACGATGCGGAAAGAACCGAGGATGGACATCGGAGCGTTATTCAATTCGGTAGCGGGCCAGGGGCAGGCACTCACCGTTCCGTGGGGCTTCGATTACTTCTCCATCATCGTCGGTGCGATCACCGGCGCGCTGTACGCGTGCGAACGCAAGCTCGACACGGTGGGCACCGTGGTGGCAGGCCTGCTCACTGCCTACGGCGGAGGGCTTATCCGCGACGTCATCCTGCAAGACGAGGGCATCTACTTCACCGAGCACCCCGACCTCATCGTCATCTGCGTCGTGCTGTGCGTGTTCGTGTTCTATTTCCGAGGGCTGTTCAAAAACCTCGACAAGGCGATCATGCTCGCCGACACGCTTTCGGTGGCGCTGTTCGCGCTGGCGGGGGTGAACAAGGCGTATGCGGCGGGGTCGGGCATCGTGGTGTCCATCGTGTTGGGCGCCATCACCGCGGTAGGCGGCGGCGCGCTGCGCGACATCAGCATGCGCGAGGTGCCCATGGTGTTCAAACGATCCAACTACTACGCGGTCGCCGGTCTGGGCGGGTCGGTGGTGTTCGTGGCGCTCGCGCGCGTGGGCTGTCCGCTGCCGGTTGCCGCAGTGCTGTGCGTGGCGACGGTGGTGGGGCTGCGCTATGCCAGCGTGGAGCTGGGCATCAAGACCAAGCAGGAAGCGGATCTGTCGCCGAAGGTCATCGGCGCGGTGAACCGCCTGCGCGGCAAGGGCGCGCCAGAC
The DNA here is from genome assembly GCA_036306585.1 of Eggerthellaceae bacterium. Taxonomy (GTDB): domain Bacteria; phylum Actinomycetota; class Coriobacteriia; order Coriobacteriales; family Eggerthellaceae; genus Aphodovivens. The sequence goes on from JAXJZF010000002.1 coordinate 10,168, forward strand.
GGGGGAGCGCGCTTCTGCCCGTCGGATCGCCCGTCGAGCCACGGCGATGCTGCGGGAGGGCAGCCGGAGCAAGGCGGCATGCGCTCGGACGAGGACGCGTCGGGGGAAGGCGGGCCGGAAAAGCGGTAGGGCTGTGCACGGCCGTTTTCCGCATCTTCGCCGATTGCCGCCACGCATCCACCGCGCGCTCGCCGGCATCGTTGGGGCAGCCAGCTTGCGCTTTCGCTGTCGCAAACATGGCGAAACGCTGGGGAAGGGTCGGCGGCGACGCAAACGGGCTTTGCGTCTGCCATAATGACGGGTTGGATAAACCGCGGGGCGCCAGACGCGCTCGTCCGCATCTGCATAGGTAAGGAACGCTAATGGCTGACTACATCGAAGGAAAACGCCCGGTCGTCGAAGCGCTGCGCACCGGGGTGCCCATGCGCTGCGTGTTCATGGCCGACAACATCAAGCGAGACCCGCTGGTCAACGACATCCAGCGCAAGGCGAAACGCCAAAATGTCGAGGTGAAACTGGTGCCGCGCAAGCAGCTCGACGATATGTCCGCCCGCGGCAGCCATCAGGGCGTCATCGCGGAAGCCCGTCCGTTCCAGTACATGGGCATCAACGAGCTCATCGACTCCGCCTGCGCTTACGCCGACGAGCACGACGGCCGCGCGCTGGTGGTGATCCTGGACCACTTGACCGACGCGGGAAACCTGGGTGCCATCGCCCGCAGCGCCGAGGCGGTGGGTGCAAGCGGCATCATCATCCCCAACAAGCGCAGCGCGCGCGTGGAGGCGACCACGTACAAAAGCTCCGCCGGCGCCATCTCGCATGTGCCGGTCGCCCAGGTGGCCAACCTCGTGCAGGCAATCTCGAAGCTGCAGGAGCGCGGGTTCTGGGTGGCGGGCGCCACGGAGCACTCCGACGATCTCATCTGGAACACCAACCTGAAGGGCAAGATCGCGTTGGTGATGGGCAACGAGCACGATGGCATCTCGCGCGTGGTGCTCGAGCGCTGCGACTTCCCCTGCAAGCTGCCCCTGGAAGGCGAGGTGGCCTCGCTCAACGTGGCGCAGGCATCCACCGCCTGCATGTACGAGTGGCTCCGCCAGAACCAGGCGTAAAATGCCGCGCCAACGCAAGAAGCTGCTGATCATCGACGGGTACAACGTGCTGCGATCAGGCAGCCGCTACCAGCGCATCTCCGACCCCGACTACACCGACGACTGGTTCAACACCGCGCGCGACGCGCTGGTCAACGACGTGATCAACTTCGCGGGGCGCGAGTGGCGCGCCATCGTGGTGTTCGACGGGGGCGGAAACGCGTACTCGGCAGGCGAGGCGCAGACGCTCGGCGGAGTGCGCATCGTGTTCTCACCGGCAGGCCAAAGCGCCGACAAGGTCATCGAGAAGTTGGCCCACGATGCGCGCGAGCGGCAGGTGGAAACGCTTGTGGTGTCCAGCGACGCCACTATCCAGGATACCGTGTTCGGCTTTGGCGTGGACCGCATGAGCGCCGAGGGCTTCTGCCGCGAGCTAGGCAGCTACTACGAGGAGGCCCGCCTGGACGACACGCCCAAGGTGTCGCGCAAGAACACGGTCGCCGAGCGCGTTTCGCCCGAGACGCTGGCGAAGCTGATGAAGTTGCGCGACGGCCGTTAGTGCCGTTGCGCGAAGCGCCGCCGCCTCGTGCATCCGATGCGCCGCGCAACCCTTTTCCATACTGTCGAACGCAGGTGAATCGTCCCAGATCAACAGCAAATTTCCATACCTCCTAAAAATTTTCCTTGACGACTTGCACTTTCCGTCGTATTTTATTCAATTGCATTTTTTCGCAGATTCACGGATTCTCTTGAAGGAGGAAAGACCTCGTGGCCCAAGGAAAAACCGCTGATCACAGCACCCGTTACCGGAATCGTAGGAGCTTTGCGAAAATTCCCGACGTGATGGATATGCCTAACCTCATCTCCGTCCAGACGGATTCTTTCGCTTGGTTTACCAACGAAGGCCTGGACCAAGCATTCAAAGACATCAGCCCCATCGAAAACTCCACCAAGGACATGTGCGTGGAGTTCGGCAGGCATGAGTTCGGCGAGCCGAAATACACGGTGGACGAATGCAAGGAGAAGGACGTCTCGTACCAGGCGCCCCTGTTCGTCGAGATCCGCTTCGTAAACCGCGAAACGGGCGAGATCAAAGAGCAGGACGTCTTCATGGGCGACTTCCCGCTGATGACCCCGCGCGGCACGTTCATCATCAACGGCACCGAGCGCGTCGTCGTCAGCCAGCTGGTCCGCAGCCCCGGCGTGTACTTCGCCGCCGAGCGCGACAAGACCTCCGACAAGACCATCTACAACGCGAAGGTCATCCCCAGCCGCGGCGCATGGCTCGAGTTCGAGACCGACAAGCGCGACATCCTGAGCGTCCGCATCGACCGCAAGCGCAAGCAGCCGGCCACGCTGCTGGTGCGCGCCCTCGGCCTTGCCGAGACGCGCGAGGACATCATCGAGCTTCTGGGCTCCGATGAAATGGTCTTGCGCACCCTCGACCGCGATCCCGCCACCACCAAGGAGGAGTCGCTCATCGAGCTGTACAAGCGCTTCCGTCCCGGCGAGCCGCCCACCATCGACAGCGCCCGCACGCTGCTGGAGGGCCTGTTCTTCAACCCGCAGCGCTACGATCTGGCGAAGGTCGGCCGTTACAAGATCAACAAGAAGCTCGGCTTCGGCGAGGATCACGATTCCTCCACGCTGACCGAAGAGGATATCGTCTCCACGATGCGCTACATCATCGGCCTGCATGACGGCCAGGAGGGCTTCTCCACCGACGACATCGACCACTTCGGCAACCGCCGCATCCGCACGGTGGGCGAGCTGATCCAGAACCAGTTCCGCATCGGCCTGTCCCGCATGGAGCGCGTGGTGCGTGAGCGCATGAGCATGCAGGAACCCGACGACATCACGCCGCAGAGCCTGGTGAACATCCGCCCCATCGTGGCGGCCATCCGCGAGTTCTTCGGCTCTTCGCAGCTGTCCCAGTTCATGGATCAGGCGAACCCCGCCGCCGGCATCACGCACAAGCGCCGTCTGTCGGCTCTGGGCCCGGGCGGCCTGTCCCGCGAGCGCGCAGGCTTCGAGGTCCGCGACGTCCATACCTCGCACTACGGCCGCATGTGCCCCATCGAGACGCCTGAAGGCCCGAACATCGGCCTGATCGGCTCGCTGGCAACCTATGCCCGCGTGAACCCCTACGGCTTCATCGAGACTCCGTACCGCCGCGTGGTGGACGGCAAGGTCACCGACGAGGTGGACTACCTGACCGCCGACGAGGAGGAGAACTACGTCATCGCCCAGGCGAACGCCCTGTTCGATCCCGAGACGCGTGAGTTCGGCCACCGCGACGCCGATGGCAACTTCATCAAATCCACCAAGGTCCTGTGCCGCATGAAGAACTCGGCCGGCGACTTCGGCGACCCCGACGAGGTGGCGCCCGAGCTGGTGAACTACATGGACGTTTCCCCGCGCCAGATGACGTCGGTGGCAACGTCGCTCATTCCGTTCCTCGAGCACGACGACGCCAACCGCGCCCTCATGGGCTCGAACATGCAGCGCCAGGCAGTGCCGCTGCTGAAGCCCCACGCCCCGCTGGTGGGCACCGGCATCGAGCACCGCATCGCGGTCGACTCCGGTGAGATCCTGGTCGCGCAGAACCCCGGCGTGGTCGACTACGTTGACGGCCAGACCATCATCGTGCTGAACAACGACGGCGAATACGACGAGTACTTGGTCCCCAAGTTCCAGCGCTCCAACCAGAGCGGCTGCATCAACCACCGACCCATCGTCCGCAAGGGCGACGAGGTGCAGGCTGGCGACGTGTTGGCCGACGGCCCCAGCTGCGACGGCGGCGAGCTGGCGCTGGGCCAGAACCTCATGGTCGCCTACATGCCGTGGGAAGGCTACAACTACGAGGACGCCATCATCGTGTCCGAGCGCGTGGTGGCCGAGGACTTGCTCACCTCCATTCACATCTCCGAGTACGAGATCGATGCACGCGACACGAAGCTGGGCCCCGAGGAGATCACCCGCGAGGTTCCCAACATCTCCGATGACATGCTTGCCGATCTCGATGCCGACGGTATCATCCGTGTGGGCGCCGAGGTGTTCCCGGGCGATGTCCTGGTCGGCAAGGTCACCCCGAAGGGCGAGACCGAGCTCACCGCCGAGGAGCGCCTGCTGCGCGCCATCTTCGGCGAGAAGGCCCGTGAGGTCCGCGACACGTCGCTGAAGGTGCCCCATGGCGCCGGCGGCCGCGTGATCGGCATCAACCGCTTCAGCCGCGCCGCAGGCGACGAACTCGCCCCCGGCGTCAACGAGCTGGTGCGCATCTATGTTGCTCAGAAGCGCAAGGTGCAGCAGGGCGACAAGCTGTCCGGCCGCCATGGCAACAAGGGCGTCATCTCCCGCGTGCTGCCGATCGAGGACATGCCGTACTTGGCTGACGGCACCCCCATCGACGTCATGCTGAACCCGCTGGGCGTGCCTTCCCGTATGAACGTCGGCCAGCTGCTCGAGAACCACTTGGGCTGGGCTGCGAAGTGGGGCTGGTCGGACGATCCGAACAGCACCGAGGTCGTCGAGGGCCCGCAGTACGTCGCGACGCCGGTGTTCGACGGTGCCACCGAGGAGGAGATCTCCGACGCTATCGAGGCCGCCAACCGCAACCTCATCAACATGAACCATGCCAAGTACGGCGATAAGGCGCGTGACGAGTTCGTGCCGCAGCTGTCCCGCACCGGCAAGACCACGCTTTACGATGGCCGCACCGGCGAGCCGTTCCGCGAGCCCATCACCGTCGGCCAGACCTACATCCTGAAGTTGGGCCACATGGTCGACGATAAGATCCACGCCCGCTCCACCGGCCCCTACAGCCTGATCACCCAGCAGCCGCTGGGCGGCAAGGCCCAATTCGGCGGCCAGCGCTTCGGCGAGATGGAAGTGTGGGCGCTGTACGCCTACGGCGCGTCCAACGTGCTGCAGGAGATCCTCACCGTCAAGTCCGACGACACGTCGGGCCGCGTGAAGAGCTACGAGGCAATCGTGAAGGGCGAGAACATCCCGCCCGCTGAGGTGCCCGAGTCCTTCAAGGTACTGGTGAAGGAAATGAAATCGCTGTGCCTGAACGTCGAGCTTGAAGGTCACGGCAGCAAGGCAGTCGACATCGAGATCGACCCCGCCGAGGAAGACGAGGATTCCTCGCTGTACAAGGCGATGGCCGACGATGCGCACAAGACTGAGGAAGAGTCCTCCAGCGCGCTTGACGACATCGCCGCCGGGCTCGAGGAGCTCATCGGCGGCTCTGGTACCACCAACGACGAGCAGGTCAACACCCTTATCGGCGAGGAGGGAGATCGATAAATGACGACCGAATTCGATGTGAGCAACTTCGACGCGCTGCGCATCTCGCTGGCTAGCGCCGATGATGTGCGCAACTGGTCGCGCGGCGAGGTCAAAAAGCCCGAAACCATCAACTACCGCACCCTCAAGCCCGAGAAGGACGGCCTGTTCTGCGAGAAGATCTTCGGCCCCACCAAGGACTGGGAGTGCGCCTGCGGCAAGTACAAGCGCGTGCGCTTCAAGGGCATCGTCTGCGAGCGCTGCGGCGTCGAGGTCACCCGTTCCAAGGTGCGCCGCGAGCGCATGGGCCACATTGAGCTGGCTGCACCCGTGAGCCACATCTGGTACTTCAAGGGCTCCCCGTCCCGTCTGGGCTATCTGCTGGACATTCCGCCGAAGGAGCTGGAGAAGGTCCTGTACTTTGCAAGCTCCATCATCACCTCGGTGGATAAAGAGGCCCGCGACGAGGATGTCGATGAGCTGCGCGACGAGCTGGCCGCCGACCTCGAGGAACTGGACGCCGAGCGCGATCGCCTGATCGAGTCGACCCGCCGTCTGTCCACCAGCTATGTGCCCGAGGACGACGACTTCGTCGACGACATCGACGAGGACGAGCGCATGACGCCTGAAGAGGTCGAGGAAGAGATCGCCGACATCTACGACGAGTTCAACGAGCGCAAGGCCCTGCGCAAGGAGGCATTCGACGCCTTCCTGAAGATCGAGCCGAAGCAGCTCGTTCCCGACGAGGCCCTCTACCGTGAGATGCGCCTGAACTACCGTGACTACTTTACCGGCGGCATGGGCGCCGAGGCCGTGCGCGACTTGCTGGAGGACATCGACCTGCAGGCCGTCGCCGATGAGCTAGCCGACACCATCGCCAACGGAAAGGGCCAGAAGCGTGCCAAGGCCATCAAGCGCCTGAAGGTCGTCGACGCGTTCTTGAAGTCCGACAACGAGCCCACCGACATGATCCTCAGCGCCATTCCGGTGATCCCGCCCGACCTGCGCCCGATGGTGCAGCTCGACGGCGGTCGTTTCGCCACGAGCGATCTGAACGACCTGTATCGTCGCGTGATCAACCGAAACAACCGTCTGAAGCGCCTGCTCGACCTGGGCGCTCCGGAGATTATCGTCAACAACGAGAAGCGCATGCTGCAGGAGGCTGTGGACAGCCTGTTCGACAACGGTCGCCGCGGTCGCCCGGTGACGGGCCCCGGCAACCGTCCACTGAAGAGCCTGTCCGACATGCTGAAGGGCAAGCAGGGCCGCTTCCGCCAGAACCTGCTGGGCAAGCGCGTCGACTACTCTGGCCGTTCGGTCATCGTCGTCGGCCCTGAGCTGAAATTGCATCAGTGCGGCCTGCCGCAGCAAATGGCGCTCGAGCTGTTCAAACCCTTCGTCATGCGCCGTCTGGTGGAGCTGGAGTATGCTGCCAACATCAAGGCGGCCAAGCGTGCCGTCGATCGCGGCGCGAGCTACGTGTGGGATGTCTTGGAAGAGGTCATCACCGAGCACCCCGTGCTGCTGAATCGCGCACCTACGCTGCACCGCCTGGGCATCCAAGCTTTCGAGCCGGTGCTGGTGGAGGGCAAGGCCATCAAGCTGCATCCGCTGGTATGCACCGCCTTCAACGCCGACTTCGACGGCGACCAGATGGCAGTGCATGTGCCGCTGGGCGTTCCCGCCCAGGCTGAGGCGCGCGTGCTGATGCTTTCCTCCAACAATATCAAATCGCCTGCACATGGACGTCCGCTGACCGTGCCCACCCAGGACATGATCATCGGCCTGTATTACCTGACCAGCGTCCGCGAGGGCTTCCCCGGAGAGGGTCGTGTGTTCATCGACTTCAAGGACGCCATCAACGCCTATGACGCCCATGCCGACGTCGACCTGCAGGCGCGCGTTCAGGTTCGCCTGACTCGCGACACCCAGGTAGCATCGTCCTACGGCGTGTTCGAGGAGCGTAAGGCCGGCGAGCGCATCGAGACGTCCATCGGTCGCATGATCTTCAACGACGTGCTGCCCGACGATTACCCGTACCTCAACTACGAGATGAACAAGAGCGAGATCGGCCGCTTGGTCGAGGACGTGTGCAACCGCTACAGCATGTCCGAGGTGCCGCCCATCTTGGACGGCCTGAAGCATGCCGGTTTCCACTTCGCAACGAAGTCCGGCCTGACCGTTTCGGTCTACGATGCAACGGTGCCTCCGGCGAAGACCGAGATCCTGGCAGCCGCCGACGAGAAGGTCGCCGCGATCGACGAGGACTACGAGATGGGTCTGATGAGCGATGACGAGCGTCACCGCCAGGTCGTCGAGGTGTGGAACGAGGCCAACGAGGAGGTTGGCCAGGCGATGGCCGACAACTTCGACCATTACAACCCCATCTACATGATGGCGTTCTCCGGTGCTCGCGGCAACATCAAGCAGATTCGCCAGCTTGCCGGCATGCGCGGCCTGATGTCGGACCCGAAGGGCGAGCTCATCGACACGCCTATTCGCGCTAACTTCCGCGAGGGCCTGAGCGTATTGGAGTACTTCATCTCCACGCACGGCGCCCGCAAGGGCCTGGCCGACACCGCACTGCGTACCGCAGACTCCGGTTACCTGACCCGTCGTCTGGTGGACGTGGCGCAAGACGTCATCATCCGCGAGATCGATTGCGGCACCACCGAAGGCGTGCCCTATCCGTTGTTCAACGAGAAGGGCGATCTGGATGACAACCTGATCGGCCGTTGCCTGCTCGAGGATGCCAAGGGTGCCGACGGCACGGTGATCCTTGCCGCCGACTCCTACATCTCCGGCATGGATGATCTGGAGGCGATGCGCGAGGCCGGCATCGAAGAAGTGGTTATTCGCACCATCATGACCTGCCATGCCGAGCACGGCGTGTGCCAAAAGTGCTATGGCTGGGATCTGGCGACCTCGCGCCCAGTCAACATCGGCACCGCGGTTGGCATCATCGCCGCGCAGTCCATCGGCGAGCCCGGTACGCAGCTGACGATGCGCACGTTCCACTCCGGCGGCGTCGCCGGCGAGGACATCACGCATGGCCTTCCCCGTGTCCAGGAGCTGTTCGAGGCCCGCAAGCCGAAGGGCCAGGCGGTGTTGGCCGAGATCGCAGGCACCCTGCAGATCTCAGGCGACAAATCGCAGAAGATCCTTACCATCCACGACCAGGAGGGCAACTACCGTGAGTACGCCATCTCGCCGCGTGCGCAGATGCTGCCCGGCGTGACCGACGGTTGCGAGGTGCGCGTGGGCCAGCAGCTCACCAAGGGTTCTGTGAACCCGCACGACCTGCTGCGCCTGACCGATCCCAACACCACGCTGCGCTACATCGTCAGCCAGGTGCAGGGCGTGTACGTCAGCCAGGGCGTGGACATCAACGACAAGCACATCGAGGTCATCGCGCGCCAGATGCTGCGCAAAGTTGCCGTGCTCGACTCCGGCGACTCCGACTTCCTGCCGGGCCGTCAGGTGAATCGCTTCGAGTTCGAGAACGTGGCAAACGAGCTCATCGCGGAAGGCAAGAACCCGCCGATCGGCCAACCGCTGCTGCTGGGCATCACCAAGGCATCCCTGGCTACCGACTCGTGGCTGTCCGCCGCGTCGTTCCAGGAGACCACCAAGGTGCTCACCGATGCCGCCATCGAGGGCAAGACCGATCACCTGGTCGGCTTGAAGGAGAACGTCATCATCGGCAAGCCCATTCCTGCGGGCACCGGCCTGAAGCGCTACCACGATGTGTCTCTCACCTACAAGGGCCATCCGATCGAGGATCATGTGGACGGCGAGCAGCTTCCCGAGTATGCTCCCGACGCGCTGCGCGACATCGAGGACCTGTTGCCCCAGCCGCAGGATTGGTCGCTTGACGGCGATGGCTACCTGAACATGGGCGGCTCGTACGGCGGCTATTACGGCGGCATGTCGCTGGGTCATCGCGGCCCGCAGCTGACCGACGAGGAAGCTCGCCTGTACATCTTCGACGACCTGGGAGTTTCCCAGCGTTGGGCCAACAAGTTCAGCGAAGCCGGCATCGAGACGGTCGCCGACCTGGTGGGCCACACCGAGGAGGATCTGCTGCGCATCGAGGGCATCGGCGCGAAGGCCATCGAGGAGCTGAAGGAGGGCTTGGCCGAGCATGGCTTGTCCCGCGTGATTGAAGACGACCTGTCGGCTTCCAGCGATGACATGAGCCAGCTGCTCGACATGGTGTTCAGCCCCGATGATAACATCCTCATCGGCGGCGACGAGCCGCCCACCTTCAACACCGATGGCGAGGAGATGCTGGGCGAGGCCTTGCCGCCGCGCTCCTATCAGCGCAACATCGAGGAGCTCGACGCGCTGCTGGGCTCGGTCGGCGCCCTGGGCTTCGGCTTGACCAGCAAGGAAGACGAAGAGGCTTCCAGCATGGCAGATGAAACTGCGGAAGATACTGCAGGCAGCGAGGAGGAATAACCTCTAGCCGCAAAGGGAGAGGGGCGCTGGTTGCGCCCCTCTTTCGTTCACGTTGACGAAGCCTGGCTGCGTACGCCGCAGCGGGATGGATCGAAGGGGTTTCAACCCATGACGAACAAGACCTATGTCCCCGAAGGGGAGGAGGCCCCGTCCTCGCAGATCGGGGCTACGATGGAGGCGCTTGCCTGCACCATCGCCGCGCGCCGCGATGCCGGCGATGAAAGCTACACCCACCGGCTGCTTACCGGCCCGCTGGACAAGGTGCTGAAGAAGGTTGCCGAAGAGGCGGTCGAGGTGGGGTTGGCGGCGAAGGATGTCGAATCCCAGGCAGCTTCATCCATCGCCGCTGCCTTGGCGGTGTCACCCGAGGCCGACACGCTTTCAGTGGCGCTTTCACCCGACTACGACGACGCGGTGAACCACTTGCGCTACGAAGCGGCCGATGTGGTGTACCACCTGATGGTGGTGCTGGAGCGATTCGGCATCGGTCAGGATGAATTCGCGGCGGAGCTCAACAGCCGCATGACCGAATCTGAGCGTCCGCAAGGCGCGGCGCTGCTCAAGCAGGAATACATAGAGAGAGGGAAGTAGCATGGCACGGCTTTTCGGAACGGATGGCGTTCGGGGGGTTGCGAATACTGAGCTCACTTGCGAGCTGGCGTATCGCCTCGGTCAGGCTGCCGCCACCTTCATGGGCAAGTCGATCGTGGTGGGCAAGGACACGCGCCTTTCCGGTGACATGCTGGAAGCCGCTATGATCGCCGGTATCACCAGCGCCGGCGGAACCGCGCTTTTGACCGGGGTCATCCCGACGCCCGCCGTTGCGCTTTTGGTGCGCGAGCTTAACGCTGCAGGCGGTGCGGTCATCTCTGCGTCACATAACCCGCCGGAGTACAACGGCATTAAGCTGTTCGACGCGCAGGGCTTCAAGCTGCCCGATGCCACTGAAGACGAGATCGAATCGTTCATCAAGAACGGTGGTTTGGAAGGCATGGTGCAGCGTGCCCGCGAGGCAGGCGACGAAGACGCAGCCATGCCCAGCGGTCCCGAGTTGGGCGTCGCGGTGGAGGTTGAGGAAGCGTGCGAGATGTACATCGAGCATGCGGTGCGCTCCATCCGCGAGCAGGGGATCGATTTTGCCGGCATGACCGTCGCGTTGGACACTGGCCATGGCGCCTCCTCGCTCACCAGCCCCACGGCGCTGCGCCGCCTGGGCGCCGAGGTCATCGTGATCAACGACGACTACGACGGTACCGACATCAACGTCAACTGCGGTTCCACCCATCTCGAGCCGCTGCGCGAGCTCATGGAGGAAACCGGCGCGGACGTCGGCATCGCTCATGACGGCGACGCCGACCGCGTGATGCTGATGACCCCCGAGGGCGAGGAGATCGACGGCGACGTGGTGGAGGCGGTCTGCGCCCTGGACATGAAGGAGCGCGGGCTTCTGCGCGGCAACACCGCGGTGAGCACCGTGATGTGCAACCTGGGCTTCGTGCACGCCATGCGCGACCATGGCATCGACGTCGTACAAACCAAGGTGGGCGACCGCTACGTGCTGGAGGAAATGCGCGCGAAGGGCTACGCCATCGGCGGCGAGCAGTCGGGCCATATGATCCTGCTTGACCACAACTCCACCGGCGACGGCCTCATGACCGCCGTGCAGTTCCTGGCGGCGGTGAAGCGCGCTGGAAAAAGCGTTTCCGAAGCGGTGAAGGTGATGACGCGCTTCCCGCAGACGCTCATCAACGTCCGGGTGGCTGACAAGCACGCCGTCAGCGAGAAGCCTGCCGTGAAAGAAGCGGTGGCTGCCGCGGAGGCGACACTGGGCGAGAACGGGCGCGTGCTGCTGCGCCCCTCGGGCACCGAGCCAGTGGTGCGCGTGATGGTGGAGGCGTTGAATCAAGAAGACGCCGACGTCCACGCCAAGGCGATCGCCGAAGTGGTTGAACGCGAAGGCTAGGGCATTTGAACCAAGGCGGAAGGCGAGGGCGGAAACCTCGCCTTCTTTGCAAGAGGGGCTGGCGCCCTGCAAGGAAAGGAACGCATGTGTTCTATCTGGAGCTGACCGGATTTCATCCCGAGGAAGGGGAGACTTGCGTGCACATCCCCGAAGGCTGCACATCGGTGGGTGACTCCGCCTTCAGCAAGCAGGCGGGCATCACCGAGGTCGTTATGTCCGCATCCGTCGAATCGGTGGGGAATCGTGCGTTCGCGGGGTGCCGCATGCTGTCAAACGTGTCGTTCTCGCCCAACTTGGAGATCATGGGACCCCATACGTTCGAGCATTGCCGCTCGCTGCGCGCCGTGACGCTGCCCGAGAGTTTGGCCGTTCTTCCCGATGCGGCGTTTCTGGGCTGCCATAACCTGCAGAACGTGGGAGGCGTCTCCCAGTTGGTGCAGCTGGGAGGCCGCGCGTTCGCCTTGTGCAAGGGGCTTGCCGCCATCGGGCCTTTTGAGCGACTGGAGGAGATAGGGCCGCGCGCGTTCGCTTCGTGCGGTTCGCTGGAAACGCTGCAGTTCCCCGACACGCTGAAGGCGATCGGGCGAGAGGCGTTCGCTTCATGCTGCCGCCTCAAGCACGTTCGGATTCCCGAAACCGTCGAGCAGATGGAGCGCGATGTCTTCGATGGCTGCGACCAGCTGGATTTCGACGAGATCCCCGAGGATCTGAAATGGCGTTTCCCCGATGCGTTTCCGCAAGAGGTCATCGGGCGGTATGGATACGTGAAGGAATCGCATCGCGCCGATCTGGCGAAAGCCTATCTCGAGCGGCATGAGGCGGACAGGGCGGATACCGAGGAAGAGCTTGCATATCTGCGCGAGGAGCGTCGTGAAGCGGAAGCTGCAGAGGAGAGCGCTCGGAGCCGTAAGGATCGCGAGGCGGCGCGGCGTCGCATCGACGCGCTGCGCGAGCGGATGCGGGCATGCCGGGCGCAGCTCGCCAAGCTCGACGACCCTTCCGATGACGATCTGCTCGAAGAATTTCTGACCGACTAGTCGGGCGACGGCTGGCATGCTGGATTGGGAACGCCGGCATGCGCTTGGTCCCGATAATGAAAAAGGCCGCTCGATGAGCGGCCTTTCCTGTAGCCGAAGGTTCCCGCTTAGCGGCGGGAGCTCTTTCCGAACAGCGCGTGCAGCACGCCGGAGAGCACGCCGCCCTTGCGATGGGCATGCGGCGCCGACGAGAGGGGCGCAGGCTGGATGGCCACCGCCGGGGACGGCTTAGGCTCGGGTGCGGGCGCGGACTGCGCTGCCGGAGTCGGTTGGGCGGTGGGCTCCGGCTTGGGCTGCGGTGCCGCTTGGGCTGCGGTGCCCTCGGCGATCTTCGCCTCCACGGCCTTTTCCACCTGCTCGCGATCGATGCGCTCGACGCTGGGGCGGCGGTTCGATCCGCGCTCGGCTTCCTCGCGCACCGCGGCGGCGTGGGCGACCTGCGCCTGCTTGATGAGATGCTCCTGCGAGTCGAAGGGCTTCTCGCCTTCCTGCACGAACGTGCGTAGCGGCGTATAGGTGCCATCGGGCAGCAGCTCGCGCAGTTTGGCGGTGTCGGTCATGCAGGTCTCGAAATAGCCGATCACCTTCTTGCGCAGCTCCTCGTTGAGGATGGGCCAGGCGATCTCCACGCGCTTGTCCATGTTGCGGGTCATGAGATCGGCGCTGGAAAGGTACACGCGCATGGTCTCGCGCGGGCCGAAGCCGTAGATGCGGCTGTGCTCCAGCAAGCGCCCGACGATGGAAACCACGCGCACATTGTCGGTGTAGCCCTTCACATCGGGGACGATGCAGCTGATGCCGCGCACTAGCAGCGTGACGGGGACGCCCGCCTGGGAGGCCTCGGCCAACTTGTCGATGATGGCGCGGTCGGTGATGGAGTTGGTCTTGAACATCAGCCCGCATGGCTCGCCCTTCTTCGCCAGTTCGATCTGCTTGTCGATGCCGGTGATGATGTAGGGCTTGATCTGCAGCGGCGCCACCCACAGGATGTCGTAGTCGTCCGATGCGTTCTCAAGCGCCATGTTGCGGAAGAAGTCGGTGGCGTCGCGGCCGAACGCCTCGTTGGAGGTGATGTAGGACAGGTCGGTGTAGAGCTTCGCCGTCTTCTCGTTGTAGTTGCCGGTGCCCAGCTGGGTGATGTACTGCAGTCCATCGGCGGTCTGGCGCGTGATGCAGCAGATCTTGCTGTGCACCTTGTAGTCGCGGAAACCGTAGATGACGTTGCAGCCGGCTTCCTCGAAGCGCTGCGACCACTCGATGTTGTTGCTCTCGTCGAAGCGGGCGCGTAGCTCGAACAAAGCGGTCACCTGCTTGCCGCTCTCGGCGGCGTGGATGAGCGCCTCGGCCAAATGCGACTGGCTTGCCAGGCGGTACAGCGTGATTTTGATGGAGATGACCGCCGGATCCTCGGAGGCCTCGCGCAGCAGCTGAACGAAGGCGTCCATGCTCTCGTAAGGATAGGACAGCAGCACGTCGTGCTCGCTCACCTGCTCGATGATGGAGCGGTTGCGCTTCAGGCTGGCAGGCCATTGCGGTGTGAAGGGCACCGGGGTCAGGCGGTTGCGCAGGTCCTTGGGCACCATCGAGCCCAAACCCCAGGTGTAGCTGAGGTCCAGCGGCACGGTGGTCACGTAGGTCTGGTGCGGCTTGAGGTTCAGACGCTTTAGCAGCAGCTTGTTCAGCGTGTCGGACAGCGGGCGCTCGCATTCCAGGCGCACGGGGGCCAGACGGCCGCGGCGCTTGAGGATGCGCTTCATGTGCTCGCGGTAATCGTCATCGGCCTCGTCGGCGCCTTCGGAGGCGTCGAGGTCGGCGTTGCGGGTGACGCAGATGACGTTGGTGTGCTTGAGCGTGTACATGCTGAACACCTGCGAGGCGCACATTTCGATGACATGTTCGAGCAGGATGAACTGGAAGCCCTCGCCGGGTAGTTTGATCACGCGCTGCGCCTGGCGCGGCATGGGGATGAGGCCCATCAGCACGCCCTCGGCACCGACGTTCTTCGCCGCCTTGTCGGCTTTATCGCCCTTGTCGCCCTTCTTCTTCTTGCCCTTGCCGGCGTCGGCCTCTTCGTTCAGGCGCACCACCACGTATAGGGCGCCGTTTTCCAAGTGGGGGAAGGGGTGACGCGAGTTGATGATCTGTGGCGAAAGGAACGGCATGACATTGACCTGGAAGTAGTCGTCCAGATAGCCGCGCTGCTCGTCGTCGAGGTCCTCGGGGCGCAGGTGGCGCACGCCTTCCTTCATCAGGTCGGCGCGGATCTTCTCATAGACGCGCTCCTGGATGGGGTACAGCTCGTGGCAACGCTCGTGGATAGCGCCGATCTGCTCGGCGGGCGTCATGCCCGACTTCGAGTCGACGATCTCCTTCTTCGCCAGGGACAGGTCGGTCAGGCTGCCCACGCGCACCATGAAGAACTCCTGGAGGTTGCTCCAGAAGATGGAGACGAAGTTCCAACGCTCAAGCAGGGGGACGGTCTCATCGGAACCCTGGTCGAGCACGCGCTCGTTGAACATGAGCCAGGAAAGCTCGCGGTTCTGGAGGTAGGGCGGATACCCCTCCTTGCGATAGCTAGTGGTTGGACGGCTATGAAGGGTTTCTTGATCGCCCATGGATACCCCTTTCATCAGGATCAAGGAAAAATGCGCACTAGTACAGAATACCATGTAAAACATGGTCGAATATCAAATCGAGGTCAGGCGTGGGGGCACCGAGCGCCCGGTCGGAGGCCGCCGTCGCGGGGCTCGATGCGCGCCCGGTGAACGGCGGAAGGCTGCTAGCTGAGCATCCGCTCGATCAGATAGCCTTCGCGGATGCCGTGCTTGCAGATCTCGAGCTTCTGCGCGCCGAGGGTGGAAAGCAGCGCCTCTAAAATGACGCAGCCCGGCGTGAGGGTGTGGATACGCTCGGCGGACGCTTTCAAGGCGCTGTGCGCGAAGGCGGACGCGTCGCTGCGGCGCATTCTCAGGATGCCGTCCACCTGCGCTGGCGTGAGGGTTTTCGGCCGCACGCCCTCGCCATGGGTCTGCGCGTACATCTTCGACGCGGCGCGCACGGTGCCGCCGATACCGTAGAGCACGGGCGCTTCGAAGGCGTCGCGCTCGGGCAGCGCATCCAGAAGCTTTATGAACGCCGCGCGGATGGCAAGCGCCTCGTCGGGGGTGGGCAGGATGTCCTTCACGAAGCGCGCATAGGAGGAAAGCGAGCCCTGCCCGATGCTGACGTTGGCGCGCTCGACGCCGTCCTCGATGCGGGTGAGCTCGGTGGAGCCGCCGCCGATGTCAATGAGCGTGCCGCGCTTGATCTCGCGGTCGCAGGTGGCGCCTACGAACCCCAAGTGCGCCTCGTCGCGCGCCGACAGCAGGTTGATGGGCAGCCCGATTTCCTCTTCGATGGCGACGATCGCCTCAGCGCTGTTGGAAGCGTTGCGCAGCACCGCGGTGGCGAAGCAGTCGATGCGTTTGCACTCGAAATAGCGCGAGCGCTTCAGATGTCCTTTCAGGACGCCGACCGCCCGCTTGATGCCCGCCTTGGTGAACAACCCGTCTTCGTCGACGTAGGCCGCCAGGCCCGCCATCACCTTGTCGTTGATAAGGCTGCGGAAATCCTTGGGGGTGTAGGTGCGCTTCTTGTCGTTGCGCACCTCGTAGACCACAAGGCGCACAGAGTTGGATCCAAGGTCGATGACGGCGTAGTTGGGCATGAAACGATTCCTTCCGACGGGCGAAGGCGCCTCGGAAGGTGCATCGCCGACGACTCACCGCGCCATTGTAGAGCTTCGCTGCGGGCAAAGGGGTGCTCTCGGCGCCCCTTTTGACGTTCATTTTACAAAAGCGGCGCCGAGCTGCGCCGATGGCGCGGCAGACGGCATCCCGACCCCGCAGGCGGGGAGGCCTTTGAAGACTGAGGCGGGTTTAGGGCGTGGTAGAATATCAAATTGTCGCAAATCGCTCGCGGGGCGCCGCGAAGGGGAGTGCGGGCAGCATGGCATGCCGCTTCGTATCGGGCGCCGCGCGCTGGGGAAAGGGGATGCGCGCATGCTGGAAACCGTCGATTTCACCGTGGAGGCTCCCGATAAGGAGACCTACAAGGCCCGCCGCAGCGAGCTGATGCAGCGCCTGACCGCGCTTCAGCAGCGCGCCCGCGCCGATCATATCGGGCTGGTCGTGCTGTTCGAGGGGTGGAACGGCGCCGGGAAGGGCAGCCGCATCTCCGATCTGATGTACCGCCTGGACGCTCGCGCCACCAGCGTGCACGTCACATCTGACCTCGACCTGAACGCGGTGCGCAGCTTCCCGGGCGCCCCCTGGGGCGTGCAGGATTTCTTCCCGCCCATGCAGCAGTTCTGGAAGTCGCTGGGGGAGCGTGGCACCATTACTTTCTACGATCGCGGCTGGTATTCGTCGTCGGTCGAGCGAATGATGGTCACCGAGATGACCGAGCATGACGATGAGGGCGAAGGCCATGATGGCAAGCGCGACGGGGGAAGGGGCAAGGGCAAGAAGGCCCGCGCCGCCCGCGCCGCGGCATCGGCCCGCGAAGAGCGCCGCGTGCGCTCAATCGATTCGGCGGTGGAATCGGCGGCGGAATTTGAGCGCCAGCTGGTCAATGACGGCTACGTGCTGGTGAAGTTCTTCGTGCACGTGCGGGAGAAGGCGCAGCGCCGCCGCCTGGAGCGCCTCTACGACGATCCTGCCACGCGTTGGCGCGTGAGCGAGAGCAAGCTGGCGAGCGCGGCGGACTACCCGCACGCGTACCGTCTCTACGATCGCCTGATCTCCCGCAGCGATTTCAGCTTCGCCCCCTGGACGCTCATCAACGGCGAGGAGAAGCGCTCGGCTAATCTCAAGATCGCCGAGACGCTGTGCGAGGCGCTCGAGCGCGCGCTCGACGCTCCTGAGGACGCCGACGCCAAGGCGGCTGCGGAAGCGGCGGCTGTCAATTCCGACAAGTCGCTTGCCGAGGTGTCGGCAGGCGGCGCGAAGGGCGATGCCGAGGCGGCGGCTGCCGGCGCCGGGTTCGCCCCCGACGGGTTCCCCCACACGCCCGACCCCGCCGACGACCTCGATGCCGTCGCGGCTTCCGAGGTCCAGGCGAAGCTGCAGCATTCCCAGGCTCCCGCCGCATCCCGCTTCGTGCTGGTGGATGATCCGGCGGCGCTTCCCAAGAAGTACGAGCCGTCTGTCCCCATGGACGAGGGGGAGTACAAGAAGCGCCTGAAAGCCGAGCAGAAGCGCCTGTACCGCCTGGAGCTCGAGATGTACCGCAAGCGCATTCCTCTCATCGTCCTGTTCGAAGGATGGGACGCGGCGGGCAAGGGCGGTGCCATCAAGCGCGTGGCCCAGGCGCTCGACGCGCGCGCCTACACCATCTTCCCCAGCCCCGCGCCCACGCGTCCCGAGCTTCTGCACCCGCACCTGTGGCGCTATTGGACGCGTCTGCCGAAGGCCGGCCATGTGGGCATCTACGATCGCAGCTGGTACGGGCGCGTGCTGGTGGAGCGCATCGAGGGCTTCGCAACGCCCGCTGAGTGGGGGCGCGCCTACGACGAGATCAACGACTTTGAACGCGAGCTGGCGCGTTGGGGCGCCATCCTGCTGAAGTTCTGGATCGACGTGAGCCCCGAGGAGCAGCTGCGCCGCTTCCGCGAGCGCGAGGACAATCCGGCGAAACGCTGGAAGATAACCTCGGAGGACTGGCGCAACCGCGCGAAGCGCCCGCAGTACCTCGCCGCCGCGCAGGACATGATCAAACTCACCTCCACGCCGTTCGCGCCGTGGATCGTGGTGGCCGGCGACGACAAGAAGGCGGCGCGCATCGAGGTGGTTTCCTCGGTCGCCGATGCCCTTGAGGCTCGCTTGCGCTCCTCTGACGATAGCGGTATCATTTCTGCGTAATGGGCGAATGCACCGCGCGCATGCCCGCGCGCTAGTACAAAGGATGCAGCAATGGACTTTAGCTTTCTACCTGGATGGACCATTCCGGTCATCGTGGCCATCATTGTCATCATCATCGTCGCCTTCATCGTGAAGGGCTTCATCGACGAGATGAAGAAGAAGTAGGCTAAGCCCGCTTTGCGTGAGACCGCCCGAGCTCTTTTCGGGCGGTTTTTCTGTTTTCATGCCCTTTTGCAGGGCTTTCTGCATACAATGCAAGCAACGACCGGTTCTGATGGGGGCAGTCGGCAGGGCTGCTGGGGAAAGGATGCCTGTGGCTGAATATCATCGGCGAGACGAAGGCGGCATGGGCGGTCGCCGTGCGGGCGCGCCGCGAGGGCGCCACGCGGCGGAGCGGCAGGGCGCACCGTCGCGCCTCGGCGGTGCCGCCATGCCCGCCTCACGGCCTTCCGAAAGGCGCAGGCAGGTCATCCCTCCGATTGACCTCCCCGTTGCAGGCGCCTCCGCCGACCCTGCCGCCGCATACCGTCGGGTGGATGACGGATCCGGGTACCGTCCCGTCGATCCAACGGGCGCCCGCAAACGAGGTAAGAAAGGCGGTCGCGGCCCCTGGCGCGTGGTGTTTTGGGTCGCACTCGTCGTCTTGGTGGCCGCGCTTGTGGCGCTCGGTGTCCTGATCTTCTCCTATTGGCAGGCCCAGGATGGCTACGACAAGATTGCCGAGGAAGCCTTCGAGGCGCCCGTCGACATCGAATCGGCGCCTTTGGCCGACATCACGGTGGATTGGGATGCGCTACGTGCCATCAACCCCGACGTGGTGGGCTGGGTGTACATCCCCGGCACCATGGTGAACTACCCCATCGTGCATACCGACAACGACGATCACTACCTGCAGTACGACTTCAACGGCCAAAGAGGGTGGGGCGCCACGTTCGGCACCATCTTCCTGCAGGCGGCAAATTCGGCGGACCTGAAGGACGCCAACAACATCATCTACGGGCATCATATGCGTAACGGCTCGATGTTCGCCTTGATCGCGCAGCTCACCGACCAGGCGAAGTTCAACGAGAACCGGACCGTGTACCTGCTCACGCCCGAGGGCAATTACAAGTTGCGCACGTTCTCGTTGGTGCATTGCGCCGCGGACGACCCTCTGGCACAGGTCTCGTTCGCCGACGAGGCGGAGCGCACCGCCTACATCCAAGATAAAATCGACCGATCGGTCGTTCAGCCGGAGGGCGATAGCCCCTCGGCCGAGAGCATCGACCATTCCTTCGCATTCGTGACCTGCGACAGCCTGCCCACCGATGGGCGCTATGTCCTGTACTCGTATGTGGAGGAAACCACCGTGCCGGGCCAGCATGCGGCAGGTGACGGCGCGGCGCAAGGGGAGGAAGACGAGCAGACGGCACAGGAGGCGGCGGACGCCGTGACGGGTGCCGCGGAGGAGTTGGCAGCTGCATGAGCACTTCTGTGTTTCCGGGGGAGCGCCCCGACCGTTTGGAAGAAGAGTGCGCCGTCTTCGGCGTGTTCGCGCCGGGCGAGGACGTCGCCCGCATGACCTGCTTCGGCCTGCAGGCGCTGCAGCATCGCGGGCAGGAGAGCGCCGGCATCGCCGCCGGCGACGGCGAGACCATCATGGTCACCAAGGATCTCGGCCTGGTCACCCAGGTGTTCGACGAGGCGAGCCTCGCCGCCTTGGAAGGCTTCGTGGCCGTGGGCCACGCGCGCTACTCCACGAGCGGCGGCGGATCGTGGGAGGCGGCGCAGCCGCATATCTCTGCCATCGACGAGGTGCTCATCGCGCTGGCCCACAACGGCACGCTGGTGAACACCAACGCCATCCGCGCCCGTTTGATCGAGGCGGGCGAGCATCTGCGCGCCGGCACCGATTCCGAAGTCGCCGCCAAACTCATCGGCAAGATCACGCGCGAGACGCATCATTTGCGCGACGGCATCCGCGGCGTCATGGAGCAGCTGGAGGGCGCCTACGCCATGGTGCTCGCCAGTCCCGATTCGTTGTACGCCTTCCGCGATCCCAACGGCATTCGCCCGTTGGTCATCGGCAAGCTGCCCGACGATCGCGGCTGGGTGGTGTCGTCGGAGACTTGCGGGCTCGACATCGTGGGCGCCGAGTACGTGCGCGACGTCGAGCCGGGCGAGATGGTCCGCTTCAACAAAGAGGGCGTCTTCAGCGAGCAGGCGGTGCCCGCCCGCAAGCGCGCAGCGTGTATTTTCGAGTACGTGTACTTCGCGCGCCCCGATTCTGTGATGGACGGCCGCAGCGTGTACCAGGCGCGTCGTGCCATGGGCCGCATCCTCGCCCGCGAGGCGCCGGCCGATGCCGATCTGGTGCTGGGCGTCCCTGATTCGGGCGTCCCGGGCGCCATGGGCTTCGCCGACGAAAGCGGCATCCCGTATTCCGACGGCATCGTGAAGAACCGCTATGTCGGGCGCACGTTCATCCAGCCCACGCAGGCCATGCGCCAGCTGGGCATCCGCCTGAAGCTCAACCCGCTGCCCTCGGTCATCCGCGGCAAGCGCTTGGTGGTCATCGACGACAGCATCGTGCGCGGCAACACGTCCAAGAAACTGGTCCAGATGCTGCGCGACGCAGGCGCCGCCGAAGTGCACCTGCGTATCGTGTCGCCCGAGGTGAAGTGGCCGTGCTTCTATGGTATCGATACCGATACCCAAGACCAGCTCATCTCCGCCAACCTCACGCTCGACGAGCAGCGCCGCTGGATCGGCGCCGATTCGCTCGCCTACATTTCCCTCGAGGGCCTCTACGAGGCGGTGAGTGCCGACCATCCCGGGTTCTGCGATGCATGCTTCACCGGCAATTACGTGGTGGACATCCCCGAGTCCATGCGCCAACGCAGCTTCTTCGCCCCCGGCGAGGTCTCGCCGAAATGGCGGGAGGAGCTCTACAAGCTCGAGCGCTAGCAGGCGCGCCAACGTATAATGGACCCATGTCAGTCACCTTCGGGAAAGGTTTTCCAAATGGATAAGCACATGACGTATGCCCAGGCGGGCGTTGATATCGAGGAAGGCGCGGCAGCGGTCGACGCTATCAAGGATGCCGTGCATTCCACCTACCGCCCAGAGGTCATCGGCGACATCGGCGGGTTCGGCGGGTTGTTCTCGGCCGCGTCCTTCAAGGATATGGAAGACCCCATCATGATCTCGGGCACCGACGGCGTGGGCACCAAGCTCAAGCTGGCGCAGCTGCTGGGGGCTCACGACACGGTGGGCGTCGATTTGGTCGCCATGTGCGTGAACGATATCCTGGCCTGCGGTGCCGAGCCGCTGTTCTTCCTGGATTACATCGCCATCGGCAAGCTGCGCCGCGAGCATGTGGCGCAGGTGGTGGGCGGCATCGCCGACGGCTGCCGCCAGGCAGGCTGTGCGCTTATCGGCGGCGAGATGGCCGAGCATCCCGGCGTGATGGAGCCCGACGATTACGATCTGTCCGGCTTCACGGTGGGCGTGGTCGACCGCCCGAAGATGATCGGCCCCGACAACGTCCGCGAGGGCGATGTGCTGGTGGGCCTGAAGTCCAGCGGCTTCCATTCCAACGGCTATTCTCTGGTGCGCCGCGTGCTGGTGGAGGGCAAGACCGCCGAGGAGCTGCAGCAGCCCTGCGACGCGCTGGACGGCCGTCCCCTCGGCGAGGCCCTTCTTGCCCCCACGCGCATCTACGTGAAACCGGTGCTGGGGTGCCTGCGCGCGTTGCCTGGCGCGGTGCATGCGCTCGCGCACATCACGGGCGGCGGCATCACCGAGAACCTCAACCGCGCGCTGCCCGCCACGCTCGACGCGGTGGTGGAACCCGGCACGTGGGAGGTGCCGACGGTCATTCAACTGGGCTGCGAGGCGGCCGGTCTCAGCGATGAGGAGGCGCGCAAGACCTTCAACATGGGCTTGGGCATGATCCTGCTGGTCGACCCGGCGCAGCTCGACACCGTCATGGGCAACCTGCGCGACGCGGGCGAGGATCCGACGGTCGTGGGCAAGGTCGTGCCCGGCACCGGTGTCGTGCAATACGCGTAACGCGTCGTACCAACTACCGCATTGGAAGGAAAAGCCCGCGTCTGCGGGCTTTTCCTTTGCGGACAGGATGCAGGGCTGCTAGCCGAGCTTCTCCACCTTGCAGGGCAGCGTCTTTATGAGCGCGAAGCCGGTTTCGGGGTCGACAGCGTCCAGGCTCGCCAGGTCGTTGCAGTTGCCATCGCGCCAGGCGGGCGGCATGTAGGAGCTGCCGCCGCCGTGGGGCAGGTGCACCGCGCCTTTCGCCACCGGGGCGATGCGGGCGGGAAGCTCCAGGCTGCCGTAGGCGGTGCTCACGCGCACCTTATCCTCATCGGCGATGCCCAGCGCTGCAGCGTCCTCAGCGCAGATCTCGGCATGCGGGCTGTCGAGATCTGCGATGCCGGGGATGTTCGCGCCGAACGCCCCCATGCGCGCATCGTCGCGCGCGCCGGTGGAAAGAAGGAACGGCCATTCCGCCTCAGACTGCCCGGTGAAAGCGCGGATATCGGTGTATTTCGGCAACGGCTCCATGCCGTATTCCCCTAGAATCGTCGACGCGATCTCGAACTTGCCGGAAGGGGTGGGAAAGCCCGGCTGCCCGTCGGCGCGCAGCGTTCCTGCGGTGTACTTGCGGAACTCGGCGTCGTCGGGCACGGTGCTCGTCCACATGTCGGTGTAGGGCGTCGCGGCTCCTGCCACCATCCACTCCCGCAGCTCGGCGTCGCTGTGCGGCAGGCCCTCGTCGGTTCCGAGCCTCTGGGCGATGCCCGCCATGATCAGCACGTCGTTGCGCGCTTCGCCGGCAGGTTCCACCACGGGGCCGCGCACGAACGCGCCCTCGGGGCCCCATGCCAAGCGCGGCGTCTCGAACAGCGATGCCGCCGGCAGCACCACATCGGCCCAGCGGCATTCCTCGGTGAAGAAGCGGTCGATGGCGATCAGGCAGTCCAGCTTCCCATACGCCCGTTTCCAAGCGGCGCTGTCGGGGAAGGTGGTGGCGGGGGATCCGCCGGTCACCAGCAGCCCGCGCACCGGGTAGGGGTCGTCGTCGAGCACCGCGTGGGGGAAGCGGATAAGGTCGGCTTGGCCTATGTAGCGGTAGAACAGGGGAAATTCGCGCGCCCCGAACGGCTCCTCTGCCCCTTCGGCGATGCGGTGGGCAGGGAACTCCTTCACGCCCTTCATGCGGAAGAACACGCCGCCTTCCGCATCCAGCTTGCCGGTGATGGCCCACAGCACCCAGATGGCGCGCGCGTTCTGCAGTGCGGACGCTTGATATTCGATGCCGGTGTAGAACACCAGCGGTACGCGCGTGGTGGATGCGAGGATGCCCGCAAGCTTGCGGATGTCGTTTTGGGGGATGCCGCATTGCGCCGAAAGCGTTGCCGAATCGAGCGATTCGAGATAGCAGGCGAGTTTGTCGAAGCCGCGCGTGAAGTCGCGGACGAAGCCCTTGTCGTAGGCGCCATCGGCGATGATCTCTTTCAACAGCGCCAGCGCCAGCGCGCCGTCCGATCCGGGGCGTACCGGCACCCACCAATCGGCTAGCTCGCCGATGCCGGTCTGGCGCGGATCCACCACGATGAGCTTCGCGCCGCGCTCCTGTGCGGCCTTGATGCGCTTGAGCAGGATGCGCGGTCCTTCGTCGCTGGCGGGGTTCTTGCCCCAGCACACGATGACGTCGGCATGTTCGATGTCGAAGAGCATCTGACGCGTGGCCAGGCCAAACGTGGTCTGGGGGACGATGGTATTGGCGGCGAGGTTGCAGATGGACGAGCACGATGCGTCGTTGGGCGAGCCCAGGCGGCCGGCGAAGGCTTCCTTGCCCTTCTGCATGCGGGCGACCGGCGTGCCTAGGATGCCGCGACCGAAGTACGTGGCGAACGCGCGCGCCCCATGAGCGTCGATCACGCCCTTGATGAGCTCGGCAGCGCGATCGAGCGCCTCGTCCCAGGTCACCTCCTTCAGCTTGCCTTCGCCGCGCTCGCCTGTGCGCACCATGGGGTGCAGGATGCGCTGGGGCCCGTAGAGTGCCTCGGCCGTGCGCGCGCCGCGGGGGCACACCCGCCCTCGGGGCGATTCCCTGTCAGCGCGCACCTTCACGATGCGTCCGTCCTCGATGTCCGCCACCACATCGCATGCGCCCTGGCACAGGCCGCAGATCGCCTTCTTCTTCATGGGAGCCCCCTCGTTTTCGCGTTCTTGCGTATGACCGTATGCTAGCCCCAACGGGGAGGGTTGTCGACGTCGGCCGCCTGCCCGACTGCCCAATCGGACAGGCGGCGCGCGGTTTGTCCGCTATACTGGAGGCATTGTTCTCAAGCGCGGGATAAGCCGCCTGCGCGACCAAAGGGAGGCGTTCATGGCTGATGCGTTGAAAATCGGCGTGCTGCTGTCGGGAAGCGGCACCAACCTGCAGGCGATCATCGACGAGATCGGCAAGGGCAACCTTGCGGTGAAGGTCGTGAAGGCGGTGTCGTCGCGCCCCGACGCCTACGGCATCGAGCGGGCGAAGGCGGCAGGCATCCCCGTGACGGTGCTCAACCGCCAGATCTACGCCGACCCCGAGGCGGCCGACCGCCTCATCGTGGACGAGCTGCGCGATGCCGGCGCCGAGTACGTGGTGATGGCGGGCTACATGCGCAAGCTCACGCGCATCGTGCTCGATGCGTTCCCCGACCGGGTGCTCAACCTGCATCCGGCGCTCCTGCCTTCGTTCAAGGGCGCCCATGCCATCCAGGATGCGTTCGATGCGGGCGTGAAGGTGACCGGCGTCACGGTGCATTTCGCCAACGAAGACTACGACAAGGGCCCAATCATCGCCCAGGAGCCCGTGCGCTTGGAGGAGGGTTGGACGGCGGACGATCTGGAAGCAGCCATCCATGCCGTCGAGCACAGGCTGTACCCGCGCGTTCTGGGGTGGCTGGCGGAAGGCCGCGTGAGCGTGGGCGCGGATCGCAAGGTTCATATCGCACAATAGGAGGCTTCCCATGGATAGAACCGTTCTGGAGGGCATCGTCGCCGATTTGAGGGCGGGGCGCCGCCCCGAGCTGTCGACGGACGACTTCCCTTGCTTCTCGGCAAAGGCGCTCGAGGGCAACGATCATGTCGGTCCCGAATACCTCCAGGTGATCGCCGATCACCTGACAAGCGCGGACATCCCCACCTTCGAGCGTGCGCTGCGCGCTCTGGACGAGGGTGACCTGGCCTGGATCGGCTTCAAGATCGTCTACGACGCCGACGAGGCGCAGCGCAACACCGACAACGAGGTCACGAAGAAGTACGGCGAGGTCGGTTCGGCTGACGGCGAGCCCCTGGCATTCTTCTGCAACGATGCGAAGGAGATCGTGGCCTCGCGCGCTTATTCCGATCGCGATAAGTTCCAGATGAAGGACGTCACGCGCGGCCCGAGCATGCACAACGAGCAGTTCGAGGGCCTCACATGGCTTTCGGCGCCGCTGTTCGACGCCGTGCGTGTGTGGCTTCTCGGCGCTTCCGATGCTGCGAGCGAGGTGGCGGCGCTTGCGGTCCATGTGGGCTTCGAGGTGACGGCGGTGGACTACGATCCCGCCTACCTCAATGAGGGGCGTTTCCCCGACGCGCATCGCATCCTGCTTCCGGGCGGCAGCTTTGACGGGTTGGCCGACCTTTCCTGCTCGCCCGATGACTACGTGTGCGTGCTCACGCGCGGGCACATGTTCGATCCCGAAGGCTGCGTGTGGGCGACCTCCCGCGGCGCGCATTACGTGGGTATGATGGGCTGCAAGGGCAAAAACGACACCGTCCACGACCTGGTGCTGGCCAAAGGCGGCACCGAAGAGGACTGGCTGCGCGTGAAGCGTCCCATCGGCTTGAAGTTCGGCGCGAAGACCCCCGCCGAGCTCGCTATCGCCATCGTCGCCGAGCTGGTGGACGTGCGCTATCGGCAGCGCTACAGCGCCGAGGCGCGGGCGCGGCATGAAGCCAGCTTGGGAAGGGAGTAGCGGGCTTCTCGCGAAGAAGCGCCCCATGCGAATGCGCGGCAGGCGGCAAATGCAAGGCCATCCCGCCAAGCGAAGGGGTTTTTCGCGCGGTTAGCAGGTGCGACCTGCATTTGCGCCCGCAAGGCTGGTAAGCTGTATGTATATGCGTGTAAAGTGCGAGGAGGTTTGCATCAGCATGGATAACCCTAAAATCAAGCGCGTCCTGATGTCGGTCACCGACAAGACGGGCGTGGTGGAGTTCGCGCGTGCGCTGCACGACGAGTTCGGCGCCGAGATCATCTCGACGGGCGGCACCGCCCGCGCCATTGCCGAGGGCGGCGTGCCCGTCACGCCCATCGACGAGGTGACCAAATTCCCCGAGATGATGGATGGCCGCGTGAAGACGCTGCATCCCATGGTGCACGGTGGCCTTCTGGCAAAGCGCGACAACCCCAAGCACATGGCCGAGGCTGCCGAGCACGGCATTCAGATGATCGACATGGTGGTGGTGAACCTCTACGCCTTCGAGAAGACAGTGGAGAGCGGCGCCGATTTCGACACCTGCATCGAAAACATCGACATCGGCGGCCCTTCCATGCTGCGCTCTGCGGCGAAGAACCATGCGTCGGTCGCCGTGGTCACCGATCCGGCGAGCTACGACGCCATCCTCGAGGAGATGCGCGCCAACGACGGCGCCACCACGCTTGAGACCCGTCGCAAGCTGGCGCTGAAGGTGTTCCAGACCACCAACGCCTACGACGGCGCGATTGCTCGCTGGCTGGAGGGTCAGCTGGGCGAGGGTGCGGGCCTTCCCGACGAGATGCCCGATACCGTTGACCTGCATTTGGAGAAGCAGCAGGGTCTGCGCTACGGCGAGAACCCGCATCAGAAGGCGGCGTTCTACCGCTTGGACGAATTCGCCCAGCCGCATAGCCTGGTGAACGCCGAGCAGCTCAACGGCAAGGAGCTCTCCTACAACAACCTGTTGGACACCGATGCCTGCTGGTCGCTCGTACGCGAGTTCGACGAACCGGCAGTGGTCATCCTGAAGCATCAGAACCCCTGCGGCTCCGCCGTGGCGGCAACGGTCGCCGATGCCTACGACAAGGCATTCGCCTGCGATCCGAAAAGCGCGTTCGGCGGCATTATCGCCGCGAACGTCGAGGTGACGCAGGAGATGATCGAACACATCAACGAGAACAAGCAGTTCATCGAGGTTGTCATCGCCCCTAGCTACGAGCAGGGCGCGCTGGATCTGCTTCAGAAGAAGAAGAATGTGCGCGTGCTGCGCACCGGCGGCGTGGACGCTCCGGTGGCGGTGGAGTTCCGCAGCGTTGACGGAGGCATGCTGGTGCAGAACGTCGACCGCGTAACCGAGGACCCCGCTGACTTCACGGTGCCTACCAAGCGCAAGCCCACCGACGGCGAGATGCATGAGCTGCTGTTCGCGTGGCGCGTGTGCAAAGGCGTGAAGTCCAACGCCATCTTGGTGTCGAAGAACCATGCCGGCATCGGCATGGGCCCGGGCCAGCCGAACCGTGTGGATTCGGCGGAGCTTGCCTGCAAGCGCGCGCATGAGGCCTGCGAGCGCATGGGTGTTCCGGCGGAAGGCCTGGTTGCTGCTTCCGACGCGTTCTTCCCGTTCCGCGACAACATCGATACGCTGGCGAGCTACGGCGTGACGGCCATCATCCAACCCGGCGGTTCCATCCGCGACGACGAAAGCATCCAGGCGTGCGACGAGCACGGCATCGCCATGGTGTTCACGGGCCATCGCCATTTCCGTCACTAAAATCGAGCGTGCCGGTTTTTCCGGCCGCTGTTCAGCTTGACGTGCGCGTATAAGGGGGACTTTTCACATGTATGAGCTTTCTGACGATACCATCTTCTATGCGTTTTCGAAGGATCTGAAGCCGGTGCTCACCGTCGCTTCGGGGGACACCGTGCGCATTCGCACCAAAGATTGTTTCGGCAATCAGGTGCGCACGCCCGAAGACGAGCTCGATTCCATTGATTGGGACGCCATCAATCCCGCCACCGGTCCCGTCTATGTGGAGGGCGCGGTCGCGGGCGGCGCCTTGAAGGTGAGCATCGATCGCATCGAGCTGGACGACCAGGCTGCCTGCTGCACCGGAAAGGATGAAGGCGTGTGCGGCGATCGGCTGGAATGCTGGAGCACGCGCCTGTGCGCCATCGAAGGCGACGAGCTGGTGTGGGACGGCAAGGTGCGCTTGCCGATCGATCCCATGATCGGCGTCATCGGCGTGGCGCCTGCCGGCGAGCCTGTCAACTGCGGCACCCCTTCCACCCACGGCGGCAACATGGACACCACCCAGATAGGGCAGGGCGCCACGCTGTATTTCCCCGTGGCGGTGGACGGCGCGCTGTTCGGTTGCGGCGACATGCATGCGGTCATGGGAGACGGCGAGGTGAGCGTCTCGGGCGCCGAGGCGGCGGGCTTCGCCACGGTCACGCTCACGGCCATGCCCGGACTTTCGATCGATACCCCGCTTCTCGAAACCGCCGACGAATTCGGCGTCATCTTCTCGGCTCCCTCGCTCGACGAGGCGGCCGATGGGGCGGTGCATCGCCTGGTCGACCTCGTCGCCGATCGCACCGATCAAAGTCCCGACAGCCTGGTCATGCTGTTCAGCCTGTGTGGCGACGTGCGCGTGAGCCAGATGGTCGACCCGAACAAAACCGTGCGCTTCATGGTTCCCAAGCGCGTTCTCGACGCTTACGGGTTCTCGTTGTAGGCGAAGGTTCCGGAGGCGTTTATGAAGGGAAGCAACATCAGGCTTTTGCTGATCGGGCTGGTGATCATCATCGTCTGCGCGGTGGTGTTCATGCGCGGCGATCAGCTCGTCGAGCTTGCCGAGACCATGAAGCAGGGCTCGACGCTGCCTCTTGTTGCTGCTATCTGCACTCAACTGGGCAAGTACCTTTCGCAGAGCTTCGCGTACTCGCACTGCTTCAAGGCGGTCAACGAGACCATGAAGCCCCGTTCCACGTTACCTTTGGTGTTCGGCACTTTCTTCATGAACACCATCGCTCCTTCGTTGAACCTCGCCGGCACCACGTTGGTGGTGAACGACGCGCGCAAGCGCGGCATCGAAGCGGGTAAGGCCACCTCGGCGGCGCTGCTGATGCAGATCACCATCGACGGCGCGTTCGCCACCATCATGATCATCGGCTTCATCATGCTGGCACTCACCGTTGGCCTATCGCCCCTGTGGTTTTTGGTGGGAATGCTGGTGATCGTCTTGGTGAGCGTCATGGTCCTCGTCATGGTGCTCGGCCGCAAGCGTCCCGCCGTCGTGCTGCGCATCCTCAGTCCCATCGAGCGGTTGATCAACTCGGTTCTGGTGCGCTTCAAGAAAAAGCCGCTGAAGCCGTGGGCGGGTCGGCTGGTCACCTCCTTCTCGGATGCCGCGGGCCTCATCGTGCAGAACCCGCGGCCGGCGCTGGAGGCCTACGCTTGCTCCATCGTCGCCTCGATATGCGAGCTCTCCTGCTTCTGCCTGGTTGGCGTGGCGTTCGGCGTCACCAGCATCGAGCCTTTGGTATGCGGCTACGTGGTTGCCACGCTGTTCGCCATGATCTCCATCACCCCGCAGGGCGTGGGGGTGGTCGAGGCTATGGTGGTGGTGGCGTTCACCGCGTTCGGCGAGTCGAGCGCCGCCGGCATGGCCATCGGATTGGTGTATCGAGGCATCGTGTTCTGGATGCCGTTCGTCATCGGTGCCATCCTCATCAACGCAACCAAGACGTTTCGCGGCGGGGAAAAGGGCAAAGGCGAGCTGTCCGATGTCCAGGAGCGGTCTGGGGGCGACGAGGGCGCCAAGCGCCGTATCAAGCTTCCCGATTACCATATCCCAACGCTCAGCCAGCAGAAGGTGACCCCGCTCAAGACCGAGGTCATCGAAGAGCGCACGGGCGATCGTCCCGCCGAGGAACGCGACTAGCCCCGTTTTCCTGTGCGCTGCACGCGGGCACCAGATCCTGCATCTCCCCGTATGGAAGGTTGGTTTGTCCATGGTTGAAACGTTGTTGGATACCCTCGGCATCGAGATCGCCGAGATCACCCCCGATCGCGTCGAGCTGACGATGCCGGTCACCCAGAAGGTCCGCCAGGTGTGGGGGTTCCTGCACGGCGGCGCGACACTGGCCCTGCTCGAATCGGCGGCAAGCTATGGCGCCGCCGCGCGCGCGGACGCCGCGGTCGAGCGCCCCTTCGGCATCAACGTGAACGTGAGCCACCGCAAGAGCATTACGCACGGCATGGTGCGCGGCGTCGCCGTCATCGACAGGGAAGAGCCGGCCAGCAAAGGTGGGGTCAAGCAGTTCTGGCGCGTCGTCGCTTACGACGAGGCGGGGGATGCGGTGTCGGAGGGCACCGTGCTCACGCTGGTGGTGCCGCTTTCCCGTTTGGAGCAGCTGGATAGGGACGTGCCGGAAATCGATGCCTCCACGCGCAGGGGGTTGGAAGATCGGGGAACGAAAAAACCCGCCGGTAATGCCGACGGGTTAGATTCGGATGGTCGGGATGACAGGATTTGAACCTGCGACCTCTGCGTCCCGAACGCAGCGCTCTACCAAGCTGAGCCACATCCCGATGCCGCTTAAAGCAGCGACGGATATACTACCACAAACTTCTCTCTGTGCGTGAAGTTTTTTTGGGGTATCGGGAAATCGTCGCGTTGCGCCGACGCATGCCGGTCGTGTCGTGAAGAGGTGATGTTGGCCGGACGTGCCCTCCTACCGATAGCAGCTTGTGCTATCCTATGCAGGCTGCGTTCGGCGGCGGCGAACGTCCCGCTTACGTGGCGGACCCAACGTCGGGGCGCCTGCCCCGGCATTCGTATCAATGGAGGAAACACATGAAAATCCTGGGAATGGGAGTCCCCGAGCTCCTCATCATCCTGGCCGTCATCCTGCTCATCTTCGGCCCGAAGAACCTTCCCAAGCTGGGCAGCGCCCTGGGCAAGACGGTGAAGAACCTGCGTGAGGGCATCGGCGATAACAAGAAGGACGACGCCGAGACCGTTGAGGAAGAGGAGGTCGTCGAGGAAGTGGTCGAGGAGGAGCCCGAGCCGGCTGCCAAGAAGACCACTCGCAAGGCGGCCGTTCGCAAGAAGGCCGAGTAAACGGCGTTATGGTCGTGTCGCATGTGCGGGCGGCGCGATCTTGCAGTTTCAGCATCGTCTTCCCGAGAGAGGGCGGAGTTGGGGGGTGCGGGCAGGCGACGGCCTGCCCGCCCGCATGGGAAAGGCGGCGCGTCCACTGGGCGCGCCCGTTGCGTTTACGTGGATAGGTGGAAATCATGGCTAGCGACAATTTCATCCTCACGCAAGAGGGCAAAACTAAGCTCGAAGAGGAGCTGCACTACCTGGAGACCGAGAAGCGCGCCGAGATCGGCGAGCGTATCAAGGTGGCCCGCGAGTTCGGCGATATCTCCGAGAACTCCGAGTACGACGACGCGAAGAACGAGCAGGGCATGATGGAGGCTCGCATCGCCGAGATCACCCGCATCCTGTCCGAAGCTACCGTCGTGAACGCCCCGAAGCGATCCAGCAAGGTTAACATCGGCTCCACGGTGACCGTCGACATGGGCGGCCGCGAGCGCGTGTTCACCATCGTGGGCGGCGCCGAGGCGAACACCGCCCAGGGCAAGATTTCCAACGAGTCGCCGGTGGGAGCGGCGCTGCTGGGCCACAAGAAGGGCGATAATATCGAGACCACCGGCCCTACCGGCCGCCAGATCAAGATGTCCATCTTGAAGATCGAGCACTAACGAGTCCCACAGTCTGTCCGACTGCCGGAGCAAGGGTTGCTCGTGCAGGGCAACCCTTTTGATTATGGAGAGGCTTCATGACCGAGAACATTAACGAAACCGAGCAAACCGCCGCTAACGACGCCACGCTCAACGATGAGCGTGCGCGCCGTCTTGCCACGCGCGAGGAGTACCTTGCGGCGGGCGTCAACCCCTACCCGGAGCATTCCGAGGTGACGGATTACGCCGCCGATATCGAGAAGAAGCATGCCGACCTCGAGGCAGGCGCCGACACCGATGACATGGTGAAGGTGGGTGGCCGCATCGTCGCCAAGCGCGGCCAGGGCAAGATCTCGTTCGTGGTGCTGCGCGATGCGACGGCCGACATCCAGCTATTCTGCCGCATCAACGATATGAACGAGGCGGATTGGGAGCTGCTCAAGAAGCTCGATGTGGGCGACATCGTCAACGTCGAGGGCAACGTGGTGCGCACCAAGCGCGGTCAGCTGTCCATCGCTCCCAAGGCGATCAAGCTGCTGTCCAAGAGCGTGCGCCCGCTGCCTGAGAAGTTTCACGGCCTCTCCGACAAGGAGACGCGCTATCGTCAACGCTATGTCGATCTCATCGTCAACGAGGATGTGCGCGAGACGTTCCGCAAGCGCTCCGCCATCCTGTCGGCGTTCCGCCGCTACATGGAAGGCGACGGTTACATGGAGGTGGAAACCCCCATCCTCCAGACCATCCAGGGCGGCGCCACGGCCAAGCCCTTCATCACGCACTTCAATGCACTCAACCAGGAGTGCTATCTGCGCATCGCCACCGAGCTGCATCTGAAGCGCCTTTTGGTGGGCGGTTTCGAACGCGTGTTCGAGATCGGCCGCATCTTCCGCAACGAGGGCATGGACCTTACGCACAACCCCGAGTTCACCAGCATGGAGGCCTATCGCGCCTACTCCGACCTGGAAGGCATGAAGGCTCTGGCGGAAGGCGTCATCAAGGCGGCCAACGCTGCGGTGAACGATTCCGAGCAGATCGAGTACCAGGGCAAGACCATCGACCTTTCCGGCACCTGGCCGAGCCGTCCCATGACCGAGATCGTCGCGGGGGTGTTGGGCCGCGAGGTCACGCTGGACACCCCTGCGGAGGAATTGGCCGCCGAGGCCAAGGCGCGCGGCATCGAAGTGAAGCCGGAATGGACTTCCGGCAAGCTCATCGCCGAAATCTATGACGAGCTGGGCGAGGAGACCATCGTCAACCCCACGTTCGTGTGCGACTATCCCATCGAGGTGAGCCCGCTGGCCAAACGCTACGACGACGAGCCCCGCTTGACGCATCGTTTCGAGCTGGTCATCGCCGGGCATGAGTACGCCAACGCCTTCAGTGAGCTGAACGACCCGGTCGATCAGGCCGAGCGCTTCGCCCGCCAGATGGAGGAGAAGGCCGGCGGCGACGAAGAGGCCATGGAATACGACGAGGATTACGTCCGCGCGTTGGAGTACGGCATGCCCCCTGCCGGCGGCATCGGAATCGGCATCGACCGCGTGGTCATGCTGCTCACCGATTCAGCCAGCATCCGCGATGTGCTGCTGTTCCCGCATATGAGACCCGAATCCAAATAGCAAGCGATCCCCCGTGCGGGAACAGCAGCACCCCGGCCGCTCGGCCGGGAAGTTTGTTTTCGAGCAGTCCACTGGACTGTTCGATCCCGCGCATGAGACCCGAATCCAAGTAAATAGCTCTGGGGAGCGCCGGTGAGGGAGCCGTCCTGCGGGGCGGCTCCCTCTGTATGTATGGCGCCGCTGTCGAGACCCTATTATTACGTGCCGATGACGTTTTGGCACTCGCTTGACAAGAGTGCTAGAGTGTTCCGTGAAAGAAACGCGATGTAACTTGCAGCGCTCGGGAAGAGCGCAGGCAGAGGGCAATCGCCCCGCAAGCTCCGATGAAACGAGGCTTTCATGTCGTTCGAGAAATTCACTGACAAAGCGCGCAAGGTGCTCGTCCTCGCGCAGGATGAAGCCCGTGCGCTCCATCAACCCTACGTGGGCACCGAGCATATCCTGCTCGGCCTCATCAAAGAGAAGGACGGCTTGGCCGCGCAGGCGCTCGACCGTCTGAACGTCAAGTATGACGACGTGGTGGCGAACATCCGCCAGGTGGTGGCCATCGACGAGTCCGCCGACGTGTCGGGCCATCTTTCGTTCACCCCGCGCATGAAGCGCGTGCTCGAGAATTCGCTGCGCGAAGCCATGCAGATGGGGCAAAGCTACATCTCCACCGAGCACCTGCTGCTCGGCATCGTCCGCGAAGGTGAGGGCACGGCTCTTTCGACGCTGGGGCGTCTAGGCGTCACCGGCGACGACATCCGTGCGTCGCTCAACGACCTGGTAGGTCAAAGCCCGGTGTATGCCGGCCGCAACGCGTTCGGTCAGACGGGCCCCACGTCCGAGAGCATGCTGAAGGAATTCGGCACCGACCTCACGCAAAAGGCGCGCGACGGCAAGCTCGACCCTGTGATCGGGCGTGCCGGCGAGATCGAGCGCGTGATGCAGATCCTCTCGCGCCGCCAGAAGAACAACCCGCTGCTCATCGGCGAGCCCGGCGTGGGCAAAACCGCGGTGGCGGAGGGCTTGGCGGAACTCATCGTCTCCAACCAGGTGCCCGACATCCTGCGCGGCAAGCGTCTGATCACGCTCGATATCTCCGCTCTAGTTGCCGGTAGCAAGTATCGCGGCGAATTCGAGGATCGCTTGAAGAAGGTCATCAAAGAGGTCACCGACGCGAAGGACGTTATCCTGTTCATCGACGAGATGCATACCCTTATCGGCGCCGGATCGGCGGAAGGCTCGCTCGACGCCGCTGCCATCCTGAAGCCGCCGCTATCACGCGGCGAGATCCAGGTGATCGGCGCCACCACCATCGATGAGTATCGCAAGCACCTCGAGAAGGACTCTGCGCTCGAGCGCCGTTTCCAGACGGTCGTGGTCAACGAGCCTTCCGAAGAGCAGACCGTGCGCATCCTCGAAGGACTCCGCGACAAATACGAGGCGCACCATCAGGTGCGTTACACTGAGGAGGCGCTGCATGCGGCGGTGTCGCTGTCGAACCGCTACATCCAGGACCGCTACCTGCCCGACAAGGCGATCGACGTCATCGACGAGGCGGGCGCGCGCATGCGCATCCGCAATATGACGCTGCCCAAGGAGCTGCGCGATCTCGACGACCAGCTGCGCCACACCCGCGCGGAGAAGGATGCGGCCATCGCCTCCCAGGATTTCGAGCATGCCGCGCAGCTGCGCGATGAGGAGACAAAACTCAAGGAGCAGCGCGATCAAGCGCAGAAGGAATGGGAGGAGAACTCCCACAAGATCGTTCAGAAAGTGGGTGTGGAGGAAATCGCCGACGTGGTGAGCATGTCCACGGGCGTACCGGTTTCCAGCCTCACCGAAGCCGAGACCGAGAAGCTGCTGCGCATGGAAAGCGTGCTGCATGAGCGTGTGATCGGCCAGGATGAGGCGGTCACCGCGCTTTCGAAGGCCATTCGCCGTTCTCGCAGCGGTTTGAAGGATCCGCGTCGTCCCGCCGGCTCGTTCATCTTCCTCGGCCCCTCGGGTGTGGGCAAGACCGAGCTGTCCAAGGCGCTGGCGGAGTTCCTGTTCAACTCCGAGGACGCGCTCATCTCCTTCGATATGTCCGAGTACATGGAGAAGCACAGCGTGAGCCGACTGGTCGGCTCGCCTCCGGGCTACGTCGGCTTCGACGAGGGTGGCCAGCTCACAAAGGCGGTGCGCCAGCGCCCGTATTCGGTTGTGCTGTTCGACGAGATCGAGAAGGCGCATCCGGATGTGTTCAACATCCTGCTGCAGATTCTCGAGGAAGGTCGTCTTACCGATGCCCAGGGCCGCGCGGTCGATTTCCGTAACACGGTCATCATCATGACGTCGAACGTGGGCGCGCGCGAGATCTCGCAGCCGTCCACCGTGGGCTTCACCACCGATGGCAATGCCGGCTTGTCCGATAAGGAGATCAAGAGCCGTGTGATGACCGAGGTGAAGAAGCTGTTCAGACCCGAGTTCCTCAACCGCGTGGACGAGATCATCGTGTTCAAGTCGCTCACCGATAGCGAGATCCGCGAGATCGTGAAGCTGATGGTGGCGGATCTGCGCGAGCGCCTGATCGAGCAGAACATGTCCATCAACCTCACCGATGCCGCGTGCGGCCTGCTGGCGAAGGAAGGCACCGACACCGCCTACGGCGCCCGCCCGCTGCGCCGCGCCATCCAGCGTTTGCTGGAAGACCCGCTGTCCGAGCAGATCCTGGAAGGAAAATGGACCAGCGGCTCCGTCATCGACGTGGACGTGAAGGACGGCGAGCTGGTGTTCAGCCAGGGTTCCGGCGCCATCCCCGCGCCACGCAAGCGCGACAGCATTGCGCGCGAGGCCGAGCAGCTGCTCACCAACTACGACTTAGGGCATGCGGGACTCTCTCCTGCGCCTGCCGGGTCGCTTTCCGACGGGGCGGGCGAGTAGGCCCGAACGCGCCGTTTGAAGCGAGGCTTCATGCGAAAGCCGTCCGCCATGAGGCGGGCGGCTTTTCCTATGCAGGGTGGCATGCGTTCCATCTGCGGTTATAATGGTGGGAATATACGACCGTGCGAGGGGGAGGCTATTCCAATGACGCAAACCATCGATCCTATCTACACGCCCTTCGCGCTCAATGGGCTCTCCCTAGATTTCGACGATTTCGACATGGACGCGCTTGCACAGGAGCACAGCCTGCAGGGCAAGGTCGGCAAGAACCCCAAAACCGCAGCCATCATCTTGGCAGGCGGCACCGGCGAGCGGTTCGGCAAAGAAGGCGGAAAGCAGCTGGTGGAGATCGCCCATAAGCCCATTCTCACCTGGTCTGCCGAGGCGTTCGATGCCGTCGAGGACATCGGGCTCATCGTCATCGTGTGCCCTGAGGAACGCCATGACGAATACCTGAAAACCGCTATCGATCCGTTCCCGTTCGTGACTCCCGTGGTGATGGCCCCCTCAGGTCCCACGCGCCAGGAATCGGCATTTTCGGGACTGGAATACGTTCCGGACGACTTCGAGTACGTGGTGACGCATGACGGTGCCCGTCCGCTGGTATCCTCCGAGCTCATCGCGCATGCCATCAACACGCTGAAGGGAAATTTCGATGCCGACGGCGCCGTGGTGGCGCATCCTGCCATCGACACGCTGAAGGTCGTCGAGGACGGCGTCATCGTGGGCACCCCCGATCGCCGCGTGTTCTGGAACGCGCAGACCCCGCAAGTCTTCCGTGCGGGGATCTACCGTCGCGCCCATGCCTCGGCGCTCTCCGACGGCTTCGTGGGCACGGATGACTCCTCGCTCATCGAGCGGCTGGGCGGACGCGTGCTGGTGGTCGAGGGCAAGCGCGACAACATCAAGCTGACGGTGCCCGAGGACTACCTGATGATGGTGGCGGCCGTAGGCGCCCACCTGCGCGAGAAGGAGGGACGCGACCTGTGAGTTCGTTTTCCGGGCTGCGTATCGGGCAAGGTTACGATGTCCATGCGCTGGTGGAGGGCCGCAAGCTCATTTTGGGCGGTGTGCGGATTCCTCATAAGCTGGGGCTTTTGGGCCATTCGGATGCCGACGTGCTTGCGCACGCCATCGCCGATGCGCTTTTGGGTGGCATCCGCGGGGGCGACATCGGCAAGCTGTTTCCCGACACCGACCCCGCCTATGCGGGCGCCGATTCGTTGAAGCTTTTGGCGGCGGTCGCTCAGAAAGTGCGCGACGAGGGTTACGAGATCCTCGATGTGGACTCGGTCATCGCCGCCCAAGCGCCAAAGCTTTCCCCGTATCGCGACCGGATGCGCGAGAACCTGGCGCGCGCCATGGGCATTTCCGTTGAGAACGTTGGCGTGAAGGCCACGACTACCGAGCATTTGGGCTTCGAGGGCCGCGAGGAGGGCATCTCCGCTACGGCGGTGGCTTTGCTACATCGA
This sequence comes from Eggerthellaceae bacterium, assembly GCA_036306585.1. Classification (GTDB taxonomy): domain Bacteria; phylum Actinomycetota; class Coriobacteriia; order Coriobacteriales; family Eggerthellaceae; genus Aphodovivens. The sequence continues at coordinate 48,678 of JAXJZF010000002.1, forward strand.
TGTTGATTCGGACGGGCCGGCTTGCACCGGCCCCTTTTTTCGCTATCATCTGACAGTTCCACCCCGTAAGAATCGAGGATTCCCATGATCCGCCTGTACGACAGCAGCTTGCGTAAGAAAGTCGATTTCAAGCCCATCGAAGAGGGCAAGGTCCGCATGTACGTGTGCGGCCCCACCGTGTACGACAACATCCATATCGGCAATGCCCGCACTTTCATCAGCTTCGACGTCATCCGGCGTTGGCTTACGGCGTCGGGCTTTGAAGTGACGTTCGTGCAGAACCTCACCGACGTGGACGACAAGATCATCAACCGCGCCAACGAGCAGGGCAGAAGCGCCGAAGAGGTGGCCGAGGAGTTCTCGGAGCGCTTCATCGACGTAATGCATGATGCCGACGTACTCGACCCCGACATCCGACCGCGCGCCACCAAGGAGGTCGGCTCGATGATCGGCATGATCAAAAGCCTCATCGAGCAGGGTCATGCCTATGCCGCCGATAACGGCGACGTGTACTTCTCGGTGCGCAGCCATCCCTGCTACGGAGAGGTTTCCGGGCGCAACGTGGACGATCTGATGGTGGGGGCTCGCATCGAGGAGAACGAGGACAAGCGCGATCCGCTCGACTTCGCGCTGTGGAAAGCCGCCAAGCCTGGCGAGCCTAGCTGGAACAGCCCGTGGGGGCAGGGACGCCCCGGTTGGCACACCGAGTGCGCCGCGATGGTGCACCGCTACCTGGGCTGCCCCATCGACATCCACGGCGGCGGGTCCGACCTAGCCTTCCCTCATCACGAGAACGAGAGCGCACAGGCTTCTTGCTGCTGGCACCAGGGCTTCGCCAATGCTTGGATGCATACCGGCATGCTGCTGGTGGACGGCGAGAAGATGTCCAAGTCGCTGGGTAACTTCTTCACATTGGAAGAGGTGCTCGAGAAGCATTCATCGGCGGCGTTGCGCCTGCTGATGCTGCAGACCCATTATCGCAGCCCGCTGGACTTCTCGTTCGATCGCCTGGAGGGCGCCGAGAACTCGCTAGAGCGCATCGCCACGTGCGTGGAGAATCTGCGTTGGGCGGCGAGCCATGTCGGGGAAGGCGTTCGGCCCGACGCTGCACGCGCCCAACAGCTGCGCGATGCGGCGAAGGCGGCTTCCAAGGCGTTCGCGGAGGCGATGGATGACGACTTCAACACCGCCGGTGCGGTTGCCGCTTGTTTCCAGCTGGTGACTGAGGCGAACACCTATCTCGACGAGGCGGCGGGCGCTTCCGACCCTGGGGCTTGCGTCGCCTGCGCGACGGGCATCGTCGAGGCTTTCGAAACCTTGGGGGTGAAGCTTCCCATCAAACAGGCCGATCTTCCGACGGAGTTGGTGGCGGTCGCCGCTGATCTGGTGGGCTTCACGGGCGAGAGCGTCGATGATGCGGCAGAAGCTGTTTTGGCTGCCCGCGCCGAAGCCCGCGCCGCAAAGGATTGGCCGCGTGCCGACGCCATCCGCGATGCCGTGCAGGAACTCGGCCTGGTCATCGAGGATACGACCGCCGGTTCACGCCTGAAGCGTGCATAGGCGCGGCATCCGCAGGCACGCCCATCATGAACAGCCATCCCAAGATCCCCATGGAGCTGCTTGCCCCCGCGGGCGGCAGCTCCCAACTCGATGCCGCCCTGCGCTTCGGCGCCGATGCTGTGTATCTGGCATGCGATCGGTTCGGTATGCGCCAGCGCGCAGAGAACTTCCCCCTGGCTGATATCCCCCAGGCGGTGCGGACCGCCCATGAGGCTGGGGCGTCGGTGCATGTGACGCTGAACACATTGATGGATGCCGACGACATTGCAGCCCTTCCTGCCTATCTCGAGGTGCTTGCCGATGCAGGTGCGGATGCTTTTATCGTGAGCGACCTGGGCGCGTTCACGTTGGCCCAGCAGCATGCTCCCGCCGTGGCGCTGCATGTGAGCACCCAGGCGAGCGTTGCCAACGCCGCCGCTGCACGCCGCTGGTACGACATGGGCGCCAAGCGCGTGGTGTGCGCGCGGGAGATGAGCATCGAGGACATCGCGCGCCTGCGCGCCGATACGCCCCGCGATTTGGAGATCGAGGCGTTCGCCCATGGCGCCATGTGCGTCGCGGTTTCCGGCCGCTGCCTGCTTTCCGCGGCGATGACGGGTCGCTCGGGCAACAAGGGGCATTGCTCGCAATCGTGCCGGTGGAGCTACGCGCTGGTGGAGGAGAAGCGTCCGGGGGAGTATTTCCCCATCGAGGAGGATGTGCGTGGATCGTTCATCCTCAACGCGCAGGATCTATGCATGATCGAGCATCTGGGCGACCTTGCGCGTGCGGGGGTTTGCTCCATCAAGCTGGAGGGACGCAACAAGAAGGCGTTCTATGTGGCGACGGTGGTGCATGCCTACCGTGCGGTGCTCGACGGAGCCGATCCTCTTGAGGCCTACGGTGACCTGCTGGCAATATCGCATCGGCCCTACGGCACCGGCTTCTATTACGGCAGCCCCAACCAGACGCCCGAACGCGACGGCTACGTGAAAGAATGCCTGCATGTGGCAACCGTGGTGGCGTGCGGGCCTGCACCCGACGGCGAAGGGTGGGTGTCCGAGGCGTTCTGCCTGAACCGCTTCGCGGAAGGCGATGAGCTGGAGGTGCTTTCGCCGCATCGGCCCATCGGCAAGGTCGCGGTGCGGGGCCTGGCGTGGATGCGCGAACCCGAAGTGGAGGGCGTGCCCGTGCAGCCGGAGCCGGTCGAGGTGGCTAACCGCTCGATGGCCCACTACCGTTTCAGGACCGATGAGCCCTTGCGTGAAGGCGATTTCCTGCGCATGCGCCTCGCTACCGTATAATGCGAGAAAAGCGCCGGATGCGCCGGCGCGTTTCCTGGTGCTCATTCGCTGAAGGGGGAACCATGCCCGACTTCGTTTCCGCCGTACCCGGCTATTCCGCATGGGATGCGCTGCGCGATCCCGCAAACTCGCCGCTGCCCGACCCGCTGGGAGGGCTCGTCGTCAAGGACGAGCATTTGGAGCGGGTGCTGCGTGGCATCGACTTCCTGGTGCAGGACGGCGCCATCGGTACCCAGCTGCAGGCGCATGGGTTCGCCCAGGGCGGGCAGAACCCCGATTTGGAATGCCTGGCCCATCCCGGTGCCGTGACGCAGGTGCATCGAGAGTACGTGGAAGCCGGTTCGGAGATGGTCACCACCAACTCGTTCAGCGCCAACGAGCTGAAACTGGCAGGCGCCGCTTCGGTCGAGGAGGTGTGCGGCACGGCGGTCGACTGCGCGAAGGCGTCGGGCGCGCGCTATGTGACGGGCAGCATTGGGCCGCTGGGCAAGATGCTCCAGCCGTTCGGGGAGGTCCCGGTCGACGAAGCATACCGGATGTTCTTCCAGCAGGCGAAGGCTTTGGCCGAGGCAGGTGCGGACGCCCTTTCCATTGAGACGATGGCCGATCTGCGCGAGGCTAAAATCGCGCTCCTCGCTGCGCGTGACGCGTGCAAGCTGCCCATTTTCGCTTCCATGACCTACATGAATACCGGACGCACGTTGTTCGGTACGCCGCCGGCCGCGGTTGCCGCCACGCTGTCGTCTTTGGGCGCGAACGTGGTGGCGGTGAACTGCTCGTTGGGGCCGAAGGAGATCAAGCCCATCGCCCGCGAGCTCGTGGTCGCTTCTCGCTGCCCGGTGGCGGTACGGCCCAACGCCGGCATGCCGCGTTTGGAAAACGGCGCGACGGTCTACGATGTGACGCCGGAGGAGTTTGCGGAGGCGATGGGCGAGATGCTCGACTTCGGCGTGAACGTGATGGGCGGCTGCTGCGGCACGAACCCCGACTTCATCAAGCGGCTCGCGCACGTCGTGGCGAAACAGGGCGAGCCCGCCGTTCGACCCTATTTGTCGGGGCTGCGGGTGTGCAGCTCGCAGGAGCAGGTGCTCGTGCAGCTGGACGAAGGCGATTCCCTCGATATGGTCTCGGTTGTGGAACAGGCCGACGAGAATGTGCTCGACGATATCCGCGAAGGCGATGCGGATGCTGTGGTGGACGAGATCGACGACGCGCGCGACGATGCCGATGTCGTCGAGATCTGCTTGGCGGATGCAGGCCTTGAAGGGGAGGGGGAGCGCGTGCTTCTCCGCGAGGTCGTCGATGCGTTGGAGGAGACCTCTCCGGTGCCGCTGTGCCTGCGCTGCGACGATGCCCAGGCGCTGGACGGAGCACTGCGGGACCTTGCTGGCAAACCGCTGGTAGGGCCGGTTTCGGGCGATATGGACACGTTGGGGCGCATTGCTTCTGTGGCGAAACGCCACGGCTGCGGCCTTGCTATTCCCGCGGGCGCCGAGGATGCGGAGGCGGCTCGTTCCCTTGCCGTTTCCCTTGGGATCCCGGGCGAGGATATGGTTTTCGGCGCATAACCCCCATCTGCGCCAAAGGCGTTGCGTTGCTGCGGAACCGACCTCGTCTCGGCCGTTGTCTCCCCGCTCGGGCATCGCAAAAAATGCCGCTTGAAGCTATGTTGTAACCTCCAAGCAGAGGCGCTTATTGTAAGATGTTTGCAACGTAATTCCCAAGGGGAAAGGGGTTCACGATGGGAGTCAAAGCACCGGAGGCGCTCGACGTCACCTTCGACGAACTAACGCCGTACCTGCATGCCAACCACGCGGTGTACATGGAGGTCGGCGGTGAGACGTACTACCTCACCGATGTGAACGATCGCTATTGGCGCGTTCAGGACACCACGAAGCTCAACGACAAAGGCCACTATGTCGACATGAGCGAGCTTGTTCCCACCATCAGCGAGTTTCTGGAGCTTCCATTCCTCGATGGCAAATCCGTTAAGGATCTTTTCGATGAGGCGATCTTCTACGCATCCGAGAAAAAGGCGGAATAGCCCCGCTCAAACAATTAGGCAATGAAAATGCCGCCCGGTCATCGGGCGGCATTTTTGTTGAGAGCTGCTTGTGCGGTTTGTCGGTCAACCATGCGCGTTCTTTCGCTGCGAATGGGATGCGGAGCGGACAGCCCTGATAACCCGCTGGGCCTCCTAGTCGCGTTCGCCGGGTTGGCGGACGGTGATCTCCTGCTCCTTCACCGACACGCGCGAATGTGGCGGCACGCTGAACGTCACGAACGTGGAGCCGGCAATGACCGACCCTTCGCCGATGACGGTTTCGCCTCCCAGCACCGAGGCGTTGGAGTAGATGGTCACGTTGTCTCCGATGGTGGGGTGGCGCTTCACTCCTGCGAGCCTCTGCCCGCCGCGGGTGGAAAGCGCGCCCAGGGTCACGCCCTGGTACAGCTTCACGTGGTTGCCGATTTCGGTGGTCTCGCCGATAACCACGCCGGTGCCGTGGTCGATGAAGAAGTACTCGCCGATCTTCGCGCCTGCCCCGATGTCGATGCCGGTGCCGGAGTGGGCGAGCTCGGTCATGATGCGGGGGATGATGGGCACCTTCTGCTCGTAGAGCACATGCGCTACGCGGTACACGTAGATGGCGTACAGCCCCGGGTACGCGAAGATTACTTCTTCCTTGGATCCTGCCGCTGGGTCGCCCTCGTAGAGCGCTTCGACGTCGGTGAGCAGGATGCTCTGGATGCTGGGCAGTTCGTTGAAGAACGCTGCGAGGATCTCGTCGGTGCGTTGTTGGATCTCGTCTGGGGCGCAGCGGGCGTCCGGATCGTCGGAGGTGTAGGTGAGCGCCAGGACGATTTGCTCGCGCAGCTCGCGCTCGACTTCCATGAGCGTATTGCCGATGAAGTAGGACGGGCTGGCGTAGGCCGACAGCATCTCGGTGCCGAAGTAACCGGGGAACATCACGCGGCGCAGCGTCTTCAGGACGTTTTTCACGGCGAAGCGGCTGGGGAAGCGCCTGCCGGGTTTGGTGAAGAAGATCTCGTCGGCATCGTAGTTCTTCTCGATGCCTTTGACGATTCGATCGAGGTTGGCTCCGAACATCTGGTCTCCTTGGATTGCGGGTGATGACGATGGAACTGCTCTATTATAGTAAAGCGCCTGCGGGAAACGCATCGCGAAGGCGAAAGCGACAATCGCTTCAAATAGAGGCTTGGGCCAAAGGGCAGGCAGAGGTTGCTTTGCGATCGGTAGGAACGCACGACTAGGCGTCCCGATAGACGGATGGGCATACGCAGCGTTGGGGGTCAATTGTCCCGAATAGCAAAACAGGCCACCGACATAGTGCCGATGGCCTGCGATATCATGGTGGAGCATAGGGGGATCGAACCCCTGACCTCATGGCTGCCAGCCATGCGCTCTCCCAGCTGAGCTAATGCCCCGAATGGGTTGCCGCCGAAGCAGCAACGGATATATTACGCGATTCTGCCCGACCGCGCAACCCCCAATTTTGCCGAATCTCAAACTTTGTCACGGCGCCGTGCGGGAGGGGCCGGGGATTCTTTTTTCGCTTTCCTTCCACGGCGTCGTCGATGCCCGACGTTGGGCAAGAAGAACGAGGACATTGCCTTATCTCTTCAGCACGGTGACGCCTTCGGCAGGCTGTGGATAGCAGGTGCGCAGATCTTTCAAATAGTCGGCCATCGTGTATTTCAGCGGATGGCATTGCATGATCTCGGTTTCCCTCTCCCAGTTGCAGTTGCCTAGGCAGATGGGGAGGAGCCTGCATGCGGCGCACTGCGCGTTCTGGAAGGGGTCGTGGCTGATGACGTTGAGCTGCTCCTCGGAAGGGTCGGATTCGTCGAGCAGATTGAACGCCACGTGATCGGCGCGGCCCGCATAGCCGTCGCACACGTACACGTCGCCCTTGCAATCGATGAGGAAGTTATTGCGGCGCTGACCGTTGCAGAACGTCGGCGGAGCGGCGAGCTTCGTTTCGATCGCCTGCGCGTCGAACCCGTCGCGCGCGAATTCCTCGTGCTCAAGCGTTGCGAACTCCCGTGGGCTGAACAAGTCGAAATCGGGCTTGCAGAACGGGGCGGTTCCGAAGAATCGCCCGCAGTCGGAAAGTCGCCCGCATGCAAGGTCGATACCCAGATCGTCGCGCAGTTTGTCGCGCAGCGGGCGGTATTCGGGCCAGTTCACGCGGTCGACGTTCATGATGGCGTTCACGCCGATGCCGTGCTCGAGGAACAGTCTCGCGGCGTTCATCACGCGTTGGAAGGAATTCGCGTCGTCGGCAGGGACGCGGCGCTTGTTGTGCGTTTCCTCGAAGCCGTCGATGGTGAGCATCGCCGCTTTCACGCGGCAGCGGGCGAGCATGGCGGCAGCGTCGTCGTCGATGAGGTCGCCGTTGGTGAGGATCATCGCCCTGTAGTCCACGCCGCGCTCGTCGCAGAAGCCCATCATCATCTGTGACAGGCGTTCCACCTGCGGCAGGGCGAGGGATGGGTCGCCGCCGTACCATTGGACGGTCAAGCTCGAGAACGGGAACTCCTCGTAGCGCTTTCCCATGAAACCCACGATGGCGTCCATGACGTCGTGCTTCATGACGTCATGGACCGTGGGAAGGCCCTGCTCGTAGCAGTAGGGGCAGCGGTAGTTGCAAGCGTAGGTGGGCGCGAGCACCAGCATGAGGCTTGTGCGATCGGCGCGAGCGGCTTCGAAGCGATCGCGTAAGCGCTGCAGCTCTTCGGCGGGAGAGTTCTGGGTGAGGAAGCCCGCATCTTCGAGATCGCGCACGAGCGCCGCGGTTCGGTCGGACGTGTCATCGGGGTTGGGCGCGGCGTCTGCTTGGAGGAAGCCTTCGTATACGGTGCGCGCAGCGTCGTCCAATGCCGCGAAAGCGCCCGATGCAGTGTTGTAGAGAAGCGTTTCCGTCCCGTCGACGAAGAGGATGTTGTACCGCGATGCTCGTTCCATGGGATGCTCCTTCCTTTTCGTACCCGATCATCATAGCGCTGCTGCTCGGCGGCGGTGGCGGGATGCGGCAGGCGAAGGCGTTGCCGGAGTTGGAAGTTATGCAGATTTTTTTCAGGTTCGGCAATGGCTCTTTTCTTAGAGTGCGCTTCAAGGTGTTCAATTAGGGCTATCGTGCTTTTCGCAGTGGTGTGCGCCTTTCGCCTGCGCGCCGCGAAAGGCGAATCGTGATAGAGGGGACATTCAGAAGGAGGCACTTGGTGCAGTATCGCGACTTTCAGGACGAGAAGCTTTCCGCGTATGCCATGGGCTGCATGCGCCTGCCCGTCATCGACGGCGACGATGCCAAGATCGACGAGGAGGCGGCCATCGAAATGGTCGACTACGCGTTCGATCACGGTGTGAACTACTTCGACACCGCCTGGGGATACCATGGCGGCAACTCCGAGTTGGTGGTGGGCCGCGCGCTGGCGCGCCATCCGCGCGAGCAGTTCAACATCGCCTCGAAGTTTCCCGGCTACGATCTTTCCAATTTCGGCAAGGTCGAGGAGATCTTCGAGAAGCAGCTGGAGAAATGCCAGGTGGAGCATTTCGACTTCTACTTGGCGCATAACGTGTGCGAGCTGAACATCGACTCATACCTTGACGAGGACAAATACCACACCATCGAGTACCTGCTGAAGCAGAAGGAGGCGGGCCGCATCCGCCATCTGGGCTTCTCGGTGCATGGTGGCATGGATGTGCTCCAGCGCTTCCTGGATGCGTTCGGCGAGCATATGGAATTCTGCCAGATCCAGCTGAACTACCTCGACTGGACGTTCCAGGACGCCAAGGCGAAGGTGGAGCTCCTGTCTTCCGAAAACATTCCGGTGTGGGTTATGGAGCCCGTGCGCGGCGGTCAGTTGTGCACGCTCGCCGACGACCAGCAGGCGGTGCTCGATGCCGTCACCCCTGGCCGCGAGCCGGTGGAGTGGGCGCTGCGTTGGCTGCTGTCGCGCCCCGAGGCGGCCACCATCCTCTCCGGCGCTTCCGCGCTCGACCAGATGAAGCAGAACATCCAGATCTTCGACGATGCCCAGCCGCTTTCCGTCGAGGAGGAGGCCGCGCTGGCAAAGGTCGCCAAGATGCGCACCGCGGGCAACGTGCTGCCCTGCACGGCGTGCCATTACTGCACCAGCCATTGCCCCCAGGAGCTGGATATCCCGCACCTGCTGGCGCTGTACAACGAGCATAAGGTGACCAACGGCGGTTTCATCGCCCCCATGGCGCTCGCCGCTCTGCCCGAGGACAAGCAGCCTGCCGCCTGCATCGGCTGCGGCAGCTGCTCGGCGGTGTGCCCACAGCAGATCGATATCCCCGGCGCTCTGGCCGACTTCGTCGAGATGCTGAAGGCGTAGCCCGCACACGATCGCGCTGCGCTGCGTCGCCGCTTGCGATGGGCGCGCCGCAGCTTGTCGGTTTGACTGAAAGAAAAGGCCCCGGAAGGATGATCCTCCGGGGCCTTCGCCATCATAGAGGGGATCGTGCCTACTGGGCGTCCCTCTCCACGCGATGCGCCTTCTCCACCTGGTCGATGATGGGATCGAGCGCGCCCTCGACGTCGTATTCCTCGACCTTTCCTTCGTCGCACAGGTGGGCGAACGCCGGATCGAGGGGCAGGGTGGCGTAGGCGGGGATTGCGTACTTCGTCGCCACGGCTTCGCCCTGAGGCTCGCCGAAGATGAAGTGCTGCTTGCCGCACTCGTCGCATTTGAAGTAGGCCATGTTCTCGACCAGACCGATGACGGGCACGTCCAGGCTATGCGCCAGGTTCACGGCTTTGCCCACGATCATGGCAACGAGCTCCTGCGGCGCCGACACGGTGACGATGCCGTCGACTGGCAGCTGCTGGAACACGGTGAGGAACACGTCGGAAGTTCCCGGAGGCATGTCGACGAACAGGTAGTCGATGTCGCCCCAGTTGGTTTCGCCCCAGAACTGGCTGATGATGCCCGACACCACCGGGCCGCGCCAGGCAACCGGCGCGTCTTCTTGGGGAAGCATCAGGTTAACGGACATGACTTCGATGCCGCTTTCGGTGGAGGCGGGGAAGATACCGTCCTGGTCGGCGATCAGATGGCCCTTGATGCCGAAGGTCTTGGGGATGGACGGGCCGGTGACGTCGGCGTCCAGGATGCCCACCTTGTAGCCGCGTTTCTGCATCTGGCTTGCCAACAGGCTGGTGACCAGCGACTTGCCCACGCCTCCCTTGCCGCTCACCACGCCGATGACGTGCTTGACGGAGCTGCGCTTGTTCAGCTGCAGGGTGCTGGGCCCCGATGCCGTGCGGTCGCCGCAGCCGGAGACGCCGCAGCTGCTGCACTCGTGTGTGCATTCTTCTTCTGCCATGGATACCTCCTTGGTTGCGCCATGCCCTTCATGGCGTTTCTCGTCTAGCGGGGATAATAGCATATATGTTATGAGCATATAGGGTGTTTGGGCGCGGGGTCCGATTTATCCGCAGAAGCCGCCAGTATTGGATATAATCCTATATGCTTAGCGAAGAATCGGACGCAGCGGGCGCCCGCGACGAACCAAGGAGGCTCCATGCTCTTCAAGAACATCGATCTGCTCGACGGGAATCTGGATTTCCAGGCTCACCAGTGGGTTGGCGTGAAAGACGGCGTCATCGACTGCATCGGCGACGGTGCGCCTGACAACGCCGAGGCTTACGGGGAGGTCTACGACGGCGAGGGAAAACTGCTGCTGCCGGCATTCTACAATGCGCACGCCCACGCTCCTATGACGCTGCTGCGCGGCTATGCCGAGAACCTGCCGCTGCAGGCTTGGCTCAACGAGAAATGCTGGCCGTTCGAAGGCAAGATGACCGCCGAGGACAACTATTGGGGCACGCTTCTGGCGTGCGCGGAGATGGCGCGCTACGGCGTGGTGAGCTTCTCGGACATGTACTACCACACCGATGAGCGCGTGCGCGCAGTTGACGAGGCCGGCATGAAGATGAACGTGTGCGAAAGCGAGCTGTTCTTCGAGGAGAAGCCGTTTTCCGAATATGCCATCGCCGCGAAGATGGACGAGTACGTGAAGAAGTATCACGGTGCGCTGGGTGGGCGCATCCTGGTGGACTACAACATTCATGCCGAGTACACCTCTAACGAGGTGACCTGCCGCGACATCGCCGCTGCCGTGAAGGATGCGGGGCTACGGATGCACCTGCACCTGTCCGAGACGAAAAGCGAGCACGAGGAATGCAAGGGTCGTCACAATGGCATGACCCCGGCGGCGTATTTCGCCAGCATCGGCGTGTTCGACGTTCCCACCACGGCTGCGCATTGCGTGTGGTGCGATGACGACGATCTGAAGATCCTAATGGAGCACGGTGTGAGCGCGGCGCTCAACCCCGCTTCCAACATGAAGCTGGGCAGCGGCTTCGCGCCGGTGACGAAGATGCTCGAACAGGGTGTGAGCGTGGCGCTGGGCACGGACGGCATGGCTTCCAACAACAACCATGACATGTTTCAGGACCTGTACCTGATGGCGTTACTGTCGAAGGGCTATCTAAACGATCCCACCGCCGTCACTCCCAAGCAGGCGCTTTCCGCCGCGACGCGCGGCGGCGCCCTGGCGCAGGGCCGTGAGGACTGCGGCAAGGTCGCTGTGGGAATGAAGGCCGATCTCATGGTGGTGGACACCGCCGGCCCTTCGTGGCATCCCATGACCGACCCGTTGATGAATGTGGTGTACGCGGGCCATGGCTCCGACGTCGTGCTCACGCTTTGTGACGGCGCGGTGGTGTACCGCGACGGTGAATGGCCAGGCATTGACGTCGAGCGCGTCAAGGCCGAGTGCACCCAGCGCACCCAGCGCATCATCTCCGAGCTGTAAAGGCATCGGCAGCCTGTCCTAGCGGCTGCCTTTCGGACGCTCGGCTTCTCCCGTCCCTTGGCCACATTTCGTGAGGCCAGGACGGGAGTTTTTTATTTTTTCACGGATGGGCGATTGGATGCTTGCCGCTCATTGCGAGCGCTTTCCCGGTGATCTGCTCTGTGTACTTATTTATTTGCAACATAAAATAAATACAATTAGAAATATTGTCAAAAAAGAATAAACAGCATTATACTGAAAAAAGGATAAGTTGGTCGAAGATCGGAAGTCGTATGGCGGGGAACCGCGCCCCTTGCATCTCGATGCGTGCGGGCCATCTGCGAAACGATACGTGGGCGTTAAGGGAGCGCTTGGCGGTCCGATGCGTCGGCCGACGAAAAGAAGAGCGGCAGGCATCTCATCGCCGTTAATCTCGATTGAGGAGGAGATGTGTTGTTGTTAACGAAATATCGGAAAATCCTGACCAGGCGAAAATTCGCGGTATTGGGGGCCGCGGCCTGCGTCTTGCTTCTGACCATGGGTCTCGTCGGATGCGCGTCAGGGGACGGGTCCGGCAGGGAGGAGCAGCCTGTTGGGGATTCCCAACAGGCCAGTCTCGAGGGAAAACAACTCAACATCTATTGCGGCGCGGGCATGACCGATCCCTTCCAAGAGATCGCCGACGCGTTCGAAGCCGAGACGGGCTGTACCATGAACGTGACGTTCGCCAATGCGGCGCAGATACAGACGCAGATCGGCACCACCGATGAAGGCGATTTCTTTATCGCGGGATCAGCCGACGAGCTTAAGCCCGTGGAGAGCTACGTTGCCGAGCAGACCGACCTGGTGAAGCACATTCCCGTTCTGGTGGTTCCCGTCGATAACCCGAAGAACGTCACAGGTCTCGCCGACCTTGCCGGATGCGATCGCGTGCTGGTGGGCGATCCCGAATCAACGCCTATCGGCAAGATCGCCCAGAACGCGCTCACTAAGCTGGGTATTTGGGATCGACTTTCGGCCGATGGCGTGCTGACTACGACCACTACCGCTCCGCAGATCTCCGCCGCGCTCGCCAATGGAGAGGGCGACGCGGGCATCGTGTGGAAGGAGAACGTCACCGATGATAGGTCGGTCATCGTGGACACGGGCGATCTTGACGCGTTCGTGAAGACCGTTCCCGCAGCCCAGCTCACTTGCGCCGACGATGCGGATGCCGTCGCAGCGTTCAATGACTTTCTGCAAACCGACACCGCCTGGGATATCTGGGCGGAATACGGCTACGAGCGGGCGTAGGCGATGAGGGCGCCCGTTGGACGCCGCTCCGAACCGCCAGGCGAGTGCGTGGCAAAACATCGTGGGTGCAAACGCGATGTGTTCTCCGGCGCCTCGATCGCGGTGGCGATGGTGGTGCTGTTGCTCGTGGGCAGCGCTATCGCCGCCATCATCGCCGGCGGTATCGCGCATTTCGGGGATGCCATCCGGTCCGAGGAGGTGCTGTTCTCGCTGCGCATGAGCGTAGTCACTTCCACCATCTCCACGACGTTGTGCCTGGTGCTGGCATTGCCGACTGCCTATGCACTTACCCGCACCGACATGCCGTTCAAGCGCGTTGCGGAGGTTCTGATGGAGCTGACGCTGTCTCTTCCCTATATCCTTCTGGGCTTTGCTTTGCTGCTCATCTTCTCATCGCCTTTTGGAAAGGCGTTGCGCGAGCTTGGCTTTGCGGTGGTGTTCGAACCTACCGGCATCGTGTTCGCGCAGATGATAGTGAATCTTCCATTCGCCATCCGTATGATTCGCACAGCGTTTTCCGACATCGATCCTCGGCTGGAATTCGTTGCGAAGACGCTAGGTGCCATGCCGGGAGCGGTGTTCCGCACCGTCATCTTGCCGCTGAGCCGTAACGCCATCATCAGCACGACGGTGCTCACCTGGGCTCGCGGGATGGGGGAGTTCGGCGCCACGTTGATGCTGGTGGGCGTTACGCGCATGAAGACCGAGACGCTGCCGGGCAGCATCTACCTGAGCATATCCACCGGCAACAACGAGACCGCCATGGCGACGGCAATGGTCATGTTGTTGCTGTCCGCTGCCACGTTGGTGGTGGCGAACATGCTCAATCGGCCGGTGGGGGCGGTACGCGTGGGAAGGGCGTGCGCGCCTGTTCGTGGCGGCAATAAGACGGGGAAGGGGGAGTGAGGGCTGCATGGCGGGAAGCATCGCCATACGCGATCTGACGGTGCGTCGTGGATCGTTCACGTTGCGGGTGGATGAGCTCGAGGTCAGGCCGCGAGAGGTGTTTGCGGTGCTCGGCAGCACGGGGTCGGGTAAAACGGTGCTGATGGAAGCGATAGCAGGGGCGTTTCCGCTCGACGGCGGCGTTATTCTTCTCGACGGCAAGGATGCTCGGTCGCTTCCCGTACAGCAGCGTCATTTGGGTGTGGTGTACCAAGACCATGCGCTGTTTCCCCATATGACCGTGCGCGAGAACATCGCCTACGGGCTGCGCATGAACGGTTATGCAGGCGACGAGGTCGAAAGGCGCGTGACCCGTCAGCTCGAACTGTTCGGCATCGAGGGAATTGCCGGCAAGCATCCGGGCGTTATCAGCGGCGGGGAATCGCAGCGTACCGCATTGGCGCGCGCATTGGCGCTACAGCCCGATATCCTGCTGCTCGATGAGCCGTTTTCAGCGTTGGACCCTTCCACCAAGGAACGTATGTATCGTACGGTGCGCGACATTCATGCACGCTTCGATTGCACCATCGTGTTCATCACCCATGATTTCCATGAAGCCGCCCTGCTCGCTCATCGGGCGTGCGTCATTCTCGATGGCCGGTTGCGATGCATCCTCCCAGCGAAGAGGTTATGCGACTCGCCTTGCGATCCGGACGTTGCAGCGTTTCTCGGCAGAGGAGAATGATTCTTGCATGAAATTCGATTTATGCAAGAATAGTCTGAATCATACATCCTGTCGGCGCGAAGGCGTCGTCGAAAGGAGGAAAGCGCATGGTCTGGTTTCCCGCTGCGCGCATCGATCAGCTAATCTCGGAGGACGTTCCGTATCTTGACCTGACGAGCGAGGTACTCGGTGTCGCCGATCAGCAGGGTGAAATGGAATACTACACGCGCGAGGATTGCGTGGTCGCTGGCGTCCCGGTGGTGCGCGCCATCGCCGAGCACCTCGGGTGCGTGGTGGAAGGGTCCCTCTCCGATGGCGATGGCGCGTCGGCGGGCGCCACGCTCATGACGTTGCGCGGAGCTGCTTCCGCCCTGCATCAGGTGTGGAAAGTCGGGCTCAACACCTTCGACCATCTGTCAGCGGTTGCGACCAAGACGCGGCAGATGGTGGATGCCGCCCACGCAGCCAACCCCCGTTGCGAGATCCTGACCACGCGAAAGAGCATGCCAGGCGCAAAGGACCTGCTCACGCTCGCCGTGCGCGCCGGCGGAGCATGGCCGCACCGTCTGGGCCTCTCCGAGACCGTTCTGGTGTTCGACCACCACATCGAGTTCTTAGGTGGATTCGACGCCTTCTTGGAACAGCTTCCCGCCATCAGGTGCCGCTGCGTTGAGAAGAAACTGTTCGTCGAGGCGGACGAGCAGCAGGCGCTGCGCTTAGCGCAGGCGGGCGTCGACGGCATCCAGTTCGACAAGGTCCCGGTTGAACGTTTGGAGGGGCTGGTGGGCGAGTTGCGCGCCATCGACCCGCATCTCACGCTCATCGCCGCAGGCGGTATCAATTCGTCCAACGCCGCCTCCTACGCCGCCACGGGCGTGGACGGCATGGCAACCACGGCGCCGTTTTCCGCCAAGCCGCTCAACATGAGCGTGCGCATGCGCCGCTTGTAGCCTTCCGCGTGTCCCTGCGTTTCCTTCGCCATCGCCGGTCTTGCCGCTCTATCGGTGCTCAGCTCACTACTCCAGCGAGCACATCGCCACGGTCCGCTCATCGTCAAATCGACGATAGCTGCACGTCACGAGCGAAAGCGTTCGGAGCGGGCGTTCGCTTGCGTCGAGCACCGCCGAGGCATTCGCCAATCCCGCCGCATACCACGCTTCGAACGAGGCGCGATCGGCGAAAGCTGTCTGCTTGGGGAGCGCTGCGTTATCCACGATGCCCGCGAAGCGCACGCGGTACTCCAGCCGTTGCCCGGGGACGAGCACCATCACCTTCTGGTGTTCGCGCGCCCAGGCGAGGTCGGCGTAGCCGGCGATCTCGGAGAACATGCTCCCGTCGTGCATGTGGTGCCCGTAGACCACGGCGTTGCGCGAGTTCAGCAGGCCGTCCCTGCAGCCGGCATCCAGGTACACGGCGCCGTAGGGGTTCCAGTTCCCGTATACGTCGTGATCCAGGTAGTAGTCCGGATCGTCTGCCGTTGCCGCGACGATGGGCTGGGATACCCCGGTTCCCGGGATGGCGATCCACCCCACGATGTCGGGATTCACCCTTCGCCAGTCCGCCCAGTCGATCATGAGATCGGCGACGCTCCCGCCGTCAGGTCCAGGATGGCCGGACGGGGAGGGGCCGGGGTTCGCCGCGCGGTCGCCCATCCCGAAGAGCTGAAACGCCGCTACCCCCATGCAGGTGACGAGCGCAATCCCGATCGTCGCCGCCAGGTCTCTCCACGTTCTCGGGCGCTCGTGCCGCTTCATCTTCGCGGGCGCATGCCGCCGATGGCCAGCGCCGCGCCAAGGCATCCCAGTCCTGCTAACGCCGCGAACGCGGGAAGGAGCGTGCGGCCGGTGCGGTCGAACGGCTCGCCTTCCGGCGGCGCCTCGATCGTCACGGTCTGCGCCGGGTCGTTCAGATCTTCGTGCGCGGCAACCTCCGCGCCGTTCCGGAGCAGCTTCTCGAACACCACCGCGTCTCCCTCTTCCAACCCTGTCGCGTCGAAGCGGAACTCCACTTGGACTTTGCCCTCGGGGCTTTCGGGCGTGAAGGCTGCGGTGCCGATGATGGGCCGCCCGTCGCTTCCCGCTAAAGGCATGCCGGTGGTTTTCGACATGAGCGTGCCGTGGGTTTCGTAGGGCTTGCCGGGGACCAGCCCCCTGTATGACACGGTGTCGACGATGCGCGCATCCGCGCCCGCCACGACCGTCCGGTCGCCATCGGCGGCGTCGTGGGCCTCGGTTTCGATGGAAGGCCGCACCAATGCGACGGTTTGCTTCCTGTCGTCGAGATCGGCGTGCGTCGCCACCACAACGTCGCCGTTAGGGTTGATGAGCGCTTCGAATGCCACCAGCGAATCGCCTTCGTCTAGCTGGGAGGCGTCGAAGGGACCGAACGCGAGATCGACCGATCCCCAGCTGTCCGGCAAGCTGAACCCTCTTGTCGCGGTCACCAGGCGCTCTGCGATTCCTCCTTGCATCAATCGATCGAAAGCCTCCCGATCGAATGGCGTGGCCGCGTCGGCGTACAGATTTCCCAAGGCCTCTTTCACGGCTTCCCACCAGGCGGCGAGGTCTTCGCCGTCGGTTTCCTGCGGCTCGCCTTGCAAGAAGGGCAAACCCGTCCCCGCATCCATCAGGATACCCGCCATCAGGTACTGCGTTCCGGCAATGGCATTCTCGATGGAAACATGGTCGGTCACGGCTGCCTCGGGGTCGATCGCCGCCTGCCGGTCACCGTCGACGGCATCTGCTGCACTGGTACCGATGCGCGGCCGATCGATGGAAACCGTCTGCCCTGCGTCCTCGATATCGGCATGCGCCGCAAGCTCGGTGCCGCCTCGCAGCAGCTTCTCGAATGCCACGACTTCGCCGCCTTGCGGGATCGTCGTGGGGTCGAAGGAGAATTCCATCTGCACCGTCCCTGTGGCGAGTGCCGGCGTGAACTCGATCGACGCGGTTACGGGATCGTCTTGTCCGTCCAGCAACGGCTCGCCGGTTGCTTTGAGCATGAGCGCTCCCTCCAATCGGTATGCCCTGCCGGGCACGAGGCCTTCGTAGGAGACGGTGTCGATGAGGATGGCGTTGCGGCTGCCGTCGTCGAGGATGGTCTTGTCGTTGTCTGCCGCGTCGGCTGCTGCGGTGCCGATGGCGGGATGCTTGACGGTCACGGTCTGTTGGGCGTCGTCGGGGTCGGCGTGCAGCGCCGCCAGATTACCTTGGCTGTCGTAAACCCACTGAAGCAGAACGATTTCCTCGCCGTCATCCAAGGGGGAGGTGTCGCATTCCAACGTCACGCCGAGCTCGCCCCATCCGCTTTCCGCGACGAATTTCCGTTCGGCCGTCGCGAGCGCTGCATCCAGGGCGGAGGGATCGGTGCCTGCCGCCAGCTCGCGGGGCACCGCCGCCGACACCACGCGGTAGCTCGCGCCTGCTTCCAGGTTGCGATAGGTCACCGTGTCGGTTATGGGCACCTGGGGATCGCAGGGAACCGTCTTACCGCCGTCGAGCCCGCAGGCGGCTTCGGTGGACAGCGTGGGGACCACGATGCGCACTTGCTGCCCCGAGTCGTCGAGCGCCTTGTGCTCGGCGATCGGTCTGCCGTCAAGGCGGAGCTCTTCGAAGACGGCGACGCGTACTTCTGCTTCCTGTGGCAGCGCGTTGGCCGTGGCGCCGAGGTCGAACCTCACATCGATCGTCCCGTTTTCCTCCTGCGCGATGAATTCGACGGATGCCTCGACGGGGGAGCCTCCCAGCTCGAAGGCCTGTCCTCCGTCGACGAGCATGAGGGAGCCGTGCAACTCGTAGGCCTGTCCCGGTTCGAGGCCCATGTAGAACACGCGGTCCACCACGGCGGCGTTCGTTCCGGCAACCACTGCTTTATCTCCGTCATGCGCATCGCTGGCGGATGTTCCTATGCGCACCGTGCCCATCTCAGGGTCGTTGATGGTGCCCAGTTCGATCTCGACGGTATCGCGTGTGATGGATATGCCCTCTTGGCAGATGAGCTGCAAGTCGGCGTTCGCCGCGCAGGGAAGCTCTTCCAAGGTGTAGGTGCCATAGGGGAGTGCTCCCAGATCGTCGCGCGGCTTCGCGCCCGCTACCTCGCCGAACCATATGCCGGCAGCGGCGTCGTAAGAGCCGTCGGCTGCGTCGTCATTGGCATTGGTGCGGATGCTGTGGGGGTTCCAGTTTGCCGCAGTCGAAGCATAGCCGTTTTCATCGGTGACGATGACGTGGCTTTCTCCCGTGGTTTCATTGGTCAGCCGGAAGGGGATGCTGGCGAGCAGGGTGCCGTCCGATTCCCTCTTCTTCTGGAATTCGAGATCGCCCCGGATGGATCGGTTGGCGAACCCCGCATCGCCGCGCAGCTCGACCATGCGCCCGTTCTCCTCGATCGAGAACTCGACCTTGCGGTCGGTGCCCAGGTAGCCTTCCGGCGCGTCTATCTCGGTTGCGGAATACTTCCCGTAGGGCAGCAGGTCGGTGGCGGTGCGGGCTATGCCCTCGCCGTCGGTGACGATGTCGGCGATCGTTCCGCCGGGCGCTACCGGGGTGCCATCGATGAGCACCTCGCGTGCCGATTCGTTGGCGATGCGGAACGTCGCACCTGAAAGGCTGGATCCGTTGACCGAGGGGCCGCCTGTTTCGGCGTCCGTTTTCTGGATGAGGACGCCGCCGCGCACGATAGGGTCGGGAACCGCCGGGGCAGTGTACGCCTGCACGGTTTCAACCAACCCTTGCTCCGTGATGCTGCGCAGCATCACGGGGGCGGGATCGGGCAGCTGGTAGCCTTCCGGTGCTTTCGTCTCTTGGATGAGGTAGGTGCCCAAGGGGAAGGTGGGCGCGCCCGCGCTGTTGGCGAACAGGTCGTCGCCCGACACCTTGCTCGCTTCGCCGAGCGGGCAGGTGCCGGTATCGTCGGTTCTGAAGACCCAGGTCCGCGTGGGGCTACCCGACGCTTCGGCATCCTGGGCGCTGCCATAGTGCCCATCGTAGTAGCGCACGGTGAAGTGCGCATCGGCGAGGGTCGCCGATCCTTGGGGCGTGTTATCTGCTTCCGCGTATGCGCGTTCTCTGTCGTGTTTGCCCACGACGATTCCCAGCGGGTTGCTTTGCGGCACGTCGTGCACTTTGCCGCCGTTGACGGGCACCGTTTCGCCGGCGATGACGACGGTCTCGTATATCTGCTCATCGAGGGCATAGCCCGGCGCCTGCTTCGTTTCGCGCACGTAGTAGGTGCTCACGGCAAGCTCGCCCGATTCCGCGATGCCGTTTCCGTCGGTGACGAGGGTGGCCAAGGGGTTGCGCCGGGCGTTGGCGTCGTCGCGTGTCGCGAATATGCCGTATTCGGCGCCCGCCAGGCTGTAGAGGGCATTGCCGTCGGTGATGCCAGTGTTCATGCTGTCCTTGTCGATGGAGATCTTTCCGTTCACGTACCAGTCGGCGTACACGTAATGGTCGCCCATGGGCGCCTGGTCCCACACGCCAGCGGCATGCCCGTTGTCCACCAGCATCGCGAATGTTCCGTGGAACACCGAGCCGTCGGGCTCCCACCACGATTCCTCTTCCACCAAGATGAGCCGCGCGGGGCGGATCGCCCCGTAGGCGGTGAGCTGTTGGCCGCGCTGGGCGCACTGCCCGGTGGTGGGTAGGTCGTTGTTGAACACGATGCTGCGCGAGTTGCCCTCCATCAGCACGCTTCTGAAGATGAATTTCGAAGCGCCCCATCCGGGGAAGTTGCCCCCGCCCGCGCTTTGCTGGAACAGCGCGTACGCTTTTTTCAGCGACTCGGGGTAGGGGAAGGGCCCGTTGTAGCTTCCGGTTCCGTTTGGCTGGATGTCCCACACGCTGATGTCGATGCCGGCGATGCGCCATGCCTGGGTGTTCCCATCCCAGTAGAAGTCGCCGTTCTCATAGGGGTTGCCCGTGTTCGTGGCGGCGTGCGCTTGCGCCGATTGGGAAACGGTGGTGCCCGCGAGGTTCCAAGGGGCGCCTGCCGCTGAAGAGATGGCGGGCAAAACCCCGATCGCCAACACGGTGACCAGGGCGATGCCCGCCGCTTTGCGCCAGCGTCCCCTCTGTTTTCGCGATCTTCCTAAGGCGGTGCGTTTCATGGTCCGACCTCCCGTTCCGTTTGCCTGTCAGATTTCCTCAGCGGATCGTTCCGCTGGAGCGCCTTCGGTTTCGCTTTCGGCGGCGTCGTCGGGATCAGGTACGGTCTCGCCCTCCGACGCTCCCGCTGCGGCATCGTCGGCCCCGACGATGCTCACCTGCACGGCTGCGGGGCTTCCGGACGGTTTCCTGGTCGCGGGGTCGAGGCCTTGCACCGCCATATGCGCTTCTCCCGGCTCGATGCCCTCGGGTTTGCAGGAGGCCGCCTCCTCGCCCGGGCTCATGCTGCCCGATTCGAAGACCGTCCGCCCGCTTTGCTGGATGGCGAACGACTGGGACACGCGGTTGCCTTCATCGTTGATCACGTACAGGTGCAGCGTGCCGTCGTTGGAGAGCTCGCAGATGGGGGAGACGGCGACGGGTATCATGGATTCGCACACCTGCCTATCGAGCTCGGCCTGGATGCTTTCCAGATCGGGCGCGTCGTAGGTGGAGACGGTGGTGCTTGCCGGCGGGCTGCTTTCGGGTGCGAATCGGCTCCATTCCAGGATCGCCGCTGCGCACAGCGCGAGCGCGACGGTGGCGAGCGGGATGGCCTTGCTCGCGTTCTCCCCCTGGGCGTGGATGGCGATCATGCTGCGCGTGCGTGCAGAAGCCTTCATGGCCGTTTCCTGTCCTTCGGGCTGCTTTGTGGCGCCGAGGTCGGCATGCCCGCCGGTTCGTCGGCGCGGTGCGCGT
The DNA here is from genome assembly GCA_036306585.1 of Eggerthellaceae bacterium. Taxonomy (GTDB): domain Bacteria; phylum Actinomycetota; class Coriobacteriia; order Coriobacteriales; family Eggerthellaceae; genus Aphodovivens. The sequence goes on from JAXJZF010000002.1 coordinate 70,110, forward strand.
TGGAGGTGCTTCGCCTTAGTCTGCGGGCATGCGACCCCGGCGTATCGATGGTAAGGCCCGCATCCAACGCGACGGTCTGCATCGCGCCGTCGCAGCGTGCCCGGAAAGCTTGCCTGGATGGCTCTTGCTGCATGCGCGCCCCCAACGGAGATGCCATGCAATTCCAACGCGGAACCCACATTGCTTCGGTGCGGGATGCGTTTACGGAACGGTTACCGAATAGCTGCCGCGTCCCGCCACGCGTTTATACTCTGTCTAAGGGTCTGCGAGGATGAGACCGACGATGCGACCGATAGGAGCTGCCCATGAAGTGCCCGATTTGCAGTGTCGACCTGGTGATGAGCGAGCGCCAGGGCATCGAGATCGATTATTGCCCCCAGTGCCGCGGCGTGTGGCTCGATCGAGGGGAGCTTGACAAGATCATCGAGCGCTCGGCCTCGGCATCGTTTGCTCGTGACGATCGCCGCGAGCGCGACTACGACAGGGATTACGACGGGGACCGCGAGCGCAAGTACGACAGGGAGCACGATCGCAAACGCGACCGCGATTATGATAAACGGTACGATGACTACAAGAAGAAAAAGAAGAAGCATCCTGCCAGCTTCCTCGGCGACCTGTTCGAATTCGGCGATTAGCCGGCATTCCCGCGATGCCGCGGGGCGAAAGGGCATCATGCATGCAAACTCGCGCTGCGGCGCGAACTCGGCATGCCCACACACTGCACTTGACGTCTGGATAAAAGGGCGGGTGCTCGAATCAGCTGGATGCGCTTATCGGGCCGGGTCCGCTCGGCCCACCTACTCGGCGGCGGGCTCTTGCAGGAACGCGAGCACGGCGTGGTTGAAGTCGGCGGGATGCTCGGCGGCGACGAAGTGGCTGCCGTGCAGCACCTCCATGCGCGCGTGGGGAAGGGATCGTGCGATCAGTTCGCTGTGCGATGTCTCGATCATGTCGTCGTCGCCCACGATCACCAGCGCGGGCATGGTCAGCGCCGCAAGCTGCGCCGGATCCAGATCGGGCTCGTCGATCATGAGACGCTGCAGCGCCGCCGCGCGTTTCGCCGTCGGGTCGTCGGCTTCCCGCGCGTGCGCCGCATCGTAGGTGGCGAGGATCTCGCGGCGCACCGGTGCGATCAGCCCCTCGAAGAACAGGTTGGCCCCGTTGAGGATGAGTTTGTCCACGCGTCCGGGATGGCGTAGCGCGAACACCAGCGCGATGTTGCCGCCGTCCGAAAAGCCCAGGATATGCGCCTTGTCGATTCCCTGCTCGTCCATGAACGCATTCAGGTCGTCGGCGAATTGGCTGATAGCGAAGGGCATGCTCCCGCGCGGGCTTGCGCCGTGCCCGCGCGTGTCCAGCGCGATGGTGCGGAAGCTGCGCGCGAACACGGGCATCTGCCCGGCGAAATACGATCCGTCGCCGCCGTTGCCATGAAGCAGGATGAGCGCCTCGCCCGAGCCTTGCTCTTCGAAATGGAGCCGGATGTCCATAGGGGTCCTTTCTCGTGTGCCGGAGCTGAACGACCGGTGCCTGCGGGCTAGTGAGTTTTCTCGATGAGTGCCAGGAAGAAGCCCTCGAACAGCTCGGTGGGCCTCACCACCGCCGCCTCGGGAAGGCGGCAGGGGAGCTGCGGCACACCATCCAGCAGGCCATCGGGCAACGCGACGATCTGGGCTTTCGCTTTGGGAAGCACCTGCTCGAGCACGCGCTCGTTCTCGTCTTCCAAGATGGAGCAGGTGGCGTACACCATGGTGCCGCCGGGCTTCAGCACCGAAAGCGCTTTGCTCAGAAGCGCCTGCTGCGCCTTCACGCTGCGCTTGAGCAGCTCGTCGGAAAAGCCGGTTTTGCAGGAACCGTCAATGATGCGCACGGTGCCCGACCCGCTGCAGGGGGCGTCGAGCAGCACCTTGTCGAAGGAGAAGAAATCGTCGAGCTTGCGGGCGTCGCATTCCATGACGTTCACGCGCGAGGCGCCCTGCTTCGCCAAGTTGTAGCGCAGCTTCTCGGCGCGCACGTGATTTTTCTCGCAGGCGCAGATGAGTGCCTTGCCTTCCGAAAGGGCCGCCATGTGGCAGGTCTTGCCGCCGGGGGCCGCCGCCATGTCCAGAATGTTCTCATCGGGGGCGGGGGCCAGCGCCACGCCGGGGAGCATGGCGGAAAGGCTCTGCAGGTACAGGGCGCCCTCATCGTAGGCGGGCAGCGCGCGGATGGCGGGTTCGCGCTCCTCGCGGATGACGATCGCGTCGGCTAGCGCGGGCGCCGGGGCGGGGTCCCAGGCGATTCCGGCTGCGTCGAGCTGGGAGGCGATGCAGCCGCGGTCAGCCTTCAACGTGTTCGCGCGCAACGTTGTGCGCCGCCGGGCGGCATAGCCTTCGGCGATGAGCGCGGCTTGTCGCCCGCCGTACTGTCGTTCCAACCGCTCTGCTAAGCTGGAGGGCAGGGCCTCCGCCAGCGTCGAGATGCCTTCCGCGTGTCTCATCGCGCACCTTTCCAACCGTTTCGGCATGCTTCCTCGCCTGAGGGTTTCCGCTGAGCTTTCGGCAGCGGTCGTTTCCTTCGACGTCGAAAACCGCTTCTTCGTTGCGTGCGGGGTCTTTTGCTGCCGATTTGTCATATGCCATTGTAACGGTTTGGCGGTATGCTTTCTTTTTAAGGGGTTCGCCCCGCTTCCACCCGATTCGACACGGCGGTTTGCATCATGACTGAACAGACATCCGAAAGCGTCCGCGAGTCCCTCGCGATCAACATCCCCGACATCGCGCTTATCGTCGAGGGCGGCGGTATGCGTGCAAGCTACACGGCAGGCGCGATGGTCACGCTGCTCGAGCGCAACCTGAATTTCCCGAAGGTCTACGGCATCTCGGCCGGCTCCAGCCATGCCGTGAACTACGTTTCCCATGACATCCCGCGCACCAAGGCATCGTTCGTCGACCTGGTGGAAGACGAGGACTTCGGAGGCTTGCGCTCGTTTCTGGCGGGCAACGGGTACTTCAACGCTCCGCACCTCTACGAAGGGCTGGCGATGGAGCTGCAGGGCACCGACGCGGTGATGGCATTCGATTGGCGGACCTTCGTCGAAAACCCCGCCGACCTGCACATCGAAGCCATCGATTGGGATACGGGCGAAACCGCGGCGTGGACCAAGGCCGACATGCCCGACGTGCTTTCCATGGGGCTGCGCGTCCGCGCGTCGTCCACCATGCCGCTGTTCATGCCGCCCACCGAGATAGACGGGCATACCTATATGGATGGAGGGATGGGGACCAGTTGGGGCATTTGCCTGGATGCGGCCCGGCGCGACGGCTTCGAGAAGTTCTTCATCGTGCGCACGCGTCCGCGCGGTTATCGGAAAAAGCCGCTGGGGAACGCAGCGAAGGCGCTGATGAAAGCCGCATTCCGTAAGCATCCCGTCATCGCCGAGCGCACCATCGCACGCTGGCAGCCCTACAACGAGCTGTGCGACGAGATCGAGCGGCTGGAGAAATCGGGCGCGGCCTATGTGTTCTACCCTGAGGCGATGGACGTGTCGAACAAGGAGACCGATCACGCCAAGCTGGAAGCCAGCTTCCTGCGCGGTGTGGCTCAGGCGCGCCGCGAGGCAGACGCGTGGGAGGAGTTCCTGCGATGAACGCGGACCGGAAGGATGCCGTTGTTCCCGTGGAGGGAGGCGCAGGCGCGCATGGTGCGGGCATCGCCATGGGCGATCGGCCCGAGGTGATGCAGCCTGACCCATCGCTTTCCGCGACGGTCGAGGACACGCGTGAGAAGCTGCGGCTTGTCATGGGCGAAGAAGGAGTCGAGCGCCTGGCGGGCGCCCATGTGGCGGTGCTGGGGCTGGGCGGCGTGGGCTCCAACTGCGTGGAAGCGTTGGCGCGCGGCGGCGTCGGCGGGCTGTTTTTGGTGGACAGGGATATCGTGCAGCCCAGCAACGTTAACCGGCAGGCCATCGCCTTCTTCAGCACGGTCGGTCGACGCAAAATCGACGTGATGCGCGGCATGGTGGCCGACATCAATCCTGCGGCGCATGTGGAAACGCGCCATATGCTGGTTTTGCGCGAGAACATCCGGGAGCTGCTGGAGCAGGCACGCGCGTGGGCGGCCGCCGACGGGGGGGCGCTTGACTACGTGGTGGACGCCATCGACACCGTGTCGACCAAGCTCGCCCTCGCCGAGATGGCGCAGGAGGGCGGCGTGCGGCTTATCAGCAGCATGGGCGCCGCGAACAAGCTGCACCCCGAGTGCCTGCGAATCGCCGACCTCTACGACACCGTGAACTGCCCGCTGTGCCGCATCATGCGCAAGGAAGGCCGCAAGCGCGGCATCCGCGGCCTGCGCGTGCTGTATTCCTGTGAGCAGCCGGTGAAGGTGGCGACGCGCGAGGGGGCGCAGCGCAGCGAGCGGTCGAACCTGGGCACCGCCTCGTTCATGCCTCCCATCATGGGCCAGATGATCGCCGGCGCGGTCATCCGCGAGATCGCGGGGGTGGAATGACGATGGAACCGTCGCCGCTGCTCGACATGCATTGCCATCTGGGCTTCGCGAACAACGCCGCCCAGCTGGCTCGCGAGCTGGGCGGGCAGGGCGGCGCGCTGTGCGCAACGGTGAGTCCGTCCGAATACGAGGCTTTGCGCGATGGGCTTTCCGGCATGCCTTCCGTTAAAGTGGGGTTGGGCTTGCATCCTTGGTGGCTCCATGACGGCCGCTGCACCGAACGCGACGTCCAGCGCTGCGTCGAGCTTGCGGAAGGCGCGCCGTTCATTGCCGAAGTGGGGCTCGACTTCGGGAAGCGCTGCGCGTCGTCGCGCGATATTCAGCGGAGGGCGTTCGAGCAGATCTGCGCCGTGGCGGCGCAGACGGGCGGAAAGGTGCTTTCGCTGCATGCGGTCTCCTCCGTCGACGTTGTGCTCGAGATCTTGGAACGCGCCGGGGTGGTGGGTCGCGCCGAAAGCTCCTGCGCCGTCATCCTGCATTGGTATTCGGGATCGTCCGACGCCCTGCAGCATGCGGTGCGCTTGGGATGCTTCTTTTCCATCAACCCGCGCATGCTGCAAACCAAGCGTGGGCGCGAGTACGCGCGCATCCTCCCGGAGGATCGCCTGCTACTGGAAACCGATCTGCCCCCTTCTGCCGGCGGCTCGTTCAGCGCTGCCGAGTTTGCGGGGACGCTTGTCCGGACCTTGTCCGATTTGGAGGCGCTGCGCGGGGCTTCGCTGGGCGCCCGCATCGCCGCGACCAGCCGCGCGTTGCTGAACTGGAATTCCGAAGCCGCCGCCCCGGCGCGGCTGCCTCGATAGGAGAAAGGCCATCGCATGTTTTCCGAAGCAGATGCAGTCATAGTGGGTGCGGGCCCGTCGGGCATCTTCACCGCGCTGGCGTTCCTCGCCGAAAAGCCCGCGTCGAAAATCGTGCTGGTGGACGCCGGCTTGCCCGTCGAGCAGCGCAGCTGCCCGAAGGACCACACCGGGCAGTGCGTGGGTTGCGAGCCCTGCCGCATCACTACCGGGTTCTCGGGCGCGGGCGCGTTCTCCGATGGAAAACTGTCGCTTTCCGCCGAGGTGGGCGGCGATCTTCCCGACCTTATCGGGTTCGATGTCGCGCAGGCAGCCATCCGCGAGGTGGACGGCATCTACCTGTCCTTCGGCGCCGACGAGCATGTCGAAGGCGCCGATGTTGACGAAGAGGTGAAAGAGATACGCCGCCGCGCCATCCAGGCGGGCTTGAAGCTGGTTGATTGTCCCATCCGCCATTTGGGTACCGAATGCGCCCAGCAGATCTACGGTCGCATCGAGCAGCATCTGCGCGATGCCGGCGTCGACCTGCGCTTCCGCACCGTCTGCCGTGATATTGCGGTGGAGGGCGATCGCTGCGTCGGGGTGAAGCTCGAAGGCCCGGGCGGAGCAGGGGGGCGGGTGTCGGCCAAACGAGTGATCGTCGCCACGGGCCGACGCGGCGCCAGCTGGCTTGAGCAGCTGTGCAGCCGCCATGGCATTGACCACGAACCCGGCGTGGTGGACATCGGCGTGCGCGTTGAGCTGCGCAACGAGGTGATGGAGCGTGTGAACAACGTGCTGTACGAAAGCAAGCTCATCGGCTATCCCAACCCCTTCCGCGACAAGGTGCGCACGTTCTGCCAGAATCCCGGCGGGTTTGTGAGCCAGGAGAACTACGCCGAGGGCCTTGCCGTGGTGAACGGGCATTCCTATAAAGACCGCAAGTCGAACAACACCAATCTGGCCATTTTGTGCTCCCACCGCTTCAGCGAGCCGTTCGACCAGCCCATCGCCTATGCTCGCAAGATCGGCGAGCTGGCGAACATGTTGGGGGACGGCAGCATCCTGGTTCAGCGCTTCGGCGACATCCAGGACGGCAAGCGCACATGGCAGCACGAGCTCGATCGTTCCAACGTGCGGCCCACGCTGCCCGATGCGGTTGCGGGGGACATAACCAATGCGCTGCCGTACCGCACCATGACCTCCATCATCAACTTCATGCTGGCTGTCGACCAGGCCATTCCCGGCTTCGCGGCGGGCGAGACGCTTCTGTACGCGCCGGAGCTGAAGTTCTACAGCAACCGCGTGAGGCTGGGCGAGGGTTTCGAGACCAGCTTGCCGGGGCTGCACTGCCTGGGCGATTCGAGCGGCTGGACGCGCGGGCTCATGATGGCATCGGTAATGGGCCACTTGATGGGCAAGTGGCTGGCGAATAGCTGCGATTAGCAGCGGAAAGGCGAAACGATGATCGACAAGAAAGCGTTCTACAGCCTCAGCTACGGGCTCTACGTCGTCACCTCGGAATCCGACGGTGCGGCAGCGGGATGCGTGGCGAACACCTTCCAACAGGTCACCTCCGATCCGCTGCAGGTGAGCGTAGCGTTGAACAAGGGAAACGCTACCACCGATGTCATCCGCGCTTCGAAGCGCTTCTGCGTGTCGGTGCTCTCGCAGGATGCGAAGATGGAGCTCATCGGCACGTTCGGCTTCCGCACCAGCAAGGACACCGACAAATTCGCGACCTGCTCGTGGAAGCGCGATGGGGCGGGCATCCCCTACGTGGACGAGCAGTCGGTGGCGCGCTTCTCAGCCCATGTGGTCAACGAGATCGACCTGGGCAGCCACATCATGTTCATCGCCGAGGTGGACGAGGCGGAGCCCCTTGCGGCGGGCGATCCCATGACGTATGCCTACTACCATCTGGTGAAGGGCGGCAAGACGCCTCCGAAGGCTTCCAGCTACCTGGGGGCAGACGAGCTGGCTGCCCCGGCTCCGATGGGCTCGACGCGCACTGCCTGGCGCTGCACCATCTGCGGCCATATCGAGTACGTCGACGAGCTGCCCGAGGATTTCGAGTGCCCCATCTGCGGCATGGGCAGGGAGGTGTTCGAGAAGATCGAGGTGCCTGCGGAATAGCCCTCGGGCGCTTTTCGGGAGGCCCGACGTCCGTCGCCCCTGCCGCGGCATTCCTGCGCTATCCGCGCGGGTGCCGGGTGTGGCTCGGCGCCGGGGCATCCCTGCGTTTCGACGCTATTTACCCCAGGCGATGAACGCCCAGTTGATGGTGCGGGGGCGCGTCACCTTCAGCTCGCCTTGCGCCACGCCCTTGCGGTCGGGCTCGCCTGCATGCGGGTTGGACACCAGGTTGGCATCGAGCCATGCGTCCAGGCGAGTCATGGCGGCATCGCGTTCCGCCTGTTCGGAGGCTGAAGCGCTGCCGTCGGCGGGGAAGCGCAGCGCGCTGTCGACCATGCGGCGGAAGCTTGCCAGCGCATCCTCGCGTGTGTCGAAGGTGTCGTCGCGGATGCTGGATATGTAGGACACCTCGGGGTGCAGGCCCTCCGCTGCCAGGATGTTGAACGCGTAGAGGAAATCGCGCCCGGCGCGCCCGGCGATGCCCAGCTCGGATAGCAGTGCGTCGTCGGAGCGCGGGGACGATCCGGTGGAAAGCGTGATGCACACGCGCCGGCGCGCGACGTCGGTCAGCCGCAGCAGCGAATCGCGCATGTCGGCCGTCGCGATGGAGCGCGACGCCAGCGCTACGTCGAACGAATCCGGGACGATGCCGTGGGCGCCCCAATCGTCCGACCAGCTCACCTGCTCGATGCGCACGTGCCGGCGCGCCCGTTCGCCCGCGTTTTCCAAGAAATCGCCCAGCATCTCCAGCATGCCGGCGGAGAAGTCCGCCGCGGTCACGTCGTGGCCGGCTTTGGCCAAAGGGACGGTGAGCGCGCCGGTGCCGCAGCCCATGTCGAACACGGTTTCCCCCGGCTGGATGCTCGCCAAAGCCAGGAAGCGCTCCACGTAGGGGTTCGGCGCGTCTTTGGTGGTGAACGTCGCCGAGCGCTTGTCCCAGTACGTTGCATCGTCGGCTGCCTTGCGCGATTTCTGCAGCTGCTTCCACTCCTCGTTCCAGTCGACGGTGGTCAGTAAAGGGATGAAGGCGGGCTGGGCGGCGTTTGCGCGCGGCGCGCTACCGGCTTGCCGTCCGCCTTGCGCGGAAGATGAGGTTTCGGTCATCGTTTACCCCTTTGCCGTGGTTTTGCCGATTACGTATCATGGTAGCGCACGAACCGAACGGCTGGGACATCATTCTCAGTTGCGAACCATTATTTCAGATGAGGAGCCGTCGCTCATGCAAGTTGAACTGCTGTACCACACCCCCGACCCCGAGCGGGCCATCGCTACCGCCGCGCGCCTGTGCTATGCGCCCGTCGGCGCGGCCGAGCTGATGGAGACCATGCCGGAAGAGCGCATGCGCAGCGTCCTTTCCACCATCATGTCGTCGGGGCATTTCTCCACGTTGGAACACGCCAGCTACACGTTTGCCGTCGACGGCGTGTCGCGTGCCCTCACCCATCAGCTGGTGAGGCATCGCTTGGCCAGCTTCAACCAGCAAAGCCAGCGTTACGTGAAGTTCAAGAACGGCGTGCATGTGGTGAAGCCCCGGACCGTCGCCGCGCAGCCTGAAACCGAGGCAGTCTTCGACGAGGCTATCGCCGCCTGCACTGAGGCTTACCGTAAGCTGCTCGATGCGGGAGTCCCCGCTGAGGATGCCCGCTACCTGCTGCCGAACGCCTGCGAGAGCAAGATCGTGGTCACCATGAACGTGCGCGAGCTGCTCCACTTCTTCAGCCTTCGCTGCTGCAACCGCGCCCAGTGGGAGATCCGCGAGCTGGCGCACCGCATGCTGGAGCTCGCGCGGCCCACGGCGCCGTTCATCTTCATGGACGCCGGCGCGCCCTGTGTGCGCGGGCATTGCCCCGAAGGCAAGATGACCTGCGGGAACCCCTATCCGAAGGTGACGAGGGGCTAGCGTGGCGAAAAAGCGGAGCGAAGCCGCCCGCGCCTTTGCCGAGGACGGTCCCCGCAAAACCCATGTGGGGGGCCAGGCGCTCATCGAAGGCGTGATGATGCGCGGCAAATTCAACTGGGCCGTTGCGGTGCGCGAGCCCGATGGCAATATGTACGTGGAGGAGCACGGCCTCGCAAGCGGCAAGCCCAAGAGCAAGTGGCTGAACTGGCCGGTGGTGCGGGGATGCCGCGCCTTCGTCGAGTCGCTGATGCTGGGCTACAAGGCCCTGGAGATCTCGGCGATGCATGCGTTCGCCGATGAAGACGATCCGGAAGATGAAGATCGACCTGCGGGCTTCGGGGCTGAGGACGCCGGCGAAAAGCCTTTCTCTTGGAAGGACGACTTCGGAAATCCCGATGAGATGATCGATGCACTGGGCGCGCAGAGGGCACTCGAGGTGGTTTGCGAACCTGCGGTGCCCGGTGCGGATGCTGACGCTTCCGCACCGCACCGCTTCGCTGCCCAGGGCACTGCGAACCCTTCGTGCGCTTCGCCACTGCAATCGGATGACGATTCTGACAGTGTGCAGACGGTTGCTTCAGCGCCCGCATCCACCGAGGGCTTCGGTTCTGACGGCGATTCCTCTTCCGAATCCGACGACGGCGGGTTCGGGAAGCGGGAGATGACCATCTCGATGGTGCTGGGGCTGGTGCTCGGCGTCGTCCTGTTCATCGTGGCGCCTGCGTTCATCACCAACCTGGTGGTGGGCGAGTACGATTCCAACCCCGTTGCTTGGAACATCTTCGACGGCATATTGCGCGTGCTCGTGTTCGTGTTCTACATCTGGCTCATCGGGCGAATGCGGGACATCAAACGTATGTTTTCCTACCATGGCGCCGAGCATAAGACCATCCACTGCTACGAGCACGGGCTGCCGCTCACGCCCGAGAACGCGCGGTCGTTCCCGCGGCTTCACGTGCGCTGCGGCACGGCGTTCCTCATCATGGTGATGATCATCGCCATCTTCGTGTACACGGTCGTTCCCCTGGATGCGCTCATCGGAGCATGGGGCGTGCCCGACGGGGCGCCCAAACTGGCGCTGGTCATTGCGGTGCGCATCCTGTTCCTGCCCGTCATCGCAGGCATTTCCTACGAGATCACCGTGCGCTGGGCGGGCAGCCATCCGGAAAACCCGCTGGTGAAGGTGGTGCTGTGGCCGGGCATGCAGATGCAGCGTCTCACCACTAAAGAGCCCGACGACGGCATGCTGGAATGCGCCATCGCCGCCATGCAGCGCGTGCTCGATCGTGAAGAGGCCGAAGCGGCGCGCTAGGAACGTCCCGCTTCGGCGTGCTGGAATGTCACGGCTAGCCCAGGTATTGCAGGTAGACCAGGTATTGCTGGGCGCTTGAGGGCACCTCGAGCGTGACGTTTTGGCCGTAGGCGTTCACGGTCACATACGAGGGGTCGTCGTAGGTTGTGATGGTGCCGTTCACGCCGGCGGCCGATCCGCTGAACGTCCCGGTGGCAGTGACGGAATCGGGCAGGGTCGCGACCTCCCAGTCCTGCACGGCGAGGTTCGAGATGCCCTGTTCGACGGTGGAGATGGGAAGGCCGGTGGCGGCGGAGATCTGATTCACGCGTGACTCGAGCGCATCCTGCACGCGGTTTTTCAGGCCGCTTGCGTCAAGTGCGATGTTGGCAACGGTATTCTTGGCTGCATTCGTCGTGTCGCCGATCACGCCCTCGGCGTTGGAGAGTGCGGTGATGCCGATGATCCCCACGATCATCACGATGATCAGCCCCACGAAGAGCTTGACGACCTTTCCCATGATGTGTCCTTTCGTCGTTCGGCGGTCCGCCGCTTGTGCGTTGATGCTGCGGATCTGCATGTGTGCGCTGCGGTTATCCGGTGTTCGTCGGTTCGGTTCCCGACGGCCCGCCTGACGATTAGCCTAGCGGAAACAGGGCGCCTTCACGAAACGTCCGCGGTTCTTGCAGAGAGTCGTAACGTAAAACCCATGGGAACTCCGTTACTCAAATGATATTATGAAGATGGCAATTGAAGGCACCCCGACGGCGTCCGCGCTCGGCCCGTCAACCGGGTGGGGCGGTGCGGTACAACGCCCGTGCGGCGGAAGGAGAGCGGGAGGCATGCTCGATAGGAACCTGTTCGCGATGCCCGGCGCCCTGCGCATACTTGCCGTTCTGTGCCTTGCTACGGTGCTGCGCGCCGCTGCCGTCATCGGCCAGGCGTGGATGCTCGCCTGCGCCATCGACACGCTGCGCGCCGGAACCCCGTTTTCCGATGCGCTTCTTTCGCTTGGCGGCTTCTTCCTGTTCTTCCTTGCCCGCCAAGCGGTCGTTTTCGTCCAAGACGAGCTGCTCGAGCACTACGCTGCACGCCGTGTCGCCGATCTACGCGAAAGCGTGCTGCGGCGCGTGTTCGCCGAAGGCCCCCTGCTCGTGGCGCGGGAGGGGACCGGCAGCACGGTCGCCCTCGTCCTCGAAGGGGCCGATCAGGTGGACAACTACCTGCGCCTCGTCCTGCCCAAGATCGCCGGCGTGCTCATCATCCCGCTGGCCATTTTGGCGTTTGCGTTTCCCGTGGACTGGGTATCGGGGCTCATCATGCTCATCATGTTCCCCTTCATCATCTTCTACATGATCCTTTTGGGGAAAACCGCGAAAGCCGAAGCCGACCGCCAGCACGATGAGTTTAACCGCCTTGCCAACCATTTCGTCGACACGTTGCGCGGCCTCGACACCCTCAAGCTGTTCGGCCGCAGCGCCCAGCAAGGAGAGCGCGTGTATCAGGCAAGCGAGCGGCTGCGCACGGCGACCATGAAGACGCTGCGCACGGCGATCTTGAGCGGAGCGGTGCTGGACCTGTTCGCCACGTTCTCGGTGGCAGCGGTGGCTATCATGCTGGGATTCCGCCTGGTGGACGGCACCATTGGGTTCTTTTCGGCACTGCTGATGCTCATCTTGGTGCCGGAGTATTTCAAACCCATCCGCGAATACGCTTCCGACTACCATGCGTCGTTGGACGGCAAGACGTCGTTGGCGAGCATGCTCGCGCTGGGGGAGGGCGGAGACGGTGGTTCCGCCGCTATCGCGGAAGGTGCCGCAACGGGTGGTGGCAGCGCTTCGGCCCCCGTCGTGGAAGGCGTTGAAACCGCTGCGCCCGTGCAAGGAGAAGAGCCGCTGGCATTGCCGCCTGCCTGGACGGACGATTGCTCGCTTTCCGCCCGCTCCCTTGCGTTCGACTATGCCGATCGTCGTGCGCTCGAGAATGTTTCCTTCGAGGTGCGCGGCTTCATGAAGGTGGGTATCGTGGGCGCGAGCGGGTCGGGGAAGAGCACGCTCATCCAGCTGCTCGACGGGTTCGCGGCGCCTTCCGCGGGCGGATTCTCCTGCTCGATGGATGCCGGCGGGGCGCTCGCCGCCTGCCGTCTGGACTGCGATGCATGGCGCGGCCAGGTGGCGTGCATCCCGCAAGATCCCTATCTGTTTCATGCAACGTTGCGCGAGAATATCGCGTTCTACCGCCCCGACGCTCCCGACGACGCCATCGAGTCCGCCTTGCAGGCGGTGGGCCTCGATCGGTTTGCGGCGGAGCTCCCGCAAGGGTTGGAAACGCCCATCGGCGAGGGCGCCCGCGCTCTTTCCGGCGGGCAGGCACAGCGTATCGCCTTGGCGCGTGCATTCTTGGACCCTGCCCGCCGCATCCTTCTGTTCGACGAGCCCACCGCGCATCTTGATATCGAAACCGAGCTCGAGTTGAAGCAGCGCATGCTTCCTCTGATGGAGGGCAGGCTTGTGTTCTTCGCGACGCACCGCCTTCATTGGGTGCGCGACATGGATCTGGTCTTGATTCTTGAGGATGGCAGGCTCGTGCAGGCGGGCGCGCCCGAGCGCCTGCTCTCCGAAGACGGGCCGCTCTTGCGCCTTGCGCGCCGCATGGAAGGGGGTGCGCGATGAGCGTCGAGTCTCCCCGTGGCGCCGTTGCCGGCGCCGACGCGCGCATGCCGCTATGGCGGCGCGATAGCTGGGTGAAACCCTTCTTCAAGCAGTACCGCCGTGCGTTGGCGTTGGCGCTTGCGTTGGGCATCGCCACCTTCGTGTTCGCCGCGGCGCTCATGTTCACGTCGGGCTACCTCATCAGCGGGGCGCCGCTGGTGGTATCGGTGCTGGTGCTCAACGTGCCCTTGGGGCTGGTGCGCCTGTTCGGCGCAGGCAAGCCGCTGTTGAACTACTTCGAGCGCCTGGCCAGTCACGACTGGGTGCTGCGCATGACGAGCCTTCTGCGTTTGCGCCTGTACCGCAGTGCCGAGCGCGAGGCGTTGGATCCGGAGGCGAAACGCACCACGGGCGACATGCTGGGGCTGCTGGCCCAGGATGTGGGGCATATCCAGAACCTGTATCTGCGCACATTGTTCCCGCTGATCATCGGCGTCGTCCTGTACCTTGCGCTCGTGATGGGCACCGGCATCCTCGATGTGCGGCTGGGGTTGGCGATGCTGGTGCTGGCGGGCCTTGCCGCGGTGACGGCTCCGCTGGTGTCGGTGCTGGCGAACGCTGCACGCGAGTTGCGGTGCAAGCAGCTGCGCTCGCGCCTCTACGATCGGCTTTCCGATAACGTGCTGGGCGTGGGCGATTGGGTTCTTTCCCAGCGCAGCGGCGATTACCTTGCCTCCCATGAACGCGCGGAAGCGCTCTTGCGCGAAGAGCGCCGCAAGGTCGATCGCTTCTCCCGTGTGCGCGATCTGGCGCTTCAGGCGGTCTTCGGCGCCACCGTGGTGGCCTTGCTCGCATGGGCTGGCACGCGGTTCGGGGGGCTGCCCGATGGTGGGGCGAACTGGGTCGCCGCCTTCGCGCTGGGCTTCTTCCCGCTCATAGAGGCCTTCGCGCCCCTATCCGGCGCGGCGCAGCAAGCCGGCTCCTATCGCGACTCCGTCCAACACCTCAACGACCTGCCCGACCCCGATGCGCCGCGTGCGTCATCGGCGGTCGAACCGTCCCGCCCGCTTGACATCCGTATCGACAGCGTCTTCTTCCGCTATGCCGGGGTCGAACGCGACACGTTGAGCGGCTTGAGCCTGGATATCCCCTTCGGCCAGAAGGTGGCGGTGCTCGGCCGAAGCGGGGCGGGGAAATCGACTCTGGCCGCGCTCATCCGCGGCGACATCCGCCCCCAGCGCGGGTCGGTGGAGCTGGGCGGGGCGCCGTGCGCCGCCATAGGGGACGGCATGGCGCGCTATCTGGGCGTGATCCAGCAGCGCACGTACCTGTTCAACGCCACGCTGCTGGACAACCTGCGCATCGGCGATCCCGACGCTACCGAGCAGCAGGCGCGCGATGCGCTCGAGCGCGTGGGGTTGGGCCCGCTGCTCGATCGCCTGCCCGACGGCCTGGGCACCATGGTCGATGAGGCGGGCCTGCGCTTCTCGGGCGGCGAGCGCCATCGCATCGCGCTTGCGCGCGTGCTGCTGCTGGGTGCGCCCATCGTCATGCTCGACGAGCCGTTCGCCGCGCTCGATCCCATCACCGAGGCCGACCTGCTACGCACTTTGCGCGAGGTGTTCGCCGACCGCACGCTCATCCTCATCACGCACCATCTGCGTGGCGTGGCCGACATGGACCGCGTGGTATTCCTCGCAGACGGCAAAGCGGCAATCGACGGCGAGCCTGCCGCGCTCGAGCGCGGCAACGCCTACTACCGCCGCCTGGTCAAGCTCGACCGGGGCATCTAGACGTCGGGACCGCGCCCCTGCTCCCGTCCACCGTCCTCGCGCCTCTTCCGGGTGTGCGGGGGCGCCTGCTCGTTTTCACCCGCTTAGGCGGCGTCCATCGCATCGTTGCGCCGCCACTGTGAGGAAACGCCGATTGTGCGCGATGCGGCGGACGTTCGGGGGAATTTCCCCCAAACGTCTAAAATCGTGTATGCTTACCTGCATTGCGCTTCTCGATCAAGCGCGCATCCCCGCACACGGAAAACATTTTGGTGGGGCAATCGTGTGAACGACCCGCGCCGGCGCTGCGGACGCCGAGCGCAGAAGGAGGAACCCCATGAAACTGGTGGTTACCGAGAAGAACGATGCGGCTCAGAAAATCGCCGATCTGTTGGGCGCATCCAAACCGAAATCCGACAAGGTGTATAACACGCCGGTGTACCGCTTCACGGTGCAAGGCGAGGAATGGGTGACCATTGGCCTGCGCGGCCACATCCTGGAACCCGATTTCGCCCCCACGCTCACGTACAAGAAACGCGGCGGCTGGCGCGGCGTCACCGCCGATGGGGAAGTGGTTCCCGCCGACGTGCCCGACAGCCTCCCCAAGCCCCCTTTTAAAAAGAAGAAGCCCTTTACGGAGGACGGTATCGAGTTCAAGGGCTGGAAGATGGACGCGCTGCCGTACTTGGTGTATGCGCCTATCGAGAAGCTGCCTAAGGAAAAGGACATCATCCGCTCGTTGAAGAACCTGGCGAAGAAAGCCGATTCGGTTGTCATCGCCACCGACTTCGACCGCGAAGGCGAGCTCATCGGCTCCGATGCACTCTCGTGCATCCTCGAGGTGAACCCCGACGTGCCGGTGAGCCGCGCGCGCTATTCCGCGTTCACCAAAGGCGAGATCACGCATGCCTTCGACAATCTGGTCGAGGTTGACTCCAATCTGGCCAGCGCCGGCGCTTCCCGTCAGGACATCGACCTCATCTGGGGCGCGGTGCTCACACGCTACCTCACGCTGGTGAAGTTCGCCGGCTACGGCAACGTGCGCAGCTCCGGCCGCGTGCAAACCCCCACGCTCGCGCTCATCGTGGCGCGCGAGCGTGAACGGTTGGCATTCGTCCCCGAGGACTACTGGGTGATTCGCGGTCGCTTCGACGCCGGTGCCCAGACGGGCCCCACCGACGGCGAGGGCGAGCTTGCGTTCGAGGCGCCGCACGGCACGGCGCGCTTCAAGGATCAAGCCGCTGCCGACGCCGCTATGGCGCATGTCCAAGGCGCGACCTCGGCGAACGTGGTCGCTGTCGAGAAGAAGCAGCGCCGCGTGGCGCCTCCCGTGCCGTTCAACACCACCAGTCTGATGGCTGCCGCCTCGTCGGAGGGCCTTTCGCCTGCGCGCACCATGCGCATCGCCGAGAGCCTGTACATGGACGGCTACATCAGCTATCCGCGCGTCGACAACACGGTGTATCCCAGCACGCTGGATCTGCGCGAGACCGTGCAGGCTATCGCCGGCAACCCCGCCTACGCGCCCTACTGCAAGCAGCTGCTTTCGAAGAGCAAGCTCACTGCAACGCGCGGCAAGAAGGAAACCACCGACCATCCGCCCATCTACCCCACGGCGCTGGCCACGCCCGATGACCTGGCGCCGGCAGATTGGAAGCTGTACAACCTCATCGCGCGCCGCTTCCTGGCGACGCTTTCGGATGCCGCCACAGTGGAGGGCACCAAGGTCACGCTCGACGTCGACGGCGAGCGCTTCGCAGCGAAGGGCGATGTGCTGGTGAATCCGGGATTCCGCGCCATCTACCCCTACGGTTTGAAGAAGGACGAGCAGCTGCCGGCGCTCTCCGAAGGTCAGACGATTGCGTTCAATGGGGCCACCTGCACCAAGAAGCAGACCGAGCCGCCTGCCCGCTACAGCCAAGGACGCCTCATCCAGGAGATGGAGAAGCTGGGGCTGGGCACCAAATCGACCCGCCACAGCATCATCGAGCGCCTGTACACGGTGAAGTACATCCAAAACGATCCCATCGAGCCCAGCCAGCTGGGTATGGCGGTGTGCGACGCGCTGGACAAGTTCGCCCCGCACATCACGCATCCGCAGATGACGGCCGAATTGGAAGAGGAGATGGATGCCATCGCCGAAGGCGGCAAGACCAAAGCCGAGGTCGTCATGAACTCGCGCAACCTGCTGTCCGAGCAGCTAGCCAACCTCATGCCCCATTCCGAAGAGGTGAAAGAGGCTCTCGCCGATGCCGTCGCCGCCGACGCCTACGTGGGCAAATGCCCCAAATGCGGCAAGGACCTGCAGCTGCGCGCCAGCCAGAAAACGCGCGGCATGTTCATCGGCTGCGCCGGCTGGCCCGATTGCGACGTGACCTACCCGCTGCCCAAGGGCAAGATCGAGGCGCTGCCCGACCCGTGCCCCACCTGCGGTATGCCCCAAGTGAAGGTGACGGCGTTCCGCAGCAAGCCGCGCACGCTGTGCATCGATCCCAACTGCCCCACCAACAAGGAGCCCGACGTGGTGGTGGGCGAGTGCCCCGCCTGCAAGGCGGCGGGCAAGCAGGCCAAGCTCATCGCCCGCAAGAACCCCAAGACCCTGAACCGTTTTATCCGTTGCGAGAACTACGACGAATGCGGTACGGGCTATCCGCTGCCCCAGTACGGCAAGCTCACCGCCACCGACGAGGTGTGCGAGCACTGCGGAGCCCCGCTGGTCATCGTTACCACCAACCGTGGGCCGTGGAAGCTGTGCCCCAACTTCGACTGCCCCGGTAAGGAGAAGGACGATGCGAAGAAGGGCCCGGGCCGCGGCGGACGTCGCGGCGGCAAGCGCGCCTCCTCTAGGAAGAAGGCGTAGCCGTGCCCCATCCGCAATCGACGGTGGCGCTCAACGCTGCCGAAACCCAGAAGGCCATCGAGCGCACCGCGCTGGGCAAGCCTTCCATGCCGCCTTCCCGCGTGTTCGTGTCGGGAATGCTGGCCGGCGCCTTCATCGCGTTCGGCGCGCTGTTCTTCTGCCTGGTTTCCTCGGATACGCAGCTTCCCTTCGCCGCCTCGCGCGTGCTGGGCGGTGTGTGCTTCTGCTTGGGGCTGGTGCTGGTGGTGTGCTGCGGCGCCGAGCTGTTCACCGGCAACATCATGATGATGGGCGCAGTGGGCACCGGCAAGCTCACCTGGGGGCCCATTCTGAAGAACTGGGTGCTGGTGTGGTTCGGCAACTTCGCCGGCGCGCTGGTGGCGGTCGCATTGGTGTTCTTCGCCGACATCGCTGCCATGAACGGCGGCGCGGTGGGCGAGGCCATGGTGAGCATCGCCGCGGGCAAGGCCGTGTTCGACGGTCCCATGCTGTTCTTCAAGGGTGTGCTGTGCAACATCTTCGTGTGCCTGGCGGTGCGCATCGGGTTCTCCTCGCGTGCCATCGTCGACAAGGTGGTGGGCGTGCTGCTCCCCATCACGGCGTTCGTCGCCTGCGGGTTCGAGCACTGCATCGCCAACATGTTCTTCCTGTCCATGGGACTGCTGCAAAACGCCGTGGGCGTGGGCGCGGCTGGCGCGGTGGGTCCTGCCGCCGCTGCGTTCAACCTGGCGGTGGTCACGCTGGGCAACATCGTGGGCGGAGGCATCGTTGCGGTCGTGTACTGGTTCCTTCTAGGCACACGTTCCGAAGAAGAATAGCCGCTTCGCGTCGAGGCGTCCGACGCCGATGCTATCTGGATGAACCGTGGAAGCCGCCCTTCAGGCGGCTTCCATTGCGCGTCTGGGTATACAATACGCAGGTCGAAACGCGGGGAAGGCCCGCATCGTTTACAAGGAAGGCGCATCATGGATCTGAAAGAAAAGGCCCTGCAGCTGCATCGCGAATGGAACGGCAAACTGGACACCGTTCCCAAGATGAGCATCACCACGCGCGAGGATCTGGCGCTGGCGTACACGCCGGGCGTTGCCGAGCCGTGCAAGGTCATCGCCGAGGATCCGGACGCTGCCTACACCTACACTCAGAAGGCCAACACCATCGCCGTGGTCAGCGACGGCAGCGCCGTTTTGGGCTTGGGCAACATCGGCCCGCTTGCCGCCATGCCGGTCATGGAGGGCAAATGCGCGCTGTTCAAGTCGTTCGGCGATGTCAACGCCGTGCCCATCTGCCTGGACACCCAGGACGTCGACGAGATCGTCGACACGGTCATCCGCATCGCCCCGGCGTTCGGCGGCATCAACCTGGAGGACATCTCGGCGCCCCGTTGCTTCGAGATCGAGCAGCGCCTCATCGAGGCCCTCGACATCCCCGTCTTCCATGACGACCAGCATGGCACCGCCATCGTGGTGCTGTCCGGCGTCATCAATGCGCTGCGCCTTACGGGCAAGAAGAAGGAGGACTGCCGCGTGGTGGTCAACGGTGCCGGCTCGGCGGGCATCGCCATCGCCAAGCTGCTGCTCACCTATGGGTTCGCCCGCCTCACGCTGGTGGATCGCTGCGGCATCATCAGCTCGCGCTCCGAGGGCATCAACGACGCCCAGCGCGCGATGCTGGCGACCACCAACCTCGAGGATATGGACGGCACGTTGGCCGACGCCCTGCGCGGTGCCGATATCTTCATCGGCGTGTCCGCCCCCAACATCGTTTCCGAGGAGATGGTGGCGTCCATGAACGACGATGCCATCCTGTTTGCGATGGCCAACCCGGTGCCCGAGATCTATCCGGACGTCGCTAAACGCGCCGGCGCCCGCGTGGTGGGAACCGGTCGTTCCGACTTCCCCAACCAGATCAACAACGTGGTGGCGTTCCCGGGCATCTTCAAGGGCGCGCTCGCCGCGCACGCCACGCGCATCACCGAGGATATGAAGCTGGCCGCTGCCGAGGCGCTCGCGGCGCTGGTTTCCGATGATGAACTCTCCGAGGATTTCATCATGCCCGAGCCGTTCGATCCCCGCGCGGTCGATGCCGTGGCGCATGCGGTGGAAGACGCCGTCCGCTAAAACCGGAAAGTGAAAGCGCGCGTTGCAAGATGTTCGATGGAGAAGGGGCTTTCGGGCTCCTTCTTTTATGCGCGAATAGGGGGCCGGGCAGCGGTTCCAGTACCAGGGCTGTCGCTAAGAAGCGTTTGCGCTAGCGGTTGACGGCGAGGTTCGCCCACATGGACAGCGCACCGAAGCGCTGCTGCATCCAATCGTTGCCGAACCAGGTGCAGAAGAACTGCTCGATGGGGGTGTCGATGGGCGCGCCGGAAAGCCGCTCGCACCAGAAGTTGAAGCTGAGCACCGTCATGGCGATGTCGGCCGCTATGAACACGGAAAGCGCCGCTGTGAGGGGCACGCGCATCCGCTGGGGAATGAGGCCGATCAGCCGCTGCATCAGCGGGATGCCGAAGTACGCCCAGGCGGTGCCGGCGATGCCCCACACCACCATGGTGCTCACGCAGGTGTAGCCGCCGAAGTTCAGCGGCTGATCCACGTAGCTCCATGCCACGATGCCGAAGAAGGTCTCCCAGAACCAGCCTGCCACGTATTCCAGCAAGCCTCCCACCAGCGCGGTCGCCAGGAAGATGAGCACCGGGTTTTTGTCCTTCATGTTATTGACGGCAAGCGTCATCAGCACCGCGCCCAGCCCGTACAGCGGCGAGAGCGGGCCCCATACCAGGCCCGCGCGGCTTTTCACGTAGCCGTCCATGAAGGCGCTCACGATGGTTTCGCCCACCAAGCCGATGAAGCTGGCTATGACGAAGATCCAGAACAGGTTGAAGTACGTCGCATCGATGAAGCGGCGCCCGTGATCGCCGTGCGCGGCGGCGGTGAGGATGTTCGAACCTGTTTTTATCATGGCTGCATTATACGTCGGCGGGCGCGCAGGAGGAGGGATGTTCCTGCGCGCCCGCCCGTGCCGGCGCATCGCCGGCACGCCGCTTGGGGCGAGGGCCTATGCCTTGGGAAGCGCGTTGGCGACCAAGTCGTCAAGCTCCTCATCGGAAAGGTCGTAGCCGTAGAACAGCGAGTAGTAGCTGCGGGTCACGTCCTGGATGCTGTCATCGAACCGGTCGGGGTACAGCAGGCGCGGCAGCCATTGCATGCCCATCACCTGGTTAACCGTCGGCGGGCTGTTCAGCCAGTTGTACGGGGTGCCGGGGGCTTCGTAGTAATCGCCGTTGTCGATGGCGGCGATGCCGTCCCAAGCCGGATCGTCCGCAACGGTGCTGTAGACGCTGCCCGAGGCGAAGATGATGATGTCGGGGTTCCACAGCGCGATCTGCTCCAGGCTGGTCTCGCTGCCCATGCCGGTGTTGCTGGGGTTGTCCATCACCGCAAGGTTGTCGGCGCACAGGTCCACCACCTCGGCTTGCTGGGTGCCCTTGGCGATGACGTTGGTGCCGTCTTCGCCCAGCAGGTACAGCACATTGGCGCGATCGTCTTCGGGGATGCCGCTCATCACGTCGATCACCTGGTCATAGGCGTTCTGACAGTATTCGGAAAGCTCCTGTCCGCGCTCCTCCATGCCCAGCAGGTCGCCCAGCATCTCGTAGGCGGTGCCGTAGTCGTCCATGTTCGTCTCGATGAACACGCAGGGGATGCCCAGCTCTTCTTGAAGCTGGTCCAACCCTGATGCCACGTCGTCGTCCAGCGTCCCGGTGTCGATGATCACCTGCGGGTCGGCGGCGGCGATGGCTTCTTTGTTCAGGTCGCCCTTCGCTCCGAAGATCGCGCCGAACACGGGCAGGTCGGACATGTCGACGCCCAAGTACTTCTGCTGGTCTTCGGTGAGCTCCTGGGAAAGTCCCACCATCTTCTCAGGCGCCATGGTCAAAAGCACCTGGTTGGCGGTGTGGCCCGACGGGGCGATTCGTTCGATGTTCACCGGCACTTCCACCGTGCGGCCTGCGGAGTCGGTGAATTCCCTGGTTTCCGCCGAGGCTGTGTCGGTCGATGCCGCTTGGTCGGATTCTCCGCCTCCCGACGAGCAGCCGGTCACGGCGAATGCCAGGCCGAGCGCCAAGGCGATGGCCGTGCACACCGCGAACAGCCAGGAGAGCTTCTTGCTTCGTGTGCCCATGCTTCCCTTCCTTTCCTTGTGATTTCCGGCCGGGATCCCTTTTTCCGGCCTACCGTGCGATTTCATTCACAGGCACGCAGACGCGCACCTTATCGCCATAGAGGGAGTTCACTTCCACATCCACGCCGTAAATGGCGCTGACCAGCTCTTTGGTGATGACGTCTTTGGGGTCGCCGTAGGCGAACACGCGCCCGTCGTCGATGACCAGCGTTCTGTCGGAGTACAGAAACGCCTGGTCAGGCTGGTGGGTGGATTGCACGATGGAAAGCCCCTCGCGCGCCAGCTGCCGCACGCACGAGAGCACGCGCACGGTGTTGCCGTAATCGAGCGCGCTGGTGGGCTCGTCCATGATGATGGTGCGCGCGTTCTGAGCGAGCGCACGCGCTATCAGCACCAGCTGCTGCTCGCCGCCGGAGATCTGGGTGTAGGTGCGATGAGCCAGATGCTCTATGCCGATGCGCTGCAGCGCGGCGTAGGCGCGCTCGACGTGGCGCGGGCAGGGGGAGCGCAGCATCCCCAAGTCGGTGCCCGTGCTCATCAGCACCACGTCGAGTACCTCGTAGTCGTATATCGGCGCATGCGATTGAGGGATGTAGGAGATCTCGCGGGCGCGTTGGCGGATCGAAAGCCGTCGCATATCCTTGCCATTCACGATGATCTTGCCCGTATAGCGCGGGTTGAGTCCCAAGATGCAGCGGAACAGGGTTGATTTCCCCACGCCGTTAGGTCCGAGCACGTTCACCAGCGTGGCGTCGGGGATCGAGATGTCTATATCATGGAGCATATCGTGCCGTCCGTAGGAAAACGACAGGTGACGGATGTCGATACTCATTCGCTACACCTTCTTCTTGCGTGTGATGAGGTACAGGAAGAAGGGGGCGCCTACGAAGGCGGTGAGGATGCCGATGGGGATTTCGGAGGTCGTGGCCATGCGCGCCACGTCGTCCACTATCAAAAGGAAACTCGACCCCAAAAGCATGCTGGCGGGGATGAGGCGGCGGTAGTCGCTGCCCACCATCATCCGGCACAGATGCGGGATGACGAGGCCCACCCAGCCGATCATGCCGGTGACGGCGACGCTTGCGGCAGTGCACAGCGTAGCGGCCAAGATGATGAGCAGCCTCAGCCGCTTAGCATTCACGCCCATGGTGGCTGCTTCGTCGTCGCCCATGGTGAGGATGTTGATGCGCCAGCGCAGCGCAAACAGGATGAGGGCGCCCACTGCCATGGGCGCTGCCGCTAACACGATATCCGACATCTTGGCGCTGTTGAGGCTACCCATAAGCCAATAGGTGATCTCGGCGAGATCGTCGTCCGGGTTGGCGACCAGCTTGGTGAACGAGACGCATGCTGAGAACAGCGAGCTGATCATGGTGCCGGCGAGCACTGTCACCAGGATGCGGTTGCCTTTTGCGCGGCTGCTGACGAGCAGCACCAGCAGGACGCTGAAGATGGATACAGCGAATGCCGAAAAGGAGATCCCGAGCGCTGAGGACCCCGCGAGGATGGCGAGGGCAGCCCCGAAGGCCGCGCCTTGCGAAGCGCCCAGGATATCGGGAGAGACCAGCGGATTCTGAAATGTTCCCTGATAGGCAGCGCCGGCCATGGCAAGGCAGCAGCCCACCATGATGGCCAAGACGATACGCGGCAAGCGCACATTGAAGAAAAGAGTGGCCTGCTGATCGGTCCAGGCGGGGGACAGATCGATGCCGGGAATGAGGTCGATGAGCATCCCCAACGCTTCCGGGGGATCGATGGGGTAGCGCCCCAGCATCAACGACACGCAGATGGATGCGATCAGGACGATGCCCAGCCCGGCGATGATCAAGGTCGCTCGCCGAGCCGCCTTGCTGGGGGCAAGCGCCCTATCCCGAACATCGGCGGGACATAGCGGCGCTTTCTTCGGCGCGATGAGATTGTCCGCGATGGCGTTCGCTTTCGTTGCCCCCATGGTCTCCGTTGCTTTCTGCGATGTCGTGGCAAGAAAATATTCTCAAATAAGAATATAATGTTTATGCATTATAGCTAAATAAGTATGATGCAAGGACGAGAAATATTCCCATTTAAGATTAATTCATACGATAACGTGGTGGGCGCTGACCGTGCTTTTCGAGACGTCTCCGTTAGGCTCGTCGAGGTGCCATGGCCATTCGAATCGCCTCGCCGAAAAGCTTTCCGGCGCCGCTTTTCACTGCGGCGCGCGCTTTATCGGCGTCGTTCACCACGCTGCCGGCAAGCATGTCTGCGCCGAAGTCGAACAGCGTTTCAGACATCGTCACGCTGGGGCCAACGAGCACGGTGACGGCTTGCTGTGCGAGTTGCAAGAGTCGTGGTGCCGTTTTGTTGATGAGGGCCACGCCTGTTACGAATGCATAATCGGCGAGGGGCATAACGTATTCGCATGCAGGATCGGGTGTGTCGTCGGGGTGGGAGCACTTCCGCTCGAGCACTGTGAGGTTTGCATAATCCGCGATCTTTTCCACATGGGGGAAGTGGCCCACCACGACGACGTTCTGTCGACGCTGCTGCGCTGCCTCGGCCGCTTCCACTTGGGGCCGCATCGCTTCGAAAGCGTCCATGCTCCGGGTCGCCTCGGCGGGCAGCGCCGCTGGCTCGTCGTAGACGGCGCCGAGAGGGTCGAGCAGTTCGGCGCGGTTGTACCATGCGTTTATCGCCGCTGTGCCCAGGGTTGCTTCGGCGAAGCACCACGATTTCGCAAGCTGGGCGACTTCGCGCAGATCCTGCCCGCGCAGGCTTGCATGGCAGGTGCGCGGTGCGCCGCCGGTGCAGGTGAAGCTCACCCCCATGCCGCATTCCGCTTCTAAATAGCTCCAGTTCAACCCCAAACAGCAATCCTTTACCTGGATGCCGCGGGGAATGCCTTCGATTAGACGGTCGTACAGCTGCCATGCCGATGTCGGGCTGCTTGGCGACCCTGATGCCGCTTCGCGGTTTTTTACCGACGGTGAGTTCTCGAAATGGGCCATAGGTAACCTTCCTTCCATGTTGCTGCGATGAGAGAATTATATCTAAACATAAATCTTTCCAAACAAGTATAATTTCGCGAAAGCCGAGGAGGGGGAAGACAATGCTATTTGCATTGACGGGAGGAATCCAGATAGGCAAGACGCGGTGGCTGCAAGCCGTGACTGAAAGCCTCGCCGGTGAAGGGGTGCGGTGCTCCGGGGTGCTTGCGCCGGGGATATGGCGCGCTGCGGATGACCCTTCTGCTTCAGATGCCGGGCAGGCGCGGGCGCCGTGCTTTGAGAAGCTGGGCATCTGCAACGTGCTTCTGCCGAAAAGGGAAAGCATCGCGTTCGCCATTAGGCGGGATCTTGCAGATGCGCGGTTGCAGGCCTGCACGCAAGCGGAGCGGGCGGGCTTGGGCTGGGCGATCTCGGATGAAGCCATCGCGCGGGTGAACCGCCATTTCGCGGATTTGAGGTCGCGCCGCTTTCGTCCGTGCGGCTGCTCCTCGCTGTTGATAGTCGACGAGCTTGGGCGCATGGAGCTCGAGCGCGGGGAGGGTCTTTCGGAGGCAATGGCCTTGTTGAAAGAAGGGCCCACGCCGGCGTTTCCCCATGCCCTTATCGTGGTGCGTCGCGACTTGGCGGATTCCGCACGTCGGCAGCTCGAGCCCGCATGGGGGTCTTTCCGAACGATCAGCCCCGACCGCGAAGGCGAATCGGCGTTGCGCCAGGTCTTGCTCGCCGACCAAGGGCGACTTTCGTTCCCTTCATGCGTCGCGGCGATGCCGCGGCTTGATAGGGGGCGGATGTGACGCGTTTTCGCATGGGCGTGCGCTACAATGGTGCACATGGATACCATCATCACGAAAGAGGCGGTTGCCGCCGCCGTTTACCAGGCAATTCCCCATCTGGCTTGCGAGCTTCCGCCGGATATCCTGGCAGGGTTGCGGCATGCGCTCGAGCGCGAGGAATACCCGCGCGGGCGAGCAGTGCTGTCGCAGCTGGTCGAGAACGCCGCCATCGCGAAGAGCGACCACGTGCCCATCTGCCAGGACACCGGCACGGTATGGATCAGCTTGGAGGTCGGCCCGGGGGTGTACGTTCCTGCTGATGTGTTCGCGCAGGTGGACGATGCGGTGGCGCGCGCCTACACCGAGGCGGCGCTGCGCAAGTCGGTGGTGCGCGATGCCGTCCTCGACCGCGCCAACACAGGGGACAACACCCCGGCGTTCTGCGATATCCACCCGGTGGGCGAGCCGGGCGTGGCGCGCCTGCGCATCATGCTGAAGGGCGGCGGTTCCGACAACGCCAGCCGCGTGGTCATGCTGCCTCCCGGCGCCGGACGCGCCGGCATCGTCGACGAGGTGGTGCGTTGCGTGCGCGAGAAGGGCGCGAACGCCTGTCCGCCGTTGGTCATCGGCATCGGCATCGGAGCCACGTTCGACAAGGTGGCGGGCCTCGCGAAACGCGCACTCATGCGTCCGCTCGACGAATCCGCCGAAACCGAGGGCGTGCGCCAGCTGGAAGAGGAGATCTTGGGCGCTGTGAACGCGTCGGGCGTGGGACCGGGCGGCTTAGGCGGGGCCGCTGCCGCGCTAGGCGTGCGCGTTGCCACGGCTCCGTGCCACATCGCTGCGCTGCCGTTGGCGATCAACATGGGATGCTCTGCGATGCGCCGCGCGACGATCGACCTTCGGATGGGCGACTTCGCCGATTCGAGGGATTCGCTCTCGACCCCGGAGCAGGATGGGGCTTCGGCGGGGGGCGCAAAGACCGTCTGCGCACTGAATTCTTCGTCATCTGATCGCAGTGGTGGAGCGCACGAGGCCGAAGGCCGAGCAGCGCAGCAGCGTATCTCGGAGCCCTTCGTCGAGACCCTATCCGGCACGTGCGCCCAGGGAAAGCCTGCAAGCGAATCTGCCGCTGAGCACGTCCGCCTGACGTTGCCGCTCGACCGCGAGCAGCTGCGCGGGCTGCGCGCTGGGCAAGCCTGCCTGCTCACGGGTCCGCTGTACACGCTGCGCGATGCGGGGCACATGCGCCTGATGGATGAGCTTTCCCAAAACGGCGGCAAGCTGCCGTACGGGCTGGAAGGCCAGACCATCTTCTACGCCGGTCCCACGCCGCCTGCCGCAGGGCGTCCGTTCGGGGCCGTCGGCCCCACCACGGCGTCGCGCATGGATTTCGCAGCGCCCACCCTGCATCGAGCCGGGATCGCCGCCACGGTGGGCAAGGGGCATCGCAGCGACGAGGTGCGCCGCGCTTGCGCAGAGACCGGTTCCGTTTATTTCGTGGCATGCGGCGGTGCTGCTGCGCTGCTGGCTCGTTGCGTGGCATCATCCGAAACGGTGGCCTACGCCGATTTGGGCACCGAGGCCCTCCGGCGCATCCAGGTGGTCGATTTCCCCGTGTTCGTGGGGGTCGATATCGAAGGCCAAGACGTGTACGAGCTTATCTAGCCGCTGCGGTCGCAGGCGGTTCGGGAAGAAGGACTGTGATAGATCAAACGGGTAACAACGCCGCGCATCGCGGGCTGTTCATCACCTTCGAAGGTGGTGACGGCGCGGGCAAGTCGACGCATATCCGCTTCCTCGCCCAGGTGCTCCAAGAGCGGGGGGAAGAGGTTCTCTCGTTGCGTGAGCCCGGCGGCACGCGCATCGGCGAGAAGCTGCGCCGCGTGGTGCTCAACCCCGGCAACGCCGATCTGTCCGACCAGGCCGAGCTGCTGGTGTTCGAAGCCGCCCGTGCCCAGCTGGTGGCCGAGGTCGTCAAGCCCGCGCTCGACCGCGGGGCAGTGGTCCTGTGCGATCGCTTCACCGATTCCACCATCGCCTACCAGGCGTTCGGGCGCGGCCTCTCGCTGGATTTCGTGAGGCGGGCCAACGAGTTCGCCTGTCAGGGCATCGTGCCCGACCGCACCATCCTTTTGACAGCGGGCGGATCCGGCAAGAGCATCAAGCGCGCTACCCGCCGCGGCGCCGACCGCATGGAGCGCAGCGGCCAGCAGTTCTTCGATCGCGTGGCGGCGGGGTTCGCCGACCTTGCACAGCGCGAGCCAGGCCGCATCCGCGTGGTGGAAAGCTCGGGGCGACGCTCTGACACCGCGCGTGCCGTGTTTTCCCAGCTAGAGGACTTGTTCGCTTGGATGTCGGATGAATCCCAGTGCGACGATGCCCTGTTCGCGCGCATCAACCCCGTACGTCGTGGGCACGGCAAGCGGAACGGGGCCTAGCGATGGCAGACGCGTTCGAGAACATCTTGGGCCAGTCCAAGGTGCGTGAGTACCTGCGAGCGAGCGTCATGGGCGACCGCGTGAGCCACGCTTACCTGTTTTTGGGGCCCACCGGCTCCAATAAGATGACCGCTGCCTACGCGCTGGCGCAGGCCGTGATGTGCCCGAAGGGTCCCCAGGGCCCTCGCGGCGGGCAGTGCGGCGCTTGCGACTCGTGCGGGCGCATCATGCGGCGCAAGCATCCCGATGTGGTGCTCCTGCATCCGGAAGGTGCCAGCGGCTATTTGGTCCAGCAGGTGCGCGAGCTGGTGTCGTCGGCTTCGCTTGCACCCATCCAGGCGAAGCGCAAGGTCTACATCATCGACGAGGCGGACCGTTTGGGCACCCAAGCGGCCAACGCCTTCCTCAAGACGCTGGAGGAGCCGCCTGCCGATGTCGTGTTCATCCTGTTGGCGCGCATGCGCGAGGGCGTGCTGCCTACCATCGTCTCACGCTGCCAGGTGGTGCCGTTCAGGCATATTCCGGCCAGCGAGGCGGCGGGCATCTTGGCGCAGAACACCGGGGCGTCCTTGGAAAAGTGCCGCATCGCCATCGAATCGTGCGGCGGCTCCATCACCCGCGCCGTCGAGTTCCTGAAATCAAACGAGCGCCTTGCCTTCCGCACCAAGGTGCTCGAGGTCATGGAGATGCTACGCAACGCCGACGACTGGGACATCCTGTGCCTGGCGCGCGACCTGGTGGTGCTGTCGAAGGCGCCGCTGGACACCGTGCGCGCCGAGCAGGAGGCCGACCTGGCGAAGAACGCCGATTTCCTGGCGAAGTCGGCAATTCGCCAGATCGAGGCGCGCAACAAGCGCGCGCTGTCCGCGAAGTCCACCGAATCGCTGCGACAGCTGGTGTCCATCGCCGCCTCGTGGTTGCGAGATGTGCTGGCGCTGTGCGTCGAGACGCCCGAATTGGTCATCAACGTGGACGTGCGCACGGCGCTCGAGGATGCCGCCGGATCCACCGATGAGGCCCGGGTGGCGATGGCTCTGGGCGCCGTGGATCGCTGCTATCGCGCGATCTCCTATAATGTATCGCCGGAAACATGCATCGACGGGTTGCTGTTGGAGATGCGCGACGCGCTATACGCGCCGCATCCCGCCCAGCCCGTGCGACAGAGATAGATAAAAGCGAGGTTTTGCTATGACGCGGGTCGCACCCGTAAAAATGAAGAACAACCACCGCGTGCTGTGGTTCGATCCTGCCGACGTGGACGCCCGCAAGGGCGACGCCGTGGTTGTGACCACCGCCCGCGGCATCGAGCTGGGCATCATGTCCGACGACGTCATCGAGGTCGAAGAAAAGCGCGTGAAAGAGCTGAAGAGCCCGCTTAAGCCCCTCAAACGCGTAGCCGACGAGAGCGATTTGGAGAAAGCCGCCGAAATGGAGCGCCTTTCCGCTGAGGCGCTTCCGGTGTTCAAGGAGATGGCTGCCGAGGCCAACGAGGAGATGCATCCGGTTTCGGTGGAGTTTCTCCTCGACGGCGAGCATGCCGTGTTCTACTTCGAAGCCGAGGAGCGCATCGACTTTCGCGAGCTGGTGCGCAAATTGGCATCGCGCTTCCATGTGCGCGTGGACATGCGTCAGATCGGCGTCCGCGATGAGGCGCGCATGGTGGGCGGCATGGGCCATTGCGGCCAGGAGCTGTGCTGCAAGCGCTTGGGCGGTGAGTTCTGCCCGGTGTCAATCCGCATGGCGAAGGAGCAGGACCTGTCGTTGAACCCGCAGAAGATCTCCGGCGTGTGCGGCCGTTTGATGTGCTGCCTGCGCTACGAATTCGATGCCTACAAGGAATTCAAATCGCGCGCGCCTAAGAAAAACGCCTCCATCGATACTCCCGAGGGCCCTGCGAAGGTGGTCGAGCTCAACGTACCGCGCGAGCTGGTATCGCTGAAAACCGAGGAAGGCCAGGTGGTGAAGGTCCCCTTGTCCGGCTTCGACCATCCCAAGGAGGGCGCGCGCCCCACGTCGGTGGGCGACGAGGCATGGGAGGAGGCGACCGCACCGGTCGACACGGTGTCGGCGAGCACCCTGTTCTCGTCGGTTGCCAGGTTCTCGGGCAAAGACAAGCTCGCCGAGCCGGGTGCTGTGCGGCACACGGGCGGGGGGTCCTCGTCGAAGAAACATTCGTCTTCGAAAGGAACCCAGCAGAAGGTATCGGGCGAGACGCGCAAGCCGCGCCGCCGCTCCAAGGTTTCCACGGGTTCGGCCGATTCCGCACCGTCGCCTCAGCAGCGTGCCAAGAAGCGCGGCCAGGTGCAGGTGCAGGGCGGCAAGCAAACCCAGCAGAAGCAGTCCGGCCAAGGCAAGAAGGGCCGGAACCAGGGCCAGGCGCAGGCGCAGAAGCCCAAGCAACGCCAGCGCCGCCGCTCCTCCGATGCCCAGCCTTCGCAGCAGAAGGGCGCGCAGGGCAAGCAGCAGAAGCAATCCTCGGTGCGTCCCGGTCGCAAGTCGTCGGCGTTGCGCCACGATGCGCCGCAGGGGAAGACGGCGGAGGGCAAGGCTCCTCGTGCGAACGAGCATCGTTCCGGCGAGGGTTCGGGCCGTCGCAGCCGACGCCGCAGCCACAAAGCGGGCGGCAGCGGCGAGGCCTCCAATTCCAAGCAGCAGCAGTAAGCGGGCGCTCGGCGGGCTTAAGCGGCTTGCCGAGCGCGAGTCTTTATCAGGGGAAGGTGGCAACGATCATGCCGGTATCCATCAATCACGCGCTTCTCACGGATCTCTATCAGCTCACCATGGCGCAAGGCTACTTGGAGTGCGGGAAAAGCGAAACGCAGGCGTGCTTCCACATGACGTTCCGCGACTACCCGTTCAAGGGCGGCTACGCCATCGCCAGCGGCATGGCGCATCTGGCCGACCTCGTGGAGGGCTTCCGCTTCTCCGACGACGACCTGGTTTACCTCGCCTCCATCCCCGCGCCGGGCGGCGGGGCGCTGTTCAAGCAGTCGTTTCTCGACTACCTGTCCGATTTCAGCCTGTCGGTCGACATCGATGCGGTCAGGGAAGGCACCGCGGTGTTCCCCAACGAGCCCATCGTGCGCGTGACGGGGCCCATCATGGAATGCCAGATGCTTGAGACTGCGCTGCTGAACTGCGTGAGCTTCGAGACGCTCATCGCAACCAAGGCGGCGCGCATCTGCCTGGCCGCGCAGGCGCCGGTCGCGGAGTTCGGCCTGCGCCGCGCCCAGGGCCCGGCGGGCGGCGTGTGGGCTTCGCGTGCTGCGGTGGTGGGGGGCTGCGCCTCCACATCCAACGTGATGGCGGGTAAGCTGTTCGGGCTGCCGGTGTCGGGTACGCACGCCCATTCCTGGGTGATGGCATTCCCCGATGAGCTTACGGCGTTCCGCGCCTATGCCGAGCAGTTCCCCACCAACTGCGTGCTGCTGGTGGACACCTACGATGTGGAAAAAGGCATCGACAACGCTATCGCCGTCGGCCTCGAGATGCGCGAGCGCGGCGAGCATCTGACGGGCATCCGCATCGACTCGGGCGACCTGGCCTGGCTTGCCAAGATGGCGCGCCGCAAGCTAGATGCTGCGGGCCTCACCGACTGCGGCATCGTTCTGTCCAACGATCTCGACGAGTACACCATCCAGTCGATCCACGACGAGGGCGCCCAGGTGGCGTCGTGGGGCGTGGGCACCAAACTCGCCTGCGCCTACGACCAGCCCACCTTGGGCGGCGTGTATAAACTCTCCGCTTCGCGCGACAGCGCCGACGAACCCTGGCAGGATCGCCTGAAGATCTCCGAAACGGCGGCCAAGCTCACCACGCCCGGCGTGCTGGACGTGCGCCGCTACCGCTACGAGGATGGACGGATCGCTGGCGACATGGTCTTCGACGTGAACTCGCCCATCAGCGCCTGCGAGACCATCGTCGACCCCTTCGACTCGCTACGCCGCAAGAACCTCAAGGGCAAGGCGTTCGAGACGCTCCTGCAGCCGCTTGCGCGCAAGGGCAAGACGGTGCTGCCCGATGAAGCCCGCGATGCGCTGGCGGCGCGCGACCGAACGGCCGCGCAACTCGCCACCCTCGACGAGACGCAGAAGCGCATGCTCAACCCCCATACGTACCCCGTTGGGCTAGAGCGCGGCCTGTTCGATCGGCGCCATGCCTTGGTGGCGCGCATGCGCGGCATCGCGTAAGATTCATTGTTGACATCGGGGCGGCCGCCGCGCGGTGCGTCCCGCGAGCATCCGACGTTAGGAGAAGCCGTGGCCTGTGCCTGCAACCTCATCATCGATTCGTGCTGCGATTTGCCCTTCGAGGTGGTGGATCGCGAAGGGGTGGAGCTGATCCATTTCCCCTACATTGTCGACGGTAAGGAATACGCCGATGACCTGTATCGGAGCGCCACCGCCCATGACTTCTTCCAGTCGATGCGCGACGGAGCCCAGCCCACCACCGCCCAGGTGCCCATCCCCGTGTACCAGGCGGCGTTCGAGCGCGCCGTGGAAAGCGGCGTGCCCACGGTGTGCCTGTTGTTCTCGAGCGGCCTTTCGGGCAGCTTTGATGCCGCGCAGTTGGTGCATGGCCAGATCATGGAGCAGCATCCCGATGCCGAGTTGTACCTGGTCGACACCCGCCTTGCCTCGGTTGCCGAGGCGCTGCTGGTGCACGAGGCGCTGCGCCAGCGCGAGAAGGGCCTTTCCGCAAAGGAGCTTGCGCAATGGGCTGAGGAGGCGCGCTTTTTCGTGGATGCCGAGTTCATGGTGGACGATCTGGAATCGTTGCGCCGCGGCGGGCGCATCCCCGGCTCCGTGGCGTATGCCGGCGCTAAGCTTGATGTGAAGCCGCTGCTGACCATCGGCGCCGACGGCAAGCTGTCGCTGTGCGGCGTGGCTCGCGGCCGCAAGAAGGGCATCAAGCAGCTGGCGGACTACTACGCAAAGCGCGTCGACGACCAGGGTCCTGTCAAGTACGTGGTCATCGGCAACGCCGATTGTCCCAAGGATGCCGAGCGTCTGAAGGAGGTGCTGCGCAAAGTGGACGATTCCATCTTGTTCCTGGAAAGCAGCATCGGACCGGTGATCGGCAGCCATGTGGGGCCGGGCATGATCGCCGTGGTGTTTTGGGGAGCCGACAAGCGCGACCAGCTGTCGGTTGCAGACCGCATCGCCCGTCGCGTGAAGCAGGGCTAGTTCAAGCAGTGGCGGGACGGTCCGCCGAAAGAGAATGCACGCCGCGCTCAGGTTGCGCGGTTGGGCGGGCGCACCGCGTTGGAGCGCCCGCGATAACGCGAGGAAGGTAGTGTTTGCATGGAAAGCACGTACGTGTATTTCGGGAACGCCGCGGTGGGCGGCGCGGTGGAGCGTCTCGCCGTCAATGCCGGCTGGCAGCGCGTCGAGGCGCTGGAAGACGCCGGCGCTGTGGTGACGTACTGCACCAACCAGCAGGCGCTGGAGGATGCCTATTTCGACGAAGGCGGATTCGTCCAGACAGCCCATGAGGGCACGTTGCTGGTCGATCTTTCCCCATCCACGCCCGAGTTCGCACGCGAGCTTTCGGCGGTTGCCTTGGTCAGCGACTTGCGTCCGGTGGAAGCGCCCATCGTCGTGATCGATCCCACCTGGGAGGACGCGTTCTCTCGCCCCGACAACCTCATCTGCTTCGTCGCGGGCGAGGAAGACGATGTGGCCGATGCCCGGCCGCTGCTCCAAGCTATCGCCGGCCAGGTGGTGGAGGAGGGCCCGCTCGGGTCCGCCCAGCTCGCACGTGCGGCGCGCACGGTGCAGCAGGTGTCGGCGCTGATAGCGGCGGCTGAAGCTCAGGCGCTGTGCCATGCGGTGCGCAAGGCGGCGCAAGCGACCAATTTGGCGCCCAATGCGCCGCATGCCATCTCCGACGTGTCGCAAACCTTCCTTCAGGCCATCCTCGAACAGCGTTTCGAAGGCACCTACACCTTGGAGATGATGATGGGCGAACTGGCCGCTGCGCTCACTGCCGCCGACGATGCCGACCTCATCCTTCCGCAGACCGAGGCATGCATGCATCTGCTGGAGCTTCTGGCCGTCATCGGCGGCTCGGACAAGTCGCCCGTGGCGCTTTCTCTGGTGTACGGCGAGGAGGAAGCCTGTGCCGAAAACGGGTTGGATTGGACGCGCGCGGAGCACTTCTACGGCGATCAGCCCCAAGCTCACGACCACGACCACGAGCATGACCACGACGCCGACGATTACGACGAATACGGTGAGCCGGACGATTACGATGGCTACACCGGCTACGACAACGACGGCGTCTTTCATGGCGGCTACTCGTTGAACTAAGGCGCACGCCCATGCCCGAGAAGATCGAGGAAACGACCCCGCGTGGCGGCGGGGAAGGGGATGCCGCGTTCTTGCCCGAATCGTGCACGCTATGCCCGCGTGCTTGCGGGGCGAACCGCCGGGCGGGCAAGCGCGGCTTATGCGGGGCCGACGATGCTCTGGTGGCTGCCCGCGCCGCTCTTCATTTTTGGGAAGAGCCGCCAATCAGCGGGCAGGCAGGCAGCGGCACGGTGTTCTTCTCCAACTGCCCCCTGCATTGCTGTTATTGCCAAAACGCCGTGATCGCCGCAGGGCGGGCGGGCATCCCGGTGTCCATCGATCGTCTTGCGCGCATGTGCTTGGAGTTGCAAGGCCAGGGGGCGCTCAACATCAACTTCGTCACGCCCACGCACTATGCTCCCCAGGCGCGCGAAGCCGTGCGCCGCGCGCGGCGGCAGGGGCTGCGCCTCCCCATCGTGTGGAACACGTCCGGCTACGAAACGGTGCAGGCCGTGCGCGATAACGCCGGCATCGTCGATGTGTACCTGACGGATTTCAAATACGCCTCGTCGCGCTTGGCGAAGCGCTACTCGCATGCGCCCGATTATCCCGAGATCGCGCTTGCCGCGCTCGATGCCATGGTCGAACAGGTGGGCGAGCCTGCGTTCGACGAGGTCGCGGGCGAGCCGCGTATGGTGCGCGGCACGGTGGTGCGCCATTTGATGCTTCCCGGCGCGTTGGACGATTCCATGCGGCTGGTCGAGCTGTTGTGGAAGCGCTACGGCGCCCGCATCCGCCTGTCGCTCATGAACCAGTACACGCCCGTGCTTTCCGATGCCGCCGCCGCGGGCGATGATCGTGCTTCGCGTGAACTGTTGCGCTGCCCCGAGTTGGCGCATCGCGTGCCCGACGAGGAATACGAACGCCTGCTGGATTTCGAGGACGATCTGGGCGTGGAGGATTATTACTGGCAGGAGGGCGGCGCCGCGAAGGAGAGCTTCATCCCTGCATTCGATCTGACCGGGGTATGCGAGGAAAACTAGGGTCTCCTGTATTGCGGGGAAACGTCCGGGCGATTTATTCAAAAGGGGCTCGATGCCGGGGAAATGGAGCCAGTGACAGGAATCGAACCTGCAACCCACTGATTACAAATCAGTTGCGCTACCGTTGCGCCACACTGGCTTTTGTTGGTGCATACATGTGCATTGTACGTCATTGGGGGCGGATTGGGAAGCGTCCCGGGAGGTCAGCGGCATGCGTTCGTGCTGCCAGACACGGTGTTCATCGACGAGTTTGCCATCTGATCGAGGCATGATCGGGCTGGTGAAGTACAATAAGAAATGTTGTGCAACAATTGCTTAGTGGCGCGGCATTTGATATAGAGGAGGCTCTATCGCCTCGGAATCCCGCCGCGCTGTCGGGACTCGAAGCGAAAGAGGAGCGCATGGGGCCGAATTTCGACCTGCATATCGCGTCTGCGGCAATTCTCGCCGTGTTGTTCCTGTTCGCCGTGTTCGGGTACCGCTTGCGCCATAGCAAGCGCTTCGGCATCACCATCGCGCTGTTCTCTCTTGTCAGCGCTGCTGTCATCCTCGGCATCATCCGTGCTTCCGTCGTGGCAGCGACAGGGCTTGACCAGCAGACCGTGCCTCTGCGCATGGCTGCCGTGGTCATCCAATGCGT
Source organism: Eggerthellaceae bacterium (assembly GCA_036306585.1). Taxonomy (GTDB): domain Bacteria; phylum Actinomycetota; class Coriobacteriia; order Coriobacteriales; family Eggerthellaceae; genus Aphodovivens. Next base: position 106,346 of record JAXJZF010000002.1, read on the forward strand.
CGCTTCGTTTTTGCTGTTCATCTATACTTTGCTGCTGTGCCGAGGCGATCAGGCATTCCGCCTCGAGCGCGTACTTATCGGCTGCATTCCGCTCGTGGTTTCGGTAGGCGCGTCCATCGCGCTGTTCTTTGTCGATCCGTCCGTCTATTCTTCGCGTAGTCAAACCTGCTGCGACAAACCGTTGTATTTGACGGTTCATCTGTGCATGGCCTTCTACCCGGTGGTGTGCGTCGCGTTTGCCGTGCTGTATCGCAAGGCGCTCGATCGGCTGGCCATCGTCGCCGTCTCGTTTGCATCCGCGGCGGTGCTGGTGGGCATAGCCGTGGAGCTTGCGCTTGGCGGGCTCCATCCTATCACGTTTGGCATGACCATCGCCGTGCTGGCATTGTTCGTCATGGTCGACAACCCTTTGGAGAACGTCGACTCGCTCACCTTCGCCTACGATGCCGCGGCGTTCAAGCATTACGTGAGCGATCTGATGGAGCGTCGCCGCCGTTTTTCGGTGGTCATCGTGACGCTTCAGCATCTGGCTATGCTGAACGCGCTCGTGGGCGCGGCGGTGGCTGATCGCGCCATCCGTCAGGTGGCGCAGCAGTCCATGCGCATCGGGCGCACCCGCCGTGTGTATCGCGTGCGCGACAGCACCTTCGCTTTCACCGTCTTCTCACGTCGTGAGTGCCAGCGCGTCGTCAATGAATTGTCCGAGTACTTCTCGCATCCGCAGACGCTCGGGTTCTCGTCGGTGGATCTGGATGTCGCCGTCACGTTCGCGGCGGATCTGGACGCCTTCAACTCGGCCGAACAGGTTGTCCAATATGCCGATTTTCTCACCGACCGGTTGCAACCGGGGGTGACGATTCCCAGCGACCAGCATGCGTTGGTGCAGGAGTTTAGCCGTTGGCGCGAGATCAGGCGGTATCTGGTGCATGCTGTCGAGAACAACTTGGTGAGTACGTACGTTCAGCCGCTTTTCATGCTTTCCCGGAACCGTTTTTCCAGTTTCGAGGTGCTCAGTCGATTGGTGCATCCCGCTCTTGGGCGTATCCCTGCCGACGAATTCATCGAGGCAGCTGAGAGCGAAGGGCTCATTGCCGCCCTTGGGCGTTCGCAGCTTGAATCGGTGTGCCGGTTCGCTTCCGAGCATGCTCGGGAATTGCGTCAGCGGGGGATCGATTCCGTCAAGGTTAACCTGTCGCCCATCGAGCTGATGGAGGTGGGGTTCGCCGACAACGCGCTGGCCACCATGCGAGCGTGGGGCGTCGAGCCCTCGCTGTTCCAGTTCGAGATCACCGAAACCACGGCGACCCGTTATGGTGAGGAGGTTTCCAATACCATCCAGGTACTGCGCGATGCAGGAGCGCGTATCTGCATGGACGACTTCGGATCTGGCTTCGCGAACCTCGATTCGCTTCTGACGCTGCCGTTCACGGTGGTGAAGCTGGACAAGACGTTGCTCGACAACGCAACCGAGGACCATGCCGCCGAGGTGCTGTACTGCTCTGTTGTCCAGATGATGAAAGCCCAGGGGGTCGAGACCGTTGCCGAGGGCGTCGAGACCGCCGAGCAGGACGAATTCGTGCGCAAACTCGGCATAGATGAAGCCCAGGGCTATTTCTATGCCAGGCCGATGCCTATCGAGGAGCTTTTAGGTACAATCCAGCCTATTGAATGATGATGCCGGGCATATGCGCTCGTCTTGGCGATAGGGAACGAATGCAGAAGAGTCGAAAACGATCTTGCAGCTTGCGCCGCGCTTTTGCGGGGCTTTGCGCTGCGCTGCTTTTAGCGGTGGGCATGTGCGTTCCCGCCGTGCCTTCAACCGCGTTTGCCGACGAGGGTCAGGATGCCCGGTTCGGCTCCACCTGGTATCCGTGGTACGATGATTCCGACCCTTACGTCGACATAGAGTTCTACATCGCGGTCGTCAAGGAGGGCGTGGAGAGCTATCCCACCAACGAAGATGAGGTCAAGCAGATCCTCACCGGGCAGTATTCGTCGGGCATCCGCTTCGACGATGCATTCGACGCATCCGATTTCCAAGAGTTCGGCGGCGATCTTTTTGGCGAGGAACTCTACGATCTGACGGGCGAGCAGCTGGAGGCGCGCATTTTGGCTTCACCTTCCGAGGAGGCGATCGCGCGCGTATGCGCCCAGGCGGGGATCGATTACGACCCTGAGACCCAGACGGTGGTGTGGTACGTGGCGAAAAGCGCTCGGTCGCTGTTCGACAACGTGTGGCACATCGACGGCCTGCTGGTGTCGAAGGACATTGCGCCTGAACCTGAACCGGAGCCTGAGCCTGAACCTGAACCTGAGCCTGAACCTGAACCTGAACCTGAACCGGATACGGAACCCGATAGCCCCTCTACGGATCCTGTACCGGATCCCGACCCTGATCCCGGTCTTGAACCGGACACCGATCTTGATCCCGAGCAGGAACTTCTGCCGTTGCCGGAGCCTGAATCTCAGCCCGCAACCGTGTCTGAGTCGGTTTCCAATCCTGCTTTGGCGAATGAGGCTGCCGGCGAACCCGCCACCGCCTCCGCGCGTGCGGAAGAGCAAGACGCTCCCATCGCGGTCGACGAATCGATAGAGGATCCCGAGACCCCACTTGCTGCGGCAAGCCCGATGCAGGCAGCCACGGGACCGCTTGCCAGCCAATCGAATCCTGCGGATGGCTTCGCCCAAACGGTATCTACGGCGGTGCATGTCGTCGGCGCAGTGGGTCTTGTCGGCGTGGCGGCGGGCGTCGTGGTCGTCAACATCGGTGCCGCCCAGGCGGGCAACGCGCTTTCGTCGATCGACTCGAGCTTGCGCGACCGGGCTAGGAGGCGTCGTCGATGAGCGGTTCCTCTAAAAGGCGCATCGTCAAGCGCGCGGTCATGCTGATTCTTCTGTCGGCGGTTTCCTTGGCGGCTTGGCTTGGGCCGGCGCTTTTGGATCAGCCTTCCTTCGTCGATATCGCCCTTGTGCTGGCGTGGCTTATCATCATGATTCTTTTGCTGTTGGACTCGTATCGTCGTGAACGGAAGCGAGAGCGGTTTTTGACCACGTTCTACATCGATACGGCGCAGCAGCGTGTGTTCAGCCCCGCGTTGGGCCTTGCAACCTATCCCAACGGCGGCGTGCTGATCGACATGATGGCGGTCGCGCTGGTCAATGGAAAAGATCAGGGGATCGTGCAGCCTCCTGCCGACTTCGTCCCCGATCGCGTGGTGGAGACCACCGGGTTCGCATTCGTCAGGGACGACCGCCTCGATGCCTCGCGTCCGGTGAGCAAAGCCGATGACGTCACCATCTATCGGTGGGAGGGCGTCATCTCCGATCTGGGCCGAGGCGGCTCCAAACCGTTCCGCTCGCCCTTCGATCTAGAAGATGCGTTCGACCCCCTTGCCCCGCAACCGCGGCGGAAGGAATCCGGTTGCTCGGTGCCGGCGACCCTGATGGTCTGATTCGATTCGATTGGGTGCCACCTTCGCCTGCTGCATCGCGCCTTGTTGCGGCTTCTTCATCTTGGCCAATGAGCTTTTCCCGTGCAGTCGCCCCTGCGACGAGCCGGCTCGTATTTACGTGTGATACGCTAGCTGTGGAAAAATGGGGCGTCCCGCTAGACTGCTGGGACACCCTAGGAAAGAAGGGGCCGGACGGGTGTTCCGTCGGGCCCCGTTAACGGTATATACGGAGGTATTCATGCCCGAGACCACCCTGCCCGAACATTATGACATCAAAGACCTCGCGCTTGCCGACGCCGGCCTTGCCCGCATCCTGTGGGCAGATCGCGATATGCCGGTGCTTGCGAAGATCCGCGAGCGCTTCGAGCGCGAGAAGCCGCTGCAGGGCGTGCGCGTGGGCGCCTGCATGCATGTGACCACCGAGACCGCAAACCTCATGCGCGTCCTGGTCGCCGGAGGCGCCGATGTGACGCTTTGCGCCTCCAACCCGCTGTCCACCCAGGACGACACCGCCGCGTCGCTGGTGCGCGACTTCGGCATCAAGGTGCACGCCATCACCGGCGAGGACATGGGCACCTACCAAAAGCACATCGCGACCGTCTGCGAGACCAACCCGCAGATCATCATGGATGACGGGGCCGACTTGGACACCGCTTTGCATACCCGCTTCACCGACAAGCTGGAGGGCGTCATCGGCGGTACCGAGGAGACCACCACGGGCGTCGTGCGTTTGGCGGCCATGGCGAAGGAAGGCTCGCTGCGCTACCCGGTGTTCAACATCAACGATGCCAACACCAAACACTGCTTCGACAACCACTACGGCACGGGCCAGAGCACGCTCGACGGCATCGTGCGCGCCACCAATCGCCTGCTGTGCGGCCGCACCATGGTCGTATCCGGCTATGGCTACTGCGGCAGCGGCCTCGCGCTGCGCGCCAAAGGTATGGGCATGAACGTCATCGTGTGCGAAGTGGATCCTTTGAAGGCCCTCGAGGCCCATATGGAGGGGTATCGCGTGATGAAGGCGAAGGAGGCCGCACGCTACGCCGACGTGTGGGTGACGGTTACCGGCGACTGCAAGGTCATCGACGAGCCGGCGTTCAAGAACATGAAAGACGGCGCCATCCTGTGCAACTCCGGCCACTTCGATTCGGAGATCAACCTGGTCTGGCTGGAAGAGCATGCCGTGAAGAAGGAAGAACTCAAGCCGCTGGTGGACGAGTACACCCTGGAGGATGGCCGCACCATCATCGTGCTGGCTGAAGGCCGTTTGGTGAACCTGTCCTGCGCCGAGGGTCATCCGGCAAGCGTCATGGACATGAGCTTCGCCAACCAGGCTCTGGCAGCGGAATACCTGTACAAGCATTCCGGTGAGCTCGACTGCAAGGTCTACGACGTTCCTGCCGAGATCGACGATGGCGTCGCCCGCGTGAAGCTGGAAACCCTGGGCATCGAGATAGACGAGCTTACCGAGGAGCAGATCGCATACATGAATTCCTGGAACTTCTAAGCTCGCCTTACGACTTGGCACCGCACCTGCGCGGGCCGCCAGATCGCCGAAGGTGCGGCCCTGCCTGTTCAGGCAGGGCCGCTTTGCTGTTTGGAGCGCCTTCCATCGCGTCCCGCGTCGCTCCGATGCAAGGTGCGTGAAGGGGCTTGGAAATGTGGAGCGTATGTGCAGAACGTTTGGCGAAACGGGTGTTTTCCTCGATAAATGGCAAACATATGGGAACGAATGCGGTACGAAGCTACCAACCGGCCCTTCGTGGGCCTATAATTCCGAAGGTTTGAAATGCGACGAGAGGACGCATGGGAACCGCGGGGGGAGGCGAGCGGCTGCCTCGGTTACGAAGCGATGGCGACGGACCGACGGCATTTCCCGTATTACGCTCGATGCGGCCATTCGGCTGGATCGAAGCGCCCTGCCCCTGGCTTCTGTAAACGGTTGAAGGAGTTAAGGTGCTCGATCAGTTCTTCTCTCAGATATCATTCGTGGATATCTTCAACTTCTGCGTGTTCGCGGTGTTCACCGTTTGCTACACCTACCAGCTGCTCTACGTGCTGGTGGTGCTCACCCGCAAGCCGAAGGAGCGTGCGGCCAAGAAGAACCACCGTTTCGCCGTCGTGGTTTCCGCTCGAAACGAAAGCGCGGTTATCGGCGATCTTATCCACTCCATCAAGGTGCAGAACTACCCGCAAGAGCTCATCGACGTGTTTGTGATCGCCGATAATTGCACCGATAACACCGCGCAGGTCGCTCGCGATGCCGGAGCTATCGTATACACTCGCAACAACACCGAGCGGGTGGGCAAGGGCTACGCGCTCGATTACGGCTTCTCCATCATTCGCTCCCAGTATGCGGACAAGGGCTACGAGGCCTATTTCGTGTTCGACGCGGACAATGTTCTCGATGTCAACTACTTCCGCGAGATGAACAAGACCTTCGACGCCGGCGCGAAGGCGTCTACCAGCTATCGTAACTCCAAGAACTACGGTTCCAACTGGATTTCCGCCGGTTACGCCGTGTGGTTCCTGCGTGAGGCGAAATTCCTGAACCAGGCGCGCCTGACGCTTAATACCAGCTGCGCCATCTCGGGCACCGGCTTCTTTATCGCCGCCGACATCATCGAGAAGGCCGGTGGTTGGAAATGGCACCTGCTCACCGAGGACATCGAGTTTTCGGCTGCGAGCATTCTCCAGGGCGTGCGCATCTCTTACACACCGACGGCCATTCTCTACGATGAGCAGCCCATCACCTTCCGTGACAGCTGGAACCAGCGTTTCCGCTGGGCGAAGGGCTTTTACCAGGTGTTCGGCAAGTATGGCTGGGGCCTGGTCAAGGGCATCTTCACCAACCCGAAAGGGCATCGTTTCGCCTGCTATGACATGCTGATGACCATCGCACCGGGCATGCTGCTCACCATCGTGTCGGTGCTGTTTAACGCCATCATCATCGTCATGGCCGCGGCGGGTATGATGTCTACGGGCGTCATGATGGCCTCCTCGATCAGCTCCATCTGCTTCTGCCTGATGAACTACGTCATCTTCATGTTCATGTTCGGCGTGCTCACCACGTTCGTGGAATGGGACTCCATTCGCTCCACCACGGGCAAGAAGGTTCTGTACATGTTCACGTTTCCGCTGTTCATGCTCACCTACATTCCCATTGCGCTGGTGGCGCTGGTGAAGAAATGCAGCTGGACGCCCATCAAGCACAGCATCTCAGTGGATGTCGCCGAGTTCGCCGAGACCCCTGCGGCTGCGGAGCGCAAGTAGCTCGGGAGCGGCCCAGTCGGCGCATCATGACGATGCTCGCGTAAATGGATAGGTTAAAGGAAGTCGGCTTTCCAGCCGGCTTCCTTGCTTTTCGGGTTTGAATTCGTTTGATGCATGGCTCAAGGCTGGTCGACAGTTCGGCTGTGCTGGGCGTCATCGGCGGAATGGGCCGTTCTTCCCTTGCTGCAACGGGGCGGTTCGCCGCTAATACACACGGGCGAAGGTGAGGCAATGAATGCGTTGGGCTCCGGTGACGCGCAGGGCCTCGCTTGCGGCGAACAAGGTTGCGCCGGTGGTGTACACGTCATCGACCAGCAGCAGGGCGGACGGCACGGTGGCTCCTGGCAGCACGTGAAAACGCCCTTCCAAGTTGACGAAACGCTCCGAACGGCCCAATGCTCGCTGGTCCACGGATTTCGGGCGAGCCAGGATGCGTGCTGTGGGGAGGCCGAGGGCATCTGCCAGGCGTTGGGCGATTTCGTCCATATGGTCGAACCCACGTAGCCGCACGGCTTTTGCCGTGGCGGGAATGGCCACGATGGCTGCGCTGTCGCGCGCCCATAGGGGGTGGATGGTGTTCGCCATCATGATAGCCATCTCTCCAGCAAGACGTCGCTCCCCCTGGTCTTTGTAAGCACGCACAATCCGTGCCGCACCGCTTTCGAACAGCATGGTGCTTGCGCATGCGTCGAAAGGCGGCCGCTCCTGCCCTACCCGTGCCAGCATCACGCGGTTGCACTCGGTACATTGTGTGCGCCCGTGTGGAGCTCCGCACACTGGGCAGGCGCGCCACCAGTCCAGGTAGGGCAGTTGCAGGCGGCAGCGGTCGCACAGCACGTCGCCCGGCATGTCGCACACGACGCAGCGCGTGGGCCACAGCGCCTCGCTGAATGCCTCGGCGGTGGCAGCCCCGTACACCAGTGCTTTGTCGATAAGCGATTTCATGGATCGACCCTAGCGCCGCCGTATTTCACGGCCGTCCTTGTGTATGCGTCGAATCGTCGTTCGCAGCCAATCTCGATTCCATTGCAGCCATACGCGCATTCAACGTGCAGCTCACGGGGCGCGTCATAACTAACGCGAGTGCCTGAAATCGCACGATATGGACAAGCGGCGGGGTACTTGCCGAGACGCCGGAGCTTGCGATCCAAAAGGCTCGATATGGATTCATGGTTGGACCCATGCGCGGCAGGTTCCGTGCGGGGCCTGCGGGAAGCGCGGCAATCTGCTAAACTTTTACCTGCTTCTTTCGGGTCTGTAGTTGAGGAAGCTCGCTTCCAAGTCCAAGGCAGACGCGGTCGAAAGGATCCACGTAAACCGCACGTTAGCGCGGCGAGCATGGCGCGTCCTAGAGGTAAGTCGCACCGTCCGCTTATACCTGTGCAGCATACGGCTGCGGCGGGCGAGAGGGCACGGGTTCACGCTCAATCCCCAGTGCGCGGGTGTGGGGGCAAAGACTAGGTCAGCCGGGAGAAGCATAGGAAAACATGAACGGAGGATCTTACATGCGCTCGAAGGCACTTATCGTTGCCGCCGCTGCCGCGCTTGCGGCTTTGGTGGCGCTTCCCGGTTGCTCCTCTCAGGAGCCCTACGCGCCTCCGGAGGCAACCCCTCAGGTTTCATCTCCTGCAATCGGCGAGGACGGTGTGCTGCGCGTGGGCGTCAACTCTCAGGCTGCGCCTTTGGCCGGCACCAACAGCGCGGGCGATCTGGTCGGTTTCGATGTCGACCTGGCAGCTGCGCTTGCCGACGAGCTTGGCCTAAAGGTCGAGGTCTCCGATGTAGGCGCCGATGGTGTCTCCGCCCTCACCGACGGTGTGGTGGATGTCGTGCTGGGCGTGGAACAGGATTCCACCGACAGCAGCTCCTCCGATCAGGCCATTTGGGAATCCGATCCGTACCTGCAAACCGCTGTGGCCCTGTTCGCCGCCAGCGATAGCGCCCAGGTGCCCACTGCGGAATCCAGCCCGACCATCGCCGTGCAAACGTCGTCTACGAGCTCTTGGATGGCCGAGAACGAGTTCGGCTCCGAGGCGCTGGTGCGCTCCAACAGCTTGGTCGATGCCTTCAACCAGCTCGCCTCCGGCGCTGCCGGCTACGTTGCCGCCGATGCCGTTCGCGGCACGTACGTGGTCGAATCGGATGGTACCCTGAGCGCGTCCATCGTGGCTTTGATGCAGCAGCCGAGTGGTTACTGCGCCGCTACGCTCGGCAATAACGCTGAGCTGCAGAGCGCGGTAGCCAACGCCCTTACTTCGCTGCGCAACGGCGGCATGATCGATGTGCTCGATCGCAAGTGGTTGGGCACCTCGTGGGATCTGTCCTCCATCCCGCTGACCGCCGGTGCCACGGCGCAGCCCGAGAAAACCTCTGAAGAGGAGAGGACGGAGGGCGAAGAGGCCGCAATCGAGGAAACCTCCGAGGTCGGTTCCAATGCCGTGACTCCTACCGAGGCTGCTGCGGCATAAACGTTACCAAACATCATTCAGACACGCAGCAGGGCGCCCATTTGGGCGCCCTGCTTTGGCATATGCCGGGCTTGCGGCCTGCTCGGTAATTCACTCAGTCAGCTAGTTCAGGAAGTCGTCGATGATCTCCTTCTCGGCTTCTTCTTCGGTGAGGCCGAGCGTCATCAGCTTGACGATCTGGTCGCCGGCGATCTTGCCGATGGCGGCTTCGTGGATCAGCTGTGCGTCCTCGTTGGCGGCCTCGATGCCGGGTATGGCCTTCACCTTGGCGTTGCCCATTATGATGGCATCGCACTGAACGTGCCCGTGGCACTTGGATTCGCCGATGACCAGCGGGTTGAAGATCTGTATCGAATCATCTTGGGCAACCGAGCGCGAGATGATCTGCACATTTGAGTTGTCGCCCTTGAGTTCGACCTTCATGTTGGAGGTGGCTTCCTGGCTGCCATGGGTCAGCAGCTTCTCGATGAGGACCAGCTTCGAGCCTGCAGCCAGCTCGGCGTTGGTGTCGCGCACGGTGGAGGTGACGCCGCGTAGCTGCACCATCTCCATCTCGCAATACGAACCCTCCTCCTGGTAGACGTTGGTCGTGGGGTTTAGGATGCGATCGCCTTTGCCGTCGCCTTCTCCGTAGTGTTTCTCCACATAGCTCACACGGCTGTTTTTGCCGATGTAGAAGCTATGGATGCCATCGTGCTCGGCGGCTTCGTCGCCGTGGTTGTGGATGCCGCATCCGGCGATGATCTTCACATCGCAATCTTCACCGATGTAGAAGGTGTTGTACACAACGTCCTTCAGGCCCGATTTGGTGACGATGACGGGGATGTAGACTGTCTCGCCTTTGGTGCCGGGCTTTATATGGATGTCGATTCCGGGGTTGTCGGTCTTGGTCTCGATGTCGATGTAGGCGGACGAGTGACGCTCGACCAGCTGGCCGTCCTTGCGGATGTTGAATGCGCCCTTCGGCATGCCGTGCATGCTGGTGATCTCGGCGAGCAGGTTCTCGTCGATGGGGGAAAGATCAACTGCCATGATTGGCTCCTTACGTGTGAGGGCCGTCTCGCGAATGTCGCGTGCAGCGCCGGGGGATTGCTAGCAGGTGGTGGGAATCTCGGTAAGATGCAGCTCGGTGGGCTCGGAGAGCTGGCATCCGGGGACGCCCTTCGACACGAAGCCCAGCTGGGGCATGAGCTCCTCGGGCGTGCCGGAGCGCTCCACATGGCCGTCGCGCAAAAGCACGATCTCATCTGCCAGCTGGATGATGCGCTCCTGGTGCGAGATGATGACGATGGAACGGCCGTCTCGCGCCGCATGGATGTCGCGGAACGTCTCGGTAAGGCGGTCGAAGCTCCACAGGTCGATACCGGCTTCGGGCTCGTCGTAGATGGCGAGCTTCGGATCGCGCGCCAGGATGGTGGCGATCTCGATGCGCTTCACCTCGCCGCCGGATAGCGATTTGTCGACTTCGCGCGTGAGGTAGGCGGCAGAGCACAGGCCCACTTTCGCCAGATACTCGTTGCATGCCAGCATGGGCAGGCGTTTTCCCGCAGCGATGTCGAGCAGTTTCTTCACCTTCATGCCTTTGAAGCGTGCCGGCTGCTGGAAGCCGTAGCCGATGCCCAGCTTCGCGCGCTCGGTGATGGAAAGGTCGGTGATATCCCGCCCATCGAAGATGATCTGGCCGCCCGTGGGTTTCTCAATGCCCATGATCAGCTTCGCCAGGGTGGATTTGCCGCCACCGTTGGGGCCGGTGATCACCGTGAAGCGATCGCCTGGGATGGTCAGCGACAGATGGTCGATGATGCGTTTGGTCTCGCGGGCGTTCTCTTGCACGGGAACGTCGAAGACGATGTCTTTCAGCTCTAGCATAGTTGGATACCTTCCGTATCTCTCGTCATTTACTACCGCATTAGTAACATTTACTGAATGCACTGTCAAGCACGCTTGCCGCTTACCCCTCGAGCGGCGGGAATTGGCGTGCGAAGCCCTGCGCGCATGCGGCACCGTACAGGGCAGGATCTATTCGTTCAGCAAGTCGACGCACTGGAAATCAGCCTTGGCATGCTGGATGATCTCCTTCGATCCGAACGCGCATCGTGCATCCTGCGCATTCGCGAGTCGTATGGCGTGCGCGAGCGTTTCGAGGTCGGGTTGCTGCGTCGACAGCATCTGGCGACGCGCTTCTAGGCGCTGATCTGGCGTGCGTCCGCAGAAGAACGCGCCATCTTGGCGACGCATGAGCGCACGCGCCTTCAACGGGTTGTCGAAGCCCGCCACGGTGCTCACCACGTATCCGTCGAGGACATCAGGGGTGGGATGGAAGCCTTCCAACCACTGCGCGGATGCGTCGAAACGTGCCAGGGTCTCGTCCAGATGCGGGTCGCGATAGGAGTAGAAGCGCAAATCGCCGATACGGCTGGTTTGAAAGCCCACGCCGTAAGCGCCCCCACGCACGCGCACCTCGTTCCACAGGAAATCGTAGGTGACCGCTCGTGCACCTGCCTGCCACGCCGCCGTGTAGGGCGCCGCTTGCGGCAGCGCACGGCGGTCGAAACCCTTCGCCGCATAGCAAACGTCGGTGGGTACGATGAATGCCTCGTTGCGTATCATGGGCTGCGGGATGACCAGCGCCCCCCCGCTTGCCGGCGTATCGGGCAGCGGCGTGCAATGGTTCCAGAACGCGTGGTAGTCGTCGTCTGAGCCGGCGAAGCTCAGAGTGAGGCAGCCGTTAGAGAAAATGCTCTTGGCGAGGACCGCCAGGTGCTCGCCAAGAGCTTCGGCGCTTTCGTCGAACTGCAACAGCATGCGCTTGAGGAAACGATAGAACTCCACGCCGCCTAACTGCTCGCGCAGGACTCCTGCAGGCTTGTAGTAGGAGCTCAAACGCGCCATGGCAGCGGAATGTCCCGCCTGCGCGAACGATTGCTCCATGCCGATGCGGCGTTGCGTGAGGATGTCCTTGATCTTCGCTCTGTCCGAGAAATCGGTTTCGGTCATGATCTCATACGGAAGGTCGGCAAGCTGGTCGAGATTCTTGGAAAGTGCGCTGGCGCTCACGACGAACTGGACTCTCAGCTTCTGCGGGTCGTCGTTGTCCTCGTGGACATCGGTGAAAAACGACAGGTTGCCCAGTTTGCCGTTCACGAGCGTGTCCAGCTCGGGCGCGCTGTGGCGGGAGGTGCCCAACTTGCCCAGCACGCTAGCGAGCACGGTCACGTAGGGAAGCTCCTCGAAAGGGATGCCTGCAAGGTCGAAATAGCGGTATGCGTAGGCGATGCCACGCGTGGGGACTTCGTGCCGAATGCAGGGGACAGGCGCGCTTTCGTCGATCCCGTAGGCGGGCTCGTGCGGGGCTTCCTGCACGTCGCTGCGCAGAAGGCGCGGCAGCGTTGCGAGCGCCTCGGGGCTGTCGGGTTCGGCCTGCTTGCGGCGCAGCTCGGCAACGTTTTCGCGGATGCGATCGAAATCCGCCTTATCCATGCCCGCCTCGAGCTTCGCTAGGCGCAGCGCCTCGGGGCTGGGCCCTTCGGTTGTTTGTGGACGCACCTCGACTTCCGCCTGATGCGGATTGTCCAGGAACACCTCGCGGATGAGGTTCTCGAAGTAATCGGAATCCAACGCAGCGCGCAGTTCGGCGAAATCATCCTCGTAGCGCAGGTAACGTGTCGCATCGGCGTCATCGTAGAGCCAGCCGCTCAACGCTTGGATAGCAAGAGCCACGCCGTCGGACATGCCGTATTCGCATTCGCGCATGATGAATTCATAGCGCGAAAGCGACGCTTCCACCAAGGCGTGGTCCAGGCCACCATCGGCCAAGCGCTCGAGTTCTTCCATAACCAGTGGGCGGAAACGCTGCGCACCATCTTCTTGCAAGCCCTTCACCTCGATGATGGCGAAGGGCTGCAGCGCCGCCTCGGCAAGCGATCCGGTGGCTTCGCCGGCGATATGGGCATCGAGCAACGCGCGCTTGAGCGGGGCCTCGTTGCTTCCCATGACGGCATCGAGCAGGATATCCACGGCCATGACGCGCTTGCGGTCGTGCGCGGTTCCCACGACGAACGCCAACCCCATGCAGGCGTTTTCGGGAGCGGTGTCCATGGTGCGCACGATTCTCAGGTTGCACACGGGTTCTTGCAGCGTGAGCTTTCGCGCCTCCAACTCATTTGTCCTCGCGCCGGCTTCTTCCATGCGCGCGGCACGGTCGGCAGCCTGTTCGTCGGCGACGGGGGAGAGGTAGCGCTCGTCGAGAAACGCCAGCACGGTATCGATGCTCAAATTGCCGTACAGGACCAGGTAGCTGTTGTCCAGACGGTAATGGCGGCGATGCTCGTCCAGGTAGGCCTCGTAGGTGAGGGTGGGGATGGAGGCGGGGTCGCCACCGCTTTCGTAGCGGTAGGAGTTGCTAGGAAAAAGCGCGGCTTGCAGTTGGTCGAACAACACCGAGCTGGCGTCGGACAGGGCGCCCTTCATCTCGTTGTACACTACGCCGTTGCAGCGTAGCTTGCCCTGTGTGCCGGCACTTGCGTCTTCCTCCGTTGGATCCCCGAGTACGGCGGTTCCGGAGTCCTCATTTCCTTCGGCAAGCTCGTAGTGCCAGCCTTCTTGCTCGAACACGGTGCGCTCCTGATAGATGGAGGGATGCAGCACCGCATCAAGGTACACATCCATCAGGTTCATTAGGTCCTGCTCATTGGTGCTGGCCACCGGATACATTGTCTTGTCGGTGAAGGTGAGCGCGTTCAAAAACGTCTGCATGGACGTTTTCAGCAGGTTCACGAACGGCTCCTTCACGGGGAATTTCCGAGAACCGTTCAGAACCGAGTGCTCCAAGATGTGGAAAACGCCCGTGTCGTCTTTGGGGGGTGTGCGGAACGAGATCGAGAACGCTTTGTTCGGGTCGTCGTTTCTCAGGTACAGAAGGCGGGCGCCGCTTTTCTCATGCTTTAAAACGTAGGCGTCGCCGTCGATTTCCGGAAGCTTTTCGCCTGCTTGGACGATGAATCCATGCAGGCGGGAATCGGGGGTGAGTTCCATTGCCATGCCTTTCCATATTGCAGTTCGATTTTTCGTATCGCATTTTCTCACAATACCAGTGGGCAGTGTGCTTTAAATGAGGTGTTGTCAGGTTCGGTTACGCTGCCGACGCAAAAGGAAAGGCCCGCGCGTTGCGGGCCTTTCGGAGAAACATTGTCCACGGGATGTGCGTGCTTTAGTCGGTTGCTGCGGCAGGCGCCTTGCGGCAGGCGTCGTAGCGATGGCAGGCGCACCAGTGGTTGGGCTTGACCTCACGCAGCTCGGGGATGTCCTCGTCGCAGCCGTCGACCTTCGCGAAGCAGCGGCCGGAGAAACGGCAGCCGGCAGGAGGATCGATGGGGCTGGGAACGTCGCCTTCCAAGATGATGCGCTCGCGCTTGTCGTTGGGGTCGACCGATGGAATAGCCGAAAGCAGCGCCTGCGTGTAAGGCGACAGCGGATCGTTGTACAGCGAGCCCTTTGGCGCGATCTCCATCATCTTGCCCAGGTACATGACTCCGATGCGATCGGACACGTGCTTCACGACGTTCAGGCCATGGGCGATGAACAGGTAGGTGAAGCCGTAGTGTTCCTTCAGGTCGTCCAGCAGGTTGAGCACCTGTGCCTGGATGGACACGTCCAATGCGGAAACAGGCTCGTCGCAAATAATGAGCTTTGGACGTACGGCCAGGGCACGTGCGATACCTACGCGCTGACGCTGGCCGCCGGAGAACTCGTGCGGGTAGCGGTTACGCATGTAGCTTGCCAGGCCCACTCGTTCGAGCAGCTCGCACACGCGGTCGTCCACTTGGTCACGCGGCATGAGCTTGTTGGTGAGGATAGGCTCTGCGATGATGTCGCCCACGCGCATGCGGGGGTTCAGCGAGGCGTAGGGATCCTGGAAGATCAACTGGATGTCCTTGCAATGCTGCTTGCGCTCGTGCGGGGACATCGCGCAAAGGTCCTTGCCTTCGAAGATGATCTTGCCCGAAGTGGGGGTGAGCAGATTGGCGATCATCTTGCCGATGGTCGTCTTGCCGCAGCCGGATTCGCCTACCAGGCCGAATGCCTCACCGCGGCGGATAAAGAAGCTCACGTCCTCGACCGCGTGCACGTACGAGGTGGCTTTGCCGAAGAAGTTACGATCGGCAGCAAAGCGCTTGGTGAGGTGCTGCACATCCAGTAGGATGTCGTCGTTCATGCCCTTGCGGCCGTTCTGCTTGGCCGCGTCGTTGCGTTCCTGTTCAGTCATTGTTCAAGCCACCTCCTTAGTTGTTCTCGGTTCCAGCCAGCTCGGCGGCAGGAGTGAAAGAGTCCAATGCGTCAAGGTCGGGATCGTCGTCGCGTGCGGCCTCAGCTGCTGCGGCGACGGCCTTCTCCAGCAGGTTGTCATTAGCCACGTTGCCCTCAGCGTCTTCGTACAGGAAGCAGCGGACCTTGTGGTCGCCTGCCTGGACGAGCTCGGGCATCTTCTGGCGGCAGATGTCCATGCACTGCTCGCAGCGGTCGGAGAAGTGACATCCCGGAGGCATCTCGAGCGGGTTGGGAACCATGCCCTTGATGGTGTACAGGCGCTTGTTGTCGTCATCGGCAAGGCGAGGAATGGACTTCAGCAGGCCTAGCGTGTACGGATGCATGGGGTGGTCGAACAGCGAACGCACTTCGGCTTCCTCGACGACCTGACCGCAGTACATGACCACCACGTGGTCGGCGGTTTCGGAAACGACGCCGAGGTCGTGGGTGATCAGAAGTACCGCCATGCCCGTGTCATCGCGCAGGCGGCGCAGCAAGTCGAGGATCTGCGCCTGAATGGTCACGTCGAGGGCCGTGGTGGGCTCGTCGGCAATGAGCAGCTTGGGGTTGCAGGCGAGCGCCATGGCGATCATAACGCGCTGGCGCATGCCGCCCGACATCTGATGCGGATAGTCGTAGATGCGCTTCTCGGGGCTGGGGATGCCCACCTTGCGCAGCAGGTCGACAGCACGCTCCATGGCGGTTTTCTTGTCGATCTTCTCGTGGGTGCGGATGGCCTCGACGATCTGGTTGCCGATGCGGTACACCGGGTTCAGCGAGGTCATGGGCTCTTGGAAGATCATCGCAATATCGTTGCCGCGCAGCTCGCGGTATTCCTTTTCGGGCATTTCCACGAGGTCTTTGCCCATGAACTCCATCGAGCCGCCGGCCACATGGCCGGGTTCGGCGAGCAAGCCCATGATGGACAGGCTGGTGACCGATTTGCCCGAGCCGGATTCGCCCACGATGGCGAGTATCTCGCCCTCCTCCATGTCGAAGGAGACGTCCTCGACTGCTTTGACGATGCCCTTCTTGACAGGGAACTCGGTGCAGAGGTTCTTCACGGAAAGCAGCATAGAATTACCTCTTCCTGGACTTGGGGTCGAGGCCATCGCGGATGCCGTCGCCCAGCAGGTTGAATGCGAGCACGGCCAGCGTGATGGCAAGACCGGGGAAAATCATCAGCCACGGGGCGCGGAACAGCTCGTTGCGGCCGCGGCCCAGCATGTCGCCCCATTCGGCTGCGGGGGGCTGGACGCCTAAACCGAGGAAGCCGAGTGCGGCGCAGTCGAGAATCGCCGAGGAGATGCCCAGCGTGGCGCGCACGATGATGGACGGCAGCGCGTTGGGCAGCACGTGGCGGAACACGATCTTGAAGTTGGAGTCGCCGATAACGCGCGCTGCTGCGACATAATCGTTTTCCTTGATGGAGAGGATCTCGGAGCGGACGATGCGCGCGTATTCGGGGATTGACACCAGGCCGATTGCCACGACGGCCTTCTCGATGCCGGGGCCAAGCGCGGCCATGATGGCGATTGCCAGCAGGATGGAAGGGATGGCCAGCATCATGTCCATGATGCGCATGATGACCGTATCGACCCAGCCGCCCTTATAGCCGGCGATGGAGCCCAGGATGACGCCGATGGTCAGCGAGAACGCGACGGCGATGATGCCGACGGAAAGCGATATCTGGGTGCCCACCATGACGCGGCAGAAGATGTCACGGCCCTGCAGGTCGGTGCCGAACCAGTGCTCGGCTGACGGGGGCAGAAGCGATTGGCCCAGATCCTGCTGGTAGGGATCATAGGGCAGGATGCCCGGGGCGACGGCGGTGACGATGGCGATGATGGCCAGCACTAGGATGAAGATGCCGCTGATAAGCGAAGCTTTGTTCGACACGATGCCGTCGATGACGTCGCGCCAAATGCCTTCACGCTTCTCACGCACGGGCAGGGAGGCGGCTTCCATGGAAGCGGCGGGCTCGGTTGCGAGCTGCTTGCTCTGGCTCATGCAGATCACCCCTCTTCCTTAGAACCCAGCTTGATGCGGGGATCAAGATAGGCGTAGATGATGTCGACGATCAGGTTCATGATCACGAAGATCACCGCGATCAGGATGACGATGCCCTGGATAGCGGGGAAGTCGCTCTTTAGAACGCTGTCGACGGCGTACTTGCCGATGCCCGGCCAGCTGAACACGGTTTCGGTGAGCAGCGCGCCGCCCAAAAGGCTGCCGAACTGAAGGCCGATGACGGTGATGACCGGCAACATGGCGTTG
Organism: Eggerthellaceae bacterium; assembly: GCA_036306585.1. Lineage (GTDB taxonomy): Bacteria > Actinomycetota > Coriobacteriia > Coriobacteriales > Eggerthellaceae > Aphodovivens. The sequence goes on from JAXJZF010000002.1 coordinate 124,125, forward strand.
CGCAGCGCGTGTTTGATGTAGACCGAACCCTTCGAGAGGCCTTTAGCTCGTGCGGTGCGCACGTAGTCGGCATTGAGCGTGTCGAGCATCGCCGAGCGGGTCATGCGCGTGATGATGGCCATCGAATACAGCGAGAGCGTGACTGTGGGCAGGATCAAGTGATACAGCGCATCGCCGAGCGCTTCGAAGTCTCCGCGTGCGATGGTGTCGATGATGTAGAACCCGGTCCCCCCGGTCGGCTGCAGCAACGGGTCGATACGGCCGCTGGAGGGTAGGATGCCCAGGGTGCCGGAGAACAGTAGGATGAGAAGAATGCCTGACCAGAACACCGGCATCGAAATGCCAATGAGCGCGATGATCATGCTGATGTTGTCGGCCAGTTTGTTCTTCTTGACCGCCGCTAGCACGCCTAGCGCGATGCCGACGACGGACGCCACGATGATGGCGCAGACGGCCAGTTCCGCCGTGGCCGGGAAGCGTGCGGCGATCTCCTTGGTGATGGACGCATGCGTGTAGTACGATTCGCCCAGGTTGCCCTGCAGCGCGCCAACCAGAAAGTTGACGTATTGCAGCCAGATGGGTTCATCCAGTCCGTTGTCGGCTCGCCATGCAGCCATTTGATCGGGCGTCGCGTGTTCGCCGAGCACGACCGGTGCGGGGTCGGCGGCGAGGACGCGCGTGATCAAAAAGATGATGACGGTAACGCCGAGCAGGACAGGAATCACCAAAAGAATTCGTTTGATGATGTATTTGAGCACAAAAGCCCCCTTCTTGCCTAGCCTGTTGTTCACAGGGGTGGGGAATAAGCGCCTTGCTTTCTCCCTTGCACTTTGCCCCGTCTTGCAAAGCGCAGACGGCTTTCCCTGCAGAACGCCAGTGGAGTAGTTTATCGCAACCAGGGCGATTAAGTCGAGAGAGCATATCGGACGGCGCGCTCCATGGGGAAAACGGCGGGATTGTCGGATAGGGGAGAATGCCGACTTCCCCATGGAGCGTTCCGCGAGATGCCTGCGACCCACCCGGTTAAACGAAACCGGACCCGGTGGTGTTCCGAGTCCGGTTTCGCCGCGGTGCGTCACCGACCAGTGTCACGCGGTCGCGACAATGCGCTTGCCTTGAAAAGGCTTACGCGTCCTTGGACACGCCCTTCATGAACACGACTCCCGTCGGATGGTAGTAGAAGTCATGCACCTTGGGGCTGTAGCCGCACAGGTTCTGAGAGTGAGAGATAAGCAGCCACGGCTGCTCCTCTGCCACCATTTCCTCGCACTGATGGTAGATGGCATCGCGCTCGTCGCCATCGGGCAGTGCCACGCCCTGTGCGATGAGGTCCTTGTACTCCTGGTTGTCCCAGCGAGCCACGTTCATGGACCAGTTGGAGTCGGCCAGCAGGTTCATGAAATTATCGGGGTCGCCGTTGTCGCCGGTCCAGCCGTAGAAGCAGATGTCGTACGGGTCGGTCTGGCACTTGGTCTTGTAGGTGGTCCAGTCGTACTCGGTGATGTTTACCGTCACGCCGACCTCCTGCAGGTAGCCCTGGATCAGACGAGCCAGCTCGGAGCCGCCCTTGGTGTTGTAGGGGCGAGAATTGGTGTAGGTCATGCAATCGAGCGAGGTGATGCCTTTGGCTGCCAGCGTCTCGCGTGCAGCATCGGGGTCATATTCGGTCTGTTTGATGTCCTCGTCGTACGGGGCCATGAAGAGGGGCATGACGGAGTTTGCCACCGTAGCGTACTCGCCGTACACGGTCTGCACCAGCTCGGGCACGTTGACTGCCTGGGCGATGGCCTTGCGAACCTCCTTGTCGGTGCATACGCCGCTGTCGGTATTGAACGCCATGTAGTTGATGGTCATGCCGTCCTCGGCGAACAGCTCGTAGCCGTTGGAGGTGATCTGATCGACGGATGCCAGATCAACGCCGTCGATGATGTCAACCTCGCCGTTGGTCAGAGCGGTCACGCGGGTGTTGTTCTCGGGGATGATGCGGAAGACGATGTTCTTCGTCTTAGGCGCATTCTCGGTGTCCCAGTACTCCTCGTTGGCCTCGAGGGTAACGTTGGACTGCTTGGTCCAGCTCACGAACTTGTAGGGGCCAGTGCCGGCGCCCGTGGGATCCTCGCCGACGTTGCCGTTGGAAGCCTCCAGGCAAGCGGGGCTGACGATAGGGGCGGCCAGGGCCATGGCCAGGTTCTTCTCGAACGCGGTGTTGGCAGCGCGCAGCGTGATGTGCACGGTGTAATCGTCAACTGCCTCGATGGAGGCGACGCCGGTGCCGGCGGCTTCCTCGCCGAACACGAAGGACGCGTAGGGCATGTCGGAGGTGCGGTTGGGCTCAAGCTGGCGCGTGACGGACGTGACGACTGCGTCGGCGTTAAAGTCAGTGCCGTCCTGGAACTTCACTCCCTCGCGCAGCTTGATGGTGTACTCGAGTCCATCCTCGCTGATCTCGGGCAGATCGGCTGCCAGGCAGGCATGCACGGTGGTGTCGGTGGTGCCGAACGCGTACAGGCCCTCGAAGATGTTGGCAGCGACCTTGACGGACTCGCCGTCATCGAAGAATGCCGGATCCAGGGAGCGCGGATCGGCGCTCTGAGCGTAGGTGATGGAGTCGGCTACGGTGCCGCCCTCGCTGTCGCCTTCGCCGCCCTCGCTGCCGCCGCTGCAGCCTGCCATGCTTACCAAGCCGAAGCTTGCGGCGGAAGCGCCCAGCAGGCCGAGGAAGCGGCGCCTGCTAAACGAATACTTTTCTTCCATCGGATTTCTCCTTCCCTCCGCCCCGTGTCGAACGGGGCACTCCTGGGACGCTATCGCGTCCATTCCGTCCACGCGGAATCCCGGCGGGATCGCGCAAAACGTATTCGCCTACTTTATCCCAATAGAGCATATGGAGGAATGATGATAGCGCTATTAATATGAATTTAATCTGCCGAAGGGAAGGGTTTAGGGTATGAAAGGCGGTGAAGGTCAACTTTCCTATTTATAATGATTTGATCGATTTTTCTGCACTGCGTCGGGAGACGCGAGGGCGACGGGAGCGACGCACCATGGTTTCGGATAAGAAGGAATTCACCCTTATCTCGGTTTCCGATCCGGATGACGGCATCGGCCAGGATGATCTGGTCATCCAGGCAGGGTCGGTTCCCGCAACGCGCAAATCGGGAGGCGATCGCCCGGCGACGCGGCCGAAGCCCGGCCCCGACGCTCCCGCACGTCCCGCTCGCGCTTCGCTGCATTCCGGTGATCCGGCGGACCGCGTGGCGTTGCAGCAGCACGGCGAAACCAGCCTGGAGGACCTGGAGAGCTCGAAGATGGGCGGTCTCCAGAAGGCGATCGTCGCCATCGCTGCGGTGGCGCTGGTGGCGTTCGCGGTATACTACATTTGTTTCATGTAGCCCATGCGCCGCAAGGCGCTCGATCCATGAGGAGGGGCTCGAATGCCTAAACATTCTGCAAACGGACCAGTCGGCATCACAAACGATTCCGAGAAAATCGAAGAAACCGACCGCACGGCGGAGCGGCCTGAAGTGGAAAGAGCCCAGGAGGCGGGAAGCCGACGCGGCCGTAAAGCAGCCGATGGTGACGATCCCATCGGCTTGACCGAGGCCTTCGCGCCGGTAGGTGACGAGGCGTTCGAAGAGGCGCGCGCCGCGGGCGATGATCATATCGGACTCACCGAGGCCTTCGCGCCGGTTAGCGAGGGCGCCCATGCCGGCGGTTTCAGCTACAAGGGCGACAACGAGGACGAGTATCCTGATGCCTTGGAGAGCCTTGAGCCCCAGAACCTGCCTCCGATGCTTTCCGTCGATGATTCCGCCGAGCGGGATTCCGCGGACGAACGCGTGCGGGGGCGCCATGGCAAGGAAGCGCCCATCCCGGCGTACCAGCACAAGTCGCGCCGCCTGAGGCGCATCCTCATCGCCATCATCATCGTGCTGATCATCCTGCTGATCGCCGCTATCGCAGCGGGTGGACTGCTCCTGCACACGGCATCGCAGACCGCCGTCCAGATGGCGGCGAGCAACCAGCAGGCTGCCATCGACGACATGCAGGATGGCGTCGATGATGCCTCCATGCAGGCGAAGAAGGTGGTCGACGTTCCCGATCTGGCCAGCTTGCTCGGCTTGACTCAGGATCAGGCAATCGAGGCGGTGGGCCATGGCGCCATCGCCACCGCTACCTCCGAGGTGAACGAAGAGGGCAATCCCATCCGCACTAGCCTCACTATCGCCCTCACCGACGACCCCGCCGACTCCCGCTCGGGCACCCCCAGCGTGTATTTGGGCCTGGACGAAGGCGGGCTGGTGGTGCAGGCGGGCTATTCAGCTCCCACCGCATCGCTGGGCTACGGGTCTTTGAGCTTCGCCGACGCCGTTGCCAATGAGCATGTGGTCGAGAAGACCCTCCAGGAAGCGGGTATTCCGGTGGAGGAAGGCGCCGCCGTGTTGCCCGACGACAAGTCGTCGTATTCCTCCTATGACAGCGACGGGACGACGCTGGTGCGCGAGAACTGCACGTTCGAGGGTCAGGTGGATATCGACGGCGCCTCCCATTCGTGGTCGTCCACGCTGTCCTACGACTACACCACGGCGAACTCGACCGATAACCTGGCCGACACCATCAGGCTCATCTACGTGTACCTCAACGCGTAGCTGCAGCGTGGTGCCATCCTGCCGGGCTGCTCCGGCAGGATGTGTGTTTTTCTTGACGGGAGCTATGTCTGTGCTATCATAGACAAGCTGTTCAAACAAGCGGAGGCGAGCCGCCTCCCACCTGGTTCGGCGCCTCTGTTGCTGATGGGTCGCATGATAATATCGCCTGAAAAGGCTTTCGTATGCAAGCGAACCCGCAGTTTTCGAGGCTGCGGGTTTTTTATTTCGTGGCAAAGCTACGGAGAAAGGAAGGTGAGCACAATAGCTGCTCAAGAGCCTCGGCTCAACGATCAGATCACGGTGCGCGAATGCCGCCTGATCAACTACAACGGCGAACAGTTGGGAATCTACCCGCTGGCGCAAGCCCAACGTATCGCGGACGATGAAGGGCTCGACCTCGTGGAGATCGCGCCTAACGCCGCACCCCCGGTGTGCCGCATCATGGATTACGGCAAGTTCAAGTACGACCAGGCCATCAAGGCGAAGCAGGCGCGCAAGAACCAGTCGCGTATCGAGATCAAGGAAATGAAATTCCGTCCGAAGATCGACGTGGGCGACTACACCACTAAGAAGAAGCACGTGCTGCGCTTCTTGGATGCGGGCAATAAGGTGAAGATCACCATCATGTTTCGTGGGCGCGAGATGGCGCACCCCGAGCAGGGGCTGAGCATCCTGGAACGTCTGGCCGACGACCTGAAAGATGTGGCAGTCATCGAGAGCCAGCCCAAGATGGAAGGTCGCAACATGCATATGCTCATCGCCCCTCTGCCTTCCGCGGCGGCGGCGAAGAAAAAGAAGAAAAACGACACTAAGAAGGAAGAAGAAGGGAAGGACACCAATGCCTAAGATGAAGACCCATAGCGGTTCCAAGAAGCGCTTCCGCGTGACTGGTTCCGGCAAGATCATGCGTGGCAAGGCTTACAAGAGCCACATCCTCACCAAGAAGAGCGCCAAGCGCAAGCGCAATTTCCGTCATGAGACCTCGCTGGCAGGCGGCGACGCCAAGAACGTCGCACGTGCTATCGGCCTGCGTTAATAAATAGAAGGAGTGATACAGAATGGCTCGTGTTAAGCGCGCACTGAATGCACATAAGAAGCGCCGCACCATCATGAAACGCGCCAAGGGTTACTACGGCGCGAAGTCCCGCAGCTATAAATCCGCCAAAGAGCAGGTGCGTCATTCGCTTCAGTACCAGTACCGTGACCGCCGCACCAAGAAGCGCGAGGTCCGTCGTCTATGGATCACCCGCATCAACGCGGCTGCCCGCATTAATGGCCTTTCCTACTCGGTGTTCATGAACGGCTTGAAGAAGGCCGGCGTCGAGCTGGACCGCAAGGTGCTCGCTGATATGGCCGTGAACGACCCGCAGGCGTTCGCCGCCGTGGTCGAGGTCGCCAAGAAGGTCCTGTAAGCGGTTTTCCCTTGAAAAACAAAAGCCTCGCAGCGATGCGGGGCTTTTTTCGTATCAGGTGGTTTTGCGTCGGGTCCGGGTTTTAGGTTCTCGACTCGCTTGGACAGTTCATTACGCAAAATCGTGCAGCTCGTGCGGGGTGCCGATGGTGAAATGGGGGTCGACGGTGTGACAAACCTGCTCGACGCCGGTGAGTGTTTTTGTCAGATGCTCGCGCGCGACGTCGGCGGCATTGCCGTTCGCGCCTGCCACGACCTCTATCCCTGCACGGCATAGGCGGTTCGCGAACTCGTATTCGATTCTTCCCACTATCAGCACGTCGATTCCCAACTCGCCGAACAGTGCGACTAAATCATCGATGGAGAGCTTGGGATTAGGCATGTTCTGGCACTCGGTGATGATCCCTTTTTCAACGGTGTAGCACATGAAGCTCACGGTGCTTCGGAATAAAGGCGCGACCCTTAAGCCCTCGCTTGCTACGGCGATCTTCATTCAGACCTCCTGTTCTGTTCGTGCTTCAACCTTAGCGGTAGATCGAGCCGCCCCGCGGGCGGATTCGCCCAACGGGGTGTATCGAAGCGCATAAGGTAGCAAGCGTGACCAAACTGCAAGCTGCAACTGGGGTTTTAGCGCTGTTTGGAGGAATGGCGGCGAGCGACGTCGGCGCGATGCGAGCGGCCGGGACGGAAATCGCCTTTGCGGGTTTGGCGGACAGGTGCAGCGGAAGCATGTTTGGAGCCTTTCTTTTTCGGCCCCATCGCGTGCTGGCTTTCCGCGTTGCCGCGCTTGCTGCTCGCCTTGCGCGCAGCAGTGCCCGGCGCCACAGCGTTCGCGGTCTTCTTGCGCTTTTTGCGTTCGCGTGCGGCCTGCTCTTTGCGGGCTTGAGCGATGTCGGGATCGGACAGCGTCTCATGGCGCGCTTGCTTTTTCGCCACAGCAAGCCGGGCGTCTTCGGAGGTGAAGCTTGACAGCTCTAAAAGGGGTATCTTCTGTTTGATGAGCTTTTCTATGGCGTCGAGATCGGCTTCGGTGTCGGGCGTGACGAACGACACCGCGAAGCCGGCCTCGCCGGCGCGACCCGTACGACCGATGCGGTGCACGTAGCTCTCGGGCGGGTGCGGCAGGTCGTAGTTCACCACGTAGGCCACCTGGTCGACATCGATGCCGCGTGCGAGCACGTCAGTGGCGACGACGATGTCCACCTCGCCCGCGTCGAAGCGATCGAGCGTGCGCTTGCGCGCGTTCTGCGATCGATCGGCATGGATGGGTTCCGCTTTATGGCCGGCTTTTTTCAGGCGTCGGCATACGGTGTCGGCACCGCGGCGCGTGCGGGTGAACACGATGACGCGCTTCGAGCCCTTTTCGGCCAGCAGGGCACGCAGATACTCGGGCCGTGCCAGCTTGGGGGTGCGGATGAGGTACTGGGTGATGGTGTCGGCGACATCGCCGCGATGCGCCACCTCCACGCGCGCCGGGTCGTGCATCAGATCGCGGGCGTGGCGGTTCACCGCATCGTCGATCGTCGCCGAGAACAGCAGCGTCTGGCGCGTGCGCGGCGTCTCCGACACGATGTGCTTAACGGAGGGCCAGAACCCCATGTCGAGCATGCGATCGGCTTCGTCGAGCACTAGCGCTTCCACATCGGCGAGCCTCACGGCGTGCTGCTGGATGAGATCGATCAGGCGACCGGGCGTGGCGATGAGGACGTCGGTGCCGCGTTTCAGACTTTCCACCTGCGGGTTGTATGATAGGCCACCCACCACGGTGAGAATGCGATGGTGCGTTGCCTTGGCGATGGTCTCTAACACTTCGCCGATCTGCTGGGCAAGCTCTCTGGTGGGGGTGATGATGAGCGCCAGGGGTCCCTGGCAGCCTTTTGCGTACCCGATGCGGTCCAGAAGGGGGAGCGAGAACGCCGCGGTCTTACCGGTGCCGGTTTTGGCGGCGGCGATGAGGTCGCGGCCCTCGAGGACAAACGGAATCGCCTGCTGCTGGACGGGGGTGGGCTCGGTGTATCCCAGAAGCGCGACGGCTTCCAGGGCTCGCTCGGAAAGGCCGAGCGTGTCGAACGAGGTCATAGGGGCGGATCCTTTCGATCTCCATGCCACTTCCTGCGCAGTGGCCGCGCTGCCGCGTGGCGGCGGAAAAGGTTCTTACGTGCGCTTCGCGCGCCGGCTTCGGGTGCTAGCGGATATGCGCGGGCTTCCTACCCCAATAGAAGTGCAGGAAGTGCTTGCGGCGCGTGGGGTCGCTTGCAGGCTCCGGATGCTCGGCAAGCCTCAGCGCCGCATGGGCGATGTCGCGTGCCGCGTCGGGCTTGCGCAGGAAGCTGCCGTTGATGAGCATGGCGCGCAGGCTCTCGGGGTTGCGCGAGATGTGCCGCAGGGTGTCCACCAGCTCGCGGGTGGTGGTCACGTGCAGCGCAGCGCCCAGCCCGGTGAGGGTGCGCACGTTTATGTTCTCCTGTCCGTATGCTTTCCCGAGAAGAATCATGGGAACCTGAGCGCATAGGCATTCGGTGACCGTGAGACCGCCGGATTTACAGATGACCAGGTTGGATGCTGCCATCAAAGAGGCCATCTGATCGACGTAGCCGAACACGGTCACGTTCTCAAGGCCCATCTCCTTCACTTCCTCGCGCAAGTGCGAGGCGTATTCGCCGTCCTGCCCCGCGACGATGGCAAGGTGCAGGTTGTCGAAGGTGTGCACGTAGGGCAGCGCTTTGTCCAGTGCTTCGCGGAAGTGCACGTACGGGCGCGGAAGGTAGGCTCCCGCCAAGGCCAACACGAGGTTCTTGTCGATGGGAAGCCCCAGCTGGGTGCGGATCTCGGCGACGTCATAGGTGCGGCGGAAATCCTCTCGGGTGGGGATTCCGGTGATGAGGATGCGCTCCTCGGGCACTTTGCGCGGGCGCAGCGTCTCGGCCATCGATTCGCTGGCAACGCAGAACAGGTCGGAGTGCAGGTGAGGCCACAATCCTTCGGTCTCGTAGTCGGTGGGCACGCACACGATGGGGAAGTTCTGCGCGGTGAGCATGCGCGCACCTACGGCGACGTTGGCAGCCGTGATGTGCGTGCAAATGATCGCGAGTGGCTTGCGTTTGCGCACGTGCTCGGTGAAGGCGGGGAACATGATGCGCGACCATATGGTGCCGCCGCCCCATAGCAGCCTGCCGGTGAAGGTGTAGCGCCAGGTGAGGTCGTAGATGGGGCGGGTGAAGCCGGTGAACAACGAGGCGGTCTTGTCGCCATCGAATTTGATGCGGCCCCAGTCCAGGATGTCGAGGACCTCCACTTCGAGGCTGCTCGGGATCGCCGGATCTCCGTCGTTGCGGAGCATCTCGAATGCTTGGGCGATGGCGTTGGCGGCGCTGCGATGGCCCGATCCCACCGAAGCGTGGACCACCATCACCACGGGGCTCTCGCCATCGGTTTCCGCAGCTGCGAGGAGCATTTGCCTGCTCTCCGATGCGGGTGGTCGCTCGATCGCGGCAGCATCCCCGTTTTCAACGGCATGGTGCTCGCCGGCGCCTTGGGGACCGTCTTCGCGCGGGATATGCTGCGTTTCGCTGATAGATGCCTCCATACGGGCTGAGGGAAGTAACGTGCGTGAGCGGATGGACCAAGGGCCGGCTTTCGCCGGCCCGTTAAGCTCCCTGGTGCCCTCGACAGGATTCGAACCTGCGGTCTTCTGCTCCGGAGGCAGACGCCCTATCCACTGGGCTACGAGGGCAAGCTTTTCAGATTATACGCTATCATGTGCCCAATCAGAAAGATCAACAGGAAACGACCAACTGGAGGGTGCGTGGAAGCACAGCAGATCATCACCGTGAAGCGCATGGGCTACGGGTCCGAGGCGGTAGGCCGACTCGCCGATGGCAAGACCGTGTTCGTGGAGGGCGCGGCCCCTGGCGACGTCGTCGAGGTCGCCGTCGTGGAGGACAAGCCCACGTTCTGCCGGGCGCGCATCGTGCGCGTCGTGGAGCCGTCCGACGTTCGCGTTCAGCCGTTCTGCGAGATGGGGGGCGTGTGTGGCGGGTGCCCCTGGCAGCACGTGTCCTACGATGCGCAGTTGGTGGCGAAACGGGACAACGTGGTCGCCGCGCTCGTGCGCACCGCGCATTTCGCTGCGGATGCCGCCGAGGAGGCGGTTGCGCCCTGCGTGCCCAGCAAGCGGCAGACGGGGTACCGCAACAAACTGGAGCTGGGGGTGTCGCGGGCGACGGACGGCGGTTTGGCGCTTGGGTTTCTGCGCGAGGGTTCGCATGATCCGGTGGTCCCCGTATCGTGCCCTGTTGCGACCAGGCCCATCCAGAAAGCACCCAAGGCGCTGCGCGGCGCATTGCGCTTTCTGTCCGGATCCCAGGATCTGGGGCTGTTCCGCGTGGGCGTGCGCGGCAGCGTGCGCACCGGCGAGGTGGAGATCGCCCTGTGGACGTCCCCGGGCGCATTTCCGCGCGCGGCGGTTGCGAACACGCTCGGAAGCGCGCTCAAGGCGACGAGCATCGTGCGCGTGGTGGCCGAGCCCGGGCGCGCCCGGAAGGTCAAGAAGGTGGAGGTTCTGGCGGGGAAGGGCTATTGGGCCGAAGAGCTTTCCGGTTGTGCGTTCCGCACTAGCGCGCCCTCGTTTTTCCAGGTGAACACGGCTCAGGCGGAAAAACTGGTCGATTCGGTGCTGGTAGGGCTCTCCAACGGGGACCCCGCGCGGTTGGGAGGGCGGTTGGTGGCCGACCTATATTCGGGCGGTGGCACGTTCTCGGTGCCGCTCGCGCGCGCCGGTGCCGATACGATCGCCGTCGAATCGGCGGGGTCGTCGGTGCGCGACCTGCGTCGAAACGCGGAAGCCAACCATGTGGACATCGAGGTGATCGGAGGCGACACGGCACGCGAGCTGCCCGAGCTGGGAGGGCTGGACGCGTTGGTGGTGGACCCGCCGCGCGCCGGCCTCGCCGACGGCGTGGTGGAAAGCATTGCCGCAGCCGCCCCGGGCCGCGTGGCATACGTCAGCTGCAACCCTGCCACCTGGGCACGCGATGTTGCCCGCTTCGAGCAAAACGGCTACCAGCTGCTGAAGGCCACGCCCGTGGACATGTTCCCCCAAACCCACCACATAGAAGTAGCCAGCATCTTCAGGCGCCTATAGCCAAAACCGGCAGAGCCGAAAGTCATCCTTCTCGGCTAAGATAATCGCGTAAGCGGTTCTGGAGCGGGGTTCGTGTGCGGTTCCGCACGAGCCGAAAGCGCCAGCGGAGCTTTCGGGCAAGTCCAGGTCTGTTTGAGCGCGGGATCCCGCCTGGAAAGACTATTCCCCCGCGTCGAGGAAAATCTTTCGAGTGACGAAATTCCAGATCATCACGATAGCCGTGGCGCCGATTTTCGTGACGAGGTAATGGATGCCTAGTAGCTCGACGCCCGCCCACATGCACAGATTGTTGATGATAAGGCCAATGATCGACAGCACCACGAAGATGACGAACTCGCGCCGACGGCTCATGTCTTCTTTGTGGGTGAATACGTAGCGCATGGACGCGAGGTAGTTGAACACGACCGAAACGGTGAACGAAATGGTGGCGCTTACCAGGTAGTTCACGCCGAAAACCTCGGTGAGTAGCGCCAATAGGCCATAATCGATGACGAAAGCGATGACGCCGACCACTCCGAACTTCATGAACTGCGCTATCAGCTTTCCCACGTTTGCGACCCTTTCCGCGTATCCATTGCCGTATGACAGGCACGTATTGTGGCACATGTCGGCCCCTACCGGGCGCCTCGTCGTGGGTTTTCGCTAGGAAATCGCCTGCAAGCGCTTCGAAGGGGTTGTTTTTGCGATACGATTCGAAAAATGCGATTTTACAGTTTCTTGAGGAGGGATCCATGGCCGATAGGGGTTCGTACGGCGACGTCGCGGTTCTCATACCCTGTTATAACGAGGCGGTGACCATCGCGAAGGTCGTCGACGATTTCAAGCGCGAGCTTCCCGGGGCGCTCATCTACGTCTACGACAACAACTCGTCGGACGGCACGGGCGACATCGCCCGCGAGCATGGCGCCATCGTGCGCGTCGAGCGCCGCCAGGGCAAGGGCAACGTCGTCCGCCAGATGATCCGCGACATCGACGCGCGCTATTTCGTCATGGTCGACGGCGACGACACCTATCCCGCCGAGGCCGCGCGCGATCTGCTGGAACCCCTCTACGCCGACCAGGCCGACATGGTGGTGGGGGACCGCCTGTCCAACGGCACCTACGGGGAGGAGAACGATCGCGCCTTCCACGGCTTCGGCAACGACCTCGTGCGCTTCCTCATAAAGGCCATTTACGGATTCGAGTTTTCCGACGTCATGACGGGCTACCGTGCCTTCAACGAGGTGTTCGCCAAGACCATGCCCGTGCTCTCGCCCGGCTTCGAGATCGAGACCGAGCTTTCCATCCATGCCGTCGATAAGCGCTGGCGCATCGCCGAGGTGCCCATCGACTACCGCGACCGTCCCGAGGGCAGCGAGTCGAAGCTGTCCACGTTCTCCGACGGCATGAAGGTGCTGCTCACCATCCTCTCGTTGTTCAAGGACTACCGGCCCTTGGCGTTGTTCGGATGGGTGGCGCTCATCCTGTGCATTGTCGGCTTGGCGGTGGGCATCCCGGTCGTCGTCGAGTTCGCCAACACCGGGCTGGTCCCCAGGCTGCCCAGCGCCATCCTCGCGGTTGCCTTCGTCAGCGCCGGCGCCATGTCGCTTGTGTGCGGGCTCGTCCTGGACACGGTGGTGAAGGGCACGCGTAAGCAGTATGAGCTCGAGGTGACGGCGACCTACGCGAACCTGCGCCGGGGCTAGCGGGCCGCTTCTTCCGGCATGCGGTGGGCGACGATGCCTCGACCCGGAAATTTCTTCTTGCGCGCTTGCGGGGTATATGCCATAATTGGCAGGCTTCGATCACGGAAGCAGGCATTTCGTCCCCATAGTCTAGAGGTCAGGACGCGGCCCTTTCAAGGCTGAGACACGGGTTCGATTCCCGTTGGGGGCACCATGAACATTACGGCGGCCATACGGCCGCCGTTTTTCGTATCGCGAGATGCGGCGACGCGGTTTGCCGTGCAGCGTGAATGTTATAAGGTTTTTGCCTGATTGGGCCCGCATACTGTTAGAATCCTGTTTCGTATGCGGTGGATCCGCCTGGCTTATCGTGCGGATTTCCCCCATGCCCCTGCCGGGCGTTTCGGCTCGATGAGGGGCGGCAATGCAACCGAGCAAAAGGAGCCACCATGGCCATGTATACCCCCGAGTATCAGCCGACGGGCAAGGAGATCGCCGTCTTCAAGACGTCCAAGGGCACCATCCGCGTGCAGCTTGCCGGCGAGGATGCGCCCATCCATGTGGGCAATTTCGTCGAGCTGGCGCAGAAGGGCTTCTACGACAACCTGAAGTTCCATCGTTACGTCCCCGGGTTCGTCGTCCAGGGCGGCTGCCCCAACACGCGCGAGCTTGCTCCCGAAGAAGTGGTGGAGAAGGCAGGCAATCCCTTCGCAGGCTTGGGCACGGGCGGTCCGGGCTACTCCATTAAGGAGGAGTTCACCACCAACCCTCATAACGATCACAAGGACGGCGCGCTTGCTATGGCCCGCTCCCAGGATCCCAACTCCGCGGGCTCTCAGTTCTACTTCTGCCTGGGCCCTCAGCCCATGCTCGACTCCGGCTACACGGTGTTCGGCCAGACCATCGAAGGCAAGGACGTCATCGGCCAGCTTCGCGTGGGCGACGTGATCGAGACCATCGAAATCGAGAACGTGGAGCAGTAGGCGAGCTACTGCCCGAAAACAGAGGATTCAGATGAACAACGAGCTTTTTCAACAGGCGCGATCCGCTAACGCGGCGGGGGACCATCGCAGGGCGCTGGAGCTGTTCACTCAGTGCCTGCAGGATTCTGGCTCTCCGTTGGCGCCGGGCGAAACGGGCCTTCTGTATCACCAGATCGGCAACTGCCTCATCAGGTTGAAGGATCCCAACGAAGCCATTCACGCTTATTCGCAGGCGACGGCGGACACCGTCTATCCGGCGCTGGGCGCGGTCCATTACAACTTGGGCATGGCCTATGCCTCGCTGCATGATTATGAGGATGCGGTGAGCAACTTCAAGCATGCCATCGACGATGAGCGCTACGAGACTCCCTATAAGGCGTACAGCGCCATGGGCAATGCGCTTTTGAAGCTCGGGAAGTCGACCGAGGCCGGCGTGGCGTTTCGCGAAGCCGCCCTCGACGAGACCAACCCCGACCCCACCAAGGCGCTGCTCAACTTGGGCATCTGCTTCATGGCCCTGGGGCGCCCCTTGGACGCCATCTCGTCCTACGAGAGCGCGATGCAGTTCGACATGCGGTCCGACACGCGCAACAAGCTCAATGCCAACCTGGGCCAGGCCTATGTGGCCAGCGGCCAGATGCAGAAGGCGGTGAACGCCTTCGAGCAGGCCATCGCCGACAAGACCTATTTCCTCAGCGATTCAGCCAGCGTCGACTACCAGCGCGCCGTCGCCGCGGTCGCGCAGGGCGCTTCCGAGGTCACGCAGGTCATCGAGCCGGTGGCGGATATGTCGGGTCTCGACGTGGCCGCCGATGGGACGGCGCTTCTACCTGAGGAGATGGGCGACCCGTACGGCACCCAGGATCCGTATTACTACGCCGACGCCTACGGCGACCCGCAGGGATACGCCGCCGAGGCGGACGACCGCTTCTTCACCGCTTCCGATGAGGAACTCGAGCAGTGGTCACGCGGCATGGTGAAGATGGAGCGCAAGCGCCGTGGCGTGGGTTTGAAGATCTTCATCGTTATCATCGTGCTGCTGCTGATCGCCGTGGGCGCCTGCGCGTTCCTGTACACGCAGGGCTACGGCTTCCCCACGCAGGAGCAGGTGGTGCAACAGCTGTTCTCCGATCCGTCCAATGCCCAAAGCGTTATGGCGCAGGGCGTCGATGAGAGCGCCGTCGATTCCATCACGGATATCCTCGTGCAGGACAGCGATCCCACCGTCAATGGGGTCGACCGCTCCATGAGCTCGTCGATCGCCTATGTGACTGCCGACACCGGGGATGGCGGCCAGGTGGATTACCAGGTTTCGCTATCGCGCGACTTGGTGGGCTGGAAAGTCTCCGACGTCCAGCTGTACTTCGCTAGCCGCAATTAAGCGGCGGGAACCAGTGGGCTTCGCCCGGCGATGCGCCGGGCAGGCGATATAAGTGAAACGTACCGAACGATTTTCGAAAGGCAGGAATCAATGGCCATCCAGAGAACCTACAGCATGATCAAGCCCGACGGCGTACGCAACGGCCACATCGGCGAGATCATCAACCGTTTCGAGCGCGCGGGCCTCAAGATCGAGCGCATGGAGCTGGGCATGGTTACCCCCGAGCAGGCGAAGGCGAACTATGCCGAGCATGAGGGCAAGCCCTTCTACGAGGGCCTCATCTCCTACATCACCAGCGGCCCGGTTGTGAAGATGGTCATCTCCGGCGAGGGCGCCATTGCCAAGTGCCGCTCCCTCATGGGCGCCACTAATCCGGCTGAAGCTGCCCCCGGCACGATTCGCGGCGACTTTGGTCTGATCATGGACGAAAATGTGATCCATGGATCGGATTCCCCCGAGTCCGCCGAGCGCGAGATCGGCGTCTTTTTCCCGGCTGAATAGCCAGGGCAAGCCTTCCAGGGCACGAAGCCTCGACACCGGTCCACCCCAGCGGCGCGACTGGTGCCGAGGCTTTTTTCTTGCTCTGGTTCCCTCGCGGGCAAGGGCTCCATCCACGGCAAGGCATCTTCCAGACGAGAACGGACGAGAGCATGCTGTATAGAGTTATCGAAGCGTCGGAGGTCCCGGCGCTCATAGAGGCGTTCATGGAATCCTACGAGGTCGTGGCGCCGGTGAAGAAGGGCGATGTGTACACCTTCGACGTGATCGAGTCGCCCGAGCAGGTGGAACTCGACTACGATTCCACCATCACCTCGCCGAAGAAGTATTTCCTCCCCCCGGTGGAAACGCTTATGACTTTCAATGCGGGCGAGAATCAGGTGACCGACTACACCGCCGAGATCACCCCGCGCGTCATCTTCGGTGCCCATGCGTGCGACATTAACGCGCTCAATCGCGTCGACGTGGTGTATAAGGACGCTCCCTATGCGGATCCCTATTACATCGCGCGTCGAGAGGCGACGCTGATCGTGGGCATCAGCTGCATGCCCACAGAAACGTGCTTCTGCCATCTGTGGAGTTCGGATGAAGCGCGGTTCGGCTATGACCTGTTCCTGCAGGACATCGGCGGGAAGTATCTGGTGAGTATCGCCAGCAACAACGCGGCGAACATCCTGGAGTCGGCCTGCAACCCCCGCGAGGCGACCGATGCTGAGCGCATCGAGTTCCGCCACGCGACGCGTCGGCGCCAGGCTGCCTTCAACCCCGAGATCCCCAAGATCCAAGAAGTGGCCATGCTCATGGACGCATTCCATGACGATCCGTTCTGGGACGAGCTGGGTGGCAAGTGCCTTTCCTGCACTGCCTGCTCGTCGGTGTGCCCTACCTGCTTCTGCTTCGACATCCGCGACACGCTTGATCCCGACGGCAAGACTGGCCGACGCGAACGCGTGTGGGATGCTTGCACGGGTCCGCAGTTCGCTCAGGTGGCCGGCGGGCACAACTTCCGCGACAAGCCTGCGACGCGCGTGCGCCATCGCATGTACCATAAGCTCAATGGCTTTCTTGCCACGCATGATCGCATGCTATGCGTTGGATGCGGCCGCTGCGTGAAGGCCTGCAAGGCCAACATCAACCCCATCGAGGTGTTGAAGTTCTTCGAGAGGAAGGGGGCTGCCGATGCCCAGTAGCTGTGCGGTTTCCACGGTGCGCGTGCGCCCGTTCCACGAGCCTCCCGAGCGCCGCTCGGGAGGTCAGCTGATGGCGGCGAACCCGTATCGGCCTTGGCCGGCGCGCATCACATCCATCACCGACCTCACCGAGCACGAGAAGCTCTTCGAGTTCCGTCTGGTGGATGACCGCATCCGCGAGGCGTTCCACCATCAGCCCGGACAGTTCGTCGAGCTGTCCATCTTCGGGGTGGGCGAGGCTCCCATTTCCATTTCCAGCTCGCCGACCAAGCATGGTTTCATCGAGCTGTGCATCCGCCGCGCGGGCACGTTTACCGAGCAGCTGCATAAGATGCAGTGCGGGGATATCGTGGGCATTCGCGGGCCGTTCGGCCGCGGGTTCCCCATCGACGAGATGCGCGGCCACGACGTGCTGCTGGTGGCGGGTGGCTTGGGCATCGCGCCACTGCGTTCGCTCATCAACAACATTCACGACGAGCGCAGCGATTTCGGGAAAGTCACCATCCTGTACGGATCGCGCACGCCCAGCGACGTGATGTTCCGCAGCCAGTTCGAGATGTGGAAGCACCGCAAGGATTTCGAGCTGTACCTGACCGTCGATCATCCCGACGATTCCTGGGATGGGGAAGTGGGCGTGGTCACCAAGCCCTTCGAACATCTGGAGGTCGATCCCGGCAACACGTTCGGCGCGGTATGCGGCCCGCCGGTGATGTACCGCTTCGTCATCGACGAGATGAGCAAGAAGGGGATCCCGTACGACCATATCTACTGCAGCTTCGAACGCCATATGAAGTGCGGCATGGGGAAGTGCGGCCATTGCCAGATCGGCCATCAGTACGTGTGCATCGACGGCCCGGTGTTCAACTATTGGGAAGCGAAGAACATCCAGGGGTCGATGTAGGATGGAGGGTGCTCACATGAACGCGAACCAGAATGCCGCGCAGGGCGCCCACGAGGTCCCGCGCGTGGTGGTGGTGGGGTTGGCCAGCTGCTTCGGCTGCCAGCTCCAGATCACCAACGCCGAAGCGCATCTGATGGAAGTGCTCGGCCAAATCGATTTGCAGTATTGGCAGCTGGCCTCCAGCGACCCGATGCCCGAGACCTTCGACGTCGCCGTCATCGAAGGCGCGGTGACCACCGAGGAATCCGAGAAGCTCGTGCGCGAGCTGCGCGAGAAGGCCAAGGCCGTCATCGCCATCGGCGCCTGTGCCACGACGGCGGGCATCCCCGGCATGGCGGCGGAGGGTTTCATTCAGCGACCCGCCAGCGTGTATGACAACGTGCCGGAGGCGTGTGGTGAGATGATCTCCCCGCGTTCGGTGGGGTCGGTCGTCGATGTCGACTATGAGGTGCGCTGTTGCCCCATCGACAGCTACGATTTCATCGACGTGCTGCAGCAGGCGCTCTACGGTTCGAACAAGTCGGTGTCCACCGCCACCATGTGCGGCTCGTGCAAGCGTAACGAGACGGGCTGTTTCTACCAGAAGGGCATCATGTGCCTGGGCCTGGTCACGCGTGCGGGCTGCAATGCACGTTGCGTGAACCTGGGCAGGCCCTGCAACGGCTGCCGTGGGCTTTCGCCCGACGCCAATCTGCCTGCGGCGCGCGAAGCGTGCCGTACCGCAGGTATTCCCGTGGAGTATTTCGACCAGGCGCTGGAGATGTTCAACCAGACCGACCCTGCGCTGCATCAGGCTTAGTGAGGATGATCGCATGACGAAAACCGCGATACAGGTCGACCATATCGCCCGCATCGAGGGCCACGGCAACGTGCACGTGGTCGTCGAGGACGGCCAGGTGAAGACGGTCGAGATGAACGTCGTCGAGCCCGCTCGCCTGTTCGAGAGCATGGTGCGAGGCAGGCGCTTCGAGGAAGTGCCCTACATCGCCTCGCGCATCTGCGGCATCTGCTCGGCGAGCCATGTGGTCACCGACCTTCTGGCGATCGAGCGCGTCTTCGGCATCGAGGTGACCGACCGCACGTGCGCTTTGCGTGACTTGCTGGTGTATGGCTCCTACCTGCAGAACCACGCTACGCATCTGTTCGTGTTCGCCGCGCCGGACTTCCTGGGCCACAAAAGCGTGTTCCCTCTGGCTGTAGAGGCCCCCGAGCTGTTCGAGCAGGCGCTCGCGCTGAAGGCTTTGGGCAACGAGCTGTGCACGAAGGTGGGCGGCAGGTCGGTGCATCCCATCACCGCGGTGGTGGGCGGCTTCACCCACGAGATCAGCCGTGACGAGTACTTGGAGCTTGCTGATAAGATGGAATCGATGATCGGCTTTGCCGAAACGGCGGTGGACCTGTTCCATTCCTTCAAGGCTCCCGCCATCGAGACCGAAGGGGATATGCTCGCGATGGGCGCGCCCGACCGCTACGCCGTGTCCGATTCGCGTATGGCGCGCTTTATCGAGGCTGCGTTATCGTTCGATTGCGACGAGGTGGAGCAGGCGATCGAGGAATACACCGTGAACCATTCCGCTGCGCTGTGCGCCCGCGTACGCTCCACCGGCAAGCCCTACTTCACCGGTGCGTTGGCGCGCATCAACCAGTCTTGGCAGTTCCTGGGGCATCGCGCGAAGCTGGCGGCGGCGAAGGTGGGCCTGCGTCCGCCCGAGCGCAACCCGTTCTGCAACAACGTTGCCCAGGCGGTGGAGATCGTCGATGCGCTCGATCGTTGCGCTGAGCTATGTCGCCGCTTGGCGGACGACGATTTCGAGGGTGCCAGCACCCCGGTTTCCTTCGAGGTGAAGGCTGGCACGGGCGTGGGCTTCACCGAGGCGCCGCGCGGCGCGTTGTTCCACAAGCTTCAGCTCGATGAAGAAGGCAGGGTGGTTTCCGCCTCCATCATCACGCCCACGGCGCAGAATGTCGCCAATCTCGAGGCGGACATGCGCATCCTTGCTGAGAAGCTGGTAGGGGACGGCATCGATGGCGACGCCGTCCAGCTCGAGATCGAGAAACTCGTGCGCGCGTACGATCCGTGCCTGAGCTGCAGCGTTCACTAGCACGCGAAATCGGCGATGAGCGCCCCGTTTTCGGGGCGCTTTCGCTTTATTCGGGAAACTGCCGCGGTTGCGGTATCATTTCAAGCACTCGTCGCGTTTCGTCGAGGGAGGGCGCGATTGAGCGCGGTTTGCGTATAAGCTTTGCGTCCTTCGTGAATTTGGCGCAGGTCAAAGTGTCGGGTAAAGGCGCTGTGCTAGAATCGTCGTCTGTATGAAATCAGACTCAAGAGGTTAGCCTTTATGTCCATTTTTGATATATTTTCCCAGTTCACTGGTCAGATGTCCACAGACATGGCCATCGACTTGGGCACAGCCAACACGCTGGTGGCCATCAAAGGCGAGGGCATCGTGATCAACGAGCCTTCGGTCGTGGCTATCGAGAAGAGCACCCATCGCGTGCTCGCGGTGGGCCATGAGGCGAAGAATATGATCAACCACACGCCCGAGGCCTTCTCCGCCGAGCATCCGCTGAAAGACGGCGTGATCGCCGACTACGATGTCACCGAGGCCATGCTCTCCGCGTTCATCAACAAGGCCATCGAGCGTAAGTACCCGTGGCAGGCGAAGCCGCGCATCGTCATCTGCATCCCTTGCGGAGCCACTTCGGTCGAGAAGCGCGCGGTGTTCGAGGCGGCCATCCAGGCGGGCGCGCGTCAAGCCTACCTCATCGAAGAACCCATGGCAGCCGCCATGGGTGCCGACTTGCCCGTCACCGAGCCCACCGGTTCGATGGTGGTCGACATCGGCGGCGGCACCACCGAAGTCGCCGTCATCTCGCTGGGCGGTATCGTCGCCAGCTCTTCGCTGCGCCTTGCGGGCAACCGCTTGGACGAGGCAATCGCGATGCATCTACGCGACCTGCTGGGCATCAAGATCGGCGAGCGTACCGCCGAGGTCATCAAGATCAAGATCGGATCCATCCTGCCGTTCGAGGACGGCCGCGAACGCGACATGATCATCTCCGGCCAGGATATGATCACCGAGCAGCCCAAGGAGGTCACCATTCAATCCGAGGATGTGCGCGCTGCGCTGCAGGCGCCCATCGAAGAGATGGTCGTCCACATCAAGGAGACGTTCAAGAAGACCAATCCCGACCTTGCCAGCGATATCATTCAAAACGGCATCCTGCTTACTGGCGGCGGCGGATTGCTTTCCGGCTTGGACCGCTACTTCACCGACAAGCTGGAGATCCCCGTTTGGGTGAGCGAAACGGCGCTGACCAACGTGGTGTCCGGCTGCCTGAAGGTGCTCGAGACTCCTACCGCGCTGAAGCAGACGCTCATGCGCACTAAATAAAGGACTGACGGCTGGTTTATGGCTCTCCATAGGCAGAACAACGGCGGAGCGCTCTTCTCACGCGTGTTGGTTATCGTCCTCATCGTCGCCTCTATCGTGATGATCACCGTCTATTCCCGTGAAGGGGACGGTGGACCGCTGCATACCGTCCAGAGCGTGGCGGCCGACGTCATCGCACCTCTTAACTTCGTTGGCGCAGCGGCATCGGCGGGCACGGAGGGTGTCGCGGAGTCCGTCTCCGACGCCACTGCGGATGAAAGCACGCTGTCCGGCTTGCGGGAGAGCAACGCCGAGCTGCGCGAGCTGGTCGCTCAAGCCGAGGAATACCGCCAAGAGGCTCAGCGCCTTCAAGGGCTGCTTGACATGTCCGACCGTTACGACATCGACGGCATCGCCGCCCGTGTGGTGGGAAAAAGCTCAACTGCATGGAATCAGACCATCAGCATCGATGCGGGCCGCGCCGACGGCGTGGAGGCCGGCATGACGGTGATGGGTTCTTCCGGCGTCGTCGGTCAGATCGCTTCGGTGAGCGAGAACAGCTCTGTGGTGCGACTGCTCACCGATTCACAATCGGGTGCAGCTGCCATGGTGCAGTCAAATCGCGTGGAGGGCATTGTCCGCGGGTCGTTGGAAGGGTTGCTGTATCTGGAGAACCTCGACGAGGATGCCCAGGTCGCCGTGGGCGACGTGATCATCACTTCTGGGCTGGGCGGTAGCTATACCAGCGGCTTGATGATCGGCACGGTGGTGCGCGTCGACCAAGGGGAGGGCGGCTCTCCGGCGACGGTGGTGGTTTCTCCCAACGATGACGCCTCCTCGCTCGAGGAAGTGGTGGTGGTGAAATCGGCCGGCTCTTCTACGGCTGCGGATGCGACGGAAGGGGGCGACAGCCAATAATGGATATGCGCGAATCGACTCCCGTGGTGATCGGGGCGATCCTTGCGATGCTGCTGCAGATCATCATCGCCCCTGCTATCGAGATCTTCTCCGCGATGCCGAACTTCATCACGGTGTACTGCCTGCTGGTCGCTGTCGCGCGCCCGATGAGCCCGGTGCTCCCGTTCGTGCTCGGTCTGATCAACGATGTTTTCGTGGGCACGCCCATCGGTTCGTCATCGTTGGCGCTCGTGGTGGTGTGCCTTGTCGCGTCGCGCTTGTTTGCGGCTCTCAACAACGACACGGTGCTCATCCCTCTGGTGATTCTGGTGGTCGCCTCGTTCATCATCGAGCTGATCATGGGGTTCTTCGCGTTGTCATTCGGCGCTGCCGGCGATGCGGGCGGCATGCTGCTGTACCGCGCATTGCCCTGCGGACTGTACGACTGCGTGGTATGCCTCATCTTGTATCCTTTGGCCATGCGGGTTCTCGTCCCGCAGGCTCCGATGGGCCCGGGCAACCCGGCGCACCTGTAAGGCGGCAGCCATGGTCGTCGCAGTCGCCGCTGCCATCATCACGCTGTTGGTGGTGGTCGCCATCATCTTGGCGGTTTTCGCCGTCCGCAATCATCGCAAAGGCTCGTACGCCTCTGTGAAGAAGTCCGTGCGGTCGATCGACACGGTGGGCGTATCGTCTTCGTTGGAGAAAAGCGCATCTGCCAGCACATCGGCTGCGGCGGCGAAGGTCTCTACCGTCAATCCCGCCGACAACCTCAAGCCGCGCTTCCTCGGCATGGGGGCGCTGGGCGCCTTGATCTTCGTCGCGCTTTCCGTGCGCCTGTGGGGGCTTCAGGTGCTCTCCGGCGGGTCGTATGCGCGCGAGGCCGCCGAGAACATGTACACCAACGTCGCCACGCCCGCGCCCCGCGGCATCATCTACGATGCCGACGGCGTGGCCCTGGTCACGAACCGTTCCTCGTACACCGTGCTCGCAGATCCCGATGTGGCAGACGACCGCGATGTGGTGCTACGGCTGTCCGCCGTGCTGGGTGTTCCCTTCAACGTGGTGCGCCAACGCATCCAGGATTCGTCGAGCGGCGCCCAGAGCCAACGCGTGGTGGCGAGCGACGTGCGCTTGCGCGACATCGCGTTCATTTCCGAGCACGTCGAGGCCTTCCCGGGCATCACGGTGCAAACCAGGACCGTGCGTGAATACCCGTACGGCGCCATGGCGGCCCAGACTCTCGGCTATACGGGGTCGGTGGCGGCAGAGCAGTTGGAGTCGTTATCCGAAGGCCGCCAGGTGGAGCTTGGCGACGATGTTGGCCAGACCGGCATCGAGCTGGCGTACGATGATCTGCTGGCGGGCGACCACGGTCAGCGCCGCGTCATCGCCGATGCGCGCGGGAATGTGGTCGAGGTGGTCAGCGAGACCCAGCCTACGCGCGGCTCCGATCTCTACCTGTGCATCAAGGCACCCATCCAGCACACTTGCGATCGCATCTTGGCGGAAACCATCGCGCCCACGGGCGTCATCGGGGAGGGGAAGGGCTGTGGCGGCGCTATCGTGGTCATGGACGTGCGCGATGGCGGCATCATCGCCATGGCCAGCTATCCCACGTTCGATCCCTCGCTGTTCGTGGGCGGCATCACTCAGGATATCTGGGACGTGTACTCCTCCGACGAGGCGTACAACCCAATGCTCAACCGCGCCATCGGCGGCCAGTACCCAGCCGCTTCCACCTACAAGGCGTTCACTGGGCTTGCGGCGTTGGAGAACGGCATCTGCACCCCCGCGTCCACGTGGACCTGCACGGGCGAATGGGATGGATGGAATACCGGACAGGTGCAGCGCTGCTGGAACCACTCGGGCCATGGCACGCTCGATCTGCGCGGTGGCATCGTCAACTCCTGCGACGTGGTCTTCTACAGCATCGCCAAGGACTTCTACGATAAGGGTCAGACGGGCGAGATCAGCTCGACGGCCATGCAGGATTTCTTGGGGAAGTATCGGCTGGACCAGCCTACGGGCATCGACATTAGCGGCGAGTCGGTGGGGCGCATCCCCACGCCCGAGTGGAAAGCGGAGTATTTCCGGAACCGCCCGGAGGAAGCTCAGTGGCTCGGCGGCGACAACACCAATATGAGCATCGGCCAGGGTTACGTGCTGGTCACGCCCATCGAGCTTGCGGTGGCTTACGGCGCCATCGCCACGGGCAACCTCATGAAGCCCCATGTGCTGAAAGAAGTTCGCAATGCCGAAGGCGAGGTGACGGTGACGGTACAGCCTGAGGTGGTGGGCACCCCCGACGTCTCGGAAACCGATTTAGAGCTCATGCGCGATGCCCTCAACGGCGTGGCGACCGAGAACGCGAGCACCGCCCAGCTGTTCCGAGACAACGGGGTGGATCCCGCCGTCGTATGCTGCAAGACGGGTACTGCCGAGGTGGCCAACCAGAACGACTACGCGTGGTTCGCCTGCTATGCCCCCATAGACGACCCGCGCTATGTGGTGACGTGCCTGGTGGAGCAAGGCGGTGGCGGTTCGGCTACCGCCGGACCGCTCGGCGCGCAGGTGATGGGCTCGCTGTTCGCCTACGAGGCGGGCAACCCCGAGCAATTGGGCTATATTTCCGGGTTCGGAGGGCGGTCGGTGTCCATTTCGGTGAGCAGCTCGGGCCGCACCGACTAGCAACTCAGGCAATATCGAGAGGAAGGAGGAGCCATGGCTCAGCTGCCGCAGATCGATTCGCTCGCGACACCCGACAAGGCGGTCGCTAAATCGACGCGCAAACCGCTGTTTCCATCGATGAACATGCCGTTCATCGGCATCATCGTCCTCTTGGTGTGCTTCGGACTGGTAGTGGTGTGGTCGGCAGTGACCAACGATCCCGACTACAGCTTCTCCCGCCAGTTGGGCGGTGTTGCCGCAGGCATCATCGCCATGGCGGTGCTGTGGCGCTTCGATTACCGGCGCCTTGCCGGCATGACGCGCGTGTTCCTCATCGTCAACGTCGTGCTCATCCTATCACCGCACATCCCCGGTTTGGGAACCGATGCGGGGATGGGCGCA
Source organism: Eggerthellaceae bacterium (assembly GCA_036306585.1). Lineage (GTDB taxonomy): Bacteria > Actinomycetota > Coriobacteriia > Coriobacteriales > Eggerthellaceae > Aphodovivens. The sequence goes on from JAXJZF010000002.1 coordinate 149,291, forward strand.
CAGTCGTGGATCCGCATCGGCATGCAGATCCAGCCTGGTGAGTTCGCCAAAATCACGGTCATCCTGCTCGATGCCAGCGTGATGGCGCGTTACGGCGGCAAGTTGGACGATTCGCGCGAGTATTGCAAAGCGCTTGGCATCATGTTGGTGCCGTTTCTGTGCATCATGACCCAGCCCGACCTGGGCACGGGCCTGGTATACCTGTTCATCGCCGGTACCGCCTTGGTGATGGGCGGCGCCCGGGCGAAATACCTTTTGACCACGCTTGCCATGTTCGTTGCCGCGATTGTCGCGGTGTTCGTCCTCGACGAGCTGTTGAAATATCGCACCGCGGATGGCACATGGGAGTATCGACTTCTCAAGCAATACCAACGAAACCGCTTGCTGGTATTTCTGAACCAGGGCGGGGTGGACATGTCTGACGAAGGCTACAATCTTCAGCAGGCGATGATCGCCATCGGTTCGGGCGGTTTGTTCGGCAAAGGGTTGCTGCAAAGCTCCCAGGGAACACTGGGGTACCTGCCCGAGGCCCCCACGGACTTCATCTTCTGCATTCTGGCGGAGGAGCTTGGCCTCGTGGGCGCGTTGACGCTGCTGGTCATGTACGCCGCCCTCATCATCGTGTGCATCCGCATCGCCCGTTCGTGCGGCGACCTGTTCGGCATGGTCATCGTCATGTGCGTGGTGGGCATGTGGATGTTCCAGATCCTGGAGAACATCGGCATGGATATCGGGCTCATGCCCATCACGGGTATTCCCCTGCCTTTCGTAAGCTACGGTTCGTCGTTCATGGTGGTGAATTTCGCCTTGCTGGGCATCATCGGTTCGGTATGGTCGCATGGCGCCGCTAGTGGAAAGAGGGAAGCCTATGAAGTTACCCATTGATGTGAAGGCGGTCATTGACGAGGCGACCAATATCGACGAAGCGGCCAAAACCCCGGTTTCGGTGACGGTCTACTACGACGGGACCTGCTCGTCCGATCTAGCGGAGCATCTGGCGCGGGCCTACGAGGCTGCCGCACCCCATGCGCGGGTTTCCTTCGCGACGTTGGATGACGCGCTGGCTTGTCCGTTTCCCGGCGATGATATCGCCGTGATCGCGGCTGGGTTCGACGAGCGCGTGGGGGTTGCCGCTGCTTCGCTGCGTGCGGTGGGCGTACCTGCGATGGTTGCAACCACCTTGCCTTCCCTGGTGGGTCAGATCGCCCAGGCGGCAGGGTGCCCCATTCCCGAGGGCGATATCGTCGCGGCGGGCGGCGCGACCGTTTCCGCTGTCAAGCGGCTTGCTGACGGGCTGCGCGGGAAAACGCCGGCAAGCGGGTTCGCGTTCGACGAGAGTGAAGAGCCTCTACCGCTCGACGATGAGCGCCTCGGGCAGCTCGATGAGCGCATGGGCGCGTGGATCATAGCCGCCAGCCGCGAGAAGCGGTTGGCGTTCGCTTTGGCCTTTCCTTTCGTCCGCCGTCCGCTTTCGACGGAAGCCGTCGGCGCTACGTCTATGCAAAATGCCGGCGTGGGCCTGGTGGTCCTGTTGCCTGGCGCCGATATGCCGGTCATGACGCTCAACCAGGCCAAGATGCTGCTGCAGATCGCCGCGGCATACGGACAGCCTATGAGCCTTGCGCGCGTGAAGGAGCTTGCCTGCGTGGTGGGAGGCGCCTTCGCATTCCGCACTGTCGCTCGCCAGGTGGCGGGGATCGTCCCTGCGCTGGGTTGGGCGGTGAAGGCGGCTATCGGTTATGCGGGGACCGAGGCCATGGGCCGTGCCGCCATTGAGTATTTCGAGAACGGCGGCTCCGTCTCCGGATTGGCGGAGGTGGTGGGCAAGGCGCGCGATGCCGTCGCCCAGGGGGCGGGCTGCGCGCAATCGGTCGCCGCATCCGTTGCGAGCGCCGCCCGCGCCGCATCGCCGAGTATGAAAGACGGGGGAGCGCAAGCTGCTCCCGCCGCGACCGAGAAAGAGATTCGCCGATGAATCATATGACCAGTCTGTGGGAGCGTTTGGAGCCGCTGCTGCGCGATGCCGAGCGTCCGTCCCGCTATCTCGACCACGAGTTCGGCAGCTTCGTGAAGCAGGATGCCGACTTCGCCTTCTGCATGGTGTATCCCGACACGTACGAGCTGGGCCAGTCCAACCAGGCGCTGCGCATCCTGGTGAACGCCGTTAACGCCGCTGAGAACCTGCGCGCCGAGCGCGCGTTTTTACCGGCGCCGACGTTCTGCGACACGCTGCGCGCCGAGGGCTTGCCGCTGTTCAGCATCGAAAGCTGCGCTCCTCTGGCGGAGTTCGACGCGGTTGGCATCACGCTGCCGCATGAACTCGCCGCCACCAACATCCTTGAGACGCTCGATCTGGCGGGCATACCGCTGCATGCACAGGAGCGCGGGGAGCGCGATCCCTTCATCCTGGGTGGCGGCCCCTGCGCCTATAATCCCGAGCCCTATGCGCCCTTCTTCGACGCCATCAACATCGGCGAGGGCGAGGAATCGGTGCCCCATGCGCTGCAGCTCATCCGCCGCATGCGCTGCGAAGGCGCCTCCCGTTCCGATATCCTGCACACGCTTGCCCATGAGCGCGGTTGGTACGTTCCGTCGCTGTATCGCTGGCGCTCGGATGTTGAAGCTCAGGAGGAGGGGTCGTGGATCGAACCGTTGGAGGAGGGGCTTCCCACGGCCATCGAGAAGTGCCTCTACGGCGGTTTCGCCGAGAGCAGCGGCTGGGAGCCCTGTATCGTCCCATTCGCGGAGTGCGTCCACGATCGTCTGAACGTCGAGATCCTGCGTGGCTGCGCGCGCGGGTGCCGCTTCTGCCAGGCGGGCATGATGTACCGACCCGTGCGCGAGCGTTCCGCCGACAACGTGGTTGCCTCGGTGCTGGAGGGCTTGGCGCAGACGGGCTACGAGGAAGCGAGTCTCACCTCGCTTTCGTCCACCGACCACTCGCAGATCGCCGAGATCCTCACGCGCCTGAACAAGGAGCTCGACGGCAAGGGCGTGCGCATCTCGGTACCCTCGCAGCGGTTGGATGCGTTCGGCGTCGACATGGCGCGGCTGGTGGCGGGACAGAAGAAAGGCGGCCTCACCTTCGCGCCCGAGGCAGGCACGCAGCGCCTGCGCGATGTTATCAACAAAAACGTCACCGAGGACGATCTGTTCGGTGCCATAGACGCTGCGTTCGCCGCGGGATGGCGCCGTTGCAAGCTGTATTTCATGATCGGCCTGCCAACCGAGACCGATGACGACATCAAGGGCATCGCGAGCCTTGCCCAGCGGGCTTACGACCGTGCCAAGGCAGCGGTTCCGCCCGAGCAGCGCGGCAGCATCCGTATGAGCGTTTCTTGCGCTTTGTTCGTCCCCAAGGCCCAAACTCCCTTCCAGTGGGACGGGCAGATCCCACCCGAGGAAGCGCTGCGCCGCGTGAACCTGCTGCGCCATTCCGTGAAGTACAAGGCGGTGGATGTGCATTGGCACGATCCGGAAACCAGCTTCGTGGAGGCAGTCATGAGCCGTGGTGGGCGTGAAGCTGCGCAGTGGGTGGAAGCTGCTTGGAAGCGCGGTGCACGTTTCGATGCTTGGACCGAGTGCTTCGACGAGCAAGCTTGGCGCGATGCCGCCGATGAGGTGGGGATCAACCCTGCCGCCATCGCGCAGACCGCCTACGGCACCGACCGCGTCATGCCTTGGTCGCATATCTCCACCGGCGTGTCCAACCGGTTCCTGGTGCTCGAGCGCAAACGCGCTCAGCAGGAAACCACCACGCCCGATTGCACGTTCGGCGCCTGCACGGGATGCGGTGCCTGTCCGGGGCTTGGCACGGACAACCAGCTGGCGGCCCCGCGCCTGGGGAAGGAAGGGGAGTAGCATCATGGCGGATCCTAACCTGTTCCGTTTACGCGTCGAATATTGCAAGCAGGGCCGCTTGGCGCTGCTGTCGCATCTCGAGATCGCTCGCGCGCTCGAGCGCGCCGTGCGCCGCGCCGACCTCCCGTTCGCGGTGAGCCAGGGGTTCTCGCCCCATATGAAGATCGCGTTCGGCTCGGCGTTGCCGGTGGGAGTGGGAAGCACCTGCGAGATCTTTGATCTGCAGATGACGCGTTACGTCGCCCCCGAGAAGGCGCTTGCCGCTTTGCAGGATGCAAGCGTTGCCGACCTCATGCCCCATGCGGCCCGCTACATCGGCCCGCGCGATGCGGCGGCTTCGGTGGCCTATCCGGTGGCGGCTTATCGCGCCCAGCTTTCCCGGGAACCCGAAGGCGGCCTTCCTGTGCCCGAGCAGGTGCACGTGGTGCGCAAGAAGAAGGAGAAAACCCTCGTCGTTGCTGATTTCCTGGTGGGTGAGGTTGCGAGCGCGGGCAGCGTCGTTTCGTTCGAGCTTGAGGCCAAACCCACGGGGAGCCTCCGCCCGGACCTGCTCCTGAATGCGTGCGTCGCCGCATGGAATGCCGAGCGTCCCGAGACATCCAAGCCGCTGAGCATCGTGTCCGTCACGCGTATCGCCCAGCGCGCGGCGCGGTAGCAAGTACGGCGATCCGTCCTCGCGCGCGGGCGTCTGCTTACGCGCGAGGACATCTGCCCCTTCAGACCTCCTTAACCTCCTTTTGCGTCCCTTCTTCTCTGGGAGGATAATGTCTTTGTTGTCTGGTTGGAGCGTTCGTGCACGTCCGCCAGATTTCTTTGTAGGGGGTAGCAGGGGCGCGATGCATATGCAGATTACCGATAGAACCAAGAAGCTGTTGATGTACGTCGGTGCCGCCGCAGGCGTCATCGCCGGCGTTGCCGTGGCGGTCGCCATGCCGGTTGCGGGCCTAAACCCCCACGCCGCCCAGGCGTTCGGGATCCTTATCTGGGCAATTGTGTGGTGGGTACTGCGCATTTTCCCCGAGATGGTGACCGCCTTCATCATGGCGGTCCTGTTCATCGCTGTGGCGGGCATCCCCATTGAGACCGTGTTCGCGTCGTTCACCGGCGAGACCTGGTGGCTTCTGTTCGCCGCGTTCGGCTTGGGCGTGGGCATGAAGCAAAGCGGGCTCGTCACGCGCATCGCGCATTTCGTGCTAGAGAAATTCCCGGCAACGTTCAAGGCGCAGGTCGCCGCCATCATCGCATCCGGTACGGTCATCGGACCGCTCATCCCCAGCATGTCGGCGAAGCTTGCGGTCATTACGCCGCTTTCCTTCGGCATCGGCGAATCGTTGGGCTACGAGCCCAAGAGCCGCCAGATGAACGGATTGTTCCTCGCGGCGCTTACCGGCGTGCGCACGGTGGGTCCTGCCATCATTAGCGCGTGCGTCATAGGCTATGCTCTGCTGTCGTTCTACCCCGATGACGTGCAGGCGCGCTTCAATATGGTCAACTGGTTCATCGCCGCGCTGCCGTGGTTCGTGCTGGTCACTCTCATCAACTATGCGGTGATCATCGCCGCGTATGGTCCGAAGGGCGAGTGCAAGCGCAAGCGCACGGCGAAGGCCGAAGATGCGCTGGAGGAAGAGCATGGAGCATCCGAAGGCCCTGCGAAACGGGTCCAGCAGAAGGACTTGGGTCCTATGAGCGCTGCGGAGAAGAAGATGCTCGTCATCATCTTGGCCACGGTGGCGCTGTGGGTATTGGAGCCTCTGCACGGCATCCCCTCGGTTGCTGTGGGCCTGGCGGGCGTTGCGTGCCAGCTTGGATTCGGCGTGTGCAGTCTGAAAGAGTTCCGCTCCAGCCTTAACTGGGAGAGCCTGCTGTTCATCGGCACTGCCATGGGTTTGGCGACGGTGTTTTCCTACACGGGCATAGACGCCTGGGTGGTTAACTTGGTGGGCCCGGTCATGCAGCGCCTGGCGTTCTCGCCCTTCGCCTTCATCGCCGGTGTGGCGCTGGCTACGGTGGTGCTGCGCTTCGTGATCGCCTCGGAGATGGCCTTCATCAACATCTTCATGGCGTTCATGGCGCCTATGGCGGTGTCGTTGGGCATCAACCCATGGGTGGTGGGCTTCGCGGTGTATGCGATGGTGAACCCGTGGTTTCTCATGTACCAGAACCCCATCTACATGGCGGCGTTCTATTCCGTCGACGGACGCATGGTCAACCATGGCCCGATGGCCGCCTATTGCGGGGCATATCTGGTTATCTGCCTGTTCGGCCTGATGGCATCGGTGCCGTATTGGCTGACGACAGGCGTGTACGCGCTGTAGCGGCTGCCCCGCCCGACGCTACCGGATGACGTCTTTCGCCACGAAACACAGTCCCACGCAGTCGGGCCCCAGATGGGCGCCGACGGTGGGGCCGATCTGCACGGTGCGCGTGGAGGTGCGATCGATGCCGAACCGCTCGCAGAACTTGTTCGCGTAATCATCCGCAGTCTCTGTGCCGTTGGAATACAGGAACATCACCTGCCAGGCAGGGTCGTAGGGATGCAGCTCGAATTCCTTGGTCACGCGTTTCTCGCCGGCATGGCGGCCCCGCGCTTTGCCGATGGGCACCACGGCTCCATCTGACACGGCCACCACGGGCTTGATGCTCAGCAGATCGCCCACCACCGCCAAGCCGGCGGGGATGCGCCCGCCACGGCGCAGATATTCCAGCTTGTCCAGCACGCCGCAGATGCGGATATGGTCGCGCAGATATTCCAAGCGGGGGAGGATCTCTGCGGCGGCCTTTCCCTCATCGCGCATGCGCGCCGCCTCTTCCACCAGCAGCCGCTGCGAGGCGATGGCATGGCGCGTGTCCATGATGACGATGCGCTCCTCCCAGCCTGAAAGGGCTGCGGCCATGCGTGCCGAATCCACCGTGCCCGACAGTGCTCCCGATAGGCAGATGACCAGGACGTCTTCGCCCGTCTCCTTCGCTTTCTCGTAAAGCGACAGGTAGGCGTCTGGGGAGGGCTGGCTGGTGGTAGGGAAGTCGTCGCGTTGCTTCAGCATGGTGTAGAAGCGATCGAATTCCTGGTGCGTGTTGCGTTGGAAATGCTCGCCGCCGAACACGATGTCCAAGGGGACGACACGCACGTCGAGCTGTTGCGCCTCGTCTTCCAGGATGTCGGATGCCGAGTCGGTGATGATCATCATGATGGGCCTGCTTCGTCGCAAATATGGTGCCGGAGGCGGCGCGCCGAGTGCGCGCCTGCTGAAATCGGCTGCATCATAGCATTTACCGTGGCTTTGCACGGGGTGAGCAGCGATAATCTGGGAAATCTGCGCTTTAGCGCGCAACGCGCCTCTTTTGCCAGCAACCGAGGAATGCACCGGTTTCCTGGAGCGGACCCAGTGCTGCCGCGGTTATGGCGTATACTCGCTGCAGTTACCCAATATGGCCCGTTTCGCGGCATAACGAGTGAGGAGCGCAGTTCGTGGAATCCACCGTCCAAACCCCTTCGGAAGACACTTCCATCCTGGACATCGCCGTCATCGGCGCCGGACCCGCCGGGCTGACTGCCGGCCTGTACGCTGCCCGTGCCGGGATGGACGTCGCGGTGTTCGAGCGCACGGCACCGGGCGGCCAGCTGGCTCAGACCGACCATCTGGAAAACTACCCCGGATTTCCCGAAGGCTGCGAGGGCTTCGCGCTCGCCTATTCCATGAAGCAGCAGGCCGATGCGTTCGGCGTGAAGAACGTTGGCGAGGAGGTCGATTCGGTCGACCTTTCCTGCAATCCTAAGATCCTGCGCACTCCGTTCGGCGAATACCGCGCCCGTGCGGTCATCGTGGCGACGGGAGCGCGCCCGCGCAAGTTGGGCGTCGAGGGAGAGGATGCGCTCGCAGGCCGCGGCGTGTCGTATTGCGCCACCTGCGACGGCAACTTTTTCCGTGGCAAGGCGGTGGCGGTCGTCGGCGGCGGCAACACTGCGGCGGCCGATGCGCTGTACCTGGCGCGTATCTGCGAGAAGGTGTATCTGGTGCATCGCCGCGACAAGCTGCGTGCAACCGCCATCTATCACCAGCGTCTGGCAGAGCTTCCCAACGTTGAGTTCGTGTGGAATTCCAACGTTTCAGCGCTTACGGCTAATGAGGCCGGCGTGCTCGCAGGCGTCACCGTCATGGATAAGAACACCGGCGAGGAGCGGCTGCTGGAGGTTTCCGGCATGTTCGTTGCGGTCGGAACCCTTCCCAACACCGAGTTTCTGGCAGGCGCGTTGGAAACCGACGAGACGGGCTACCTCGTCACAGACGAGAACGGCGCTGCCAGCATCGAGGGCGTCTGGGCGGCGGGCGACGTGCGGAAGAAGCCTCTTCGCCAGGTGGTGACGGCGGTGTCCGACGGGGCTGTCTGCGCCGAGCAGGCAGCCGAGTACCTTTCCCTGTAGCGAACCGGACCCGCAGGCGCCTGCGGGTTTTTCTGTTGCCTTGCCATCTTTGCTATACTCTTCAGTTGCGCAATTAACGGATATTCATCTAGAGGATGCGAGCATACATGCAAGAGACCAACATGCGAGACAAGCTCGAGAAGATCATCAAAGCTTACGAAGAACTGCAGGCCAAGATGGGCGACCCCGAGGTGCTTTCGCATCAGAAGGAATACAACCGCCTGGCGAAGGAATACGCTGATCAGGGTCCGCTGGTGAAGAAGGCGCGCGAGTTCGTGCAGGCCGAAGACGATCTGGCGGCGGCAAAGGAGATGCTCTCCGACCCCGACATGAAGGAATTCGCCCAGGAGGAGATCGCCGGCATCGAGGCACGCCTGCCCCAGCTGGAAGAGGACATCAAGTTCATGCTTATTCCTGCCGACCCGGCTGACGAGAAGGACATCATCGTGGAGATCCGCGCGGCGGCGGGCGGCGACGAGGCCGCTATCTTCGCGGGCGATCTGTACAAGATGTACGAGCGCTTCGCCCAGTCCCAGGGCTGGAAGACCGAGACGATGGACGTGTCGCCTTCCGAGGCTGGCGGCTACAAGGAGATCCAATTCAAGGTCAAGGGCGATAAGGTGTACTCCATCATGAAGTTCGAAAGCGGCGTCCATCGCGTGCAGCGCGTGCCCAAGACTGAAAGCCAGGGCCGTATCCACACATCCACGGCAACCGTCGCCGTGTTGCCCGAGGCCGATGAGATCGACGTTGAGATCAACGAGAACGACCTGCGCATCGACGTGTACCGCGCCGGCGGACCGGGTGGACAGTGCGTCAATACCACCGACTCCGCCGTGCGCATCACGCACCTTCCCACAGGCCTGGTGGTTCAGTCGCAGGATCAGAAGAGCCAGCTTCAGAACAAGATCGCGGCGATGGCCGTTTTGCGCGCGCGTCTCTACGAGAAGATGCTGGCTGAGCAACAGGCCGCCGAAGGCGCCGAGCGCCTGGCGCAGATCGGCTCGGGCGACCGCTCCGAGAAGATCCGCACTTACAATGCCCCGCAGGACCGAGTGACCGACCACCGCATCGGATTCAACTCCACGTACAACAGCGTGCTTCTGGGCGACGGTTTGGGGGAGGTCATCACGGCGTTGCAGGCGGCCGATCGCGCTCGCAAGCTTGAACAGGCCGTTTAGCTCGGTCTGCATGTTCCGCGAGGCCCTTTCCAGGGCCTCGTTTCTTATTGGGCAAGAATTCCGAAGGGGGCGTTGTGGGCGAAGGCGATGAGATCTGGACGGTGAAGCGCGCGCTCGATTGGGTGCAAGGTTATCTTCAGCGCAAGGGCGACGAAAACCCGCGCGTGTCGTCGGAGTGGCTGGTATCGGAGGCAAGCGGCCTCAAGCGCATCGACCTGTACCTGAATCCCGACCGCCCCTTGGAACGCGCCGAGCTCGACGTGCTGCACGATTACGTGGCGCGTCGCGGCGCTGGCGAGCCGCTGCAGTACATCACGGGCGAAGCTCCTTTTCGCTATCTTTCCGTGAAGGTGCGCCCCGGCGTGCTCATCCCGCGGCCCGAGACCGAGGTACTGGTGAGCGAAGCGTTGGCGACCTTGCCCTCTGCGTCGAAACGTGACGCTCAATGGAACGCCGAAGCAGCGGCTCAGGAGACCGCTGCCGTGAAGGCGCTGAAGGAGCGCATCGCGGAAGCAGCCGCTGCGCAAGCTGCGGCGAAGCGGCTTGCGGAACGGGAAGGCCGTCCGGCTTCTGCAGAAGAGGGGTGGCTGACCGCAGTCGATTCGGTCGATTCGGCGGACGAGGCGGCATCGCAGGAGAGCGGGCTTCCCTGCGCTGAGCCGGAACCGCTTCTGGTCGCCGACATCTGCACCGGCACGGGCTGCATCGCCTGCGCGATCGCCTCCGAGCGACACGATACGCGTGTGATCGCTGTCGATATCGCGCCCGATGCGGTCGCCCTTGCGCGCGAGAACGCCGAAGCGCTGGGGCTTTCCGATATGGTGAAGGTGATCCAGGGCGATTTGGGCTTCGCCGTTCCCGAGCGCTATATGGGACGCTTCGACCTTGTGGTTTCCAATCCCCCCTATGTTCCGACATCGGTGCTCGGCGAGATCCCGCGCGAGGTCGTCGATTTCGAGCCTACGCTGGCGCTTGATGGCGGTCAGGATGGATTGGATCTGTTCCGTCGGCTTGCCCCCTGGGCCGTCCGGGCGTTGAAGCCAGGGTGCGCTTTCGCATGCGAACTGCACGAAACGCATCTCGACGCTGCGGCGCGCATCGCGCAGGAGTGCGGGTTTTCAGTCACGCGCATCGTTGACGATCTTGCTGGGCGCCCTCGCGTGCTGGTGTCTCGTCTTTGATTCGCGTGTTTCTCGCGCTAGAATTGTTGCTAGACATAATCTGCTATTGGACTAAAACTGAGAGGAGCTTCCGATGTCCGCAGTAGAAGCCATGCCCAACCAGCTGATCGCCAATCTCGACGAAGCCGCCTCATTCATGAGGGAGCGGTTGGGACAGCGCCAGCTCGATGCGGGCATCATCTTGGGGTCTGGCCTGGGAACAGTTGCCGAGGGCGTCGAGGATGCGCTGATCGTCCCTTATGGCGAAGTTCCGCATATGAACCGCTCCACCGTCATCGGGCATGCAGGGCAATTCGTCGTGGGCATCTACGGCGGCAAGCAAGTGATCTGCATGCAGGGTCGCTTGCATGGCTACGAGGGGAATGCCCCCCAGGAAGTAGCGTTCCCGGTGTGGTTGATGCATCGCCTCGGTGCGAATACGCTCATCGCGAGCAATGCCGCCGGTGCCATCAACGAATCGTATAACGTGGGCGACCTATGCCTGATGACCGATCACATCAACTTCACGGGCCGCAACCCCATCGTGGGACAGGGGCCCAACGAGATCGCCCCGCGTTTCTTCTCGATGCTGAACTGCTACGATCCCGAGCTGCGCGCACTTGCCCATCGCATCGCCGACGAGCGCGGCGTGAGCGTGCAGGAGGGCGTGTACCTTGGGCTGAAGGGGCCCAGCTTTGAAACGGCAGCCGAGATCCGCGCATTCCGCGCATGGGGCGCCGATACCGTTGCCATGTCGGTGGTGGAGGAGGTCATCGCCGCACGGCATGTGGGCATGCGCGTGCTGGGCATCTCGCTGGTCTCGAACATGGCATGCGGTGTGGGTGATGCCGACCCGTGCAATGACGAGGTATTCGAGACTGCCTTCCGTGCTGCCGGCGGGTTCGCCCAGGTGGTCGAAGGGGTGTTGGAAGAGCTTCCGCCGTATCGGGGGTAGGCGCCGTCTGTCGTAACCGGTCGAGCGTCGATGGTATATTGCATTGCGCGCTTCGGCATTGCGGGGCGGCAGCGGGAGACGACGGCTTGGCTATGCGGCGCGTATTAGGCGGATCGATCGGCCTGCGGGCGCATCGCAAGCGCGTGCAGGCTTTTCTTTATTTAGGCAGGGGGTTTCACGATGGATAATGAAAACGGGGATTTGCGGCTTTCCCGCCAGGCTTTCGAGGGAATGACGCGCGATCAACTGATCGAGTATGCGGTGGCGTGCTCGAAGAACCTTCTTGCCATCGATGGCACCTGGTTCCAATCCGTCGAACAGGAACAGGGCATGGATGCCGCCATGCGCCACGACGAGCGCGCATGGAAACGCTACACCGTAAGCGAGGGCAGGCGCCTGAAGGCGTTCCTGGGTTTGGAGGAGCACCCCGGCTTGGAAGGGTTGGCGAAAGCGCTGCCGCTGAAGCTGACGGTGCCCTGCAATGATTCCGAAATTCGCTGGGAGGGGGAGGATCTGGTGTTCCGCCTGGTCACGTGCCGCGTGCAGACTGCACGTGCGCGAAAGAACATGGGATATCATCCCTGCAAGCCGGTGGGCCTCATCGAATACGGCGGTTTCGCGCGCGCCATCGACGACCGCATTGAATGCACGTGTGAGAGCTGCTATCCGGAAGTGACTGATGAAACTTGCGCCTGCGCGTGGCGCTTTCATTTGAAGGAGGACTAGGCCGAATTGCACGACGAGCCGTGGAGGGCGGGGTAGGGCCTCCCTGCCTTTTCTTTTGCCGTTAACCGCGTGGGTGCGCTTGGTGATGCACTTCCTTCAGGCGCGTCGAGCTCACATGGGTGTAGATCTGCGTGGTGGACAGGCTCGCGTGGCCAAGCATCTCCTGCACGCTGCGCAGGTCTGCGCCGCCGTTCAGCAGGTCGGTCGCGAAAGTGTGGCGCATGTCATGGGGCGAATAGGTGGTGTCGACGCTGGCTTTTGCCAGCGTGCGCTTGAACATCTTGCGTATGGAATCGGCTGAGTAGCGCATGCCGCGGTTCGAGACGAAAAACCAGGAAACGTCGGGTTTCTCCTCCAACAGGCGGGGGCGGGCATAGGCTGCATAGCGGCGCAGCGATGCAGCGGCCATGTCGTGAAGTGGGATGATGCGTTCCTTCGATCCTTTCCCCAGGACCTTCACTTGGCGTTGGTCGAAATCGACGTCATCTTTCTTCAGCCCCGATGCCTCGGAAATGCGGGCGCCGCAGGCGTAAAGGAGTTCGAGCAGCGCTTGGTCCCGCAGTTCGGCGGCGGCTGATCTCCCCATGCCAGGCCCGGCGGCGGAGGCCGCATCGGCATGCACGGAGAGGATCCGCGCCATGTCGGCAGGGCTGATGACGCGGGGCAGCTTGCGGCCCGAGCGGGGACCCTGCAGCGCCGCAGTGGGATCGGTGTCGATGAAGCTGCGGTCCGCGAGCCATCGGAAGAACGATCGTAATGCGGAAAGACGGCGGTTGATGGTCGTGCGGGAATAGTGCGCCTGGTCGAGCTCGCCGAAGTACCGTCTCATCTGCCGGTGCTCAAGATGCAGCGGATCCGCACCGGCTCGGTCGGTCCAACGCAGGAAATCGGACAGATCCACATGGTATGCCCGGGCGGTATGGGGCGACAGCCCCCGCTGGGTTTGAAGCGAAGCGCAGAAGTCTTCCGCCAGCTGCGCTGCATCGAGTTGCTCTGCCACGGATGCCTATCCCTTCTGCCGCGCCAGCCCGGCATGTTCGAGCGCATCGGCATAGCCGGCGAGCGCCTTCGCACCGCGGGCGGCATAGGCGGCGTAGCGGTCGCGCTTGTTGCGCACCGGCGTCTCGAGCGGTGGCATGATGCCGAAGTTCACGTGCGAGGGCTGGTAGTTTTCCGTGAGCGGGCTGGTCGCATAGGCCATCAAAGCGCCAAACGCCGTTTCCTGCGGTAGAGGCGGGGGAGTGGTGCCGGCTAGCTCGGCGGCGACAGCGATGGCCGTGTGGATGCCCGAGCGGATGGCTTCGCAGTAGCCCTCGGTGCCGGCGATCTGGCCGGCCACGTAGATGGGGGTTCCCAGCTGCGTGGACGGCACTTTGAATAGAAGGGTCTCGGTGAGCACGCGCGGTGCGTCCAAGAACGTGTTGCGATGCATCACGCCGTAGCGTGCGAATTCAGCGTTCTCGAGGCCCGGGATCATGCGGAACACGCGGCGCTGCTCGGGGAAGGTGAGGTTGGTTTGGAAGCCCACCAGGTTGTAGCTTTGCCCCTGCGCGTCCTCGGCGCGCAACTGCAGGGCGGCCCAGGGACGCTTGCCGGTGCGCGGGTCGGCAAGCCCCACCGGCTTCAGGGTGCCGAAGCGCGGGGCGTCGTGGCCTTTTCTGGCGATTTCCTCGATGGGCTGGCAGGCTTGGAACAGCTCTTTGGTCTCGAAGTCGCGCATGATCACGCGATTGGCATTCACCAGCTCATCGATGAAGGCGTCGTATTCTTCCTTAGAGAACGGGGCGTTCAAGTAGTCGCCGGCGTTTTCGGTCGCGTCTTCGTAGCGGCTTTGGCGGAACAGCTTGTCGTGATCCAGGGAGTCGGCCATGACGATGGGCGCCGCCGCGTCGTAGAAAGCGAGGTGCTCGTGACCGGTGTAGCGGGCGAGGTCGTCGGCGAGCGCGTCGGAAGTCAGCGGGCCGGTCGCAAGGATCACGGCGCGGGCGGCAGCGGCTTCTTCTTCGAGCGTGCGCGCTTCGCGGCGTTCCAATGCGATGAGCGGGTGATTCTCGACCGCTTCCGTGGCAAGGCGCGAGAATTCCTCGCGGTCGACGGCGAGCGCCCCTCCTGCAGGGACGGCCGTTTGGCGCGCGAAGTCGTACAGGTGCGATCCCAGCACCTCCAGCTCATTTTTCAGCATGCCCGCCGCGCTGTCCGTCTTGGTGCTCTTCAGCGAATTCGAGCACACCAATTCCGCCAACCCGTCGGTTTTATGGACGGGCGTGGGCGTTTCGGGGCGCATCTCCACCAGGTGGACGGCGATGCCGCGATCCGCCAGTTGCAGGGCCGCTTCGGTCCCGGCGAGACCGGCGCCGATGATTGTGACGAATTCGGTCATGGTTGCTCCTAGATGAGTTCGGGGAACCCCTGTTGCCGGAGCGCCTCGTACAGGCCGATTGCAACAGAGTTGGATAGGTTTAGACTGCGCAGCCCTTTGCGCATGGGAATGCGCACGCAGCAATCGGCGAAGCGCTCGAGGGTGGCTGGGTCGATGCCGCGGCTCTCGCGCCCGAACACCAGGTAGGCGTCAGGGCCGTAAGCGACGTCGGAGAACGACTGGCTGGCATGGCCGGTGAACAGGTGCAGCTCGTCGCCAGTATGCGCTTCGAAAAACGCCTCGGCGCAGGGCCAATGCTCGATATCCACTTCGTTCCAATAATCGCAGCCGGCGCGTTTCAAGTTGCGTTCGGTTGCGCGGAAGCCCATGGGCTCGACCAAGTGAAGCTTCGCTCCCGTGCAAGCGCAGGTGCGGGCGATGTTGCCCGTGTTCTGGGGGATCTCCGGTTCGATGAGAACGATATTGAGCATGGCGCACCTACTGCATGGACGTCTGGCGCGCCATCTCGGCTTCCAGCTCCTCGGTGAGGGTGAACCACTCCTCCTCGGCTTCCGCGATGCGCTTCTTGAGCGTGGCGTGCTCGGCGATGACGTCGGTCGAGGCGTCTTCGTTGAGGTAGAAGTCGGGGTCGGCCAGAAGCTTCAGGATCTCATCCATGCGCGCGTTGTCTCGCTCCATCTGCTCATCGAGTTGCGCGATGCGCTTTCGGTGGTTCTTCAGCACGGCGTAGGCGCGGTTGCGCGCTTCCGCTTCGCGTCGCTTCTGCTCCTTCGTCTTGGGAGCGCTGCCGCGCGGTGCTGTAAGTTGGTTCGCTTTTGATTGCGGCTGGTTTTTCTGCTGCTTTTTCGCCGTACCCGCCTTCGCTGCACGAGCGTTCGCGGCGCCGCCGTCGGTGGAACCGGGTGCCTTGCGCGAGTTGCCCGATGCCGGTTTGGCTTCGCGGCGTGTCATCGAGGCGTCCTGGCTTGAGGCGCTTCCCTTGCTGCGCGGCTGGTCTTCGCCCATGACCTCGTCCACCAGCGAGCTGTCTGCGGGCGCGGGGCCGTCCAGCTGGCCGCTTTTGTACAGGTAGTAGTCGTAGTCGCCTTCGTAGACCGTCACCTTCCCGTCACGCACCTCCACAATGCGGTTGGCGACGCCGCGGATGAGGTGGCGGTCATGCGTGATGAACAGGATGGTACCCTCGAACACGTTGAGCGCCTGTTCCAGGATGTCGGCGCTGGCGATGTCCAAGTGGTTGGTGGGCTCGTCGAGGCACAGCAGGGGGCTGGGCGCCACCAGCATCTTCGCCAACGCCAAACGGCTTTTTTCACCGCCGGACAGCACGCTCACTTTTTTATCGACGGCGTCGCCCTCGAACAGGAACGCGCCCAGCAGCGTTCGCACTTGGCTGATGGTCCAGCCGGGCGCCACATGGTCGAGCTCCTCGAACACGGTGTTGCCGGGCGAGAGCTCCTCCAGCTGGTGCTGGGCGTAATAGGTTTTCGTCACGTGCACGCCGTATTCGATGGTGCCCTCGTCGGGTTCCAGTGCGCCGGCGATCATCTTCAGCAGCGTGGATTTGCCTGCGCCGTTGGGACCCACCAGGGCGATCTTGTCGCCGCGGTACATGGTGAAGTCCAGGCCGTCGTAGACGATCTTGTCGCCGTAGTGCTTCTTCAGTCCGCGCGTCTTCACCACCATGTCGCCGGTTCGGGGCGGTTGCTTGAAGTTGAAATGGACGGTCTTGCGCTCTTCGGGGATGATGATGCGGTTCTCCTTGATGCGCTCGAGTTTCCGCAGGCGATCCTGAGCCTGCTTCGCCTTGGTCGCCTTGTAGCGGAATTTCTCCACGAACGCTTCGAGATGGGCGATCTCCTCGTCCTGTTTGGCTTTCTCGGCCTTGAGGAGCTCGATGCGTTCGGCGCGCTGCTTCAAGTAGGCGGAGTAGTTGCCCTTGTACAGGTTCACGCGGCAGTTGTCCACTTCCGCGACGCGGTCCACCATGTTGTCCATGAAGGCGCGGTCGTGACTGACCACTACGACGGTGCCGGCGTAGCCGCGGAGGAAGCCCTCGAGCCATTTCACGCTTTCCAGGTCCAGGTGGTTGGTGGGCTCGTCGAGCAGCAGCACCTCGGGGTTGCGGATGAGCAGCTTCGCCAGCGCGATGCGCATCTGCCAGCCGCCCGAATAATGCAGGGTGGAGTTGCCCAGGTCCTCTGGTTTGAAGCCCAGGCCGTACAGGACGCTTTTCACCTTCGCCTCGATGGTGTAGCCGCCCAGGCACTCATAGGCATCGCGCGCCCTGCCGGCTGCGGCGAGCTGCTTTTCGGTGGGATCTTCGCCCAGCTCGGCTTCCAGCTTGCGCAGCCGTTGCTCCGCTTCCAAGACCTCCACCTGGGAAGACATCACCTCGTCGAAGACGGGGCGATCCTCCATCTCGATGGCCTCCTGCTCCAGATAGCCAACCCGTGCGCCTTTTGCGAACAGGATGCGCCCCTCGTCGGCGTCCTCTTTGCCGGAGATGATGTTGAGCAGCGTGGTCTTGCCGGCGCCGTTTGGTCCCACCAGCGCCAAGCGGTCGTATTCTTCCAGACGGAACGTGACATCCGAGAACAGGGTGCGCCCTCCGAACGATTTCGAGACATGCTCAACCTGCATGATCATGGTGTCGCATTCGCCTTTCTCTTCCGATTCCAGAAAAATTCCAACCGCTTATGATACCGGATGCAACCGCTTGTAGGGAAAACAAGAACCGTATCAACATGCCAGCTTCAAAGGAACTATGCTCTATTAAGCAAGGCGTCGAAGGAGGCAACCATGACCATGAATCCCCACACCACCGCGTCGGGCCTGCGAGCCGAAGCGAAAGCGACCGCACGTGCGCAGGCTGATCAAGGGGGCGTCGCCGCCCGCCGCGCCGACGGAAAGCGCATCATCGGCCCCGCCGCGCTTCTCAGCGCCGCTTTCATCGTGGCGGTGACCTGCATCGCGAAGGTGTTCTACGACTAGCACGAGCCTTTGCCGCTGCTGCGGGATTGAGCGGGCAAAACTCGAGCTGTGGATGGTTTTCGGTGATTGGGTTCCTCAACCTCGCCGCACATCATCGAAAAGGCGCCATAACCGTTGCGCGAAATCAACGACGTGCGATCGTGCGGAAACGGCTTATGCATTTGCGTGCATGCGACCTCCGCTCTTTCGAGCGCGATATGCAAACTGCATTATTAGAATGAATATGGCAGCATATTGCATGCTTGAGCAATTTCAAAAACCTGAAAATAGGTGATTGACGAAGCTTCTGCATCTGCTAAAATACATTTTCGCTGACGCGCAAAGCGCGGGGCAATCATGGGCGGTTAGCTCAGGGGGAGAGCACTACCTTGACACGGTAGGGGTCACAAGTTCAAATCTTGTATCGCCCACCATGAATTCTAGGGCCATCGGGGAAACCCGGTGGCCCTTTTGATATCGGTTCGCAACGGAGTGCCCTTTGCGCCAAGCCCGCGTTTGGCCTCGTGCCCCGATAGCCGATCGTATGCGGTTCGCAGAAGGGAAGCCTGCAGCAATGGGTCAGAACGCCATCGTCATCAAAGGTGCTCGCGAGCATAACCTGAAGAACATCGATATCACCATCCCGCGTGACAAGCTGGTGGTCATCACCGGCCTTTCCGGCAGCGGGAAATCGTCCCTTGCGTTCGACACCATGTACGCCGAGGGCCAACGCCGCTATGTGGAAAGTCTTTCCAGCTACGCGCGCATGTTCCTGGGGCAGATGCAGAAGCCCGATCTGGACAGCATCGACGGCCTTTCGCCGGCGGTGTCCATTGACCAGAAGACCACCAGCCGCAATCCCCGATCCACCGTGGGCACTACCACGGAAATCTACGATTACCTGCGTCTTCTGTATGCGCGCGTGGGCATTCCCCATTGTCCGGAGTGCGGACGCCCCATCATGAAGCAGACCACCGACCAGGTGACCGATTCCATCTTGGCGTTGGCTCCCGGCTCGAAGGCTATCATCATGGCCCCGATCGTTACCGGCCGCAAAGGCGAGTTCACCAAGCTGTTCGCGGACTTGGCACACGAGGGTTTCAGCCGTGTGCGCATCGATGGGGAAGTGGTGCGCTTGGACGGCGAGCCGCGCACGCTCAATAAGAAGATCAAGCATTTCATCGATGTGGTAGTGGACCGCGTGCAGCTGAAGGAAGGCGCCACCAGCCGCATCGCCGAGGCGGTGGAGCTGGCAACGAAACTGGCGGACGGGCGCGTGCTGGTGCAGGTGCTCGGCGACGACGGCAAGCCGCTCGGTGACGGCGGCCATACCTCGTCAGGCGCCACCGGCGGGTTGGCGGAAGGCGAGCATATATTCTCGCTGGCGTTGGCGTGCCCCGAGCACGGCCATTCCATGGATGAGCTGCAGCCCCGCGATTTCTCGTTCAACGCCCCCTATGGCGCCTGCCCCGACTGCCTGGGC
The DNA here is from genome assembly GCA_036306585.1 of Eggerthellaceae bacterium. Classification (GTDB taxonomy): domain Bacteria; phylum Actinomycetota; class Coriobacteriia; order Coriobacteriales; family Eggerthellaceae; genus Aphodovivens. The sequence goes on from JAXJZF010000002.1 coordinate 168,430, forward strand.
ATCGGCAGTCGCGAGGAGGTTGACCCCAGCCTGGTCATTCCCGATCCGTCGCTGTCCATTGCGGCAGGGGCGCTGGCCCCGTTCAAAACCGGCAACTACTATCCGCAGGTGCTGCGCGCGGTATGCAAGCATCTGGGTGCGTCGCCCGACACCCCGTGGGAGGACCTGCCGAAGAAGGTGCGCGACGGCATCTTGAACGGCTTGGGCAAGGAGAAGGTGCGCGTCGACTACGTGACCGTCGACAAGCGCGAGACCTACTGGTACATCGAGTGGGAGGGCGCGCTGGCGGCGGTGATGCATCGCTACCAGGAGGCGCAAAGCGACACGCAGCGCGAGCGCTTGCAGAGCTATTTCGCCATCGTGCCGTGCCAGACCTGCCACGGCAAGCGCCTCAAGCCTGAGATCCTGGCCGTCACGGTGGGCGGCAAATCCATCCACGACGTGTGCGAGATGAGCGCGAAGGATTCGCTCGAGTTCTTCGAGGGGCTTTCCTTCACCGGACAGCAGGAGGTCATTGCCGGTCCCATCGTCAAGGAGATCAAGGCGCGCCTGCGCTTTTTGGTGGACGTCGGCCTGGATTACCTCACGCTTGAGCGCGCCACCGCGACGCTATCCGGTGGCGAAGCGCAGCGCATTCGCCTGGCGACGCAGATCGGCGCCGGCTTGATGGGTGTGCTCTACATCCTGGACGAGCCCTCCATCGGCTTGCATCAACGCGATAACGAGCGCCTCATCGCCACGCTTGAGCGCCTGCGCGATCTAGGCAACACCGTCGTGGTGGTGGAGCATGACGAAGACACCATCCGCAGCGCCGATTTCGTGGTGGACATGGGGCCGGGCGCTGGCGAGCACGGCGGAGAAGTGGTCGCCATCGGCACGCCTGAGGAGGTAGCAGCGACCGAAGGGTCGCTCACGGCCGACTATTTGAGCGGGCGCCGTAAGATCGAGGTGCCCAAGGAGCGCCGTCATCCCAAGCGTGGGTGCCTGAAGCTCACCGGCGCCAAGGAGAACAACCTGAAGAATGTCACGTTGCAGGTGCCCTTCGGCACGCTGACCGTGGTCACGGGCGTGTCCGGCTCGGGGAAGAGCTCGCTTGTCACCGACACGTTGGCGCCTGCTTTGGCGAATCGTGTGAACCATGCGCATCGCCGCACGGGCGCCTACCGCAAGATCACCGGGCTTGAGAATATCGACAAGGTGATCAACATCGATCAGAGCCCCATCGGGCGCACCCCGCGTTCGAACCCGGCAACCTATATAGGGCTGTGGGATGATATCCGCCAGCTGTTCGCCAGCACGCAGGAGGCCAAGGCCCGTGGCTACAGCCCCGGCCGCTTCAGCTTCAACGTGAACGGTGGGCGCTGCGAGGCGTGCAAGGGCGACGGCCAGATCAAGATTGAGATGCATTTCTTGCCTGACGTGTACGTGCCGTGCGAGGTGTGCGGCGGCGCACGCTACAACCGCGAAACGCTGCAGGTGACCTATCGCGGTAAGAACATCTCCGAGGTGCTGGACATGACGGTGGAGGACGCTCTGGCGTTCTTCGAGAACATCCCGAGCATCAAGCGCAAGCTGCAGACGCTGTTCGACGTAGGCCTGGGATACATTCGCTTAGGGCAGCCTGCTACCACCCTCTCCGGAGGCGAAGCTCAGCGCGTGAAACTGGCAAGCGAGCTGCAACGACGTCAGACGGGCAAGACCTTCTATATCCTGGACGAGCCCACCACGGGCCTGCATTTCGAGGATGTTCGCCAGTTGCTGGTGGTGCTGCAGCGCTTGGTTGACGCGGGCAACACCGTGCTGGTCATCGAGCATAACCTGGACGTCATCAAATGCGCCGATCACATCATCGATCTAGGGCCGGAAGGCGGCGAGCGCGGTGGCACCATCGTCGCCGAGGGCACGCCCGAGGAGGTCGCCCAGGCGGAAGGCAGCTACACCGGCAAGTTCCTCCGATGCATGCTGGGGATGGAGGAGTAGCCTAGCGGCGGTTTCGATGCGTGTTCTATGATGCTTCATCGAATTGGCCGCGTTCCGCGATAGCAACTAAACAGGGCCTTGAGCAGGCAGGGAGGCGAAGTGGAAAAACGCGCTTCGCAATTCGCCCGAGCTTCTATATGAGTAAGCTAATGCAACGTGTTCGTCTCGGTTATTGTGAAGCTGCGCAGAGACAAGATCGGTGGCGTGCATGGCGCAGGACCGAGCGGTGCAAAAGGCGCGGCGCGAAACACTGACGTTTGGCCATGAGCTCCTGCCTATGGGCGACGAGAAGAGACGGATTATGAACGGGCTTTGCCGTTTCTGCACAATGAAACGACGTGTTGGCCTGCTTCGAAGCATCGTTTCCAGCTATTCCTGTCGGAGCCAGCCAAAAACCCTGCCGGAATGGAATCGCCTTTGCCTCTGCCGTTCAGCTTGCTTTATGTCGTTTGCCGGCGTGGGGCGATCCCGATCGCGGGCTTCGCTATAATTCCGGTTGAACATTCTACTCTGCCTTGCGTCTGCGCGTCGCGGGCTGGCGGGGCTAACAAGGATAGCGAACATCAAGGAGCAGTCCATGCTTGAAAATCTTTCCAACCGCTTGCAGAGCATCTTTTCGGGTCTGCGCGGGAAGGGCCGCCTCACCGAGGACGATATCAATTCCGCCATGCGCGAGATCCGCCTGGCGTTGCTGGAAGCCGACGTCAACTTCAAGGTGGTGAAGGAATTCATCGCCCGCACCAAGGAGCGCTGCCTTACCGCCGAGGTCATGGATTCGCTCACGCCTGCGCAGAACGTGGTGAAGATCGTCATGGACGAGCTCACCGAGTTGCTCGGCCGCGACCAGGCGAAACTTACGCTGGCTCCCAACCGCATTCCCAACGTCATCATGCTGGTAGGTTTGCAGGGTTCTGGCAAAACCACTGCTGCGGCAAAGCTGGCTTACCGCTTGAAACAGCGGAAGCACAGCCCCCTTTTGGTGGCGTGCGACGTGTACCGCCCGGCGGCAGCCGATCAGTTGGAGACGCTCGGCGGCGAGATCGGCGTGCGCGTGTACCGCGGCGACGGCAAGGATCCGGTCAAGATCGCGAAGGAGGGCGTGCGGGATGCTATCGACAACCTGCGCGATATTGTCATCGTCGACACGGCGGGCCGCCTGCATGTTGACGAGGAGATGATGCAAGAAGCCCAGACCATCAAAGAGGCGGTCGATCCCGACCAGGTCCTGATGGTGGTTGATGCCATGACCGGCCAGGATGTGGTGAACGTTGCGGGCGCCTTCGCCGAGCGCGTCGATTTCGACGGCGTGATCATGTCGAAGATGGACGGAGACGCTCGCGGCGGCGGCGCGCTTTCCATCAAACAGGTCACCGGCAAGCCCATTATGTTCACGAGCTCCGGCGAGAAGCCTGATTCTCTGGAAGAGTTCCATCCCGACCGCATGGCCAAGCGCATCCTGGGGATGGGCGATGTCATCAGCCTTATCGAATCCGCCGTGCGCGTGCAGCAGGAAGAGGAAGAAGCGGAGATCGCCGAGCATCTGGCGAAAAGCGAGCTCACCCTGGATGACTTCATCGAGATGAACCGCCAAGTGCGCAAGATGGGCGGTATCGCCAAGCTCATCTCCGCCCTTCCAGGCGGCGACAAGGCTATGGCGTCCGGGCAGGTGGACGAGAACGCGCTCGATCACATGGAGGTGATCATCCACTCCATGACCAAGCAAGAGCGCGCTAAACCCGACATCCTCAACGGAAGCCGCCGCGCCCGCATCGCACGCGGCGCCGGCGTCACCGTCACCGACGTCAACCAAGTCATCAAGAAGTTCAACGAGACTAAGAAGATGATGAAGAAGATGATGCCGGCCGCCCAGGATATGCTCGCCGGACGCGGTAAGAAGGGGAAGAAGGGGAAGAAAGGCCGTCGTCGTGGCTTCCCGGGTATGCCCGGCCTTAAGATGTCGGATCTCAAGAAACTCCAGGATATGATGGAAAAGTAGAGCATCTTGCAAAAACGGGTCGATGAACGTACAATTAGCAACTGCTGTTTAAGCGGATCGGGTTGCACGATTCGCAACCTGCATATAAGAGTAATGATATGAAAAGCAAAAGGAGTCGTTTTCATGGCAGTGAAGATTCGCCTGGCCCGTCATGGTGCTAAGAAGCGTCCGTATTACCGCGTTATCATCGCCGATTCCCGCGCCCCGCGCGACGGTCGTTTCATCGACGAGGTTGGCCGTTACAACCCCTGTGTCGATCCTGCGATGGTGCAGCTCGACATGGAGAAGGTTGACCAGTGGATCGCCAATGGCGCCCAGCCGACCGACACCGTCGCCCGTCTGATCAAGCAGGCTCGCGAGAACGCGTAGCCGACATGTCCGAGCAAACGGATAACATCGTAGGCCTGGTCGAGGCCATCGTCATGCCGCTCATTGAGCACGCGGACGATTTCGAGGTCTCCGCGCAGGAGCACGAAGACGGTTCCATCTTGATCGAGATGCGCGTAAACGAAGAGGATGCCGGTAAGGTGATCGGCCGTCAGGGGCGTATCATCAAGTCCATCCGCACCCTCGCGCGCGCTGCTGCCGCCCGCACCGGCGCGCATGTGGATGTGGAGCTTCTCGACTAAATGCGCGAATGGGCTGATATCGCCGTTTTGGCGAAGGCTAGGAATTTGCAGGGAGGGTTCGTCGTGCGCAGCACGGCGGGCCTTCCTTTTTTGCTGGAAACGGGTATGGAAGTGGCGTTCGTACCGCCCGTGCTCGATGCGCCGCGCCGTGCGGTGGTAATCGACATCCAGCAGCAGGGCGGCGACACCGTCGTGTTCTTCGACCAAGTCGCCGACCGGACCATCGCCGAGATGCTCGCCGGATGCCATTGCCTCGTGCGGCACGCCGATCTCCCCGAAGACGCCTTGCTGGCGACCGCCGGATTGGTGGGGTGGTTGGCAAACGACCGGGAAGCCGGGTTCGAAGGCACGGTGAGCGACGTCCTGGAACACCCCGGGCAGGCGCTATTGCAGCTTTCGGGCGAGGACGGCAAGACCGTGCTTATCCCGCTGGTGGACGAATTTATCGTCGAAGTCGACGAGGAACATCGTCGCATCGAGCTGTCCGCTCCGTGCGGCTTGTACGATTTGCAATGATCATGGGCGGCTGTCCGCCGCAATGCGAGAGGACCGGCGCATGCTGATCGAATCCCTTTCCACGTTTCCCCATATGTATGATTCGGTAATGGGCTCGTCGATGATGCGCATCGCCCAGGAAAAGGGGATCCTCCAGTTCAAGGCACACGATCTGCGCGATTGGACGCATGATCGCCATCGCACCACCGACGATGAGCCGTATGGTGGCGGCTCCGGCTTGGTCATGAAATGCGAGCCTATTTTCGAGGCATATCGGGCGATAACCTCAGATGGGCCGGGTGCTGCCCGCGATGTTGCCGGCTCCGACGCTGCCTCTTCCCCAAAACCCCATGTCATTTTTCTCGCTCCGGGCGGGCGCACCTTCGACGATGCCTTGGCCTGCAGGTTGGCTGGCGAAGACCGCTTGCTATTCGTTTGCGGCCATTACGAGGGAATCGACGAAAGAGCGTACGCTTTGGCCGACACCGTCATCTCGTTGGGTGACTACGTGCTCACCAGCGGCGAGCTTGCCAGCATGGTGGTGATCGATGCGGTGGTGCGCAAGCTGCCCGGTGTGCTGGGCGCTCCCGACGGCGCTTCCGATGAGAGCTTCGCCGATGGTTTGCTGGAGTATCCCCAGTACACGCGCCCTGCCGATTTTGAAGGGATGGAGGTTCCCTCCATCCTCCTTTCGGGCAACCATGCTGCCATCGCGCAATGGCGCCGAGAGCAAAGCCTCGCCCGGACGGCGCGCTTGCGCCCCGATTTGCTTGAAGGCGCGCCCCTCACCGATGCCGACCGCGAATTTTTGGATTCTTTTCAGATGGATGGGGAAGCCCCTGTATAAAGGGGTATTATTATCCGATACGGCAAAGTTGAGCCTAGGCATGCGCGCAATCGCCCACATCGGGTGCTTCGACGCTACCGCGGCGGATGGCCGCTAGTCTGCCCGAATCGATTTCGCGTTGCATGGCGCGGGAAGGAACGCATCGTCAATGAACTCTGGCCAGCACGCTGCGCATGCGCGATCGGGGTTTTTGGGCGGGTTGCTCAAGCTGATCATCCTGGTCGTCGTCGTCATCTTGATGAGCATCGGCCTCAGGACGTTTGTGTTCCAAGCGTACGAGATCCCATCCGGTTCCATGGAGGAGACCATCCGAACGGGCGATATGGTGTTCTCCGAAAAGCTTTCTTATTATTTCCGCGAAGCTGAACCGGGCGACATCGTCACGTTCGAGGACCCACAAGTGCCTGGCAGGGTACTTATTAAACGCGTCATCGCCGTCGGAGGTCAGACCGTGAACATCAACGACGAGGATGGATTGGTGTATGTGGATGGCGTTGCGCTTGACGAACCCTACACCAACGGCCTGCCTTCATTCCGTTTGGACAATTCCGTTGCCAACGTCACTTACCCCTACATCGTTCCGGAAGGGGAGCTGTGGGTGATGGGGGACAACCGTACCAATTCGCAGGATTCCCGTTATTTCGGATCCATCGACGCCGATACCGTCACCGGCCACGGCGTGCTGATCTATTGGCCGCTGGACCATTTCGGTCTTTTGGAGTAGGGCGACGCTTTTCGGTGAAAGATTGCAAGGAGAATCGACCGCGCGTGCGGTCTGGGATAAGCAGGATAAGGAGAACAATGGCAGTCGAAACTTCCGTTGCGGATGCGCAGGGCGCCAAACAAGATGCCCCGACGTTCCAAGACGTCATCATGAACCTTCAGCGCTACTGGGCCGACCAGGGCTGCGTCGTGATGCAGCCTTACGACAACGAGGTGGGCGCGGGCACGTTCCATACGGCCACCACATTGCGTGCATTGGGCCCTTCGACGTGGCGCACCGCTTACGTGCAGCCTTCGCGCCGCCCGACCGACGGCCGCTACGGCGAGAACCCCAACCGCCTGCAGCATTATTATCAGTTCCAAGTGTTGTTGAAGCCCTCGCCCGACAACGTTCAGGATCTGTATCTTAACAGCTTGCGCGCCATAGGCGTCAATGTCGAGGAGCACGATGTTCGCTTCGTCGAGGACGATTGGGAAAGCCCGACGCTAGGCGCCTGGGGCCTTGGCTGGGAAGTGTGGATCGACGGCATGGAGGTGACGCAGTTCACCTACTTCCAACAGGTGGGCGGCTTCGAATGCGATCCGGTGCCCTCCGAGATCACCTACGGTCTGGAGCGCCTGACCATGTACATCCAGGGTGTGGATTCTGTTTATGACATCGTGTGGAGCCGCGGCGACGACGGTACGGTGTTCACCTACGGCGACGTGTTCCTGGAAAACGAGCGCGAGTTCTCGGCTTACAACTTCGAGGTGGCGGATACCGAGTTCTTGTTCGGCGAGTTCGATCGCTACGAAGCCGAGTGCAACCGCACGCTGGAAGCGGGCCTCCCCTTGCCGGCATATGATTACGTTCTGAAGTGCAGCCATGCGTTTAATCTGCTGGATGCGCGCGGCGTTATCTCCGCCACCGAGCGCATGGGTTACATCCTGCGCGTGCGTACTATCGCCAAGGCATGCTGCGCAAGCTATTTGAAGACGGTTGCGGCAGAAGGCGCGACGGGATATCAGCGCGATGCCGCGCCGGCCTCCGCTGAGGGGAAGGAGGCTTTCGATGGCGAGTAAGACGCTCTCTTTCGAGATCGGCACCGAGGAGCTGCCGGCATTCGACCTGCACAACGCTACCACTAAGTTGGGCGGCCTGTTGGAAACCGCGCTGTCCAAGGCGCGCATCTCCTTTGATAAGGTAGAGGTCTACACCACGCCCCGCCGCCTCATCACCATCGCCTACGGCCTGCCCGAGGCCACTGAGGAATCGGTCGAGGAGTTCCGCGGCCCGTCAGTGAAGATCGCCTTCGACGCCGATGGCAACCCCACCAAGGCGGCCACCGGCTTCGCGCGTGGCAAGGGCGTTGACGCCTCCGCCCTGGAGCGGCGTGATGAGAACGGCGCCGAATACGTGTGGGCGGTCAAGCGTATCCCCGCTCAGAACACCGCTGAGCTGCTACCGGGCATCCTGGGCAACCTGATCACCTCCATCCCATGGCCGAAGACCCAGCGCTGGGGCACGCGCCACGAGCAGTTCAGCCGTCCGGTTCGCTGGCTTTTGGCGCTGCTCGACGAAGAGGTCGTCCCCGTCGAGTTCGCCGGCCTGGTTTCCGGTCGCACGACCCGCGGTCATCGTTTCCTTTCGCCCGGCCCCCATGTGGTCGCTTCCGCCGACCAGCTCATCGAAGTGCTCCGCAAGGCAAGCATAGTTCCCAGCGAGGCGGAGCGCGAGGCGTCCATCCGCAAGCAGGTGGCTGACATCGAGAAGGAAACGGGTCTGATTGCAGACCTTCCCGCCAAGACCATGGAGGAAGTGGTGAACCTCACCGAGTTCCCCACGGTGATGGTGGGGCAGTTCGACGAGCTGTTCCTGGCCGTCCCCAAGGAGATCACGGTCGATGCCATGCTTATGCACCAGCGTTATTTCCCGCTGTTCAACGCTGACGGCTCCCTGTCGAACAAGTTTCTGATCACCTCTAACGGCGACCCCCGTTTCGAGGAGAACATCGTCGACGGCAACCAGCGCGTGGTCGCTGCGCGCCTCTACGATGCGAAGTTTTTCTACGACGAGGACCTTCGCCGTCCGTTGGAGGATTACGTCGAGAAGCTGGACACCGTGGTGTTCCAGGAGCAGCTGGGTACCGTGCGTGCCAAGACCGCCCGAATCGAAAAGCTTGCCGGGAGCCTGGCCGACGATGCCGGCTTCGATGAGCAGGACGCCGCCGATGCCGTACGCGCCGCGCATCTGTGCAAAGCCGACCTGGTGACGGGCGCCGTCGTCGAGTTCACCAGCGTCCAGGGTGTCATGGGCAGCTATTACGCCGCCGCAGCGGGGGAGACCCCTCAGGTGGCGCAGGCTATCGCCGATCATTACCGTCCGCGTTTCGCAGGCGATGACCTGCCCGAGTCCGCGGTGGGCAAGGCGGTCGCAATGGCCGATAAACTCGACACCATCTGCGGTCTGTTTGCCGTTGATCAGGCCCCTACGGGCTCTTCCGACCCCTTCGCATTGCGCCGCGCCGCGCTAGGCATCATCGCTATTCTGGAAACCGGGCTTCCCGTTTCCCTGATGGGTGCCATCGATGTCGCGCTCGACTCCTATGAGGACGACTGCCTTTCCTTCGACCGCACTGCCGTGCGTAAGGCGGTTAGCGAGTTCTTCGTCACCCGCACGCGCGTCATGCTGCGCGATTCCGGGTGCGAGGCCGACGCCGTCGATGCCGTGCTGGCCGCCGGCGTCGAGGAGCCTGCCGAGATCCTGCGCCGCGTGCGCTCGCTCGAGGACGCGCGCCGTAACTCGCCCGACACCTTCGACGATTTGGCAACCGCCTACGCTCGCGCCAACAACCTGCGCGATGCGGAAGCCGGCACCGACTTCGATGAGGGGAAGCTCTCCGATGTGGAAAAAGTACTCTCCAGCGCGATCGTGCAGGCGGAACAGCAGGTGCCCCAGGCGCTTGAGCAAGGCGATTTCGCCGCAGCTCTGCAGCAGCTCGCCGATCTTCGCAAGCCTATCGACGCGTTCTTCGAGGGCGTGATGGTCATGGACGATGATTTGCAGGTGCGTGCCAACCGCATGAAGCTGCTTAACCGATTCGTCAATGTGTTTCAAGACGTTGCCGATTTCGGGAAGATGGCTCGATAGATCAAAGGCATTTCGGAAGCGGGCCGCAGGGCCCGCTTCTGCTATACGCGGCAATTCCGCAGAGTAGGAGAGATCATGGCCGATCAAACCGCATCCGCCGAAAACATCACTGACACCGGCAGCCTGACCACCCCTATCCCCACCATCCATGTTATCAGCGACTCGGTAGGCGTCACCGCCAAAGCCGTCGCACGTGCTGCGGCAGCCCAGTTCGGCGAGAGCAACCCTAAGATCGAGGTCATGTCGAAGGCGAAGCGCTTCGCCGACATCAAAGCCTATATCGATATGCATGAGGCTGCCGGACGGCAGAAGAACGGCGATGGGCGCATTCTCGTGTTCTTTACGCTGGTCGACCGCAATCTTCGCCGCCAGCTCATCGAATACGCTGAAGAGGACAAAAACATCGTGCTCGTCGATCTCATGACCGATGCCGTCGAGGCGATCTCGAATCTTTCGGGACGATGCCCGGCGGGCCTTCCCGGTAGCCTGCACACCATCGACAGCCATTACTTCCAACGCGTCGAGGCGTTGGAGTTCACCATCGCCCATGATGACGGCCGCAATCCGCAGGAGCTCACTCGCGCCGACATCGTTCTTCTGGGCGTTTCCCGTTCGTCGAAGACGCCGGTTTCCATCTACCTTTCGCAGCAGGGGTACAAGGTGGCAAATGTGCCGCTGGATCCGTCCACCGAACCGCCCCGCGAAATCTACGAAGTCGATCGCACGCGCCTGTTCGGCCTGATGACGACGCCTGACGTGCTGGTGGGCATCCGTCGCAAGCGCTTGGGCAACGCCGGCGGCGTGGCGTCGAAGTACGCCGACCCCGAATATGTCTACGAAGACCTTGAACGCGCACGTGCGCTCATGCGTAAACTGGGCTGCATCGTGGTGCACACCGAAAATAAGGCCCTCGAAGAGACGGCTCAGGAGATTTTGGGTTACTATGAACGCGTGCATCCGCCATCAGGCGTAATGCACTAGCCTGCCGGCAGCTCGTGCCGGTCGGGGGGAAAGGTAGTCGCGTTTTAAGGAGAAAATGTGGTCACCGAAGATGTAAAGCGTGTTTACGCATTCGGCAAGGATGCCCAGGGTAACAACGTTACCGAGGGCAACACCAACATGAAGGCCATCCTTGGCGGAAAGGGCGCCAACCTCGCTGAAATGGCGAACATCGGCTTGCCCGTGCCTCCTGGCTTCACTATCTCTTGCCAGACTTGCATGGAGTACGCCAACGCGGGCAATGTGTGGCCCGAGGGTGCACTCGACACCATCCACGAGTACCGCATGGACCTCGAGCGTCGTATCGGTAAGAAGATCGGTGACGCGGAAGATCCGCTGCTCGTTTCCGTCCGCTCCGGCGCCCCCATGTCCATGCCGGGCATGATGGACACCGTTTTGAACCTCGGTCTTAATGATCATTCCATCAATGGTCTGATCAAGCAGACCGAAAACCCCCGTTTTGCGTGGGATAGCTACCGTCGTTTCATCCAGATGTTCTCCAACGTGGTTATGGGACTGGATGGCGACCTGTTCGAAAACGCCATCACCGCCATGAAGAACATCCGCGGCGTCGCATCCGACACTGACCTCACTGCCGAGGATCTGCAAGAGCTCGTCCGCGAGTTCAAGAAGATCTTCTCCGAGAACGTTCCTGCTGAGAAGTATCCCAACTTGGTGGTGGACGGAATCGTCGAGTTCCCGCAGGACCCCATGGTCCAGCTGAAGCTGGCTATCGAGGCCGTGTTCGGCAGCTGGAACAACCCACGCGCCACGCTGTACCGCAAGCAAAACAAGATCTCCGACGACCTGGGCACCGCTGTCAACGTGCAGGCCATGGTTTTCGGCAACAAGGGCAATACCTCCGCCACCGGCGTTGCATTCACCCGCAACCCCGCAAACGGCGAGAAGGAATTCTACGGTGATTACTTGGTGAACGCCCAGGGCGAGGACGTCGTCGCCGGCATTCGCAACACCAGCCCCATCGCTGATCTGAAGAACGTGGAGGGGCTCGAGGAAGCCGGTCGCGAGCTGGAGCAGGTGTTCGTCATCCTCGAGAACCACTTCCGCGACATGTGCGATATCGAGTTCACCATTGAGCAGGGTAAACTGTGGATGCTGCAGACCCGCGTGGGCAAGCGAACCGCTGCAGCTGCGCTCCACATCGCCATTGAGATGGTGAAGGAGGGCCTCATCACCAAGGAAGAGGCCGTCATGCGCGTCAACCCCGAGCAGCTCGACCAGCTGTTGCATCCGCAGTTCGACAAGAACGCAGAATACGACGTTATCGCCCGCGGCCTGAACGCGAGCCCCGGCGCTGCGGTGGGTGAGGCCGTTTTCTCCGCCGCCGATGCTGTCGAGGCCGCTGAGGCTGGTCGCAAGTGCGTGCTGGTGCGTTGGGAGACCACGCCCGACGACCTGGCTGGCATGATCGCCGCCGAGGGTATCCTCACTAGCCATGGCGGCAAGACCAGCCACGCGGCGGTTATTGCCCGCGGCATGGGCGCCCCTTGCGTCTGCGGCGTCGAGGCGCTAAAGATCGACGCCGAGAAGAAGCAGGCTGCCGTCACCGGCACCGACATCGTCATCAAGGAAGGCGATATGATCTCCATCGACGGCACCGAGGGCATCGTGGTCCTTGGCGCGGTCGACCTGGTGATGCCCGAGCTCACCGGTGATCTTGACACCATTCTCGAATGGGCCGACGAGTTCCGCACGCTGGGCGTGCGTGCAAACGCTGACAACCCCGAGGACGCGCAGCTTTCGCGTAATTTCGGCGCGCAAGGCATCGGCTTGTGCCGCACCGAGCACATGTTCCTTGGCGATCGCAAGCAGATCATCCAGACCTTCATCCTCAATGAAGACGAAGAGGTGCGTGAGCAGGCTGTCAACGAGCTGTTCGAGGCTCAGTCAGGTGACTTCTACGGCATGTTCAAGGCCATGGACGGCCTGCCGGTCATCGTGCGCCTTCTCGATCCGCCGCTGCATGAGTTCCTGGAGAGCCCGCGTGCGTTGGACGTCGAGATCGCTAAACTTGAGGCGGCCGGCGGCGACCGTGCCGTCATTGCCGAGAAGACGCGCCTGATGGAGCAGATCGACGCCATGAGCGAGGCTAACCCGATGCTGGGCCTGCGCGGATGCCGCCTGGGTCTGGTGTTTCCCATCCTGCCCGAGATGCAGGTGCGCGCTATCGCCACGGCTGCCGCCCGCCTGAAGAAGGAGGGTCTCGATCCGAAGCCCGAGGTTATGATCCCGCTGGTTTCCGTGAAGAGCGAGCTCGAGAAGCTGCGCGCCATCGCCGTCCAGGTGATCGACGAGGTTGCAGCTGCCGAGGGCGTCACGCTCGACATCCCCGTGGGCACCATGATCGAGCTGCCGCGTGCCGCGGTGACCGCCGACGAGATCGCAACCCAAGCCGATTTCTTTAGCTTCGGCACCAACGATCTCACCCAGACGACGTTTGGCTTCAGCCGCGACGACGTCGAGGCCGAGTTCATCCCACAGTACCTAGAGCAGCACATCCTGCCGCGCAACCCCTTCGCCACCATCGACGAGGGTGTTGCCAAGCTGGTCGAGATGGGCGTCAAGTTGGGTCATCAGGGCAACCCGAACCTCACCTGCGGCGTTTGCGGCGAGCACGGCGGCGATCCCGAGTCCATCCACATGTTCAACAAGATCGGGCTGGATTACGTCAGCTGCTCCCCGTATCGCGTGCCAGTTGCACGCCTTGCCGCTGGTCAAGCGGCTTTGGCCGACAAGACCGATCACGTGGCGGACAAATAGGCGATTAGCCAATCGTTATTAATAGAGGGGGTCCGTATCGGGCCCCCTTTCCATTGGAGGGGTAAAGCTATGCGCGCTGGAGTTGAAAAGATCTCTGCATCGGCCGCTGCGAAAATGGTCGAAGAGGACGGCGCCCTCCTCATCGATGTGAGGCCTATGCCGTTATATGGGCATTCGCATGTGCGCGGCGCGGTTTCGATGCCGTTTGCGCTTCTCGATCGTGAAACGGCTGCAGCGACCATTCCTGCTTTCGACACACCGGTCGTGGTGTATTGTGAAATGGGCGTCCTTTCCGAGATGGCGGCCCAAACGCTGGTGGAAATGGGCTATTCGGATGTGTGCGATGCCGGCTCCATATACAGTTGGCCCGAAGAGCTTGTGTCTCTATGCGATGGGGCTTCCGAAGTCGGTGGGGAGGCGAATGCACGGTGAGGCTCCATCTTGAGCGTTTGCCGCGCACGGTTCAAATCGTCACGGAGAACGGCATTCAGGTCAAGTTGATCGATCAGACGAAACTGCCTAGCGAAGTTGCGTATATCTACACGTCGGATTGGCGCCGTGTGGTCGTCGCGATCAAAAGCCTCGAGGTGCGTGGCGCCCCGGCCATCGGTATCGCTGGAGCCGGTGCGGTGGCCCTTGCTGCGGTGGATGAGGCTGACGGTTCGCTCGCCGCGGAAGGGTTCGAGGAGGCAGTTGGCACTATCGCCCAGGCGCGTCCTACTGCAGTGAACCTTTCCTGGGCCGTGGAGCGGGCGCTCAGTGAGAAAGCGATCGCCGAGGCGGAGGGGTGCGATGCCTGGCAGGTTGCCGCACGGTTGGCTGCGTTTGCTCAAGAACTGGAGCGTCGAGATGAGGCCTGCAATCGCGCGATAGGCGCCTACGGCGCCGCGCTTCTTCCCGCTCGTGCCCGCATCCTCACCCATTGCAATGCCGGAAGCCTTGCGACCGGGTTCTTCGGCACGGCTTTGGGCGTGGTGTATGCTGCAGCCGAGTATGGTAAGATCGAGCGCGTGTACGCCGATGAGACGCGCCCGGTGGGGCAGGGTGCTCGCCTGACGTCTTGGGAGCTTGCGTGTGCGGGCGTGCCGGTCACCCTCATCTGCGATAACATGGCGGCTAGCCTTATGGCCGAGGGCAAGGTGGACGCCGTCATTGTCGGTGCCGACCGAATCACCGCCAACGGCGACACGGCGAATAAGATCGGCACCTATGGCGTAGCCGTTTTGGCAAAGCATCACAGCATTCCCTTTTATGTTGCAGCGCCGATATCCACCATCGACGTGTCTTTGAGCGCGGGGGCGCAGATCCCCATCGAGCAGCGCGATCCCGCCGAAGTGCTGCCTGAGCCCATCGAGGGCGTGGAGGTGTGGAATCCTGCATTTGACGTCACCCCTGCGTCTTTGATTTCGGCTATCATCACCGAGAAGGGCGTGTTTTCGCCCAACGAAATCGCCGGTGCGTTGGAAGACGTCCGGTAGACATAGAAATACGAACCGGATGGGGCGCCGATGACTAGCGAGGCTGTTCGCAAATCCATGCAAGGAAACAAACGGGCCAATACCAAGCCCGAGCTGATCGTGCGTTCTCGCCTTCGCGCTGCGGGGCTTACCGGCTACCGCCTGCAATGGAAGGTCCCAGGGCACCCTGATGTGGCGTGGCCGGGCAAGAAGGTGGCGTTATTCATTAACGGCTGTTGGTGGCATCGGCACGAGAAATGCCACCCCAGCATGCCGAAGTCCAACGTGGAATACTGGGTGGTGAAGTTCCAGCGCAACGTCGAGCGTGATGCGCGCACTCATGCGCAGCTTGAGGAAATGGGCTGGAAAGTGCATGTGGTATGGGAATGCGAGCTGAAAAAGAAGACCATCGATGACACGATGGCGCGTTTGCTGCCCGAGCTAGCAAAAGAGCTAGATAAGACGCTTCTGCAATAAAAAACGCCGTCTGATGGGAAACCCGAGATCAGACGGCGTTTTGATGTTGGTGGAGGCGCGGAGAATCGAACTCCGGTCCATACTAGATCGTCCGCAAGGCGCTACAAGCTTAGTCGATGATCGGGTTTCGGAAGGGCTCGGTCCACCGACAGACGTTGCCGTTCCTAGCCGGTTCAACCTTTGCTTCGGCCATACCGGCTACGTGCCGAAGCGCATTCCCCTAGGTTGATGCCGAACCCGGAAGCGGGGAAATTCCCGGGACGACAGCCAGGCGCGAATTAAGCAGCCATGGCGAGCGCAGGAGCGCTCTGAGAATTGTTCTTGCCAATTAACTTGACGGTACCCCTGATTTACGTGGCGAGGAGACCACGACCTGCTCCTCACTTCAAACCTACCATGTCGAAACCAGTCGCCCCCGATGCATATGCGGAGTACCGCGAGCGCAGCCGGCGGCTACGCGAAGGGGAGAGGCTCCACCTTTTCAAAGAACAACGGCAGAACGCCGCTCGTTTGCCGCAGAGCGGAAACGATTTCTTACCTTACAGCAGCGGTGGGAAAAGTCAAGCGAAGGCTATTTCCTTTTCTTCTTTCCCAGCAAACCGTCGAGGTTGAGGCCCTCTTTGATGTCATCGAAGGCATCGCGCAGCTCGGCGATGGTCTCGACGCTTTCGTGGTAGATGGCATTCATATCCTGGGTGGTTTCCTTCACGCCTTCGCGGGTGATGCCCAAATCGTACTCGCCGTCGTCTTCAGGTTGGAAGCGGTCGGCCCAGCTGCGGGCCTTCTCAACTCCGGATTTCGCTTTCTCGACGCCGACTTTAGCAGCATGCTTGCCGGTGACCGCTGCGGTTGCGGCTGCGGCGCCTGCCTTGTAAGCGATGCTGGAGTTTTCCTGCTTGAACGACGTTTTGCCACCTTGAGCGCCTTCATCGATAGAGGATATCGCCTCTTCTTCCTCGGCGTAGTAGTATTCCGTTTCTTTGCCGTTCTCATCGACGATGACGAAGCCCACTTCGTTGTCGTCTTCGTCGATGAGGTAATAGGCGATATCATTTTCGCTGAATTCCAGCTCGATGACCTCGTCCTCCAACCGGATTTCCTCAAGCTGGTCATCGGCGGGTTCCTCGATTGCGGGCTGTTCTTCGACGGAATTCGCCGGTTCGTCCTCGAAGATCACCGTTTCCTCTTGGGCGGCCGCTTTCTTGTTCATCTTATTTTTCCTATGGAAAAACATCGCGTCCTCGCTTTTCCTAGCGGTAGCGTTGCTTCAGCGCGCGTTCGATCTCCCGCTTGCTGTCGCGTTCTGCCATGCTTTGGCGCTTGTCGTGCAGCTTCTTGCCGCGTGCTAATGCCAGCTCGACCTTCACCAGGGAATTCTCTTTGAAATACATCTTCAAGGGTACCAATGCCATGCCTTTTTCGCTGACTTTGCGGTCGAGCTCGCGAATCTGCTTTTTATGCAGCAGCAGCTTTCGCTTGCGATCGGGGTTGGGGTTGTAGATGTTGCCTTGGGCGAACGGCGCGATGTGCACGCCGTGCATCCACACCTCGCCGCCGCGGATGAGCGCGAAGCAATCGGTCAGCTGGCAGTTGTTCTCGCGCAGCGACCTCACTTCGGTGCCCGTCAGCTCCACGCCTGCCTCGTAGGTCTCCACGATCTCGTATTCGTGGAACGCCTTGCGGTTCTTGGCTATGATCTTCGCCTCGCGTTTCATTGGTGAGGCTACTCCTCGCTCTCGCAGGATCCGAACAACCACGACGCATCGTCGACGCCCGCTTCGGCAGGTCCATCCGATGCCGTTTCGTCGATTGCCTCATCGGAATCCGCTGGCTCGTACTCGACGGGCTCTTCGGAGGGCCCGTCCTCGAACATCCCCTCGTCCTCAGATTCTTCGCCATCGGGTTCCTGCGCCGCCGACACCGTGCCAATGCCCGGCACGAAGCAGGCGTCTTCTTCCATATCGAGTGCGAACTGCACGATAAGGTCCACGGCCGCCTGCGCGTCTTTCAAGCAGATCACTTCGGTGGGTGTGTGCATGTAGCGGAGTGGGATGGAGATGAGTCCACAGGGGATGCCGCCGCGCGCAATCTGGATGGCGCGCGCGTCGGTGCCCGTCACGCTGGGCTCGGCTTCGATCTGGTAGGGGATGCCCGCCTTCTTCGCGGCAGTGATCAGGCGCTTGTACACCAACGGGTTAATGTTGGGCCCGCGGGCGATGACGGGGCCGCCGCCGCAGACGAAATCGCCGTGCTTGGTCTTGTCGATGCCGGGGTAATCGGTGGCATGCGTAACATCGAAGGCGATGGCAACATCGGGGTTCACGCCGTAAGCGGAAGTGGTTGCGCCTCGAGTGCCGATCTCCTCCTGCACGGTGGCTGCGGCGATGAAGTCGCCGGCGGCACGCCCTGCTTTCGCCAGCTTTTCCAAGACGCGCACAGCAACCCAGACGCCGATCTTGTCGTCGAACGCGCGCGAAACCGCCATGTCTTTGCCGAAGCGCTCGAAGCCTACGCCGAAGGTGATGACGTCGCCAACGTTCACCAGCTTCTTTACCGTCTTCCCTGGAAGGCCCAGGTCGATGACCAGTTGATCGATGGAAGTGATCGTCTTGCGCTCGTCCGCCTTGATAAGATGGATGGGTTTGCGGCCCACGACGCCGCGCAAAGTGCCTGATTCGGCATGCACGTCTACGCGCAGTCCGGGAAGGATCGCCGCATCGACGCCGCCGACGGCGGCGACTGACAGGTAGCCGTCATCGGAGATGTAGGTGACCATCAGTCCGATCTCGTCCATATGGGCGGCGAGCATCAGAGAGGGCCCCTGCCCCTTTCCTTTCAATAGGCAGTGCACCGAGCCCATTACGTCGGTGCGCACCTCGTCGGCGCAGCCCGACACACGTTCTCGCACGAGATCGGCAACCGGCACTTCGCTGCCGGTGGGGGAGGGGGTTTCCAGCAGGCGCTTGAGATAGCGCTCGTTTCTCTTCTTCATTACCACCGTTCCTTTCGTTCCGCCCGCCGCGTAGGGGTTTCGGCGCGCACTCCGATTTAAGCTTGAGCATACGCTGCGCCCGGCGTCCCGGTTCGGTACGGGGAAATGATACCACGCACGTGCATGACGTCTGGGCTGTGTCGATTAAGTGACGATTATTTCAAGGCTTCATACAGAGGGCGAATATAAAGGTCGAGATACGATTTCCCTGATACAATGCATATTCTGTGAAACAAGCGAGGAAGTAAGCAAGTTGGCAACACATAAAGACAAAGTTTCAAGGGGCAAGCACGCGAAAGCCTCCTCCGTTACCCAAGCATCCGAACAGCAGCTTGATGCCACGAGGCAGATGCAGCCCGTGCGCGCCGCCACTCCGAGCCAGGCTGCGAACCAAGCGGCTTCGGCGGGTCCTCGGAAAACAGCTGCGTACTCCGAGGATGCCTTATTCTCGCCCCCCTTGCCCGCATTCGATCCCATTTCCGAGCCGATGGCGCCAGCCGCCCAGTTTGGCGCTTCGGCGTTTGCGAAGCCCAAGCGCAAGCGCGGCAAGATTGCAGCCATCGTGATCGGCATTATCGTGGGTGTTTTGGTCATCGCCTATCTTGCCGGGGTGCTGTTCTTCTCCGGTCACTTCTTCCCCAACACGTATGTGGCTGATCGCGATTTCTCGATGATGTCGCTCGACGCTGCCTGCGACGACATCGAGTCGGATGTCAGCGGTTACGATCTCGAAGTGAAGGGCCTTGGTTTCCAGCTGACGCTCACCGGCGATGAGACGGGCATCGACGTCGATGCCCAGGCGATCGTCGACGGCATGCATTCGGATGCCAGCCCGTGGGCGTGGCCGATCGAGGTGTTCCGCGATCATGACGAATCCTCGAAACTTGCCGCCAGCTACAACCAATCGGGCCTCGAGCAGGCGGTGCGCACCGCGATCGATGAGTTCAATGCAGACAAAACCGCGCCTGCGAACGCGACGATCGCCTTCAGCGAGGCGGACGGGGAGTTTGTCGTTTCACCAGAGCAGGCAGGCACTATGCTCGATTCCGATGCGGTCGTCAAGGCGGTCGATTCGGCGGTCATCAGCTTGGAGCGAGATGTCAAGCTGACCAAAGACCATCTTCGACAGCCTACTGTGCTCTCTGACGATTCCCGCTTGCAATCCGCTTGCGACCAGGCTAACGGCTTTCTGGGCGCCGACCTCTCGCTCACTCTCGGCGGCACCGAGATCGCTCGCGTGAACGCATCGCTGATTGCGCAGTGGGTGACGTTGGCAGAGGATCTTTCCGTCACGCTCAACCAAGACGCCATGGGAGCTTGGGCAGATGAGCTGAAAGCGCAATACGACACCGTGGGGTCCGAGCGCACCTACACCCGCCCCGACGGGAAGGAGATCACGATCTCCGGCGGCACCTACGGTTGGGAGATCGATCGCGACACTCTTCTTGCCACGGTGCAGCAAGCCGTGCCTGCTCAGACGGTCGATGTTCAGGAGGTGCCCTGTCTGTCCACCGCGGTGGTGCCCGCTGCCGATGGGACGCAGGATTGGGGTAGCCGCTATATCGACATCGACCTGTCAGAACAGCATGTCCGCTTCTACGATGACAGCGGTGCGCTGGTGTGGGAGTCCGACTGCGTGTCAGGCGCGCCCACCGAGGATCGCGAGACGCCGACTGGCGTGTATAAGATCAATGCAAAGGAAAGTCCTTCTACGCTGATCGGATACGAGAATGGCCAGAAGACGTACGAGACCCCCGTTTCCTACTGGATGCCCTTCGTGCGCAACTCCGTGGGCTTGCATGATGCGAATTGGCAATCGTCGTTCGGCGGCACGCGCTATCGCGATGGCGCCGGCAGTCATGGTTGCGTCAACCTTCCGGTGAGCAAGGCCGGCGAGCTGTACGATCTGATCTCGGTCGGAGATTGCGTGGTGTGCCACTGGTAGTGGCACACCACGCTATAGTGCCGTGAGATCTGCGTAGGTCAGCGGCGTCATCGTTGATAGATCTTGGGGGCTCATCTTCAATTGGCATCCGATGCGGCCGCCGGAGAAATAGATCGAGTCGTAAAGCTGCGCGGTTTCGTCGATATAGGTGGGGAAGGGCTTCTTCATTCCGATAGGCGAGCAGCCGCCATGCACGTAGCCGGTGAGGGGCAAAAGCTCCTTCGATTTGATCATGGCGATCGCTTTCTCGCCGGAAGCGGCAGCCGCTTTCTTGAGGTCGAGCGAGCACGCCACGGGGATCATGAAAACCCGGTACTGCCCTGATTTTCCACGCGTGACCAGTGTCTTGAACACCCGGTCGGGGTCCAGCCCCAGCTTGGTTGCCACTTCGACGCCCGAGAGCGCCTCATTCGCGTCGAAAAACCTTGCCCGGTACGGCAGCTTTGCCGCATCCAGCTCGCGTATCGCATTGGTTTTCTTATCGTGTTCTTTCGCCATGGGTTTTCGCTCCTTCTTTGTTGGACGTCATGGTAGCAGAAGCGTGGGTTATACTTGCTCGCATGATTGCAAACGTCGCATACGATAACGCGCCCATCGGCGTGTTCGATTCAGGGTTCGGAGGACTCACCGTCGCCCGCGAGATAGCCAAGGCGCTTCCGGAGGAATCGCTGGTGTACCTAGGGGATTCGGCGCGCTGCCCCTATGGCCCCCGTTCCTTGGAAGAGGTGGACGGGTTCGTCCAGCAGATCGGCTCGTGGCTGGTCGTTCAGGGCGTGAAGATGATCGTCATCGCCTGCAACACCGCGACCGCTGCCGGGTTGGCGCATGCCCAGAAAACGTTTCCGGTTCCCGTCATCGGCGTGGTCGAGCCCGGTGCGCGTGCTGCCGTTCATGCGACGCGCAACCGTCGCGTGGGCGTCATCGCCACGAAAGCCACCATCGAGTCCGATGCGTACGCGAACGCCATACGCCATATCGACGCCGGCATCACGGTGTTTTCCACGGCAACGCCGAGGTTCGTGGAGATCGCCGAACGCGGTATCCGCATGGCGGAAGGTCCAGTGGAGGATTACACCTCGCTCGCCTCGAAGGTCTACATCCGCCCTGCGTTTCAGGAGATCGCCAAGGAATACTTGGAGCCGCTGCGCCGTTGCGGCATCGATACGCTTGTTCTCGGATGCACACATTACCCGCTTCTGAAGGCGCTTATCGGCACCGTCGTCGGTCGCGAAGTGACGCTCATCTCGTCGGCGAAGGAGGCGGCGCGCGACGTTAAGGACATCCTGTCCCGTAAAGGCGCGCTCGCTCCGGCTGGAAGCGTCCCCGATCTTCGCTTCTACACCACCGGCGAGGACGTTGACGAGTTCCGCTCGTTCGGCGGAAGGGTGTTTCGTCGCCCGCTCGAGTTCGTCAAGCATGTGGAGTTGCCGCCGGTGCGCTGACGGCGCCCGTTCCTAGAAAGGATTACCGTATGAAAACCGTGGTTATAGCCAGCAACAATGCGCACAAGGCACAAGAAATCTCCGAAGCGCTGCCGTTTCCCGGATGGGAGTTCAAGACCCTGCGCGAAGCCGGCGTGGAGTCTGATCCGGTGGAGGATGCGGAAACGTTTTTGGGTAACGCACGCATTAAAGCGCATGCCGCGCACGAGCTGTGCCCCGGTTGCGCCGTGATAGCCGACGATTCCGGTTTGGAAGTCGATGCGCTGGACGGAGCCCCTGGCGTCCATTCCGCCCGCTACGCGGGAGAGCCGTGCGACGATGCCGCCAACAACGAGAAGCTTCTGGCTGAGCTAGCGGATATTCCCGACGCAGAACGCAGGGCGCGTTTCGTATGCACGTTGGTGCTGCTGCTCGAAGACGGCACCGAGGTGAATGCGCGCGGCACCATCGAGGGCCGCATCGGCAACGAGGCGCACGGCGAGTATGGTTTCGGCTACGATCCGCTGTTCTATCCTGATCAGCTCGACGGGTTGTCGCTTGCCGAGGTGCCCGGTGATGAGAAGAACGCCATCTCGCATCGAGGCAACGCGCTGCGAGCGCTTAAGCAGAAGCTTGAAGCGCAGCAGGCATAATTTCGCTGCAAAACCCATGCATCTTGCGGTACAATAACCCTCGCGCTTAAATGGCGTGAGCATGCGGGTGTGGTTCAATGGTAGAACCGAAGCCTTCCAAGCTTCTGACGCGGGTTCGATTCCCGTCACCCGCTCCAAGGCGAATCTGCAGGCCAGCTGGTTATTCCAGCTGGCCTGCTTCTTTTTTCGAGAAATGCCAGGTGAGCAGTATTGCGGAATAATGGTTCACAATGATTTCGCCCTACCCTGTCTAAAGTAATGCAGGGTTTAATGTTGCCGCTATGCCCATGCTGGGAAAGTCGAGGCCCTATGTTTGGTTCGAGGCGTGCTGGGCGCCCGACTATGGGATGAACTCGTATTTCATCGCCATGTCGCAGATCGATAATTCCGCGTTCTACGGTGTGACCATGTGCGTGCAGTTCGCTTTGCAAGGCAGGGGAGATCCGGCGAATGTAGCCCAGGAGCAATTCCGGGTCATCGAGATCGGCTCCGACGGCGGCGAAAGCGCCAGAAGGCATTAGCTGTCCGATGTGGAAGAGCTCTTGAAGCTCACGGTCGTCCCCGTGTGTCTGGTCGGCATCAGGGACGGCATCGACGCGTCTGCGTTTGTCGGCGTGCAATGGCAGGTTTTGCGATATTTTCGATAATGGGCTGGCGCAGGTGCTCCAGGAGATCTACTCCAATATTTATTCCGAGCATCGTTCGATATGCAAGATTTCCTACCGTTCCACGCTCGGGATGCCGAAGACGCGTTTCGCACGGTGCGGCTGCAGCCTACCGAGGGCTCCGGGTGTTCGGGCGGAGTGAAAGTCACCTTCGTGGCGCCCGATAACGTGTCCGTCTACGACAATTTCGGCTGCCCGAACGAGTACGTGCTGCCCGACATCAACACCCCCCTCCTACTCGCGTTCCGAATCGGAGGGTCTGTCGCTGGGGGGGGCTTCACTTGGCGCGCAACGAGATATTCGCCCGTTACGGGCGCGGGTTGAAAACCAAGGCATTGTCGAGTGCTTCTCCACGCGCAGCCGACACGCGCAGCGTTACACGCCCTAGGAATTCGACGCGATGTCGACGCCTCTCAAAGATTGCGAGCAGAAGAGCTCCGCTCTCATGCTCGAGATTGAGAAAGAGCGCAACTCGCCATCTCTGTATATGGCGAAGTAACTCCAAGTGGATTCGTCGGAGGACGGTTTGTCAGCGCCTGCGGGTTTGATTTAGCGGCTTGTTGATGGACGGGCGCCACGATATAATCGTCGTTGGCCTTTTATGGAAGTCGCTCTTTGCGATGCTTCCGCGCCAACGGGACGTGGCGCAGTCTGGTAGCGCGCCTGCTTTGGGAGCAGGATGTCGCAGGTTCGAATCCTGTCGTCCCGACCATGAACGTTACGGCGACCTTCGGGTCGCCGTTTCTGTTTCGACGGGCGATCGGCATTCCGCGTTGCTCTACGCACCGTGTTTAGCCCAACTTGACTTGCGTATTGCCGACTATGTTTCAAAATAATGGACAATGTCGAATAGTGGTTGTACCATATCTAACGTTCGTGGATTGCACACGAGCACTATGCGTTGTTTGCGAGAGGGAGGGGCTGGTTTCATGGGGAAGACCAAGTACGTTATCGTCAGCGGATTTCTCGGGTCGGGTAAAACCACCACGATGATAGCCATGGGGCGCGTCGTCAACAAGAAGTACGGCAAAGGCGCCGTCATCGCCAACGACCTTGGCGCGAAGAACCTCGTGGATGCCGATTACACCCGTACGGCAGATATCGACATCACCGAGATCACGGGCGACTGCATCTGCTACGTCAACGACGACCTGGTCGCACATATCGACCGTCTGGCTAGCACCGGCGCCGATGTGGTCATGTCCGACATCCCCGGCTGCGGCATCGGGGCGCTCGACCATGTGTACATCCAGCTGAAGGAGAAGTACCCTGACAAGTACGACCTGCTGCCTTTCACCTGCATCGTCGATCCGGTGCGCCTTCGCATGATCCTGCCCGAGCATGAGGACATCAACCTTCCGGAGGAGATGCGCTTCTTGCTGGATGCGCAGATGGCGGAAGCCGATTTGATCGTGCTCAACAAGATCGATCTCATCGACGATGACGAGAAAGAGCGCGACATCGCCTTCATCAAGAAGGCCTACCCCGACATTCCCGTCATGGCCATGTCCGCTCGCACGGGGGAGGGCGTCGAGGCCGTAGTCGACTACCTCATGGAACATCGTTCCCCCGCCGAGCACCGCGAGATCGGCTACGGCTCAGATGAGTTCAATGCTGCGGAAGAGAAGATGTGCTGGTACAACCGCCGCTTCTTCGCTGAAGAACGTGATGACAGGAACATCGACTTCAACCAGGTGATTGATGATTTCATCGAGGCGATCCGCGACGAGCTCATCGCCGCGAAGGGTAACGCCCCGCATCTGAAGCTGTTCGCCGCCGGCGAAGGCGAGGATTTCGTGAAAGCCTCGCTTCTGGGCGTCGACTACGATATCGAGTACGAACGCAAGCTCGATCAGAGGTATTCCGGCATCGCCATCGTCGTGAACGCTCGCGCCACCTGCCCATCCGAGATCATGGGGGATGCAGTCGACGAAGCGGTTGACGCCATCAAGACGAAGCACAACTTGAAGTGCCGCATCATCTTCACCGAGTGCTTCGGCTTTGCCGACGAGGGGCGCCGCAACGGTGGCCGCGCCTCGCGCTACGATACGCTCGAGGAAAAGGAATAGCCGCCTGATTGCGGGATATCGAGTAAACCGAGGCGGCAGGGGATGCCCTGCCGCCTCTACTTGCGAAAAAGGACAAAGCCCATGCAATCCACGACCATCCATGACGAGGTGAAGAACTACTACGGCAGCGTGCTGGGAGGTTCCGACGATTTGAAGACCAATGCCACGTGCTGCTCGTCCGATACTCCGCCCCGCTACGTGCTGGACGTCATGCCGCTCATCGCCGATGAGATCATCGAGCGTTTCTACGGGTGCGGTTCCCCCATCCCGCCAGCGCTCGAGGGTGCGACCGTGTTGGATCTGGGCTGCGGAACCGGCCGTGATGTGTACATCCTGTCGAAGCTCGTCGGGCCGAAAGGCCGCGTGATCGGCGTCGACATGACCGAATCGCAGCTGGAGGTTGCCCGCCGCCACCAAGAGGAGCAGGCGCGTCGTTTCGGCTACGAGCGAAGCAACGTCGAGTTCAAACTGGGCTATATCGAAGACCTCGCTTCGGTGGGCATCGAGGATGAGAGCATCGATCTGGTCGTTTCCAATTGC
Organism: Eggerthellaceae bacterium; assembly: GCA_036306585.1. GTDB lineage: Bacteria > Actinomycetota > Coriobacteriia > Coriobacteriales > Eggerthellaceae > Aphodovivens. The sequence continues at coordinate 194,229 of JAXJZF010000002.1, forward strand.
GTGGTGAACCTGTCACCGTTCAAGGACCTGGTCCTTGCCGAGGTGTTCCGCGTGCTGAAGCCGGGCGGCGAGCTGTACTTCTCGGACACCTATTCCGATCGGCGCATTCCGGAGGAGCTTCGCCGCGACCCGGTGCTGGTGGGCGAATGCCTGGGAGGCGCGCTGTATGTGGAGGACTTCAAGCAGAAGATGTTCAAGGCCGGCTGGCCCCATTTCGTCTTCACCGTTGTCGACGACATGCACGTGGGCGATTTGGTACTGGAGACGAAATTGGGCTTCACCACGTTCACGTCGCGCACTGTGCGCGCCATCAAGGTCGATGGGCTGGAGGATACTGAGGAGAACTACGGGCTAAGCGCTGTGTACTTGGGCGGCATGCCCGAAATGCCGCGCTATTTCGATTTCGATGCGGATATTCGATTCATCAAGGGCAAGCCGCTGGCAGTGAGTGGAAATACCGCGTTGATGCTGAAAGCCTCCCGCTACGGCAAGTATTTTGAAATCAGCGAGCGCGGGGCGCACTTGGGGCCGTTCGATCAGGAATGCGCCCAGCTTGCGTTGGATGTGCGGACGGGTAAGAAGCGCGTCGACCTCGCTCTTCTGAACGACCGGTATGAAAAGCTGGGCTACGTCACCTTCGGCGAGCGCGTTGGCGAGCCGTCGCTGCTGGAAACCCATGAGAAGCAGACGACGATGCAGGTGAACATCACCTACGCGTGCAACCTGCAGTGCCGCCATTGCTATCTGGAGTGCGGTCCGAAAAACGAAGAGCGCATGTCACGCGAAACCATGCAGGCGTGCTTGGATGCCTTCAAGGCAGGCGGCTTCGAAACCATGGACATCACTGGCGGATCGCCTGAGCTGCATCCCGATTTCGAGTGGTTCCTGCGTGAGGCGGCGAAGCTGGGCAGCGTGATCGTCCGCTCCAACCTTACGCTGTACGGCAATGGGCGCAATCGCAACCTGCTGGAAGCATATGCGGAAACCGGAGCGCACGTGGTGGCGTCCATTCCGTTCTACGATGAATCGAACGCCGACTTGCAACGCGGCAAAGGCGTGTTCAAGCGTGCAATGGAGACGGTGCGTGCGCTCAACGAGCTGGGTTATTCGCAGGGGAATGGCCTCGTGCTCGATCTCGTCTACAACGTCGCCGGACCGTTCCTGCCGTGGCCGCAGAGCATGATCGAGGACGCGTATCGCGTGCGGCTCGAGCAGGATGAGCACGTCCAGTTTGACAACCTGCTGGCTTTCAACAACTACGCGCTGGGGCGTTTCGCCGACGATCTTCTGGACTCCGGCACGTTCGACGGCTATCTGGCCCTGCTCGCCGATAACTTCAACGCCATGGCGGTCACGCGCATGATGTGCTTGAATCAGGTGAACGTTGACGTCGACGGTCGCCTGTACGATTGCGAGGTCAACCATGTGCTCGAGCTGCCGCTGCAGATCGACGCGCACGACGCCACGGTGCGCGATATCGCCGACGGACAGCTTCCGCCGCGCCAGATCCGCATCAATCCCATATGCTATAGCTGCGCTGCCGGCTTCGGCTCCAGCTGCGGGGGAAGCTTGATCTAGAGGCTTGACCGGATAGCCCGTCGTGCTTTCGCCGGGCCATCGTCTACCATTCGAACGACACGGAGGATCCCGTGCTTCCCGCAGAGACCACGATCTTGCGGTCGATGGCTTCCTTCAGCTCTTCCACGTGGCTAATGATCCCGATGAGCTTCCCGCCTCCCGAGAGCGTGGACAGCATGCGTATGGCCTGCTGCAATGCGTCAGGGTCGAGCGAGCCGAAGCCCTCGTCGATGAACATCGTGTCCAGCTGCACGCCCCCTGCGCTGCTTTGGACCACGTCGGAAAGCCCCAGGGCAAGGGACAGCGACGCTTCGAATGATTCCCCTCCCGAAAGCGAGGAGGCATCGCGCGCTTTTCCGGTGTAATGGTCGAACACGTCGAGATCGAGCCCCGATTGGCCTCGTTTCGTGCTGGCATCCCTACGTCTTTGCAGTAAATAGCGGCCCGACGACATCATCTCGAGCCTTTTATTAGCAGCTGCGATTATGCGGTCGAAGTAAATGCCCTGCACGTAGGTTTCGAACGCAACCCGTTCCGTGCCCGGCAGCTTGCCGCTTGCCGCGTCGGCGAGCACCGCGATTTGCCCGAAGCGCTGTTCGATATCCTGGCTTTGGCCGCGCATGCGATCGAGCGATTCTGCAATTCGCAGGTTCGCATGCAACCGTGCGGACACGGTGTCGCGCGTGCGGCGGGATTGCTGCAAGGAGGCGCTCAGACACTCTCTCGCCAACGTCTCCTGCGCCATCTCGATGCCTTCGGCTCCCTCCATGGTTTTGGCGTACGCCTCGCAACGGGCGTTGAGCTGCTCGATGGCGGAAGTTGACTTCCTCACGGCGGCTTCCGCTGCTTCCTGCTGGTCGGAAAGCCGCTTCAGCTCGTTTTTGAGGGTAGCAAGCGACGCACGTGCTTCCAGGATGCCGGGGTAGGACACATGCCCTTGCAATTCGGCGATGGACGCTTCGTTGGCCGCCAGTTTCCTGGTCGCGTCGTTGAGCGCTTGCGCTGCCTGCTCGTGGAGTTTCGTTGCCTGCTCGACTTGCTTCTGCAGCTTCTCCTTTTGCACTTTAGCTTGCTCTTGGGCCTGTTTCATGGATGCGAGCCTGTCGATCTCCGCGGTCTCGCGCGCCTGCTCGTCACGTGCGGTGGCATGCAGCTCCGCAGCGGCATGCAGCAGCGTTTGCGGGTCGTCGGACGCTAGGTGGCGGACATCAAGGAATGCGGTAAGCTCTTCTTTCGCTTTGCGTTCTAGCGCTAGGGCTGCAGACGCCTTGTTGGACGCATCCTGCGCCTTGTCAGCCGCGACCTGGGCTGCAGTCCGAAGCTGCTCCACCTCGTCTTTTGAGGGCATGTGCGCAGCCGGTTTGGCGGGGCGGGGGTGCTCGGTCGAGCCGCATACGGGGCAGGCGATCCCGGGCTCGAGCGTCTGGGCGAGCAATCCCGCCTGCCCGTCCAGGCGCAGCTGCTGGGCTTCGAGGTGGCGTTTCGCGGCGGCGCGGTTCTCGGTGCGTAACTTCTCATAGCGCTGCTGTGCCGCCGCGCGGGCGTTTCGCGCCTGCTCGAACGCTTTCGATGTCCGTTGCGCTTGCTCGGCGGCATCGCGCGCCTTCTGCAAGGCTGCCTGGTGTTGGGCGATCTGCTCGCCGGTGTCGGTGAACGATTCGAGTGCGCTGCGCGTTTGCTCGAGGCGCTCCTGGAGCTCGTCGCGGGAAGCGGCGGCTTGCTGCAGCAGGGTCTGGGCTTTGTCGCGATCGGCGACTATGCGCCCGTGCTCCTGGCGGGCGGTCTCCAGCCGTTCGTAGGAAGGCAGTGCGGCTTCTTCAGCGGCGATCTTGTGGGTGATGTCGTCGCGGCGGGGGCCGAGTTTCTCGCATTGGGCAAGCGCTGCCTCCTGCTGCTCCAGGGACGCTTGCGTTTGGGCGATCTGCCGGCGTGCCTGCAGCATGGCCGTTCGCGCTGCTTCCGCTTGCTGCGCCAACCCGAGCTTCCTATCAACTTCCGAAAGCTGAGATCGCGTCTGCTCGATACGGGCGTCTTCGTCCTGCAGTTTGGAGGAGTCCTCGGCGTTTTGGTCGGCGACGAGGTCCGCAAGCGCATCGATGGTGAGCGCATCGTGCTCGAACAGGTCCTGTCGCTTCAGCGCTCGAGGCGTTGCGTCGCCGAGGTCAGCCTGGTCGGCGAGCATCTCGGTGGTTTGCCTGAGCGTGCTGTAGCCGATCTGCAGCGAGCGCTTCTCCTCCTGCAGCTCGTCTTGGAAGCGCGCTAGGTATTCCGTGCCGAACAGCTTGCGGAAGATCGCGGCGCGCTCTTTGGTGGGGGCGGTGAGCAAGCGCCGGAACTCGCCCTGCGCGATCATCACGATCTGCGAGAACTGGTCGCGGTCGATGCCCAGCAGCGCTTCTATGGCGGCGTTGGCGTCGGAGATCTTGGTGATGGCGGTTTTGCCGGGCGCCTCGTACTCGACGGTTGGCTGGATGGCGGTGTAGCCTTCGCCTCTCTTCTTGCGGCGCAGGTAGTACGGGGTGCGGCGAATGCGATGCACGGATCCTTTGTATTCGAAGCGCAGCTCGACGAAGGTCGGTGTGTCGGGGTTGGCGAAGTCGCTTCGCAGCGTTTTGACGTCGCGGGAGGTCCCTGACGTCTCGCCGAACAACGCGAACGCGACCGCATCGAAGATGGTGGTCTTGCCGGCGCCGGTGTCGCCGCAGATGAGGTAGAGACCGTCGTTGCCCAACTCTGAAAGAGGCAGATACGTTTCCCCAGCGTATGGACCGAATGCGCACATGGTGAGGTCCAGCGGTTTCATCGCAGCTCCTTCCCGGCGTCGATGGCGGGCGAGTCGTCTTGCTCGGCAGCCTGGCGGCGGTGCCTATCGAGCGTTTCCCTTGCGAGCTTTTCCTGCTGTCGCGTGAGCGGGCTTCCGGTTTGGCGCTCGAAGAACTCCTCGAACATCTGGAAGGCGTCTGGGAGCTTTTGCTCTTCAGGCTTGGCGGATGCGACGCTTTCGTCGATGCGCGGCGCAGCGGTGCGCACGTATTCCAGTGCCATCACGTTGGGGTACACGCTGCGCAGGCGGGCAAGCGCGTCGATGCGAGGATTTTCGTCGGTGAGCGTGACGTAAAGATAATCCTGCGTATCTGCAGAACCCGCCACCTCGGGAGCCAAAAGCTCCTCGAGCGGGCCGGTCACGCAGCGCATGTCGTGCAGCGGGGGAATGGGTGCCAACTCGATTGCGGGAGGTTGTCCGATTCGGCCAAGTTCCACCAGTACGGCGGACTTGGGGTAGGCCGCTTCCGAGGCGGAGTACTTCAGCAGCGAACCGGCATAGCGCACGGCGTCGCGGCCGATGCGCTGCGGCCGATGAATATGTCCCAGGGCAACGTAATCATAGGCTTCGAACACTCCGACGTCGACGGCATCGAGACCCCCGACCTGCAGCTCCGAGTCGCTGCGCAGCGGTTCGGAGCCCCCCGAGACCACGAATTGATGGCACAGCAGCACGTTGCGCTCGTCTGCTGCAGGCGGGTTCGCCTGGAGCACCGCCCTGACGGCTTCGGTGTAGTCGGTGCCGATTTCGGCGTTGGGATAGAGCGGGCGGACGTTGGCTGGTTTGAGGAAGGGGAGCAGCCAGAAGGCGACCGTTCCGTATTCGTCCTCCATGCGGATAGGCTCCAGCTTTCCTTCGAACAGGGGCGCGACATAGATGCCCTCCCGTGCGAGCGGGCCTTGAGCGTAGGCGACGCGTTCGGCGGAATCGTGGTTGCCCGGTATTGCGAAGCAGGTCAGGCCCGCGTCGAGCACCTGATCGAAAAACCAATCGAGCAGCGCGACCGCTTCGGCACTTGGTGTCGTCTTGTCGTACAGGTCGCCGGCGAGCAGCAACGCGTCGACGTTGCGCTCGCACGCGATCTCGATGACGTGGGCGAGGGCGTATCGCTGATCCTCCAAAAGAGAGAAGCCGTTCATCGTCTTCCCGATATGCAGGTCGGCTATGTGCAGAAGTTTCATGGACCCCCTTCGCTTGGCAACCGTATTGTTTTCCCACCATACCGCAAGCTTCGCGCTGCCGGCGGCACGGTGGCTTCATAATGCGGCAGTCGTGCTACCATTGAGACGAAAGACAACGGCATGCAAGCGAATCGAGGATGCTCCCATGTTCAATTCCAGCCTTACTGCATTGGCGGCCAATCTAGCACAGAAGGCGCACGTTGGTGAAATAGCGCGCACCGGCGGCCCGGCGTTCGAACATTATGCAGCGACCGCTCGCTCGTTCGATACCGAGGAAGAGGCGTGCGTCGCGTACCTGTGCGATGCGCTGGACACCGGTAAGGTCACCGAGGAGGACCTTCGTTTCGCGCAGTTCCCCGACGAGGTCGTCGAAGCATGCGTGTGCCTGAAGCGGCGCGCGGGCGAGGAGTTCTTCGATTTCATCGAGCGTATCAAGGGTAACAGCCTTGCCTCCCGCGTTAAGCGTGCCGACTTGGTGCAGACCATCGAGGACATGGAATCCTATGTGTCCCTGACCGGTATGGATCGCCGCCGTCGCACGTCGTGCCAAAAGGCGCTCGACATCATCGATGGCACCGACGAGCTTGCCTACGACGGGCTGTTCGAAAGCCAGCACCATCACGGCAAGAAGAAGACCCCGGTGCCGCCTGCGCCGCACATGCCCGCCGAGCGCTAGGCGTCCCCGTTCGCCAGAGCCTCCCTGCTCCTCAATCGACTGAAGCTAGAACCGCCTATGGACAAGAACGCATCCCATTCCGAGCACCTCCAACCCGTCGAAAACGATACTGCAGACGGCCCGCAGGCCGATGCAGGGGGCGTCGAGCGGCTCGGCGAGCACGATGCGCTTCCCGAGCTGGGGCATGGCGTTTCCGCTCCGGCGCCTGCAGGGTGGGGAACGCGCGAGACGCCCGAACAGCTCAGCCGGAAAATCGAGCGCATCAAGCGCGAGCTTGACAACGTGCCGGCACTACCCGGCGTGTACCTGTGGAAGGACTCCGCAGGTCAAGTGATCTACGTCGGCAAGGCCAAACAGCTGCGCGCCCGCATGCGCCAATACGTGAACTTCCAGGATGATCGCGCGAAGATCCCCCTGCTCGTCGACCAGATCGACAGCTTCGACTACATCGTCGTGGAAAACGAGCACGAGTCGCTGGTCCTCGAGAAAAACCTTATCAACCAGCACAGCCCGTTCTTCAACGCCGACTTCAAAGACGATAAGTCCTACCCGTTCATCGCGCTCACGAAAGGCGATGTGTTTCCCGCCATCAAGTACACGCGCGAGAGACATCGGGCCGACACGCGTTACTTCGGGCCCTACACCGACAGCCGCGCCGCGCGACGGATGGTGGACATCGCGCGCAAGGTGGTGCCGTTATGTGCGGCCAGCTGCGCTGACTGGCGCCAGCTGAAGCGGCAACTGGAAAAGGACGAGCTTGCCGTGATGAAGCGCGGCGTGCGGCCCTGCTTCGACGCGCATGTGGGCTTGGGCCCCGGGGCGTGCTGCGGGCAGATCACGCCCGAGCAGTACGCCGAGAACGTTCGGAAGATCGAGCGGTTCCTGGCCGGCAACCACCGCGAGTTTCTCGACGAGCTTTCCGAGGAGATGGCAGAAGCGGCAGCCGACCTCGATTTCGAACGAGCAGGACGCATCAAGTCGCGTATCGACACCATCAACGCGCTGTCCGATAAGCAGCACGCGGTCTCCTCGCGCAACCTCAATGCTGATGTCATCGGGTTCTTTCGCGAGGAGACCATCGCCGGCGTCCATGTGCTCATGGTGCGCGAGGGGCGCATCATCAACTCGAACGAGTTCGTGCTCAACCGTGGCAAGGACGTCCCCGACGACGATCTGCTGCATATGTTCCTCCTGCGCTATTACGACGCCACCACCTCCATCCCCCACGAGGTGATCGTGCGTGAGGCTCCTGAGGACGCGCAGGCGATGGAGCACTGGCTCACCGAGAAGCTTGCGAGCCCCCATGGGGCGAAAGTTCGCTTCGTGGCACCGCAGAAGGGCGAGAAAGCCGAGCTCGTGGAAATGGCGGAAACCAACGCCAAGCATACGCTCATGCGCTACAAGGTGCGCACCAACTACGAGGACAAGCGTATCAACGATGCCCTGCTGCAGCTGGAAAGCGCGTTGGCGCTCGAAGCGCCGCCGATGCGCATCGAGTGCTTCGACATCTCAACAATCCACGGCTCCTACACCGTGGCGTCGATGGTGGTGTTCACCGGCGGCAAACCCGATAAAAACCAGTACCGCCGTTTCAAGATCAAGACCCCGCTCGATGAGGCCAACGACTTCTTAAGCATGCAGGAGGTGCTTGGGCGCCGCTACAGTCTCGAGCGCATGGCCGACGAGCGTTTCGGCTCGAAGCCTGACTTGATCATCCTCGACGGCGGCAAACCCCAGCTCACCGCTGCGTTGGAGCAGTTCGACGAGATGGGCGTCCATGACATCGCCCTGTGCGGTTTGGCGAAACGCGACGAGGAGCTGTTCGTCCCTTGGCAGGATAGCGGACCGGTGGTGCTGCCTAGTGGGTCGGCTTCGCTGTACTTGGTGAAGCAGGTGCGCGACGAAGCCCACCGCTTTGCCATCACCTTCCACCGCGAGCTGCGCGGCAAGGGCATGACCGCATCCATTCTCGACGAGGTTCCCGGGCTGGGACCAGTGCGCAAGAAAGCGCTCATGAAGCATTTCAAATCGTTCAAGCGCCTAAGGGAGGCCACGCTTGAGGAAATCAAAGAGGTGAAAGGGGTGCCCGACGAAGTCGCCGAGGAGGCCTACCGGGTGCTCAGGCAGTATAATACTGAGTCAGGCGGGCAATCCGCCATCGAAGCAACGCAAGGCCGCCAGCCGGCAGAGGGGAGCGAAGCATGACCGACGCAGAGGTCAAGCCGAAAGAGGAGGAGCCTATCGACATGTCGCGCATGCCCGAATTGGTTATCGTGACCGGCATGAGCGGCGCAGGCCGAACCGAGGCGATGCACACGTTCGAGGACCTGGGCTATTTCTGCGTCGATAACCTTCCCGCCAGCCTCATCGGCGAGCTGCTGTCCATCACGGGTCTGCCCGGCCAACCCGACGGCCACCGGCGGATCGCCGTGGTGTGCGACGCGCGCAACCGCAGCTTCTTCTCCAGCTTGATGGGCGAGCTTGCCTCGCTGAAGGACAAGGGCATCGACTACCGGGTGCTGTTCCTGGATGCAGCCGATGAGAAGCTCATCGCCCGTTATAAATCCAGCCGCCGCCGCCATCCGCTGTGCGCCGACGGGGCTTCGATTGCGCAGGGCATCAAGCGCGAGCGCGAGCTTTTGGGCCAGCTGCGCGATTCCGCGCACCATGTCATCGACACCACCAACATGCTGCCGCCGCAGTTGAAGGCGACTATCCGCGCTCTGTTCGCCCCTGGCGAGGAACGCTCGGGCTTGGCGGTGACCGTCTATTCGTTCGGTTTCAAGCACGGTGCCCCCCTCGATGCCGACCTCGTCATCGATGTCCGCTTCCTTCCCAACCCTTATTACGATCCCGAGCTGCGCCACCTTACCGGGCTGGACGCCCCAGTGCGCGACTATGTGCTGTATCGCAAGGAAACCGAAGGGTTCCTCACGTGCTGGCGCTCGTTGCTTGATTGTGTGATGCCGGGCTATGTCAAGGAAGGAAAGCAGCAGCTTGCCATTGCCATCGGTTGCACCGGCGGTCAGCACCGCAGCGTCGCTATCGCCGAGAACACCGCCGACTATCTGCGGTCGCACGGTTATCGCGTGAGCATCGCGCATCGAGACCTGAGCTTGGCCGAGCGCGCCGACGGGTCGTTGGTGGCGAAGAACGATGCGTATGAGCAGGGGGAGGGGAACTAGCCCCCATGGAGTTCGTCCCGAGTCCCAACGATGCCCCCTTTGTGCTCGAAGCTTCGGCGACTGCGGCGTTCGCGGCGCTTGAAGCGGCGTACGACGATGAAATCCAAGAGCATGTGAACGCCGTCGTGATCGGCGGCGGCACGGGCGCGCCCGTTTCCCTGCGCACGCTGCTGTCCCTGGGCGCCTCAACGAGCGCCATCGTCGCTATGGCAGATGATGGTGGGTCGACGGGTATCCTTCGCGAGGAGGCGAACGTCACCCCGCCCGGTGACATCCGCAAATGCATTGCTGCACTGGCGGCGGACCCTGACGATCCGCTCACGCGCGCGTTCAAATACCGCTTCACATTCGCACATAACCACACTCTGGGCAACCTCATGCTGTCTGCGTTGGAGGATGCTACCGGGTCGTTTCCCGAGGCCATCCAGATTTGCGAGCGGCTTCTCCATGCGCGGGGCAAGGTGTACCCATCCACGCTGGATCGCGTGACGCTGTCCGCGACGACACGTGACGGTCGCGAGCTTGAGGGGCAGGCGGTGGCGTGCCATTCGCGCACGGCTTTGGAGCGCGTGAGCCTGCATGGGATCCATATCGAAGCCTACCGCCCCGCGCTCGACGCCATCAGGGACGCCGACCTTATCGTGCTCGGGCCCGGCTCGCTGTTTACCTCCATCATCCCCAATCTGCTGGTTCCCGGGGTCGTGGATGCTATCCGCGATTCGCGGGGCGCGTGCGTGTTCGTGTGCTCTCTAGCCGACATGCAAGGTGAGACCTGGGGCCTCACCGCTCGCGAGCATTACGAGGCGCTGTGCGACCATGGCATGCGCGGGCTGATCGACTACATGCTGGTGCATGTTCCCCATGGGCTTTCCCTCGACGGGCTCACCGACGAGGCGTTCGCGGCAGCGGTGAGCGAGCATTCCGATGGATGGGACGGCGGCTCATCCGACCCGGAAGCCCAGCGTATCCGCCCCGTCGCCATCACCTACCAGGATGCGCGCGCCATCCAAGAGCAGGGCACCGTCGTTTTGGCGCGCAACCTCGTCGACCCGCAGCGGCCGACGTGGCACGATCCCGCTGCTTTGCGCGATGCGTTCTTGAGGGTATTGAAGCTATGTCGTTCACGTCGGTGGTAAAAAACGAACTGGCGCACGTGCCGCCTGTATGCTCGCATTGCGATAAGGCCACGCTTGCCGCATTGGTACGCATCGAGGGCACGCTGTTCCTTTCCGGGCAGGGCCGTTACCGCGTCGAGGTTGCCACGGATGTTCCCGCTGTGGCGCGCTTGGTCATCGGCCACTTGCATTCGCTCTATCATTTGAAAACCGACCTCACCGTGCGTCGCAGCGTGCTGCATCAGACGCCGAACTACCTCATCAATGCGCCCACGCAACCGCAGCTTGCCGAGGCGCTTGCGGATATGGGCGTGCTGTCGGCCAATGGAGGGCTCGAGCCTGGCATCAAGCCCGCTTTGGTTGAGAAACAATGCTGTGCGGCTGCCTATCTGCGCGGCGCGTTTCTGGGGAGCGGGTTCGTCTCGAACCCCCGTGGCGACTTCCACTTCGAGATCACGGTCGAAACCGAGCCGATGGCCCAGGGACTGGTGGAGCTCATGGCGCGCAAGGGGATCGCCGCGCGCGTCATGCAGCGGCGCAGCAGCTACATGGTGTATCTGAAAAGCGGCGCGGCCATCATGGAGTTCCTCGCATATGCCGGCGCCCATAAGGCAGCGCTCGAGATGGAGAACCAGCGCGTAATCAAAAGCGTGCGCAACGACGTTAATCGCACTATCAACGCGGAGATGGCCAACCAGGCGAAGGCAACCGACGCCGCGTTCGACCAGATGCTGGCAATCCGCACTGTTTTAGAGCATCGGCGCATCGAGACCCTGCCTGAGGCGCTGCAGCAGTTCATCCGCCTGCGCGTGGCGAACCCCAATGCATCGCTGAAGGAACTTGGCCAGATGGCCGACCCTCCTCTGTCAAAATCGGCCGTGTACCACCGCGTGCGCCGCATTGAGAAGATGGCGGCAGAGCTTTCCGAATAAGCCGCAGGCGGTCCTTTTCAATGCGCTCTGCCTGCAGCTCAGCCCCGAAGCAACGGTATCCCGCTTGCTCTGCGCAAGCGGTCCCCATGCCGGCCATCCGCCTGATAGCCGCCCGCTTCAGGGCTATTTGCGGTAACATGAAGTCGTGCGAGCAATTCCGCCAAAAGGGCGGATGCTTCAACCTTTCGAAAGGAGTTCCGCATGGCAATCAAGGTAGGCATCAACGGATTCGGCCGCATCGGCCGTCTGGTGTTCCGCGCAATGGCCAAAGACCCTGAGATCGAGGTCGTGGCGGTGAACGACCTGGGCGACATTCCCACCATGGCTCACCTGCTGAAGTACGACTCCGTCCACGGTCGCGCCTACGACGCCGTCGAGGTGACCGAGGATGGATTCGTGGCCGACGGCCATGCGGTTAAGGTGCTGTGCGAGCGCGACCCCGAGAACCTTCCCTGGGGCGAGCTGGGCGTCGACGTGGTCGTCGAATCCACCGGCATCTTCAAGACCGGCGAGCTTGCATCCAAGCACATCAAGGCAGGCGCTAAGAAGGTCGTCATCACCTGCCCGGCGAAGGGCGAGGACATCACCATCGTTATGGGTGTGAACGACGGCGATTACGACAAAGAGAAGCACAACATCATTTCCAATGCCTCCTGCACCACCAACTGCCTGGCTCCGGTGGCGAAGGTGCTCATGGAGAACTTCGGCATCAAGCGCGGCTACATGAACACCATCCACGCTTACACCAACGATCAGAAGATCCTCGACCTGCCGCATAAGGACCTGCGTCGTGCGCGCGCCGCTGCCATGTCGATGATCCCCACTACCACGGGCGCCGCACGTGCGGTCTCGTTGGTGCTGCCCGAGCTGAAGGGCAAGCTGGACGGTTTCGCCACCCGTGTTCCCACGCCTGACGGCTCCATGGTCGACTTGACGGTCGAGCTCGAGCGCGAGGTCTCTGCCGATGAGATCAACGCTGCTATGAAGGCCGCTGCCGAGGGCCCGTTGGCCGGCGTGCTGGAGTACCAGACCGATCCTATCGTGTCGATCGACATCGTGGGCGACTCGCATTCCTCCATTTTCGACAGTCTGCTGACCATGGTCATGGGCGGCAAGAGCAACCTGGTGAAGGTCGTCAGCTGGTACGACAACGAGTGGGGTTACAGCAACCGCGTGAAGGATCTCGTTAAGATTCTGCTCTAGTTTTTTGCGGGCGGCTTCGTGCCGCCCGCTTTTGCTTTTATAGGGACATTCGAACGGAGGCTGTATGTCCGATATCAAGACCATCGATTCGCTCGATGCTGCTGGCAAGAAGGTGCTGGTGCGCGTCGATTTCAACGTCCCGGTGAAGGACGGCGTCGTCACTGACGATACGCGCATACGCGCCGCGCTCCCCACCGTTCAGAAGCTGGTGAATGATGGCGCGCGCGTCATCCTGATGAGCCATCTGGGCCGTCCGGCGGGCACGGGCTTTGAGGAGGCGTTCACGTTGCGCCCCGCGGCGCTGCGCCTGTCCGAGCTTCTGGGCAGGCCGGTCGTGTTCGCTTCCGACACGGTGGGGCCCGATGCGCAGACTAAGGCTGACGCGCTGCGCGACGGCGATGTGCTGCTGCTTGAGAACTTGCGCTTCGACAGGCGCGAGAAGAAGAACGATCCGGAATTCTGTAAGCAGCTTGCCGCATTGGCCGACGTGTATGTCAACGACGCGTTCGGCACCGCGCACCGTGCCCATGCGTCCACCGCGGGAGTCGCGTCGCTGCTCCCCGCCTATGCTGGCTACCTTATCGCCAAGGAGGTTTCCACTCTCACGGACATGCTCGATGATCCTAAGCGCCCCTTCGTCGCCATCTTGGGCGGTTCGAAGGTATCCGACAAGATCAAGGTCATCGACGCGCTCATCGACAAATGCGACACCCTCATCATCGGCGGCGGCATGTGCTTCACGTTCCTCGAGGCAAAGGGCCTTTCGGTGGGGACGTCGCTGAAGGAGGACGATTGGGTCGGGCGCGCAGGCGAGATGCTGGAGAAGGCGAAGGACCGCGGCGTAGACCTGCTGTTGCCGGTCGATGTGGTCGCGGCCGATCGTTTCGCGGAGGATGCCGCCCATAAGACGGTGCCGGTGAACGCCATCCCCGACGACATGATGGGGTTGGATATCGGCGCGGGCACGGCTGCGTTGTACGCCGATGCCATCAAGAAGGCGGGCACCGTTTTCTGGAACGGCCCGATGGGCGTGTTCGAGATGGACGCGTTCGCCGCGGGCACAAAGGCGGTGGCTCAGGCGGTGGCGGACAACCAGCAGGCTGACACCGTCATCGGCGGCGGCGACAGTGTTGCTGCGGTGAATAAGTTCGATTTGGCGGATAAGATGACGTTCATCTCCACCGGCGGCGGAGCGTCGATGGAGCTGGTGCAGGGCGAGATATTGCCCGGCGTCGAAGCTTTGAAATAGCGTCAGGAGGAAGGGAATATGTCTCGTAAGCCTTTGATGGCGGGAAACTGGAAGATGAACAACACTGTCGGCGAGGCGGTGGTTCTCACGCAGGAGATCTCCAACGAGTTCGAGCGCGAATGGCACGAGCAGGTGGATGTGGTCATCTGCCCGCCTTACGTGGATCTGAAACCGGCGAAAACCGTCCTTGACTTCGATAAGACCAAGGTCGCCGTGGGCGCGCAGAACGTGCATTGGGAGCCGTCCGGCGCCTATACCGGCGAGATCTCGGTGAGCATGCTCAAGGAGATCGGCTGCGAATACTGCATTGTGGGTCATTCCGAGCGTCGCACGATGTTCGGCGAGACCAACGAGAACGTTAACCGCAAGGTACGCGCTCTCATCGATGCGGACATCGCCCCCATCGTGTGCGTGGGCGAATCGCTCGCCGTGCGCGACGATGGCACCGCCGAGGAGTTCGTGTGCGCCCAGGTGCGCGCCGCGCTCGCGGGCGTCGACACCGAGGAAGCGGGCACGGTCGTGGTCGCCTATGAGCCCATCTGGGCCATCGGCACCGGCCGCACCGCCACGCCCGAGCAGGCGCAGGCGGTATGCGCCGCCATTCGCGCCACGCTTGTCGAGCTGTTCGGCCAGGAGACCGCTGATTCCCTGCGTATCCTGTACGGCGGATCGATGAACGTGGGCAACGTTGAATCGCTCCTTGCGCAGCCTGACATCGACGGTGGCCTGGTGGGCGGCGCCAGCCTGAAGGTCGGTTCCTTCATCGCCCTGGTGAAGGCGTGCCTGTAATGTCCGGGGGAGCTTGTACTACCGATGGACTTCATCTGCCTGCGGCGCTTATCATCATGGACGGGTTCGGCATTGCCGAGCCCGGTCCCGGCAATGCCATCTCGCTTGCCAACACTCCGGTCCTCGACAGGGTGCTTTCCACTTGCCCCACCATCAAGCTGCAGGCTTCGGGCAAGGCGGTGGGCCTTCCCGAGGGTCAGATGGGCAATTCTGAAGTTGGGCATTTGAACATCGGTGCTGGGCGCGTGGTCCATCAGGAGCTTTCGCGCATCAACCATGCATGCGAGGACGGCACATTGCAGCATAACGAGGCGCTTATCGACGCGTTCCGTTCTGCCTGCGAGCCCGGCGCGTCGCTGCATCTCATGGGGCTTCTTTCCGATGGTGGAGTGCATTCCAACAATGTCCACCTGTATGCGTTGCTCGATATGGCGGCCTCGATGGGCGTCCCCAGCGTGCATGTGCACTGCTTCCTCGATGGACGCGATGTGCCGCCCTCGAGCGGTAAGGGCTATGTCGAGGAGCTGCAGGGTAAAATCGATCGGCTCAACGCGACGGCAAGGGACGGCGTGTTCTCCATTGCCAGCATATCGGGACGCTATTACGCCATGGACCGCGATAAGCGCTGGGATCGTGTTCGGAAGGCATGGGATGCCATTGTGCATCCCCAGGGTCTTTCCGAGGCGCCTGATGCCGCAACAGCCGTGCTGCAGTCCTACGACCAAGGCATCACCGACGAGTTCGTCGTCCCCGTGGCGTTCGATAGTCGTGGAGTGCGCGATGGTGATTCGGTCGTGTTCTTTAACTTCAGGCCTGACCGTGCCCGCGAACTCTCCCATGCGTTCTGCGATGGAGCGTTCGATGGCTTCGATCGCGGGGATGTGCCCGATGTATCGTTCGTCTGCCTCACGGAATACGACCCGTCCATCGACGCGCCGGTCGCATTTCCCAAGGAGTTCCCGCAAAACGTTCTGGCTGACGTGCTGGCTTCGGCGAGGTTGCGCCAGTACCACATTGCCGAAACCGAGAAGTACGCCCATGTCACGTTCTTCCTCAACGGGGGAGTGGAGGAGCCGAAGGAGGGGGAGCGGCGCGTGCTCATTCCCAGTCCTAAGGTAGCCACATATGACTTGCAGCCCGAGATGAGTGAACCAGAAGTGGCCCGCACGCTCGCTGCTGCCATCGATGCTGACGAAGCCGATGTCTATATCGTTAATTTCGCCAATTGCGACATGGTGGGGCATACCGGCGTCATTCCCGCCGCGGTGGCCGCTGTCGAGGCGGTCGATGCTGGCGTGGGCATGGTGCTGGACGCGCTTGAGCGCAAGGGCGGCACTGCCCTGCTCACCGCCGATCACGGCAATGCTGACAAGATGCTGGCGGAAGACGGCTCCCCGTTCACCGCGCACACCACAGCGCTCGTGCCGTTGAGCCTCATCGATTTCTCCGGTCGGGATTTGACCTTCGTCGCCGAGCGGGGGGCGCTTTGCAACCTCGCGCCCAGCTTGCTGGACATCATCGGGATCGACGCTCCGGACGAAATGGATGCCAGCAGCCTCATTGCGCAGCAGTAAGCGCGCTGCGCTTTGACGGTGTCGTTCTCATCGAAGGCGCGGATGGCGAGTTGGCGGCAAGCTGGGGCTTTGCGGCATCGGCTTGCCCTTGCCCTTTGAGGGTCGGAGTGCAAAGTCGACATGCGACGGATACGATATGGCATCCGGGTAGCAACTTTTCGAGAGCCTCCCAGATGCTGGATGGACGATTCTGCATCGAACCGCGTAGATGCTGCAGGTTTTAGGTATTTGACCTTGCATCCCATACCCGACCTGAGCTAATATCTATAACTTGCATGCACGGGGTCGGCGGATGTTTCCGCTGCGCCTCTCGAGACTAGAAAAGGATAGGGCTTTGAATCCTCTCGTTATTATCTTTCTGATTCTGCTGGTGATCTCCGGTGCCGGCCTGATTGTGTTCATCCTGCTGCATTCCGGCAAGGGCACGGGCATCTCCGATATGATCGCCAGCTCCGTTTACTCTTCGCAAACGGGTACAAGCATCGTCGAGAAGAATCTCGATCGCATCACAATCGTTTTCGCTGTTGTCTTTCTGATCTCGTTGCTGGTTCTCATGGTCATTTATCCTCACGGGACGATCCAGCGCTAGGCTACGTCCTCCCCGAGCGTCTTCGTATCGTGCTTCGGGGACGCATTTTCGCATCCGCAGTATTTGGAAGATTCTTCAAATTCGGGGGTTCACAAGCTGTGGGGGTTAGGCTAAAATAGCCAACGTTGCATTTCAGCAACCCTATGTCGGAGTGGTGGAACGGCAGACACGCAAGCTTGAGGTGCTTGTGCCCACTTATACGGGTGTGCGGGTTCAAATCCCGCCTCCGACACCATCGAAACAAAAGCGGATCCATTCGGGTCCGCTTTTTCAATTTCGTTCGCTATATCTCGCGTACCTATACAGTTTCGGTAGCTATGCCCGTGCCTGCGTCGGTGCCGCGCCTACGCCAGTTCGGTGGCTGAGCTTTGTATCGCGGCTGCCCAGCATCTCGTCGCATGCAACACGATGTCGCCATAGTCTAATCGGTGCTTACGTTTGATTGCTTCAATATTTTTGCAGTTGTACCGCCAAGCGTGTGCCGTGGACTACCAGTTTTTTGTTGCGAGTCTTGATGGGCCTTCCTTTCCGACAGCGTGTTGATTACTGCCGTAAATTACAGTTTGGCCAGTCGGATCAACGATTCGCGAGTCGTGTCCTCGTATTGGGCCCCTTAGAGGCGCTGCTTTGTGGATAAGGCCTGCAAATCGTCAGTCTCAGGGACAACTCCGTTGTTTGCAACTGCAAACAACGGTTATGGATGGGTAGTGGGTACGTCGTGCGTGCACGCGTTTGGAAATACGCCTGGAATACAACCTGCTATGAGCAAGGGGCAGGGCATCACCGCACACCGATGCTTTTTGTCCTAGGAAGGACGGCGTTGGAGGTCGATCCAATGTTGCGCTCGTCCAATCGAGGGCAACATCACGGTGACGAAAGCGCCTTACATAGTCGATACAACGTTACGGTCATAGCAAAGCAGCAAAGTAATGAAAAAAGCCGCCCGAAGGCGGCTTGCATTGATGGAGCGGACGACGGGGTTCGAACCCGCGACCCCGACCTTGGCAAGGTCGTGCTCTACCAGCTGAGCCACGTCCGCATCGCGCAAGCCGATATATTACTGGAAGGTCTCCTGCTTTGCAAGGACTTTCTTGTAATTTTTTCTTTGTTTCAAGCGCGTTACTTTATGGTGGCGATTATGCAAGATTCCTCTAAGCCTAGATGGTTAAAGTAGAATATTGCGTTAGCTGTTTACAGTGGATTGATTTGAACGCGCGAAGACAGAAGGAGGAATGCGTTCATGGAGCCGAACATCAAAGAGGTCGCGGGGCGCATTCGTGCTTTGCGCGAGGACATGGATCTCACCCAGCAGGAGATGGCGGATGCTACCGGCCGCAGCCTGGCGGAGTACCAGGCGCAGGAATCTGGTGAACAGGATCTGTCGTTCACGTTCCTGTACAAGTGCGCCAAAAAGCTGGGCGTCGACGTTATCGAGATCCTGACAGGGGAGAACCCCCACCTTTCCGGGTATGCGCTCACGCGCAAAGGAGAAGGCCTCTCCATCAAGCGCCGCGCTGGTTTCGAGTACCTGCATAAGGCTGCTCGCCTGAAGGACAAGCTCGCCGAGCCGTTCGTGGTCACCGCCCCTTACCTGGAAGAGGAGCAGGACAAGCCCATTCACCTGTCCTATCATGCGGGTCAGGAGCTCGATTTCATCATCTCCGGTAAGATGCGATTCGCCTATGAAGACCATGTCGAAGAGCTCGAACCTGGCGATTTCCTGATGTACGATTCGGGCCGCGGCCATGGCATGGTCGCCATCGGCGGCGAGCCGTGCGTATTCCTGGCGGTAGTGCTGAAGCCCCAGCCGGATTCCATTAGCTAGGCGTTTGCCTTTGCCCGGCATCGGGGCGGTCAACGCACCGCGGGGCAAGCGCCACATATCGCAATCCGAATGAACCCAGGCACAACTACGCCGTAACCATGAAAAGGAACACCTACCAATGAGGAACATCAATCTCCGTTTTGTCGAAGAGGGCTATGCAGAAGACGGTCAGTTGGAGTCTTTCAAGGTCAACTGCCCTGAGAACTTTAATTTCGGCTATGACGTCGTCGACGACATAGCCGTGAACGATCCTGACCGCCGCGCCATGGTGTGGTGCAATCCCGAGGGCGAGGAGCATGTCTTCACCTTTGCCGATATGAAGCGCTGGTCCGACAAGACCGCGAACTACCTGTCGGAACACGGCATCGGCCGCGGTGATATGGTGATGGTCATCCTGCGCCGTCACTACCAGTTCTGGTTCGTCGCCACGGCGCTGGCGAAGCTGGGGGCGGTCATGGTGCCTGCTACTTTTATGCTGAAAGAGCACGACTTGGAATACCGCCTGAACGGCGCTTCCATCAAGTCGATCATCTGCACCTCGGTGGGAGACATCGCCCAGGTTGTGGACAACGTGTCCGCCATCTGCAACACGCTTGAGAGCAAGTTCCTGGTCAACGGCGCTGGCGGTGGCGTGACTCCCGTCGATGAGAACAACCAGCCCATCATCCCCGAAGACGCCAAGCTCGGCCCCGCATTGTCGGGCCCTGAGGGTATCTGCGCCGCCGCAATCGAGCGCGAGGGGTGGCTGGACTTCAACAGCGGCGTACGCGAGGCGTCCGAGCAGTTCGAGCGTCGCGAGACGGTTGCACGCGAGCCCATGCTCATGTACTTCAGCTCGGGCACGTCGGGCAACCCCAAGATGGTCCTACATGATTCCGAGTACGCCATCGCCCATCTGATCACGGCGAAGCACTGGCACAACGTCGATCCCGAGGGCCTGCACTTCACCATCGCCGACACCGGCTGGGGTAAGGCCGTGTGGGGCAAGTACTACGGTCAGTGGCTCATGGAAGCGTGCGTGTTCACCTATGACTTCGATCGATTCCACCCCTCTGAGATCCTCAGTCTTATCGGCAAGTACAAGGTCACCACGCTGTGCTGCCCGCCGACTATGTATCGCATGATGATGCAGGAGAACATCGATCGCTACGACCTGTCGACGCTGACCTATTCCACAACGGCTGGCGAGGCGCTCAACCCCGACTTGTTCCAGTTCTGGAAAGAACATACGGGGCTGACCATCTTCGAAGGCTTCGGCCAGACCGAGACCCCGTTGACCATTGCAAATCTGAAGGGTTCCACGCCGCGCCCCGGTTCCATGGGCAAGCCCGTCGCGCTGTACCACATCGCGCTGCTCCGCGACGACGGCACTGAGTGCGACACCGGCGAGACCGGCGAGATCTGCATCGATATCCGCGAGAAGATGGCGGGCATCATGATGGAATACTACCGCAATGAGGAGAAGACCAAGGCCGCCATGCATGACGGTTGGTACCACACCGGCGACACGGCATGGCGCGACGAGGACGGATACTTCTGGTATGTCGGCCGCAATGACGACGTCATTAAGTCGAGCGGTTACCGCATCGGCCCCTTCGAGGTGGAAAGCGCGCTGCTGGAGCACGACGCCGTGCGCGAATGCGCCGTTACCGGCGTGCCCGATCCGCTGCGCGGCCTTGCGGTCAAGGCAACGGTCGTTTTGTCTGACGGCTTCAAGGGCAGCGAGGAGCTCACCGAGGAGCTGCAGCACTGGGTGAAGCATCGCACCGCCCCGTATAAATACCCCCGCTTGATCGAATATGTTGATGCGCTGCCCAAGACCGTCAACGGCAAGATCCGTCGTGCAGCCATCCGCGAAGCCGATGAGGCGAAGGAACGCGAAGTGCCGGAAGGTCTCATCTAGCGATGGCGGAGGAGCGCGCATTCCCCGCTGCCGGTTTCTGCGAGATCGCCGGCTTGTTGGGCCGTGTGACCATCATCTGCGGCCATTATGGTGTGGGGAAGACGAGCCTTTCCATGAGCCTTGCCATCGACGCCGCGCATGCCGGCTACGATACGGTGCTGTCCGACATGGACGTGGTGAACCCGTATTTCCGCTCCAGCGACTATAAAGACATCCTGGTGACGGAAGGGGTTCGGCTCATCGAGCCTGTGTATGCGCGTTCCAACGTCGATGGAACCAGCATCACCAACGAGACGGCGGGAGCGGTCGAGTGGGCGGTGTCGGGCGAACCCGACGAGGCTCCCCGATTGCTCGTCATCGATGCGGGCGGCGATGATTCGGGGGCGACGGCCCTCGGGCGTTTCAGCCAGGGCATCAAGCAGGCCGGATACTCCATGTTGTACGTGGTGAATCGTCAGCGCGGGTTCGACCACACCCCCGCGGAAGCGATCGGATTTCTCCGCGAGATCGAGGAGGCCAGTCGCTTGCAGGTATCCGGCATCGTGGGCAATTCGCATCTCAAAGACGCTACTTCTTTCGCTACCGTCGAAGAGGGGATCCCCTTTGCGCAAGAGGCGGCGCAACTGGCGGGGCTGCCTCTGTGCTTCGTCACCGTTCCGCATGAAGATCTGCGGCAAAGCAGTAGCCGGGAAACCGAACGCATTCGACGGATGCTCGGCGATATTCCGGCGTATGATATGGGACTATATGTACGTGCGCCCTGGGAATAGCCGGGCGCGAGGCGCGTCGAGTCCATTTGATGCGCCGGGGAGATATGAGAGAAGGCGAAAATGGCGAGAATCAGCGTAGACGACGGGTTCTGCAAGGGCTGCGGCCTGTGCGTCGATGCGTGCCCTTTAGGCATCATCGAGCTTGACCACGACGTCATCACGGCTAAGGGTTACCATCCTGCGCGATGCGTGGATGAAGATCGCTGCACGGGCTGCGCTTCCTGCGCGACCATGTGCCCCGATGTGGCAATCACGGTAATGAGGTAGGTATCATGTCTGAGAAAGTTTTGATGAAGGGCAACGAAGCCCTTGCGGAAAGCGCGATCCGCGCGGGATGCCGCTTCTTCTTCGGTTATCCCATCACACCGCAGACCGAGCTCGCGGCCTACATGGCCAAGCGTATGCCGAAGGTGGGGGGCACCTACCTGCAGGCTGAAAGCGAGATCGCGGCCATCAATATGGTGTACGGCGCTGCAGCTGCAGGTGCTCGCGCCATGACATCGTCCTCCAGCCCCGGAGTATCGCTGAAGGGCGAAGGCATCTCTTATATGGCGGGTGCGGATCTTCCCGGCGTCATCATCAACGTCCAGCGTGGCGGCCCAGGCCTGGGCGGTATCCAGCCTTCCCAGTCCGACTACTGGCAGGCCACGCGCGCCATGGGCCACGGCGACCATCGCCTGGTCGTCTTCGCCCCCGCCACTGTGCAGGAGATGGCCGACCTCATCTACGACGCTTTCGATGTGGCCGACAAATACCGCACCCCCACGATGATCCTCGCCGACGGCATGCTCGGCCAGATGATGGAGCCCGTGGAGCTGCGTGAGGCTTTGTCTCCCGAAGACCTACCCGAGAAGCCTTGGGCAACCACCGGCCATAAGAACAAACGCGAGCATAACATCGCGAACTCCCTGTACCTGACCGCGGAGGACCTCGAGGATCTTAATATCGAGCGTTATCAGCGCTATGCCCAAATCGAGCAGGCCGAGCAGCGCGCCGAAACGATGCTCGCCGAAGATGCTGACATCGTCCTTGTGGCATTCGGCGCAACCAGCCGCATCTGCCGTTCGGCTGTGAGCGCGGCTCGCAATGAGGGCATCAAGGCCGGTCTAGTCAGGCCCATCACGCTGTGGCCGTATCCTGACGAAACGATCAAGGCTACCATCCCCACTGCGAAGGCCTACCTGACCGTGGAGATGAACATGGGCCAGATGGTCGACGATGTTCGCCTTGCGGTGAATGGCGAGCGTCCGGTGGAGTTCTACGGCCGCACCGGCGGCGTCATCCCCACGCCTGGCGAGGTTCTGGGCAAGATCCGCGAGATGGCCGCCAACCTTGATTCCGTGAAAGGAGGGGAGTAGCCGTGGCTGAACAGAAGGAAGAGAAGATCGTTTTCCAGCGTCCGCATTCGCTGCTGCCCGTGGTCACGAACTATTGCCCCGGCTGCACGCATGGCATCGTCAACCGCCTGGTCGCCGAGGTTATCGACGAGCTAGGGATCGAAGGCGACACCGTGGGCATCGCGCCTGTAGGCTGCTCTGTCATGGCGTACAATTTCTTCGGTTGCGATATGATCGAGGCTGCCCATGGACGCGCCCCGGCGGTTGCCACCGGCGTTAAGCGCGTGCACCCCGAGAACATCGTGTTCTCTTATCAGGGTGACGGCGACCTGGCCAGCATCGGCATGGCTGAGACCGTCCATGCGGCAACGCGAGGTGAGAACATCACCGTCATCTTCATCAACAACGCCATCTACGGCATGACCGGCGGCCAGATGGCCCCCACCAGCTTGCCTAACCAGGTGACCCAGACCAGCCCCTACGGCCGCGACGTGGCCACGGCGGGGTATCCCATCCGCGTATGCGAGCTACTCAGCTCGTTGGACGGCGTTGCCTACCTGGAGCGCGTCACTGTGGATTGCCCCAAGAACGTGCGCAAGGCGAAGAAGGCAATCAAGAAGGCATTCGAGACCCAGCGTGACGGTTTGGGCTATTCGCTGGTTGAAGTTGTTGCAACCTGCCCGACCAACTGGGGCATGACCCCACAGCAGGCGTTCGAGTGGATGCGCGAGAACATGCTGCCGTACTACCCGCTGGGTGTGTACAAGGATGTCGTGGCAGATGGTTATGCCAATGCGGCCGAGGCCGCTGCAGCACGTTCCGCTGACTGCCCGATCGCGCACCCGCAAGAAGGAAGGGAGGCATAGATGAGCAAATCGCTTAACGTCGTTCTTGCCGGGTTTGGCGGCCAGGGCCTGCTATTCGCCGGCAAGCTCATCGCGTACTGCGGCCTTATCGAGGATAGACATGTGTCGTGGCTGCCTTCCTACGGCCCCGAGATGCGCGGCGGCACCGCCAATTGCAGCGTTTGCTTGTCCGATGAGCCCATCGGTAGCCCCCTCGTGCTCAATCCCGATGCGTTAATTGCCATGAACCAGCCCTCCATCGACAAGTTTGCTCCTGCGGTGACCGACGGCGGCGTCATCGTCGCCGACATGTCGTTGATCGGCTCGGTTCCCGAGGCGCCCCAGGCGACCACCATCCAGCTCAACGCCACGCAGATGGCGGAAGAGGCCGGATTCAAGCAGCTGGCTAACATCATCTGCGCCGGTCGTCTTTGGGCCGAAACCCATTTCTGCGAGGAGGACACGCTCTTCAAAGCGATGGAGAAATGCGTGCCTGCCCGCAAGGCGGCGATGCTCGACCTTAATAAGAAAGCGCTTCATATCGGCATGAGCGCTTAATGGCAAGGCGCCCGCTTCGGCGGGCGCTCCGTTTCAGTTGGAAAGGAATGTCACATGCCTGAAGAAGAACAGGAGCTCCACGAGATCGGCGAGCGCATCAAGGGCCTGCGCGAGGCTTGCGATGTGACTGTAGAGGAGATGGCCGAAGAGCTGGAGGTACCGGTAGAGACCTACGAGCAGTGGGAGGCAACCGGGGCTGACGTTCCCATTTCCGCCATCTACCATATGGCACGCCAGTTCGGCGTCGAATTCACCGAGATTCTCACCGGTACCGCCGCAAAGCTGGATACCTACCATGTAGTCCGCCGCGGGGAGGGCAGGGAGGTTGACCGCTACCCCGGGTACCATTATGACGATATGGCCTGGCGTTTCGCGGATAAGATCATGCAGCCGCTTCTGGTGGTCCTCGATCCCACCGACGAGCCGGCAAAGCTCGTCACGCATCGCGGCCAGGAATTCAACTTCGTCATCGAGGGCTCTGTCACCGTTGTCTTCGATGATAAAGAGATCGTGCTCAACCAGTGGGACAGCATCTATTTCAACCCGATGCACCCGCATGGCCAGCGCTGCCATGGCGATAAGGTCGCCAAGTTCGTCACCGTCATTGCCGAGTAGTTTGAAGGTGTGTTGTGGATTACATTCTTAAGAAATACTGCCCGCGAATCGATTTCGATTCGTATGAGGACTTTTACGAGAACTTTCGCATCGAGGTGCCCGAGGTTTTCAACTTCGGCTTCGATGTTGTCGATGAATGGGCTCGCGTAGAGCCTGAAAAGCGCGCTCTGCTGTGGTGCGATGACCATGGCGTGGAGCGCACGTTCACCTTCACCGATATCATGAAGCTGTCGAATAAAGCCGCCAATGCCTTCCGCAAGCTGGGCATCGGCAAGGGAGACGTTGTGATGATGATCCTGCGTCGCCGGTGGGAATACTGGGTGTGCGCCGTCGCCCTGTGCAAGCTGGGAGCGACCATCATCCCGGCATCGCTGCAGTTGACGAAGAAAGACATCGTCTACCGTGCCGGAAGCGCCGATGTGAAGATGATGGTGTGCGTCAACGATGACTACGTGTTGGAGCAGACCGAGGAAGCGCTTCCCGAATCGCCCACCATCAAGGACAAGGTCATCGTCGCCGGCAAGCGCGAGGGCTGGCATTCCTTTGATGAGCTCATAGAAGGCGAGAGCGATGTATTCGAGCGGCCGACGGGTGAGGCGGGCGTGACGAGCAAAGACATCATGCTCATCTACTTCACCTCCGGTACCACGGGCATGGCAAAGGCTGTATGCCATAATTTCGCTCATCCGCTGGGGCATATTCTCACGGCGAAGTATTGGCAGCAGGTGCAGGAGAATAAGCTGCACATGAGCGTCACCGACAGCGGCTGGGCGAAATTCGGCTGGGGCAAGATCTACGGCCAGTGGATCTGCGGTGCCACTGTGTTCTGCTACGACATGGACAAGTTCATCCCGACTAAGCTGCTGCAGCATATGCAGGACTACAAGCTCACTACATTCTGCGCACCGCCCACGATGTACCGTTTCATGCTGCAGGAGGATGTCGCTTCCTATGACCTGTCCAGCATTCAGAACTTCGCGACAGCAGGTGAGCCGCTCAACCCGGAGGTCACGATTTCCTGGGAGCGCCTGACGGGTAAGAAGATCCGCGAGGGCTTCGGCCAGACCGAGGGTCCGGTTCTTTTGGCCACATATCCGTGGATCGAGCCGCGACCCGGCTCCATGGGCAAGCCGTCGCCGTTGCTGCACATCAAGCTGCTCGACGAGGCTGGCAACGAGGTGCCTGACGGCGAGGAGGGCGCTATCTGCGTCACGCATCTGAAGGATGCCTATCCACCGGGACTGTTTGTGGGCTACTTCCACGACGAGGAGCGAACCAGGGAAGCCCTTGGCGGCGAGTATTACAACCTGCATGACATGGCGTGGCGTGACTCCGACGGCTACTGCTTCTTTGTGGGCCGCAACGACGACGTCATTAAATGCTCCGGTTATCGCATCGGCCCCTTCGAGGTCGAAAGCGCGCTGATCGAGCATCCCGCCGTCGTCGAGTGCGCTGTCACCGCGGCGCCCGACCCCATCCGAGGTAAAGTCGTTAAGGCGACCATCGTCCTCGCGCGGGGTTACGAGCCTTCCGATGAACTGGTCAAGGAGCTGCAGAACCACGTGAAGCGCACCACGGCGCCCTACAAGTATCCGCGCATCGTGGAATTCGTCGACGAGCTGCCTAAGACCATTGGCGGTAAGATCAAGCGCAAGCTGATCCGCAACCAGGATGGCATCGAAGACTAGCGAGCACCGATATCGAATTGGTAAGGGCTTCCGGTGGTATCCGGAAGCCCTTTTGCTATTCTTTAGGAATAAGATATCGTGAAGGACGGGGATACGGCGATGAACATTGCGGTATATTGCGGCTCGACAATGGGGGCCGACCCGCGTTTTGCGGAAGCCGCGCGCGAGCTCGGGCGATGGGTCGGCTCCAATGGCCATGAGCTGGTGTACGGCGGCAGTTCCATCGGGCTTATGGGAATCGTCGCCCGCACCGTCATGGAAGCGGGCGGTGCCGTGCATGGGGTAGAAACGCGTTTCTTCATGGATGCAGGCGTGGCGCAGGAGGGCTTGTCCGAGCTGTACATCGTCGATTCCATGGCGCAGCGCAAGCAGATGATGATCGACCTTGCGGATGCATTCGTGGCGCTTCCTGGCGGGGTGGGAACGGTCGAGGAGATTTCCGAGATCATGTCCCTGGTTCGCCTGGGACAGATTGCAGCGCCTTGCTGCTTTCTGAATATCGCGGGGTTCTACAACGGATTTCAGGCGCACGTTCGAACAATGCTCGATCAGGGTTTCATCGCGCAAGCGGATTGCGACCGTTTTCTCTTCATTGACTCCGTGGACGCTTTCGCAAGCATCATCGGGAACGTTTGCATAGACCCAATTCCCTAAAGCGAACGCTTCTGAACTTGGATTCTAGGGTCCATATTCCGACTGTTGGGTAAGACTTGTCTGGTCATGGCTTAGTGCCGCCTGGTTGAAAAACTATGCTGGCAGCTAATGAATGGAACCCAGATGTTCACTACTCTTTTTCTAGGGTCAAATCTTAGATTAAGGAGTGGATATGATTAAGAAAGCACTGGCCGGAGCCCTATCTTGCTCGCTTCTGGTAGGAAGTATGTTCACGTACGGCTGCTCTGTGGGCAGCGAAGAATCTTCTCCTGCGGAAGGCGAGGATCAGCAGGCTTCCGAGCAGCAGGCAGCGGAAGAGCCCGAATCCGAATACACCATTGCTGATGAGGCCTTTGCGGACAACGGCTACGGTTCGTATTCCATCACGGGCACGTTCACTAACACTTCCGGCAAGGAACTGAGCTATGTCCAGGTGCAATATCGCCTTTTGGATGCGGATGGCGCTCAGATCGGCACGGCCTTGGCAAATACGAACAATCTGCCCGATGGCTCGCCTTGGAAGTTCGAGGCGATCTATTTCGGCACCGATAGCGAACCCGCATCCTTCGAGTTGGCAGAAGTGTCGAGCTTCTAATTTTTCAGTGGCGCCCGCTCAATGATACGATGGTGAAGGTCGTTAAAAGAAAGCGAAGGAAGCGTCGAGTGAGCGAGCCGTTGACAGAGAAGTTGCTTGACGATTTGTTGAGCTCACCCGATCCGCAGGCGTATTTTTCCTCGCATGAAGACATGCAGCGAAGCGTATCCGATTATCTGCAGGACCTGCTGGATGCACACGGAATGAAACGCTCGGAGGCCATTCGCGCCTCCGAGCTCAACGAAACGTATGCCTACCAGCTGTTTGCCGGGCAGCGCAAGAATCCGTCCCGCGATAAGATCCTGCAGCTTGTTTTCGGCATGCGTCTTTCGCTGCTCGAAGCGGACCGGCTGATGAAAATCGCAGGTGTGAGCCCGCTGTACTGCAAGAACAGACGTGATGCGATCATCATTTTCTGCGTTAACAAAGGCTGCAGCCTGCAGAAAACCAATGAAGAGCTGTTTCGGTTCGACGAGAAAACCATTTCCTGAGCCGTCGCGCAAAGCCGCCTCGGACGTTATTGGGGATTGAGGCCTTTATCGAACCGATGTGTTTCCAACTGAATAAGGAGTAGATCCATGTCCAACGCTTCCAATAAGAAGAGCACTCTGCTGCTCGTTGCCGCCATTCTCGGCGCTATGTACACCGTGTACCTCGTCGTGTATTTCACTGGTGCTGTCGGAGGAGCCGAAAGCTCCGGCGAATCCCTAGGAGCGGCGATTGCCGGCACCCTCGTCGCGCCTCATGGCGTGTGCACGGCGCTTGCAACCATCTTCTGCTTCCTCGCCTGGGGCATGAACTCCCGTCCCTTCGCCCTCACGAGCGGTATCTTGTTCGCCGTCGCCATCGTGCTGTTCCCGCCGTACTTCATATTCGTCACGCTTCAAACCATTTTTGCGTTCGTCGGATTCGCGCGGTTGCCTAAGAAGTCGTACGAATAACCGGCAGCGGTACCGTCGTTCGATTCGGTGGGGCTTCTGGTAGCATTGTCTTCATGGCAGACGAATTGGAACAGTATCTAGCTACACTCGAACGTGATCAGGGGTATCGCGTCGAACGGGTGTTGAAGACGGGGGATTCCGAAACCACCGAAGTCGTGGTTGCCGACGAAGGCCCGTATTCCGGCAAGCCCCTCATCCGCAAGCGTTTCAAAGCGGAATCGGGTCTCGGTTCCGCCTATACGCGCATCTGGGAGGCTCAGCAGCAGGGCGCAACGTTCCTTCATGTTCCGCGCATCGTCGACTTCTATTCCACATGCCGCGAGTTGGTGGTCGTTTCGGAATACGCCTCCGGGGAAACGCTTACCGACGTCATCTATCGGCTCGACCCGTCGATCGAGCTTGCCGTGGATGTCTTTCCGCGTCTGTGCGATGCAGTGGCGGAATTGCACGAATGTTTCGATTCTCCGCTCATCCATAGGGATTTGAAACCGTCAAACATCGTGCTGTCCTACGGCGCGTTGAAGCTCATCGACTTCGGAATCGCCCGCAGCTATACCGAAGGGGCCGACTCCGACACGCACCAGTTTGGAACCCGAGCATATGCCCCGCCCGAGCAGTTCGGCTATGGGCAGACCGACGAGCGCTCCGACATCTACGCACTCGGCATGATCCTGTACTACTGCCTGACCGAGCGAACGCCCGACGCCCAAGCTCGCGAAGCATCCTGGCATGACGGGCGAATCCCCGAACCCCTTCGGGCGGTCATCGAACAAGCCGCATCGTTCGATCCGCGGAGCGATACGGCAGCGCAGCCGAACTGAAACAGGCTTTTCTGGATGCGGTCGATGCTGCTCGAAGGCCGAGCACCACGGGCATCGGCCCTAAGAGCCTTGCCCGCAGCGTGGGCAGCTTCATCCGCAACGTTCCAGCTCCGCTTGGGCTTGCTTGGGACGTCCTGCTTTTGTTCTTCCTAGGCGTCCTTCTCATCGCGTCGGTGAACTCCGCGTTCAATCCGCGGCCGGGTACACCTGAGGAGAATACGCCTACGGCTTTGCTACTCGTCTCGTATTTGGTGCTGTTCTTCACGATCATCGTTCCGCCTGCCTTCATCGTGTGTGACCGGCGCCCTTTGTATCGCGTGTTTAAGGGCATAAAAGACGTTTCGCTTGCGAGGCAAATCGGAGCCGCTGTGGTGACGATGCTGTTTGGATTCCTCGCCGTGGGAATGTGCACCACGGTCATGGGGGCGATTTAGGGGCCGCTTCTCTGAGGCGCCTGCGATAAGGTGTCAAGATGGATACGCGTGCGGTCCCGTCCTGTGCAACTGCTACAATGCTTGCAATGGATTCCGTGCGTGAGGGGACGACATGCTTCCGTATTTTCGCAATTACGCCTTCGTTGGCTACGTCTTGGGAATGGCCGTTCCCGTTCTCCTGGTGACGGCGATTTCCTGGGTAACAGGTTTCTACATCGTCTACACGCTTCCTGGGCTGATCGCGGCTATCCTGCTGTTGATCATAGGGCTGCTCACCGCTAAGAAAATCGTCACCGGCCTGGCTGATAAGAAAGCTGCCGTGATGATCTCGCTTTACAACGACGGTTGCGACCCTCAGGCGTTCGTAGACGCCTCGCAGAAGGTGGTGCGCGAGATTCGCCCGCCCTACGACGAAAGCGGATCGTGGTTCCTTTCCTTCTACGCTTTGGCTCTCGACGATCTGGGGCGTCGCGACGAGGCGGCTCGCATCGGCCAGACGATGCTCTCCAGTGCGCAGATGGCGCAGGATCCTCAGGTGAAAGCAGGTCTACTGGTGAACATCGAACCGCTGGTGCAGCGCTTGTTCGGCGCCGAGCAAGCGCTCGAGGTCGTGCAAAACGCCCAGATGGCGCTCGCTGGCGCTGCCGATGCCGACTCCCAGAGCCGCTTGAGCTTCCTGAAGTGGGAGCAGGGCATTTTGGAAGCTATCCTCGATGGCGATGGCGAGACGCTCATTACACGTTTTTCGGGCATCCGCACCTCGTTGAACTATCCACTGCGCATCCGCGTGTCGTACGCCATCCTCGAGGCGAGCTTGCACAAAGCACGGGGTGAGTCCGACCGGGAGCGCGAGTGTCTCGAGTTCGTCATGCAGAACGGAGGCAAGCTTCCTGCGGTGCAGCTTGCCAGCCGGCGGCTGCAGGAGCTTGGACGGTAGTGTCGAAGCTCCTGGTGCCGGTTCTACCTGGCGTATGCTGTTTGCAGCAAAGGGGTGTTCTTCTATGGGTATTGTTGCTGCGTATGCGGTGCCCCATCCGCCGCTCATCGTTCCCGCGGTGGGCAAGGGGGAGCAGCGCGCCATCCAAAGCACGATAGACGCCTACGAGGAGGTTGCGCGCAGAATCGCCGCTCATCGGCCCGACACTATCGTGATCACCTCCCCGCATGCCCCGTTCTATCGGGATTGCTTCTTTGTCGCGCAGGGATGCAGCTCCGCAGGAGACATGAGCCGTTTCGGCGTTTTCGATGGGGCCATCTTCGTCGATAACGACGAAGAGGTTGCCAGCGAGATCATTCGTTGCGCGCGGGAGCGCGGCATACCCGTGGCGTCCGATGCGGGGTATTCCTCCGAGCTCGATCACGCCACCTACGTGCCGCTTCATTTCATCCAGCCGCAATGGCTTTCCTTCCGTCTGGTGCGTCTGGGCCTTTCGCTTCTGCCTGCCGAAACGCACCGGCGGCTTGGAGCAGCCATCGCCCATTGCATCGAATCGCTTGGACGAAGATGCGTGTTCGTGGCGAGCGGCGACCTTTCCCATAAGCTGAAAGCCGACGGCCCATACGGCTTCGCGCCCGAAGGACCGCACTTCGATGATGAAATCTGCCGCATATTCGCCGATGGACAGCTGGACGACCTGTTCGGTATGGACGAGGGCATGTGCGACGCCGCCGCGGAATGCGGCCTGCGCTCGTTTCAGGTCATGGCGGGTGCATTGCAGGGATCTCAGCATACCCAGGAACTGCTGAGCTACGAGGGTCCCTTCGGCGTGGGCTATGGCATTGCGGCGTTCGAGGTGGAAGGGACATGCCATGTCGTTCGAGGATAGCATTTTCGATAACCCCGATCCCATCGTGGCGCTTGCACGCGCGTCGGTCGAATTCCATACGCGCACAGGCGGAATCTACGCCCTGCCGAACGATGTCCCGGCAGATCTGCTGAGCATCAGGGCTGGCGCATTCGTCTCGCTCCATGAAAGCGGCGAGCTGCGCGGATGCATCGGGACCATAGGGGCTACGCAGGATTCGCTGGCATTGGAAGTGATCCGAAACGCCGTTTTGGCATGTTCCGAAGACCCCCGCTTCCCGCCGGTGTCGGTAGGCGAGCTCGATATGCTCGAGTACTCCGTCGATGTGCTCGATCCTCCGGAGCCCATCGATTCTCCGGAGGATCTGGATGTCCTCGAATTCGGTGTGATCGTGTCGAAGGATTGGAGAAGGGGGTTGTTGCTTCCCAATCTTGAAGGCATCGACACGGTGGAGCAGCAGGTTGCCATCGCGAAGCGCAAAGCCGGTATCGCCTTAGACGAACCCGGCGTCTCCCTGCAGCGTTTCCGCGTTGTGAGGCATGCGAGGGGAGGGAGGCCGCGCCGTGGCTGAAGCTCCATGCCTCTCAGCACACGATGAACGCACTAGACGGGTAAGATGTCTTCTGTGTCCTAACGCATGCCTTTTGGCTAATGGCGGCCTGGGCAGATGCAAGGCGCGGTTTGCCCGCAACGGAAGGGTGATACCTGCCGCCTACGGCAAGATCACCTCGTTGGCGCTCGATCCCATCGAGAAGAAACCCTTGGCGGCGTTCATGCCCGGCAGCTACGTGCTTTCGCTTGGCAGCTTTGGATGCAACCTCTCGTGCCCGTTTTGCCAGAACGCGTCTATTGCCCAGGTGGGCGAGAACGACGTCGATTGGCGCATGGCCACTCCCGAGCAAGTGGTTGCGAAGGCTCTCTCGCTTGTTTCTGCGGGGTGCGTGGGCATCGCCTACACCTATAACGAGCCCGTGGTGAATTATGAATTCGTGCTCGACACCGCCCAGGCTGCCCATGAGGCGGGGTTGGTGAACGTTCTGGTGAGCAATGGCATGATCAATCGACTGCCGTTGGAAGCGCTTTCATCCTGCATCGATGCAGCCAACATCGACTTGAAGGGCTTCTCCCAGGATTTCTACGATCTGTGCGGCGGCGATTTCGGATGCGTCCGAGAAGCCATCTCTTATCTTGCGAAGCTCGATTCCTTCCATCTGGAGGTGACGACGCTTCTCATCCCCGGGTTCAACGACGATTCCGACGAAGTGGGTCGCGCCGCCCGCTGGTTGGCATCTCTCGATGAGGACATCGTCTACCACCTCACGCGCTTTTTCCCACGGCACCGCATGGTCGATCGGCCGCCGACGCCGCTTTCCACGTTGGAGTCGGCTTGCCGCGCCGCCTCGGAGCATCTAGCGCATGTGGTTCTGGGAAATGTCTAAGTTTGCGTTCATTCACGGAAAGCAACGTGCGGAAGCCCGATTTTAAGGTATTATCTGAACGGCTCAAATGGAGATGGATGGGGCCTGGTGGCTCCCGCGGTCTTCAAAACCGTTGTGAGGCGCGCAGAACGTCTCGGGTGCGTTCGATTCGCATGCATCTCCGCCATGATTGTTCAAGGCCGCCGTATCTCATGGGGTGCGGCGGCCTTTCCGCTTTCAGCCGTTCAGAACACGCGTATCTCCATCGCGCCGGGTGAACCCTTGGGCATCCAGGTACTCGAGCAGCGGGATGGCGTGCTTGCGGGAAAGCTCCAACGCGTCTTTCAGTTGGGAGGCCGATGCTGGCCCGTTAGCCTCAATATATGCGGCGATGCGCTGTTTGGCTGATTGGACGGCTTCGCTCGAAAACGCGAACTCGCCGATACGCACGGCTTCGCCGATGGTTTCCAGCGTGCCTAAGGCACGGTATGCCAGTTGCTGGTCGAGGCCGCATGCCTTGCCCAGGGCTGCGAAGGCGGGAGGCGCCATTCCTGCTGCATCGATCTTTTCCTTCAGGGTCGTCGCTGCCTGCTGCAGTTGCGCTTTCGCTCCGGCTCCCGCCTGCGTGTGACTGATCTCCGCTCCATCCCGGCAGATCTTGCCATGCTCGCATGCGTAGGATAGAACGCCCTCGAAGGAAGGTTCGGGCATGTGGATCCCTGTCAGTTTCATCAGCTCCGCTTTCGTCGCCCCCGTTCGGTTGGGATTCTGCGCGTGGAACTTCATGAGGGCACTTTCCAGCCGTCCGGTAAGCGATTGCAGCAAACGGGGCGGTGCATACAGGGGGCAGCTCGCTCTTCCACCTTCCAGTTTGAGGAGTTTCCCCGATTTCACTGCGCTTCTTAGAAGGTCAGCGGAATCGGACAGGGGGATGCCGTAGTTCCGCACGAGTTCTTCAGCGGATTCTGGCTGGTTCAGTAGGCTCATTGCCGCATCGAGGGCTGCGGCGTACGCCCCATCGCGCAACGATTCGAGCAAGGCATGCTCGGCGGTCGCGAGGTTGGTACGCCGGCGGGGGCGGGGCAACAGCGCGATGCCGCCGCCCACGACCTCGACGGGGGAGAGCGAGCGGATCACGAATCGATCGCCGTGAATAAGGGGAAGCTGCGCGTCCAGACGGATTTGGCAAAAGCCCTGCCCGCCGATTTCTATGTTTGCGCGCCCATCCATCAACAGGATGCGCCCCATCACCTCGGCGGTGCCATGGGCGACGCGCACGTTCGCTCCCGACTCAAGGGGCCGTGCATTGTCTTGCGGTCCGAGATAGGATAGCCACGCGTCGAAGCGGTCGGTGGGGGACAGCAGGTCCGGCGTCGTCAGCATCATGCCCGGCTGCACTTCGTCGGTGCCGATGGATGCGAGGTTGAGTGCAGTGCGGGAGCCTGCGAATGCGATGTCGACCGGACGGTTGTGCTCTTGTACGCTGCGCACGCGCACGCGCTTGCCCGCAGGCAGGAGCTCGAGCTCGTCGTCGGGGTGGATGCAGCCGCTCCAGAGGGTGCCGGTCACGACGGTTCCGGCACCCTTGATGGTGAATGCGCGGTCGATGGGCAGGCGGGCAGGCTCTCCTTCGCCCCCATGCAGTCGCGCCGCGTTCGTTGCCGCCTGGGCGATGGCTTCTCTCAGGGCATCGAGTCCTGTTCCCTCTTTTGCGGAAACGGGGATTATAGGCGCATCTGCGTAGGGGGTGCCCGCTAAGAATCCGCGCACTTCGTCGCTCATGAACGCCGTCCATTCGCTGTCGACCAAATCGGTTTTGGTGAGCGCCACCACAGCCTGGCGAATTCCCAGAAGCTCGAGGACGTGCACATGCTCCACGGTCTGGGGCATGATTCCGTCGTCCGCCGCAATGCACAGCAAGGCGACGTCGATGCCTGTGGCGCCGGCAATCATCTGCCTGACGAACCGTTCGTGGCCGGGGACGTCCACCACTCCGACCTCGGTTCCGTCGGGTAGCACGAGCTGCGCGAACCCGAGCTCGATGGTGATGCCGCGGCGTTTCTCCTCTGCCAGGCGATCAGGGTCGGTGCCGGTGAGCGCTTGGATGAGGGTGGATTTACCGTGGTCGATGTGCCCGGCCGTGCCTAGGATGAATGAAGCTCCGCTCATCGGTTTTCCCCCTTGCCGTCCGTTTCGTTGCATTTTTGTTGGCAGTACCTCGCGATCCCCTTGGCGATGATGCCCGGCTCCTCGTCGTCGACCAGGGTGCGCACATCGAACAGAAGAGCCTCCTGCTTGATGCGCGCGATGATGGGGATTTCGTTGCGGCGGACGAGGTATTCCTCGCAACTTTGGGCGGAGCCTTCTTGGAAGGAAACCCTTACAGCATAGGTGGGGATATCGCACATGGGAAGGGCACCGCCTCCTGCACGACTGGTTTCGGTGACGGTGTCGGCCTGCACACCGAAGGCCGCGGCGGTCGTGCGGATTGCCTCGGCGAGTTTCTCGGCCCTCGGGCGCAGTTCCTCTGCCGATGCTTGAAGCATGCGCAGCGTGGGAATGCTTTCGCGGGCTTGCTGCGGGTCCAGGTAGAGGCGAAGGGTCGCCTCCAGTGCTGCCAGCGTCATCTTGCCGAGGCGCATAGCGCGTGCGAAGGGGTTTGCCTTCAGCCGGTCGATGAGCTCCTTCGAGCCGATCACGATGCCCGCCTGCGGCCCCCCGAGCAGCTTGTCTCCGGAGAAGGAGACAAGGTCGCAGCCATGCAGGGCCTCTCCTGCCGTCGGCTCCGCCCCTTCTTCAAGCCAGGTGGGCGGCAGCAGGGCGCCGGAGCCGAGGTCCTCGTATACCAGGATGCGGTCCGCATCGCCCGCTCTAGCATTGCGCTGCGCCTCTGCCGCATCGGCTATGCGGCGCAGTTGGCGCGCTTCCACCGATTCGGTGAAGCCGATCAGACGGTAATTGGAGGTGTGCACTTTCAGAAGCATCGCCGTGTCGTCGCCGATAGCGCGTTCGTAATCGTAGGCATGTGTTTTGTTGGTGGTGCCCACTTCCACCATGTGCGCCCCGGAAAGCTCCATGATGTCGGGGATGCGGAACGACCCGCCGATTTCCACGAGCTCGCCACGCGACACCACGGCCTCTTTGCCGCGGGCGAATTCTGCGAGTACCATCAGAACCGCTGCTGCATTGTTGTTGACCGCAATAGCCGCCTCCGCGCCGGTAAGCGCGCAGATGAGCTGCTCGCAGTGGGCATGTCTGCTCCCGCGTTGCATGGCGCTAATGTCGTATTCGAGCGTCGAATAGCCGCGGGCGACCTCTTCGACGGCTCGGACCGCTTCCTCGGCGAGGACGCTGCGTCCGAGGTTGGTATGGAGCACGACGCCCGTTGCGTTGACGACGCGTTTGAGCGAAGGCTGCAGCAGCTTCAACGCCCGTGCGGCCGCGCGCTGCGGAAGGTTACCGGGCACTTCTGTCTCGCCATTGCTGTCCAGCACGGCTTTCCTCGCAAGCGAAAGCTCGTGGCGTACGGCGTCCAGAAGCGTTTCGTGGGGCAGGATCTTGGCTAGTGCGCGGCATTCTCGCGAGGTCAGCACCTCGTCGACCGAGGGGATCTGCCGCAGTGTTTCGTTGAGGGTGGTAGATTTCATGCGATGTCTCTCCTGGTAATCCGGATGGTGTCGAATCGCAGCCTATTGTAGCCCGTCGCTTAGGCGCGTTTCAGCGCGAACCGCCCTTCAAGCAGGGTGAAGCCGTTAGTGGACGAATTCCTGTAGGAATCAACATTCCAACGGCAAACCGGCGAAGCCGCGTTTCGCGCGAGCTATACTTCGGGTAGCCGGCACGGGCATACAGGGGGTGCGCATTCTGCCCGCATCTCCTTTCTTCTGCTAACGCCTATGCCATCGATTCCGCCGATGCGATTCTGCTCTCGCATCGCTTTCTGCATCGGGCGCTGCCGTCGTGGCGCGGCGCTGCGCTACTCCACTGTTACAGCATTGGCTGCTTCCCTGCTTTGCGCGCATGCGCACGGCGCTTGCTCGAGGAGGGAGTGCGCCATCAACACGAAAGAGGGGATCATGACCGATCGACACGAGATGTGGGCCAACCTGGGCATGGACCTAGAGAACCACGATAAACTGTGCGCTGCGCTGCCTGCGGCGTTCGGCGACGTATATCTGACCCAGAGCAACCGTCCCGAGAACATGGCATTCTACGATTACGTGGTGTCCGATATCCATGGAATCCGCCCCGCCGAGCTCATCGAGCTGCAGAAGCAGGGAGGAAAGGTGTTCGGGACGTTCTGCGTTTTCGTTCCCGACGAGATCGTCGTGGCATGCGGTGGCGCGGTGACGGGCCTGTGTGGCGGCAGCCAGTTCTGGGTCCCCGACGGCGAGAAGGTTCTGCCCGCGGATATGTGTCCGCTTATCAAGGCTTCCTTGGGCGCTCATTTCGGTAAAACCTGTCCGTATTTCAGCGTCGCCGACGTGTATGTGGGTGAGACCACTTGCGACGGCAAGAAGAAGGCCTACGAGATCCTAGGCGCCGACAAGCGGACCTACGTCATGGACATGCCCCAGATGAAGCGCCCGCAGGATATCGCTAAATGGGCTGACGAGATCGCCTTGTTCGCTGATGAGGTGCAGCGTATCACCGGAAAGCATCTCAACGCCGAAGCGCTCGGCGATGCCATCGCTTTGATCAACGGCAAGCGCAAAGCCCTCGCGCGCGTGAACGCTGCGCGCAAGGCGACCAATTGCATCCCCATCTCCGGCAAGGACGCTTTGCTGGTTACTCAGATCGCCTTCTTCGATGACCCGGCACGCTGCGCCGAAATGGCGAGCAAGCTCGCCGATGAGCTCGAGCGACGCGTCGCCGACGGCGTGAGCGTGTTCCCCGAGGGAACCAAGCGCATCATGGTCACCGGCACGCCGATGGCAATCCCCAATTGGAAGCTGCACCACATCATCGAGACGAGCGGTGCCGCGGTGGTGTGCGAGGAGATGTGCACCGGCATGCGCTACTTCGAGAACTTGGTGGACGAATCTGCCACAACCCTCGAGGGCCAGTACCGTGCCATTGCCGAGCGCTACATGAAGAACAATTGCGCGTGTTTCACGCCCAATCCCGGTCGCATCGACGATATCGTGCGTCTGGCGAGGGAATACCATGTTGATGGCGTCATCGATGCCAACCTGAAGTTCTGCACGCTCTACGATGTGGAAAAGCCCAGCGTCGCCAAGGCGCTCGAGGCTGAAGGCATTCCGGTGCTCTCGCTTGAGACTGACTACACCGACAACGACGCCGGCCAGCTTCGCACGCGCATCGAGGCGTTCGTCGAGATGCTGGGTTAGGCGCTCTCGTGGCCGAGGACAAGTACTTCGTTTTGGCAGACGGCTCCACGCAGGCTTTCGCCGTGTACCGTTGGTTGCGCAGCGAGGGGTTCCGAGTTCGCGTCGCCCCGGTGCCGCGCGGGCTGACCGCCTGCTGCGGGACCTCGGTCATGGTCGATGCCGATGAAGCGGATGCGGTGAGGCGGGCGCTCGAGCGCAGCGATGCGCCCGCTTACGATACGATCGCTTGCGTGCGGTGCGATTTCGATCCGCATCGCGACCGCTACTGCTAAAGTTCGGTAGGGAATCGGATAAGGAGCTACGTTTGATCTATTTGGATAATGCGGCAACATCGCTCATAAGACCGCAGCAGGTTGTGGATGCCGTGAGCTGCGCCCTCGTCTCGTTCGGAGGCGTTGGCCGCGGCGTCCATGAGGCGTCCATCGCCGCCGGCATGGCGGTGCTGGATGCGCGTGAGGCGTTGAATCGGCTGCTGGGGGGTCCCGGCGCCGATCGCGTTTCGTTCGCGCCCAATGCGACGGTGGCGCTCAACATCGCCATCGCGGGACTGCTTGTCGACGGTGGCTGCGCCCTGACCACTGCCGCGTCGCACAACTCAGTGCTGCGCCCCCTGTTCCGTGCGCGCGACGAACGCGGATGCACCGTGCGAATCGCCCCGCATGACAGGCGCGGCGCGCTCGACTGGGAAGAGTTCGAGCGGATGGCTCAGTCGTGCAATGTGGCGGTGATCACCCATGCATCCAATCTCACGGGGGATGTTTACGATGCGCGTCGCGCTGCTGATATCGTGCATGCTGCCGGCGGATTGCTTATCCTGGACGCCGCCCAAACCGCCGGTTCGATCCCCGTATCCATGGAAGAGCTCGGTGCGGATGTCCTGTGCTTCACCGGTCATAAAGGGTTGCTAGGGCCCCAGGGCACCGGCGGTCTCATCGTCTCGCGTGCGGTGGAGATCCCCCCGATGCTGGAAGGCGGTTCGGGCACCCATAGCTTCGATGAACGCCACCCGCGCTTCATGCCCGAGTCGCTTGAGGCGGGCACCGTCAACGCCCATGGGCTTGCCGGCTTGGCCGCGGGCGTTTCCTACCTTGAAGAGATGGGAGTCACCGCCGTAGCGGAGCACGAGCAGTCCTTGACAGACTCCTTCATCCTCCAGACGTCCGATATCGAAGGCCTCCGCATTCTCGGCGGAGAGGGGATCGGTAAAACGGGGATCGTTGCATTCACCTTAGGAGATGCTGATTCTGCGTTCGTCGCCGACCTTCTAGCCACCGAGTGGGGCATTTGCACGCGTGCGGGGGCTCACTGCGCTCCGCTCATGCACAAAGCGTTGGGTACTGAAGGGCAGGGAGCCGTCAGGCTGAGCTTCAGCCTGTTCAACACCCAGGACGATGCTGATGCCGTAGCGCAGGCGGTTCGTAAGATAGCGGAGGAGCAAGCATGGGCGTGATTCGCATCGGCGTTGATATCGGGTCGACTGCCGCCAAGACCGCGGTGCTCGACGACGGCGAACTGGTTCATGCCGCCTGTGTTCCTACGGGCTTCAGCAGCGTCGATGCAGCCGAGCGCATTCGCACGGAGCTGGCATCCGCCGGCTATGATGTCGACGATGCCTCCGTGGTCGCCACCGGCTATGGGCGTGTCTCGGTGCCCTATGCCGGCAAGACTGTCACCGAGATCACCTGCCATGGCAAAGGCGCGGCATTCCTGTTCGGACCCGATTGCGTGGTGGTCGACATCGGCGGACAGGACACTAAAGCCATCGTCGTGCGTGCGGGCAAGGTGGTCAAATTCGCCATGAACGACAAATGTTCCGCCGGCACGGGCAAGTTCCTGGAGATCATGGCCAATCGCATGGGCGTGTCGCAAGACGAGTTGTCTCGTCTGGCGCGCCAGGGAAATCCCACCGAGATCTCCTCTCTCTGCACGGTGTTCGCTGAAAGCGAAGTCATCTCGCTTATAGGCGAAGGCAAGCCGCGGGAAGACATCGCCTGGGGCGTCATCGAATCGGTGGCGGGCAAGGTGACGCCCCTTATCCCTAACGCGGACGATCTGCCTTGCTTCCTTACCGGAGGGCTCTGCGACAACGAATACCTGATCGAGCGCTTGTCGCTTAAGTTGGGCAAACCCATCGGCTCGTCCCCGCAAGCCCGTTTCGCCGGGGCCCTCGGTGCGGCGCTGAGCACGCCGTTGACCGGCAGTTCTTTGCTCGACGGTGATGGAGGCAAGTGATGAACGACTACGTTTTGACGTTCGATTCCACGCATGCGGCGCTTTCGGCGCAGAAGGCGTTGGCCCAAGCGGAAGTTTCCTGCTTCACCATTCCCACACCGCGCGCCATCAGCGCAGGGTGCGGCATTGCTTTGAAGATCCAAGGGGAATCGGTGGAAGCCGTGCGGTCGCTCATTTCACGAACGGAAACGCGTGCCCATTGGGTCTACCTGCAGAAAAACCGCGAAGAATTTGAACGGGTCCTGTGAGGGCGCGCCGCCGGCAGTTCTACTTATGGAGATGCGGGGCCCGTGCGGCCCCTGCGCTTATCGAAAGAAAGGATGACACGTATGACCAAGATTCTGGACGGATTCGGAAAACCCTGCCCGATGCCCCTTGTCATGTGCAAGAAGGAGCTCGATGCCGGTAATGTGGACATCGCGGTGCAGGTGGACAACGAGACGGCGGTCAAGAACATTTCCCGTCTTGCTAAGAAGAAAGGGCTTGCGCTCAGCTGCGATGCCATCGAAGGCGGTTGGCTGCTTACGTTCGGCGAGGGAGATGGAGCGGAAGGCGAGATCCCTCTCGAGCCCAGCATCGTCTCCGGCGCGGCTTGCTCGGCATCGGGCGGCTGCGGCTACGCCGTCTTCGTTGGGAAGGACCACGTGGGCGAGGGCGACCAGGAGCTCGGGTACAACCTCATTAAAATGGCGCTATACACCCTGTCCGAGAGCGATTCGATCCCGGCGAGCCTGCTGTTCATGAATTCCGGCGTGAGGCTGGTGTGCGGCGAGGAAGCCCAGATCATCGATAGCGTCCGTAAACTCGAGGACGTGGGCTGCGAGGTGCTGGTGTGCGGCACCTGCCTGGACTTCTACGGCCTGAAAGAGCAGCTGAAGGTGGGCGAGGTCTCCAACATGTACGACATCCTGGAACGCATGCAGGAGGCATCGAAGGTCATTACGCTTTAGGGTTCACGCAGCCGTCTGCCTGCATCGGGGTGCCGCTTCCGGCAGGCGGCTGCATGGTGCCGCGGGCCGATGGAATTGAAGTTCCAGGTTCTTTCACTTTAATAACCCGCTATGGTCGAACACTGACGAAAGGAGGGTGGGCATGGCGAAGAAAGACGAGATAATCGAGGCAGCGCTGGACATAATCTGCCAGGATGGCGTTCGTTCGCTCACGTTGCCCGCCCTGTTCCAGAAGGCGCGCACCGGCGCCGGAACGTTTTATCACTATTTCAGCGGCAGGGAGGAGCTCATCGAGGCGGTGTTCGATGTCTGCTGCGCCGTCGCGGTCGACGAGCTGACTTCTTTCGAACAGCTGGAAGGCGGCGCCGAGAGCCGTTTCGGCGCGCTTTGCCAGATGCTCTTCCGCGCTTACCGCGTGCATCCGCGAGAGATGCTTTTCCTTTATCTGTACGCATACGGCTATGTGCGGCGGCTCGATAAAATCGAAGGCACGCGTAGCATTCCTTCTATTCCGCTGATCGCCGAGACGATCTCGCAGGGCCAACAGGAAGGCTCCCTTTCGCCTCACGCCGATCCACTGGTGTGCGCGCGGGCCATCCGCTCGTCCCTCGCCAGCGTGTACTGGAGTCATTGCTGCGGGTTGTGCGAGATCGATGACGAAGCAGCCGCCGGTTTCGCCTGCGGCTGCTGGCGCGCCTTGTCCTGCTAATCGCTTTCCGCATGCTCGCGTTTCAGCAAGTGATCGCGTTTCAATCCACGAAAGAGATGGTGGCGGCTTTTCCAGCCACTGCTCTGCCGATCCTGGCTGGTTTTCGGCCCGTTTCGCGTTCGAATGCCTCGACGAAGGCGCTCTCGTTCTCGGGGGAGATGGCGGCGAGGATACCGCCTGAGGTTTGCGGGTCGCAGATGATTGCCATACGGTTGTCGAACTCGTCGTCATCGAGCGCACCCTGTTCGACGAACGGCTCCGCGAAGTCCATGATGGAGAACGTTTTGTTGGGGCGGCAATAGGCGCACGAAAGCTCCCATGCGCCCGAGAACAGTGGAAGCGCCTTCCAGCTTATCTCGGCGCTAACGCCGCTGGCTGCGAGCATCTCATGCAGATGGCCTGCGAGTCCGAAGCCCGTGATGTCCGTTGCGGCGTGCGCTTCGGCAGCCTGGAGCGCCAGGCTGCCTGCGCGATTGAGTTCCTTCATCGAATCGATGGCCGGTTGGAACTGATCGAGGTTTATCTCGCCAATTTTGTATGCGGCGCTGAGCAGGCCCGTTCCCAGCGGTTTGGTGAGATAAAGGGCATCGCCGCCGCGAGCGCCCCCGTTAGAGATGATTTTTTCGGGGTCTACCAGTCCGAACACGCTCAATCCGTATTTGGGCTCAGGGTCGTCCACCGAATGTCCGCCCACGATGATGCAGCGCGCCTGCGCGACCGCGTCCGCACCGCCTTGCAGCACCGCTGCGGCGACATCGTTGCCTAGCGCGCAGTCCAGGGCAAGCACGTTGAGCGCGCACACGGGGGTGGCACCCATCGCGAACACGTCGGAAAGAGCGTTTGCTGCTGCGATGCGTCCGAAATCGTATGGATCATCAACGAGCGGAGTGAGGAAGTCAAGTGTCAGCACGGCCGCCGTTCGCTCGTCGATGCGCCACACCGCTGCGTCGTCATTGGTGTCGAATCCCATGAGGAGCTTGTCGGGCACCGTCGAATTGTTCGGGCCCTTCAGGATAGGCTCAAGTATCTCCGCGAGGTCTCCCGGACCCCATTTCGCCGCTCAACCGCCTTTCGACGTAAGCTGCGTGAGGCGGACGCGCTCTTTTTCCGGCATGGCACCTCCTTCCATCTGCCCGGTTCCTCTACGCTTGTGGCGAGTATATCCCAAGCGTCGCGCGGATTTTCGCGACAAGTTGCGGCAGGTGACTGTCCCAGCGTGCGGATGGTTTGTTTGAGGATGAGTAAAAGACCAGGTCATGAGGTAGAGTGCCGTTCGGGGCAGGTTCTGCCGCTGAATAAAGTTTCCAATCATGTCACCAGAGCGACGGCTGCTATATTCAACCAAAAGCCGCCCGGGAGAAGTCTGCCCGGGCGGGGACGGAAGGCGAGAGAAGAAAGGGGGAGTGGGCAATGGATTTGACCCGTAGAGGGTTCTTCAAAGCCGCGGGGGCGGCCTTCGCCACCACTATGGCTCTGGAGCTCACTTCGCAAACCCCGGCGCTGGCTGTCGAGGCCGACGCCGACTGGAAGCTGGTGAACACCGAGGAGTACACCAACATCTGCTGCTACTGCGCCGGTGGCTGCGGATCGCTGTGCTCGGTGCGAGACGGCGAGCTGATCAACGTCGAGGGCGACCCGGACCACCCCATCAACCAGGGAGGCCTGTGCCCGAAAGGTGCTGCGATGTTCCAGCTGCGCAATATCGTCGACCCCGAGACGCACGAGATCATCAAGAACCCTGAGCGCAAGACGCGCCCGATGGTTCGACGCGCCAAGAGCACCGAATGGGAGGAAATCTCCTGGGATCAGGCGATCGAGGAGATCGCGCGCAAGGTGAAGGATACCCGCGACGCCACGTTCACCGAGGTGGACGCCGATGGGCTCACCGTCAACCGAACCACGGGCATCGCCAGCTTGGGCGGCTCACAGGAAAACTCCGAGGAGGAATACCTGATCTTGAAGGCGATGCGCTCGCTGGGCATCATCGCCATCGACAATCAGGCGCGAGTTTGACACGGCCCTACTGTCGCCGGTCTGGCGGCATCGTTTGGTCGTGGTTCCATGACCACCCACTGGTGTGATTTCCAGAACACCGATGTCATCATGAACATCGGTTCCAACAGCGTCGAGAACCATCCCGTCAGCTCCAAGTGGCTGAACAAGGCCCACGAGCGTGGTGCGAAGTGGATCGTCGTCGATCCGCG
This sequence comes from Eggerthellaceae bacterium, assembly GCA_036306585.1. Classification (GTDB taxonomy): domain Bacteria; phylum Actinomycetota; class Coriobacteriia; order Coriobacteriales; family Eggerthellaceae; genus Aphodovivens. The sequence continues at coordinate 238,779 of JAXJZF010000002.1, forward strand.
CTACACGCGCACTGCCGAGATGGCCGACATCTACTGCCCCATCCGTTCGGGCACAGACATCGCCTTCTACGGCGGTCTGTACAACTACATCATCGAGAACCTCATTGAGCCCAACCTGGCGTCGTACCTGGCTGGGGAAGAGGTTGCCGACTACAATTTCGAGTACCTGCTGAACTACACCAATGCAAGCTACCTGCTTGATCCGGGGTATTCCTTCGATCCCGCGACCGGCCTGTTCTCCGGTTGGGACGAGGAGACCGGCTCCTACGACGTGAGCACGTGGCACTACCAGGTTGAATCGGAAAGCACCTGGGACACCTCCGGCGATTACGCTTGGGCTGTTGCTCCCGGCGTCCCGGAGTTCACGCCTCCCGTGGTCGAGCATCCGCGCCGCGACATGACGCTTGCCGACCCCATGTGCGTGTACCAGCAGCTTAAGAAGCACTATAGCCGCTACGATATGGACACCGTCTGCCGCATCTGCGGCATGGACAAGGAGCGCCTGGAAGAGGTTTACTCCACTTATGCTTCCACGGCGGCGCCCGGCAAGGCGGGAGTCATCCTGTACGCGCTTGGCCAGACGCAGCACACCTACGGTGCTCAGAACACCCGCGCCATGAGCGTTCTGCAGCTGCTGCTGGGCAACGTGGGCGTCCCTGGCGGCGGCGTGGCTGCGCTGCGCGGCGAGCCCAACGTTCAGGGCGCCACCGACATGGGAATGCTCGTCAACGAGCATCCCGCCTACTTGAAGTGGCCCAACACTACCGGCCGCTCTTCGCTGCGCAAGTGGCTCGAGGGCGAGACCTATTCCGCGGGCTACTACACCAACAAGCCCAAGTTCCTCGTCTCCAGTTTGAAGGAATGGTTCGGCGAGGCCGCCACGGTCGATAACGACTACGGCTATGATTGGTGGCCGAAGGTCCCCTCCAAGCCGGGAGACCAGGACTACACGCACATCTCAACGTTTGAGCTGATGTCCTCCGGTGAGATCAAGGGCTATTTCAACTGGGGCATGAACCCTTGTCATTCAGCGCCTAACGCCGGTTTCGCCCGCCGCTCCATGGCCAATCTCGATTGGCTCGTGGTGGTGGATCAGGTGGAGACCGAGGCGGCTTCCTTCTGGAAAGCCCCCGACATGACGCCCGAGGAGATCGACACCGAGGTGTACTTCCTGCCTTGTGCTCTCATTTACGAAAAGCCCGGTACCATCGCTAACTCCGGCCGTTGGCTGCAGTGGCGCTTCCAGGCTGTCGAGCCGTGGGATGAGGCCAAGCCCGATTACGAGATCGTCGACCTTTTGTGGACCAAGATCGTGGAGCTCTACGAGCAGGAAGGCGGCGCCAATCCCGCGCCCATCCTTAACACCAAGTGGGATTACTACGTGGACGGCAAAATCGATCCGAGGCCGGTGGCGTGGGCGCTCAACGGCTATCGTGTGGAAGGCTCCAGCTGCGACACCGATTCCTCCAATCCGCACATCGACCTCCTGACCGGATACTCCGAGCTGAAGGCTGATGGCTCCACCGCCTGCGCGATGTGGATCTACTCCGGCTTCTATGCCAACAACGATGCGCCGCTCGACCCTGCTCAGCAGCCAGTTGCGCGTCGTGACGATGCCGACGACTCGGGCTTGGGGCTGTACTCCAAGTGGGCCTACGCGTGGCCTAACAACAGGCGCATTCTGTACAACCGCGCTTCTGCGGATACTCAGGGCAAGCCCTGGAATTCCGACAAGGCGCTGGTTGAATGGACCGGTAGCGAGTGGAAGCAGACCGATGTTGGCGATTTCACCACTGCTTCCAACGGCCAGCCGGTGCCGCCCAACAACAACGCGTTCTTTATGCTGTGGGAGCAGAATGCTCGCCTGGAAAGCTACGGCATGGTGGATGGCCCGCTGCCCGAGCATTACGAGCCTTTCGAGAGCCCGCTTTCGCAGAACATCATGAACGGCTCGAAGAACAACCCCGTGTACCTGGGCAAGGACTACGAGTCCACCGCGCAGGGCACGGTCGAGGAATACCCGATTGTCGCCACCACCTATTCGGTTACCGAGCATTGGCAGACGGGCGGCCAATCGCGCGCCTGCCCCGCCTTAGTCGAGGCCATGCCCACGCAGTTCGTCGAGATCTCCGAAGAGCTGGCCGCCGAGAAGGGCATTTCCAACGGCGACAAGGTCCGCGTGTGGAACAACCGCGGTTCGGTCATCGTCGACGCGGTGGTGACGGTTCGCATGAAGCCGCTCACGGTGGATGGGAAGAGCCAGCATCTGGTGGGCCTCACGCACCATTACGGCTGGGCGGGCTTGTTCGGCACGAGTGACAGCGTCGTGAACGACCTCACCCCCAATGTGGGCGATCCCAATTCCCAGACGCCGGAATACAAGGCATTCCTCGTCAATATCGAGAAGGCATAGGAGGTGCAGCGTAAATGAGTGAGAAAGCGATTTTGTTCGACACCTCCCGATGCACGGGATGCCATGCGTGTCAGGTTGCCTGTAAATGCTGGAACAACCTGCCTTCGCCCACCGGCCTGAACGAGAACGTGTTCTCGGGCAGCCTGCAGAACCCGCCCGATCTCAACGGTCACACCCGCTTGATTATGACCTACCATGAACAGGCGGGCGGCCCAAAGGGCGTCATGTGGGCCTTCGGGCGCCGCTCCTGCCAGCATTGCACCGATGCGCCTTGTGCATCGGTGTGCCCAGCGGGATGTTTGGTCCGCAATGAGGACACCGGCCTGGTGGAAGTGCACGCGGAAAAGTGCGTTGCATGCCAGTACTGCTCTTCTGCCTGCCCCTTTGACGTCCCGCGTTACGACGGCGTCCAGGGTAAAGTCAACAAGTGCACCGGTTGCTTCGACCGCGTGGCGCAGGGGCTTGCCCCCGCATGCGTGAGCACATGCCAACCCGGCGCACTTTCGTTTGGCGATCGCGACGAGATGCTCGCGAAAGCCGAGGAGCGGCTCGCCCGCCTGAAGGAGAACGGATTCGAGGATGCGTGCATCTATGGCGCCGAGGAGATGGGCGGCCTGCATGTGATCTCGGTTCTAAAATACGGAGTGGCGGCTCATGGCTATGTTGAGAACCCGCAGACTAGCGCCGTGACCACGCTCACCAACCTCATGAAGCCGATTACCGGCGTCGTGTCCGGCGTGGCGGTTCTGGGCTTCATCGGCATGACGGCGCTCGCCGCAGGCTATAAGCGAAAGAAGCTGGCGTACAACCCCGAGACGGGCGATACGCTCGACGTGGACACCGGCGAAGTTGTAAAGCACGGAGACGGTCCTGATGAGGAGACGGTCGGCGAGCATTTGAAGGAAGCCGTCGATGGATTCAAGGGAGGTCATCATGAGTAGCCCGCAGGTTGCGACCCCCAAGGAGATCGCCTCCAATAAGGAATTTCTCGAGCAGCGCAAGGGCACCGAGGTGCGAATCCAGCGCAAATCGAAGCAGGCGCGCATCACCCATGGCATCACCATCAGCTGCTGTATCTGGTTGTGCCTGAGCGGTCTGTTCGTGTTCGTGCCCGCGCTTACGCAGCTTGTCGGAGACGATGTCGTGTTTGTGTTCCGCATGTCGCATCGTGTCATCGGCGTGGTGTTCGTGCTGGTGCCGTTGATCAGCGCCATCATCGCACCGAAGGGCGTGGCGCACATCTTCAAGAACCTGTTCGCAAAATGGGACTCCGATGATAAAAAGTGGATGGCGCTGTTCATGCCCTACTTGTTCATGTCGAAGCACCTGCATATGCCCGACCAGCATGAGGTGAAGAGCGGCCAGCGTTTCGCCGACGGCGTTCTGTGGCTTTTCTGCGCCGAGATGGCCGTCACTGGTGTGCTTCTGCTTCTGGGCACTACCGTTTTCGACATGCCAGGCAATGTATACGCCGTCATCTTGCTGCTGCATGACATCGGCTTCTTCTTCATCGCCGTCTTCGGCATGGCCCACATTTTCCTGGGCGCCGGTATCTTCCCCGCATATCGCGGCACTGCCCGCATCATGTGGGGCGACGGCACCATCTCGGAGTCCGATGCGCTCTACCATTGGGGCCACTGGGCACGCGAGGAGATCGCTTCCGGGAAAAACGTCGTCGAAACGAAGAAGGATTAGACGGCATCGTAAGACCGGCCGTTCGGTAATTTGGCATCGGGGCGGGGGAACCTGCCCCGATGCTTGCATATGAATCTTGTTCGACCCGCTATGAAAGGCTCGGGAATGAACCTGAAACAGATCGACGCCGCAATCGCGGCGTATTCCGACGAAATCGATGCGAAGGATGCGGCGCGCCTGGAGTTCTTTCGCCGCATTTGGGGCGTGCAAGCCGAGATCGACCAGCAGTTTGATGCAGGGTGGAAAGCCCCGGTTACCCAGCGTGTGATCGAGCTTGCGCAGAGTCGCACCCCGCTGTTCCGGGAATCGCCCGCCGACGTCGACGCGCATCGTTTCGGAGGCGCCCTCGACCGCATCATCGACGTGCTTGCAGATTCGTCGGTGCTTCCACCTTCGGCAGCCGAAGGGTTCCACAACGTCGATTGGCACGAGGTAGCCGAACTATCCGACCTACGCCTTGCGGGAAGCGATCCCGCGCGGTACCTGGAAAGCTTCGCCTCCACTGTGGAAGAGCGCGGCTTCGCCTCCGAAGATGCTCGTGTCGGCGCGCTTGCCGCATCGCTTGCGCTCAAGCCCTTTCTGGAAGGTCCCGCCTCGTGCGCTGCCAAGGCGCTTAAGGACGCCTCGGCCGATGGCGGGCACCCTCTTCTGTGCCCCGTATGCGGCAGCGCTCCTTCCGTGGGCAAGGTGGGAGGCACCGCCGCCAAGGGCCGACATCGCACGTTGTGGTGCCCCCAATGCGGCACCGAATGGGCGTTCGAACGCGTTCGTTGCGCGCGCTGCGGAACCACCAACCAAGGTAGCATTCATTTTCATAATATCGAAGGCGACGAGGCCCATCGCATCTCGTCCTGCGACGAGTGCGGCGGTTATCTGCGCGTGGTGTACGTTGAAGAGGAGAAGGTCCTTGCCCCGTTCAGCTTCGAGGTGGAAGATGTCCTGATGGCCCGCCTTGACGCCATCGCGGCGGATCCTTCCGTCGCCGGCACCGCGGGCGGCCCTGTTTCCTCGGGCGCAGCAGGCGGCGAAGAGCGCTAGGGGCGTGCATGGCCATCGTTGAATTCGGTGCGAGTGAACGTCGGGAATCCCATGAGAGGACGGTTTCCCTATACGTCGACGGCTCGGTGTTTGCTACGCTGCAGGCAAGCCCCTACGATCTGCGCGAGCTCGCGGTAGGGGCGTTGTTTGTTGGCGGGGCCATCGACGGGGTCGACGATATCCTTGAGATCCGCTGTTCGGTAGATGCGTGCTCGGTCAACGTGCGCCTTCGCGAGGGAATTGAGGGGACTTCGTCATCGGGTGAAATCGCTTCCCGCGGATCGTCAGGAGGGGTGCTCCCTCTGCGCGGCGCCTCTCCCGTCGACCCCGGTGAGGCGCGTTTCGACCCGGACGAACTGCTGTCCCAGATGGAGCAGCTGTGCACCGAGGCTCCTCATCGCAGGGCGGGGGAATGCGTGCATGGATGTGGCGTCGGAGCCGCAGGATCTCCCGACCTGCTGTTCCTTTGCGAGGACATCGGGCGCCATAACGCTATGGACAAGGCGATAGGCCGAGCGCTTCTTGGCGGCGTTTCACTGCGCGATAAGGCCTTGTTCATTACCGGTCGCATTAGCGCCGAGATGGCGCTTAAGGCATGCAGCGCCGGCTGTCCCCTGCTCGTTTCGCGCAAGTCGGCCACCGACGACGCTATCGAGCGCGCAGGTCGTCTGGGCATCACGCTCGTCTCGCATTGCCGCGATGGCCGATTGCGCGTCCTCACTCACGCTAGTCGCATCGACGCCGGGTGATAATCTGCCGCCCGGTCTGGCTCGTCTTTGCCTTTCCTGCCGTTCCCCGCTGTGCATGCCGCTGCTCCCTCAGGCGTTTTCGATGCGTCGTTTCGCCGGACAGGGGGTTATCAAAGCGCGTTTTAAGCCGTATACTGTGGATAGTCTTTAAATGCGGTACAGAGAGACCGACAAGGCGGAACCTATCAGCATCCACGGGAAAAGGGTGCGCGCGTGTGTGAGCCTTTGTCCGTCGCAGAGGCTTTTTTTCTGCACGGAAGCGGCTCCGCGCGAAGCGCCGCTCGGCCTGGCTGAAGGGTATCTGCACCCACGTAGCGAGAAAGGGTGTGCATGGACGACGCGAGCAACATCAAATCGGTGTGCATGGACGCGCAGGAGATCGATCGATCCCTCACGCGCATTGCGCATCAGATCCTCGAAGCCAACAAAGGCGCCGACAACCTGGCGCTCGTCGGCATCGTCACGCGCGGCGATCTCCTAGCCAAACGGCTGGCGCAGCGCATCGAGTCCATCGAAGGGGTGAAAGTGCCCCTTGGAAGGTTGGATATCAGTCTGTATCGTGACGATTTCGCCACGTATTTCAGCCCCGAGGTGCGTTCCACACAGATTCCCTTCGACATCGACGGAAAAACCGTCGTCCTCGTTGACGACGTGCTGTTCACCGGGCGCACCATCCGCGCCGCGCTCGACGCGCTCATGGACATCGGACGGCCCGCCTGCGTGCAGCTTGCGGTCCTGGTGGATCGCGGTCATCGGCAGCTTCCCATCCGGGCCGATTTCGTTGGCAAGAATGTTCCTTCCTCGCTTGAGGAGAACGTACGCTTGTTCCTCGATGAAGTAGATGGTGTCTCTGCTGTGGAGATCCTTTCCCTGGCGCCTGGCGATCGCGCCGGCGCTGCGCCTATATCGTATAAGGGGGGAGAGCAGCGATGACCTTCGATCATAAGCACCTCATCGACCTTTCCGAATACTCTGCCGAAGACATTACGCTGCTGCTCGACATCGCCGAGCGGTTTCGCGAGGTCAACGAACGCCGCATCAAGAAGGTTCCCACGCTGAAGGGCTACACCGTTGTTAATATGTTCAACGAGCCCTCCACGCGCACCCGCAGCTCCTTCGAAATCGCCGAAAAGCGGCTTTCGTGCGATACGCTGAACTTCGGCGGATCGTCCACTTCCACTGTGAAGGGCGAGAGCCTACTCGACACCGTCCGCACGCTCTGTTCGTACAAGATCGATCTCATCGTGGTGCGCGACAAGCACGCTGGCGTCCCCTATCAGGTTGCCCAGGCTTCGGGCGTGCCCGTCATCGACGCCGGAGACGGCAAGCACCAGCATCCCACGCAGGCCCTGCTCGATCTGTACACCATGCGTAAGCAGTTCGGGTCCGTCGAGGGGCTGCATGTGGGCATTGTAGGCGACATCGGCCATTCGCGGGTGTGCGGCTCGCTCATACCCGCGCTTAAGACGATGGGCGCCGAGGTGACGGTCATCGGGCCGCCCACGCTCATGCCCGCTATGCCCGAGCTGCTGGGGGCCGATCACGTGACCTGCAGCCTCGACGAGATGCTTCCTGCCCTCGACGTGGTGTACATGCTGCGCATACAGCGCGAGCGCTTAGAGGGCGCGCCGTTTCCCAGCCTGCGCGAGTACAACTTGCTGTTCGGGCTCACACGCCAGCGTGAAAAGCTCATGAAACCCAATGCCATCGTATGCCATCCGGGCCCGCTGAACCGCGGGGTCGAGCTTGACGATTACATGGCAGACCATATCGAACGTTCCCGTGTTCTCGATCAGGTGTACGCCGGCGTCCTGGTGCGCATGGCTGCCCTGTACGTGCTGTTAGGAGGTTCCGACCATGGCATTGATGCTTAAGAATGCCCGCGTGATCGACCCGCAAATCGGTTTGGACGAGGTTTGCGACGTGCTCATCCGCGATGGTCGAGTTGTGGAGGTCGGGCACGATCTGGAGATGCCGAAGGGGATCGAGCGCGACCTATCCGGCAAGATCCTCGTTCCCGGCTTGGTTGATATTCATGTGCATCTGCGCGACCCCGGCCAGGAGCAGAAGGAGGATATCGCCTCCGGCACGCGCGCGGCGGCGCACGGCGGCTTTACCGAAGTCGCGTGCATGCCCAACACGACGCCCGCCATCGACAACGCACAGGTGGTCGAATACGTGAAAGCCCGCGCCGCCGAGGTCGGCAAGTGCCGTGTGGCGGTGGTGGGCGCCTGCACTCAGGGTCTCAAGGGCGAGACCCTCTCCGAGATGGGGGATATGGCCGCCCATGGCGCTTGCGCCTTCACCGACGACGGTCGCGGCGTGCAAGATAGCGGCATGATGCGCCGCGTGATGGACTACGCCAAGCAGTTCGACCGTGTGGTGATGAGCCACTGCCAGGATGAGGGCCTGGTAGGCGCCGGCCAGGTGAATGAAGGTGCTGCATCCACGCGCCTGGGGCTACTGGGCTGGCCTGCCGCCGGCGAGGAGATCCAGATCGGGCGCGATATCGCGGTATGCCGCCTGACGGGCTGCCCGCTGCATATCCAGCACCTCTCCACCGCCCGCGGGCTGGATATGGTGCGTGCGGCGAAGGCGGAAGGGCTGCCGGTCACCTGCGAGGTTACGCCGCATCATATGTTCTTGTCTGAGGATGACATCAATTCCGACTACAACACCAACTTCAAAGTGAACCCGCCCCTGCGTACTAAGCAGGATTGCTGCGCGCTCATCCAGGGCGTCGCCGACGGCACAGTCGATGCCATCGTCACCGACCATGCCCCGCATTGCAAATTCGAGAAGGACCGCGAGTTCGAGTGCGCGCCCTTCGGCATGACGGGCATCGAGACTTCGCTGGGCTTGGTCATTACCAAATTGGTGAAGCAGGGCATCATCGATTGGAACCGCCTGGTGGAGCTCATGGCGGTTAACCCCCGGTCCATCATCCGTGCGGAGCGCGTCTCCTTCGAGCCCGGTAGCGTCGCCGATTTCACGGTGATCGACCCCTGCGTCGAGTGGACGGTGACGGAGGACGATTTTGAATCGAAAGCAGCCAACTCGGCATTTATCGGAGCTAATCTGGTCGGGCGCGCCACCGATGTGTACGTCGGCGGCTACGCCACCATGGAGGAAGGAGCCATCGTTGAGTAACCTAAGCGACAAGCTTCTCCAGGCAACCTCGAAGCCGCAGGCCAAACCTGCGATGCTGGTCCTGGAAGACGGCGCTTCGTTTTCCGGCACTGCCTGCGCGGCGGAGGGGGAGGCGTTCGGCGAGATCTGCTTTAACACTTCGCTCGAGGGGTATCTGGAGGTGATCACCGACCCGTCCTACGCCGGGCAGATCATCACCATGACCTATCCGCAGATCGGCAACTACGGCGTCAACGAAGATGATGTGCAGCGCGCCAAGCCCGCTTGTCGCGGCTTGGTTGTGCGCGACATGTGCCAAACGCCGTCCAACTGGCGAAGCGGCGTTTCGCTTCCCGAGTTCCTCAAGCGCCATGGCATCGTCGCCATCGAAGGCGTCGATACGCGAGCCCTCGTGCGCCACGTGCGCGATGCGGGCGCCCAGCGCGCAGTGATCTCGACGGTGGACACCGATTACGACAGCCTTCTGAAGAAGGTTCGCGAGAGCCAGTCCATTGTCGGCGTCAATCTGGCCGCCACCGTTTCCTGCGATGAAGTGCATGGCTTCGAGGCCGCCCGGCTCCCCGAAAGCCAGGCGTTCGCCATCGCGTCCCCGCAGGCGCCTGCCCATAAGGTGGTCGCCTACGATTGCGGCGCCAAGCTCTCTATCTTGCAGAATCTCGTGCGCTGCGGCTGCGAGCTTACCGTGGTTCCGTGGGATACGCCTGCCGTGGACGTGCTCGCTATGAACCCCGATGGTGTGTTCCTATCGAACGGCCCAGGCGATCCCGATGCTGTGAGCGGAACCTACTCCCAGGTGGAGAAGCTGTTGGGCGAGGTGCCTGTGTTCGGCATCTGCCTGGGACATCAGATGATCTGCAAGGCCGCCGGCGCTCAGATCGAGAAGCTGAAGTTCGGGCATCGTGGCGGTAACCACCCGGTCATGAACCTGCTTACCGGACGCGTCGAGATCACGGCGCAAAACCACGGCTTCGGCATCCTTTTCCCTAGCTTGGGCGAGCTCATCCCTGAGCTTTCCGACGGCGTGAAGGAGCATCCGTCCGACGGTGACCTGCGCTTCTGGGTGCGCCGCGGCGTTGCTCCGGTGGTGGATAATCCGCGCTTCGGGCGCATCCGCCTCACGCATGTCAACCTTAATGACGGCACCGCCGAGGGCATCGCGTTTTTGGACATCCCCGCGTTCTGCGTCCAGTACCATCCCGAGGCCTCGCCGGGACCGACCGACGCTCATTACTTGTTCACCGCGTTTTGCCGCTTGATGGACGGTCGCGATGACTACCTTGACATCGACATCGCCGCCGACCGCTTGGCCGGCTGGAAATTCGGAGCGGCAGCGGCAGACGCCGTCGCTGGTGGGGAGGAATAGAAATGCCTAAGCGCGAAGACATTAAAAGCATCCTGGTCATCGGCTCCGGCCCCATCGTTATTGGGCAGGCATGCGAGTTCGATTATTCCGGCGCGCAGGCCTGCAAGGTGCTGAAGACCGATGGCTACCGCGTCATCCTTGTGAATAGCAACCCAGCCACCATCATGACCGACCCTGGATTGGCCGACCGCACCTACGTCGAGCCCATCACGGCAGACTTCGTGGAGAAGGTCATCGCCAAAGAGCATCCCGATGCCCTGCTGCCCACCCTGGGCGGCCAGACGGGTCTGAACACCGCGGTCGAGCTCGCCCAGAAGGGCATCCTCGACAAGTACGGCGTCGAGATGATCGGCTGCGACCTGGAGGCCATCCAGCGCGGCGAAGACCGCAAGCTGTTCAACGACTGCATGGCCGAGCTGGGTATCGAGACGGCGCGTTCCGGTTACGCTTACTCCGTCGAAGATGCGCAGAAGATCGTCGAGAAACTGGGCTTCCCGGTGGTCCTGCGACCGTCCTACACTTTGGGCGGTGCGGGCGGCGGCATCGCCCACACCTCCGAGGAACTCGTCTCCATCGTCTCCCAGGGCCTGGAGCTTTCCCCTGCCGGCGAGGTGCTGGTGGAAGAGAGCATCGAGGGCTGGAAGGAATATGAGATGGAGGTCATGCGCGATAAGGCCGGCAACGGCATCATCGTGTGCTCCATCGAGAACTTCGACGCCATGGGCGTGCACACCGGCGACTCCATCACCGTCGCCCCGGCGCAAACCCTCTCCGACGTCGAGTACCAGCGCATGCGTGCCGCATCGCTGGCCATCCTCGAAAAGATCGGTGTCGAAACGGGGGGATCGAACGTCCAGTTCGCTGTCAATCCCGATAATGGCCGCATGATCGTCATCGAGATGAATCCGCGCGTATCCCGCTCCTCGGCGTTGGCTTCAAAGGCGACTGGCTTCCCCATCGCGAAGGCGGCGGCGAAGCTGGCCGTGGGCTTTACGCTCGATGAGATCATCAACGACATCACAAAGGCGACGCCTGCCTGCTTCGAGCCGTCCATCGACTACTGCGTGGTGAAGGTGCCGCGCTTCGCCTTCGAGAAGTTCGAGGGCACCGACGACACGTTGTCCACCCGCATGAAGGCGGTGGGCGAGATCATGGCCATCGGCCGCACCTTCGAAGAAGCGCTGGGCAAGGCGCTGCGTTCGCTTGAGAACGGCCGCGCTGGCCTGGGCGTCGACGGAAAAGGGCAGTTGCCCGCCGATACCGATATCAAGGCGCTCATCACGCGCCCGACTGCCGACCGCGTGTATTACTTGGGCGAGGCACTGCGCCGCGGCTGGACGGTCGACCAGGTGGCAGAGGCGAGCCTCATCGACCGCTTCTTCATCTCCCGCATGGCAGACATCGTGGCCGTGCAAGAGGCGTTGCGCGACACGCCGCTTGACCAGGTGGACGCCGACGCTATGCGCGTGTGCAAGCGCTATGGCCTTTCCGATATCCAGATCGCCAACCTCACCGGCTCCGACGAGCTGTCGGTTCGTGCGTACCGCAAGCAGCTGGGCGTGGTTCCTGCGTTCAAGACGGTCGACACCTGCGCGGCGGAGTTCCCCAGTAAGACCGCCTACCACTACAAGACCTATGATGCCGACGCCACCGAAACCGAGAAGGGCGATCGCAAGCGCGTGATGATCCTGGGCGCCGGCCCCAACCGTATCGGTCAGGGCATCGAGTTCGACTACTGCTGCGTTCACGCCTCCTATGCGCTGCATGACGAGGGCTACGAGACCATCATGGTCAACTGCAACCCCGAGACGGTGTCCACCGACTACGATACTTCCGATAAGCTGTATTTCGAGCCGCTCACCTACGAGGACGTGATGGACATCGTTGATGCCGAGCAGCCTGACGGCGTCATCGTCACTCTGGGTGGTCAGACGCCGCTTAAGCTTGCCAAGCCGCTGCTTGAAGCCGGCGTGCCCATCATGGGCACCCAGCCCGAGGCCATCGACCTCGCCGAAGACCGCGACCGTTTCGCCGCCATCCTCGACGAGCTTGCGATCACCTACCCGGCGGCCGGCGACGCCTCTACGTTCGAGGAAGCCTGCCAGGTCGCCGATCGCATCGGCTTTCCGCTGCTGGTGCGCCCCAGTTACGTGCTGGGCGGGCGCGGCATGGCAATCGTCTATGACGGCGCGCAGCTCGAGAAGTATATGGGCGAAGCCGCCAAGATCTCGCCCGATCATCCGGTGTATCTGGACCGCTTCCTGGAAGGCGCCGTAGAGGTGGATCTCGATGCGCTGTGCGACGGCGACCAGGTGTATGTGGGCGGCGTTCTCGAGCATATCGAGGAAGCCGGCATCCACTCCGGCGACTCCGCATGCTGCACCCCGCCGTTCGCCCTGTCCGAGGCGCTGGTTTCCCAGCTGCGCTCCATCGCGCGACGTCTGGCGCTACGTTTGGGCGTCGTGGGCCTGATCAACATCCAGTTCGCCATCAAGGACACGGTTATCTACGTCATCGAGGCCAACCCGCGCGCCAGCCGTACCGTGCCGTTCGTGTCGAAGGCCACTGGCGTGCCTCTGGCGAAGATCGCCGCGCGTGTCATGGCGGGCGAGAAGCTGACCGATCTCGACCTTCCCGACGACGAGCGCCGCTTGGAGCACTTCAGCGTTAAGGAAGCCGTCATGCCGTTCGGGCGCTTCCCGGGAACCGATACGGTACTGGGTCCCGAGATGAAGTCTACCGGAGAGGTTATGGGCATCGCGCATAACTTCCCGGCGGCCTACGCGAAGACGCAACTCGCCATCAACTACGTGCTGCCTTCCGAAGGCACCGTGTTCATCAGCGTGTGCGACCGCGACAAGCGCGCCATCATCCCCATTGCGCGCGATATCGCGCGCTTGGGCTTCAAGATCGTTGCGACTGCGGGCACCGAGCGCGCGCTCAAGTCCGCCGGCGTCGATTGCGAGCTGGTGCGCAAGGTGCGCGAGGGCTCGCCCAACGTCATCGATCGCATCGCTTCCGGCGAGATCACGTTGATGATCAACACCCCATTCGGCCACGAGACACGTTCTGACGGCTACGAGCTGCGATCCGCCGCCGTCCGTCACGGGCTCACTTACGTTACTACGCTTTCCGCCGCCCAGGCGTTCGTCGCGGGCATGGAGGTGGTGCGCGACGCGAAGCTCGACGTGGTCGCTTTGCAGGATCTTCCGCAATGGGAAGGCCGCAAGTCCGAGCAGGAATAGGGAGGAGCACGCCATGGCATTGGTCAACGAAGTCGCGCGCATTCTATCGAATGTCGAAGCGGGTCCGCGCCTGCATATCATGACGGTGGAGGCGCCCTGCATCGCCTCGGCTATCAAACCGGGCCAGTTTGTGCACATGAGGGTGCCGCGCATGGAGGCTCACATCCTGCGCCGGCCCTTCTCGGTGTACGCATGCGATCCCGAACAGGGTACGCTTGACATCCTGTACCAGGTAGTGGGTTACGGCACCGATCATATGACCGGTCTTCAAACCGGCGAGGAGTGCCAGCTCATCGGTCCGGTGGGTAAGACCTGGAACCCGCCCGCTGAGGGCCGCTGCCTTCTGGTGGGCGGCGGTGTCGGCGCCGCGCCCCTGTTCATGCTGTGCCAGCAGATCGTGGATTCGCCTGCAAGCGTCGAGATCGTCTTAGGCGCGCAGACCGAGGCCGCTCTCGTCTGCCGCGAGCGCTACGCTGAAACGCTGGGTGCCGAGCCCGCATGCGCCACTGACGACGGCAGCTACGGCCGTCCGGGTTTCTGCACCTCCTTGGTGCAGGAGGCGCTTGAAAAGGCTGCCGGGGAAGGCCATCCATTCGATTACGTGGCGGTGTGCGGCCCTGAGCCTTTGATGAAGATCGTGGCGGGCATGGCCGCCGATGCTGGCATCCGCTGCGAGGTATCCCTTGAAAAGCGCATGGCCTGCGGTGTGGGCGCCTGCCTTTCCTGCATCGTCGACACCGTCGACGGTAAGAAGCGCTCGTGCGTCGACGGTCCTGTTTTCGATGCTGAGAAGGTGGTGTGGTAGATGGTCGATTTGAATGTGAACCTCGGCGGCCTTCCAATGAAGAATCCCGTGACCACGGCATCGGGCACGTTCGCCGCTGGCATTGAGTACTCGGATTTCGTGGATGTTGCGGCTTTGGGCGCGGTCACCACCAAGGGCGTATCGCTTAACGGATGGGAGGGCAACGCGTCCCCGCGCATCGCCGAAACCCCCAGCGGCATGCTCAATTCCATTGGCTTGCAGAATCCAGGCGTAAAGCACCTGAAAGAAGTCGAGCTGCCTTGGCTTCAGCAGAAGGGTGCCACGGTGATCGTCAATGTCTCCGGGCACAGCTTCCAGGAATACGTTGATGTCATCGAGGCCCTCGAGGACGCGCCTGTGGATGCCTACGAGGTGAACATCTCGTGCCCCAATGTTGATGCCGGCGGCATGACCATTGGTACCGATCCTCGCAGCGTGACAGAGGTGGTGGGGCTGTGCCGCGCTGCCACCAAACGCCCCCTCATCGTCAAGCTCACGCCCAACGTCACCGACATCACTGAGATCGCCCGTGCCGCGGAAGCGGCGGGAGCGGACGCCCTTTCCCTCATCAATACGCTGATGGGAATGGCCATCGACGCCGAACGGCGCATGCCACTGCTCGCCCGCGTGGTGGGCGGGTTCTCGGGCCCGGCGGTCAAGCCCGTGGCGCTGCACATGGTGTGGGAGTGCTACAAAGCGGTGAAGGTGCCGCTGCTTGGTATGGGTGGCATCTGCAACGGCACCGATGCCATCGAGTTCATGCTTGCAGGCGCCACGGCCGTCGCCGTTGGCACCGCGAACTTCTTCAACCCGTACGCCACCCAGGACGTCATCGACGGCATCACGGCGTATTGCGAGCGCCATGGCGTCGAGCGGGTTGCCGATTTGATTGGAGCACTGGAATGCTAACGCCTTTCAACGAGATCCCTGCCGCCCAACGCGTTATCGTCGCGCTTGACTGCGACAAACCGGAAGCGCTGCGCCTCGCCGAGCTGTTATCGGGCAAGGCGACGTGGCTGAAGGTGGGCATGACGCTTTTTTACGCCGAAGGCCCTTCCATCGTTAAACGCTTCAAGGAGCTGGGATTCAAGGTGTTCCTGGATCTGAAGTTCCACGATATCCCGCACCAGGTTGAAGGTGCCGCTGCGTCCGCGGTTGCAAGCGGGGCTGACATGCTCACCATGCATGCATCCGGAGGCGTGGACATGATGCGGGCCGCTCAGCGCGGCGTCGAGCGCGTGTGCGCTGAAACTGGCAGGGAGCTTCCCGCGACGTTGGGCATCACGGTGCTCACCAGTATGGATGCCGACACGCTCAGGCGCATCGGCGTGGATCTCCCTCTGACCGATCAAGTTGCCGCGTTGGCCCGCCTCACGCAGGAAGCGGGCATTTCCGGCGTCGTGGCCTCGCCTCAAGAGGCGGGCATGCTGCGTGAGCTGCTGGGGCCCGATGCCTACATCGTGACCCCCGGGGTGCGTCCGGCGGGTGCGGCGCTGGGCGATCAGAGCCGCGTTGCGACGCCGGAGGCGGCTTTCAAGGCTGGCTCCTCCCATATCGTCATCGGCAGGCCGATCACCCAGGCAGACGATCCCGCCGCTGCCTTCGAAGCGATTGTTTCGTCGCTTTAATGTGGTTTTCCTTGAAACGTATTGCCTGATGGGCTTTAATAGACAGGTGCATTGTAGAAGCGGCTGTGCAGGTGCGTTGGATTTTTTCCGAACTCGTGCAAATAGCATGCGATCTCGCGCGCATCAGTGATACCATCTGACAATCGCTTTCAGTTACAGAAGGAGAGACACACTATGGCAATCCCTCAACTCAGCGCAGAAGAGCGTCAGGCGGCTTTGGAAAAGGCAAAGGCTGCGCGCATCAAGCGTGCCCAGGTTCGCGATGACCTCAAGTCCGGCAAGATCACCCTCAAGGACGTTCTGGGTATGAAGGACGACCCCATCGTGGGCCGCATGAAGGTTTCCACCCTCATCGAGACCTTGCCCGGTTACGGCAAGGCCAAGGCCGAAAAGGTCATGCGCGACCTCCAGATCGCCGAGAGCCGCCGTCTGCGCGGTCTGGGCGACCGTCAGCAGGCCGCTTTGCTGGAGCGCTTGGGCTAATCGCCGTATGCGCACCGGCAATCTATTCGTTATCTCTGGGCCATCAGGTGCCGGCAAAGGCACGCTGGTGGCCCGTCTTGCGCAGAGAGTTCCCGACGTCTGGGTGTCCCGCTCCATGACCACCCGCGCTCCGCGGGAAGGTGAGGTGGACGGCGTCCAGTACGATTTCCTCACCGATGGGCAGTTCCGCGACCTCGTCGCCCAGGACGGGTTTCTCGAGTGGGCTGAGTACGCGGGGCACTGCTACGGCACTCCGCGCAAGAGCATCGAGGAAGCGCTCGCCGCCGGCAAGCAGATCGTCTTGGAGATCGATGTCCAAGGAGCCTTCCAGGTACGCGAGAAGATGCCCTTGGCCCATCTGGTGTTCATCGAGCCCCCTTCGCTCGAAGAACTTGAACGGCGGCTAAGGGGCCGCGGCACCGAGGAGGAAGACGTCATCAAGCGGCGCATGGTAGCGGCGGTGGGAGAGCTTTCCCGTAAGAACGACTATGACAAACGCGTGGTCAACGATGATCTCGATAGAGCCACAAACGAGCTGGTGGCCTACGTTAACGAGTTGGCCGAACGCTAGAACGAAGGTAAAGGAAGCAGGCTATGAGCATTATTGAACCGAAGATCGACGTTCTGCTCGATCAAACCGACAATGATCGTTTTCTTCTGTGCGCATTGGCATCCAAGCGCGCACACGACATCAACGACATGATGCGCGGCCAGCGCGACCGTGCCATCCAGCTGCAGACGGCTGTCGAGATCGCACGCGCGGCCGACAAGAAGCCGCTCACTATCGCATTCGGCGAGATCGCCCGTGGTGATATCTCCTACGACTCTGCCACTATTGACGTCCACAACCACTAATTCTGCGCGCCAGCGTAACGCGGAACCGTTAATCCGCTGACAAGCCCTGAGGCACGCCGCATTGCCGGATCGAGGTTCGCCCGCGTACCTAAGTACGCATCGCGGATCCTATGAGGCAATCCGACGCACTTCAGGGCTTTTTAACTGTACGGGCTTGCCCATTCTGCATTTGTGCGAGCTCCTGGCTGTAGCTGGCAGGCAAACCGATTTTCCTTGTACTAACGATTTTCCAATGAGGTGGACCTATGACCGCGTTTCAGCGCATTTGTCTTGTTCATTATCACGAGATTGGGTTGAAAGGGCATAATCGCAAGGCGTTCGAGCAGCGGCTTCTGAAAAATCTCGAAGCGCTGCTCCATCCGTTTCCCATCGTCACCATCCATCGCATATCAGGGCGCCTGTGCGTGTTCATTAAAGAAGGGACGTCGTCGGAGGTTGCGCTCGAGGCGGCCCACGTCATCTCCACCGTTCCCGGCGTCGCCCGCGTTTCCTGTGGATTCAAGTGCGAGCGCGACATCGAGGAAATGACCCAAGCGGGTATCATCGCGATGTCGGAAGCGGGGGAGATGGCCAGCTTCAAGGTGCATGCGCGTCGCAGCCACACGGATTTCCCCATAGGGTCCCAGGATATGAACCGCATCATCGGAGGCAACCTTTCCGACGCCTACCCCGAGGTAGCCGTGAAGATGAAGAACCCCGATGTCACCGTTGGCGTCGAAGTGGTGCAGAACGCTGCGTATGTGTATGCTCGCAGCGAAGCGGGCATTGGCGGGCTTCCCGTGGGAAGCTCGGGCAAAGTGGTCTCGTTGCTTTCCAGCGGCATCGACTCTCCCGTTGCCTCATGGAAGATGGCCCGTCGAGGCGCTATCGTCATCGGCGTTCATTTCTCTGGACGCCCGCAAACCTCCGATGCCAGTGAATGGTTGGTGGACGATATCGCGCATGTTCTGGAAAAGACGGGCTGCATCGGCCGCGTGTATATGGTGCCGTTCGGCGACTGCCAGCGCGAGATCGCGCTTTCGGCTCCGCCGCAGCTGCGTGTGATTTTGTACCGGCGCCTCATGTTCAAAGTCGCCGAAGAGATCGCGCGACGCGAGCACGCCGGAGCGCTGGTGACAGGGGAGAGCCTGGGTCAGGTTGCATCGCAGACGCTCGACAACATCCGCTGCACGGATGCGGCGGTGGTCTGCCCCATTTTCCGACCGCTCATTGGTACGGACAAGCTCGAGATCATCCACGAAGCCGAGCGCCTGGGCACGTTCGAGATCTCTTCGCAGGATGCCCCCGATTGCTGCACGTTGTTCATGCCGCGCAATCCCGAAACTCATGCGAAGCTTTCCGATGTGCTCGAGGCGGAGAAAGATCTCCCGATTGAGCGTTGGGTGGCGGAGCTTGTCGACGCGGCGACGACTACCGAATATGCGTGCCCTTCGTATCGCCCCCCGCGCGGTTAGATTGTTTTCGAACCATGCCCCTGCGGATCTAGCGCATGTTGGTTTTGCGTTAGATCCGCAGGGGTATCTGGCGATAGCGGAATATGGTTTGAGCGCATACTCCGCGAATGCTTGCGGACTGCCGTGAGAGATGCAAGCGCTATCCTCCTTCTCAGCTTCGAATGGAAGGGGGAGCCATGCCGTTTCAAGACAGTGCGGATTCATGGCGCGCGAAACTTCATTGGGGCAAAGTGCGGCGCCCCTTGGCGGTGGGCATCGTTTGCGTCATCGTGCTCATCCTCGTCGTCGGCGGTATATGGATGGTGGGCGCGTTTCCCACGCAAAGTCAGTCGTTTTCCATCGATGGGAATGAGGTGCAGGATGCCTCGGATGGCACTGCATCGTCCTCTGAAGAGGAGCAGCCGTCGATGGCGATCGTTCACGTTAGCGGAGCCGTCGCGTCCCCCGGAGTGTACATGGTTCCGGAAACAGCGCGCGTTAACGAAGCCATCGAAGCGGCAGGGGGTATGGGGGAGGACGCCGCTCCCGACTCGCTGAACCTCGCACGCGCCGTCGTCGATGGCGAGCAGATAATCGTCCCCACCCAAGAGCAGGTGCAGGCTCAGGCGCAAGAGCTTGGCGCTGCGGGGGTGGCTGGCTCTGCTGCGACGGCTAAGGTGAACATCAACTCCGCATCGATTGAGCAACTCGATGCCCTGCCCGGCATAGGGGTGGCAACCGCCGAGAAGATCATTGCCGACAGGGAGCAAAACGGTCCGTTTTCCTCTCCTGAAGATCTCAAACGCGTTTCGGGGATAGGAGATAGGAAGTACGAGGAACTTGCCGAACTCATCTCGGTCGGGTGAGCACCGTGCGCTTATTGCGCGATGCGGCACGTTCCCTGGGGTGCGATGCCGTAACAGTAGATGGCGATGCGCCGGTTCGCCCTTCGCTACCGCTTCCGCTGGCATTGGGTCTTGCAGTGTGGGCTGGCGCGGCGGCAGCTTGGAATACTGCTTGCGATTTGCCGTCATCGGTTTGCGCTCTATCGGCACTCGCTAATTTCGTCGTTGCGTGCGCGCTGCTTCCCTTGTTCGCCCTGCGAGGGCGGTTGCTTGCCGCGTGCGTCGTTTGCGGTCTGCTTATCGGCATGTCGACAGGCTTTTCCGCGGGGGCTCAGTTGCATGCTCGCCAGGGGACGGTCGAGACGGGGGGCGCCGCTGCAGTTCGTATGGAGATGGTCGAAGACGCGGTGCGTTTCGATTACGGGTGCAACGGTCTTGCCCGCGCCGAATTCGAAGATGGTTCGGTAGCGCTCGTGCAGGCCCGATTCGAAGAAGAGGCGAAGCCTCCTCGCTACGGCGCGTTCTTGGCGGTCGATGCAAGGGCGAAGGCGGTGTCGAGACGCTCCGCTGATTGGGCTTGGAGCCAGGTGCAAGCGGGCATCGTCTACGTGGATTCCTTCAACGATCTAGAGCGCGATGGCATACTGGGGGCGCTGGTGAGGGTCCGGAACACGGCGATCGATTCGTTGGCAGGCGAGGGGGAGTCGCATGCGATACTTCAGGCGCTCGTGTGCGGATACACTCCTTCTTACGACGCAACTGATGCAAAGCGGGATTTCACTGCGTGCGGCCTTGCGCATGTCGTGGCGGTGTCCGGCGCCCACTTGGCTATTGTCAGCTCGTTCGCCGGGTGCCTGCTGCGTGCGCTGCGCATTCCCCGTTTCGCCACGGCTGCGCTACAATGCCTGCTCATGGCGGGTTACCTGGTGCTCACCGCTATGCCAGTATCCGCTGTGCGCGCCTTCGTGATGATCGTGGTGCTGCAGGTGGCGTACTTCGCCAAGCGTCGATCGCTGGGCTTGGCCTCGTTGGGCGCGTGCATCGCCATAATGGTCGTCGTCGATCCGCCTGTGGCGGTTTCAGCGTCGTTTGCGCTCTCCGCACTCTCTACGCTGGGGATCGCTCTGTTCGGGCCTTTGCTGGGGCATTGGGCGTTCCGTACGCTGCCGGTGCTCCCTGAAACGCTCCGGGAGGCGCTTTCGCTCACCTTCGCCTCTTCGATCCTCTCCCAACCGTACTCGTGCGCGTTGTTCTCGCAACTTGCCCTCGTGTCGCCGCTCTCAAATATGGTCGTGGCGCCTTTGGTGGCGCCGACCTGCGCCTTCGGAATCTCCGGAGCCCTCCTGCACCCTGTGGCTCCAAGGGCGGGGGATATGCTGCTGGGCATTGCCGTGTGGGGAGCCGAAGCCCTGCGCCTCGCCGTAGCCTGGTGCGCCTCCATCCCGTTCGCGTGCATTCCCTTCTCGCTTGCTCCACCCGTGGCGTTTGCGGTGACCGTTGCCGGCAGTTGCGTACTGTGGGCAGTTTGGCCCGTGCAGGTTCGCAAGCCGCGTTCGGTTGCAGCGGTGTGCATCGCTGCGACCGTTCTCATCCCTCTAGCTTTTACGTGTGCCATCTCGTTTTCTCGGGAAAGCCAGCTGGTCATGCTGGACGTGGGACAAGGGGATGCGTTCCTCGTGAGGAGCAGGGGCGCTGCCATTCTCGTCGACACGGGGACCAACGATTCGCTGCTGCGCGCCGCGCTCGCCCGCCATGGCGTGCTTGCGCTGGATGCGGTGGTGATCACGCATTCGGACGACGACCACTGCGGGTCGTTGGCTTCCCTGGCGCAAACGGTCGAGGTGGGCTGGGTTGTGGTGGCGCAGGATGCCCTGGAATGCCCTTGCGATTCATGCAAGGACCTTATCGCAGACGCGCGCGCAGTAGCGGGCGAGCGCATTGCGGGGATAGAGAAAGGGCAGGTGATGAAAGTAGGAGACTTTCATTTGCAGGCGGTGTGGCCCGACGAGTATGTGGAAGAGGGCGGAAATGCCGACAGCCTGTGCCTGTTGATGCGCGGCGAGGCGGCTGGCGGCTTGGGCGATGCCGTCCTCCTCACCGGTGATGCTGAGGAAGAACAGATCTCCCGTATCGTCGAGGAGCAGGGCATCGCTGGCATCGGCATCCTCAAAGTTGGCCACCATGGCTCTCGGGCTTCACTCACCGAAGAGCTTGCGGAAAGGCTCGATCCCGCCATCGCTCTTGTGAGCGTCGGCGCCGGAAACCGCTATGGTCACCCGGCACGTAAGGTCATCGAACTGCTGGAGCATGCGGGTGCAAGTGTTTTCCGCACCGATGAGGACGGCGACGTTTCATGCAGTTTCACTGACGAGGGCATCCGCGTCGATTCCATGCGGTAGAATCGTTGCATCATGGCTACGAAAAACAACACGGGTCTTCTTCCTGCCTATGCGGCAATCGGCGATGACGCGCTTAAGCGCGAGACCGTGGCCAAACGGCTGCGGGCGCGTTTGCAGAAGATCGGCGACATCTCGTTCAACTACGAGGAATTCGATTGCGAACAGGCGCTGGGCGGCGATATCGTCTCGGCGTGCAACACCATCCCTTTCGCCAGCCCCCTACGCATGGTCAGGGTGAAGTCCGCTGATAAGCTGAAAAAGGCCGACTCCGAGCAAATCGTTTCATATTTGGCCGATCCTAGCGAAACCACGGTCCTGCTTTTGGAGGCGGAGAAGCTGGCGAAGACGACGCGCCTGTATAAAGCGGTCGCCCGGTGCGGAGCAAGCGCCGTCATCGAGTGCAACGTTCCCAAGAAAGCGGAGCTTCCGCGCTTGGTGCGCTCCATGGCGGTCAACTACGGTATCACGGTTACCGACGGCGCGGCACGGCTTCTCATCGAGCTTGTGGGCGAGGACACCGTGAGGATCGATTCGGAGCTGGGAAAGATCGCCTTGGCGCATAGCGGCAACGATGCGGTGAACGAACATGAAGTCTCTTCGCTGGTGAGCCGCACGACCGAGATGAGCGTATGGGATTTCCTCGATGCGCTTTCGGCCCGTAACGCTAAACGAACGCTGCTGTGCCTTTCGCGCATGCCGTCGTCGTCGCCCCAGTCGCTTATCGCCTTATGCACCGGGCGTTTTCGTGAGCTGGTGTGCGCTGGCTCTCTGGTGAGAAGGGGCCAAGCGCGTGCCATAGCCCAGGCGCTTGGGAAAAGGGACTGGCAGGTGAAGCACCATGCGGAGTGGGCGGGTCGCTATTCTGAGGATGAGCTGAGGCGCGCCATTGTGTCGGCGCGCGATGCAGAGATGGCCATGAAGAGCGGGGCCGATGCCGACTCCGCTCTTCGCGACTGGCTGTTGGGGGTTCTTATGAAGGCCCGTCGGCAATGACGGGTTTCACTGTGGGATAATGCCTTTACATGCGATGGGCCCCGCGATTGCGGGGCCCATCTCCTTGATATGCAGATGGATCGCAGATGCGATCAGCGTGCACGTGTTATTCGACAGCCTCTTCGCCCTCGGCGGCAGCAGCCTCGGCCTCAGCCTTAGCGGCTTCCTCGGCTTCCTTCGCCTTGCGATCGGCAGCTGCCTTCTGGGCCTTCTGGGTGGCTTCGCGGCGCTTTGCCTTCTCGGCGGCAGCGGCTTCCAAAGCGGCTTTTCGGGCTGCCTTGGCGTCGGCCTTCTTCGTGCCGGGCTTGTTGGCCTTCGGTGCGGGCTTCTGGTAAGCAGCGCGGTCGGCATCGGTAACGATGGTGTTGGCCAGAGCCATGATGCCGCTCTTGCGGTTGGCGGCCTGGTTCTTGTGAATGACGCCCTTGGTGGCTGCCTTGTCCATCAGACGGCAAGCGGCGAGGGCTGCCGCATAGGCATCGGCGCCGTTGCCGGCCTCCACAGCGTCCTTCACACGACGGGTCGCGGTCTTTAGCTCGGCCTTGACGGCGCGGTTGCGCATACGGGACTTCTCGTTTGTGACGATGCGCTTCTTCTGGCTCTTGATGTTCGCCATGTTCTTGCGTTTCCTTTCTTGCGGATTTTTCAGTTCCGTGCAGCAGCTTACGACGCCTGCGCAGGGTGTTGTTGGAGGAAACGGGGCGATCGCCGGGAAAGGGAAGGGCTGCAGGCGCTATGGCCTTGCGTTCGAACGGACAGGATTTCCCGCTCGGCGCCCTTCGGGCTTTCCAGCAGCACGCTTAAGTCCTCTTGCAGCCACGTCTGCGAACCGGCGGCATCGGGTGCCGCACTCGCGTTATGCTGAACACAAGCGATTAGATTAGCAGATTCAGCGCTCGGGCGCCAGTGAAATTCAAAAGGCCTCCATGTGAAGGAATGACCAAGGCGCACGCCATACGCTAGAATAGCTAGAAAAAGCGGGCGCCGCAAAGCTCGGCGCTCCATCGGCACGAAAGACAGGATATGGCAAACACCGCACCCGAAAAAACGCACGACCCCACCCACATCAGGAACTTCTCCATCATCGCGCATATCGATCATGGGAAATCCACCCTTTCCGACCGCGTGTTGGAGATGACCGGCACCGTGGCAAAACGCGATATGAAAGACCAACTCCTCGACAGCATGGATATCGAGCGCGAGCGCGGCATCACCATTAAAAGCCAGGCAGTGCGCGTCGATTACACCGCCGATGACGGGGAGGTGTACCAGTTCAACCTCATCGACACTCCGGGTCATGTCGACTTCACCTACGAGGTGAGCCGCAGCCTGGCCGCATGCGAGGGCGCCGTGCTGGTGGTGGATGCCACTCAGGGCGTCGAGGCGCAAACGGTCGCCAACGCCATGATGGCGATGAACGCCAACCTCGAGATCATCCCGCTCATCAACAAGATCGACCTGCCCTCTGCCGAACCCGACCGCGTGCGCACTGAGATAGAGGACGGCCTCGCCATCCCTGCAGACGATGCTGTGCTGGCAAGCGGCAAGACCGGCGAGGGGATTCACGACTTGCTCGAGGCGATCGTCTACAATATCCCTGCGCCGCAGGGCGACCCCGATGCGCCCCTGCGCGCACTCATCTTCGATTCGTATTTCGATGCGTATCGCGGTGTCGTGGCGCTCATCCGGGTCATTGATGGGTCCATCTGCAAGGGCGACCGCATCCGCATGATCGCCACCGGCATGACCGCCTTGGTGGAAGAGGTGGGCGCCCGCCGACCGGCCGAGGTTCCCATGGAGTTCCTCTCTGTCGGCGAGGTGGGCTATCTGGTTACGGGCCTCAAGGACGTTAGCCATGTGAAAGTGGGCGACACCATCACCAACGCGGAAGGCGGCGTCACCGAGCCGCTGCCCGGCTACCGTGAGGCTAAGCCCATGGTGTACACAGGCCTTTTCCCCATCGAATCCGATCAGTACGAGCCGCTGAAGGAGGCTCTCGAGAAGCTTTCGCTCAACGACCCGGCGCTGGCATGGGAACCCGAGACCTCCCATGCATTGGGGTTCGGCTTCCGTGTGGGCTTTCTGGGCCTGCTGCACATGGAGGTGGTGAAGGAGCGCTTAGAGCGCGAGTTCAACCTGGACCTTCTGGCTACCGCGCCGTCGGTTGAATACCACGTGCATCGGCAGGGCGGGGAAGTGCTCTCCATCCGCTCGCCGCAGGAGATGCCTGATCCCGGCGAGATCGACTTCATCGAGGAGCCTTACCTGAAGGCGAAGATCCTCATCCCACCCGACTACGTCGGCGCGGTCATGGATCTCACCGTGCAGCGCCGTGGCACTTTCGTCACCATGAACTACCTGTCGCAGACGACAGTGGAAATGCTGTGGGAGATTCCGCTGTCCGAGCTGATCATGGACTACTTCGATAAATTGAAGTCGTCTACCAAAGGCTATGCCAGCCTTGACTACGAGTTCGACGGGTACAAGCCCTCGCAGCTGGTGAAGCTGGACATCCTGCTTTCCGGCAAGCCCATCGACGCGCTGTCCTTCATCGTGCATAAGGACAAAGCCTACGACCGCGGCCGCGTGCTGTGCGAGAAGCTCAAGGAGATCATCCCGCGTCAGATGTTCGAGGTTCCCATCCAGGCCGCGGTCGGCGGCCGCGTGCTGTCGCGCCAGACCGTTAAGGCAAAACGCAAGGACGTTTTGGCGAAATGCTATGGCGGCGACATCAGTCGCAAGCGCAAGCTGCTCGAGAAGCAGAAGGCGGGCAAGAAGCGTATGAAGGCCATCGGCAACGTCGAAGTGCCGCAAGAGGCGTTCATGGCAATACTGAAAGTCGACGAATAGGGGAAGCCATGTCACGCAAGCAAGAGGAATACAACTGGCTGGACGACCCCTTCGACGAGAAGAAGGCGGCGAAAGAGCAGCAGGAGGCTGGCATGAGCGGCCGTTCCAAGGCGCTTGTCGGTATCGGGTGCCTGGTGGTCGTGCTCATCCTGGTGCTGATGGCGGTCGTCGGCGTCGGAATGCTCGGCGTCCTGACGCTCTAGCGTTCGGTTCTGCGATGCACGATTTCTTCGCCGCTCATAGGCTTCTGCTCGCGCCGATGGCCGGTGTGTCAGACGAAGCGTTTCGCACGCTATGCCGCGAGCAGGGAGCCGACCTCACCTATACCGAGATGGTTTCGGCCAAGGGGCTTTCCTTCGCCAACGAGAAGACCCGCCATCTGCTTGACCTTGCCGAAGGGGAGGATCTGGTCGCCGTGCAGCTGTTCGGCCACGAGCCTGAGGTGATGGCGCATCAAGCTGCGTGGGTCGAGGAGACGATGGGCCATTCCCTTGCATATTTGGATATCAATATGGGGTGCCCTGCGCGCAAGATCGTCACCAAAGGCGATGGCTCCGCGCTCATGAATGATCCCGAACTTGCCGCACGTATCGTATCCGCCTGCGTGGAGGCGGTCGATCATCCTGTCACGGTGAAATTCCGCCGCGGTTGGGCCGAAGGTGACGAAACGTGCGTGGAGTTCGCACGGCGTATGGAGCAAGCGGGGGCTTGCGCAGTCACCGTCCATGGACGCTATGCACTGCAACTGTACCGCGGGCGGGCCGAATGGGACGCCATCGCACGTGTGAAGGAAGCCGTTTGCATCCCGGTGGTGGGCAACGGCGATGTGAGGACGGGGGCGGATGCCGCCGCTTTGGTCGAGCGTACCGGTTGCGATGCGGTGATGATCGCACGCGCCGCTGAAGGCAACCCATGGGTGTTCACCCAGGCAAAAGCTGCGTTGGAAGACCGCCCTGAGCCTGCGCCGCCCACGGTCGAGGAGCGCATCGCCATGGCTCGCCGTCACGCGCGACTTCTGGCGAAACGCCAAGGGCGCAACATCGTGCGCATGCGCAAGCACGCCATGTGGTACCTGGCGGGGCTTCCCGGCGCCGCCGCTGCCCGTGCGAAGATCAACGCATGCGTGCGCGTTGAGGATTTCGACGCCGTCTTCGACGAGCTACTTTCCAGCGGGAGGGAGGCCTAGCATGTCGCATGATCCGTACAAAGCGCTTTACCTGCACATACCTTTCTGCGTGAAGCGCTGCGCCTATTGCGATTTTGCGACGGATGCCGTTGCCGCCGATTCGCGCCGCATCGACGAATACATCGAGGACCTGTGCATCCAGATCCGCCGCAAGGCCAAGGAAGGTGAGCTCGCCGTGCTCGACACCGTCTACATCGGCGGCGGCACACCTAGCCATATCGGCATGTCGCGTCTTTCGATGCTGCTTTACACGCTCTCCTTGTCAATGAGGCTCGAACCCGACGTGGAATGCTCCATGGAGGCCAATCCCGAAAGCCTCACCGATCGCATGGTGCGCGACGCATGGGCGCTGGGGGTGAACCGTCTTTCTCTGGGCGTGCAAAGCTTCGACGACGAGGTGCTGCATATCCTCGGGCGTGCGCACGACGCCGATAAAGCCCGGCGCGCGGTGGCCTGCGCGTGCGAGCGCTTCGACAACGTGAGCATCGACCTTATGTGCGGCATTCCCGGGCAGAGCGCCGAGAGCTTCGAGGCATCTTTGCGCGAGACCGTTGAGCTCGGCGTTCCCCACGTGAGCGTGTATCCGCTCACCATCGAGCCGTTCACCCATTTCGAGACCATGGTGCACCATGGCAAGCTGGAAGAACCCGACGAAGATGTTGAGGCCGAGCATATGCAGATCGCGGCGCGCGTGCTGCAAGAAGCAGGTTATGCGCGTTACGAAGTGGCCAGTTATGCGAAACCTGGGTATGAATGCCGCCATAACATCGCGTACTGGACCGGCGTGCCCTATCTTGGCCTGGGGCGTGCGGCTGCCACGATGACGCAGGACGATGCGCGCCGCATGCGCGTGCAAGACGGGCAGGTGACCGATGATCTGGATGCGCGGCAGATGGCGTCGGAAGATCTCATGCTGGGCATGCGGATGTCGCGGGGTGTGAGCTCCGAGCTCGTGGAGCGCGCGACGACGCTCATCCCGCGTACGCCTGAGACGCTTGCCGATTTGGAGGCGCGCGGGTTGGCCCGCTGGGAAGACGGGCGGTTCGTTCCCACCGAGCTCGGTTGGCTGTGCGGCAACGAGCTCTACGGCGAGCTGCTCGATCTCGCTCCCTGATGCGCGCAGCGGGCGTTGCCTGTGAGGCCTCGCCCCTTCTTCCAGCCCTAAGTTTACGATTCTATGCAAATCGCCCGATTGCTTAGCACTCCTTCGGTATGGCTGCTAAAATACTCGTTTGGAATTCGACTGCAAAGGCGTCTGCAAGGCACCGGCATTGGGAAGAAGGTGGGAACGTGCTATCGGATCGCAGGCAGAGGGTGCTCGCCGCGTTGATCGAGGAATACGTGGCCCGCGCGCTTCCCGTGGGTTCGCGCACGTTGACGGAACGCTATCAGCTGGGGGTGAGTCCCGCAACGGTCCGCAACGAGCTGTCGGTTTTGGAGGACGACGGCTATATCACGCAACCTCATACCTCGGCGGGTCGTATACCCACCGATTTCGGTTACCGGGCATTCGTGGACGACCTGCTGAAATCTGGACTCGCTCCGACCGATGACGAACGCAGCCGCAAAGCCGCCGAGAAGATGCGCGGCACAGCTAACGAGCTTGATTCTTTGCTCGAACAAACCTCTTCAGCCCTATCGCGCCTGACCGACTGCCTTTCCATCGTGCTGGCACCATCGGTGCTGAACATGGGCATCCGCCAGATCACGCTGGTTTCCCTCACACTACGCCGCGCGCTGGTGGTGGTGGTGACGGAGGATGGCCAGGTGTTCAATCGCCAGATGGAGTTCGCGCAGGATGTCGGCGGCGATGAGCTCGCCGAAGTCCAGCGGCTTCTCAACGACGTGCTGCTGGGCAAGACCATACGCGATGTCGAAGAGGGTCTGGGCCGCGGCATGGCCGAGGCGTTCCTAAACCCGTTGGTGCGCATGGCGCTCGATGAGGTTCTATCCTGCCTGCAGGAAGGTGATCTTTCGCGCACGCATCGCCTGGGCGTCAGCTCGCTGCTTACCAAGCCCGAGTTCAGCCAATCGGAATCGGTGGTTCCGATTCTGCGCGCGCTCGAGGATGACACCGTTTTGCTGCACATCTACAATGCGGCCACCCAGGCGGGCGACATGCCCAGCGTGAGCATCGGCAGCGAGAACGACGAGGAAGCGCTTTCCGGCGTTTCGGTGATCGCGGGCAGCTACGGCCACGGCCCGTCGATGGGCGTTGTCGCCGTCATCGGACCCACGCGCATGGATTACTCGAAGATCATCCAAGCGGTGCGGATAGCGCGCAACGCTCTCGATGATATCTAGCCTGTGGAGGATATGTTTAACATTTAAGTAAGATGTGCACCCGCTTATGCGGGTTCCGTTTGAAAGGACACGGAGCCAAATGGTGAAGGATCTATATGAAATTCTGGGTGTCTCCAAAGACGCCACGGAGGCTGAAATCAAGAAGGCGTTCCGCAGACGTGCGCGCGAGCTGCACCCCGATGTGAACAAAGCCCCCGACGCTGAGGACCAGTTCAAAGAACTCAACGAGGCTTACGATGTTCTTTCGGATCCCCAGAAGCGCAGCGCATATGATCGCTTTGGCACCATTCCCGGCGCTGCGGGTGGCGGAAGCGCCTACGGCGGCGGCTACGTCGATTTCGATGACCTGTTTGGAGGCATGGGCGATATCTTCAGCAGCTTCTTCGGTGGAAACGGCGGCGGTCGCGCCCAGTTGCGCCGCGAGGGCCGCGACATGGGCGTCGGCCTGCGTCTAACGCTGGAGGAAGTGGCGAAGGGCGCCAAGAAGGAGATCGTCTACGATCGCCTGGCACCGTGCCCCGATTGCGGCGGTACCGGCTTGGGCGAGGGCGGCAAGGAGGTCACGTGCCCCGATTGCGGCGGTCGCGGTCGCGTCGTCACCGTACAGCGCACGTTTTTGGGCGATATGCAGTCTTCCTCCACCTGCAAGACCTGCGGCGGATCGGGCAAGACCATCGAGAACCCCTGCCCGGAGTGCGAGGGCCAGGGCCGCGTGCCCGATCGCCAGCGCGTTTCGGTCGAGGTGCCTGTGGGCATCCGCGATGGACAGCAGCTGCGTCTTTCCGGCTTCGGCGAGGCAGGCATCCGCGGAGCGGAATCAGGCGACCTCATCGTCACGTGTCGTATCCAGCCCCACGACTTTTTCGAGCGCGATGGGGACAACCTTCATGCGCGCGCTAACGTGTCGATGGCGCAGGCGGCATTGGGCGCCGAGATCACGATTGATGGCATCTTCGACGACGAGGCGGTGAAGGTCCGCATTCCCGAAGGGTGCCAGAACGAGCAGGTCGTGCGCGTGAAGAACCACGGCATGCCGAAGTTCCGCTCGGATGCGCGCGGCGACCTGTTGGTGCATATCAACGTCGTCATTCCCAAGAAGCTCAGCAAGCGTCAACGCGATGCGCTCGAGCGCTTCGCCCACGAGATGGGAGACGATGTGTCTCAAGCTCGCTCACCCCTTCAGAAGCTGCGCGACGCGTTCAACTAAGCTTGCTGATGGGCCCCTCATGGGGCCCTCTCATTACCCGTACCGCCCGTCAGGAGAGGTAGTATGTCGCTTCCCCGATTCTTCTTGACAGAACAGGTGCTCGCCGAGCAGATCGAGCCCGTCTTCGCTTTGCGCCTCGACGCCGACGACGCGAAGCATGCCCGCGTGCTGCGCCTCAAGCCCGGAGAACATATCGCCGTGGTGGATGCCGCGCAGGATTATTTCGAATGCGAGATCGTTGCCTTCGATGACGCCGTTCCGGCAGTGCGGATCTCCCGCCATCATACCACGGGCGCGTATCGTCCCACGGTCGTGTTGGTGCAGGGCCTTGCCAAGGGCGACAAGATGGAAACGGTCATCCGCCATGCCACCGAACTGGGCGTTGCAGGCTTCATCCCCGTTGCGTTCAAGAGGTCCATCTTGAAGCTCGAAGCGAAACGCGCAGCCTCTAAGGCGGCGCGTTGGCGCTCCATTGCGAAAAGCGCTGCCATGCAGTCCGGCCAGCCCGCCATCCCCGAAGTTCACGAGCCGATGGATCTTTCCCGTGCTTGCGAGCTTCTGGGCGAAGCTACCGCAGTGCTAGTGTGCTGGGAGGAGGCACGGCAAGCTGGTGCGTTATCTCAGGTGCTCGCGAGCGCCTGCGAGGCATGCTCATGCGCCGACCCTCGCGATGCACGCATTGCCGTCGTGGTGGGACCTGAGGGCGGCATCACCGATGACGAGGTGGAGCTTCTGCTTTCGTGCAACCCCCGAGCCTCGCTGGTGACTCTGGGGCCATCGATCCTGCGCACCGAAACCGCGGGCGTCGTCGCACCCGCCCTGGTGCTGTACGAACTTGGCGCGCT
Organism: Eggerthellaceae bacterium; assembly: GCA_036306585.1. Classification (GTDB taxonomy): domain Bacteria; phylum Actinomycetota; class Coriobacteriia; order Coriobacteriales; family Eggerthellaceae; genus Aphodovivens. Next base: position 270,265 of record JAXJZF010000002.1, read on the forward strand.
CGGACCGCACGTCGGGGGGGGGGAGCGCGCATGAAATTCGCCATCGTGAACCTGGGCTGCAAGGTAAATCGGGTCGAGTCGGACGCCGCCGCCGCGTTGATGCTGGAGGCGGGTGCTTCCCAAGCGTCTTTGGCGGAAGCGGATTTAGTGGTGGTGAACACATGCACCGTGACGGGCGAAGCGGAGAAGAAGACGCGCAAGGCCGTCCGCCATGCCCTGCGCGAAAGCCCTGCCGCTCTCATCGCGGTCACTGGCTGCGCTGCGGCGATCCGCCCCGAAGCCTTTCAAAGCATGTCCGACCGCATCGTGTGCATCCCCAAAGCCCAGCTCGAGGCCGAGGTGCGCAGGATTATCGAGTCGTCTTGCATTGAACGGCCCATGCCCCACGATGGCGTCTCGGGCGTGCTGCGGCTGGGCGATGGGTTCCCCACGCGCGTGGGCGTGAAGGTGCAGGATGGCTGCAACAACGCCTGTACGTACTGCATTGTCCATGTGGCGCGCGGAAGGGCCGCAAGTCGTGCCGTCGAGGACATCGTCGCTGAATGTCTCGACTACGCCCGCGCCGGCGTGAAGGAGATCGTGCTCACGGGCATCAACTTAGGGTCATATTCCCTTTTGATGCAGGACGGTAAGATGTTGCATCTGGCCGGCCTTCTGGAACGTCTTCTGAAGGCGACGGAGGGCTTCCGTGGCGAAGGGGAGCCCGCCTGCCGTTTTCGTATATCCTCCATCGAGCCACGCGATGTCGACGACGATCTGATCGAGCTGCTCGCTTCAGCAAATGGCCGCATATGCCGCCATTTGCACCTGCCGCTGCAAGCGGGCAGCTCGAAGGTGCTCCGCGAAATGGCGCGGCCCTACGATGCGCTCTTCTTCTGCGATCTGGTGGACCGTCTGCGTGCCCGCGTCCCCCAGCTCTCGCTTTCCACCGATATAATCGCTGGGTTCCCGGGCGAGACGGAGCGCGAATTCTCCGAGACGTTGAACGTCGCCCGGAAGTGCGGCTTCTCGAAGATCCATGCGTTCCCGTACTCCCTGAGAGAAGGCACGCCAGCCGCCAAGCGCGCTGATCAGGTTTCCCCCGAAGTGAAAGCGGGGCGCGCCGCTCGGCTTCGCGAGCTGGGGGACGAGCTGCGTGTTGAGGATTTCAAGCGCAGGCGGGGCTCGACCGAGCTGGTGCTGGTGGAACAGGATGGACGCGGCATGACCGAAAGCTATTTCGAGGTGCCGGTGTCCGCCTCGGCCCGTGTAGGATCATTGGTTCCGCTTGAGCTCGATCGTTGTCTTACCGAAGCCTGATGCGCCCGCGCAAGCGGGCATGCTACAATTTGCGTATGGGAAACACAACGCATATCGCCCTCACAGCGCCGGCCCAAACGGACATGGCGCTCATCACGGGCCCGGCTGATTCCATCTTGCGCCTGGTGCAGCAATCCTTCGAAGCACGCGTCAGCGTGCGGGGGGACATCATCTCCCTTGACGGCGACCCTACCGAGGTTCAATCGCTTACCGTCCTGTTCTCCGACCTCATCAAGCTGGTCGAAGAGGGCGGCAAGCCCGATGTCGAATACGTCCGCCACGCGCTCGACCTGTTGCGTGCCGACGAGTTCTCGCCTCAGGCGCTCAGGGAGGATATCCTTCTCACCTACCGCGGGCGCGCTGTCCGTCCGAAGACAGCGGGGCAGAAACGCTACATCGACGCGATCCGCGCAAACACCATCACGTTCGGTGTTGGGCCTGCCGGCACGGGTAAAACCTATCTTGCTATGGCGATGGCCGTCGCCGCGCTGAAGCGCAAAGAGGTCGGTCGCATCATCCTTACGCGTCCGGTTGTTGAGGCCGGTGAGAACCTGGGCTTTCTCCCAGGCACGCTCGAGGAGAAGATCGACCCCTACATCCGTCCGCTCTACGATGCGCTGTTCGACATGATGGACATGGAGCGCGTCCGCGATCTTGTCGATGACGGCGTCATCGAGATCGCCCCGCTCGCCTTCATGCGCGGACGCACGCTTAACGACAGCTTCATCATCTTGGACGAGGCGCAGAACACCACCGCCGAGCAGATGAAGATGTTCCTCACCCGCTTGGGCTTCGGTTCTAAGATGGTCATCACAGGCGATGCCACGCAGACTGACCTGCCCATGGGGAGATCGGGTTTCGTCAACGTTCGGCGTGTACTAGAAGGCATCGACGATATCGCATTCTGCGATTTCTCCGGCAGCGACGTGGTGCGCCATTCGCTGGTCGCCGCCATCGTTGCCGCCTATGATAAAGCTGTAGGAAAGGCGTGATGGACATGCAGGCTCTCATAGACATTGAATACGGCTCCGACATGCTTTCTGGCATGCCCATCGAAGGGCTTTCGCTGTTCGTGCTCGGTCAGGAGCAGGCACCCGGCAACGCCGAGGTGTCAGTGTCCTTCGTGGACGACGAGCGCATGGCCCAGCTCAACGAGCAATTCCGTGGCAAGCAGGGCCCCACCGACGTCCTGTCGTTCGAGTGCGACGGGCTCGATGACGATTTCGACCTCACGATAGGGGAAGGCGCTGAGACCGAGGTGTTCGAACTGGGCGACATCATCATCGCGCCCGACGTCGCGCAGCGTCAAAGCGAGCTGTATGGGCATTCCCTCGAAGGCGAGGTGAGCTTACTGCTCGTGCATGGCCTGCTGCACCTGTTGGGCTATGACCATATCGAAGACGAAGAAGCCGAGGAGATGGAGGCGCGCGAGCGCGAACTTATGGGCGCCTGGGCCGAGGCGGGACATCCTGCCGTCAGAGGCGTGTGCGACGATACCGTCCGCGTGCGCGGCGAGCATTAGGCTGTTTGCCATGGCGAAGAAGCCTGAACAGCACCAGGATGAGCAAGGCTTTGTGCGGCATGCGGGCGACGCTCGCGACGCCTGCGGGTCATCGTTTTCACTTTTGAAGGCGTTCGGCTGCGCGGGCTCCGGCATCGCGTACGCTTTCGTCTCGCAGCGCAATCTGAAGATCCATCTCGCATTCGCCTTCTTGGCGGTCGTGCTGGGGTTCGCCTTGCGTATTTCCGAGGCGGGCTGGCTCGCCGTGATCATCTGCATCGCCCTGGTTATGTCGCTGGAAGTGGTGAACACGGCCATCGAATCGATCGTCGACCTGGTTTCCCCCGAATGGCATATTCTCGCGAAGCGGGCCAAGGATTGCGCTGCCGGCGCCGTCTACCTTGCAGCCTTCGCATCCCTTGCGGTAGCATGCGTAGTTTTCCTCCCGCGCATCGCCGTGTTCTTCCTGTAACGAAAGGCGGTATCAATGGACCTCGATGCATTTTTCGCCGAACATCCGATGGGCGGTTCGGGCCCCACCGGTAAGGAGGACTTCCGCTCCGGTTTCATCACGTTGGTTGGCAGGCCCAATGCCGGTAAATCGACGCTGCTCAACGCGATCATGGGCAAAAAGATCGCCATCACCTCCAGCACGGCGCAAACCACGCGGCATCGCTTCCGCGCCGTTCTCACGCGCGATGATTTCCAGCTGATCATCGTCGACACTCCCGGCATTCACAAACCCCATGACGTTCTGGGCGAGGAGCTCAACACCTCTGCCATCAAGGCGCTTGCCGATGTCGACGTCATCGCCATGCTTATCGACGCCTCGAAGCCGGTGGGGACCGGCGACGATTGGGTTGCCCGTCAGCTGCGGTCCTGCAAGGCGAAGAAGATCCTTGTCCTCTCGAAAACCGACAAGGTCACCGATGAGCAGCTCGCCGAACAGCGTGATGCCGCGTGGGGTCTGGCCGAATGGGACGGCTTCGCTGCGCTTTCCGCCCAAGAGGGTCTAGGCGTCGAAGAGTTCGTGCATGCTGCGGTGTCGCTTCTGCCGGAAGGGCCGGCGTGGTTTCCCGCCGACATGGACACTGACCAGCCGCTCGAGGTCATCGTCGCCGAGTTCATCCGCGAGAAGATCCTCCGCTCGTTCTCCGATGAGGTGCCCCACGCTATCGGCGTCGCCGTTGAGGAGATGTCTTATCAGAACAAGAAGGATCTTCACACCATCCGAGCGATCATTTACGTGGAGCGCGACAGCCAGAAAGGCATAATCATCGGCAAGGGGGGAAGCGCGATCAAGCGCATCGGCACCGAAGCGCGCATCGACCTTGAGCAGCTTCTTGGCTCGCGTGTGTTCCTGGATCTGAAGGTGAAGGTCCGCAAGAACTGGCGCCGCGATGCCACCCAGATCCGACGCTTCGGCTACGGGGAGGGCGCGTAGTCCGACGCCGCATATTCCTTGAAGCGGGGTTTACCTGCTGATATGCGGAGTTTTCGTGCGCGAATTGTCAGATTACGGCGCAGCGCCGGGGGGTATGAACGTCCATGCTGGGCTTTTCGGCTACAATACGCGTGTTACACGTGTTACCCGAGGAGCCTACATGATCTGTCCGCAGTGCAAAGCCGTAAACAGGGATGGTGCCAAATTCTGCGATGAGTGCGGAACGCGCCTGCTTCCCGCAGATAAGGCTGAAGCTGAGAACGCGGGGGATCAGGAGTCCGCCGCCGCCGATGGAGAGGCCCTTGCGCCGAAGGACGACCCCTCCTTCCCGCAGGACGTCGATGCATCTGAGCTTTCCGATGATGCCGCGCAAAATGGAGAAGTGGCGGATGCTCCGGAACCGCAGGCTTACGATATCGGCGAGGCACCCGACAGCGCCGCGTCGGAACAAGACGAGGATCAGGGTGAGAACGAGGGATCCGAGACATCCTCGGAAGCCGATCCGAGCGACTCCGACAAGACAGCCGTCATCGATCTCGATCATGCTTCGCTGCCCTCAGAGGCTTCGCAAACCAGGCGCATCGATTTGTCCGGTTTCGACGAATTCGCCGTGCCCGGTTCGTACAGCATCCCCGCGCCTTCGTGGCGCGATGGCGGTACCATGCGTCTCCCGCGCATCGAGGAGGCGCCTGCAACCGGCGATCAAAAATCGTTCCGCGCGCCCAAGAAGAAGCGCAAGGGAGTTCCAACTGGCGTGAAAATCGCGATCGGCATTGTTACTGCGATCGTCGTCTGCGCGGTAGTCGCTTTGTTCGCAACGTATCAAATGGAGATCTGGGGTGGCAGGAATATTCCCGATGTGGTGGGCATGACCCAGGCCGATGCTACCAACACCCTTGAATCGAAGGGGTTCGCCGTTAGATCGACGCAGGTGAAATCAGATGAAACCGAGGGTATCGTGCTGCTGATGGACCCCACCAGCGGTTCGCGCCTCGACGAGGGCGGGGAAGTCATCATCCATGTCGCGACAGCTAGGAGCATTCCCCAGATCGTGGGAATGCAGCGCCCGGACGCCGAGTCCGCCCTCGGTGCGGAAGGCCTCTCCAACGTCACCTTCGTGACCGAGCGTTCCGACGAAGCTGAGGGATCCGTTCTCTCGGTCGATCCCGCGGAAGGGGAGAAGGTGCGGGCCGGCACCGCCGTTACTGTCACCATTGCCGAACCCTACACCGTTCCGTCGGTGGACGGCATGTCTCAGGACGACGCGAAGGCGGCAGTGCAGGATGCTGGCTACAACGCCATCATCGATTACGTGTACAACGAGGATGTTGCCGAGGGAACCGTGCTCGGCACCGACCCGGCGGAAGGCGAGCGTGTTCCCAGCGGTTCCGATGTGGCTATACAGGTGGCTCTGTCCCGCGCCACTGAGCTGGTTAATGCCACTTACTACATCTTCAGCGAGGGCAATACCGTCACCATCGACGGCGTGAGCTATGCGGTGAACTCCTGCGATTCGGCAACATTCCAGGGAAACGAGACGACCGCTTACACCATTACGGCCACTCCGTTCACCTATTTCCTCGGCGTGTACCTGCCGCTCGATGCCCGTTCCGTATCGGGCACCATCACCTGGAATTCCGATAATTCGATCGCGTCAGGTTCGCCTTCCATCTCGGTGGGCTAGCCCATGGCACTGCCTTCAGCCAACTTCCGCGTGGCGGTTCTGCGCAAGACGAAGCTCGGCGAAAGAGATCTCATACTCACCATGCTCGCCTCCGACGGCTCGCTCATGAAAGCTGTCGCCAAGGGCGCGCGCAAACCCACCAGCCCCTTCTCGTCCCGTCTCGAGCTGTACTGCGTGGCCGATGTGCTGGTGGCGCAAGGGCGTTCGCTCGGGATCATCCAAGAAGCCCGTTTGGTCGCCGCCCATGCCGGCTTACATTCGGATATAGGGAAAGCCGCGTGCGCGGCGCCTGTGGCCGAACTGCTGTGGCGCGTCGCCCAGGAAGGGTTGGAAGTGCCGCGCCTGTTCAGATTTGCTTCGGCGGCGTTCGATTCCCTGGACTCGTGCCCGTATCCAGCATCGCCGCGGGTATGCGCCGCCGCGCTGGTGAAAACGCTTGCGTTTTGCGGTATGCATCCCACGCTCGATGGTTGCGCGATCTGCGGCGGCGCCCTCCAGCAGCTCCACGAGGACGGAGGCCAGGCCCTTTTCTCCTTTTCTGAGGGCGGGGCCATATGCGCACGCTGCAAAGGGCGGGCCGAAACGGTGCGCGTTCCTGCGCAATCGCTTGCGCTTATGCATACGTTGCTCCGCTCCACGTTCGAAGAGGTGGTCGCTCTTCCCGACGACCAGAGCGGAGCGTTCTCTGTGCTGCAGATCCTGGGGCAGTGGATTCGGGTCCATGTTGGCTCGTCTTTGAAATCGTTGGGGTTCCTGTTCTCGTGCGGCCTGTTCTAAACGCGATTTGTGCTGATGATGTGGCGGGCGGCTCTCACTGCCTTGAGGCGTCTTCCCTCATCATCTAAAATGGGCAGGCTGCGTAAAGGCGCAGCCGCTCACCTCTTGGTTCCCATGCACCACCGCTTGGCCACCCAGACGCGAGCGTTCGTCAAAGCGGCACATGCCGCGAACAAGGCGCCACGGCGCTGGAAAGGTGGAATCATGCCCAGCAAACTCAGCATCACGAAGGAGCGCACTGCGGAGCTCGTCAAGGAGTTCGGTGCCAACGAGAAAGATTGCGGCAACGCCAACGTGCAGGTCGCCATCTTGTCTGAGCGCATCCGCAACCTCACCGAGCATCTGAAGTCGCACCCGAAGGATCATCACACCCGTCGCGGTCTAATGCAGCTGATCGGCAAGCGCCGCTCCATGCTGAAGTACATCAAGAACCGCGACATCGAGGAGTATCGTTCGCTCATCAAGAAGCTCGGTATCCGCGACAACATCTAGGCATGAAGGAAGCCCGCTTTGCGCGGGCTTCCGTGCATCATCGCCTCGCTTGAGGCGATGCGCCGGCAAAGGGCAGGATGCCACTCAGCCGGTTGGGCGGTCGGGAGCGCAAGGGCGCCCTCGCTCGTGGCAACGCCGCTTCCACGGCGACCGAAGAAGCTCGCAGGCAATAGGGCATGCGAGGCGAAGAAAAGGATTGAAGCAAACATGGAAAAAATCGTCGAGTCGTTCGAGCTATACGGTAAGCAATACCGCCTCGAGACGGGCGAGCTGGCCAAGCAGGCGACCGGAGCCGTCCTGGTGACGCAGGGCGACACCACGGTGCTGGTGACCGCCGTCATCTCCAAGGAGGAGAAGGACTACGACTTCTTCCCGCTGACCGTCGACTTCATCGAGAAGATGTACGCCGTCGGCCGCATCCCAGGCGGCTATCTCAAGCGCGAGGCGCGCCCCTCCGAGAAGGGCACGCTGACCGCGCGCATGATCGACCGCCCCATCCGCCCCGGCTTCGCCGATGGGTTCAAGCGCGAGGTTCACATCGTCGCCACCACCTTCGTAGCAGATCAGGTGAACCAGCCCGACGTAATCTGCGTTATGGGCGCTTCTGCCGCGCTGATGCTGGGTGCCGCGCCCTTTGACGGACCCGCAGCCTGCGTGCGCATCGGCCGCAACGTCGAGACAGGCGAGTTCATCGTCAACCCCACGTTCCAGGAGGAAGAGGAATCCGATCTGGAACTGACCATCGCCGGAACCGCCGATTATATTTCGATGGTCGAAGCGGGTGCCAAGGAGATCTCCGAGGAGGACATGGTCGCTGCCATCGCCTTCGGCCAGGAAGCTATCGCGGAGTTCTGCAAGGCCCAGCAGCGTTTTCTCGACCGTTGTAACATTCAGCCGCGCGAGTGGCCCATCCATGTCCCCGATTCGTCCATCGACGAACGCGTGAGTCCGTTCTTCGACGAGATGTCGGCTGCCCTTAAGGACGCCGACAAGCAGGCGCGCATGGAGAAGGTCGAGCTGCTGAAGGCACGCATCACCGAGGAACAGTTCTCCGAGGAGGAGCGCGCCGCTTGGAAGGGCGACATCGCCGCCGCCTGCAAGGCCTTGGAGAAGAAGGCCATGCGCCGTATGATCATCGAGACCGGGGAGCGCGCCGACGGCCGCACGTCCACTGAGATCCGCCCGTTGCACATCGTTCCCGGCTACCTGCCGCGTGTACACGGCTCCGGTCTGTTCCAGCGCGGTCAGACTCAGGTTCTCAGCGTGGTGACGCTCGGCATGCTCAACGAATGGCAGCGCCTCGACACCATCGATCCCGCTGAGGGCAAGCGCTACATTCACCATTACAACTTCCCGCCGTACTGCACGGGCGAGACCGGCCGCATGGGCTCCCCGAAGCGCCGCGAACTGGGTCATGGCGCCCTTGCCGAGCGCGCACTGAAGCCCGTCATCCCCGATGAGGACGAATTTCCCTACACCATCCGCGTGGTTTCCGAGGTCCTGGAGTCTAACGGCTCCTCCTCCATGGCATCCACCTGCGGGTCCACGTTGGCGCTTATGGATGCTGGCGTTCCCATCAAGCGTCCCGTTTCCGGTATCGCAATGGGCCTCATCAAAGAGGGCGACGACGTGGTGATCCTCTCCGACATCCAGGGCATCGAGGATTTCCTGGGCGATATGGACTTCAAGGTGTGCGGCACCGAGCAGGGCATCACCGCCCTGCAGATGGACAATAAGGCCAAGGGCCTGTCCGTCGAGATCCTCGCTCGGGCTCTGAAGCAGGCGCATGAGGGCCGCGCTTTCATCCTGAACGCCATGCTCGAGAAGATCTCCGCTCCGCGCGAGCAGCTGCGCGATACCGCCCCCCGCATCGAGACCATCCACATCCCCGTGGATAAGATCCGCGAGGTCATCGGCAGCGGTGGCAAGGTCGTCCGCGGTATTCAGGAAGAGACGGGCGCCTATATCGACATCCAGGAAGACGGCACCATCCATATTGCAGCCGTCGAGGGTCCCGCTGGCGATGCCGCCAAGAAGATGATTCTCGGTATCGTCAAGGAGCCCGAGGTGGGCGAGGAGTACGAGGGCCAGGTCGTCGGCATCAAGGACTTTGGCGCTTTCATCAAGCTCACGCCCAGCAAGGACGGCCTGCTCCACATCAGCCGCGTTGCCAATGGCCGCGTCGGCAAGGTCGAGGACGTGCTGAGCCTCGGCGACACCGTGAAGGTGAAGGTCCTCGAGGTCGACCCCCACACGGGTAAGATCTCGCTTGATCGTCTGGACAAACCTGATGCGCCGGCGGCTTCCGTCGGCAATGTTGGTCGCGACCATCGCGACCGCAACCACGGAGACAACCATCCCGGCCGTTCGAATAGAACCCCGCGCCGTAGGCACCAATCTTAGATACAATGAACAGCGGCCCTCGGGGCCGCTGTTTTTTTGCGAAAGGAACCCCTTATGATTCAAGTTGCAGTTTCCGGATGCGGTGGACGCATGGGCCAGGCGGTGTGCGCCGCGGTGTCTGCTGCTGATGATATGAAACTCGCGTGCGGCATCGACCCGCACGCGCCCGAAGGCGTTGATTTTCCCGTGTACGCTTCCGTCGCCGACGCGGTGGCTGCGGGCGGGTTTGACGTGATGGTCGACTTCACGCAGCCTAGCGTCGTGGCCGAGAATCTACGGTGCGCGCTTCCCGTCGGCATTGATTGCGTCGTGGGCACTACCGGCCTTTCCAACGAGACGCTCTCCGAGCTCGCTGCTCTCGCACCTGCCGGCACGTGCCTGTTCTATGCGCCCAACTTCACTACTGGAGCGGTTCTGATGATGGAGTTCGCCAAAGCAGCTGCGCCGTATTTCCCCGAAGCCGAGGTCATCGAGTTCCATCACTGCAACAAGAAGGACGCGCCTTCCGGCACCGCCGTGCGTACCGCGCAAATCATCTCCGAAGCTCGCGACGGCCGTGTGAGCGAGGCTCCGGGACGCGAGACCGAGATTGAAGGCGCGGAAGGGGCCCGTGGTGCGCTCATCAGCGGCGTGCCTGTCCACTCGGTTCGATCTATGGGCTATGTCGCCAGCCAAGAGGTGTTGTTCGGCTCCATGGGCCAAAGCCTCACCATCCGCCACGATTCCTGGGATCGCGCTTCGTACATGCCTGGCGTTCTGCTGGGCATCCGCAGCGTGGGTGAACACGAGGGTCTCATTGTAGGTTTGGAGAACTTCCTGGACTAACGCGCTTCGAAACGTTGTTCATGAGATAATGGCAGGCGGTGTTTTGGCGTTTCGCCGCGCTATGATGAGAGGAGCAAACATGATTCAGCCGCGATTCGGACGACTCATTCCCGCGATGGTCACACCGTTCGATGAGAACCTCGAGCTCGACCTGGACAAGGCCCAGGCCTTGGCTGTTCGCTTGATCGAAGGCGGAAGCGATTCCCTCATCATCAACGGAACGACGGGTGAGAGCCCCACGGTGTTCTATCCGCAGAAGATGGACTTGTTCCGTGCCGTGGTGAGCGCCGTCGACGGCAAAGTGCCCGTTATCGCCAACGTTGGCGATAACTGCACCGAGGACACGGTGAACTTCGCCCAGGACGTGCAGAAGCTCGGCGTCGACGGCTTCATGACCGTTGTTCCGTACTACAACAAGCCTCCCCAGGAGGGCCTGTACCGTCATTTCAAGACTATCGCGCAGTCGGTCGAGCTGCCTATCATCCTGTACAACATCCCCGGCCGCTGCGTCATCAACATGACCGCTGAGACCACGCTCAAGCTCGCTCACGAATGCGACAACATCGTCGCAGTAAAGGAAGCGTCCGGCAACATGGAGCAAGTCAAGGCCATCGTTGAAGGTGCGCCCGAAGGGTTCTGCGTGTACTCCGGCGACGACGCCGCCACCCTCGACGTCATGAAATTGGGTGGCGTGGGCGTGATCTCCACCATCGCGAACGTCTCGCCAAGCCGCATGAAAGAGATTGTCACGCTGTGCGCGATGGGGCGGTGGAACGAGGCAGAAGAGGCCAACGAGCGCCTTATGCCCCTGATGAAAGGCCTGTTTGAAACCTCCAACCCCATTCTGGTGAAGGAAGCGCTCAAGTTGGTCGGGTTCCCCGTGGGCGGCGTGCGCCTGCCGTTGGTTGATGCTACTCCGGTGCAGTCCGAGCGCCTGGCAGGCATCATGAAGGAGGTCGGCGTGCTGTAAACGGCACGCTTTTCAAAAGCATAGCGTCCGGCCGTGCTTTTCGCAGCGGCTGGTATAAAGCCCCTGATAGGGGCTTTATGGGTTAAAGAAAGGATGCAAAAAGGTAGAGAATATGGATCAAAACACCCACGAATCCCAGGGCAATGGAAAGCAGGAAGCTGCCCGCAAGGATACGCCCCGAAAGCGCCAATCGCGCGATAAGGACCGCTCCACGCGCTCGTTCAAGCACGTCACGCTCGATCGCACGCGTCCTCAGCTCACTAAGGAGGGAAACAGCCAGGCCAAAGGCTCGTTCAAGAAGAAGTCGCATCGCAAGGACTTCTCCTCCCCCAAGAAAGACCCCAATGCCAAGCTGAAGGTCATTCCACTTGGAGGTCTCGATGCCATCGGCAAGAATATGACGGTCTTCGAGTGCAAAAACGATATCCTGCTCGATGACGCCGGATTGATGTTCCCCGACGACGATCATCCGGGCATCGATCTCATCCTGCCTGATTACACGTATGTTCTCGAGAATGCCGAAAAGCTTCGCGGCATCGTGATCACGCATGGTCATGAGGATCATACCGGAACGTTGCCCTACCTGTTGAAGGACCTCGATCGGCAAGTGCCCATCTACGCGACCAAACTGACGCTCGGCCTTATCGAAGGCAAGCTGAAAGAGCACAAGGTCAAGAATGCCAAGCTATGTGAGATCAAGCCCGGCGACAAGATCAACCTGGGTTGCTTTACGGTTGAGTTCTTCGCCGTGAACCACTCCATTCCCGGCGCAGTGGGAATCTTCTTGCAAAGCCCTGCAGGCAACGTCCTGCATACCGGCGACTTCAAGCTGGACCAGACGCCCATCGACGGCGTGCATACCGACTTTGGCGCGCTGGCCCGTTTCGGCAAGATCGGCGTCGATCTGATGATGAGCGACTCAACCAACGCAATGAAGAAGAACTTCACTCCTTCCGAGGCCGAGGTGGGCAAGGTTCTTTCACCCATCATCGCCAACGCAAAGGGGCGCGTTATCATCGCATCGTTCGCAAGCCATATCCATCGCATGCAGCAGATTTGCGACGCGGCAGTGGCAAACGGCCGCAAAGTGGTCGTCACGGGCCGTTCCATGGTGCAAAACACCGACATCGCGCGTCGATTGGGTTACCTGAACATCAGCGATGACGACATCGTCGACGCTTACGAGCTTAAGGGCTTGCCGCCCGAGCGCGTGGTCATCATGTGCACAGGTAGCCAGGGCGAGCCGCTATCGGCCCTTGCACGTATCGCCAACGGCGAGCATAAGACCATCGACATCGAGGAAGGCGATACCGTCATAATCTCGGCAACGCCGGTCCCCGGTAACGAGAAAGCGGTTACTCGCGTCATTAACTCCCTCGCGAAGATCGGCGCCGATGTGTACGACAAGAGCCGCGCGATGGTCCATGTGTCCGGTCATGCGGGCGCAGAGGAGTTGAAGCTGGTCCTTTCGATTGTTCAGCCCAAAGCGTTCATGCCTGTCCATGGCGAGGCGACGCATCTGCGTGCGCACGCGCGTCTCGCGGAAGATACGGGCGTGCCGAAGGAGAACATCTTTCTGTGTGAGAACGGCGACACGCTCGAGCTCTCCGCTAAGGGAGTTCAGCGCGGCCCCGTCGTGGAAAGCGGTATCGTGTTCGTTGACGGCCTTTCGGTCGGAGACACCTCCCAGGACGTGCTCAACGAACGTACCGAGCTAGGTACACAGGGCGTCGCTGCCGTGGCGGCTGCGATCTCGCTTTCCAGGCGTGCGCTTGTGGGCGATGTCATGGTGGAGATGCACGGCATCACCGGCGGCGACGATGGTTACCTTGCCGAGGATATCCAGAGCGCCGTCCGCAATGCCGTCAAGCGTCAGTTGAAGAAGAGCGTTGGTATGAAGGAGATTCGCAAGGCGACGCGCGATTCCCTGTTGTCGACGCTGTGGGATCGTGCTAAGCAGCGCCCGCTTGCAATCGTCAATCTCATCGAGGTGTAGAATCGTCTCGATCGATCGTTATGGCCTCGCAGCATGGTCTTGTCGTGCTGCGAGGCCTTTCGCCTGCATAAATCGCACCAGTTAAACGCACCAGTGAGGAGTTTGGCCGTGGCTCGAAAGACCAACGCCGCATCCAACCGAACAAAATCAAGCTCAACGCGCAAGCGTGCAGCGTCCCCTGCCGAGAAAAGCGCCCGGAGAAAGGCTGGCACCGAGCAGCGCCCCGATCAGGACGACCGCATTTTCGATGAACGAACCCGGCGCGACATCGCCGGAGTGGCCTTCATCGTCGTCGGCATAGTGCTGATGATCGCTGCGGTCATGCCCGTCGATGCGGTGGTCACCTCGTTCCTCTCGCGAACGCTGCATCTCACGCTCGGCCTGGGCGCCTACCTGTTCCCCCTGTTCCTCGTCGCTTGCGGCGTAACGTTCCTCGTTCGGTTCGACAGGGAGCGCGTCCCGATGCGCTTCGCCATCGGCTTCGCCCTCATCTTCATTGCGCTGCTCACGTTGCTGGCGCTCACCATGCCCGTCGACACCGACGGCGGTGCTCCGAACCGGCTTTTCGACCCCGCGCAGCTGTCAATGCGCGGGGGGTATATCGGCGCAGGAATCGCTTGGGCCGGCTACACGCTGTTCGGCCAGGCGATTTCCATCATCATCATGCTCGGCCTGATCGTGATCGGCCTGGTGATCATCGGGTTTTCGTTCTCGGGGATCATTCAAAAAGCCCGCGATGCGCGCCGTCAGCGCACGGAAGAGGAACGCCGGCTTGAAAATGTAGTACCGGCACCTGCCTATGAGCAGGTGGACGCCAGCGGTGCTTACGTCCCCCTCGCAGCAGGTTCGGACGGGACCGGATGGGCGGCACGCAAAAAGCGCCGCGCTGCATCAGTCGATCACTCGGCTAAAACCCGCACGTTAGGCGGGGGGGAGGAATCGGCGCAGACGCACAGGATCGAGCCGGCTGATCTTTCGGATGCCCAGCCCCAAACGCTCACGCGCAAGCTGGGCCGAAAGCGTCAAAGCACTCAGAAGGCTGTACCGTTGGCGAAATCCCCGGCTGAAAAGAAACGTAAACCGGAAAAAAGCGAGGAAGCGAGCTTAGCCCAACGAACGGCTCAGGATGGGTTCGTCCTTCCTTCGATGGACTTGCTTCGCTCAACTGACCCTTCGCAACGTGCCATGAAGAATGACGAGGAGCTGGGCGAGACCGCTGCCTGCCTGCAGGAAACGCTCGAGGACTTTAAGATTATGGCTAAGGTCGTCGGATGGGTGGCAGGACCTACCGTCACGCTTTTCAAGGTGGACCTTCCTGCCGGCGTGAGGGTGAGCCGCGTCACCGCGCTCGAAGCTGATATCGCCTTGGCGCTTGCTGCTCCCGGCGTGCGCATCTTCGCCCCTATTCCAGGGACCAACTACGTGGGAATCGAAGTGCCTAACCGCACGCGACGCACTGTTTACCTGGGCGACGTACTCCAGGATGCGACCGGCGGCCCGCTGGAGATAGCCATCGGCGAGGATGTCGAGGGCCATCATATCGTCACGGATCTTGCCAAGATGCCGCACCTGCTCATTGGCGGCACCACCGGATCAGGTAAATCCGTTTCCATCAATGCGATGATCATGTCCATCCTCATGCGTGCCACGCCTTCCGAGGTCCGGTTTATCATGATCGACCCCAAACGCGTCGAGTTTACTCCTTATAACGGCATTCCGCATCTGTACGTTCCCGTTGTGACGGAAGCCAAGGAAGCCGCCAGCGCGCTTGCGTGGGGCGTCGCCGAGATGGAGCGCCGTTTGAAGGTGTTCAGCAAGGCAGGCGCCCGGAACATCGGGCAATATAATGACTTGTGCGAACAAGAGGCTGCCAAAATCGAGGCTGCCAAAGAGGTGGGAGAGGAGCCGCCCGAGGCGGTGTACGGAGACAAGCTGCCCTATATCGTCATCATCATCGACGAACTGGCCGACCTCATGATGAACGTTGGCAAGGAAGTGGAGTTCTCCATCAGCCGCATCGCGCAGCTTGCGCGCGCGGCGGGCATCCACCTCATCGTCGCCACTCAGCGTCCGTCTACCAATGTGGTGACTGGCTTGATCAAGGCTAACATCACCAACCGCATCGCCTTCAACGTCGCGTCGGGCATCGACAGCCGCGTTATCCTGGACACGCCGGGAGCCGAGCGTCTCATTGGTTTGGGCGACTTGCTATTCAGCAAACCCGAATATGCCAAGCCCCAGCGCATGCAGGGCTGTTTCGTCTCCAACGAGGAGATATCCGCCGTAGTGGACGCGCTCAAGCAGCAGGGTGAGCCCGAATACCATAGCGAGATTTTGAAAACTAATCTCATGTCGCTCGGCGACACCCAGCCCGACGGTTCCGGCGGTTCGGTCACCGACGACGATCCGCTCATCTGGGAAGCCGCCGACATCGTCGTTTCCAGCGGTTTGGGATCCACATCGAATATTCAGCGCCGCTTGAAAGTGGGGTATTCGCGCGCTGGTCGTATAATGGATATGCTGGAGGCAAAAGGCGTGGTGGGGCCGCCCAACGGCAGCAAGCCACGCGAGGTTTTGGTCGACCAGCTCGAACTAGAGACATTGAAGGCCTTCGAGGCCAACGATGCTTCCGAGGAGTGATGATATGGCAGCCCAGCTTACCTTCGGCGCCATTTTGGCAGAAGCACGCGAGCATAAGGGCATGGATGTGAGCGCCGCAGCGCGGCGTCTGCGCATCCGTCCGGATATCCTGCGCGCTATCGAGGCCGAAGACTTCTCGCGCATGCCTCCGCGGGGGTACGCGCGCAACATGGTGAACGCCTACGCGCGCCTTGTCGGCCTCAACCCGAGCGAGATCACGCGCATGTTCATGGATGCAGCATATGCTTTCCAAGTGGGGCAGGCCCGCTCCGATTCGCTTCCGCGCGCGAACGGCCGCTCATCTCGCCAGCGTCAAAGCAGTCGAGCCCGCGCGACGCCTCAAGCCGAAGAGCGGCCACCGCGCCAGAATGCGCTTGGCCGGACGCTCTACGACGATCGGCGCACGTTCACACGCGGTGATTTCGACACGCCCGAACCCCCTCGTAACGGAAGGGCTAACCGCACGCATCCCTCGCGCCACACCGCCATGCCTCGCTCTCAATACACCAATTTCTATGCGGGACCGCAAGGCAATGGCAGCATGCAATCGCGCTTGCCGTTCGTTATCGCAGGCGTCATCATTTTGGTTCTGCTCGTGGTCATCCTTGTTCTCATTTTCGGACCGAAGGGCGGCCAGGAACAGGCGGGCGACACCACCGTGCCTATCACAGGGCTCAACGACACCACCCAAACCGGCGATGGGTCTGACGGTCAGGGTCAAGCGCAGGAGCAGCAGCAAACGTTTACCGCTCCCGAGAGCGTGACGGTCGAATACACCATCTCCAATTCCTCGGACGCTTATGTGGAGATTTCTGAGGACGGGGGAGCCGCCCAGCCTGCGTATCTTCCCGCAGGAACCCAGGAATCAGTCGATGTCACTGGCACATGGTCGATTTCTACCTGGACCACGAACCTTGTCGAGGTTACCGTAGATGGCGAACCGGTGGAATTCTCGCAGGATGGGACATCCATTCCCACTTGCACGGTCGACTACGAGGAATTCCTCTCTCAATGGCTCGACGAGCATCCTGGGGCGACGGCTCCGACGGGCTCGAACACCGGTTCTTCCGACGAAACCGATACCGCCGGTTCAACGACTTCTTCCTCGTCCTCGTCCAACAGCTCCGCGAGCGGCGCCACCGGCACGGGCTCGACTGCTAGAACTACCGCAAACTAGCCGATCCATTCCGAGAAAGGTTGACAATGGCTAAAGAATCAAGCTTCGACGTAGTGTCCACCGTCGAAATGCAGGAGGTTGACAACGCCTTTCAGCAGGCCAAGCGCGAACTGAGCCAACGCTATGATCTGAAAGATTCCGGCGCAACCGTTTCGCTCGACAAGGCGAATAAGACGATAACGGTTTCGGCCCCGAGCGACTTCGTCGCGCGTCAGGTCATCGACGTCATCGGATCCAAACTCGTCAAACGCGGCGTCGACCTCGCTTCGGTGAAGTGGGGCGATCCGGAGGCGGCTGCCGGGCAAAGCGTTCGACAGACAGCAACTATCGTCGAAGGCATCGACAAGGAGACCGCCGGCAAGATCAGCAAGGACATCAAAGGCACTAAACTTAAAGCCAAAGTCCAGATTGAAGGTGACAAGCTGCGCGTGAGCTCTGCCTCGCGCGACACGCTCCAGGACGTCATCGCGTTCTTAAAGGGCCAGGATTACGGCCAGCCTCTGCAGTACGTCAATTATCGCTAGGAGCGGTTCACCTTATGTCGCACATTGATATCCATGCCTTGGAGGGGGCGGCTTGCGCTTCACCGCGGGTCGCCTTCATTACGCTGGGATGCGCTAAAAACGAAGTCGACTCTGCTGAAATGGTCAAAAGCGTGGCGGCTGCCGGCTATCATCTGGTGGAAGACCCCGCCGAAGCCGATGCCGTCGTGGTGAATACCTGCTCGTTCATCCAGGCGGCGACCGAAGAGAGCTTAAACGTCATCTTCGAGCTCAGCGGACTTCCCGGTTTCGCCGACGGATCCAGGAAGATCATCGCGGCAGGATGCCTTCCCGCACGCTATGGGGCGGATCTCGAGGAAGATCTCACCGAGGCGAGCGCATTCGTTCCCTGCAGTAAAGAGGACGACATCGTCGCCATTCTTTCCGAGGTAGTCGGGGCTCCTGCCAAACCCCTAATGCGCGCCGATGATCATGATGTAGCCGCCCCTGCCGCCTATGCAAAGATCAGCGACGGCTGCGACAGGTTCTGCGCATTCTGCGCAATCCCCTTCATTCGCGGCCGCTATCACAGCTTCACCCAGGAGGAGATCTTCAGCAAGGTCGAAGAGTTGACTGGGGCGGGGGTGAAGGAGATCACGCTCATTGCGCAGGACACGGGTCGATGGGGCGAGGACCTTTCCCCTCGCACTACCACGGCCCAATTGCTCGGCGCGTTGGCCGATTCCTATCCCGATATCTGGTTCCGTCTGATGTACATAGAGCCGGTCGGGGTAACCGATGAGCTGCTGGAAACCATCGCATCGCATGACAATATCTGCAAATACCTTGATATGCCACTCCAGCACGCGTCGCAAAGGGTGCTGGATGCGATGAACCGCCAGGGTTCGTATGATGAGAACCTCGCACTAGTCGAGCACATCCGCTCGAAGGTCCCTGGTATCACGTTGCGCACCACGATGATGGTCGGTTTCCCCGGAGAAACGGAGGAGGAGTTTCAGCAGCTGCTCGATTTCCTGGCTGAAGCCGAATTCGATTACGTGGGTTCGTTCGCCTTTTCTCCCGAGGATGGCACGCGGGCTGCGTCGATGGAAGGCCAGATTGACGAGGAAACCAAGGCCGAGCGCCTGCAGGAAGTACGCGATCTCGCTGATTCCATCAGCTACGCCCGGGTAGCGGCTCGCACCGGAAAGCGCATGCGCGTCCTGGTGCTCGGCCACGAGGACGATGGCCAGCTCTACGGCAGGGCCATGTGCCAGGCTCCCGATGTCGATGGCGTCGTGTACCTCGCGTCGGGAGAACCTGGTCAGTTCCTGGATGCGACCATCAAAGATACGCTGCTGTATGAAATGGAAGGCGAATAGATGACTCCAGGCAATCCGCACAAGCCGAGCACATCAGACAAGCTCTGGACGCCGGCGAACATCGTGACGCTCGTGCGCATATGCCTAGTCCCCGTGTTCGTGGTAGCCATCCTGAGTCCCTGGCCCGTGTATTTCGGACTGGAGGACGATGACGTGGTGAAAGCCTGGGTTGCCGCGGCGGTGTTCGTGCTTCTCGCCAGCACCGACGGCGTGGACGGATATTTGGCGCGAAGCAGGGGAGAGATAACCGATTTCGGCAAGTTCATGGATCCGCTCGCCGATAAGATCCTGGTGGCGGCAGCATTGCTTTCCCTGATTGAACTTGGAGTGCTGCCGTCATGGCCCGCCCTGATAATTCTCGCGCGCGAGTTCATCGTGTCCGGTATCCGTATGGTCGCCGCCAGCAAGGGCACGGTGATCGCGGCTAGCTGGTATGGAAAAGCGAAAACGGTAACGCAGATCATAGCCATCGTGCTGTTCATCGTAAAAGACAGCGTCGTCTATATCGACCCGCTGCAGTCCCTGTCAAGCCCCTTGTACCTTGTTTCCTGGGCCATGATGCTCATCGCGCTAGCGCTCACCATCGTCTCAATGCTCGATTACCTCGTCAAGGCGCGCCATCTGCTTGGCTTCGTCGGAAGGGGCTCCCGAGCCGCATCGGATGCCGTGCCGGCTTCGCTTGAAGACCTGTCCGATGAAGCCCTTCAGCGTAAAGCTTCCGTAACCGTGGCACTCGCATTGAAGAAGGGAGCGACCATCGGATGCGCGGAAAGCCTGACGGGAGGTATGATCGCATCGTTTCTCACAAGCATCCCCGGCAGCTCGCAAGCCGTGCGCGGCGGTATCGTGAGCTACGTCAATGAAGTCAAGAACGGTGTGCTGGGGGTTTCCGCATCCACGCTCGATTCGGTTGGTGCGGTGAGCAGGGAAACCGCCGAAGCCATGGCCGAGGGAACCGTGCGCACCCTCGGATGCGATGTCGCGGTTTCTGTCACGGGCATCGCCGGACCTGGTGGGGCGGAGCCAGGAAAGCCGGTTGGGACTGTCTGGGTGGGCTCGATATCCCGAAACAGCGATGCAGCCGCCTGCCTGCACACGTTTCCCGGCGACCGCGATGAGGTGCGCAGGCGCACTGTGCGCGCGGCCCTATGCGTATTGGATGATTTGCTCGAAGCCCTCTAGCCCGTTTCTTGTGAAAACCCTATGCGCCCTACGCGTTGGATCCGCAGGCGATTCGCAAGCAATCCGCGCAAGGTTTCGTGTGCGCCGGTGGGAAACGTTTGCGGATTGCGGCGTTAGATGCGGGCGCTAGCATCAGAGAACCGGCGAATCGGTTGACAAACAAACAGATGTACGCATAATGGAAGTATTCGCTTGGTGCATGCGTATATCGCGAGAAGAGGGATTATGAACGACGAGAAAGCCAAGATGCTCAAACTTACCACCGATCAGATTGAGTCGAAGTTCGGCGCAGGCTCCATCATGAAATTCGGTGACGGGGGGCACGATCTCAACATCGAGGCCATACCCACTGGGGCGCTCCCCCTCGACGCAGCGCTGGGCATCGGCGGCGTTCCGCGCGGACGCATCATCGAGATATACGGCCCAGAATCGAGCGGTAAGACCACGCTCGCTCTTCAGATCCTTGCGGAAGCTCAGGCGTTGGGCGGCATCGTCGCCTTCATTGACGCCGAGCATGCGCTCGATCCGGTATATGCCGCCCGATTGGGCGTCGATATCGACGAGGTTCTCATCTCCCAGCCCGATACCGGCGAGCAGGCCCTTGAGATCTGCGATATGCTGGTACGCTCCGGCGCTATTGACTGCGTGGTCATCGACTCCGTGGCGGCGCTTGTTCCCCGTGCGGAAATCGAAGGCGAGATCGGCGACACGACTGTTGGCCTGCAGGCGCGGTTGATGTCCCAGGCGCTTCGCAAGTTGGCTGGCTCCCTTTCCAAGTCGAACACCACCTGCATCTTCATCAACCAGCTGCGTGAGAAGATCGGCGTGATGTTCGGCAATCCGGAAACGACCACGGGCGGCCGTGCGTTGAAATTCTTCTCCTCTGTGCGCATCGACATCAGACGTATCGATTCCATCAAAAAGGATGGAGAGATCGTCGGCAACCGCGTCAGGGCCAAGGTCGTGAAGAACAAGGTTGCACCGCCGTTCCGTCAAGCGGAGTTTGACCTGATGTACGGAGAGGGCATCTCTAAAGAAGGCTGCATCATCGATATGGCGGTTGAATGTGGAGCAGCGAAGAAAAGCGGCGCCTGGTACACCTACGGCGAGCAAAGACTTGGGCAAGGCAGAGAAGCGGCCAAACGCACGCTTCACGACAACCCCGACCTTCGTGATGAGCTCGAAGACAAAGTACGCGAAGCGTTCAGCATTCCCCATCCTACGAGAACGCAAGAGGAGGCAAACGCCATCACGCCGGCCGCCAAGCCCAAAGGCAAGAAATAAGTGAGTGCCTCCCGCGAAGAGGCTCTCGCCCTTCTCAAGGCGAAGATCGCCACTATTGAACATGACGGAAGTCCTTTAGACGGTTTTCGTCCGGCCCATACCGACGAAAACGTCGACCTTCAGGACAGACAGACGCTCTCTATGGAGCCTGCTACGCTTCATAGCGGTGCCGATGGTCCAGACGAGCTTCAGCGCGCCAAACGCAAGATCGAGCGCCTTTGCAGTGTTCGCGAACAATCGAGCGAAGGGCTGCGCACTCGTCTGATGCGCGACGGGTTTTCCGAGGAAGTTGCAGAGCAGGCCGTATCCTGGGCCCTCAAGTACTCCATCGTCGATGATGTGCGTTTCGCCGATGCCTTGGTACGGTCGCGCCTTGCGGCAGGGAAGGGGATGGCAGGCATCCGTCGCGAACTGGCAGCACACGGAATCGACGCCGATAACATCGCTCTTTTTCGGGGGAGTGATGCGTTCGGATCAGATATGGAACGCGAGCGTGCGATCGCATTGCTGCAGCGCAAACCTCCCCGTGCGAAAAACGCACGGGATGCAGCATATCGCAAGCTTGTTCAAAAGGGATTTTCCTCCGATGTGGCATCGTCGGCAGCAAGGGCATGGTTCGAGTCGCAACGTTGACGTCGGGTCAACATGAAGGCATCGAATCATCCTCGCTATTGTACCGATGGCGTCATTTTTTCCAACCTGGGTTCTCATCACACCCAATAAGATTTATTATGGAATAGCTTGAGTGCTAGCGTCCTAACTGGGCGTTTACGTATAGACATAGATCATAGACCGCACATCGTTGGCGCCTGCGCTTTAGGCCCGGCTATGCCGGATGCTTGTATTCGAATCAAAACACCCTGCATGTAAGCATGCAGGAAAAGGAGGAAACTATGCCCCTGGAACTGGTGTGGGCGGTCGTCGGCATCGTCATCGGCGCCCTTATCGGCTTCCTAATCTCGCGCTACGTTGCCAATTCATCCACGAAGCGCGCGAACCAGGAAGCTCAGGATCTGCTATCCAAAGCGAAATCGGAAGCCGAGAACACGGTGAACGAAGCCGCCCATCAAGCTGAAACGCTTAAACGCGAGGCCGTGATCGAAGCCAAAGACGAAGCCCTCAAGCTCAAGCAGGAGATGCAGGCGGAAAACGACGATCGCATGAAAGAGGTCCGCGCAGCTGAGAACCGCATCAACCAGCGCGAGGAGTCCCTTGATCGCCGCAGCGATTCGCTTGACGCGCGCGAACAGCAGATCTCTTCGCTTCAGGGCGAACTCGATAAACGCTCTAACGAGCTCGATGAAGCGCACTCGGAAGTCATGCGCCGGCTTGAAGGCGTCGCTGGAATGACGCCTGAACAGGCTAAAACCGAATTGTTGGACACGCTGAAGGATGAAGTCACCCATGAGTCCGCTGCTATCATCCGCGATGCAGAGGCTCGCACCAAAGCAGAAGCGGACAAAAAGGCCCGCTCCATCCTGAGCCTCGCCATCCAGCGTGTGGCAGCTGACCACTCCGCCGAGATAACGGTGTCCACCATCCATATTCCTTCAGATGACCTGAAGGGCCGCATCATCGGACGCGAGGGCCGCAACATCCGCTCCTTCGAACAGCTCACTGGCACCAACCTGATCATCGACGACACGCCGGAGTGCGTTACCATCTCGTGCTTTGATCCGGTCCGTCGTGAAATCGGCCGTGTTACCATGGAGAACCTCATTGCCGACGGTCGCATCCATCCGGCGCGCATCGAGGAGATGTTCAAGAAGGCCGAAAAACTCGTGAACCAACGAGTCCAGGAGGCGGGCGAGCAGGCTTCGTTCGACACGGGCATTCACGACCTCCATCCCGAGATCGTCCACACGCTCGGTCGGCTGCGTTACCGCACTTCATATGGTCAAAACGTGCTGAACCATTCGCTCGAAGTCGCCTACCTCGCAGGGGTTATGGCCTCCGAGCTCGGCCTCGACCCAGTTCCCGCCAAGCGTGCCGGCCTGTTGCATGACCTTGGCAAGGCCGTCGACCACGAAGTCGAGGGCAGCCACGCCGTCATCGGTGCAGACCTCGCCCGTCGCTTCGGAGAGCGTCCCGAAATCGTCCACGCCATCGAAGCGCATCATAACGATGTCGAGCCGGAAAGCGTTCTTGACGTGCTTGTTCAAGCAGCTGATGCTGTATCTGCTGCTCGTCCGGGCGCACGTAAGGAAACACTCGATGCTTACGTCAAGCGTTTGGAGAAGCTTGAGGAGATCGCGAACTCCTACAAAGGCGTCGAACGCACCTACGCAATCCAGGCAGGCCGTGAAGTGCGAGTCATGGTCGAACCCGATAAGGTCGATGAAGCAGCAACGGTCGTGCTGGCCCACGACATCGCCCACCGCATCGAGAACGAGATGCAGTATCCCGGGCAAGTCAAAGTTGTTGTCATTCGCGAAAGCCGCGCTGTGGGCATCGCAAAGTAATCGTTGTGGAAAACCGCGACCTAAAAGATTTCATCGAAACGGCGAGCAGTGTCTCGCCGTTTCGCGTTGAGAATGACTTCGGCGGCGGATACGTCCGTTTGCGCAGCGAAGAAGCCGAACGACGTCAGGCCATCCATGATATCCGCTCATCGGAAGACGTCGTAATCGAAGCGCTGCGCAATTCGCGCGATGCACACGCGCACTCGATTTTCCTTGCTGTCTCCAAAGAGGGGGATGAGAGGAAAATCCTCCTCATCGATGACGGTGACGGTGTGCCTCCTTACATGCACAAGCATATTTTCGAGCCGCGCGTCACTTCGAAACTTGATTCAGCGCATCTGGATAAATGGGGGGTTCACGGAAGAGGCATGGCACTGTACTCCATCTCCGTGAACTGCAAGCAAGCGCGTATCGCCGCTTCTGATCAGGGCCTTGGAGCGGCGTTTGAATTCGTCGTATCCACGTCATCATTGGGAGAAAAGGCCGACCAATCTACATTTCCCACCTTCGAGCTCACGGATACCGGTAAAGTGCAGGTGCGCGGGCCTAAGAACATCCTACGCACCGCATGCGAATTCGCCGTCGATTCCGCAGATACCTGCACCGTGTATTTCGGGAGTCCCGGCGAAATCGCTGCAACCTTATACATATTTTCGCTTGCCACTTTGCCGGCGGTTGTGCGGGCATTCGGCGATGATCCTGAAAGCCTTCCGGTCTGTAAAAGGCTGGGGCTCGCTTCCGACCCCGCTTCGTTTCGCTTCCTTGCCTCGAATCTAGGCTTTTCGTTATCGGAACGGACCTGCAGGAGGGTACTCGACGGCCAGATCGCGCCCGTCGAACCGTTGACCGCGCGCATAGAGATCAAAGGGATGCCTTCCAGCGACCGAAAGCCTAGACGACAGAAAAAGAGTCGGCTCAAAGCCTTGGATGCACGAGGCTTGAGCATTGAAACGAACGATCTTGCCTCATTCAAATCCGCAGTGAAGCAGGCCTATGGCGACCTTGCGCGCGATTACTATCTCATTGCCGATGTGGAGCCGGAAGTTGTCGTTCGCAAAGATCGCATCGTTGTGTCAATTCCTGTCGAAAAGATCTAACCGACGCGCTTTTGTTGCCACCCGTCTCCCAAATGACTAAAATAGCGTCAGCGTATACGCGGCCATCTGGGCTTACTCATGGCTGCAGACATCCACTACGTAAATGCAGCATTGAGATGAAGGACCATCATGGCAGACAACGAGCGCACTCCTTACGGAGGTTGCTTGAAAGTATCCTCCAAATCCTCGCCCGCTTCAGTGGCCGGGGCGATTGCAGGCATGGTGAAAGACGGCGTTTCAGTCGAACTTCAGGCGGTCGGCGCCGGAGCCGTTAACCAAGCGGTCAAGGCCATAGCTATCTCGCGCGGCTTCCTCTCGCCGGTGGGGATTGAGATTGCCTGCATCCCATCGTTCGCCGACATAGTCATCGATGGTGAGTATCGCACGGCGATTAGATTTGCCATCGAGCCCCACATTCTGCACGGTGGCTCTGTTTCTCTCGAAGATGCCGACGACCCTTTGCTTTAGCATTCTATTCCGACACGAAGGAACTATATCTTGACGAATTTTGAATCCCCCGCCGAAAGCATTGCCGGCGACACCAGTTTCGCACCCACAGCATCGACCTATATGGGGCTGCGTTTTTGCGTGAGGACGTTCGGCTGCCAAATGAACAAGCATGATTCCGAACGCGTGAACGGCATGCTCGAATCGCTTGGTGCCGAATGGGTTAAGGACATAGAGTCTGCTGACATCGTCGTTTTCATGACCTGCTGCGTTAGGGAAGCCGCCGACACTCGGCTCTACGGCCAGGTAGCTTCCATCAAAAATATTCCGCTCAGGCCAGACACCCCTCTCGGTAAGCGCATCATTGCGGTAGGCGGCTGCATCGGTCAACGCGATGGCCAGAAGCTTCTTGACGAGCTGCCTCACCTCGATGTGGTATTTGGCACGCATAATCTTGCTGCATTGCCCCACTTGCTGTCGAAATCGCTGCAAGAGGGTTCGCGAAATGTTGAGGTGCTTGATGCATCGGTGGATTTTCCCACCAACCTTCCCATCGATCGAGAACATGAATGGGCGGCATGGTTGCCTATCACCATCGGTTGCAACAATTTCTGCACGTATTGCATCGTCCCTTACGTGCGCGGGAGGGAGAAATCCCGTCCCCTCGAGGACATCGTTGCCGAAGCTACGCGCTATGTGGACGCGGGGGTGAAGGAGATTACGCTTCTCGGTCAGAACGTGAACTCATACGGCCGTGACCTGTATGGCAAGCCCCGCTTCGCCGACGTGCTCGATGCAATCCAGGAAACTGGTGTGAAGCGCATCCGCTTTGCTACAAGCCATCCAAAGGATCTTACTGACGAGGTGATCGCCAAATTCGGGACGTTGCCTTCGCTTATGCCCGCGCTCCACCTGCCGGTCCAATCTGGCTCGAACGTTGTATTGAAGGCGATGAACAGACGCTACACTCATGAACACTACCGTGAGCTGGTGCAGAAGCTGCGCACCGTACGACCAGACATCGCCTTGTCCACTGACATCATCGTTGGTTTCCCGGGGGAGACCGAGCAGGATTTCGAAGATACGTGCCGCCTAGTCGACGATATCGGCTATCACCAGGTGTTCACGTTCATTTACTCCAAACGGGAGGGTACGCCCGCTGCCTCGATGGTGGATTATACGCCGCATGAGGTGATCCAACAGCGTTTCGATCGCTTGGTCGATATCGTTCAGGATCATGCCTGGCGCTGCAATCAAACCGATTTGGGAGCCACCGTGGAAGTGCTTGTGGAGGGCGCTTCCAAACGCGACGTCCGGCTTCTTGCTGGCAAGTCGCCTAAAAATCAGACGGTGCATGCCCCCTTGCCGGAAGGAGTGGATATCGCCGAGCTGCAAGGCCGTTTCGTCGATGTGAAGATCGACACCGCCAAAACCTGGTATCTTTCTGGCACCGTGGTGGATGGATCGCTGCATGACTAGTTTGCCCTTCGTCATCGTGGTGGTAGGGCCGACCGCATCTGGCAAATCGGATCTGGCGCAACGGATAGGGCTTAAGCTCAATGGGGAAGTGGTAAGCGCTGATTCCATGCAGATCTACAAAGGCATGGACATCGGTACGGGGAAGGTCCTGCCCGAGCACCGCATGGTTCCCCATCATGGCTTGGATATCGTAGATCCAGGGCAGCCGTACTCAGCGGCGCTGTACCAAGACTACGCACGCATTGCTTTCGCGGATATCAGAAGCAGGGGCTGTACGCCCATTCTCTGCGGCGGTACGGGTTTCTATGTACGCGCCGCAATGGACGATTACCGCTTTCCGGCAGGCGAACAAGTGGGCAACGAAACTCGCGACAGATGCAACGGATATGTAGAGTCCTACGGCGCTACGGCTCTTTGGGAATTGCTACGGCAGCGGGATCCCGACAGCGCCGCCATCATCCCGTCGGCAGACGTGAAGCGAGTCGTCAGGGCATTCGAGCTGCTGGAGACCGGCACGACTTACGCTCGGCAGCGTTCGCAGCTGGCCCACATCAAGCAGGTGATCCCTGGGGTCTTCATTGGCCTGAAAGTTGAGCCGTCACTTCTGCGCGAGCGGATCAATCGACGGGTGGACGGCATGTTTGAGCAAGGGCTCGTGCAAGAAGTGCAGCGTCTGTTAAATGAAGGTTTCAGGGATGGCATCACCTCGCCGCAGGCAATAGGCTATAAGGAAGTTGTCGCGGCGCTCGATGGCCAGATCTCGCTCGATGAAGCGCGCGCGAAGATCAAGGTCGCCACACATCGTTACGCTAAACGCCAGCGCACGTGGTTCCGCAAAGATCGACGCATCTGCGTCATCGATGCCGACGATGGGGATTTTGACCGCATGGAAAAGGAAGCGCTGCGCATCATCGACGAACGCAGCGACACGTTTGAGCGATCGGGCTCGATGCTCGACGCATGAAAGGACACAACCGATGATCGAGTTCGTCAAACTACATGGTCTCGGCAACGATTTCGTCGTCATCGACGACTTCAACAAAACGATCGATTTCACGCCCGAAGAAGTTGCGCGTATTTGCGATAGGCACAAGGGCGTCGGAGCCGATGGCGTCATTCTCGTGCGCCCCTCGGATCGCCCTGATTGCGATGGGTACATGCACTACATTAACTCGGACGGCTCACTAGCGCAGATGTGCGGCAACGGCGTACGCTGCTTCGCTAAGTTTCTCGTTGACAGCGGGCGCGTGCCAGCTGAAAAGGGCCATCTGATCGCAGACACCCTGGCTGGGCCGAAACCCATCATGTTCGAAGTGGACCCGCACCAGCACCTCTCACGGGCAACGGTAGACATGGGCGCCCCGTTTCTTGAGCCTGATGTCGTTCCCACGCTGCTGAAGGCAACCAACAGCACCGAAGACGGTACGCCGTTCGCAGCCGATGTTCCGGTTGCCTCTCCCTGGGGCGAGTTCTGCTTCACGTGCGTATCGATGGGCAACCCGCATGCTGTAACGTTTCTCGACGACTTCTCCATTTTGCCTGATGAAGCGTTCACCGACCCAAACGCAAAATCCCTCGAAACGATGGACGTTGCCAAGGTGGGGGCTTTCTTCGAGAGCAACCCGGTGTTTCCCGAAAAATCGAACATTGAATTCGTCTCCGTGCAAGCCGACGGTTTGCACATGCGCGTGTACGAACGCGGTTGCGCAGAGACCTTGGCGTGTGGTACGGGTGCTTGCGCCGTGAATGTTGCTGCCTCGCTTACCGGACGTGCCGGCAGGGAAAACGATGTCATCCTGCTTGGCGGGACACTGCATATCACATGGCGCGAAGACGGCCATGTGATGATGACCGGCGCGGCCGAAGAAGCGTTCCGTGGAACGCTGAACATGACCCGATAGCAACGAATAGCCCCGCATTTTGCATGCGGGGCTATGCTACCATTTCTGACAT
This sequence comes from Eggerthellaceae bacterium, assembly GCA_036306585.1. GTDB lineage: Bacteria > Actinomycetota > Coriobacteriia > Coriobacteriales > Eggerthellaceae > Aphodovivens. Next base: position 299,241 of record JAXJZF010000002.1, read on the forward strand.
GAGCGAATTCGAAGCAGTGGTACAGCACGGTCCTAAGACCGTTTTCGAGCAGAAACGCGAGCGCGCAGTCCTCGTGGGGGTCGAACGCCCGGATTCCAAATGGCCCGTTAAGTCGTCGTTGGCGGAGCTTCAGCGCCTTGCCGACACGGCAGGTGCCGACACCGTCGCCGTCACCACCCAAAAGCTCACGGCATTAAACCCTCGCACCTTCGTCGGTACCGGTAAAGCCGAGGAGATTGCGCAGTTAGCTCGTTCCTTTGCTGCCGATGTCGTTATCTTCGACGATGAGCTTACGCCCTCTCAGCAGGCAAATCTCGAGAAGATCGTCGATCGAGATGTGAAGGTGATCGACCGCACAGCCCTCATTTTGGATATCTTCGCCCTGCATGCTACCAGCCGGGAGGGTCTCCTGCAGGTTCGGTTGGCTCAGAATCAGTACCTCTACCCCCGCTTGCGCGGCATGTGGGCGCATCTTGCTTCCAACCGCATGGGTGGCGGCGTCGGGTCCCGCTTCGGTGAGGGCGAAAGCCAGCTTGAAGTCGACCGCCGCATGGTGCGCAAGCGCATCACCTCCATTAGGCGAGAACTAGATCACTTGAGTTCCGTGCGCTCATTGCAACGCGAAAGCCGTTTCTCCAGCGGCATGTTCAAGGTTGCGTTGGCCGGCTACACCAACGCCGGAAAATCGAGCCTGCTGAATCGTCTTACCGATGCGGGCGTGATCAGCTACGACAAGCTGTTCGCCACCCTCGATTCCACTACACGCCGCTATAAACTGCCCGAAGGCCGTGAGATCACACTGACCGACACGGTCGGATTCATCCGAAAGTTGCCCACGACGTTGGTGGAAGCCTTCAAATCAACTTTGGACGAGATTACCGGCTCCGATTTGATCCTGCATGTGGTCGATGCGTCTTCACCCGAATATGACGCGCAGATCCTCGCGGTCAACGAGGTACTCGATCAAATACATGCCCACGACATCCCCTGCATCAAGGTGTTCAACAAGATAGATGCGTTAGAGGCTGATGAGCGCGTCGGCCTCGAATCACGTCATTCACATGACGTGCTCGTTTCCGCCAAAACTGGTGAGGGTGTGGAACATCTGGTGAAACGCATAGAACTCGCCGCATCTGCCAGCGATCTCGCGATGGACGTGTTGATCCCCTACGATAAGGGAAAGCTCGTTTCCGTTGCACATGAGCGCTGTCGTATCATAACCGAATCCCACATGGAAAAGGGCACTGCCTTATCGATGATGGTTCCCTCTGCATACCGCAATATGTTCGCTCCCTACGTGACGGAATAACGTCGCGGCGCTGCCGCTACAATCGACGGAAAACTGCAACCACCTTCCCAGCAATAGAGCAATTCCTGGTGATGATGGGTTCCATGGATGAGTTTTCCGGTTGAAGCCGTATGTAGTCCTTCTCCTTGTAGAAGCGCTTCACGGTGGCGCCGTCGTCGATGATGGCGACCACGATGTCTCCGTTGTTGGCGACAGGCTGTTCCTTGACGACGACGTAATCGCCATCGTTGATGCCCGCCTCGATCATTGAATCGCCGCGCACAGATAGCATGAACGAAGGCGCATCGCCTACGATGTCGGTCGGCAATGTCATTGTGTCGGTGATGTTCTGTTCCGCCAAGATGGGCGTACCAGCCGCAACATTGCCCACCAAAGGAACCTCAACGACACGGCCGAACGAAGGTGCGATGACATTAGGGGTCTCAAGTGACGGATCGAACGGGTGGGAGAGGGCAATTGAACGGGACTTCATGGGGTCGCGCTTGATGAGCCCCTTCTCTTCAAGCGCTTTGAGGTGCACGTGCACGGTGGAAGGGGATGAGAGTCCCAAATGAGCGCAAATCTCTCGGACGGTAGGACCATAGCCTTTTTCGCGGATGCATTCCTCGATGCAATCGAGAACCGCCTGCTGGCGCTTAGTCACCTTTTCGCTCATGACACATCCTTTCGCCCAGAACAAATGTTTGTTTTTATATTGACAGGAACCTTTGTTCGCTATATTATAAACACGAACAAAGGTTCTACGCAAGAAGGGCAAGGTGAAAAAATGGCTGAATCCACGAACAGCTACCCGGTCAACGGCTCCTCTGCGCTGAGCGTCGATTCTTACGCTCCCGCAAAAACACACATCATCGACTTTCCCGCGAAAGCCAAACGTCCGCTTCATGACGATCCGGAGCAGGATCTGTTCCTTCTCGATAAAGATCGCTCCGTGCTCTCTATCGTCGCCGACCGTTTCTGGCAGGGCGAGATGATGCATGCCTTGCGTTACGGTACCTGCGCCGGCAAAGCGACGGGGCGCATGAGCAGCCGGCAGGCCGCCGCCGCCGCCCTTGGTTTCTTTGTTTTCTTCATGGGCACCTTGCTATTCGTGTAGGTTGCCATTTAGTTCACCACTGATGCTGCGATTCAGTGGCTGCGTTGGAAGGCCTTGGGTTCAAGGCCTTCTTCATTTTCTAGTGAAATGTGGTAATCGGGGTAACGCGCTTTACCTTTAGGTTATTATGGATGATGTTCATCCAACAGAAGGAGCACGATGCGCTGTCCAGCATGCGGTCATGTGGAATCCAAGGTCGTTGACTCTCGCCCCTCCGACGATGGCTCGGTCATTCGTCGACGAAGGGAATGTCTTGCTTGCGGCAGGCGATTTACAACATACGAGAGAGCAGAAGAAAACCCGTTGATCGTCGTAAAATCAGATGGATCGTCGGAGGCATACGACCGTCAAAAGCTCATGCGCGGACTCCTCATAGCATGCGCGAAGCGGCCCATAGCCCCCGAACAGATTTCCTCTTTGATCGATGATATCGAAACAGAGCTGAGAAACCGCAACGAAATCGAGATCCGTTCGAAGGAGCTCGGCGACATGGCGATGAAGCGGCTCGCTAAACTTGATGACGTTGCCTATGTTCGCTTCGCAAGCGTGTATAAAGACTTCCAGAACATCGAAGAGTTCGCCGCGGCACTCGAGGAGCTTCACTGATATGGCACTGACTATACCCGTACTTCAGATTGATTCCGATTTACCCCTTCCTCAAAACGCCTATACTGGCGATGGGGCAGTGGATCTTCGCTCAACCATTAATGCAACGCTTGCGCCTTTCGAGCGCATTCTCGTGCCCACGGGCATCGCAATCGAGCTGCCCGAAGGATATGCCGCGCTAGTGCTTCCACGCAGCGGCCTTGCCATCAATCATGGGGTCACCTTGGTGAATGCACCCGGTCTCATCGATAGCAATTACCGAGGCGAGATCGGTGCGATCGTCATCAACATGGACCCGCATGAGCTCTTCGAGATTAAGCGGGGGGACAGGATTGCCCAGCTTATGGTGATCAAAGTTGAAACACCCGCATTCCAACAAGTCGATATGCTATCAGATACCGATCGTGGTGCTGGCGGATTTGGAAGCAGTGGCGTTCAGTCGTAGCCCAAATATCATTAGAGTAACTCTAACGGTATACTGTTAGAGTTACTCTAATGATATGAGGTGAGACCGATGGCCGAAGCGCATCCCAATGAATTGCTCGATCAATCTAACGAATTGAGCATAGGCATCAGTGAGGTCGCCGAAATTACTGGCATTTCTGCTTTCACAATCCGATATTACGATAAGTGCGGTTTTTTCCCAGGTTTACAGCGAGGTAAACGAGGCATTCGCACTTTTACTGCGCGCGATGTCCGGCAGTTGAAACTTGTTGATGCGCTTCGTAGAAGCGGTCTATCCATCGACGGGATTCGTTACTATGTAAAGCTCATGAAAGCAGATGGACGCACGGCAAAGGATCGTGAGGCGATTCTGCAATCGCAGGCAGTTAACTTGGAATACCAAATAGCTGAAGCACAGGAAAGCCTGCAGTTTCTAAAGGAGGAACTTAAAAGTTTGAAATACGCTCAAGAGCCGGAACGCGATTCACCTATTAGCGCTGTTTACGACCAAACAGCCGACATTACCGCGAAAGCCATGAGTAAACAGTCATCCAAAGGTTAAACAGGGCTTTAGAACGGCCCTTAGAACCTCGAATTGCAAACCATCAGATCAAAGCCTGCATTTTTACGGAACTTCACAAGGAATGCAGCTATTTAAGTAATCTATTTGCAAAATGCTGATAATATATGTTATGTCAACTTAGATTACGTTATCGATTTCTTGATATCTTATGAAGCCAGCTTGCGCATTACTTGTTGCAGCAACGCACTGCATCCCTTGCGCACATCATGATAAGTCGTGTTGAAATCGCCGGTGTACCACGGGTCGGCAATGCTGCGGTCCTCGCCACAGAAATCGAGCAGTTTTGAGATCTTCCCTTCAGGATCGCCACCGCATAGTAGCTTCATGCTTCTTACGTTTGCGGCATCCATCCCGATAAGGATATCGAACTCTTCGTAATCCGCCGGCTTCATCTGCCGCGCCCGCTTTTCCGTGCAGTCGATGTTATGGGAATGGAGGATCTTCCGCGTTTCCCTATGCACGGGGTTCCCCAATTCCTCGGCGCTGGTCGCTGCTGATTCTATATGAAAGCTATCAGCAAGTCCCGCCCGTTCGACCAAGTCAGCCATGACGAATTCCGCCATCGGCGATCTGCAGATGTTGCCGTGGCATACGAACAGGATTGATATCATTGGATGCTTCCTTCAGGTACTTCCTTATAATGAAAAGTATGGCACAAAGCAGCAAAGCAATTTATGTTGACACCTGATTTCTGCATTAGAGTAACTCTAATGTTCATAATATTCACAGCCTCCTGCCTCTTAGCTGCTTGCAATATTCTGGCTGAATACTGACGGGGCTCGATCCAGGCACATTATTCAGGCTGCTATAATGATTAAGGGGTCAGCCTCCGGCTCGATTAAAGAGACCATCTTATCAGCATCCCAGGAAAGGCGGTATCATGATTATGCTTGCCACCAAACCCTTACGCATCGTTTTAGTCTCAGTCTGCTCCGTGCTTCTAGTGCTCGCAGGAATCGCTCTGTCCTCCTGCGGACCCAACCATGAGCAGGCCATCCGCGACTCGCTGACGCAAGAACTCGAAAGCATCAAGAACCTTGAGGAATCCTACTTAAGTCAGCTGACTTCCGATTCAGACGTGAGCGAACTTTCCCAGTTCGGAATAGATCCCAACGAATTCTTCAAGCAGCTACTTGACGGGTTCGACTATCAGATTCAATCGGTCACCGTTGACGGGGAAACCGCTGATGCAACGGTTGTGATCTCAATGAAGAGCATGTCAGATTTCGCGGCCAACCTCGAGCAATCCATGCAAGACCTCCTTGCCGACGAATCGTTGACCTCTCTTTCAGAAGACGAGATCTACGCCAAAGTGGGTGAAAGCATCATGAACGATGTAACCGAGCTGCCGGTTACGCAATTCGATCCCGTAACTATCACCTATCAGCTGACCGATGACACGTGGACGCCCACGGAGGACTCGATGGAGAACCTCGAAACCGCGATGCTCGGCAACTAGCTTCGCTCCAAAGCTTCTTGGTAAAGCCTATAGAGATCAGGGGCCGCTTTCTTCATGCTAACCGGCTTGAAGGAGGCGGCTTCGACTATGCAATGAACGCTTTCGCCAGTGCAGTTCGGTCTTTCCCCCGCCTCCATCGCCTCTTCGCATTCGAAAACCTCATACGAAAACGTCACCTTCATGGCCGATAGCGCTTTCACCGCAGTACGCACGACCGGCTGCTGGCCGTACCGCAACGGTTTTCCATAGTGGAGCTCCATCGACACTACCGGAGACATGTACCCGTCCGTTTCTAGGCGCACATAGGAGTACCCGAGCTTTTCGAGGAAATCGGTGCGGGCATCTTCGAAGTACAGAACGTAGTTCGCATGATGGACGACTCCCATCATATCGGTTTCGGCGTATCGGATGCTAAATGGCATCGTTGACTGCATTTTAGGATTCACACCCTCTCAATCAGCTACAATAGTCGCTATGGTTACTATCGTATCGCACAATGAAACAGACGGCGCGTCCGACTACGAACATCTAACCCCGCGCATGGCTCTAGATCTTGCTGCACCCCACACCTGGGTTGCAGCCGTGTTGCCCTCGCTGGCAGCCGTTGCCTGCGCATCAGCGCAAGGCTACCCCATCTCCATCAGCTTGGCTATAGTGCTAATGATGATCTGCATCCTCATGCAATCAGCAACCAACACCTTCAATGACTACTACGACTATGTGAAGGGATCGGATACCGCAGATGACGACGTCGACCCCACCGATGCCGTACTGGTTTACAACAACGTTAACCCGAAAACGGCTTTGACTCTCGCCGTCGGCTTCTTAGCTACAGCATTCGTTCTGGGCGCCTACGTCATCTGGCTTGCAGGATGGATCCCACTTGCATTGGGTGTGATTGCCGCATTTGTGGTAGTCCTCTATTCAGCAGGTAAAACGCCAATCTCCTACTTGCCCGTCGGAGAATTGACGAGCGGGTTTGTCATGGGAGGCATAATTCCGCTTGCCTGCTACCAGGCACTCACTCGCGTTTTCGATCCGATAATGCTCGTGTGGGCATTGCCAACCATCATCACCGTGGGACTCATCATGCTCACGAACAACACCTGCGACATCGAAAAGGATATCGAAGCAGGTAGGAAAACCCTGCCCGTCCTCCTCGGCCGCAAGACTGCGCGCAACCTCTACCATGCCCTTTTGGCGCTGTGCATTCTGATGATGTTCGTCAATGTGCTTGTGTGGTACAGGTCCGGATGGGTCGTCCTCGTCTTCATGCTTGCTGCGAGCATCCCACTGTTGAAAGCCATGCTCGCAAATCCGCTGGCGCCCAACACGCGCATCGCCGGCATGTCGCAAATCTGCAGCTTGAACATCTGCTTGGGCGCCTTCTACGCAGCTGCCATCTTCTCAAGCACTACGAGCATGCTAATCATGTAACCTGTACCCCCTTCGCATAAGGAGCAGCGCTTAATGAGCACTTTCACAACCGTTTGTTTTGCAATAGCAGCCGTTTTGACGGTTGCCTCCGTTGCCTTCACCGCGAAATTGTATAAAGGCGAGTGGCTTCTGTTCGTCATCGGGCGGCAAGTATTCACTGATGATGCGGAGAAGATGGACGGGTTTAGGAGGACCGGCAAACGCATGGCGTTGGTAACCGCAACATTCACTTTGCTCATGGTCACGATCGTCTGGTACAAGGCAGCAGAACTCGCGGGTCAGGGCACGCTTAAAACCATTGGGCTGCACGCCAACAACATTGCTTTCCTGCTGTTCATAATCGCGCTCATTGCCTTCTACCTGCTGCAACGGATTGATAAGAACAAAGAGAGCAAGTTGGCACGCGTAAATAAAAAGGACACGTCCAGCGCAGCAGCCCGAATGGCGCGACGTGCCCAAAAAGCCCGCGTGGACTCCTTCCCCACTGCAAGCATCGTCTTTCTAATCGTCATCGCGGTTGCGGCGTTCGGAACGGGACTGTTGTTCTCCGGCATGTAAGAACCCTTGTTTTGGTGAATACCTTCTCGCCTGCTAGCTCCATTGAATCTGAATCTTATCTCGGAACAAACTGCATAGCTTCGAGCAATCGAATGTTGGCAGGATATCCTCCGGCATGCAGGGTTGCTCGTCGGGGATAAGACCAGTCAGCCACGCAAGATGCCCGATAATCCCAGCAGGTGACCGGAACCGCTGCAGCAAAGCATCTAACGAGGCGTCATGATCGCGTTTGGAAAGGCGTCTATCGCGCTCGGAAACCAATAGGGGAATATGCGAGTACACGGGATGTGGCAACCCGAGAAGCGTTTGCAAGTGGACTTGCTGGGGCGTCGAACATAGGAGATCGACGCCGCGGACGACCGAAGTGATCCCTTGTTGCGCGTCGTCCACGACAACGGCCAGGTGATAGGCGAAGGCTCCATCGGATCGCCTGATGAGAAAATCGCCGCACTCCTTGGCAAGATTTTGCGCATACCGCCCTTGGATCATATCGTCGATCTCAACGGTCTCATGGGGAACGATCAGCCGGAAGGCAGGATCTTTGGCCTTGGCTTTTTCCCGCTGCTGCCCGAGTGTCAGATGCTTGCAGGTACCAGGGTATACCAGCTTCTCGCCGCGATGGGGAGCGGAAGCCGCATGCAGATCTGCGCGTGAGCAGAAGCACGGATACGTTAGACCATCGGCAGCTAGCTGATCGAAAGCAGCCTGATAGGCGGCATCTCGATCGTGTTGAAAGTACGGCCCTTCATCCCATGTAAGGCCGAGGGACTCGAAGTCGCGTTGGATGGCGTCGATGAACTGCGGCTTCGATCGTTGACGGTCGAGGTCCTCGATGCGCAGCACGATACACCCGCCTTGCGACTTGGCGATAAGCCACGCCATAAGTGCGGCGAAGACGTTCCCGGCGTGCATGCGACCCGTGGGGGAAGGCGCGAACCTTCCCACCACCGGACGTTGGGAATCGCTATTTCCTGAGATCGTCGACATGCTTCGCTTTACCGGAAACGCGCTGAATGCCGCCCGGTTCGACCAGCTGAACGCGAACGCTCACCAAAAGCACGCTCTTAAGCTTCTCGGCGATGAAGGCACGGTACTTGTCCATCTCCTCGAAGGAATCCGAGAACGCTTCAGGTTTGATCTCGGTTTGCACGGTCATGCGATCCAGGCCGTCGACCTCGTCCACGATGATGTGGTAATACGGCGTGACCCCATCGATGCCGGAAAGAACATCCTCAACCTGACTGGGGAAGACATTGGTACCGCGGATGATGAGCATGTCGTCGCTGCGGGAGCGCACCTTCTGCATACGCGCATGCGTTCGGCCGCATGCGCATGGCTCGGTCACGACGCGCGTGAGGTCATGCGTGCGATAGCGCAGCACAGGAATGGCCTGCTTGTCCAATGGGGTCAGGACAAGCTCGCCCATCTCGCCCTCAGGAACGGGTTCGCCGGTTTCGGGGTCGACGACTTCCCACAGGAAGTGATCTTCGGCGATATGCTGCATGTCACGGCTCGCAAGGCATTCGCCCGACACGCCGGGGCCCATGACCTCGGTCAGACCGTAGTTGTCGGTGCATACGATGTGCATACGGTTTTCTATCTCACGCTTCAAACCGGGCGGACACGGCTCGCCACCGAACAAGCCGACGCGCAGCGTCGAGGTGGACCAATCGTAGCCCATCCTCTCCCCCACCTCGCAGATATGCAGCGCATACGTAGGCGTTGCAACTAAAACAGTTGTGCCGTAGTCCTGAATCATCTGGATTTGGCGCTCGGTGTTGCCCGAGCCTGCGGGGATCATCATGCAGCCAAGCTTCTGCAGGCCGTAATGCAAGCCGAAGCCTCCCGTGAACATGCCGTAGCCGAAAGCCATCTGAACGCGGTCAGATGGCAATACGCCCGCCATCTGCGAGAGACGCGCAATGCAGTCACTCCATACATGCATGTCATTGGCGTTGTAGCCCACGACAATAGGCTTGCCCGTGGTTCCAGAAGAGGCATGAAGCTCCACCACCTCATCGAGAGGCACAGCGAACAAACCGTAGGGGAACGTGTCGCGAAGCGTCGTCTTATCAGTGAAGGGAAGCTTGCGCACATCGTCGAGCGTCTTGATGTCGGCAGGCGAAACCTCCATGGCGTCCATTTTCTCACGATACCAGGGCACGCGCTCGTACGTCCACTCGACTTGCGCAATCAGCTTTTCCAACTGAATAGCGCGAATGCGCTCGCGAGACGCGCATTCGATGGTCCGGTCGTAAATAGGCAGCTTTTCGAATTGGCCGGCTTCGGCAGCGGCAAGAGCGGCGCCCTTGACCGTCACATCGATCGGGTTATCCGTATTGGTGTTCATCGATTTGCTCACTGAAATCCTCCCTGCAATCCCCGCATCAGTTGAGACGGGGCGCTATGTCCTCGAGGCTGGCGAACTGAACAGCCTCATTCCTCAAAACCTGTTCGGCGTGTTCGATGTCGTCAACACGCACGGCGATGAACGTCGAGATGAGCGAATAGGTGTAGAGGATGTTCAGGTTATGCTCGGAGAATATGCCCATGACGCGGGCGAGCTCGCCAGGCGTATCGGGCAGGCGCAGGCACAGAACATCGGACACGACGGACGCCGAACCCATGTCCTGCAGCACCTTTTCGGCGAGCTGGGCATCGTCGACGATGAAGCGCACGATGCCGTAATCGCCGGTATCGGATGCGCTGAAACCGCGGACGTTGATGGCCGACGACTGGAATGCATCGAGGATCCTATGAAGGTGCCCGGGCCTGCTTTCCAGGAAAACGCTGATCTGGGGTACGCTCATGATCGTCTACCTTTCAGAATGCTGGTCTGCGAAATCACGTCCGGCCTGAAACGCCTTGATGTTCGCATCGACCGTCTTGGGAGGAACGCGCTCGGCGATGACTTTCTCCCAAGCGTCCAGCGGAAAGTCGAGCTGCGTGGACAGAGCGCCCAGCAAGACGATGTTGACCGATTTGGGGCTGCCGATCGAGCGCGCGAGCTCGACGGCGGGAATGATGGTGGCGCCTTCGGACTCAAGCGTCTTGCGCACGTTGCGAGGCATTTCCGCCTTGCACGTCTGCACGGGCATGGGCTTGATGGTCTCGTCGGCAACCAGGAGGTAGCCGTCTTCTTTCAAATACGGGAGGTTGCGCAGCGCTTCGGTGGTCTCGAAAGAAACGATGCAGTCGGTGCAGCCTAGATCGGCCACCATCGAATGCACCTCCTCGCCGAAACGCACGACAGTGGTGACGGCGCCGCCGCGCTGCGCCATGCCGTGGATCTCGGAAACCTTAACAGTAACGCCGGACTCAAGGGCAACGTGCGCTAGGACGTCGGCAGCGAGAATTGTCCCCTGCCCGCCCACACCGCAGAGAAGTACCGTTGTTGCAGCAGAATTAGGCATTACAGGCCCCCTTCATCGCAGGATCAGTGGAAACGATGGCGCCAAAATTGCAATACTGAGCGCACTGGCCGCATCCAATGCACAGGGACGGATCAATGCTGGAAATGCCCGTCTCTCGATCGCGGCCGATCGCCGGGCAGCCCAGTGTGGGGCAAACGCCGCAGCCGGTGCAATCGGAGGTCACTTCGAAATAAGGTTTCACCACACGCTCGAGCAGCGCGCACGGGGCGCGAAACACGATAACGGAAAGCGTGTCGGCTGCCGCCGTAGCTTCCTTGAGCGCAATACGCACCGCCTTCATGTCATGCGGGTTGACCGTGCGTACATCCTCGACGCCGAGCGAGCGGATCACGCCTTCCAAATCGAGCTCGCGGCTAGGGCGATGCTGCAGAGTCTCTCCGTTGAAGGGGTTGCCCTGGCGGCCCGTCATGGCAGTGGTGCGATTATCGAGCACGCAAACCGTGCCGGCACCCTTGTTGTAGACGGTGGAGATCAACGACGACAAACCAGAGTGCGCGAACGTGGAATCGCCGATGACGGCGACCACAGGCTTGTGATCGGTCCCCTGTAGGGCAAGCTCGAAGCCATGCGACATCGAGACGGAAGCCCCCATGTCTACGCAGGTGTCCATTGCCGAAAGCGGAGGAAGCGCACCTAGCGTGTAGCAGCCGATATCGCCGGTGACGATGGCCTTCATCCTGGTTAGTTCCTTGAACACCAAGCGATGCGGGCAGCCGGGACAAAGCGCCGGCGGGCGGCCAGGAAGGTTAGCGGGCGCCTCGCGATGAACGGGCGTATCCAGCCCCAGCGCCTGACGGATAAGGCCGGGCGAAAGTTCGCCGTCGCGGGGAATGCCGTTAGGGAACGTGCTCACTTCGACGCCGAGGGCGGCAACTGCCGTCGCAAGATAATCGGAAGCCTCTTCCACCACATACAGCTTATCGACGGATGCAGCGAATTCCTGCAGCTTCTTCTGGGGCAGCGGCCAGGTGACGCCCAGTTTCAATACAGACGCTTCTGGAGCAGCTTCGCGGACATGCTGGTATGAGGCGCCGGCGCAGACGAACCCCATAGAGGAATCGCGCATTTCGATGCGGTTGACGTTGTCCCAGCTATCGACCGCTTGCGACAGTTCGTCGATGCGATTCAACAGCACCTTGCGACGGGGCTTGGCGAACGCCGGCATCATGACCCACGATGCAGGGTCTTTTTTGTACTCACCCGAGGGGATGATGTTGCGCGGTTGACGCTCCACCGGGGTCTTGGTATGCGACACGCGCACGGAGGAGCGGATGAACACGGGCATGCTGTGTTCTTGCGAAAGCGTCATGGCTTTACGGGCGAACTCGAGAGCTTCGGCTGAGTCGGACGGTTCGAGCATGAGGATGTGCGCAGCCTGCGCATAGTAATGAGAGTCCTGCTCGTTTTGGGAAGAGTACATGCCAGGATCGTCGGCCGCAAGAATGACCAGCGCGCCGGCTCCGGTGCCGGTATAAGCTGCCGTGAACAGCGGGTCGGCTGCAACGTTCACGCCCACATGCTTCATCGTCACGAGCACCTTGGCGCCTGCGGCGGCAGCGCCCAAACCAACTTCGAGCGCCACTTTCTCATTGGTGCACCACTCGGCGTACACGCCATCCTTCTTGGCGAACTCTTCCATCGTCTCGGTGGAAGGGGTTCCCGGGTATGCGACGCCGATATTAGCGCCCGCCTCCCAAACGCCTTCGGCAATCGCCTCGTTACCGCTCATCAGCTCCATGGCCTCTCCCCTCTCTTGATAGTCGGAAATAGTTTGCTGCGTGTGGACTAAAGCACCTATTCGTCGGAATACTGCAAGCAGAAGGCGCCGATCTGTACGATCTCGCCAACTTGGAGCTGGTGCTTGTCGACGCTGGTGTTCTTCACCCACACGCCATTAAATGAATTATCATCGTAGATCGTCCACACCCCTCCTGCGAGTTTCAAGTAGGCATGTTGACGAGAAACCGTCATATCATTGAGGAAAATATCGCATTGGGGGTTACGTCCGATTGTCATGTACGGCTTATTCAGCTCGAAGATGATGCCAGTCTGCGGGCCGCGCACGACGCGCAGCACCGCGTGCTTTTCAGGCTGCTCGGAAAACTCGTTTTGCAAATCGTCGGAAAACGAGATAGGTTGAAAGCTCTGCGTGGCACCCTGGGCCCTGAAGCCGCAAGCGGGACAGTTGAGAGCACCATCGGGGAGTTCGCCCCCGCATACTGGGCAAATTTCAGTCATGTTGATCCTTTCGTTTGCCAGTCGCCCGCGGCGCAACGCAGGCGATCCTGCTTCTAGACGACCATCATAACGCCGAAGCTTTGTCGTTGATAAGGGGTGTGGTGTTCAGCACGACGGAATCGGCGACCTGGGGTTGGCCGTTGAATCCACGAAACAGCTTGTCCCACCACACACCGATGTTCTCGAAGAAGTTCGGTGCCTCCACGTCGGCTGCGGCAACTAGATCGTATTCAGCGACCACCTGGTTGTGCTGTTTGAACGTAGCTTTGCCTATCACGTCGCCCTCATGGACGTTTCCATGCACCTCGTTGAATTCAAACGACTGACTCACATTGCCATTGAGCGAGAACACCTCGGCGGTGGCATCGGGATCCGAAAGGACGGCGGGGATGGTGACGTCAACCCAATCGGCGTGGGCGACCTGCGCCACGACAGGTGCCTGCACTTCCCCATCGGGGGTATCGAAGGATTCGGTGAGCGAGCTATTGGCAAGAGAATAATCGACGATGTTTCCGTATACCCACTCGAACAACGTCTGTGCATCGGTGAATCGCTGGTTCTCGCTGGAAGAATGGATGACGATAGCGTAGACATAACGGGATCCGTCGTTGGCAGCCCCCGCGAAAGAGTTGCCCGCCAACTCGGTGAAGCCCGTTTTCTCGCCGCAGGCGTTGTCATACATATCAAGCAGCAGGTCAGTCGATTCCAAAGCGATTTCCGTATCGACGTACTCGGTATCGCCGCCATCTTCAGGCGTGTCGGCCCGCTGCACCTCGATGGTGGTGGAGCCGCCGCCCACTATGGTTCGGAACAACTCATTCTGCATAGCGTATTGGACGATGCGCGCCTGGTCGGCAGCGCAGCTGTGCTGGTCACCTGCGAACTCGCCGTTATCGAGACCATGCGGATTACGGTACACGGAGTCCACGCAGCCGAGCTCGGTGCATTTGGCGTTCATCGCATCGACAAACGCCTGCTGGGCATCGCCCTGCCCGCCATCGGCTTCGACCATGCGCCCACCCACATATTCGGCAATGGCGATGGCGGCGTCGTTGCCAGACGGAACCATAAGCGCGTAGAGAGCGGTCTCCAGGGTAAGCTTGTCGCCCTCTTGCAAACCGGCAGACGATTCGCCAACTTCCGCAGCGCGCTCACTCACCGTGAGCTCGTCGTCAAGCGAAACCGTGTTCGCGGCGACGGCGTCGAGCGCAACGACGGCGGTCATGATCTTGGTGAGTGAAGCAATCTGGGTAGGTGCGGTGGCATCGCGCTCGAAATACACGGTGCCGCGGTCGTCGACGACGTACGCGTAGAGCGCATCGATGCTGGGGCATTGGGCAACGGTAAGGCCTCTCTCCTCGACAGACGTGCCCATGACCAGATCCGACTTGCGAACCTCGGCATGTGCGTCCAAAGGCGTGCATAGACCCAACGCCAAAGCTACAGCAACGGCAGTAGCAAGCGCACGCGCAGAAAGGGAGGCGGAGACGCCTCCCTTTCGCATGAAGGTATGCGAAACGTGCAATGCCATGGATTAATCTAGGGTGTAGATCTCTTCAGGGGATACAGGATGGAAACCCCCTTCGAGCAGCTTGCTTTCAAGCTGAACATCCTCATCGGTCTTGAGCACATCGATGGCAAAGTCCTCGCCCACCGAGAAGCAGTAACCGTACTCGACGTTGACGTTCTGCTTATCCATGAACTCGAGAAGCTCGGCCAATCCACCCGGCTTATTAGGAACGCGCACGGCAGTCACGGGAGTAACGGTAGCACGGTACCCCGCCTCACGAAGCGCCTCGGCAGCCTTCTTCGGATGGTCGACGAGCAGACGGACCACGCCGAAATCCTGCGTATCGGCGATGAAGAGCGAATGCATGTTGATGCCGGCATCCGAGACAGCGCGGCATGCCGCCGCAAGGCGGCCCTTCTGGTTCTCAAGGAAAACGGTTACCTGGGAGATCATGCGTTGTTCACCTTCCTCAAATCGATGATGCGCTTGGCCTTGCCTTCGCTGCGCTCGATAGTCTTGGGCTCGACGATGCGGATTTCAACCGAAATCTGCAGGTTGCTCTTCAGCTCGGCATGCAAGCGCGCCTTGAGGTCCTCGAGCTTGCGAATCTCGTCGAACGGGAAGTCGGGCACGGGCTCCACCTGAAGCTCGATGCGGTCAAGAGGGCCATTGTTGGACAGAATGATCTGGTACTGAGTGGCAATCTCCGGGAAGCCAGTGATGACCTGCTCGATCTGAGACGGGAACACATTGACGCCGCGAATGATCATCATGTCGTCAGTGCGGCCGATGATACGGTCGATCTTGCGGTGGGTGCGACCGCAGGCGCATTCTTCGGGGATGATGCGCGTGACGTCGCGGGTGCGGTAGCGCACCAGAGGGCAGCACTCGCGCGTGAGCGTGGTGAACACCAGCTCGCCGTAGGTGCCGTCGGGTACCGGCTGCAGTGTCTTGGGGTCGACGATCTCGGCGTAGAAATGGTCCTCGGCGAGGTGCAGGCCGTGCGATTCGCCGCATTCCATGGCGACGCCAGGGCCCATTACCTCGGACAGACCGTACACGTCGCAGTACTGGACGCCCAGCTTCTCACGTATCTCCTGGCGCATGTTCTCACTGGCGGGCTCGGCACCCAAGATGACGCCAGAGATCTTGAAGTCCTTCGCGGGATCATAGCCCATCTCGATAGCGGTGTCGGCAATGAGCAGCGCGTAAGACGGCGTGCAGGCAAGGATGTCAGTGCCCAAATCGCGCATCATCTGGATCTGGCGCTTGGTGTTGCCCGAAGACGTGGGGATAACCGCGCATCCCACGGCCTCGCCGCCGGCATGCGCACCCAACCCGCCTGTGAAAAGGCCATAGCCGTAGGACACCTGTATGACGGATTCCTTGCTGCCGCCCACCATGTAGATTCCGCGAGCAAAACAGTCGCCCCAGTTCTTCAGGTCCTTGCTGGTGTGGCCGACAACCGTTGCCTGGCCGGTGGTGCCGGAAGAGGCGTGAATGCGAGCGACGTCAGCGCGCGGCACGGCGAACAAGCCGTAGGGGTAGGAGTCGCGCATGTCCTGCTTAGTGAGGAACGGGAACTTCACCAGATCGTCGAGCGTCTTAAGATCGCTGGGGACGACCCCGGCCTCCTGGAAACGCTCGCGATACAGCGGAATATGCTCGTAGGCGTGCGCGATGGAGCGCTTCATGCGCTCGAGCTGCAACTCTCGCAACTGCTCGACCGGCATGGTCTCGATGTCTGGTTGGTAGTACACGGAACCCTGACCTTTCCTTACGGTGCGGCAAGAGCCGCACGCTTCCCTTCCCTATTCCTCCGATGC
This sequence comes from Eggerthellaceae bacterium, assembly GCA_036306585.1. GTDB lineage: Bacteria > Actinomycetota > Coriobacteriia > Coriobacteriales > Eggerthellaceae > Aphodovivens. Next base: position 315,741 of record JAXJZF010000002.1, read on the forward strand.
TTGGTCGGAATCATCATCGTCCGAGGAACGGTCCTCTATGTCCACTTCGGTATCGGGCCCGGTGACGATGACCTCGTTTTTGGGGTCGTACACCGAATCGAACCGATCTTGGCGAACGACGGTGCCTTGGGAATCGGTAACGGTGCGCACGACGGAGATCTCCTTTCCGTCGGTGCCGGCGGTTTCCACGTAGCTGGTGCCCGTCGGCAGCGAATCATCGACCTCGACGCGCGTTTTGTACGGCTCGCCCTCTTCCCAATCGCCGACCTCGGTCTCGACAGTATACCCAGGAGAAACCCCGTACAACGTGCATGTAACAGAGGTTTCATCATAGGTCATGCGTACTAGGATATCGCTATCCGTATCATTGCCCCACTTCAAATCGAGATCCGGCCAGGAAACGGCGGCGTCGCGGCCAGCGGGGTAGCTGGCCACGTAGAGAGAATGGTTGCGCCGTTCGGTGATGGGCAGCCCGGCATTGTACACGGCGTTAAACACGGTAGTGGCAACCTGGCAGATGCCGCCGCCCACGCCTTCGGTGAATTCGCCTGCGCTGATCTGGCCCGCGCCTTTAAAGCCCGCTTCCTCGGTTCTTTCGCCTGCCGTGTCGTTGAACGACCAGGTGCCATCGGGCTCGACGATGGAGTTGTTGAGCTTGTCTGACACGAGGTGAATGTTATGGTTACGGTTCTCGGACCCCTGCGCATTGGAGTATTCGGTGGTGAAGCTCGAGATGGCCGAGATGACGCCGGCGTTGAGCGCGTCGTCGAACGACAAGCTGGCAGGCGTGGATGTCATCGCCAGCATCAGCGTGACCAAGCCGCCGGTAGCGTCGCGTTCTGCATGTGTGACGCCCGCAGCTTGGTCGGTTTCGCTCAACGGGTCGACATCGACGCTGTCCTGCCCGCCGAACAAAACGGCATCGAGCGCCTGGATTCCCTCGGTGGCGAGCGGCATGGTACCCTTTCCGTCCGTGAGAACGGTTATAGAGCCGTCGTCGGCTTTCGAAAACGTGACCTGGGCGACCGTTCCCTCGTGGTGCTGCTGCGCTTGTGTGAGGATGAGCGCGCGCGCCTGGGCGTCGTCGACGAAAGGCAGAAGCCGCCATCCATCGCCGTCCTGCTGCACGCGCGTTGCCAGGATGGAACCGACCTCGATGGGATACAACTGCCAAGAGGACCCCTGGTAACTCAGTTGGATTCCGTTGTCGATCACCTGGTTCAGTTGATCGCACACCGCTTGGGCTTGATCTCGATCGATACGCAGGGGCGCATACACCGCCTCGGCGATGAACGACGGATCATCGTCGAGAAGAAAGGCATCGGTGACCTGGCGGTTAAATGTGTCACGATCGACCATCATGCCGTCATGGCCTTCGGTGACCGAAGCCTCGCCTTGCTCGATCTTCACATCGAAGTCGACACGCGGATTACCGATCGAATCGTCGATCTGGTGCGCAAGGGCTTCAAGCTCATCGTCGTTATATTCCAACGTGGGTTCTATGGTCCAAGAACCGAACAGCGCGGACAGGCGGGCGAGCACCCCTCCATTGCTCCTGCCTACCTCCATTGCCCGCGCGGCAAGATCTTCGGGATGCAAGGCAGCTCCAAGCGTCTGGGCGTCTGTCGTCCAAAAATCGGTGTTGGCGTTGGCCTCCTCAACCGAGACCTCCTCCACAAGGGCTGCGTTCTGCGCTTGCTCCGCGATATTTTGCGCGTCCGCGCGCGCTTGCTCGCTGGCATAGATGGTAACGGTGGTGGAGTCGAGCCGACTCTGGAAGGTATCGTTCACCATCCCGATGATCTCCTGCTCGGTTTTACCTGAAACGTCGAGCGTCCCGATATGCACGCCGGGATATGCCTTACCGCCATTGACGCCGACATCGATGAGGAGACCGAAGCCGACCACGACGATAAGAACGAATGCCACAGTGGCGATTCTGCTCTTCTGCAGAAGGCGGATGAACGCGCGCAGAAGGGCAAGTAACACGCCGCCGACGGCGTGCAAGATACTGCCGACCACGCCGCCCGGGGAGTTCGCCGATCGGTCAGCACTATGCGATGCCCGGGAGGGACGGTGAGTTCTCGGAGATTGCTTCGTCCAGAGATCGGGGGTTGCATAAGAAGGCGCGCTGTTGCGCCCCCCACGCGAGGAAGCCTTGGTGCTGCGGACGGAAGCCGCGACGCGTTCGCGACGATCTCCTCGTGAGGGTTGACCGGTCGCCGATCGAGTGCGGTCGACCCTGGCAGAGACGGATTTCCCACCCCGTTGCTCCTGCGCACGAGATGACGCACGCGCCTGGAACGCAGCGTGGCTCACCCTATTCGAATGCCTGGGGTTCGCCGAAACTTGGCGACGAGGTGCTTGCCGTGACGACCTCGAGGAAAAACGGCGAGTACCCGAGGACGGCGGCTCCTGCCTGCGGCGAAGGTCATTACGTGGGCGTTCCATCGCTAAGCTATCCCCTGCTCGGCTTTCGCTTCGCGCAATTTCCTAACGGCCGCCGCAATGTAATAGATGGTAGTGAACGTGGCCAGGATCAACCCGGCGTATACGAACCAGATGCCCCATGAATAGGGCTGGGGATTAAGGCCCGGCAGCCACGATACATCGACGACCCCGATGCCCTGCAGCACCGGCCAATTGAAAAGCAACGCGGCAAAGCCCACGAACAGAAACGTAGTGGCAACTTTACCGGGATAGATGACGGCGACGCGCTTATGCCAGCGCTTCAGCAGGTAAGCCCCACCGCACAACAGAAGCAGATCGCGCAAAATGACGAATAGAATGATCCACAGCGGAAGCCTGCCCACCAGGAACAGACCGACCACGCCCACGATCATGAGGATGCGGTCGACGGCGGGATCGAGCAGCTGGCCAAGCTTTGAGACCTGGTGCGTGCGACGCGCGATTTGCCCGTCGATCCAGTCGGTGCCAGCGGCAAGCGCGAAGAGGAGCGTGGCCAGAAGATCGTATCCGCTCATGAGCAGAACGAAGAAGACCGGCACCATGCACAGCCTGATGGCGGAAATCACATTGGGCACGGTGAAGATGCGGTTAGTGACCTCTTCTTGTTTGTCGTGCTTGTCTGCCATCGGCGCTCCTGCTGCAGTTTCGGTATGCTTCTACGCAAAAACCGGGCCCTTTCAGACGCGGTCGTGCATTTGCATCGTTATTGTAGCAGTAAGCGAGTTTCTATCGCTGCTCGGTTTCCCACGTTCGCGTAGTCTTCACCATTGCTTAACGCTCCGGTAGGAAATCAACAGGCGCAGGATTGCTGGCGCTGGTGGGCACCTTGGCAGGAGCCGACTGCCTCTTCGCAGGCTCCTTCTCTCGCTCGGCAATTTCGAAGGTATCGAAGTGGATGGACTTCGAAGGCGTCGTGTAGTGCGGGTCCATGGTCAGGCAATGTTTAGGGCATTCGCGTGCGCACGAACCGCACTGCACGCACTGAAAGCGATTGATCGACCACGTGCGCGCTTTCTTGTCCACCTCGATGGCGTTGCAGGGGCAGCGGCGCGCGCACAGGCTGCATAAGATGCACAGGTCGGTGTTGATGACGATATGGCCTTTCAGGCCCACAGGCATCGGTTTAACCTGTGCGGGGTACTGGATCGTCTCGGGCTTTTTGAACAACCCCTTGAGGGTCATCGTGCCAAGTTTGAAGCTTCCCATAACCGTTTACCTTTCCGTGCAGCTGATGCAGGGGTCGATGGTGAGAATAATCATGTTGACGTCAGCCAGATCACAGCCAGCCAACGCCTTGGTCATGCCGGCGAGGTTCTGCGACGTGGGCGTGCGCATACGCATGCGCTCAAGGTACTTCGACCCATTGCCACGAGCGTAGTAATAGCATTCGCCGCGCGGCTGCTCCACCACGTTGGAGGCTTCGGAACCGTCGGCGGGCGAGCCCTTCACTGGTACCGCGATGTCTCCCTCGGGGATCTTCGCGATCATCTCCTCAATGATGTCCATCGATTGCAACACCTCGAGCGCGCGCACCTTCACGCGAGCGTAGCAGTCACCGTTGCCGTCCATGATGGGCTGAAAATCCGACAGATAGCCATAGCCGCCGTTTCCAAGGCAACGCACATCGTTATTGACGTTGGAGGCGCGGGCGAAAGGCCCCACCATGCTCAAACCTAGCGCCTCTTCATGGCTGATGTAGCCCACGCCCACGGTGCGGTTCTTCACCGATGTGTCTTTTAGGAAGGCGTTGCACAGCTGCTTATAGTCGTGCTTGATGCCTTCCAGTACACGCTTGATTTCATCGAACTGGAGCTTATCGATGTCGCGGACGACGCCGCCCACCTTCACAACGGAGAAGATGACGCGACCGCCCGTGGTCTTCTCGAAGATGTCCAGGACGCGCTCGCGCAACCTCCAGCAATGCATGAACAGACTCTCAAAGCCGAACGCATCCGCCGCAAGGCCCATCCACAGGATATGCGAATGGATACGGGAAAGCTCATGCCAGATGACGCGCAGGCACTCCGCCCGCTTGGGGATCTCAACGCCCATGAGGCGCTCGACCGTTTCGGCGTAGCCCATAGAGTGACCGAACGCGCAGATGCCGCAGATGCGCTCCGCAACGTAGATGAACTGGTTGTAGTCGCGCGTTTCGACCAGCTTCTCGAGGCCGCGGTGCACGAAGCCGATCTGCGGGATGGCTTCGATGACCTTCTCGTCCTCGACGACCAAGTCCAGGTGAAGGGGCTCGGGCAGAACGGGGTGCTGCGGGCCGAACGGGATGATGGTTGCCTTTCCCATGCCTACTCACCTTCCTTCGCGGCGTCTTCGTTATGCATAACCGATCCACCAGCCGTCTGCTTTTCCACGACGTATTCCGCATTGGCGGCAGCGGCCTTGCGCGCCTTCGCCGCCATCGCGGCACGGACACGGGCGACTTTTTCGGGATCCATTCCCTTGAGCTTCTCCTCAACGGCATCATCGGATGGCATGATCAGCTCGCCCTCGCCCTTGCGCTCGGGCTTGGCACCGGGATGGTCCACCACGTAAGCGGCATTGGCGGCAGCCGCCTTCTTAGCGCGCTCCGCTTTCGCCACGGCAGCGACGCGAGCTTTCTCGCGAGCGACCTTCTGAGCAGGCGAAATGACAGTCATCGGCTCGCTTTGGGCAAGCGCGTAGAAGTTGCCGCCGAAGTCGATGGCAATGTCGCGGATGTCGACGCCGAACAGGTCGTGAACCTCGTTCTCGAACACGAACGCCGCCAGGAAGTCATCGGTGATGCTGGGGACGGTGTCGGCTTTGGAAACATGCTCGATCTTATTATTCTGCAGCACGCCGTTTTTCATGAACGAGTAGATCAAGTCTATGCCCTGCTCGGTGTTAACCGCCATAAGCTGCACGAAACGCCAGCCATCGGACTTACGCGCATGCGACATCTCGGGGATCCGGTCGATGGCGGTGATGAGGTATTCAGTCTGAAGCGTCATGGCGCTACTCTCCCTTCCTACCGGCGGCGAGCGCCTTGCTCTTCTGGTCGAGGATGCCTACCGCCTGCACGACCGCGTCGATGATGGCTTCCGGTCGGACGGCGCAGCCCGGCGCATACACGTCCACGGGAATGGCCTTGTCGACGCCGCCGATGACGTTGTAGCAATCGCGGAAGATGCCGCCGGTGCAGGCGCAAATGCCGCACGCGACCACGACCTTCGGCTCGACCATCTGGTTGTATATTTCCTTAACCACGTCGATGTTGCGCTCGTTGACGCTGCCGGTCACCAAGAAAATGTCGGCATGCTTGGGGTTGCCCGTGTTGATGACGCCGAATCGCTCGGCATCGTAGCCGGGGCACAGAGCCGCGAGCACCTCGATGTCGCACCCGTTGCAGCTCGACGCGTCATAGTGGATGACCCACGGTGATTTCGATGCGAATGCCATGTGCTGCTCCTTAGAAATACATCAGAAAGCCGATGTTCAAGCCGCCGGCCACCAACGCAACCACCCAGGCTGACGAAAGCATGGCCTGCCACTTCACACGGGCGAAGTTGTTGTCGATCCAGATCTCCAGGAAGAACGCGACAAGCGCGACCACGATGGCGACCACGATGGACACCGGGTTGCCCCACAAGAAGAACATGCCAACCCAACCCAGGAAAAGCACGTTTTCGCACCAGTGCATGATCTCCACCTTGGCGAGCGTTGGACCGCTCATCTCGGTGGTGACGCCCTTCACGAGCTCCTGATGGGCATGATGCGAGTATGACAGATCGAACGGTGACTTACGCAGCTTGATGGTGAGGATGAATAAGAAGCCCAAGAACACCAACCAGATGGAGGTGAACACCGGCATATCCTGCCCAAAGGCGGACGACACGTTGAAGCTGCCCGTCACCAGGAAGAACGCAACAGCCATCAGCAGGACCATCGGCTCATACGACATAACCTGCAGCGTTTCGCGTTCGGCGCCAACTTCCGCATAGGGGCTGCGGGAGCTGTACGCTGCCACTATGAACAGGAAGCTGGAAAGCGTGATGACGAACACGCACATAAGCAGGTTTCCGCCAGTGTAGAAGATGCCGCCCGCCACGATTGCGAACACCAGAGCGAAGGTGACGTAGACGCTTTCGGAGGAGTTCACGGCAACGTAATCCTTTTCAAGCAGCTTACGCACGTCGTAGTAAGGCTGCAGCAGCGGCGGACCGACGCGACCTTGCATGCGCGCGCTGATCTTCCTATCTAAACCTGCCAGCAGGCAGCCGACCACCGGGGCGAGCACGGCGAAGACGATGCAGCCGATGACCATGATGAGGATCTCCATTTGCCACACCCTTTCTAGAACAGTCCGGCGGCGAACAGGGCCGCGACAACGTAGAGGGCCAGGGTGAACACGGCGCACGCGACGGTGCCGAAGATGTCGAGCCTCCGCTCGCCGATCCAGTCCTTCATGTACCAGTTGCGCGCCGTGGCCTCGGTGACGCCCGACATGGAGTTCTTGAACGTGCGGTTATTGTTGTCGACGCTCACGCCGGAAAGGTACACGTCCACTTTGCGCGCGCTGGAATGGCCCAAACCCGCGAAGAGCACGATGATCATGACGATGACAGCAGCGCCGGCAATGATGAGGTTGTCGAAGCTGATAGGGAACGCGACGGTGCCAAACGCCCCGAACAAATAGGGCTCGACCAAGTTAATGGAGATGAGTGGCATCCCGACGCAGCCCAATCCGATGAGCACAGCCATCAGCATGATGGGTACCCACTCGCTGGTATGAACGCTCAGCTCGACATTCTTGGACTGGCCTGCGATGCCGGCGAGCTTGCCCATCCACTTAGCCCAGAACATGAACGTGGCAGCGGAGCCGAAGGCAAGCAACAAAACCAGCGCGAGACTGCCCGCTTCGGTGAACGACTGCAGCGTCGCCCATTTAGAAACGAGCATACCGAACGGCGCAATGAACATGCACATGATGCCCAGCATCATGAAGCGTGCAAGGCTAGGCATGCGATCGAACAGCAGATCCATGTCCTCGATGTCGCGGCTGCCAATGTGGTGCTCGGCGGTGCCGACGCACAGGAACAGCAGGCTCTTCGCGATGGCGTGGAATAGGATGAGGAACATCGCCGCCCACACGGCCTCAGGCGTACCGACGCCTGCGCAAGCGGTGATAAGACCAAGGTTGGCGATGGTGGAGTATGCGAGGACTCGCTTGGCGTTGCTCTGCGTAATGGCCAAGCACGAACACACCAGGAAGGTGATGCCACCCACGAACATGAGCATGCCTGCGGGCACGGGGCACAGCGCCAGGACGGGAGCCAGTTTCACCAGCAAGAACACGCCGGCCTTGACCATCGTCGAGGAATGCAGCAACGCGCTTGTAGGCGTCGGTGCCACCATGGCGCCCAGCAGCCAGGTGTGGAAGGGCATCTGAGCTGCCTTAGTGATGCCGGCGAACGCGAACGCAGTGACGGCAAGCATGGCGACCTGCGGGTACATCTGCCCGAACGCCAGGAACTCGTGCAAGGACAGCGTCCCCATGGCGAGCACGCAGGCGAACAGGCCAACCAAGAAGGAAATGCCGCCGAGCAGATTCATGATGATCTGTCTGAACGCATTGCGAATGGCCTCCTCGGTGCGCGTGTAGGCGATGAGAAGGAATGAGCACAGTGTAGTGACTTCCCAGCCCGTGAACAGCCAAGTGAGGTGGTCCGAGAAGACGATCGCGTACATAGCGGACAAGAACACGAACATCAAGGCGAAGAACGTGGGACGGCGGTCGGCCGCGCCTTCGGGCTCATGCGACTGGAAGTCTTCCATGTAACCGAGCGCATAAACGCAAATGGCGGAGCCAATGACGCCGATGATGAAAACCATCAGCAGTGTAAGCTGGTCGTAGTAAAGCGGCGCGCTCACCTCGATGCCGTGCGCGAAGCTCATCTCGAACACAAGCGAGCCAATGAGCTGAGCGATCGCAAGAACTAACGCCAGGGTGTTCTTGTACTTGATGGCAAAGCAGATAATGGTCACGGCAACCACGATGCCGATCAACGAGCAAATGCCATCGACAAACGGCAAAGACACCTCGAGATGCACCGGACCGGAACCATTGAGCCCCACGGCAACCTGCCAGATGGATGCCAGACCGATGACCAACGCAGCCGCAACCACCACGACATTGCGAGCCGCGTTGTTTCTAACAGCCAGCAAGATGACGGCAACGACCAGTGGGAACAGTATCAGGAACCCGACCATCGTCACAAAGACCCCTCCTTACCCGTCTACGAAGCGCATGGAAGACAGCCCAACCAGCATGCAAACAAAATGCGACCGTTCCTGCTTTCAGCAAAGGAACGCCGCATTCAACATGCCTGGGACACATGCGCGATCCCGACTTTTGATCGCTTTACTTTAGCAAAGAGCAAACGGAGCAAGCCCCAAGCAACCGGGCCAGGCGGTGTTTGTTCGGTGAAGGGTGCGCCAAGCGAATAACCGCCCAATGAACGGCCGGTTCAGCGCCGCGAACGGCTCAAATGCTTGTTCAGGTAATTTTTGCATCCGAGGTAAATTGGCACTTGCATCAACTCGTACCTTCCGCTATATTATCTCCTTGCGTTGAGAGACGCATTAACGGGTTGTGGCGCAGTTTGGTAGCGCACTTGACTGGGGGTCAAGGGGTCGCAGGTTCAAATCCTGTCAACCCGACCAACGATTATTGCGGGTCTGAAGAGAGATCTTTAGACCCGCATTTTTTATATTTTCGATTCGCGCAATTCGATTCGAGTGATTCTTGCTGTGCCACTCGAATGCATCCTGGTATCCCGCTTACAGACACATCAACCTAGAATGGCTCGATCTAATGGTCGATGAGCATACTCAGGCGCCCGCCCACACCTGCCTCGGTTCACCTGCGCGCCGCAAAGAGTCTACGAGCAGGGAGGCGACTCATGAGATGAGCCGATTAGGGTATTGAACATTTTGCTTGCATGACTGATAGATATCTTCACAAATTGATTCTCGTCAATCTTTTTTTGATGCTCCTGCCAGTACTTTCTACGACGCAGATGCAGTCGAAGGATACGGAAGATGGTGCGCGCCACGCCGCCGTTTCGTCAGACATAAGCTTCCCTTATGCCTGACGAAACGCTTGATAATATTTGCAGCGCACTAATGGACGATATGCCGGCAAGGTCTGTCTCCCCATGTCAGCGATAAAAAATCACCTGGCCAAAGGAGCTATCATTCCATAGAAAAGTTAACTATTTTCAGCAGCTCCCCCATCGCTGCTAACATCAACGTCATTATCATCCATCTACTGGAAGGAGTCGAAATGGCTAAAGACAGCAACGACGGCCAAGGCAATCAACTTAAACACGGGGCGATAGGCGGCGTCGCCCTAGTGTTCCTCGTCATCGCCGCCGCGGCGCCACTTGGCGCCTCAGCAACCAACACCCCGTTGATCTTCATGCTGGGAAACGGTCCAGCAGCGGCTTTCGACTTCGTGATCATCGGCGTGCTACTGCTGATCTTCTCCGTCGGTTTCACAGCAATGTCCACCCATATAACAAATGCAGGCGCGTTCTACGCCTACATCTCAATGGGATTAGGCAAGCGATTCGGAACGGCAGCCGGTTTCGTCGCTGTTGCTGCATATAATCTCCTTTCCGTGTATCTGGTTTCCGCAGGCGGCACGTTTGCCTCATCGATTCTCGAACAAGAGCTCGGGCTGGTGGTTCCCTGGTGGTGCGTTGCTCTTGTTTTTGCCGCCATCATCTTGTTGTTCTCCTATTTCGGCATCGAAGGCGGCACCAAGTTTCTTATGGTTTGCCTAGTGTGCGAGGTTGCGATTCTCGCCATCGTCGACATCTCCGTCCTGTTGACCGAAGGTCCTGCGGCCTATCCGCTTAACGTCTTCTCTATTAACACGCTGTTTAACGGAGGGGTTCCCGGTGGTGTGGGTCTCGGCGTCTGCTTCGCTTTCCTTTGCTTCATCGGATTCGAGGCAACTGCGATTTTTGGCGAGGAGACCAAAAATCCAAGGAAAACAATCCCCCGCGCGACCATCGCAGCTGTCATCATCATTGGCCTTGTGTATTCGCTTAGCGCATGGTCTGTCACTGCTGCATATAATGCTATGGGAACCGACGTCGTCACTGTTGCCAATGCATCCTACGACACCATGTACCACGATGTCGCGGTACGCTACTGCGGCGATGTAATGGGCCACCTATTCAACTGGTTTCTTCTCATCTCTAATTTCGCCTCTTGGATGGCGGCTCATGGTATGGCATCCCGGTATCTGTACTCCTTCTCTCGAGCTGGGCTTCTTCCGAAAGCAATGGAGCGCACCAACAAGGCCAAATCTCCTTTCATCGCTTGCTGTGCGAACATGACCTTCGGCCTTTGCTTGGCCTTCATCATGGCGCTGTGCGGACTCGACCCTTACTCGGAAGTCGGGGCAATATGCTCCGCCATCGCTATCGTCGGCATCATGGCAATGGAGTTCATAGTCTGCATTGCCGTTATTGCATATCTTCGCAAGCATAACGATGAACCCGGATTCGGCCACAACATCTTCCAGACGACTATCGCGCCCATCATTTCCTTCATAGGATTAGGAGCAATCCTGTATCTCGTATTAAGCAATTTCAGCCTGCTAACCGGCTACGACAACATGGCCGTGAATCTACTCCTGGGTGGAATAATGCTTATCGTCGGTGTGCTCGGATACGTTGTTGCAGTCGTTAAAGACAAAAAAGGCAACCTCGTCGATCCGGTGTCCATCGACGTCGAGAGCTAAGTCGGCTTAGAGTCTAAAGCAGAAAGGGATCGTCATGGCTGCAGCGAAAGAACTAGAGATCAAATCAAAAATCGAAGAAACCTACGTCGACTATCTCGGTCATAAAACGTATGTGAAGATCGTCGGCGAGTGCGCTCCAGGCAAAAAGCCCCTGCTTGTACTGCACGGAGGACCAGGTGATTGTCACAACTATCTGCTCGACCTCGCCCGCATAGCAGACAAGTACCAACGACAGGTGATTTTCTACGATCAGATCGGATGCGGAAAATCCATGGTTGAGAATATGGGAGAGGATTTCTACACCTATGACCTTTGGGTGAACGAATATTATGCGGTTTGCGAAGCACTCGAGCTTGATGATTTTCATCTGTTTGGAAACTCCTGGGGCGGCATGTTGGGCATGCTCTGCATGATGAAAGATGATAAGGGAGTCAACTCCTTTGTCATCAATTCATCCCCCGTGCGAATCTCGTCTTGGCTAGAGGCAGCCAATCATCTGATCACATTCCTTCCCTTGGAGATGCAAAACGCCCTTGCCGAAGCGGAACGTACCGGCGATTACAACACGGTTCAGGCGCAAGCGGCAGCGGATGAATATTACAAGCGCCACGTTTGCGGCATGTACCAAAAAGATTACCCGCAACATCTAAAGGATTCATTTGCTGCAGTTGGCGAGTGCTATGAGATTATGCAAGGTGCTTCCGAATTTGTGGTAACAGGCAAAATGCGTGATTGGGATATCCGTGAAGGCGTGAAGAACATCAAAGTACCCTGCATGGCCCTTTCCGGCACCGACGATGAAGGTTCCCCTTGGGTTATCAAGGAAGGTGTTGACCTGATCCCTAACTGCAAATGGACGCTCATTCAAGGTGCCCCTCATATCTGCTCCATCACCCACCCGGACGAGGTATGCGCTGCAGTTGAGAAGTTCATTTCGCAATATGACTAACGGTCGTGAAGCATAAATCTTTCAATGCTTCACCGAACTAGCGAGAACGCCACCCACCCGCACAGGTCACCTGCCCGCAGTAGGTGGCGTTCCACGCCCTTCGAACCTAGTAAGACGCAGCACGTTAAGTCACTTCAGAAGTCGACGGCAAACATCCAAAACGCAATTACCCACACTGTCCCAAGACAGGGTTTTCACAGACGAACAGGGTGCGCTAGCAGCAGATTCTCCGTAAAGGTATTCCGATGCGCTGAATGCCTGAACAATGGCTGAAGCTAACGATTCCTCGAAAGCAGGCAGATCCTGTTGGTAAGGGACATCCACGCCATGCATACGAGGAGGCGCGACAAACAAGGCGGGAGCATCCGGTACGGCGCTAAGCAGCCATTCTTTAACGCCCGGCAAATCGGTGCAGACCAGCACGCAACCACAGGCAAGCGCTTCGGCTAAAACCAAAGGCAGGCCCTCGTAGAACGAGGGAAGAACAAAGACATGTGCCTGCTGGTAAAGCCGTGCCAAACGATCTGGGGGAATTGTGCCCGTCATATCGACATCGTAACGGCTCTCCGCTGCAGAACGCGCGATACAGGGGTGCTCCTCTGCCCCACCGCCCACAAGACGGACTTGAAGCTGACCCCTACACCAAGGAAGCAAGTCAAGCGCGCGAAGTAAGCTGGCAACGCCCTTTTGCTCGGCGATTTTCCCCACATATAGGAGTTCGCGCGTTGAGGGCTTGGGAGCCGACGGCCACCGATACAGGGACGAATCGTACCCCGTTCCAATGACAGATATCGGAGGAAGCGAACGCGCATCCCCCAGGCCGATTACGTCCACGATATCTTCAACCTGCACTGAAGTGAGTGCCATGATGCCATCGAGCGATCGCACGCCTTCGCGTATGAATTCTGCATCCAGGTCATGCTTCCTCATCTGCCGCAGGCAGGTTCCATGGCATATCCCCACCGTAAGGCACCTGCGCGGCAAATGCGCAATCACCGAAGTAACAAGATATAGATGATGGCATATGATAAGATCTGGCTTGAATTCATCTATCGCCTTCATGGCTATGGATTCGAAGGATTTTTTGAACGCATTAAGCATAGAGGAATCGAAGTCGCAATAGCGCGTTGAGGGATACGGCATATCATCGCTCATCCCCGCAATCTTAAAAGGAAGGCCTGAAGTCTCGAAACGCACCGGATAGACGGAAACGCCTGAAGGAAGCGAGTCCTCGGGAGAATCAAGCGGAGCAGAGCCGCATACGACTGCTTGCTCATGACCCATGCCATCGAACACGCGGACCAATTGCGCTAAATAGACACCGCTGCCCGTGCTATCCGGCTTCTGGGCTGTTACCGAAAGAATGCGCATAGCATCGAAGCCCCTTTTCGTTAGAGATCCAGCACGTTGTCTAATATCACATCCGCTAAAGCGATCTTGGTCATGAGAGGAAGACGGTCGACCCCTCTATTCGAAACCAAAATCGCTTGGTTATCATCTCTCCCGAATGCCTTTTCTCCGCCCACAAGATTTCCAACTATCATGTCGGCATGTTTGGATGAGAGTTTTTTCATAGCACGCTCTTGCACACATTCCGTTTCGGCGGCGAAGCCGACAACTACTTGGTCTTTGCGCTTACGGGCCGCCATCAGCGCCAAGATGTCCGGATTGGGAACAAGGCGAAGGTTCTCAAGCGCTTGGACGTCTTCCTTGTTAGCTTTCTTCAGCTTTCTTTCCGCAGTGATTTCGGGGCGATAATCGGCAACGGCTGCAGCGAAGACGGCTATATCTGACAGGGGGAAATGCTCCTCGCATGCATCAAGCATCTCCAAAGCGGTAGTCACATGCACAGTCTCAACAGACGCAGGATCGGCGAGACGGACGGGACCGCTTATCAATACAACGTCGGCACCGCGTTCAGCAGCCGCCTCGGCAATGGCAAAGCCCATCTTTCCAGAGGAGCGGTTGCCGACAAAACGCACAGGGTCGATCGGCTCGTATGTCGGCCCCGCCGTAACCAAAACCCGTTTTCCGGCGAGGTCGCGAGAAGAGACGCCGTCATTGTTTTCCAGCGCAGCAACGGCGGCGGACACGATGTCGTTAATCTCAGCGAGCCTTCCCCTGCCAACGTCGCCACAAGCGAGATAGCCCGAAGCCGCCTCAACGATACGCACCCCACGACGCGCAAGTCTCGAAAGGTTCTCCTGGGTGATGGCAGCTTCATACATATGAACATTCATTGCAGGAGCAACAACAATTGGCGAAGTGCAAGCTAGAGCAGTTGTGGTCAGCAAATCGTCAGCAATGCCGTGGGCGATCTTGGCAACAACATTTGCTGTGCATGGAGCTATGATGAAAGCATCGGCCTCATCGGCAAGCGAAATATGATGGATGGGATCAGACGGGTCATCGAACAGCCCCACCGCAACGGGTTCATGAGTGAGCGAGCGGAATGTCAGCGGATCGACGAAATGCGTTGCATGCTCGGTCATGACGACCTTCACGCGATATCCCGCCTTTTGGAAAACGCGAACAAGTTCAGCAGACTTATACGCCGCAATGCAGCCGGTGACGCCGATGAGGATTGTATTGGACATGACAAGCCGCTCCTTCTCTACGAGCAACCAAGCGGACAGACCCGCTACAGATAATCTTCCAGAACGTCGCAGAGCACGCGCACATGAGCCTTGGTCGCGCCCAGACAGGGGACGTAGACGAAGCTGTCCTCATGCACCGGATGCCCTGCATCACGCAGAAGATCCAGGTAGGCGGGCTTTTGAACGCGCTCTATATCATACAGTGTTTCCAGGCAGTCGACGGCGAAGTTAGGGCACACCACGAACACGCGGCCCCCGCCGACCTCCGCCCAACGCGCCAGAACATCCTTGCTGAACGGCGCCAGCCAGTCGCGTCCCTTGTCGAAACGGCATTGATAGCCGATGGTCCAGCGCTCTCGAGCAAGTCCAAGCTCGTTGGCGATGCTTAGGCTGGTCGCCCCGGTTTGCAATTCGTAAGCATCGCCGTTCTCGATATCGGACAAGGGAATGGAATGGTAGGAGAACAGCAGTCGATCGTCGCCGTCGGGGTCGAAACCGGCATGCTTTATGGATGCGGCAACGGCGCGGATATACGTCGGATGGATGTGATAATCGGGGATGAATGCTGTCTTCTCGCGCAGGGAACGGCGTCTCAGCGAGCCTTTCACGTCGTCTTCCACGACGCCGGTCGTCGAAAATGCACCTTGCGGGTACAACGGAAGAACGGTGAACATTGAACATCCCATCTTCCGAAGCTCGCGAATGACCTGAGACGTCCTAGGCTCGCCGAAGCTCATAGCCTGGCGGACGACCACATTATGGCCTCGATACAGAAGCTCCTCGGCCACCGCGCGCTCGAGCGCCTGGTGCGCCAAAGCAAGCGGAGACCCCTGGTCGGTCCAGATCTGGCGGTACTTCTCAGCTGAAGCCACACCGCGCTTAGGCAGGATAGCCAAATGCAAGATGAACCACCAAACGATGCGGCTCATGGGCGCGATGCGCGGATTAAACAGAAACGTCGAAAGGTACGACCGCACCGCTTTCGGCGTGGGCTCCGCGGGCGTACCTGTATTCACCAGTAGAATCGCATGTTTACCCGACGACTTCATATGCACCGTCTCCTTTCTTCCCAACGCGAGGATTCCCTTCCAAATAGAAGTCTATCCCCTCTCTGCGAAAGAGCCCCGCATGTTTGAGACAGTTGCATATTTGATGATGACGAACGTAGGCCAGCGCGTACGGGGCGTTAGCGGAACATGCGCTCACACCGAGGGCGCGGCGCATCATGCAACAGCTCGAACACCTCGTCACCAGCCGCTGTACGGCCCTCAGAGCGGTCGGCGATCGACGCAAGCGCCTCGTGCAAGTCGTCAGGCAGCGCATCGCGAAACGAAAGCTCCTCGCCCGTGATGGGATGGGCGAAATCCAAACGGAACGAATGCAGGAACTGACGATCCAGCCCCAAGCTCGCTTGCGGGCGGGACGGCGCTCCCGCCGTGTACATGGGGTCGCCCACGAGGGGGTGACGCGTAAACTCCATATGCACGCGAATCTGATGGGTGCGGCCGGTAAAAAGCTTGCAATCCACCAAGGTATACCCTTCGTCTTTCGGGCCGGGTTCGAAACGTTCGAGGACACGGAACGTCGTCACCGCCTCACGCGCCGATACCGCCTCGCGCACCGACATGCGGGTGCGCTCGTTGAGGGAACGCGCGATGGGCGCATCGATCATGCCGGTATCATGCGAGATGACACCGTGGCACAAAGCCAGATAGCGGCGGTCGACCACTTTGTCGCGAATCGCATCCATGAGCGCCTGACCCGCCTCATTGGTCTTAGCAGCCAGCATGAGTCCGGTCGTGTCCCGATCAAGGCGATGCACGATGCCCAAGCGGTCGTCATCCCCCTGCACGTTGCAAAGGTTCGCCGCGCCGCAATGGAAGATAAGGGCGTTTACCAACGTGCCATCGTGATGGTCGATGGATGGGTGGCTAACCAAACCAGCCTGCTTCGAAAGAACTATGAGATCCTGGTCCTCGTAGCGGATATCGAGATCGATGGGTTCGCCGGACACGACGGTGGGAGCTTCATCGGGAAGCTCGTAGACGACGGCGTCGCCGACATGCACGGTATGCTTTTTTGAAGCCGCTGCACCATTCACCAGTACAAGCCCCTCCTCGGCCGCTTTGGCGGCAGCAGAGCGACTGGGATAGCAGCCGTTGGAAGCGAGCATGTAATCAAGGCGCGCACCGTCATCGGTAATGCCCACAACATGGCAAAGCGACCGCGCCATCAGTCACCCTCGCCATCCCGCGCGGCAGATGCCTCAGCCGCTCTTTCACCCTCGTTCGTATCGGGAGCATCGCAATTCGACGTCTGCTGATCAGGCCGATCACGCCAGAAAAGCGCAATGGCCACCGCAAGCAAGACAAACCCGCACGTGACGCCGATGTCGGCAACATTGAACACCGGGAAACGAATGAACGTCAGATTGATGAAATCGACAACGTAGCCTTGCAGGAAGCGATCGATGGCGTTGCCGATGCCACCCGCCACGATCAACCCGGCTCCCAGCGACAGCAGCCAGGTGGAGCGACGCGCGAACACAATGGCAGCCGCAGCGATAATGAGGCTCACGACCAAGGAGAATACGCCCAAGGTGACCGTCGAACCGCTGAACAGGCCCCACGCAGCACCCGTGTTATGAACGAGGAAGAATTCAAAAAGGCCGGCATACGGCCCTCCAATTAAATCCCCCAGGGGAAACTGATCGAAATACGTCTTGGTCGCCCGGTCGATGATGATCCACACGACGACAACAGCCGCCATGAGAATCGCCGCATGGCGAGGGGTCCAGTCCGAAGAGCGGACCGGACCCCCTTTATGATCAAAAGTATGTTTTGCCTGCCCTTCTTCTACCACCGCTCACTGCTCCTGACTCTCGACATAGCTGATCGCCTCGAGCGCCTCGGCGCAGCGTTCGCACACATCGGGATACGCGGCATTACCGCCAAGCGTGCGATGATTCCAGCAGCGAGGGCAGCGCGGAAGGTCGGTCTTGATAACCGTCACGCTTGGTTCGCCGTCTTCAGCCTTGCCAGCCTCAACGGAAACAGCGGCGACGATGAACAGTTCCTCGAGTTCGGCGGCGGAGAACCCGGCGAGCACCCTCGCATCGCCATCGGAAGCGAAGATGGAAAGTTCAGCTTCCTGGCTCTTGCCGATGGTTTTATGGTTGCGCGCCTCTTCGAGCGCCTTCGTGACGGCGTCGCGGGTGGTAAGCGCCACGGCGAAGCGTGCGAGCAGCTCGTCTGCGGCGTCGCCCTCGGGCAGGCCCGCCAGCAGCTCATCAACCTGAGGCCAACCCGCCAGCTGCACGCTGAAGGGGCGCCCTTCACGGGTGCGCTCCGCCTCGGGGTAGTTATCCCACACCTCGTCGCAGGTGAACGATAAGATGGGACTCATCACGCGCACCATAACCTCCAGGATATCGAACAGCACCGTCTGGGCGCTGCGGCGCAACGGCGATTCGGGCGCCTCGGAGTACAGTCGATCCTTGGCGACATCCATGTAGATGGCAGACAGGTCGTTGATGACGTATTCATACAAGGTACGGAACACCTGGTGGAAGCGGTACTCGTCATACCCCTTCTCCACCTCAGCCAATACCTGGCGCAGGCGCAGAAGCGCCCACACGTCCACAGCGGGCATGTCGGCGATGGCGACGGCGTCCTTAGCGCTGTCGAAATCGGAGAGGCTGCCCAGTAGGAAGCGGAATGTGTTGCGGAAACGGCGGTAGGCATCGGAGGTGCGCTGAAGAATGGTATCGCCGATGGACACGTCCACCGAATAGTCGGTGGAAGCCACCCACAGGCGCAGCACGTCGGCACCGTACTTGTCGGTAACCTCCTTCGGGTCGATGCCGTTGCCCTTGGACTTCGACATCTTCTCGCCGTTCTCGTCGACGGTAAAGCCGCAGCACACCACGCTGTCGTACGGCGCGCGCCCGAACGCGCCCGTGCCCAAAAGCAGCGAGCTTTGGAACCAGCCGCGATGCTGGTCGGAGCCTTCGAGGTACATGTCGGCGGGCCAACGCAGGTGATCAGCTTCAGCGCGGTGCTTCAGCACGCCCACATGGCTCACGCCGCTCTCCCACCACACGTCGAGGATATCCTTCTCGGGCACGAGCTCTTCGGAGCCGCAAGCCTCGCAATGCGTGCCGGCGGGCAGGTATTCCTTGGGCTCCTTGGTAAACCAGGCGTCGGCGCCCTCGTTGTTGAACAGGTCGATGACCGCATCGAACGTCTCGGCGGTGGCCACGATCTCGCCGCACTTGGCGCACTTGAACACCGGGATGGGCACGCCCCAGCTGCGTTGGCGCGAGATGCACCAGTCGGGACGGTCGGCCACCATCGACCCGATGCGGTTGACGCCCCAGGACGGGTACCACTTCACATGGTTGTAGATTTGGTCGAGCGCCGCCTTGCGCAGGCCGGTGTCCTCCATCGAGACGAACCACTGGTCTGTGGCACGGAAGATGACGGGCTCGTGGCAACGCCAGCAGTGCGGATAGCTGTGCAGAATGTCCTTGCGCGCCACCAACGTGCCACGCTCGTCCAGCCAGTCGATGATGTGCGGGTTGGCCTCGTCGGTGTCCATGCCGGCGAAGTACGGGACGGTCTCCATGAAACGACCGTCATCGTCGACCGGCATGAGCGTCTCCAGACCGAATTCCTGGCCCATCAGGTAGTCCTCAACGCCATGACCGGGAGCAGTGTGGACGGCGCCGGTACCGGAGTCCAGCGTGACGTGCTCACCCCAAACGATGCGACCCGTCTTATCGTTGAGGATAGGGCGCTCGTAGGTGACATCGCCGAACCGATCGCCCTTCATCAGGACGGGCTCCCCGCAAGCGGAAACGACCTCATAGGCATCCCAGCCGCACGTCTCGGCAACCGCCTCGACCATCTCATGGGCGAACAGCAGGTAGTCGCCACCCACTTTCACGAAGCAGTAGTCGATGTCGGGGCCGAAGGAAACCGCCACGTTGGCCGGCAGCGTCCAAGGGGTGGTGGTCCAAATGAGCACGTAGGCATGCTCGAGGTCCACGCCCGCGTCGGCGAAGGCCTGCGGAACCTGGAGCAGCTTGAATTTCACATAGATGGACGGGGACTTCTCGTCACCGTACTCGATTTCGGCCTCGGCGAGGGCGGTATGGCAGTGCTTGCACCAATGGATGGGCTTGCGACCGCGATACACCGCGCCGTCCAGGTACAGCTTCTTGAACACCTCGACGTTGGCCGACTCGAACGAAGGCTGGAACGTCAGGTACGGATGATCCCAATCGCCGTTAACGCCCAAGCGCTTGAAGCCGTCGCGCTGCACGTTCACGAAACGCTCGGCCCACTCACGGCAGAGCTTGCGAACCTCGGCCTGCGGCATCTCGCGCATCTTCTGCGTGCCGAGCTTCTTCTCCACCTCATGCTCAATGGGCTGACCATGGCAGTCCCAGCCGGGAATGTAGGGCGTGAAGTAGCCGCGCTGCGCATGGGACTTCACGACGAAGTCCTTCAGAATCTTGTTAAAGGCGTGACCGATGTGAATGGGGCCGTTCGCATACGGCGGACCGTCGTGCAGGATGAACGGCTGGCCGTCCTTGTTCTTCTCGAGCACCCGCTCGTACAGATGCTCCGCCTCCCACTTCTCCAGGCGCTTCGGCTCGTTTTTCGGCAGGTTGCCGCGCATGGGGAAACCGGTCTGCGGAAGGTTCATCGTGTTCTTATAGTTGTTGCCCTTTTCAGCCACGTGTAGCCCTCACTGATCTTCCCGTCGCCGGTCTCGCGCATGAGGCGAAGGCCCGGCAAGTTTTGATTCAAACCTGAACAGTATAATGCCGGAAACGCGAATTTCTCCACCGTCCCCATGAGTTTTCAATAATGCGACACTAATGGGCCCGACTCGGCACGAGGCGGGTATACTGCATAGGTAGGGAAAAGCCCGGAAAGGAGCGCGCATGGATTTCGAAATCGTCACCGACTCGTGCTGCAACCTTTTGGAGGACATGATCGACGAGTTCGGCATCCACGTCCTTCCACTCACGTTCATGGTGGATGGAGAAAGCACGGTCTACCAAAGCTACCTGAAGGGCGAGCGCACCGACCTCAAGCGGTTCTACACGATGATGCGCGAAGGGAAGGTGTTCAAGACCTCGCTTCCCAACCTCGCCGAGGCCGAGCAGCTATTTAGATCGCTGCTGGATGTCGACCGCGATGTGTTGTACCTCGCATTTTCCAGCGGGCTTTCGGGAACCTATCAAGCGCTATCCCTGCTGATCGATCAGCTGCAGAAAGAATACCCCGACCGTAAGATCTGCGCAGTGGACACGCTCGCCGCTTCGGGCGGCCAGGGTCTGCTGGTATGGTACGCGGTGCAGCACGCGAGAGCAGGGGAATCCATCGAGCAGGTGCGCGACTGGGTGGAGGCAAACAAGCTCCATCTGGCTCATTGGTTCACCGTCGACGACCTGATGTTTCTCTTCCGCGGCGGCCGCGTGTCGAAAACCGCAGCATGGGCGGGCACGCTCCTAAATATCAAGCCGGTCCTTCACGTGGACGACGAAGGCCGACTCATCCCCATGGAGAAGGTGCGCGGACGCAAGAAGTCGCTCAATGCGCTAGTCGAACACATGGAAAAATCCGCCATCCGGCCCATCGCCGACCAGATGGTGTTCATCACCCATGGCGATTGCCTGGAAGACGCCGAGTACGTTGCGAAAAAGGTTAAGGAACGTTTCGGCGTTTCCGACGTGGTCATCAATTACGTCGACCCCGTAATCGGCGCCCACTCCGGCCCCGGAACCATGGCGCTGTTCTACCTCGCCGACAATCGGTAGACCCTTCCACCTGGGGTTTTACATCGCAATTCACCCAAATGCAGCGCCCTGCTAAACTGCCGCAGCATCTTGATGCATGCTGGGCTCATTTAGAAATGTTTCGAAGCACGAAACATTTCCGAAGCAGTTTTGTAACATTAGCGACGCTTTGCCGAAACATAGCTCCCCTATGCTCGTAATCATCGCAACCGTACCTGCGAGCAAATCAGAGGAGAGACTATGGCATACAACCACGCGCCGCGCGAAGGCGAGGTGCGCATTCCGTCGGGATGCGCCATCGCCGGCATCATGGATCGTAGCGGCCAGCGCCATGATGGAAGCGATATCCTCGCCTCCATCGCGCTGATGCACGACCGGTCCAACGGCCTCGGCGGAGGCTTCGCGGCCTACGGGATCTACCCCGACTACGCCGAGCTGTACGCGTTCCACATCATGTACGAGAGCGTTGAGGCGCGCCACGAAACCGAGGCGTACCTGGACACCTACTTCATGAGCGAGAAGCAGGAGCGCATCCCCACCGAAAGCGTCCCCAGCATCAAGGACGCCCCCGACATCTGGCGCTACTTCCTAGCGCCCCACCCCATCAAGCTGCAGATGAGCGGCCTGGACGAGGCCGAGTACACCATGCAGCATGTCTTCCACATCAACGGGAAGATCAACGGCGCCTTCGTGGCTTCCTCGGGGAAGAACATGGGCGCCTTCAAGGGCGTGGGCTACCCTGAGGACATCGGCGAGTTCTACCGCATCCGCGATTACAAGGCGTGGGCTTGGACGGCGCACGGGCGTTTTCCCACCAATACGCCCGGCTGGTGGGGCGGCGCGCACCCCTTCACGCTGCTAAACTGGTCCGTCGTGCATAACGGCGAGATCTCCAGCTACGACGCCAACCGCCGCTACGTCGAGCAGTACGGCTACGACTGCGAGCTGCAGACTGACACCGAGGTGATCACCTACTTATTCGACCTGCTGGCACGCCGCCACGGCTTCTCGCAGGAAACCGCCGCCCACATCATGACGGCCCCCACTTGGGACGAGATCGACCGCATGGAGCCCAAGCGCCGCGCGTTCGAAACCGCTCTGCGCGTCACCTACCCCAGCGCCCTGGTAAACGGTCCGTTCTCCATCATCATCGGATCGAACGAGGGCCTGCTGGCGCTCAACGACCGCTTGAAACTGCGCGCGCTCATGGTCGCCGAGAAAGGTTCGATGGTGTACCTGGCTAGCGAGCAGGCGGCCATCGAAGTAGTGTGCCCCGAGCCCGAGAACGTGCGCTCCATCGGCGGCGGCGAGCCCTTCGTCGTGCTGTTGGACAGCGTGGCCGAGCAGAAGCGCAAAGCCAACCCTGAAAACGAACCCGAAACGCGCCGCCCGCATGCGCTGGAGACCGGCGTGCAGCCCAACACCCGAAAGGAGGCGTAAGCCATGCTGGATTACCTGCTTCCCCGCTACAAGGTGCTGCGCGACCCCGACCTGTGCGTCAAATGCGGTGTCTGCGAGCGCTCTTGCTCAAACGAAGTGCACCATGTCGATGAAGAGCTGGGCCGCGTGACGGCTGATAACCGCCGCTGCGTGAACTGCCAGCGTTGCGTCACCATGTGCCCCACTGGCGCGCTTGCCATAACCAACTGGCCGCAAGTGGGCAACGGATCGTCCAACTGGACGCTCGAGAACCTGCAAGACATCGCCAAACAAGCCCAGACCGGCGGCGTGCTGCTTGCCTCCATGGGCAACCCCAAACCCTACCCCATCTACTGGGACCATCTGCTGCTCAACGCCAGCCAGGTAACCAACCCCTCCATCGACCCGCTGCGCGAACCCATGGAAACCCGTGTGTTCCTGGGTTCCCGCGAAGAAACGCTGAAGGTAAACGAGCGCGACCACGAGGTGGTTTCGGCCATCCCGCCGCAGCTGAAGCTGGACGTGCCCCTGATGTTCTCCGCCATGAGCTTCGGCTCCATCTCGTTGAACGCACAGACCGCTCTGGCGATGGCGGCAAAGGAGCTGGGCACCTACTTCAACACCGGCGAGGGCGGCTTCCACCGCAGCCTGAAACCCTACGCGGACAACGCCATCGTGCAGGTGGCCTCCGGCCGCTTCGGCGTGGACCCGGAGTACCTCAACACCGGCGCCGCCATCGAGATCAAGATCGGCCAGGGCGCCAAGCCCGGCATCGGCGGGCACCTTCCTGGCGAGAAGATCAACGAGGAAGTGTCGCGCACCCGCATGATCCCGCAAGGCACCGACGCCATCAGCCCCGCGCCACATCACGACATCTACTCTATCGAAGATCTACGCCAGCTTATCTTCTCGTTGAAGGAGGCCACGCGCTACACCAAACCCGTGTCCGTGAAGATCGCCGCCGTGCATAACGTCGCGGCCATCGCCAGCGGTGTGGCGCGCGCAGGCGCCGACATCATCGTCGTCGACGGCTTCCGCGGCGGCACCGGCGCTGCCCCCAAGCGCACCCGCGACTGCGTGGGCATCCCCATTGAACTGGCCCTTGCCGCCGTCGATTCCCGTCTGCGCGAAGAGGGCATCCGCTCCACCGTCAGCCTTGTGGTAGGCGGGTCCATCCGCAGCTCCGCCGACATCGTGCGCGCCGTGGCGCTGGGCGCCGACGCTGTCTACATCGCTTCCGCCGCGCTAATCGCCTTGGGCTGCCACCAGTGCCAGGACTGCTCGAGCGGCAAGTGCAATTGGGGCATCGCCACCCAACGCGAGAACCTGGTGAAGCGACTCAACCCTGAGATCGCCGCCGAACGCGTGGTGAACATGGTGCACGCCTGGAACCACGAGATCCAAGAGCTTATGGGCGGCATGGGTATCAACGCCATCGAGAGCCTGCGAGGCAACCGCCTTATGCTGCGCGGCGTTGGATTGAACGATCGCGAATTGTCCATCCTCGGCGTTAAGCATGCAGGAGAGTGATGAATATGAAGAGAGTCTATGCCATCGAATCGTGGTGCATCGAATGCAAGCGCTGCGAAGTGGCTTGCAAAACGGCCCATTCCAAAAGCAAGGACACGGTGAAGGCGCTGCTGTACGAGCAGCCCGCGCCCTTCTCGCGTATCCATGTGGAGGGCAACCTGCAACTTTCCCTTGCAGTGAACTGCCGCCATTGTGCCCAGCCCAAATGCGTCGAAGGATGCATTTCCGGCGCCATGAAGAAAGATCCCGTGACCGGCATCGTCACGTCCGACCCCGATAAGTGCGTCGGCTGCCGCACCTGCGTATCCATGTGCCCGTTCGGCTGCGTCACCGTGACCGAAGTGAACGGACGTGACATCGCGCTGAAGTGCGACCTGTGCCAAGGCGGAGACGGCCAGCCCGGCGAACCCAGCTGCGTTGCCGCCTGCCCCAATCGTGCGCTGATCTATGTGGAAAGCGAGGCCTGCCGATGAGTGCATCCACTGCTGCAGCTGCTCCTAAGCGCTGCGACTACCTTATTCTGGGCAACTCGGCAGCAGGCGTGACCGCCGCCGAAACCATCCGCAAAAACGACGCTGAAGGCACCATCGTCATCGTAAGCCCCGAGGCACATGCGGCATACGGGCGCCCGCTGATCTCGTATCTGTTGGAAGGGAAAACCCAGCTGGAGCGCATCGGTTACAAAGGCGCGAAATTCTACGAGGATCTGGGTGTGAACGCTCTACTCGGCGAAGGCTGGGAAGCTGTGAAAATCGACGGAGACGCTCATGAGGCGACGCTCGCCAACGGCGCGATCATCGGCTACGGCAGCTGCCTGATCGCAACGGGCAGCATCCCATTCACGCCCCCCATCGAGGGTTTGGCCGGCAAGAAGAACGTGTGCACCTTCATGACGCTCGACGACGCCCTACAGGTGAAATCGCTGGCGGAGGCCGCACGCAAAGCTGCCAACGAGCAGAATCGCGAAAGCCATGCCATCGTCATAGGCGCGGGCCTGATCGGCTTGAAGGCGGCCGAGGCCATCTCGCATATGGTCGACCGTGTGACGGTGCTGGAGCTTGCGCCACGCATCCTGCCCGCTGTCCTCGACGAGCAAGGCGCCGCAACCCTACAGAAGATGCTATCCAAGCACGGCATCGAATGCTTGCCCGGGGTGTCCGCGCAAGCTGTGCTGGGCGATGGCGACCAGGCCGTCGGTGCCATCCTCACCAACGGTGAGCAAGCCGGCTGCGACTTCATAGTGGCAGCAGTGGGCGTCCGCCCCAACACGGCGTTTGCCGTGGAATCGGGTGCAGAGCAAGGCCGTGGCCTCGTATGCGACGCAAACCTCATGACCAGCCTGCCCGATGTCTACGCCGCCGGTGATGTAGTCCAGGTGACCGATGCCTTCAGCGGCGCGCAGCGCCCCTTGGCACTGTGGCCCAATGCGGTGCGTCAGGGACGCATCGCAGGCGAACATATGGCGGGTGTCGCCGACGCCGAACCCTTCACCACCGGCTTCGCGGTGAACGCGGTCGATTTCTTCGAAACATCGCTGCTGACATCGGGAACCATCAACCCCCCTGTCGACGACGAGTCGTACCAGGTGGAAGTGATGAAGGACGAAGAAGCGGGCACCTATGCGAAATTCGTTCGCAAGGACGGGAAGCTGGAGGGCTACATCCTGCTGAACCGCCCCGATCGCGCCGGCATCTACACGGCGCTCATCGAGAACCAGACCCCGCTCGACACGATCGACCCCGGCATCTTCGAAGCCACCCCGGAAAATCTGGATTTCTCTAGCGACGCACGCTGGGCCAGACTGCACAAAGGGTATCCGGAAGCCCTCGACAAGCGCGGCTGGAAAGCCGTCGACGGGCAGTAACGCACTCCGGAACCTTCGAAAGATTACCGAGAAAGGAACTAACCGATGGCAACCGCCACAAAAACGGTGACGCTCGGCACCGCCCACTTCAAGGAAGCCAACGAGCTGGTTCGCGAGGCGCTCGCGCAAGCGGACACCCTCGATATCCAGCAGGCTCACGCGCAACGCTATCTGGGCGCCGCGATGCCCGTTGGCAAGCGCTTGGAAATCCATGGGACCCCGGGCAACGACTTGGGCTGTTATATGGACGGCGGCCAGATCGAGGTGTTCGGCAACGCGCAGGATCAGGTGGGCAACACCATGAACCACGGATCCATCGTCATACATGGCCGCTGCGGCGATGCAGCCGGCTACGGCATGCGCGGCGGCGAGATCCTCGTTCGCGACGATTGCGGCTGGCGTGTCGGCGTGCATATGAAGGAATACCAGGAGCACCGTCCCGCCATCGTCATCGGCGGCGACGCGGGCAACTTCCTGGGAGAGTACCTGGCCGGAGGCATTATCGTGCTCATGGGCAAACCCGGCAAGCATCTGGCAACCGGCATGCATGGCGGGGTGATCTACCTCGCCCATCGCCTGGATGCCGAAGATGTTCCCGCTGGCTTGGTCTTAGAACCCACCAGCAAGGATGATCAGAACACCCTGCGTCCGCTGCTGGAACGCTTCGAGAAGTTCTTCGGCAGCGAACGCGAGGACATCTGCATGGACCCGAGCGCCTATTGGAGCCTACGCCCCGCAAGTTCGCGTCCCTATGGATCGATGTACGCCTAAACTCGCTGCCTCAACCGAAACCTAGACGAAACGAAATCGACCCATACCCGTAACGTCACCGACCAAACCGCGAAACACGAAGACCGTACAGTATGAAATAAGCTGTTAAACGCAGTGGATACGCGAAAGCGAACAGGAAAGGATGCCGAGTATGACCAACATCTCCGAAATCTACGGATCGATGGTGTTCAACGAGCACACTATGCAGGAGCGACTTCCTTCTGCAACCTATAAGAGCCTGATGAAGACCATTCATGAAGGCAAGCCCCTCGACCTGGAGGTTGCCAACGTCGTGGCGCATGCCATGAAGGAATGGGCCATCGAGAAGGGCGCCACCCACTACACGCACTGGTTTCAGCCGCTGTCCGGCGTCACATCGGAAAAGCACGACAGCTTCCTGGACCCCACCGGGGACGGCCGTGCCATCAGCAGCTTCTCGGGCAAGGAGCTGATACAGGGAGAGCCCGATGCCTCCAGCTTCCCCTCCGGCGGCCTGCGAGCCACCTTCGAGGCCCGCGGCTACACCGCCTGGGACCCCACCAGCTACGCCTTCATCAAGGACGAGGTGCTGTGCATCCCCACCGCCTTCTGCAGCTACACCGGCGAGGCGCTGGACAAGAAGACCCCGCTTCTGCGTTCCATGAGCGCCGTTGACGAGCAGGCAAACCGTGTGCTCTCGCTGTTCGGCGAGCCTAAGCGCCGCGTGGTGACCACCGTCGGCTCCGAGCAGGAGTTCTTCCTCATCCCCGAGGACGAGTACGCACGCCGCGAAGACCTGGTACTCACCGGTCGCACGCTGTTCGGATGGTCTCCGTGCAAGGGCCAGGAGCTCGAGGAGCACTACTTCGGCGCCATCCGCCCGACGGTCAACGAGTTCATGAAGGAGCTCGACGACGAGCTGTGGGCGCTGGGCGTGCCGGCAAAGACGAAGCACAACGAGGTTGCCCCCGCCCAGCACGAGCTGGCGCCCATCTTCGCGAACGCCAACCGCGCCATCGACGAGAACCTGCTCACCATGGAAAAGATGCGCCTGCTGGCAAGCCATCACGGCCTGGTGTGCCTGCTGCACGAGAAGCCCTTCGAGGGCATCAACGGCAGCGGCAAGCATAACAACTGGTCCATTTCCGCCGACGGCAAGAACCTGCTGGACCCCGGCGACAGCCCCATCGAGAACCTGCGATTCCTGGTGTTCTTGACCGGCGTCATCCAAGCCGTCGACGATTACCAGGAGCTGTTGCGCGCCTCCGCGGCTAGCGCTGGCAACGACCACCGCCTGGGCGCAAACGAGGCGCCGCCGGCCATCGTGTCCATCTTCCTGGGCGACGAGCTGGGCGCCGTCGTCGAAGCGCTCATGGACAACGCCGAGACCGGCTTCGAGAGCATCGACAAGGTGACCATGGACCTGGGCGTTTCGGTTCTGCCCCGCTTCACCAAAGACAGCACGGACCGCAACCGCACCAGCCCCTTCGCCTTCACTGGCAACAAATTCGAGTTCCGCATGCCCGGCTCCAACATGAACCTGGCCGACTGCAACACAGTGCTCAACACCGCCATGGCCAAGAGCCTGAAGGACTTCGCAGACGCCATGGAAGGCGTGCCCTCCGAAGATCTTCGCAAGGAGGCCATCGAGTACATCAAGAAGACCCTGCGCGCCCATCGCCGCATCATCTTCAACGGCGACGGCTACTCAGCCGAGTGGGAGAAAGAAGCCGAGCAGCGCGGCCTCGCCAACCACAAGACCACCGCTGACGCGCTTCCTTGCTTCCTGGATCAGAAGACCATCGATCTGTTCGGAGAATTCGGCGTGCTCACCGAGGCTGAAATCAACAGCCGCTACGAGGTGAAGCTGGAGAAGTATAACAAGCTCATCAACATCGAGGGCCGCGTGATGCGTCGCATGACCAGGCGCACCTACCTGCCCGCCATCAACCACTTCGCCACCGACATTGCCAACGGCATCAACGCCTTCAAAGCCACCGGCACGAAGGCACCTACCAAGCAGCAGGAGAAATTGCTGAACAAGCTGCTTGACGGCATCGAGGTAATCGACGAGGCCCTAGCGAAAGTCGAGGAAGCCGACGCTGTTGCTAAATCGATCGACGATGAGCAGGAGAAGGCGAACCACAACGCGCATGTGATGCTCCCTGCCATGGAAGAGCTGCGCCAAGCCGTAGACAACATGGAGATCATCACTAACCGCGATTACTGGCCGGTTCCCAGCTACAACAACCTGCTGTTCTACGTTTAGACCATTCTCTTCCTTTCCAAGCCGGTGTCTGCGGTATAGGTACGGTGGGCAGGCACCGGCAACTCCAGAAGGGCCCGGTAGCCGCAGATGATGCGGTTGCCGGGCCCCTGGTATTCCTAGAGGCGGAAAGGCGCGTATGGTGCGCGCCGTCATTCTAGCAAATCGGAAGCGGGCGGAAGGCCCTATTTGTAATCAGCCGGATTCTTCGCCGCGGACCCCGTAGTGTTCTTCTCGCTACGCACCTCGTGGCCGAAGCGCACCGCCTCCTCGCCGAACCGCTCTTTCAAGGCGTCGGTTGCCTCAAGCAGGCTGCGACGTTTCCGCTCGCTCAAGCTGCTCGCAAGCGCGCCGGCGGCTCGACCGGTATCACCCCCGCCGTCTAATGCGAACAGGCGCTCCTGTTGCGGCTTGCCATCGTCGAATCCGCTGACGGCGACGCCCACCAAGCGCACAGGTATGCCTGGCGCCCATAGCTGGTCGAGCAGCTCAAGCAGCTGCGGCGTGAAGGCGATATCATCGTCGGTAGGAGCTTCTAAACGGCATTGCGCGGAACGCATCGAGCGATCATTGAATCGCAGCTTCAGAGCCAACGTGCGGCCCTCAAGGCCCTTCTTGCGCAACCTTCTGCCCACTTTCGCCGCCATGGCGCTCACCGCCGCCGTGACATCCTTGCGCGTGGTGAGATCCACGGCAAAGCTCGTCTCGTTGGACACCGATTTCACCTCTTCGTCCGCCGCGACCGCCGCGTCCTCCTGCCCAGAGGCTCGCCGGTACATCACTACGCCGTTCTTCCCAAGCAGGCGCTTCATACGACCCTCGCCGACATCGACGATGTCGCCCAACGTCTGGATGCCGGCCGCCTGCAGCTTCTTCTCAGCCGCCGCTCCGATGCCGCTGAGCTTGCGTACGGGCAAAGGCGCCAGGAAGTCGCGCTCCGATCCAGGAAACACCACGGTCAGACCGCGCGGCTTGTCCATGTCCGAGGCGATCTTTGCGATCGATTTCGAGGTGCCCACACCCACGGAACAAGTAACGCCCAAAGCCTCGACGCGCTTCTGTATGCGCCGCGCGATGAGAACGGGATGTTCGCGGTTGAGATCGTTCGGCGTAACGTCCAAGAACGCCTCATCGATGCTCACCTGCTGCAGAAACGGAGATTCGTCACGCATGATGCTCATAATGGCGTTCGACATCTCTCGGTAGCGATCAAAGTGACCTTTGGTCCAAATGCCGTCGGGGCATAAGAGCCTCGCTTGGGAAGACGGCATGGCTGAATGCACACCATACACACGCGCCTCATACGAGGCCGTGGAGACCACACCGCGTTTATCGGGGTCCCCTCCCACGATAACGGGCTTGCCGCGCCACCCAGGATGGTCCAACTGCTCCACAGAGGCGAAAAACGCATCCAAGTCGACGAGAAGTACAGCCTTGCCTTGCCATGCAGGGAGCAAAGTAGCATCGTACTGCACTCGGTCAGCGGTTGGCTGGTGAAGCGAGGGAGTATACATGTGGTCGTTCGGCATGCGTTTAGTCTAGCAGCAAGGATATCGGACGCATAGAAAAAGAAAGGGCCCCGTTGTGCGGGGCCCTGTGTTGCCGGAAAGGCTTACGCGGTAGGAGGCTTCGGAGCGCCAGGAGCCGCAGGGGCACCAGGAGCTGCGGGAGCGCCGGGAGCTGCGGGAGCACCCGGAATCGGCTTCTCGCCATTAATGTACGGGGTGAGATCGCACTTGCAGAAGGGGCACTTGGTCAGTTTCATGCCGCCCATGGACTGAATCGTCTTGCCGCACTCGGGGCACTTGTGAGATCCACCACCGGCGTCTGCGGGTCGAAAGCACATATCGCATTCCTCCTCATCGATTTCCTATTTACAACGCGGATTAATGTAGCACACACAATTTAAGCTGCAACCTTAATGGCTTAAATGGTCGGCCAACGCACAAAATCATCATCTCACCTGGGGTGATAGACTATGTCTAGCAGTTATTGGACCATGTCCTTCACAGTCCTATCCGCAAGCAGACATAGGCGCCCTGCAATACTCATGTTTAAGAGATATTGGAGCCCATACCGGCCGGAATCAAAGCATTTTATCCCAAGCACAGGCAAAACCCAGGCACAAGTCAAAGCAAAAGCAACCTGGTTTTTCAGAATGCAGCTATTCCCTTATGGCAAAATCAAACAAACAGAGAATGCGATGTAAGCTGAGAAAATCATGGTGGGCCCGGCCGGATTCGAACCGACAACCAAAGGATTATGAGTCCCCTGCTCCACCATTGAGCTACAGGCCCGGTATCAAAAAGCCCGCTTTCGCGGGCTTTTGAATTCATGGCTCCCCGGGTAGGATTCGAACCTACAACCCTCCGGTTAACAGCCGGATGCTCTGCCGTTGAGCTACCGAGGAATGTAACGCGTCTTTCAAGCGCGCAAGTGGATATTATACAGGTTTCCAGAAACTGCGCAAGACTGAAATTTTTCCAATGTGTAAAATCCGGGCAAGCAGGCGAAGCGCCATCAGCCCGCCCGGACAGTATCATCGGAGAACTAATACACCATGCCCATGGCCTCGCGGACCTCGTTGAGCGTCGCCTCGGCGATCTCGTTGGCACGGCGGTTGCCGTCGTGCAGGATGTCCTTGATGTAGTCCAAATCCTTCTCGAAGCACCTGCGACGCTCGCGGATAGGCGCCAGGTAGGCGTTGACGCTCTCGGTCACATACTTCTTGAGCGCGCCCGCACCCGCGTCACCGATATCGGCAGCGATCTCGTGCTCGACACGGCCAGTGCACAGCGCCGCAGTGGTTAGCAGCGCGGACACGCCGGGGCGGTTCTCCTTGTCGAAGGTGATGGTGCGCTCGGAGTCGGTCTTGGACTTCTTGATGAGCTTGGCCGTCTCCTCCTCGGTAAGGCACAGGCTGATGGCGTTACCATAGCTCTTGGACATCTTGCGTCCATCGAGACCGGGGATTTCCGGTGCACTGTTGAGCACGCCCTCGGGCTCTGGGAACACTTGGCCGTAGCGCTCGTTGAACTTGCGTGCGATGTTGCGCGTCTGCTCGATATGAGGCAGCTGGTCCTTGCCGACCGGCACGATGTTTCCCTTGCAGAACAGGATGTCGCAGGCCTGATGCACCGGATAGGTGAGCAGCAGGCCGGTGAGCGTATGGCCGGACGCCTCCATCTCCGACTTGACCGTGGGGTTGCGCTGCAGCTCGGCCTCGCTCACCAAAGACAGGAACGGAAGCATGAGCTGGTTAAGCGCGGGCACCGCGGAGTGCGTGAAGATGATGGTCTTCTCGGGGTCGATGCCGCACGCCAGGTAATCCATGACCATGTTGTACACATTGTCCTGGATGTGCTCGGTGGTGTCACGGTCGGTGATCACCTGATAATCGGCGATGACGATGCGTGTGGTGATGCCCATATCCTGCAAGGCCACGCGTTCCTTGATGGTGCCGAAATAATGCCCCAGATGCAGACGGCCGGTGGGTCGGTCGCCGGTAAGCATGAGGTACTTTTCGGGATGGAGGGGCAGGTCGGCGATGATGTCGTCGGAACGCTTCCGACTTGCCTCGAAGCTGCTGATGCTCATGGGCAGATCTCTTTCGATCGAAGTTCCAATAGGTGTGTTTACGCGCCGCTTAGGCACGCGTTCAAGTATAGCGGTTA
Source organism: Eggerthellaceae bacterium (assembly GCA_036306585.1). Taxonomy (GTDB): domain Bacteria; phylum Actinomycetota; class Coriobacteriia; order Coriobacteriales; family Eggerthellaceae; genus Aphodovivens. Next base: position 348,861 of record JAXJZF010000002.1, read on the forward strand.
TGAAGCGAAGCAGCTTACGCGCGTTTGGCAAGAAAACAACGGTGAATCTTGGGGTTGCGCTCGAAATCATGCGGAATGGTGCGCGCGGTAATATCCTCTAAGGAAACGCCTGCCGCAGCGAGGGATTCCCCATCGGGTTTGAACGAACGAAGGTTGCAACTGAAAACCGCCACGCCCCCGGGGGCCAGAAGGCGCACGACGTCAGAGAGCAACCGCACATGGTCGCGCTGAACATCCCAGGTGCGCTCCCCCATGCTCTTGGAATTCGAGAACGTGGGCGGGTCAACGAACACCAGGTCGAAACGTAGGTCGGTGCGGGCTACCTGCGCTGCCCAGGCAGTCGCGTCTGCCTTCTGAAACAGATGTTTATCGCCGTTGAAGCCGTTGAGGATCATATTGCGCCGCGCCCAGTCCAAATAAGTCTGCGAGAGGTCCACGGTCACCGTGCATGCGGCCCCGCCGGCGGCGGCATGGACGGTGGCGCTGCCCGTGTAGGCAAAAAGGTTGAGGAACCGCTTGCCGCGCGCCATGCGACCCACCATCATACGGGTATCACGATGGTCCAGGAACAGCCCCGTGTCCAAGTAGCCGTTGAGATCCACCTCGAAATCCAACCCGCCTTCGCGCGTAACGAACACGCAGTTGCCGCGGTTGCCCAGCCGGTACTGGCTTCCGCCCTTGTCGCGACGTCTTACCTTCGAGAACAGGCGCTCGGACGGGATCCCGCATACCACCGGCGCAATGGCCAGGACATCGTCGAAGCGATTGCGGGCACGCTCAGGGTCGACAGAAGCCGGCGGTGCGTATTCCGCGATATGCAAGAAGCGCCGGGGCGCGCCGTCAACCGGCGCCACGGAAACATCCTCGTACACATCGATGGCAACCGAGAAATCCGGCAGATCGGCATCGTAGATGCGGAACGCATGCACGTCGTTTCGCGCAGCCCACTTACGGCGCTCCTTCCAGTTCTTCCGCAGCCGCGCGGCGAACTGGTCGGCGTTGCGGTCAAGGACGTTCACAGAGCGAGTCCCGCCGCCTGCGGTGTCCGGGATCTCTATCTGGCGGTATTCGTTGGTAAGTCTATCGCTCACAATGCTCCTTGCCGGCGCCGTGGCGCCGTGGTCGGTCTGGATATGCGAAGGCCGCCCCTTTACGGGCGGCCCGCAAATTGCAAAACTTAATGACCACTGCGATGCTAGTCGTCTAGAAAGTCTTTCAGCTTGGAAGACTTGGACGGATGGCGAAGCTTGGCCAGCGTCTTGCTCTCGATCTGGCGGATGCGCTCGCGAGTGACGCCGAACTCGCGGCCCACTTCCTCGAGCGTGCGCTGATGACCGTCCTCCAGGCCGAAGCGAAGGCTGATAACCTTGCGCTCACGCTCGGCAAGCCCGTCGAGCACCTTGCTCAGAAGCTCCTGCAGCATGCTGAAGCTTGCAGCATCGGCGGGGACAACCGCAGAGCTGTCCTCGATGAAGTCGCCAAGTTGGCTATCCTCCTCCTCGCCTATAGGCGTTTCAAGGCTGACTGGCTCCTGGCTGATCTTCTGGATCTCGCGAACGCGCTCGGCGGTGAGGCCCATCTCCTCGCCGATCTCCTCGGGGGTTGGCTCGCGGCCCTTCTCCTGCAAGAGCTGACGCTGGATGCGCACGAGCTTATTGATTGTTTCAACCATGTGCACAGGGATGCGAATGGTACGCGCCTGATCTGCGATGGCGCGCGTGATGGCCTGACGAATCCACCACGTGGCATACGTGGAGAACTTGAAGCCCTTCTTGTAGTCGAACTTTTCTACCGCGCGGATCAAGCCCAAGTTGCCTTCCTGGATGAGGTCCAAAAACAGCATGCCGCGGCCCACGTAGCGCTTGGCGATGGAAACCACCAGACGCAGGTTTGCCTCGATGAGCTGCTGCTTGGCGTCCAGGCCCACCTGCTCGATGCGGCCCAGGCGACGCCGCTCGCGACGGTCGAGCTCGATCTCGCCGCCATCTGCCTTCTCCAGCTGCTCGGTGGCAGCAACGCCCGCTTCGATCTTCATGGCAAGGTCGATTTCCTCGGAGGCCGTAAGCAGCGGAACCTTGCCGATCTCCTTGAGGTACATGCGCACCGGGTCGCCGGTGAGCATGGTCACATTGGCGTCGGCGTTGCGCTTGCGCGAGTTGCGCGCCACGCGCGATTTCGTCTTGGTAATCTTGGGGAGCTGGACATCGCTCGCAGCTTTCAGCTCCTCCTCGGGAATGCCCTCGAGAAGATCCTCCCCATCCTCGCCGGAGATGGACTCTTCGTTCGAATCGGCTTTATCGTCTTCGATGACCTCGACGAGCTCCCCTTCGCCCTCTTCATCGAGCTCGTCCTCTTCGACGATTTCCTCCTTCTTTACCTTGGGTTTCGCGGCTTTCTTAGATTCCTTGGCAGATGCTTTCTTCTTGGAGGCTTCAGCCACGCTATCTTCCTTTCATCGAAAGTGCGCCGCAATGATGTGCTAGGCTACCGGCGCAAAGATACAGCGGTACATTGTAGCACAAAGACGCAGCTGCGATGACGAGTTCGCCCATGTTACCGAAGCGTTTAATGGGCGTAGCCGGAAAGGCACGTCGTCATGAGTGGGGAGGCGCTATCGCCGAAGCCGGAAAGTGCTATCCCGAGAACAGGGAAGCACCGCGCGAATCACGCGGAAGGCAACCCCTGCATGACAAGAAACACCGTGTCGCGTGCAAGAACGAGCTCGTCGCCCGCGCGGATCTCCGCCGGGTGGCACTCGAAGCCGCCGCGCTCTTCGTAGGGAGGCTCCACCACGGTGACTTCACGCGTGGCCCCGCTGACCAGCCGCACCCCGTTACGCGACTTTAGGCCCTCGACATACCACGTGCCGTCCTCGGCGCACCAAATGCGGGCATGATGGGCGGACACATCCGATCCCACGTCGGTGATGTCGCCACGCCCGGTGGAAAGCGAGCCGATCTCCGCTCCGTCTGAGGCCGGATCAATCCAATGGGGCATGCCGGACACGTAGCCGTCCACCACACGCAATAGCTGAAGATGAAGCTGCGGAGAAGGCGGGAGCTGGGTTGAGACGGCGCGTCTCTCGTCGAACGGCGGCGTGGTTGCCGGTGTTACCAGCCTGCCCCCTCCCACCGATTGCAGGAACCCAAGCGCCGCCGAAGCCGCGCGCTGGACATCGGCCGTGCAACCGGCCACCAAGTACAGGACCATGGCGACTTCGGCACGTTCGTCGAAGGTGAAGCCCACACCGTTTTGAAGACGGAGCAGCACGTTGCGGTACAGCGAGACATCCTGCCGACAGGTCGCAAGCGCATCGATCATGGGCTCGCCCGCCGGACCGGCAACCAAGTCGAACACCTCTTGGCTAGACATCATGCGACCCTCCTTGGTGCGCAAGCGCGAAACGATGCGCAGCGCCCCAATGCCGAAATCGCAAAAATACTTCTCCTGCAGCGTGCCAGCGGGGGCGTGCACGATGAAACGCGAGATCCATGTGCGATCGTTGATGCGGCTCACCGGACTGCGACCGTCGGAAAGCGGCTTGCCGCTGAGGATAAGCCCCGCAAGCTCCTTATAGGTGATGCCGCCCATCTTCTTCAGAGTGGAGAACAGCACAGCGCAGGGCGTATTGGCGCTCGCTGTCATTTCGCATCATCCCCTTCCAACCGCGTAGCGGCAGTCGAATCATCTGCGGAAAGCGCCTGCCGCACGCCATATCCGGGCAACACGGCAGCGCCTTTATGTCCCCGGACACGCGAACGGGCGAAGTTAGCGAAGCCCGTAGCCGATAGGAACGCATCGATCAGCGAGAACAAAGCCCCCAGCAAGGCGGAAGCACCGAGCGCACCGGCCGTCATCATCCGAGCATCCTCCCCAGCCGTGCCAAGGGCGGCAAGCGCAGCAGCCGCCGCAAATACGCCCACCGCTGCCCCAGCGCAGGCGTAGCCGAACCTCGAGGCTTCCCTGCGCCCCAGCAGGGAGGCACCCAGCGAGACCGCAAACGGCACCAAGCACAGCGCCCCGCCCAACGCCCCGGCGGAAATCCCCGGTCCTACCGGAGAACCAACGGAAAAGGCATGGGGAACCAGACCCAGCCCAACACCAGACAAAACGGCGACCAGCGCCGTCAGCACGCAGCAAACAGCCTTTACGGCGATGCGCGCCTCCTGCGCCCGATCGCGCGTCTGCTGCCCGAAGCCGTCGGAAAGCGAACCGGGAACGCAGGGGATCAGGGGCCGCCCGTTAATGGCGCACGCAATGTTCTCGATGTAATGGAACGCGAAGCATCCCAGGGCATCGCACATGCTTTTCGCAGAAGGACGGCAGCCCGGATCCACCGAGAAGCAGGACTCCAGCAGACCGTCGAGCTGGCAATCGACCTGCAGGAGCGCAGAGCGCAACTCATCGGAGCGTCGCCCAAGCGACGCGGCGCCGACGATAAGGCTCGCCCCCACCGCCACCTCGGGCTCGAACGACAGCACCGCGCCGATATCCGCTGCCGTGTGAGCCGTACGAAACGGCACGGGACGGCCTTGCCTCTTCTTCGCCAGCAGGGCTTCGATGCCCTCAGACTCGCACGTGCCGAAAGGATATTTCCCGCTTGCGAGCAGGAACACCAAGCTTGCCGCCGCATACACGTCCGCAGCGGCCGTGAGGGATGAGCCGAACTCGCCGGGGCGGATGGCTTCCGGCGCGGCGTATTCCCTGGTTGCCGAAGCAACGCGCCACGATGCGGACGCGCTTTCCGCCAGCAAAGCATGCGAATCGAGCGGACCGCCCGCAAACGCCGATCCGAAGTCGACGATGCATAGGTCGAACACACCTTCATCAGCTTGGTCGGCAAGGGCCAGGCGGTCGGTGCGCACCATGACGTTGGCGCAGGAAAGGTCGCCATGCACCACTACGTCCTCCAAAGATGCCATGCGCGAGAGGATCTCGAACAGGTCACGCCCGATGCGCGCTGCGACCAGTGGCGACACTCGGGAGTCGTCATCCACGGCGAGCAGACGGGCAGCCTTGCCCAGCGTCACACCCTCCACCCATTCCATAAGAATGCACGCCGCCCCATCGACCGTCCCGCGTCCGTACACACGGGGGAAGCCCTTCAAGCCGGAAACACTTCGATGGACGCGGTATTCGCGATCGAACGAGGCCAAGGTCGCATCTGGCACCTCGCGCGATCCCGCATCGACGGAAAGGGTCTTCAGGGCGAACACCTCGCCCCAGATATTATGGACGCGCGTGATGCTTCCGAAGCCCCCGTCACGAATCGCATCGCCATCGTCGAACAGCGTGACCATGCGGCGTGCGAACGCCTCGCGCTGATCGGCCCCAAGCACCTCGGCAGGCTCGAAGCCGTCAAGACGCAGCACTCGGGTCCTGCGAGTCCCGGACACGGAAGGATGCCGCAATTGCTTGTTCTCATCCATCGTCATCGCGGCCTCAGTTGCGCATAGCGCGCCTCATAATCGGTGAGGAAGGTGATGCGACCACCCGAAGAATAGGTGTTATAGGGAGTCATCCAATCGGACTCATCGGAAAAATTCCAGCAGCATCGTGCCCATGCCTGCCTCAAAAGGGCAGAGGCGTTGCCCAAATAGCCATACAGTTCAAGCACGCCCTCAAAGGAATCGTGATGGCGCGATTCGGATGGAACTTGGACATCGGTGAGCGCAACCTGATCGACCGCAACCCGGTATGCAACATCGGAATAGTAATCGAGATTCCGAACTCGCGAATCCTCGGTAGAGTCATGCGCATCCGCAACGAAGTTATTCCATCCGGTATCGATATCGCTATAATACCCCGGCAGCTTATCGTAATAGGACTGAACAGCAGCCAAGTACTGGGCTTCCTGCGCGTCGGAAATGGCCGGCATGGAAGGCTGCTGCTCGATGGAGCCCTCATCGGAGACGTTGTCGGAAGCGCCGTCATCCTCTTCCGCGCTGCCGCCTTGGGCGTCGTCCGAGCCCGACGCTTCCCCGCCGGATCCTCCCGACACACCCTCGTGCGACTGCACGGCTTCTTCCACTGCAACGGGTAAACCTGTGATGATCTGCGTAAACGTGGTCAAGCGCTCATTCGACACGTCGTCGCCTTCTCCGCCTAGCTCCGCAACGGCAGACTGCCCGTCGTCGAAGCCGGAGACGGCGGGCTGCTCTTCCGAAGAGGCAACGGAGAAGACCTTGGCAAGAGCAGGAGCAACCATCGGGTCGACATGCAGGAGCAACGCGCGCTGGACGACGCCCGCGAAGCCAAAGGCGAACAGCGCAAGAAGCACGACGAGCAGAAGGGGACACACGACGGCGGACGCCGCAGCCCATGAAGCAACCCGCAAGCCGAGATCGCCCGACAAATGCATACGCGATTCCAAACCGCGATCCGCCATGGCAGCCCCCTCCCTATCCCTGAACGGCAATTAAAGCCTCCTGATTATAGGCGAGGCGATGGAGGAAAAGTTGCACAACAAATGACGTCAGAGCGCTATAGCAGGTCGACAGGATCGACGTCAACCGCCACGTTCACGTCATGCTGAGGCTTCCTTGCACGGAAATACGGTAAAAGCGCGCTAGCAATGTCCTGGTCGGAGGGGCATTTCACCACGACATGCCAACGGTAAGTGCCGCGCAGCCTGGCAAGTACGCAAGGCTCTGCGGGAAGGACCGTCCACCCCTGCTGTTGCGAAACTCCATCGCGGATGCGCTTGCCCAGCTCTTGCTGCAGCCGCAGCGCGGCGGTACGCACCGTTTCCTCGTCGCAACCCCACACAAGAACGTTGGCCATGCGCACATACGGCGGATAGCCCAGCATCCGGCGTTTGGGCAGCTCCGCTCGAAGGAACAAGGGGCGGTCGTAGGTCGCCGCCGCACGGATGGCGACGTTGTCGGCCTCGTAAGTCTGCACGTACACGGTTCCGGGCAAATCCGCCCTGCCGGCTCGGCCCGCCACCTGCTCCACCAGATCGTACGTGCGCTCCCAGGCGCGATAGTCGGGAAGGTGAAGCTGCGTGTCGGCGTTGATGACGCCCACCACCGTCACGTCATCGAAGTCGAGCCCTTTCGCGATCATCTGCGTGCCCAATAGCACCGCGGCGTCAGCGGCGGCGAAGGCTCCGAGCAAGCGCTCGTGGGCACCCTTGCCCGACGTGGTGTCGGCATCCATGCGGATGATGGGCACCTGTGGCCCTACGCCCGGCATGGCGTCCAGCAGCGTGCGCAGCTCGTCTTCCACGCGCTGTGTGCCCGCGCCGAAGCGCTTCAGGTAGGGGCTGCCGCATTTAGGGCAACGCGCGGGAGCCACAACCCGGTGCCCGCAGTGATGACACATCAGGAAATTCCCCCGCTCATGATAGGTGAGGGAGGTCGAGCACTGCGGGCATTCCGGAACGAACCCGCAATCGCGGCACAGCAGAAACTTGGCAAAACCACGCTGGTTCAGCAAAAGAACCGCCTTACGCCCCGCGGAAAGCTCTTCCCGCAATGCGTGGGATAACTCGCGGGAAAACATGGAGCGCGACCCGCTGCCGAACTCGCGCGCCATGTCCACCACCTTCACCTGGGGCATGGGGCGACCGTTGGCGCGCTGCGGCAATTCGACCTTGCTCCACAATGGATCGTGCTCGCAGCGGTACAGTGTCTCCACAGAAGGCGTGGCGCTGCCCAGCACTAATGCGGCGCCGGCGCGGCGCGCCATCCAAACGGCAACATCGCGCGCCAGGTAGCGGGGTGCGCTGTCCTGCTTGTAGGACCCCTCGTGCTCTTCGTCAATGATAATGATGCCCAGATTGGCCAGCGGCGTGAACAAAGCGCTGCGCGCTCCCACCACAACGCGAGCAGCGCCCGAGCGGATGAAGTCCCACTGATCGTAGCGCTCCCCCGCGCTCATACGCGAGTGCATGACGGCCACCAGATCACCGAACCGCGAGCGGAACCGGGCGACCGTCTGCGGGGTGAGGGAGATCTCCGGCACAAGCACGCAGGCGGTGCGACCCCGCTCCAGCACGCTTTCAATGGCGCGCAGGTACACCTCGGTCTTGCCCGAACCCGTCACGCCATCCACGCATACCACGCGCCCGCCGCCCATAGCGGCGGCTTGCTCGATGACGCGCACGGCGGCGGCCTGGCCGTCGGTGAGCGTCGGCTTTGAAGCGCGCCCGGCAGCTGCAGAGCCCAGAGCAGCACCGACGGGCGTGGCGGAGCGAAATCGGCGGCGCGATTCTATGCGCACCACATCCTTGGCCTCGAGAGCTTTAAGCGAGCCTGCCACCGACCCCAGCTGCGCCGCAAGCTCGACGACGCGTACCTCGCCCATGCGCACGGCCTCGATGATAGCGATCTGCCTCACCGCGTTCTTGCGGGGCTCGAACGCATCCAGCATCGGCCCGGGCACCACCCAGCGATCGTCAACCTCTCCCACCGCAGGAGCTTTCAAGCTCCACCCGCCGTGGGAGTTGCGCACCAGCTTGGGGACGCCCCCAGGAGGTGTGAACAGGCGAACGCACGAAGAAAGCGGGGCGATGTAGCGCTCGGAAAGCCACTGCGCGCAAGCGGCGCCCTCCTCGTCGAAAAACGGGCGGCTGACCGCGTGCATGATAGGCTTGAGCCTGGCGGGGTCGATGCCCGCTTCCGCTGGGTCTGATTCGCGCAGGTCCACGACAAACCCGATGGCGCGCCGGCCGCCCAACGGCACCAGCACGGCGCAGCCCACCTGGATATCGTATTCGGGCGCATCGGAGCCGTCAGCTCCCGGCTGTTCGGGAACGGCATAGGTGTAGGGCGCATCCAGCGCCTGGGTGGGGATATCCAAGATGACCTGTGCGAGCTTCATGCGGTTCAGTATAGCAGCCCTGTGCAGATGCCGTGCCCATGTGGTGAAACGGCCGCGTTTCCTGGTATGCTGAAGTAATGCGTAAAATCGCGAGCAGGGCGCCCGACTAGGGCGCATGCCAAGGATACGAGGTGTAAAGTGAGCAGAGAATTCAACGGCAACCGCGGCGGACATGGCGGCTATTCCAAGGGCCCGCGCCAAGACGGCTACAACGGCAAAGGCGGGCGCCCGGGCGGGGACCGCAAGCCCTACGGAGGCAAACCGCGCGGCGGCAAGCCCTACGGCGACCGTCCCAAGGGCGCAGGCCGTCCCTACGGCGACCGTTCCAAGGGCGATGGCCGTTCCTACGGTGACCGCCGCAACGGCAATGTGAAGCCCTACGGCGATCGCGGCGACCACAAGTTCAACAAGGGGCCGCGCGGCGGCAAGAGCTTCGGCAAACGCCATGAGGGAAGCCGCTTCGACGGGCCCCCGCGCGAGCGCCTGCATGTGGACCGCGGCGGACGCCCCGGCCAGAAGCCTTTTGGCAAGAACGTCCCTTACGAGCCCAAGAAAGGTAACAGCGACCTGCTGAAGGCCACACTCGAGCGCATCGCCGGCAAGGGCTTCGGCAGTTATCGCGAAACCCAAGGTAGCTACGCTTTCGACGCCTACGAGCTTCGCATCAACCATGTGCAGCGCGACCCATTCGCGCCCGCGTCACAGATTGAAGTGCGCCTTGATCAGGAAATAGCCGGTTTCGATCCGCAGCTGTTCGACACGCCGTGGAAGCGCCTGGCCATCGAGGACCGCATCCTGCGCGCTTTCGGCGTCCAGATCGCCAAGAACTCCTTCGACTTCGCAGACTTCATCAAGGGCGGCGCGTTCAGCGTCAGCCGCCCCGGCCCGCAGATTCTGGAGCGCTCGGCATGCAGCCTGACCGAGGATGAGTTGACGGTCCGCTTCGAGGCCACATTCCCCGCACGCGAGCGTGCCATCGCCACACGCGAGTTCGAAACCATGTTCTTCGACGTGCTGCCGCGCATCGTGCGCGACTCGCTGCTGGCTGTGAGCTACCCCGAAGGCGAGCTGCAGGCCGTCGCGGACCTGGCAGACGACCAGCACGCTCTGCGCGAGGCCCTCGTGCAGAAGAAACTCGTCGCGTTCGTGGCCGACGGCGCTATCCTTCCACGCGAAACCGGCGTCTCCCAGCGTCCCCTGCCCGACGCCGTGCCCTTCACCTCGCCTGAATCGCTGCGCGTGAGCATCAACACCCCGCATGCCGGCACCATCCAGGGCATGGGCGTGCCCGCGGGCGTCACGCTGGTTGTGGGCGGCGGCTACCACGGCAAGTCCACGCTGCTGCAGGCCATCCAGGAAGGCGTGTACGACCACGTCGCCGGCGACGGCCGCGAATACGTCGTGTGCGACGCAACCGCCGTGAAACTGCGCGCCGAGGACGGACGCAGCGTGCGCGGCACCGACATCAGCCTGTTCATCAACAACCTGCCAAGCGGCACCGCCACCGAGAGCTTCTGGACTGACAACGCCAGCGGCTCCACGTCGCAGGCCGCTTCCACCGCCGAGGCAATGGAAGCGGGCAGCCGCCTGTTCCTCATCGACGAGGACACCTCGGCCACCAATTTCATGGTGCGCGAGCCGCTGATGCAGAAGGTCATCGCGCGCGACGGGGAACCCATCACCCCGTTCGTAGAGCGACTGCGCGACCTGTACGAGAAGGCAGGCATCTCCACCATCCTCGTCGCCGGATCGTCGGGCGCGTTCTTCATGGTTGCCGACACGGTCATCCAGATGAAGGAGTACGAGCCGCTGGACATCACCGGCATGGTGAAGAAGGCCTGCGCCGAGGAGGGTGCCGTGGAGGTTCCGCGCGCGCTAGGATTCAAGCGCCCCAACGTCGATCGCATCCTAGTGCCGCCGCAGCATCCGCTGACCATCACCACCTCCTCCGAGGCGCGCAAAGCCGATCGGGAGCGCCGCGAAGGCCGCGGTCAGAAGGGTCCCGAGCGCCTGCGCGCGAAGGTGCTAGGCGGCGTGGACATCCGTGTGGGTTCCACCGGTTCGGACATGCGGTTCGTTGAGCAGATGGTCGATGCAGAGCAGGCAAAGGCGCTTGCTCTCATCGTGAAGGCATGCCTAGAGCGCGATCTGCTCTCGCGCATGAGCGTCCGCGAAGCGGTGGACGCCATGATGAACGAGATCGGCGAGAACGGCCTGACGAGCCTCCAAGGCGACCGTGCCGAAGGCGGCATCGCAATGCCGCGCCGCGAGGAGGCGTTCGCCTGCCTTAATCGCCTGCGCCCACGCGACTAGGCTTCGCAAGCGCACCCCCGAAACATGAAAAGGCCCGCACCAAGCGGGCCTTTTCATTAGCTGAAGAAACCGGAACGGGCGACTAATCCAAACCACACGCCTTACGCAGCGCGTCCACGCGGTCGGTGCGTTCCCAGGTGAACTCGGGAAGCTCACGGCCGAAGTGGCCGTAGGCAGACGTTTTGCGGTAGATGGGACGACGCAGGTCAAGCTCGTCGATGATGGCGCCCGGGCGTAGGTCGAACACCTCGGAGATGGCGTGCTCGATGTCAGCCTCGGGCACCTTTGCCGTGCCGAACGTATCCACCATCAGGGAAACCGGCTGCGCCACGCCGATGGCGTAGGCGATCTGGACCTCGCAGCGGCTGGCCAGGCCGGCAGCCACCACGTTCTTAGCCACCCAGCGCATAGCGTAGGCTGCAGAGCGATCCACCTTGGTGCAGTCCTTGCCGCTGAATGCTCCGCCGCCATGGCGGCCCATGCCGCCGTAGGTGTCGACGATGATCTTGCGGCCGGTCAAGCCGCAGTCACCCATGGGGCCGCCGATGACGAAGCGGCCGGTGGGGTTGATGTGGATCTCAGCTGTGTCGGAGAGGACGATGCCCTCGTCGGCCAGCACGGGCTCCACCACATGCTTGATGATGTCTGCGCGGATGGTAGCCTGGTCCACTACCTCGGCATGCTGCGAGGAAACCACAACCTTCTCCACGTTGACCGGGCGGCCATCCACATAGCGCACGGTAACCTGGGTCTTGCCGTCGGGACGCAAGTACGGCAGCGTGCCGTCCTTGCGCACCTTGGCTAAACGCTCGCTCATACGCTGCGCCAGGTAGATGGGCATGGGCATGAGGGTCTTGGTTTCGTCGCAGGCATAGCCGAACATCATGCCCTGGTCGCCAGCCCCCACAGTCTCGTAAGGGTCGTCGGCGGCTTCGCCGTGCTGGGCCTCCCACGACTCGTCAACGCCCTGGGCGATATCGGGGCTCTGCTCGTGGATGGCGTTGATCACGCCGCACGTGGTGCCGTCGAAGCCGTACTTGGCGCGATCGTAGCCGATGCTGCAGATGACGTCGCGGACAATGGACTGCACGTCCACCCATGCCTGGGTGCGAATCTCCCCGGCGACCATGGCCATACCGGTGGTCACCATGGTCTCGCAAGCGCAGCGGACCTTGGTCACGTCGGCAGGCTGCCCATCGGGCGCGACGTAGCCCTCTTCCTGAAGCTGCAGCTCTTTCTCGAGGATGGCGTCCAAGATGGCGTCGGAAATCTGATCGCAGATCTTGTCGGGATGGCCCTCGGTCACAGACTCCGAGGTGAACAGGAACGTGTTTTGAGTATCAGTGGCCATGAAGCTCCTCCTTCATCGCTGTCGGCCGTACCACCTTAAGGCGTAAACGCCCCAGGTTGGTGCCGGGATCAGTGAGCCAACTCTCTCCCCCGGCTCTTGATAAACGGATGTTTCAAACAAATACGGAATTTGCAAACGAACCGATAGTACCCGCACGCGAGAATTAATGCAAGATGTAAACGGCACCGATGGACTAACAGTTGGAATATGTCCATTACCGGGCAGGTGCAGACCGCCAAGGAGCCCTGGCCCAGGGCGGCCACAGCCTTCCGAACCGGCCCGCGCTATGCAAGCCCCAGCCACATCTGGAACTTCGGGATATAGCCCATGAGGAAGATGATCACCATCAGCACAGGGATGCCGTATTTGATCCAGCCATGCGCCCACGAGGCGAACTTCAGCCCCTTGCCCTGGTCGGCCTCGGCAAGGAAGTTATCCCACCCCCACCCATAGCGGTTGGTGCAGAAGATGACGTAGAACAGCCCGCCTAAGGGAAGCACATTGTTAGACACGATGAAGTCCTCCAGGCTCTGGATGTCGCCGATCGCCGGCACATTGAAGCCCGACCACAAGTTGAAACCCAGAATGCACGGAATGGAAAAAACGATGATCAAGATGCCGTTAAGCACCACGGCGCGCATGCGCGTAACGCCCCACTGGTCCATGGCGAAGGCGATGATGTTCTCGAACACGCCGATGACGGTGGACAGCGCGGCGAACATCATGAAGATGAAGAACAGGGTGCCCCACAGCTGCCCCAGCCACATCTGGTTGAACACACCGGGCAGCGTGACGAACACCAGATTGGGGCCGGAATCAGGACTGACACCCAGCGAAAAGCACGCCGGGAAGATCACCAGGCCGGCCAGAAGCGAGACCATCGTGGAAAGTCCCGCGACGCTGGCGGCTTCGCCGGTAAGACGACGGTCGCGATCGATGTAGCTGCCGAAGATCGCCATACCAGAGGCGCCGATGGACAGCGTGAAGAACGCCTGGCCCATAGCTGCGTACACCGCATCGCCGAACCCGTTTTCGAGCATCTTTCCGAAGTCGGGCAGCAGGTAGAACCGCAGGCCCGCCTCGGCCCCGGGCAGCAGAATGGAATGGACGGCCAAAATGACTATGGCTACGAACAGCGCCGCCATCATAACCTTGGTGACACGCTCGACGCCCTTCTGCAGCCCCATGCCGCAGATGCCGAAGCCCACCACGCAGATGAGTGCCATCCAACCGAACATCTGCAGCGGGTCGGCCTGCAACGCGCTGAACACCTGACCGCTCTGATCGGCGGGAAGCCCGTTGAACTCCCCCACCGCCGTCTTGAACGCGTAAGCCACCATCCATCCGGCGACGGTGGTATAGAACATCATGAGAACGATGTTGCCCGCGAAGGCGAACCACTTGTAGTAGTGCCATTTGGTACCGTTCGGCTCCAAGATGTTAAAGCTGCGCGCACAGCTTTTCTGGCTGGAGCGGCCCACGGCAAACTCCATCACCAGGATGGGAAGCCCCAAGATGACCAGGAACAGCAGGTACAGCAGCACGAACGCAGCGCCGCCGTACTCGCCGGTGACGTATGGGAAACGCCACACGTTACCCAACCCGATGGCGCACCCGGCCGAGATGAGGATGAAGCCGATGCGCGACGCGAACTTCTCGCGCTGCGGCCCCGCCTGCCCGCTATCAGCGGACAGGCGGGCATGAGAAGAGTTGTCTGCCAAGGGAATCCCCCGAATCATTCCAAGAAACGCAAGGCGGCACGACGCCGCCCTGCACGCTCGACACATTATAGAGCCTCAATTGCGAACATTCCACATCGCCGCACCATGGCAAAGCAACCCCAAAACAGTAGTGGATCCACACCCGCAAGCCGCCAGCCGGTACCATTCGATTCCCTATACCTTACTTGTATCGTCCCTGCGAAGCTTGCACTATCGGAAGCGCCAACGCGTCCTGCCGTGCTACACTCCCCTACAGATTATTTTCAAACGCTGATCAGCAAAGGGAACCCCATGCAAACCAACGCAGAGCTTACGCGCGAGTACTTCCAGATCATGGACGAGCTCGACGGCGATATCCAGGGACGTCGCGACGCGCGCGCCTACATGGACCGCTCCACCGCCATCGTTCACCATCAGGTGGTCGACTCCTCCTTCGTGCCGCGCCTGTTCAACCAGAGAACCTATGACACCATGAAGCACACGGCCGAGACCGCGCACCGCATCCTGTGCAAGGTGATCCAGCGCTATCTGGACGACCCCGCCTACCGCGATGTGTTCGAGTTGGACCCGCGCCTGGTGGACCTCATCCTGCTGCCGCGCGGCTACGACGCCATCCTGCCGTTCGCGCGCGTGGACACGTTCCTGAACGAAGACGACTACTCGGTGAAGTTCTGCGAGTTCAACGGCGACGGTTCCTCCGGCATGAACGAGAACCGCGAGATCACCGTTTCGGTGGCGCGATCGGAGACCTTCCGCCGCTTCGTAGCCAACCACCGCATCGAGTCGTGCGAGCTGTTCGCCAGCTGGGTGCAGGAGTTCCTGAAGATCTACGATACCTACGACCACAAAGTGGCCAACCCCCATCTGGCCATCGTCGACTACCTGGAAAACGGCGTGGTGGACGAGTTCAAGATGTACGCCCGCAACTTCAGCACGCGTAATGCGTTCTGCTCGGTGTGGGACGTGCGCGATCTGAAGTTCGACGGGCACGCGCTGCGCGACCCTGACGGCAAGAAGGTCGACGCCATCTGGCGTCGCTGCGTCACCAACGACGTGATGGACCACTGGGACGAATCCCAGGACCTCATCGAGGCCGTCCGCGCCGAGCGCGTAGCGCTCATAGGCAGCTTCGCGGGGCACCTGGTGCACGACAAGCAGATCTTCCGCGTGCTGCACGACCCACGCACGCTCGCCTTCCTCACCGAAGAGGAGCAGGCCTTCGTGAAGGACACCGTCCCCGAAACCGCCTTCCTAGACGACGAGCACGTTGACATGCAGCAGCTCGTCGAGGACAAGAACGGCTGGATCATCAAGCCCGCCGACCACTACGGCGCCGACGAGGTGCATGCGGGCGTTGCCTGCACGCAGGAGGAATGGGAAGCCTACCTGAAGCGCTTTGCGAACAACGCAACCGGAACGCGCTTCATCGCCCAGCGCTACGTGACCCCCTTCAAGACCGAGACCCTGCCGCCCGACACCGGCATCGAAGATCTGGCCGACGACCAGGTGCGCCGCGAACCTGTCCAGTACAACAACATCAACGGGCTGTACCTGTTCAACGGCAAGTTCGCCGGCGTGTTCAGCCGCCTGGGACCCAAGCCCACCATCTCCAAGGACATGCAGGGCATGACCGCTGCCACCATCTGGGTGGACTGCGTCATCGACGAGGAGGCCTAAGCCGTGACCGGGAAGACCAAGCGCGCCGTCCTGAACTTCATCGCAACCGTCACGCTGGCGTTCACGTTCATTGCGTGCGGGTTCGCCGTGTGCGCCGGGCTCCCGCAGGTGGTGCAGGGGCTTTCGCAGTCATATTCCAACGACGAACTGTCGCCCTTCACGCGTTTGCAGCTTTCCGAAGCAGCAGAAGCCACGCGCGATTACACCGTGGGCACCCACGACTACGATGACCTGATGGCGGCTATCGCCGCCATCAACGGCGAGGCCGACACCCCCTACGCCGGCGCCACCGTCGAGGAGCTCGAACAGGCAGACGAGCAGTACACGCTCACCCCGGACGCGATTTCGCACCTGGACGACGTGTACGACGTCGTCTCGCGCGCCTATCCGCCCATCCTGGCGATGGCAGTGCTGGCAGGTTTCAGCCTGCTGTGTTGCAACTACCTGTTCGGCCCGCGCTCGGTGGGACGCCCCCTGCTGTACTCAGGAGTGCTCTCGCTGGCGCTTTTCGCCGTGCTGGGGCTGTGGGCCGCCGTCGACTTCGATGGGCTGTTCACGGCATTCCATTCGCTGTTCTTCGCGGCGGGAACTTGGACGTTCGCCAACGATTCCCTGCTCATTTGCATGTACCCGATCAATTTTTGGGTGGGGATGGGCTGCACATGGCTTGCCGTGACGGCGATTCTCTCTATACTTTCAGTGGTGTTCGGCTTGTTCTTCGTCCGCAGCGAGAACCGGACGAAGGCACGCAAAGCCGCGAAACTCAAAAAAGAACAAGAAGGAAAGAGCATGACCAAGACCTCCAACGGGGTGCGCGTCCGCTTCGCGCCGTCCCCCACCGGCCGCCTGCATGTGGGCGGCGCCCGCACCGCCATCTACAACTGGGCGTTCGCCCGCGCCATGGGCGGCACGTTCATCCTGCGCATCGAAGACACCGACCCCGAGCGTTCCACGCAGGAGAATGTCGACGTGATCCTCAACGCCATGAAATGGCTGGGGCTCGACTGGGACGAAGGCCCCGAAGCGGGCGGCGACTTCGGCCCGTACTTCCAGACGCAGCGCATGGACACCTACCGCGAGGCGCTCGAACGCCTGAAGGAGCGCGGCGCGGTGTACCCTTGCTTCTGCACCAAGGAGGAGCTCGACGCCAAGCGCGCCAAGGCGGAGAAGGAAGAGGGCGGCTATGCCGGCTACGACCGCACCTGCCGCAGCATCGACCCCGCCGAGGCCCAGCGCCGCATCGACGCCGGCGAACCGCACGTGTGGCGCCTGAAGGTGCCCGAGGACCACGGCCCCATCGAGTTCGACGACGCCGTGTACGGCCATGTGAGCTTCCCCGCCGACGTCATGGACGACATGATCGTCGTGCGCACCGACGGCAGCCCCACCTACAACTTCGCCGTGGTGTGCGATGATGCCAACATGGGCATCACGCACGTCATCCGCGGCGACGACCACCTGTCCAACACCCCGCGCCAGATCCTCATCTACGAGGCGCTGGGCTACCAGGTGCCCACGTTCGCGCACCTTTCGATGATCCTGGGCCCCGACGGCAAGAAGTTGTCGAAGCGCCACGGCGCCGCAAGCGTCGAGGAGTTCCGCGACCGCGGCTACCTCGCCGACGCCATGGTGAACTTCCTGGCGCTGCTGGGCTGGTCGCTAGACGGCGAGACCACCCTCATCGACCGCGACACCCTGTGCAGCGAGTTTAGCCTGGACCGCGTGACCAAGAAGGACGCCGTGTTCGACGAGACCAAGCTGGCGTGGATGAACAGCCAGTACATCAAGGAGATGGGCCCGGTCGCCTTCGTGGAGCAGGCGAAGCCCTGGCTGGCGCAAGCGGTCGCCGAGGGCGGCATCGTTGCAGCTGAGGACGGTGAGCCGCAGATCGTCCCCACCGCGAACCCCTCCGACCCCAACGCACCGCAGCCCGAGCCGCTGGTCCCCGCGCAGGATGCCGTCGACAGCGCGCTTGAACTGGTGGACGAGCAGCCCGAGTGGTTCTCCAACCTCTACCCGCTGGTGGCCGAGCGCCTGCAGCGTCTGGACGAGATCCCCGGCAAGCTATCGTACCTGTTCTGGGGTCCCAACGTGCGCCTGGACGAGAAGAGCGTGAAGAAGGTCCTGCTGAAGGAAAGCGCCCGTCCCGCCGACGCGCTCGCCGCGTGCCGCGCGGTGTTGGCCGACGAGACCATTGGCTGGGAGAGCGCCGCGCTGGAATCGGCCTGCCGCAAGAAGGGCGAGGAGCTTGACATGAAGGTGAAGAACCTCCTGCAGCCCCTGCGCGTGGCGGTGTGCGGCAACATGGTGTCGCCCCCGCTGTTCGAGAGCATCGAGCTTTTGCCCCGCATGGACGTGCTCGCCCGCATCGACAAGACGACGACGATGATGGAGGAGCTCGCCGCACAGCAGGCGGAAAGCTCCGCACAGTAACCCCACAGCACGAGGGCCCGCGCGAAAGCGCGGGCCCTTTCGATAAGGACACGGAAATGGACTTGGGAGATAACGCGCCGTTGGAGGACATTCAACGGGAGTTCGCAAACGACCGCTTCGCCACCCAGGCGGCAGGATGCACCGTGGTGGAAGGCGGGCACGGCCACGCCGTATGCGAAATGGAGCTGACCGACCGTCACCGAAACGGCATGGACAGCGTGATGGGCGGGGCTATCTTCACCCTGGCCGATTTCTCGCTTGCCATCGCCAGCAACGTGGGGCAACCCCCCACCGTGTCGGTGAACCACTCCATCGACTTCTTCCGCGCCACAAAGGGTTCGAAGCTCATCGCGCACGCCCATTGCGACAAAGAGGGCCGCTCGCTGACGTTCTTCACCGTGGATGTGAGCGATGACCTGGGCAAGGACATCGCCCGCATGACAGCCGTGTGCTCCCGCGTGGGCTAGTCGCCGTCGAAGAAGCGCGCCACGTTACCGAAGAAGATGGCATCTGCTGCCTCGGCGCCGAACTCGCGCGCCAGCAGGGCGTGCAGGTCGGACACCTTCGAGCAGGGCGTAAGCCACTCCGGCACGTCCGAGCCGTCGTAGTCGCTGCCCAAGGCCAGCACGCTTTCGCCCGCGACCTCAAGGACGCGGTCCACGTGGCGCAGCAAGTCGTCGGGCGTCGCCCGCCCGCCGTCTTCGCGCAGGAAGTCGTTGTAGTAGTTCAGCCCCACGATGCCCCCGCGCTGCGCGATCTCGCGCAGCTGCCAATCCTCGAGGTTGCGCGGATGGCCGCACACCGCCCGCGCGTTGGAATGAGAGCACGCGAAGGGAAGCTCCGCAACATCCAGCAAGTCCTTGAACCCCGCGCGGTTCAGATGGGAGGCGTCCACCGCGATGCCGCGGCGCTCCAGCTCGACCACCATGCGCTTGCCGAACGGCGTGAGTCCCTCCGACGTGTCGTTGCCGCTACCCAGCGCGTTGGGCCCGTTCCAGGTGAGCGTCGCCATGCGCACGCCGGCTGCGCTCAGGCTGTCCAAGCGGCCCTCCGCCGCACCGTCGTCTTCAAGAAACGAGCAACCCTCCACTGTGAGGATTCCAGCGCTCTTCCCCTCGTCGAACGCACGCAGCGCCCCTTTCAAGCCATGCACCTGCCGAAGCGATGCGCCGCAACGGGCAAGCTCGCCTTCCCAGAAGCCCTTCACGCGCTCGAACAGCGCCCATGCATCTGCGCCGCGCAGCTGATCGGGCACGAACACTGCGAAGCATTGACACCAATCGAACGCCGCCATACGCTCCAGGCTGATGTCCGCGTCGTTGGCATCGAGCTTGCTCATCCGCGCTCGCGGCACGCTGGCATCGTGCTCGTAGAACCCGCCCGGAACCGTGGGGTCGCACGAGAGGGACAACCGGTCCAGCGTGTCGCAATGCAGATCGAACACCCTCAGCTTCATCATTCATCGCCCTCCTTGGCCCCCGACAACGTCACCAGGAAAATCATAGCCACCATCAGGATCAAGCCCAACCAATCCGCCCACGAGAACGCGGTGCCCAGCCACAGCGCCGCGATGATCATCGCGCTGGCAGGCTCGGTAGTCCCTAAAAGGCCGCCTTTGACCGACCCCACGATGGATACACCGTGCAAATAGAGGCCGAAAGCGGCAAACGTGCCCACCACCACGATGCCCGCAAGCACCGCTATGCCATCGAGTCCAAGCTGCGGCACGACGGGAGGCACGCCCCATAGGCCGCCCGACGCCCAAATAATCGCCGCGGCAACGCCGCCGATAAACATGCCGATGCCCGTGACGGGAAGGCTGCCCAACTGCGCGAACAGCTTCTTGGGGTACATGATGTAGAATGTGCACGAGGCGGCATTGATCAGGCCCCACGCCAGGCCGGCAAGGGGGATCATCAACGCGGCGGGGTTTCCCTGCGTGGATATTAACCACGTTGCCGCCAGAGCCAACGCCAAGCCACCCAGTTCCAAGGGCCGCGGCGCGCGTTTAACGGCGATACAGGTCACCGACAAGATGAACACGGTGTTAAGGCTTTGGAGCACCGTAGCCGTGCCGGCGTTGGTGGCGTCCACCGACGACGTGTAGGTGAACTGGCACAGGAATAACCCTGCGATCCCGAACAAAGCCAGCCGCCCGAGCGTCGCCTTGCTGGATACGATGGCCTTCAGCTTGCCGCGCTGTGTGACGAGCAGCAGCAACAGGAACAGGATGCCAGAACCCAGCATGCGCACCCAGGTGATGAACAGCGGTGCGATATCGTAGTGCTGATAGAGGTACTGGGCGCACGTGCCGGAGAATCCCCAGAACGCGCCGCCTACGATGGCAGCGATGACTCCGCGCCAAAACCGGCGACGGAAAAACGCCTTGCCCTCTTCGGCCGTCTGCGGGACGGGTTTGGAGCTCATCGCTTTTCCCCTTCTCTCACCAGATCGCGCAGAAACTCCGCGACAGGGCCCAGCAGGCTGTCGCCCTCTTCCAGCTTGAAATAGCGCAACGGCAGCGTCAGCTTCCGCTTGTCCTGCAGATAGCGCCCGCCCGCACGGCGCAACGGCGTCATCTGCGTCTTGGCGATATCGACGGGCTCCACCACCAGCTTGCCGCCCGTCACCGACACCATACGGATGCGATGCTCGGACGCGAACGCCTTGATGCGCGCCTTCTGCAGAAGCGCCCGTGCCGCCGGAGGAATGTCGGGGCGCTTGGACAGTAGGTCTTGCTCGATATCGTCCACCGACTGCGGCGTGGAAGCGCAGGCGATCTTGCGGTACCACAACACGCGTTCATCGGCATCGGGGATGTAGTCCTCGGGAAGGTAAGTATGTCCCGGCATGTTCACCGTGATATCGGACAGCGCCGGGGGAAGCTGGTCGACCGCCTTCAGGTCGCCCTCACGCGTGGCGTTGACGGCCTGTGCCAACATCTGCGCGAACAGGTCGAAGCCCACCGCACTCATGTTGCCCGACTGCTCGGCGCCCAGTAGGCTGCCCGCGCCGCGGATCTCCAAGTCGCGCATGGCGATGCGCATGCCGCTGCCCAGGTCGGTGTGCTCGTCGAGGGCAGTCAGGCGCGCCTGCGCCTCTTCGGTCAGGCTCACCTTCTCGGGGAACATGAAATAGGCGTACGCCTGCGTGGACGACCTTCCCACGCGGCCCTTCAGCTGATACATCTGCGCCAGACCCAGTCGCTGGGCGTCCTCGATGATGAGCGTGTTGGTATGGGGGTTGTCGATGCCGCTCTCGATGATGGTGGTTGCCACGAGCACGTCCAACTGTCCGGCCGAGAAATCTTCCATCACGTGCTCGAGCTCTTCACGGCTCATCTGGCCGTGCGCCGCCCCCACACGCGCCTCCCCGGCAGCCGCCGCCACACGACGCACCGCCTCGTCGATAGAGCGCACGCGATTGCTGACGTAGTACACCTGCCCACCGCGCGCGAGTTCCCGGCGGATGGCTCCGCTCACGATGTCGGGGTCCCACTCGCCCACATGCACCTCCACGGGGCGACGGTCGTCCGGAGGGGTCATGATCAGGCTCATGTCGCGCACGCCGGAAAGCGACATCTGCATGGTACGCGGGATGGGCGTGGCAGACATGGTGAGTACGTCGATCGACTCGCGCAGGTTCTTCATCTGCTCCTTGTGCCCAACGCCGAAGCGTTGCTCTTCGTCGATGATGACAAGGCCTAGATCATGCGGGTTCACATCACGGCTGAGCAACCGATGCGTGCCCACCAGGATATCCACGCTGCCATCCGCGAAACCAGCCAGCGCCTGCGCTTGCTGCACGTCGCTGCGGAAGCGCGAAAGCACTTCCACCGTCACGCCGAAAGGCTCGCAGCGTTCCTTGAAGTTGGTGTAGTGCTGCTGCGCCAAGATGGTGGTAGGGCACAGCACCATCACTTGCTTATTGTCCTGCGTGGCCTTGAACGCCGCGCGCAGGGCGACCTCAGTCTTGCCGAAGCCCACGTCGCCGCAGATGAGGCGGTCCATCGGTTTAGGCGACTGCATGTCGGCCTTCACATCGGCGATGGCGCGCAGCTGGTCGGGAGTCTCCTGATAGGGGAAGGCCTCCTCCATCTCGCGCTGGGCGGCAGTGTCGGGGCTGAAAGCGAAGCCCTGAACCGAGGCGCGACGCGTGTAGACGTCCACCAGATCGAACGCGAGCTTCTTGGTGGCTTTTCGCGCCTTCTGCAAAGCGCGCGACCAGTCGGCGGTGTTCAGACGGGTCAGACGCGGGCTAGCTCCCTCGGGGCCCACGTAACGCGTCACGCGGTCCAGCTGCTCCACCGGAACATAAAGTTTGTCGCCTTCGGCATATTCCAGCAACAGATAGTCGCGCACGGTGCCATCGATCTCACGCTGCACCAACTCTTTGAAATGCGCAACGCCGTGCGCGGCATGCACTACGTAGTCGCCTGGCTTGAACGGGAACGTGATGTCAGTGATGTCCACATGGCGGCTGGGCCGCGCAGCGGAGGCCCCCTGCGTGTCGGAAATGCTCACCAGGGCCACCTTCGCCTTGGGGATGATCATCCCTAGCGGGATCTCCACATCCACCACGTTCACCACACCACGGCGCAGTCGGCGCTTCGCGGCGCCCTCGGTCTCATCGGGCACGTTGCCGTCAAGCCCAATATCCAACCGTTCCTGAATGGGCAGGCCGTGGTCAACCAACGCGAGCTTCATGTCCTCACGCGCGCGGTAGTTGGGCACGCTGAACGCCACCGTGTAGTCGGCATCAAGCAGGGTGCGCAGGCGCCCGAACAGCTTGTCGGGATGTCCCGCCACCTCCACACGTTTCACGGGCAGTTCGTCATCGATCTGACCGCCCACGCGCATGATGGATACATAGGTGGCACGCTGGCAAGCACCGAAGGAAAGCTGCGCGGGATTGCCGTACAGACTTTCCACGGGGATGCTCGAGCCCTTCGCACGAGCCAGCAGGTCCTCGAACAAGTGCGCCGCGTCGTCGAATAGCGAGCGAGGCTCCACCAGCGTCGAGAGCGCAGTTGCCGGCAGGTAGTCGCCAAGCGTCTGCAGGTCGTCGTACAGGAACGGCAGCAGCGCATCAGCGCCGTCGAAGCGCAATCCTCCGTCAAGCTTCTCGAACAGGTCGCGCAGCACCGGGTTGGTGCGCGCAGGCACCTCTAGCTTCTTTCGGGCGCGCGTCAGAACGTCATTCCCGCAGGAATACTCTCGGACGGGAAAGATGCTCGTTGACGAGAGCGAGCAGATGGTCTGCCCGGTGGTGGGTACGATCCGACGAATCTCGTCGACTTCATCGCCGAAGAAGTCTATCCTCACCGGGTACACCAGGTTGCCGGGATACACATCGATGGTGCCGCCGCGCGCGCAGAAGGTGCCCGGGCCATCCAGCTCCCCGGTGTTCTGATAGCCGCGGTCCACCAGCGCCTGCGCCAGGTCCTCGAAGGCATCGATGCCGGTTCGCTGCGCATTGGGCTGGTCGGCAAGCTCCTTGCCCACGTCCAGAATGATCGGCTCGAACACGCGCGTCTTTGCCGGAGGCATCAGACGCAGCAGGGCACGAGCGCTCGACACCACCACAACGGGCAGCCCCTCGACAAGCGCATAGGCTGCCTGCATGCGGCGTGCGACGGCGGATGCGTCTACGGGCTTCGACCCATAGGGCGTGTCAATGCGCTCAGGGAAGCGAAGCACCTTCCGGTCACCCAGGTACGCGGCCATCTGCTGCGCGAACGTCAAAGCGGCGTCCTCGCCCGCCACCACCACGAGCGTCGTCTGAGGCTTATGCGCAAACCGCGCAGCGACCATGAAAGGGCGTGCGGAGTTGGCAACGCCCAACGTGGAGTCTTCCCCAGCATCGAGCTTTCCCCAAAACGTGTCCATGCAGTCCGAACGCTCCAAGGCGAAAGTCAGCGAATCGATGAGCACCTGCAGTTCCCTTCATACTCGAAAAGCCGCATAAGCGGCCGATATGCGATGTCCCAGCCACCCGGATTCAGGCAGCGCACACGATTGTACCATCGTCGGAACACCAAGCTAAGCGCATGTTCCGCCGCACTAAAAAAGCCCCTCGCCGACGGCAAGGGGCTTAGGATGCCTCCGTGTTGCAGTTCAGTCCTGCTCGGCTGCCTTGTTGACGCAGTTGATCGCGTTCAGGCAACGGGGGAAGCCCAGGTAAGGCACTAGTTGTGAAACCACCTTGATAAGGTAGTCGCGACCATTGCCCAGGTTCATGTTGCCTTTCGCATGCGAGGTGAGCTGCGGCTCGCAGCCGCCTTGCGCAGCCAGCAAGCAGAATGTAACCAGCTCGCGGTCGGCTAGGCTCAGGCCCTCGCGACTATACCAATCGCCGAAGCAATTGGAAGAAAGCCATTCATTGATGTGTCGGGTCTGCTCATCGCCCTGGTTGTACGACTCGCGCATGTCCTCGCCGAAGATTTCGACTTGCAGCGCATTGCCTGCACGGCGGCGATCCTCATGGGCGACCGTCGCAGTGCCCTCAAGAGGCAGCTCGATGCCATGGTTACGGAACACATCATTCATCAACGGGATGAACTTAAGCATACGGCCACTACCCTGGTAGGCAACGGACTGGTATACGACCTCCCGAATCTCGATAGGCTTCAATCCGAACTCCAGCGCAGCAGATACAAGCAACGGGAACACCGTGACGCTTTGGCATCCGATAAGGGCCGATATGACCGCGATGAACCGGGAGTGCGCATCCAGATCCGAGCTGTTAGGCACTTTGTCGAAAGCGAAGTTCTCGTAGATCGCCACGAACTCCGGATCGGTTTCGGCTAGCATCGAAGGAACGCCGTCGAACATCTTGTCGCGGTAGTGCTCGGCAGCAGGGGTAATCTTGATTTCCATATTGACAGCTCTCCTAACTTCTTCCCTTGCGGGCGTGCACATGCTTGCCGTGCCCGCTTAATCAGGCGGATGGTGTGTGATGGGGCAAGCATACCCTGCTTCCCCGAAATTGCAAACAAGCAGGCGCCATCAGGGGCGTTGTACACAATCCCTCCACGTTGGAAGCGCTATTCGATCTGCTTCTTGGTGAGCACCGCCCCCTGCTTGTACAACTCGGCCACCACCGTTTCCACCAGCAGGGGCAGCGCCGCGTGCACCTTAGGCGTAAGGCCGATAGTCACCTCGGCAGGCGATGGGTTCTCCACCTGCATCCCCAGGCACAGACCCTCAGCCTCATAACCCAGAAGCATCGCCGCGTCGAACAGGTCCACTAGCTTCAGATCATGGAGCGATGCGGTCGCCCCCGAATGGCGCGCCATCGCATCGGGCTGAAAGCGGAACACTGTGCCCGGCTCGGCATCGGTGCCGTCCACCGCATCCACAGTAATGACCAAGTCGAACTCATCCACCACGAACAGCATGTCCATGCTCAGACAACCGATGTCGTACAGCTTCACGTTGTTGGGGATATCATAGCCGTTCACAAGCTCCTCGTAGACCGCCGGCCCGAGGCCGTCATCCAACATAAGCTTGTTGCCCACGCACAAAACCGCAATGGTACCGGGGCGCTCCTCCACCGGACGTTGCTCGATGCCCACCATGTCCTACTCCCCCATCGTCGGACGGATAACCAGGTTGTAATAAGTGGCCGCCGCAAGCGCGGCGATCCCCACGACGACGCACACCGCCGCCCAAATGCGCTGCTCTTTGAGGTACTGCTCCTTCGTTTTGCCGCGGTTTGCCGCACGGTGTGCGGCAATGGGCTGCCCTATCAGCGAGAACGCGATGGTAAGCGCCACTAAAACGACGAAGATGATGGCGGCGAGGGCAATGGCGAGCGGCGTACGCTGAGCGAACGCCGCATAGAAGGAGTTGTCGGCCACAAGCCAAAGAGGGTAAAAGATGATGGAGGCCCAGATGCCATGCGCCGGGCCCCAAACCGGCGGTAGCAAGAACGCCCCGATATTGAACCGCGGGATGCCCTTCAGAAACTTCTTCTCCTGCTTGATCTGCTCGTCGCTAAGCTCGGCCACAACCGCCCCCTTCTCAATCAATGACAAAAGTATATGCTAGGAAACAAAAAAAGGAGCCCGGCTCCATTGCCGGGCTCCTAAGCGAATCGGTCTGCGGGCAATTAGTGCCTCAGATCATCCTCACCGACGATGACGTGCTTATCAGGATCGTACACCAAGCCGCCATGCTCCTTATGGAAGAACATAAGCAGTGTAGGCGCGATGCCTTCGATGTTCGCCAGGTAAATGTGGATGAACATGAAGATGATGAACACATACATCAGGAAGTAGTGGATGATGCGCATGGACATCGCCCCGCCCACCAGCTCGGTACCCGCCGCGAAGAACGGCAGATTCATCGTGGTGCCCCACAGGCACAGGCCAGTGTAGAACATAACGATGATGAGAATAGGGATAAGCAGGTAGCTGATCTTCTGCGGAACACCCAGCTTAGCTCCCAACGGATGATCCTTCTTCAGGAACAGATAATACTTGATCCAAGCACCAGCCTGATGGCGATTGTCTTTCTGGGGCAGCCAGGTCTTGTAATCCTTGACCGTCTTGCGAGTGCCGCCGGTAGGCGCCGTCTTAACGAAGAAGGCGAGCACTACGCGGACAATGCAATTGATGAACAGAACAAAGCCGCAGAAGATATGCACGCCGCGAGCAACGCCCATGAAATCAGGCCAAAACGGAAAATGGATGCTGAAACCGGTGACGATCAGCAGGATCATCGCAACAAGATTGATCCAGTGCGTGATGACGAACGGCAGCGGATGAGCCTCTTTGTAATGTGCGAGATGCGCCATCTTACTTCACCCCCCAAGGGCTCGTGACCGTCTCGAAGCTCTTGCCCGTAGCAGGCTCGGTGATGTGAACCGCGCATGCCGTGCAGGGGTCGAAGCTGTGAACCGTGCGGAGAGCGTTGATGGGCTTCTCGATAGTGCCCACGGGGCAGCCGATCAGGGCTTGCTCCAACGGGCCGTTCTCGCCGTTAGCGTTCTTCGGTGCGAGATTCCATGTAGACGGAATGATGATCTGGTAACCGGTGATCTTGCCGTCCTTGACTTCCTCGCTGTGATAGAGGGCGCCGCGCGGAGCCTCCCAGAAGCCCGTGCCCTTGCCGGTGATCTGCGTGGGAGCGCGGAAGTATTCGCTATCGCCGCTCTGAACGGCTTCGATCAACTCGTCGACCCACTCGCGCATGAGGCCGGCAACGTAGAGTGTCTCGATCTGGCGGATGCCGGTGCGGCCGAGCGTGGACTGGGCGATGCTGAAGTCGCCGGGTGCGCCCAGAGCCTCCAGCAGGCCGTCAACCTGCTCGACGACGAAGGGAACGCCACGAACGTAGGCGGACAGCAGACGGGCCATGGAACCGGCCTCCATCGGCTTGCCGTCGTACTGCGGGCACTTGACCCAAGAGTAACGGTCCTCGACATTGTACTCGGTGAACTCGGGCTCGGTGGTGAAGTACGGGGACGTGTAGGTGCCATCGCCCTTGTACCAGGAGTGGCCAACGTACTCGGTGATGAGATTCTCCTGAACATCGGTGACGTTGAGGTTCTCATCGAGCACGCCCATGGGCAGGTAGCGGTTCTTCATCTGCTCGATGTAATCGCCGCCGAAGCCCTCCTTGCGCTCGAACACGCCCCAAGCGATGTAGCGGCCGCAGCCCTTGCCGAAGGTGAGGGCGTCGGTGTAGTACGGAACCAGCGCCAATGTGTCGGGGATCATCGTGGCCTCGACCCAGTTATAGATTTCATCGCACAAGGCCTTGAGGTCATCGAGCTTCTGCTGGGTGGGAACGAACGACGTGCCGCCCGGGATGAGCGTCATGACATGCGGCATCTTGCCGCCCAGCAGCGCTGCGACCTCGGAGGCCTTAGCCTGCATCTTCAACGCCTCAAGATAGTGGGCGGTGCAGATGAGGTCGAGCTCAGGAGGCAGCTTATAGGCGGTGCCGTCGTCGGCGTCGAACCAGTTGCCAGAGAAGATGGAAAGCTGTCCATTCGCAGCGAATGCGGACAGATGCTCCTGCAGCGCCACGAAATCGGTGTTCATGGATGTGCCGGCAGCCTGAGCGAGATCATAGGCGTCACCCGGATTTGCCTTCAGGGCGTTAAGCGGGTTGACGTAGTCGAGGGCCGCCAGATTGTAGAACCACAGGATATTGCTGTGGAGGAACTGAGCGCCCTCGATAAGGTTACGGATGATACGTGCGTTGTTCGGAATGGTGATGCCGTAAGCCTTCTCGGCCGCAATGGAGGAGGCGTGAGCGTGGGAAACCGGGCAAACGCCGCAAATACGCTGAACGATCTGAGCAGCATCTTCAGGCGTACGGTTCTCCACAACCAGTTCCATGCCGCGGAAGCAGCCGCCGGATACCCATGCATCCGTCACGACGCCGTTCTGCACCTCCATCTCGACGCGCAGATGACCCTCGATACGGGTGATCGGGTCGATTACGGAACGAGTCATGCGGGCTTACCTCCCTTCTTCTGTGTTATCGTCGGCCACGACGGCGGATGCGGAAGCGGACTGGGAGTTCTCCTTCGCCAGCTCCTTATTCTCCTCGGTCGTCAGGTCGTACTTGCCAATAGATTTATCGGAATGCTTGGCATCCCATGCGCGGACCTTCTCGAAGTCGGCGCCGCCGTCCATGCGGCCGGACATCTTCATGCCGAAGCCGTGAACGACCAGTGCAGCAGCAACGAGCCCGGTAAGACCCAGGGCTATCGTGCCAGGCTGAACCATCCAATCGCCAATGAGCAAATCGCGATGACGCTTGAGGAACGGGGTGTTTACCTCGACCCAGTTATCGCCAGGATTGTTCGGGTTGGCTTCGCAGCAGCCAATGCAAGGCGCACCAGCCTGAACGCACCAGCTGCGGCGATTGTTCCACAGCGTGATACCGCAATTGGATTTCGTTTGCGGACCACGGCACCCAAGAGCGTACAGGCAGTAGCCCTTGGCCTCCTCTTCGGAGCCGAACTCGTAAACGAATTCGCCATTTTCGAAGTGACCGCGGCGCTCGCAGTTATCGTGAA
This sequence comes from Eggerthellaceae bacterium, assembly GCA_036306585.1. GTDB lineage: Bacteria > Actinomycetota > Coriobacteriia > Coriobacteriales > Eggerthellaceae > Aphodovivens. The sequence goes on from JAXJZF010000002.1 coordinate 378,219, forward strand.
TGGTTTGATCGAAAATGCCAGCGGGCTTGTTCTGGGAATTCAACTCCGGCAGCTGGTTCATCATCACCACATCAACCAAAACGGCCATCAGCCATTCAGGATTGGCGGGGCAACCGGGGACATTCACAACAGGAACGTTGGTGATGCCCGCTTTCTGCAGGTACTGCTGAACACCCAAAGCATGAGAAGGATTGGGGTGAGCGGCCATCCAGCCGCCGTTGACCGCGCAAGAACCCAGCGCCACGACGGCGTTTGCGTTTGCCGCCGCTTCCACCAGATGCTCGGTGCCAGGCATGTCCGCAACACGCAGAGCCTGTCCATCCCAGCCTTCGAGCACAGCACCCTCATAGATGAGGATGTAGTTGCCCGCCTCGATCGTTTGCGCTTTGGCTTCTTCCATTGAATAGCCTGCAGCAGCAGAAAGGGTCTCGGAGTAGTTCAGGGAGATCATATCCAGAACCACCGTCGCCGCATCAGGCGTTTCAACCTGGGCGAAAGACTCCGTGCATCCCGTGCAGGAAGCGCCCTCGATCCAAATCACCGGATAAAGGTTACCCCTCGTCGCGCCGATCACGGATTCCTCTAGCGCCTGCGCCACACGCGGAGCAGCCAGCTCGCCCAGCCCGGCCGCAACGGCGATAGCGCCGCAGAGTTTCATGAAGCTTCGACGCGTGACGCCACGCGCCTCGAGCATGCTCTGAAACTCAGTAGCCATGGCTTCAGTTTCCATGCGCACACCTCCTTTGGTGCTCTCTCGTCTTTTGACACTGGCAATCATTATCCATATAACACGCACAAGTTTGTGGTCGAACCGACAAAAAGTTTACAACCTTCCGCCAATGGCGCGAAAATGTTACGGAGCTAAGAATTAGTAACAATTTTCGGACGATCCTATGCGCTCGCTGCTTAAAAGCGCTGCTCACCCGTTCAAAGCCCTATAATGCTGCAATGCACGTTTTGCGCGATCGCCGAGAACAGGAAAGGACCGACCATGCCAGCAAACGAAACCGCACTCGCCTTCCTTGGGCCCATCGGAACCTACTCCGACGAAGCGGCGCGCGCATTCGCTAAGCGGCTTGGCCTGGAACACCCCGAGTACATCGAATGCTCTTCCTTCGACGAGGTATTCGACTGCGTCGATCGCGGCAAGTGCGAATACGGTGTGGTGGCAAAGGAGAACGCGCTGGAAGGGCCGGTGACCGCCACACTCGACAACTTCGCATTTAAAAGCTCAGCGGTGATCTTAGGCGAGGAGATCGTCGACATCCACCATTGTCTGGTGTGCCACCCCGACGCGGCGCCGGAGGACATCCGCAGCGTGGCATCGCATGCGCAGGGCCTGGCCCAGTGCCGTCGTTTCCTTGCCGAAAAGCTACCGGGGCGCGCGTCCATCATCACATCGTCCACCGCGGATAGCGCTCGCATGGCAGCTAATGACATCCAAGTGGCAGGCATTGCCAACGAGTTGGCGGCGAATATCCACGGCGCAAAGGTGCTCGAGCGTGATATCGAGGATCACTTCGGCAACCAGACATTATTCGCCCTTATCGGACGCCAGGGCCACGGACCGGTGTTCACCGGCGAGCGCCATAAAACCTCGCTCGCCCTGTTCCTGCGCGAGGACCGCGCCGGCACACTGAACATGATCCTGTCCGAGTTTGCCTACGCGGGCATCAATCTATCGCTCATCCAATCTCGTCCCACCAAGCAGACGCTTGGCGACTACATGTTCTTCATCGAGTTCGAACAGTCCATCAACGACCTCGCCGTGCAGACGGCGCTGAATTGCCTGCGCTTGAAGCTGCGCGAGGTGAAGGTGCTGGGCAGCTACCCGGTGCTGTAGGTCAACAGGCGGCGCTCACGACGAACCCGCCATCGCCCGTCCAGCTGCATCGACAAGACGCGCGACGAAACCGGATTCCCCTAACGCAGCATGAACCTGGCCAACTCCTGCCGGCGGCTGATGCCTAGCTTGCGAAACGACGAGGAAAGATAGCTTTTCACCGTATTTGCGGAAATGTCCAGATGGCGGGCGATCTCCTGATTGGTCCACCCGCGCGCGGCAAGCATCGACACGGCAAATTCTGTGGTTGTGAGGTTGTCGGCGACCGTCTCGTGCGTTACGGGATTATGGATGCGCCGCCAACCGGCGGAAAACCGATAGGTGATGTCGATAATAGCCTTGAACTCCTCGGGCCACCCCTTCTTTATGACGGATTCGAGCATGCCGCCCAACAGCCCATGGTGCTCCGCGAACGCCTCGATGAGGCCGTCCGGGCGCGCAAGGCTCCACGCCGACAGCAGATACGAGCGCGCATCGTCCACACGCTTCAAGCTCATGCAGTCCATCACCGTCACGAGATGCAGGTATATCTCAGGTATGGGATACATCGCCTCGCGCATCATCAGCGTGGCTTCCACCAAACCCAGGCTGCGCGAGTAGTCGCCATGCAGGTACAGCTGATGCGCCCTCACATACATGACGAACGACCTCAGTCCCGCGGGCAGCAAGGGGAGGAAATCGTCTGCGGGAGGAAGATCGTCGGGCAACGGCAGATGCAACAAGACAGACGCGGCATAGGCGGTGAACGCCCCTGCCGCGCGATTGGCATCAGATGAGCCGAACGACTCCTTCTGCAGCGCTATGTTCAGCTCCGCAAGCGCATAACGAGCACCGTTGATGTTACCCAACGGCAGGCTCGCATAGGCGTAGATGAGGCAAGCGGAAAGACGCACAGCAAGATCGGGGCTCTCCAACAGCCCACCTGAAATGCGAGCCGCCTCTTCCGCCCGTCCCATGAAATAGCATTGCTCGGCTCTTGCGACGCTACGCATTTCGGAGTCGTCGAGGGCGGCGATGGCGTCTTCGCAATGCCCGAGTTCGAACGGAGTGTTCATGAGAGGCATGAGACGAGAGAACAGGGGAAAGCCCTCGTCTCCATCACTCGCGGCCGGAGCTTTGGCAGCGCACGATTGCGACGGGTTCACCGCCGGCACCCTGCGGGGGTCGTCCGGCTTCTGCGCGTCCGTCGGGATCGCCCACGACCCGCCAATCTTGCACGCGCCCCGGATGCGCCCCTCAGCGCACAGGCGTTGGACGAGCCTGGCGGAAACATCCCATTGCTTTGCCGTTGCATTCACATCTTGGTATTCCATGCGACCCTTTTCCGAAAACCTTCCGAGCGGGGTTTCGTCAGCCGCGCGAAACCCCGCCTATGCCTTTAGGAGAAAAAGCTATGCTTTACGAGCGACCTTGCGCCGAGCCCCCACAGCGGCGATGAGCGCCGTTGCCGAAACCGAGCCCAACAGCGCTAAGGGCATCATAAGCGTAGCCGTAGGATCGCCGGAACCTGCAAGCCTGCCAGAGGCGCGCCGCCGGCCCCCGTCGGAAGAAGGCGAACCGTCGCCGGATCCATCAGCATCCCCGCGTCCATCGGCTTCGGCGGGAGTCACCGGAGGGTTCGGGTCATCCGGGTCGACGGGGGCGGACTCTATCCACTGGGCGTACAGGGTTACAGCGACACCATCGGTTGCCGTCAAGTTGAAAACCTGCGCCCCATCGGCGTAGAAAGCGCCCGAGCCGTCCATTTCGGTGTTCCAGCCGGCGAACTCATAGCCGTCTTTGACAAACGCGTTAGCTGGAAGCGTCACGCCGCAATCGTAAAAGGCCGAAATGTCGGCCAACGAACCCTCGCCGCCGTTGCCATCGAAGCCGATTGTGTACGAAATGGGGCGCGACGCAACTTCGAGCGTCACCTTCCACGGCACCGTCACCTTCTGGGTTTCGGCACTCGCCGGATTGAAGTCATCGCCCATCCAGCCCTCGCTCACATTCCAGCCGTCGAAGAGGTACCCCTGCTCCGTTTCATCGACGCCGATTTGCACCTCGGACCCGGTAGCCACCACAAGGGAGTACGGTGCAGGCTGCCCGTTGAGGGATACGGAGGCATGCGCATCGCCTTCGAGGGTGATGGTGCTGAAGCTGACGAAGGTCGAGCACGTCCCGCCCAACGGAACGGTCACGCTTTTCGAAGCGGCAGGATATTCGCCATCGGGCCCTTCAGCTACGTTCAACGTGTATTCGCCGGGCTCCAGTTCGCTGGTAGTGTAAACGCTCTCGTCCGCTTCAGCGGAGAGGACGATGGGCTTTTCGCCCTGCTCGCCCACAAGCTCGACGCAGGCGCCTTGCACGGGAACGCCGTCCTTCGCCACCGTCACGCGCACCGAATTGCCCCACGACCAGATGGCCGTGAGCGTGATGCCCTGCGGCACGCCGCGCTCGTCCAGCGTGCACAGGTTCACGACCTCCTGCTCATTGGCGTAGAAAAGCGAGCTGCCCGTCGTGGACGCATCGGCCCAGCCCAGGAACTCCTCACCGCTGTTGGAGAAGACGTTGGCGTCGAGTGTTGCCGACTGGTCGAATGTGAAGATTTGGGGAGCCATGGTCCCGGTGCCCTCGCCTGCTTCGAAGTTGATGGTGTAGGTGCGTGGTCTCCACTGGGCGTAGAGGTCTGCCGTGCCGCCGGCTTCTTTGGCGAGATTCGCGGCCTCCTCTTCGTCAGCGTAGGACCGTCCTGTCCCATCGGATTCTGTATTCCAGCCGGCGAATTCGTAACCCGGAAGCATATAGCCGCATGCGTGCAGCGAAGCCCCCGTCTGCCCATAGACGATTTCCTGGTCGAACATATCGCCTTCCACCTGGGTGCTGGCACCTTCGGGCGGGTTTGGATGGAAGCGCACCGTGGTGATGGCGTTCCACTGAGCGTACAGGGTTACGATGGCGCTGTCCACTGCCGCCAGGTTGGAAACCTCCTCACCGTCAGCGAAGGAAAGGCCCGATCCGTCCCGTTCGGTGTTCCAACCGGCGAACTCGTACCCATCCCGCGTGAACCGGTTCGAGGGGAGGTTGGCGCTTTGGCCGTAGACCATCGCCGCCTCCGGCATGTCGCCATCGCCGCCGTTTGCGTCGAAGCTGACAGTGTACGAGATGGGGCGCGACGATGGCGCGAGCGTCACCGTGCCCGGCACCGTAACGGATTGGGATCCGGCCTTCGCCGGGTCGAAGCCCTCGCCCAGCCAGCCCTCGCGAACGTCCCAACCGTCGAAAAGGTAGCCCTCCGCGGACGTACCGGCCGCGATCTCAACCGAGGAGCCGGTCACCACCGTCTTTGAGCAGGGCGCAGACTCGCTGTCGAGCATGGCGGAAACGCGCGCGTCTTCCTCCAGCGTGATCGTGCTGTAGGAGATGGAGACGGTGGCGGCTTCGCCGGAGACAACGGTCACCCTCGCCGTCGCTTCGGGGTAGCTGCCTTCAGCACCTTCGACACGTACCGCGTATTCCCCTGGCTCCACCTCGCTGGCGGAGTAGATGCCCGGCTGGCTTCCCATGGAGAGTCCGATAGGGCCAGCGCCCTGCTCACCTTCGAGCTGTACGCTGGCACCCTGCACGGGGAAGCCGTCCTTCGTTACCGAAACGTAAGCGCCGTCGTCCCAGGACCAGATGGCCTGCAACGTGATGTCCTGCGGCGTGCCGCTGTCATCCAGCGAGCACAGGTTCACCACGGTTTGACCGTCGGAGAGCAGACGGGAGGTGCCGGTGGTCGATGTGTCGGCCCAGCCGAGGAACGCCGCTCCCCCGTTCGAGAAGGCGTTCGGACTAAGGGATGCGGGTGCGTCGAAGGTGAGGGTCTGCTGCTCCATCGTCCCAGTGACGCCCTCGCCCGGTTGGAAGGCGACAGTATAGGTAAGCGGAGTCCACTGTGCGTAAAGGTCAACCGTACCGCCGGTATCGCTTGCGAGGCCGGAGGCGTCTGCGCCGTTCCCGTACGGCGTGCCCGTACCATCGGGGCTCGTGTTCCAGCCTGCGAATCGGTAACCCGGCAGCGAGTACGAGCACTCTTGAAGCGCTTTCCCCGTCTCGCCATATAAAAGTTCCTGATCCGCCATCTCGCCCGCAACCTGGGTGCTGGCGCCCGCCGGAACGTTCGAATGGAAGCTCACCGTGGTGACGATCTTCCAGTGCGCATACAGCGTGAAGGGCGCATCGGTCCGCAGCCAATTGCCGAATGCGTCAACCCATCCGTCCACGTTCGGCACGAGCTCGTACGACGGGTTCATCGCCATGACCCCACCGTCCACTTCCGTGAAGAACCCGTCGAGTTCGAAATCGTCGAACGATTCGACCTCTTCCATCACATCCGCTTGCGTCACCGGGCTGCCCTTGCTCACGCGAACCGAACCGTCGTAGCCAGCCGCCGTGTTGCAATCGAGCGTGAGGTTGGCGGTGGGCTCCAGCTCGCCGTAGTCGAGGGACGATGTCGGCTCGGTGGGGTGGATCTCGCCGGTGTAGCACGTCCCGTCGCCATCGACGGCGCCCGTGACCACGCCGTTATCGGGAATCCACACCATAACGCCGGACTTCACCACGTTGGGCTGCACTTGTATTCTGGAAGTACGCAGATCGTTGAGACCGTAGTACTCGGGGAACACGTCCAGCGACGTGACAGACGTGCCCGCCTGGGATCCCTTGAGCGGCACGAACGTGCGATGAACCGCAACGCCCTGTGCGTTTACCGCCGAGTAACTGGGAAGCGCGCCGCCGCCCTTCATCGCGAAGCCGGTCAGCGAGCCGCCGCTCACGATGATGGTGCCCTCTATTTCTTCACTGTCGGTCGCAACTCCGCAGCCGCCGAAGGCAATATCCAGCGTCCCACCCAAAACGCGCACGGTGGCATCGGCGTTTTGGCTGCCGATGGCAAGCTTGCCGTACTCAAACGTCGTACCTGTGTCGATATAGCCGCCCCATACCGCGACGTTCGCCACCCCGTTCATTGATCCGATGGCAGGTGCGTCCGCGCTGCCGCCAGCGACCGTGACGCTGCCGCCCGAAACGGAGACGTTCGCCGTGGCGTCCATCGTGCCGATGGCGGGCGCCTTCGAGTTTCCGCGGTCGACTGCGACGCTGCCGCCCGAAACCAAGATGTTCGTCTCCCCGTTCATCGATCCGATGGCAGGTGCGTCCGCGCTGCCGCCAGCGACCGTGACGCTGCCGCCCGAAACGGAGACGTTCGCCGTGGCGTCCATCGTGCCGATGGCGGGCGCCTTCGAGTTTCCGCGGTCGACTGCGACGCTGCC
>JAXJZF010000003.1:0-113930 GCA_036306585.1 Eggerthellaceae bacterium
AGCCGGGCAGCTGCCCGGCTTGCTCTGCGACCCTACGCCCCTAGCGCTTCTTCACCTGAGTCAGCTGATAGGCGATCAGCAGAACAGCCAGCCAGATGGGGCCGATCACCACAGCGACGGCATAGCTAGGGCTAAAGCACATCACAACCACCACGCACGCTAGAAACGCCAGCACCACGAACGGCGTGATTCGCGCAAACGGCAGCTTGAAGTGAATAACGGCAAGTGCTTCCCTGCCCATCTTGCCCGCAAGCTCGCCCGGGCCCTCTCCTGCCGCCACCTTCTTGCGAAACTTCATTTCGGTGATCATGATGATGGACCAGTTGATGATGGCCGAGATGGTCGCGATGCTCATCAGGTAGTTGAATGCGAATTCGGGCCACAGAAACACCACCACCACGGCGATGACCGTCACCGCGGCGGAGGTGAGCACGCCCGCCACCGGCACGCCGCGGCTGTTCGTCGTGCCCAGGTACGACGGCGCGTTGCCTTGTCGCGCTAGCGACCACAGCATGCGCGAGTTGGAATACAGCCCCGAGTTGTACACGCTCATCACCGCTGTCAGGCACACGAAGTTCAGGATGCCCGCCGCCGCATGCACGCCCACGGAATCGAAGATCTGCACGAAGGGGCTGGTGGATCCATCCAGGGTGTTCCACGGCACCACCGCCATGATCACGCCCAACGCGCAGATGTAGAACACCAGGATGCGCCAGATAATGCCGTTGGTTGCCTTCGGAATGGTATGGCGGGGGTTCTCGGTCTCGCCCGCCGTCACGCCGATGAGCTCGGTACCGCCGAAGCTGAACATAACCACGCACAACGCCATGAGAAGGCCCGTCCACGTCCCGTCGGGTCCTTGCTGCATCAGCCCGTTGGGGAAGAACCCGCCCGACATCCCCGCCGGGGATAGGAACCAGTTGGCGAACGACGCCGCAATGCCCGACTCGGTGGGCAGCGCGAACGCGATCACCGCCAAGCCGCCGATGATCATGGCGATGACCGCGGCGATCTTGATGATGGCGAACCAGAACTCGAACTCGCCGAAGCGCTTCACGCCCAGAAGGTTGATGCAGGTGATGAGCACCAGGAAGAACGCCGCGGAAACCCACTGCGGGATGGCGGGGAACCAGTAGTTCACGAACGATCCCACCACCGAAAGCTCCACCATCGACACCAGGATGTAGTTGAACCAGTAGTTCCAGCCCGACACGAACCCGGCGCGCTGCGACCAATAGCGCGTGGCGTAGTAGCTGAACGCGCCGGCGCGCGGATCCTCCACCGACATCTCGGAGAGGGCGCGCACGATCATGAATATGATGAACCCGCCGATGAGGTAGGCAAGAAGGATGGACGGGCCGGCAAGCGAGATGGAATCGCTCGAACCGTAGAACAGACCCGTGCCGATGGCGCCACCCAGCGCGATCAGCTGGATATGACGGTTCTTGAGCGAACGGCGCAACCCGCCGTCCTGAGGCGCATCGGCCTCGTCGATCGAGCCGCCGCGCAGCTGGCGTGCGGCATCGCCTTTAGGGTCGTTTCCCATCGTCTTCCCCCCGCGTATCCTGAAAGCCGCGGCGCGAAATCCCTTCGCCGCAACGCATTATCCCAACCGCGCTATTGTACGGCAAAGCGCGCCGCTCGCGACCCTTCAACCGGCATTGCAACCCATCGGCAACACGGGCGGCACGCCATCGCCGAAGATGCGCCGCATCGCCCTGCCTGCGAAGCCGCTTCCTATCAGCACCGCACGAAGCCGGTGCATCGGCACGACGCAAAGATGGTAGAATTCTGCCAGCGCCCGCACGGGGCGCAGCACCGACCGAAGGGGCTTTCATGTTCGACAACAACGAAGGCGAATACGGCGAATACATCGTCCAGGACCTGCAGGCGCCGCAAACGGGCACGTCGGAGTTTCAGGAGATGTACAAGCGCTTCTCCCACCGCGTCCTTTGGATGGACGGAAATGTCTGCCCTGGCGCGTTCCAGATGAACACCGCCTGGTACTACGCTGTGCCCGAGAAAGACCCCGTCTTCGAGGAACACAGCCACCAGGCAGACGAGCTCATCGGCTTTTTCGGCAGCGATCCCGACAACCCTCACGATCTCGGCGGCGAGATCGTGGTCACCATCAACGGCGAGGAGCATCGCCTGACCAAATCCAGCCTCATCTTCTGCCCGTCGGGCATGCCGCACATGCGCATGAGCATCCGCCGGGTCGATCGCCCCATTTTCCATTTCTCGGTGGTCACCGAAAGCAGCTACGACAACGGCGCCTACGATACCGGCGGGGAATAGCCCATGGCAAACGCCCCACGCAACAGCGGAACCGACGGCGTCGGATCAGGCAACGGCCGCACTGCCGCTCGCTGCGCCGCCGCCCCGCACCCACGCGCGCTGGTGCGGCTCGTCTGCGCAGCAATCCTGTCATGCACCCTGTCTCTGTGCGGGTGCAGCTCGACCGGCGCCGCGGATTCAAGCCCTTCCGAGCAGGGAGCACAAACCGCCGAGCAGCGAGCCCAAGCAGCCCCGCTTCCCGGCGCCCCCGCGCAAGCCGACGCGGAAACCCTTGCCGACCAGGCCTTCGAGGAAGAGCCTGACGGCTTTAAGGTCGCCGCCGCCGACGCCCCCGCCGCCATCATCGAAAACAACGACAAGCCCTCGTTCACCGAAGGAGACGCCGCCTATGCGGAGAGCAACCTCGGCTACGAGTCGTACAGCCTGCTGGACTCGCTGGGCCGCTGCGGCGCAGCGACCGCCTGCCTAGGACCCGAGACCATGCCCGCCGACGGCGAGGAGCGTGAGAGCATCTCCGAGGTGAAACCCACCGGCTGGAACCAGGCGTTCTACGACAACGTCGACGGCGAGGCCCTGTGGAACCGCTGCCATCTGATAGCCTGGTCGCTTGCAGGCGAGAACGCAAACGAGCAGAACCTTGTCACCGGCACGCGCGCCATGAACACGCGTGCCATGCTCCCCTACGAGGAGGACGTGGCGGACTACATCGACCGCACCGGCAACCATGTGCTCTACCGCGCCACACCGGTGTTCGAAGAACGCGAGCTGGTATGCCGCGGCGTGCTGTTGGAAGCCGAATCGCTCGAGGACGACGGCTCCGGCATATCGTTCTCGGTGTTCTGCATCAACGTTCAGCCCGGCATCGCCATCGACTACGAGACCGGCGAGAGCCATGAGGCAGATCAAGCCCAGCGGGCAAGCGCGGCGGTATCCGACGGGCAGGCGCGCGGCTACGTGCTGAACACGTCGTCGAAACGCTTCCACCTGCCGGATTGCCCCTCTGTGGACGACATGAAGCCGGCCAACCGCCAAGACGCCACCGAAACCCGCAGCGAACTCATCGCCCAGGGCTACCAACCCTGCGGCAATTGCCAACCCTAACCCGCAACCGACCCCGACCTGCAAGGAGGACCCATGAACTTCGAAGAACCCTTCAGCAACGTGCGCGTGCTCACCCACAGCGCCATCCGCATCGAATCGGAAGACGGCACCGTGCTGTACTTCGACCCGTTCGACCTGGTGGAAGAGCCCCATGATGCCGACGCCGTCATCATCACGCATTCCCACTACGACCATCTGTCGCCCGAAGACGTCGCAAAGGTGTCCAAGCCCTCCACGATGGTGATCGCCCCCGAGTCCTGCGCCGCCGACGTGGCGAAGCTCGGTGCTGCCACCGCCGTGCTGCTGGACGCCGGCGAAGCGGCGCCGGTGGGAGGCGCGGTGGTGCATGCCGTCCCCGCCTACAACGTCCAGGAGGATCGCCTGGGCTTCCATCCGAAGGAGAACCACTGGCTGGGCTACCTGGTGGTGCTCGACGACGTCACCTACTACATCGCCGGCGACACCGATCAGAACCCCGACAACGAGCATCTGCGCTGCGACGTGGCGTTCGTGCCCATCGGCGGCACCTACACCATGGACGCCCGGCAGGCGGCGGTGTTCGTGAACAAGCTGAGGCCGCGCATCGTCATCCCCACACACTACGGCACCGCCGTGGGCAAAAAGGAAGATGTCGATGCATTCGAACCGCTGGTGAACGATCGCATCGAGGTGATGCGAAAGATGGAGTGGCGCTAGATGCGCGCGCTTATCCAATGCGTGTCGGAGGCCCGCGTCGATGTCGAAGGCGAGACCGTCGGCAGCATCGGACGCGGCCTCCTCATCTTCCTAGGCGTGGGGGCAGACGACGCCGAAGCGCAGGCCGAACGGCTCTGGCAGAAGATCTCACGCATGCGCGTGTTCGAGGACGAGGCGGGCAAGACCAACCTGGCGCTCTCAGACGTCGCAGGCGAGGTTCTGGTGGTCTCCCAATTCACACTGTACGCCAACTGCCGCAGGGGAAACCGCCCCTCGTTCACCGATGCAGCATCCCCCGACGAGGCCAACCGCCTGTACGAGTACTTCTGCAGCCTGGCGCGCGCCGACGTGCCCCGCGTGGAACAGGGCTTGTTCGGCGCGATGATGGACGTGCACCTGGTGAACCGCGGCCCGTTCACCATCTGGCTGGACACCGACGATTTGGCAACCCCGCGCAGGCAGCGGCAGGGCTAGCTGCCCGAGAAACCATCCTTTACCTCGATTTTGCACAACACGGGCACCGGTTTGCTATGTTGGAAGGCAGCGCAGATTCGAAGGGAGGGCATGCGTGATCGAGTTTTTCCGAACCGACGAGACAACCCGGTCGCTCGTCAAGCTCGACGAAGAGGAATCCGGCTGCTGGATCGCGCTTTTCGAGCCGACCGACGCCGAGATCGCCGCCATCGCGCACCGCTTCTCCATCAAAGAGGAGGACCTGCGTGCACCGCTCGACCTCGAAGAGGTGTCCCGCGTCGAAGCCAATGATAGCTACACCATGTTCATCGTGGACACCCCGGTGCGCAGCCATGCGAAGGCGCCTTACGGCTACGAGACCATCCCGTTCGCCGTGTTCGAGACGCCCCATCACGTCATCAGCGTGTGCTCGCGCTACCACGTGCCCATCATCTCGGTGCTGAAATCCGAGCGCGACCTGTTCGACACCTTCCAGGTGAAGGAGTTCACCAGCGACCTGCTGATGGCATCCTCAACCGCCTATTTCCGCGCGCTGCACTCGCTCGACCGGCGCCGGAAGGAAGTGTCGGCCGACACCACGAAGCCCACACGCCACGACCTCGAGGAACTTTACATCCTCGACGAGTCGTTCGTCTACTTCACCACATCGCTTGCCACCAACGACACCGCCTTCGAGCGCTACCGCCGCTATGTGCTGCTGGGATGCCGCAAGGAGGTGCGCGAGGTGTTCGACGACGTCGCGTTGGAGAACCGGCAGGCGCTCGAGACAACGCGCATCTACTCCGACATCCTGGACTCAACCATCGACCACTTCGACCGCATCCTCAGCTACGATCTGAACCGCACCATGCAATTGGTGGCGACCATCACGCTGGTGCTGTGCGTGCCCACCGTAGTCGGCGGGCTGTTCGGCATGAATCTGGCGGGCGTGCCCTTCGCCGACTCACCCTACGGTTTCGCCATCGTCACCGGCATCACCGCCATCCTGCTGGTCCTGCTGTTGCTTCTGCTTAAACGGTTAAAGTGGTTTTAAACATGCCTGCAACAGAAGAGGAGCTGCCCTACGCTACACTGGGGTAAAGTGGCAAGACGCGCTACGGCGCTGCAGGCGAAAGGGACCGCGATGATCGAAATGACCGCTCGCAAACTGGCCGATAAGCTTATCGGACGCCGGGAATCCATCAACCGCGAGCTGGCACGCAACGGCGTGCGCTTCGGCATCTATCGCGACGGCGTCTATCACGATCGGCTGTTCCCCTACGACCCCATCCCGCGCATCATCGAATCCGACGAATACGACCAGCTGGAAGCGGGCCTTAAGCAGCGCGTGAACGCGCTGAACGCCTATTTGAAGGATATCTACTCAGATAAGCGCATCGTGGCCGACGGCGTCATCCCCGAGGAATACGTCTACACCTCGGCAGGCTACTTGCCGCAGGTCAACGGCGTAACTCCACCCGGCGGCGTGTACGCCCATATCGCCGGTGAAGATCTCGTGCAGGGCAAGGACGGCAGCTGGTGGGTGCTCGAGGACAACCTGCGCATTCCCTCGGGAGCCAGCTATCCGTTGTTCGTCCGCGACATCGAGCGGCAGACCAACCCGAAACTGTTCCGCAGCGTTCACATCCGCGACAACCGCGACTATGCGCGCCTTCTGCGCAAGACGCTCGACTTCGTGTCATGCGAGGGCATCGCAGTGGTGCTCACGCCGGGCCGCTGCAACTCGGCGTTCTTCGAGCATGCCTACCTCGCCGAGAAGACCGGCGCCGAGCTTGCCTTCCCCGAGGATCTAGAAGTAGTGGGCACCAAGGTGTACCTACGCGACTATGCAGGGCGCCGTCAGCGCGTGGGCGTGGTGTACCGTCGTCTCTCCGACGAGTTCCTGGACCCCTTCGCATTCAACCCCGACTCGGTCATCGGCGTGCCGGGCATCTTGGCAGCTTACCGCGCAGGCAACGTCGCTATCGTCAACGCCCCGGGCAACGGCGTGGCCGACGACAAGGCGGTGTACTACTTCGTCCCGAAGATGATCGAATATTATCTGGGCGAATCGCCCATCTTGCACAACGCCCCCACCTACATGCCGCTGTTCGACGCCGACCGCAAGGAAGTGCTCTCACGCATCGGCGAGCTGGTCATCAAGGACGTGGCGGAGGCGGGCGGCTACGGCGTGGTATTCGGCTCGAGCCTGGACGCTGCCGCACGCGACGAGCTGGCAAGTCGCATCAAGGAGGACCCGCGCCGCTTTATCGCGCAGGAAGTCATCGACTTCCGCGACATCGACGTGGTGGACCCCGACACCGGCAAGGCGGAACCGCGCAAATGCGACCTGCGCGCCTTCGTGTTGACCGGGCAGAACACCCACGTGTGGTATTCCGGCCTCACGCGCTATTCCTCGGTTCCCGGAGAGATGATCGTCAATTCCTCGCAGGGCGGCGGCTTCAAAGACACCTGGGTGCTGGCGCCCGAAGGATGCGTGACGGACGAGCACCTGGTGGCCGAGCGCGTTGTGGCCAACATGGTGAACGCTCACAAGCGCACGCTGGCGCTGGTCACGCCCTCCAAAGCCGAGCACCTGTTCTGGCTGGGTCGCTATACCGAGCGCGTCTACACCACCTTGAACGCGTTTTTCCCCTACTACGACCGCGTGATGGACACCGATATAGAGGCGTTTCGACCCTTCGCCCGCGCGCTCGACCTGCCCGAGGATTTCGAAGACTTCGACGCATTCATCAGCAGCTTCCTGTACGACCCCGACAATCGCGACTCGGTGCGCAGCGCCGTGGTGTCGGCCTTCTACAACGCAGTCATCCTGCGCCCGGAGCTTTCCTCGAGACTCTTGCAGTATATCGAGATGGCAATGGGAAAGATCGTCGATAGCGCCAAACGCGATGATGGCACCCGTGATCTGTTCGACCAACGCGACGTGGTAGACGACATGCTGGCTTTCTGGGGCGGCATCGAGAACTCGCCGGTGGAACCCACGCTGAAGTCGTTCATCTTCATCGGGAAGTACCTTGAGCGACTCGATCTGTACACCCGCTTCGGACTCCCCGTGGAAACCCTTGTGGCACCCATGCGCAAGCTTGCGGGCTATGTGCGCTCGCTTGCCGACCTCCCGTTGCCGCAATGCTTCGCCGACAACGCCCACTGGCTCATCGATCAGCTGCCGAACCGCGGCTACGACGAACTTGCCCGGAAACTGTCCGACCTGTTCAGCGACTTCGACGACCGCACCGTCGCCTTCGATTCCAACGCCGCGAGCAAGCTCAGCTCGATGGACATGGACGCCGCACGCCCATAGGACACGCTCGACGCGTTGTGCTAAGATGGCACGCTATACGCTGGCCCGCCATGCAAGACGTCGGGCATCGAACCGCGCAGCAAGGCGAAAGGAGGCGGCATGAAGAAGCTCGAATTCGACTACGAGATGACGCTCGAGTTCAGCGAACCCGTGACCGACCATCGTTTCCAGCTTCGCTGCATCCCTGCCACCGGCCCGCGCCAGCAGATCGTCGACACCCAGATGGACCTCCAGCCCGAAGCCGAGTTGGAAACCCTCGTCGATTCTTTCGGATCGCTTGTGGCCTGCGGCTACATCCCCCAGGCGCACGACTCGTTCAGCTATCGCGTATCGGGCATCGCCTTCGTCGACAATGCGGCGACCAAGCCCGAGCTGTTCAAACCGCTGTACCGATTCGATTCCGCCCTCACCACGCCCGGTCCCTGTCTTGAGAAGCTAATCGGAGTCTGCCGGGAGCGCATCCAGGCGCTGCCCACCGACGCCTCGCCCATCGACAAGGCGAGCGAAGCCATGCACGAGGTATTCGAGGCTTTCACCTACACCCCCGGCGCCACCACCATCCGCACCACAGCGGAAGAGGCACTGGCGCAGCGCAAGGGCGTATGCCAGGACTACGCGCACGTGATGCTTGCAGCCTGCCGCCATGTGGGTGTGCCCGCACGCTACATCGCAGGCATGCTGGGCGGTGAAGGGGCCACCCACGCATGGGTGGAGGTGTATCACGATGGACGCTGGATCGGACTCGACCCCACTCACAACCGCCTGGTCGACGACAGCTACATCACCATCGCGCACGGCCGCGACTACCGCGACTGCATGCTGGACATCGGAGTGTTCTCGGGCGTGGCGGTACAGCAGACCCAAATGGTGCATGTATCTGTTCACGAACAGGGAAAATAACGCTCGGCTAACTATCGTGCCTGATCAGAACGGTGGGCACAATCGGCTCGCAATCGCCTCCTCACCTGCACCCCCGCTTGCGCGGTCTTGCCGTTGACCGCCTGCCCCGCCCACCCCTTACGCTATAATCGGCTCGTCATTTCCCCGCGCGCCACCGTATCGGCGCAAGCGGGTTGCCCTCATAGCAAGAAGGAGTGAAGGCATCTATGCGCATCGGTTTCGACAACGATAAGTACATCGAGCTTCAGGCGGCGCGCATCAAGGAGCGCATCGCCAAATTCGGCGGCAAGCTGTACCTGGAATTCGGCGGCAAGCTGTTCGACGACTACCACGCTTCCCGCGTGC
Source organism: Eggerthellaceae bacterium (assembly GCA_036306585.1). Taxonomy (GTDB): domain Bacteria; phylum Actinomycetota; class Coriobacteriia; order Coriobacteriales; family Eggerthellaceae; genus Aphodovivens. The sequence continues at coordinate 9,119 of JAXJZF010000003.1, forward strand.
TGCCGGGTTTCCAGCCCGACACCAAGATCCGCATGCTGGAAAGCCTGATCGACGACGTCGAGATCATCACCTGCATCAACGCCAACGACATAGAGAAGAACAAGACGCGCGGCGATCTGGGCATCACCTACGACGACGACCTGCTGCGCTTGATGGACGTGTTCCGCAGCATGGGCTTTCTGGTGGGCGACGTGGTCATCACGCAGTACGCCGGCCAACCCGATGCAGACGCTTTCCGCCGGCGTCTGGATTCCCTTGGCATCCGTAGCCGCCTGCACTACCCCATCGCCGGCTACCCCACCGACATCGAGCACATCGTCAGCGACGATGGCTATGGCAAAAACGAGTACGTGGAGACCAGCCGCCCGCTGGTGGTGGTGACCGCACCCGGCCCCGGCTCGGGCAAGATGGCCACCTGCCTCTCGCAGCTCTACCACGAGAACAAGCGCGGCATCAAGGCAGGCTACGCCAAGTACGAAACCTTCCCCATCTGGAACCTGCCGCTGAAACACCCGGTGAACATCGCCTACGAGGCCGCGACAGTCGATCTCGACGACATGAACGCCATCGATCCGTTCCATCTGGAAGCCTACGGCGAGACCACGGTCAACTACAACCGCGACATCGAGATCTTCCCGGTGCTGAAGGCCATGATGGAGAAGATCATGGGCGAAAGCCCGTACCAGTCGCCCACCGACATGGGCGTGAACATGGCGGGCAACGCCATCATCGACGATGAGGCGGTATGCGAAGCCGCCAGGATGGAGATCGTGCGCCGTTACTTCCAAACGGCCGTGGAGATGAAGCGCTCCGGCGCCGTCGACGACCGACTGGAGCGCCTGGAGCTGCTCATGAACCAGGCGGGCGTCGACATCAACTTCTCACCCGCTCGCTCGGCCGCCCTGCTGAAGGAAGAGACCGCCGGCGGCCCCGCCGGCGCCATGGTGCTGCCCGATGGCTCGGTCGTGACCGGCAAAACGTCCAACCTGCTGGGCGCGGCATCATCGCTGCTGATGAACGCGCTGAAAGGCGTGGCGGGCGTCGATGACATCGATGTCATCTCCGACGACGTGATCGAACCCATCTGCCATCTAAAGACCGAGCATCTGCACGCACGCAACCCGCGCCTTCACTCAGACGAGACGCTGCTAGCGCTCACGGTGAGCTCTTCGGAAAACCCGCTTGCCGGCAAGCTGATCGACTGCGCCGAGAAGCTGCGCGGCTGCGACGCTTTCTTCTCGGTGATCATCTCCGAGACCGACGAGCGGCTCTACCGCACATTGGGCATCAACGTCTGTTGCGAACCCAAATACGAACAGCACCGCTATTACCACAAATAATGAAAAGGCCCCGAAAGGGGCCTTTTTCTTGCACCAAGGCCCAGAATGAGCAGCCCGCGGAAGGCTAGATACGGACAGCTCGACAAGAACCTAGAAGAACGTCTTGGCAACGTGCTCGTAAAACCCCTCGCGCTGGTAGCGCAGGAGGATGGTGGGATGCTCGCCGCGGCGCACGTACACATGACGCACCGGCGCATCGAATTCCAGAAGCTCGCCGTCGACGAACAAGGTCGCCTCGCGGGGATACGAGTTCTCGGACGGGTCGAGCAGGCGGATCTCCACCACATCGCTTTCCCCCGTCACCAACGAACGCGAATGCAGCGTGTGCGGCGCAAGGGGCACCACCACCAAGCCGCCGTAGCCGGGCGACACCAACGGCCCGCCAGCGGAAAGCGCATAGCCGGTGGAGCCGGTGGCCGTCGCCACCACCACGCCGTCGCCGCGCATCTGCGCCACATCGGCGCCGGAAACGCCCATGGAGAAATCGATGAGCCGCCCGTTGGCCCCGCGCGTGACCGCGAGCTCGTTCAGCGCGAAAAACGTCCGCGGACCGACGGCAGCCGATATCCCTCCCTGCGCGGCATCGTCGTCGCAGGGATCGGGTTCGCCTTCGCAGACCACATCGATGCGCAGGTTCGCACGACGCTCCCGCACCACATCGCCCGCGAGCGCCGAGGCGACGATGGCAACCACGCCGTCGTCGCTGGCGTTGGCCAGAAAACCCAGCCGGCCGAAGTTGATTCCCAGAATGGGCACGCCCAGCGTCCCCACCTGCCGCGCCGTGCGCAAGATGGTGCCGTCGCCGCCGAGCACCACCACCAGGTCGACCCCCCGCTCGATAGTGCGGCGCACCTCGCCCACCTCGGCGGGCCCCACCAAATCGCGGGAGTCCACCAGCGCATGGTCGATGCCCTGCGACGCCAGATAGGTCCCCAGAAGAAGGGAGGCGTCGGTGGCCTGCGAGTTGGAGTTATTGCGTACGACGAGCACGAGCATGCGGTCCCTCTTTCCTGCTTTGCTATGATGAAGATTATAGCGAAACGTCCGAGGTAGAAAGCGCCTGCAATGTCCGACAAGCTCCACAGGGCCCGACATATCCGCGAGCAGATCCAAGGCAGGCATGCAGGCGCCGATCGCATCTTGACACCATCGGGCGGCCCCAAGACCGAGCCTCCTGATCCCCTCGAGAACGAGGAATCCGACATCGGCGCATCCGCCGCCATCATCAGCATCTGCACCATCATCTCGCGCATCACGGGCTTCCTGCGCACGTGGGCCATGGCGTTCACACTGGGCGCTTCACTGCTGTCGAGCTCGTATCAGATGGCAAACAACCTGCCCAACATGCTCTACGAGCTGGTGGTGGGCGGCATGCTGGTCACCGCGTTTCTTCCCGTATACGTGTCGGTGAAAAGCAAGCTGGGCAAGCAGGCGGGCAACGAATACGCCTCCAACCTGCTCACGCTCGTAGTGGTGCTTTTGGGCACGCTGTCGCTGCTGTGCATCGTCTTTCCCGGCGCGGCAATCTACACGCAAAGCTTCTTCTCCGACCAGGGCGACATGGATCAAGCCACGTTCTTCTTCCAGATTTTCGCCATCCAGATCGTGTTCTACGGCGCGTCATCCATCGTGTCGGGGCTGCTCAACGCCAACCACGACTACCTGTGGTCCTCCATCGCCCCGGTGGCGAACAACGTCATCGTCATCGCCTCGTTCATCCTCTACGCGCTCCTCGTGCCGGTGAACGCGCAGCTCGCCATGATCATCCTGGCGGTGGGCAACCCGATGGGCGTTTTCGTGCAGATGGCAATGCAGATCCCCGCGCTGAAACGCTATGGCATCATCTTGCGGCCGCGCATCGACCTGCACGATCCCACCTTGCGCGACACGCTGGCAATCGGCCTTCCCACCGTCGTGGTGGCGGTGACCTCCTACATCACCGTGTCGGTGCAGACCGCCGCATCGCTGGTGTTCACCGACGCGGGCCCCTCGGTGATGATGTACGCGCGCCTGTGGTTCACCCTCCCCTATTCGTTTTTGGTGATACCCATAACCACCACTATGTTCACCGAGCTTTCCGAAATGCAGGCGCGCGACGACCTCGCTGGCATGAAACGCGGCATCACGTCGGGCATCAACCAGATCCTTTTCTTCACGGTCCCCTTCATGCTGTACCTGATCGTGTTCTCCTACCCGCTGGTCAGCCTGCTATGCGTCGGCGCTTTCACCATGGATAGCGTGGCGATGATCGCCGGGTATCTGGCAGTGCTCTCGGTTGCCCTGCCGTTCTACGGCGTGAAGATGTACCTGCAGAAGGTGTTCTCGAGCCTACGCCGAATGGGTGTCTATGCTGTGATCAACATCGTCGCCACCATCGTCCAAGTGGCCTTCACCGTTGCCGCAGCGCTGCTGGTTTCCCACGGTGCCGACGTCAACTCGGTTGCAGCCGGCGAGGCGCTGTTCTTCGTCTTCGCGGATGTGTGCCTGTTCATCGTGCTGCGTCGCATCGTAGGATGCTTCGGGTTCAAATCGACCGTCAAGGCCTGCGCTTCGTCGTTGGCTCTCGGACTTTTGGGTGCAGCTGCCGGCGGGGGCGTCCTCTGGTGCCTTCAGACATTCGTGGCACCCTTGTCCGGATCCTTGCCGCAGTCGCTTGCCTACGTGACCGCAGGCGGCATCGTGAGCCTTGTCGTGACCTACGGCCTCGCCCTCAAGCTGAAAGTGCCGGAGTCGGCGATGCTTTCGGGTCTCATCGGGAAAGTAGCGGACAAACTCAGGCGTAGATAGCGCAGTAGGCGAAAGCGCTTACAGCGGGCGTTCGCGATCCGGCTCGACCGTGAGCACGAGCGGACCGTCGGCCGTGATTGCCACCGTCTTTTCGAAATGCACCGACGGCTTGCCGTCGCGCGTGCACACCAGCCAACCATCGTCCATCACGCACGTGCGGCGCGTGCCGGCATTCACCATGGGCTCGATTGCCAATACCATGCCTTTCATCAAAGGAATGCCCCAATGCCGATGCCCGAAATTGGGAACGTTGGGCTCCTCGTGCATGTCGCGGCCGATCCCATGGCCTACATATTCGCGCACGACGCTGTAGCCCTCAGCCTCAGCAATGCTTTGGATGGCATGCCCCACGTCGCCCATGCGGTTGCCGGCGCGCGCGGCTCCCACGCCCGCCCACATGCATTTTTCACCGACGGCAAGCAGCTTCTTGCTCTCCTCGCTCACCTTGCCCACAGGGTACGTCCAGGCATTGTCCCCTACCCAGCCGTCTACGATGGCGCCGGTGTCGATAGATATGATGTCGCCGTCTTTCAGCACCGTTTCGCTTGATGGGATGCCATGAACGATCTGCTCGTTGATGGATGCGCAGATGCTGCCGGGGAAGCCGCCGTAACCCTTGAACGCGGGCGTGCCGCCATGCTCGCGGATGAACGTTTCCGCGATCTCGTCGAGCTCGAGCGTGCTCACGCCGGGCTTGCAGTGCGCACCCACCTCACGCAGTACGCGGGCGGAAAGCTCGCCAGCAGCCTTCATCGCTTCGATCTCACCAGCGGACTTCAAGATAATCGCCATGCTCGGAGCCCTCCTTCTGTCGAACCCATATCAAATCATTGCAACGGCTCCCGAGTATATCATCGCCCTCAGACTCTGCGTCTTTCTGGACCGATCTTCACCCGAACCCCCGGAACTTTTACATTGGAGGGAAGAATTTACAAAAAAGGGACCCCGTTCGGGGCCCCTTCGCAATGCCGGTTGTTCCGAGCCGGTTTAGTAGCGCACGAACACCATGCCGCTCTGAACCGGGCCGATGATGACACCCACTCCATAGGTGGAGCAGTGGATCATTTGACCGTTACCGATGTAAATGCCGCAATGACGCTCGTTCACGCACACGTCGCCCGGCTGCGGGTTGCTCACATGCTGCCAACCCAAGAACGTATAGGTCGTGCCCAAACGGGCATACTGGCCCGTCAGGCAGTAGGACACGAAGCCGGAGCAGTCGAAGGCGCCGGGGGCGCAGCCGCCCCACACGTATTCGGCGTTGCCCACATAGCTGTACGCACGGTCAACGACCGCATTGCCAGTGGCGGCATTGTAGGCGGGCTCCGAATAAGAAGGGGTGTTGGTGACGGTGTTGCCCTGCTGGTGTTCGGTGGCGGTTTCCGCCGCTTGCTCGATCACCTGCTGGGCTGCGGCGGCTTCCGCCGCCTCCTGGGCCGCACGCTCCTGTTCAAGCAGCTCTTGCGCCTCGGCGGACAGGCTGTCATAGGTGGCCTGCATCTCGTTGACCGTAGCCTGCGCCTCATCCTGGATCTGCTTGGCCTCCTCAGCCTTCTGGGCAGCTACCTGCTCCTGCTCGGCGTAGACGGCCTTCTCATCCTCGACCTGCTGGCGCAGCGACTTAGTCTGGTCTACCAGCTCGGTATCGCTCTGGTTCATCTTGTCCAGCAGATCCCAGTTGTTCACGAATTCGCTGAACGATGCGGACCCGAGCAACACGTCCAGAAGGGATGCGCTGCCGTTGCGATACATCGACTTGGCACGATCGCCTAGACGCTCCTGGAGATCTGCGATCTGAGAATTAGCATCGTCGATGCGCTGCTGAGCCTCGTCCATCTTCTGCTGAGCCTGCTGCTGCTCATCGAGAGCGGTGTAGTAATTGTTGGAAGCCTCATCCAACTCCGCTTGCATAGCGTTGATGGAGGAAAGAACCGACTGGGCTTCGGCCTGCTTCTCTGCGGCGGTAGGAGCCGCGTAAGCCTGTTGAGGAAGCGCCACCGGCGCCATCATGCCCACGGCGAGTGCAACGGAAACCGCTGCAGTACCCGCTACGCGGAGGGGGTTTTGCTTCAAATAATCCATGTTATAAGCCTCCTCGAGTTTCGGTCTATCCCTGCTTTCGGACAATCCTATGGCAGGGCAACCGTTGTTTAGGATACCAATGCACGCCAAATGGTTCAGCCGTTTTCAGCCAATGCTCACAAGGGGGACACATTCTCACAGCGAATCGAGACGACACCCACTACATGTAGTGGGCAGCTGGCCGCTTCCCCACAAAAGCCCTTAAACGCTATGAGGACATCTCCGCTCGGAAGAGCAAAAGCCTACCGACATGGTTCCCATAACGAAAAAGGGCCCCTCGCGGGACCCTCTTCGCATCGATAGTAGATGTTCGCTATTCAGCGGAAGTGTAGTTGCGGTTCACCGCAGAATCGACCGGCACGCCGGGGCTCATGGTGGAAGCCACGGTGATGGACTTCACGTAACGGCCCTTAGCGGCAGCGGGCTTCATGCGCAGGATCTCATCATACACGGTGCCATAGTTCTCGGCCAGCTGCTCGGCGGTGAAGCTCACCTTGCCCAGAATGACATGGGCAATGCCGTAACGGTCGGCGCGATACTCCACGCGGCCGCCCTTAAGCTCCTTGATGGCCTTGGCGACGTCAGTGGTCACGGTACCCAGCTTGGGGTTAGGCATCAAACCGCGGGGGCCGAGGATCTTGCCCAAACGGCCGACCTTGCCCATCTGATCGGGCGTGGCGACGGCAGCATCGAAGTTGAACTCGCCGGCCTGCACCTGTTCGATGAGCTCGGCAGTGCCGACGATGTCAGCGCCAGCCTCCTTGGCTGCCTCGGCAGCAGCGCCCTCGGCGAATACGGCGACGCGGACGGTCTTGCCGGAGCCGTTGGGCAGGCTCACAGTGCCGCGCAGCTGCTGATCAGCCTGGCGGGTGTCGATGCCCAGGCGGAAATCAACGGTGACGGTCTCGTCGAACTTCGCGGAAGCGATCTCCTTCAGCAGTTCGAACGCCTTGATCGGAGCGTACGGGGTCTCGGAGATCTTCTCCGCCGCAGCGCGGTAATTCTTGGACTTCTTAGTCATTTCGACTTTCCTTTCGTGGTGGCTAACGAGCGCTTCTAAGCTCTTCCACTAGTAAATCTGATAGCTTTGCGCAATAACGCATTCATTCATGGCTAAGCAACCGAGGGTTTCCGTGGTGCCCTCAATTCGTGGGACCAAAGATGCAGCGCGTACTTCACTACCCGAGCTGCGGGGATCGCGCGAAAGTGGGATGCCACGGGAAGCCTCAACGGGCAAGAGGTTTCGTCGGTCGGATGATCGGCGAAAACTCCTAGTTGCCCTGCAGCATCGCGGCAACCTTCTTAGATGCCACGTACTTCTTCTTCATCTCGCGGCCTTCGATGCGCACGCCCATGCTGCGGGCAGTGCCAGCGATGATCTCCATCGCGGCCTCGATGGTGTTGGCATTGAGATCGGGCATCTTGATCTCGGCGATCTCGCGAAGCTGATCCAGGGTGAGCGTACCCACCGACTGCAGCTGAGGGATGCCGGAACCGCTCTTGATGCCGAGCTTCTCCTTGATCAGGAACGCCGCGGGAGGCGTCTTGCACACGAACGAGAACGTTTTATCCTCGTAAACAGTGATCTCGACAGGGATGATGGTGCCGGACTGGTCTGCCGTCTGGGCGTTGAACGCCTGGCAGAACTGCATGATGTTGACACCCTGGGCGCCCAGCGCGGGACCGACCGGAGGAGCCGGGTTCGCGGCACCTGCCGGAATCTGCAGTTTAACGAAACCGCTGACCTTCTTTTCAGCCATCGAACTTTCCTTTCAGCTGATAAGCACGTACTTCTATCTATCGACACAGCGCAACGCGAGAAGCCCCGGTCCACGTCGGGCGCGCATGCGCGGAGTCACTAAATCTTAGCTACCTCGTTGAACGTGAGCTCAACGGGCGTCTCGCGTCCGAAGATGGACACCATGACCTTGACCTTGCCGGACTCGGGCGAAACCTCGGCAACAACGCCTTCAAAGTCGACGAAGACACCGGAGACGACCTTGACGGCCTGGCCCACCTCCAAGCTGGAAGAGGTCTTGCGCGGAGCCTCGCGGCTCGTACGCTTCATGATCTTGTTATATTCCTCTCGGGTGAGCGCGGCAGGCTTGCCATCGCTTCCGACGAAGCCGGTGACACCGGGGGTGTTGCGCACCGCGGCCCAACTACGGTCATCAAGCTCCATGCGAACCAGCACGTAGCCGGGGAACACCTTCTTCTCGCTCTCCACACGGCGGCCACCGTCCTTGATCTCGGCAACCATCTCGGTGGGAATCTCAATGGCGAAGACGTTATTCTCAAGCCCCATGGTTTCGATACGGGACTCCAGGGCGCTCTTCACCTTGTTCTCATACCCGGAATAGGTATGGAGGACATACCACTTCTTCGACATGAGCTACGCTCCAAACCCGGAAATGCCCACAAGAACGGGCGTGATGATCAGATTATCCAGCACCGCGACGCAGATGCCGAAGAACAGCAACGCACACACCACAACGACGCTCCAACGGAGTACATCCTGCTTGGTGGGCCACGTCACGCGCTTCATCTCCGAACGGACGTTGGAGAAAAAGCCCTTCTTCTTTTTCTTCTTAGCAGGCTCTGCAGCCTTCTTGCTGGTTTTAGATGCGGCAGCAGCAGAAGCGCCCTTGGAGGCATCTTCGGATTTGCCGCGACCGAAAAAGCGCTTCTTCGGCGTTTCGGCGACAGCGGCTTCCACCTCAGGCTTCGAGTCTTCGCGTTCACGAGCCTCTTTACGTGCAGCGCGGGCGGCAGAGGCCTTCGCGCGCTGGGTTTTTGATTTATGAGCCATATGGTTTCCTTCACCCTCGCGGGTTTTCGCTTTCGTCTTAACGTCAAACAAGCAGCTTGACTTCAAGCTGCTCAAAAAGCAACCTGAACCCAAGCTGCTCATCGATCAAGCAAGCTGGCAGGCCAGGAGGGACTCGAACCCCCAACATGCGGTTTTGGAGACCGCCGCTCTACCAATTGGAGCTACTGGCCTATGCTTGTTTCTCCCTTGAACGCTTAGCGAGTCTCACGATGCAGGGTGTGATGGCCGCACCACTTGCAGTACTTCTTGAACTCGATACGATCAGGGTTGTTCTGCTTGTTCTTCTTGGTCGTGTAGTTGCGGCGCTTGCACTCCGTGCACGCCAAGGTGACCAGCGTACGCATGAATACTCCCTCTAAACGATACCTATGTCCAGCTTAAATGACTTACACATGAATTCGATCAGCTGGGGACCTGTTTGTGCAACAGATCCCCAGCCAAAGAAGCGATTCTGCGTTACCTAATCAGGTAAGTTACTTAATGATCTTGGTAACACGGCCGGAGCCAACGGTGCGGCCACCCTCACGGATAGCGAAGCGCAGGCCCTCTTCCATTGCGATCGGGTGGATAAGCTCGCCACGCAGCTCGACATTATCGCCAGGCATAACCATCTCGGTGCCCTCGGGCAGGTGCGCAACACCGGTGACGTCGGTGGTGCGGAAGTAGAACTGGGGACGATAGCCATCGAAGAACGGCGTATGACGGCCGCCCTCTTCCTTGGTCAGGATGTAAACCTGGCCCATGAACTCGGAGTGCGGGGTCACGGAACCGGGCTTAGCCAGAACCTGGCCGCGAACGATGTCCTCGCGCTTGATGCCGCGCAGCAGAACGCCAACATTGTCGCCAGCCTCAGCCTCGTCGAGCAGCTTGCGGAACATCTCGATGCCGGTGCAGACCGTATTCTGGGTCTCCTTGATGCCGACGATCTCCAGCGGGTCGTTCATATGAAGAACGCCGCGCTCCACACGACCGGTAGCAACGGTGCCACGGCCAGTGATGGTCATAACATCCTCGACCGCCATCAGGAACGGCTTGTCGACGTCGCGCTCCGGGGTGGGAATGTAGGTGTCGACCGCTTCCATGAGCTCCCAGATCTTCTCCTGCCACTCCTTGTCGCCCTCCAGGGCCTTCAGAGCGGAACCGCGGATGATCGGGGTATCGTCTCCGGGGAAACCATACTCAGTCAGCAGCTCACGAGTCTCCATCTCGACGAGCTCAACGAGCTCCTCGTCGTCAACCATGTCGCACTTGTTCAGGAAGACGATGATGTAGGGCACGCCCACCTGACGGGCCAGCAGGATGTGCTCGCGGGTCTGAGCCATCGGGCCGTCGGTAGCAGCGATAACCAGGATTGCGCCATCCATCTGAGCAGCGCCAGTGATCATGTTCTTAACGTAGTCAGCGTGACCGGGGCAGTCAACGTGCGCGTAGTGGCGCTTGTCGGTCTCGTACTCGATGTGAGCGATGGAGATCGTGATGCCACGCTCGCGCTCCTCGGGAGCCTTGTCGATCTGATCGAACGCGGTGAAGTCCGCATGGGCGGTGCCATGAGAGCCGTCGTTCTCGGACAGCGTCTTGGAGATGGCGGCCGTCAGCGTGGTCTTACCGTGGTCGACGTGGCCAATCGTACCAATGTTTACATGCGGCTTGGTACGCTCGAACTTTTCCTTAGCCATATGTCTCCTCCTTCAGAAGGTTTCACAATAAGGGAATGATGAGCAAAAAAGACGCGCCCTTTTGGACGCGATTCGTTTAAATGGTAGCGGTGACTGGATTTGAACCAGTGACGCCACGGGTATGAACCGTGTGCTCTGACCAACTGAGCTACACCGCCACGTTAGCTCTCTTACAACGCCGTACTAAGCACGGGTGCGAGAGCGAGTAGGTAAATGGAGCCTGCGATCGGACTTGAACCGACGACCTCTTCCTTACCAAGGAAGTGCTCTACCGACTGAGCTACACAGGCATTAGATGGTGGGCGCGCTAGGATTCGAACCTAGGTAGGCAGAGCCAACGGGTTTACAGCCCGTCCCCTTTAACCACTCGGGCACACGCCCCTGTGAGCCGCTCAATCCATGTGCATTTATCAAGCTGCCACTCGCTCTTCGGTTTCCCTCACGAGCGAGCGTATGAATAATACGCTAGCTTGCTAGTCATGTCAAACCCTTTACACGGCTCCGGGCGTGTCTACACAATTCCTACTTTATTTTCAATTTGCCCTTCGCTCACCTGGGAAAACGCGTTTCTGCATCCTACCGGCACCTTTCACCCTCTTCCGATCTACCTTTTTTCTTGGACGCTTTTATACTTTATGCAGCTCGCTTCGGCGGCCCATCGAACTCTTCATATCCTTAGGGAAAGGATCGTCCATGACACGCTTTTCGGAGATGCCCCCTGCCCAGCTGGGCGCCTTGAAGGAGGAACTCGAATCCCGCTACGCCGCCATGAAGGCGCGCGGCCTCGCATTGAACATGGCGCGCGGAAAGCCCGGAGCAGACCAACTCGATCTCAGCACGCCGATGCTCGGCATCCTGTCCTCCCCCGAGGACTGCTTCTCCGAAGACGGCACCGACTGCCGCAATTACGGCGTGCTCGACGGCCTGCCGGAAGCGAAGGAGCTTATGTCCTGCATGATCGACGACGACCCCGCCAACATCATCGTCGCCGGAAATTCGAGCCTCACCCTCATGCATGACGCCATGGCGTGGTGCATCGACTACGGCACGCCCGGCGGCGAACCCTGGCTCGAGCTCGACACTGTCAAATGGCTATGCCCGTGTCCTGGCTACGACCGTCATTTCCGCATTTCGGAGACATTCGGCATGGAGCTTATCGCCATCCCCCTGAACGAGAACGGTCCCGATATGGACGTGGTGGAAGCGCTCGTCGCAGAGGATGCATCCATAAAAGGCATCTGGTGCGTGCCGAAATACGCCAATCCCTCCGGCATCACCTACTCCGATGAAACCGTGCGCCGCCTCGCCTCCATGCCCTGCGCCGCCGACGATTTCCGCATCTTCTGGGACAACGCCTACAGCGTGCACCATCTTTACGACGATCCCGCCGAGCAGGACCGCGTGCTCGACATCGCCGCGGCTTGCCGCGAGTCAGGCAGCCCCGATCGCTGCCTGAAGTTCGCCTCCACCTCGAAGGTGACCCTCCCCGGCGCCGGCATCGCCGCCTTCGCCGCCAGCCCAGCCAACGTTGCCTGGTTCAAAAAGCATCTCGGAGTCACCACCGTCGGCCCCGATAAGCTCAATCAGCTGCGCCACGTCCGCTTCCTCAAGGACGCCGAAGGCATCGCCGCGCACATGCGAAGGCACGCCGCCATCCTGCGCCCTAAGTTCGACTTGGTGCAGCGCAAGCTCGAAGAAAGCCTGTCGGAGATGGGCGGTTGCTCGTGGAGCACGCCGCGCGGCGGGTACTTCGTGAGCTTCGACGCCCCCGAAGGCTGCGCCTCGCGCATCGTCGAGCTTGCCCGCGAGGCGGGCGTGACCATGACGGGCGCAGGCGCGACCTGGCCCTATGGCAAAGATCCGCACGACTCCAACATCCGCATCGCCCCCACCCTGCCGCCTTTGTCCGAACTGGAAGAGGCACTGGACGTGTTCGTGTGCTGCGTGCAGCTGGCCTACGCGGAAAAGCTGCTGGCGTAGGGACTCCGCCGCCCGGGCATGCAGAACATTGGCACTGAAATAAACCAGTATCTCAAGCGGCTCGACCCCAGCGCCGCCAAGGCGGTTCGCGCTGCGCGGAACAACCAGCGCTTCGCCGCGGCCGTCGCACGCGTATGGGAAGACAACCCGTTGGCAGGGGATTTCGTCCTGGCGCACGTGAACAGCCTGTATTTCGCTAAAGAGGAAGTCGTGTCCAAAGGCGCGGAAAACGCCTGGCGGCGCGTCTTGGGCGTCTACCTGGACGACCCCTCCGCCCGCGCCGAGCTCAACGCCCGCCGCGAAACGCTCGCCCTCGCGCTGCTGCAGGACGGCTTCAGCTTCGACGAGGTGCGCATCCTGGCTTCCCGCATGGGCATGAGGGAGCGCCGCGCATTTCCCGAGGCGCGCAAGCGCGTGGACGCGATCCTATCCGGCAAGCAGCCCGTCCCCAACGAGAAGTCAGCGGCCGACCCCGCCGTGCCGTCCGCCAAGACCGCCTCGTCTAACCAGCCGCTGCGCGACGAAGCGAAGCTGCTGGGCGTTTTCAAGCGCGCGGTGTGCCTCGCCCTCGCCGACATCGATTATGCGGCGGCATTCCTCGAGCGCATAGAAGGAGCTTCGCTCGCCGTGCGCGGCGGAAGCCGGAAGCGGCGCCAGAGCCGGCTCGTCTTCGCCTGCCGCCTGTACACCAGCTCCCCCGCCCCCGTCGGAGAGATCGTCGAAGGATACGCCCCATCCATCATTGCGCGCGCGAAGGAGCTGGGCCTGCTGCTCTCAGGCATCGAAGTGCGCGAGAGCCCTGAGTCCCTGAAGGGCTGCCATGCGTTTCCGGCAAGCGGGATGCCCCGTCCCTACCGCACTTCCCTTTCGTAGTCTCGCAGCGCCCCCTGCGCTGCTAGCGCGCAACGCGCAGCGCCGAAGCAGCGCTCCACCACGCAAAGAGCCCGTCGTCGACGGGCTCTTTTCTTCTCCGATGGTTTTCAGGCGCACTGTTAGCCGGCGTACACTTCCTTCAGTTTCACCAGGTGATCGTAGCGCTCCATCGCCGCCTGCTCGTTGCGCTCGAACAGCTTCTCGGCACGCTCGGGGAACTCGCGAGTCAGTCGGCTGTAACGGGCCTCGTTCATAAGGAACTCCTGGTAGCCGCCTGCGGGCTCTTTCGAATCCAGTGTGAACTTCTTGCCCTCGGGCGCGGCCGGGTTGTAGCGGAACAGGTTCCAGTAGCCGCAATCCACGGCGCGCTTCATCTCAGCCTGGCAATTCGCCATTCCGCCCTTGATGGAGTGCATCTCGCAAGGCGAGTAGCCCACGATAAGCGAGGGGCCGTGATAGGCTTCCGCCTCGACGATGGCCTTGATGGTGCGGGCGGGATTCGCGCCCATGGCCACTTGCGCCACGTACACGTAGCCGTAGCTCATGGCGATCTCGGCAAGGCTCTTCTTCTTGATCTCCTTGCCAGCCGCTGCGAACTGCGCCACCTGGCCGATGTTGGATGCCTTGGATGCCTGACCGCCGGTATTGGAATACACCTCGGTGTCGAACACGAACACGTTCACGTCCTCGCCGGACGCCAGCACATGGTCGAGTCCGCCGTAGCCGATGTCGTAGGCCCAACCGTCGCCGCCGAAGATCCACACGCTCTTCTTGGAAAGGTATTCCTTCTCGGCAAGGATCTCGGGCGCAACCGGGCAACCAGCAGCAGCTGCAGCCTCGAGCGCGGGGACGAGTTCCTTCACCGCTTCGGCGTTTGCTGCACCGTCGTCGGCTGTGTTCAGGTACTTCCGAATGAGATCCATGGTGGCTTCCGGGGTCTTATCGGACGCAAGCATGCCGGACAGCTTGTCCATCAAGCGGCCGCGAACCGCTTCGTGGCCAAGCAGCATGCCCATGCCGTGCTCGGCGTTGTCCTCGAACAGCGAGTTGCTCCACGCGGGGCCATGGCCGTCCTTGTTCACCGTGTAAGGCGACGTGGCAGCGGGGCCTCCCCAGATGGACGAGCAGCCCGTGGCGTTCGCAACGTACATGCGATCGCCGAACAGCTGGGTGACCAGGCGCGCGTACGAGGTCTCGGCGCAGCCCGCGCAGGCGCCGGAGAACTCCAGCAGCGGCTGCTTGAACTGGCTGCCCTTCACTGTCTCGTCCTGGACGGCGGGCTTGTCGGAGACCTTCTCGACACAGTAGTCGAACACCTCCTGCTGAGGCAGCTCGCCTTCGGCGGAAACCATCTTCAACGAGTTCGTGGGGCACTGGCCGATGCACACCGCGCAACCCATGCAATCCAGCGGCGACACGGCCAGCGTATACTGCAGACCCGCGGCGGTCTTGCCCTTGGCTGGGATGAGCTTGGTCTGCTGGGGTGCCGCGGCGGCCTCCTCGTCGGTGAGAACGAAGGGACGGATTGTGGCATGCGGGCACACGAACGAGCACTGGTTGCACTGGATGCAGGTGGTCTGATCCCATACCGGAACCGTCACGGCAACGCCGCGTTTCTCGTAAGCGGCGGCACCCTGCTCGAACTGACCGTCCACGTGATCCAAGAATGCCGAGACCGGCAGGCGGTCTCCATCCATGCGGCCCACCGGCTCCATGATATTGGCGACCTGCTTCACCAGCTCGGGACGCCCCTCGGGCACGGGCTGCTTACCCTCGTCAACGGCATCGGCCCAGCTAGCAGGCACATCGATCTTCACGAACGCCGTGGCGCCCGCTTCAATGGCGCGATGGTTCATGTCGACGACGTCCTGACCCTTCTTCAGGTAGGACTTGGTTGCCGCATCCTTCATGTACTGCAGCGCCTCCTCCTGAGGCAGCACCTTCGCCAAAGCGAAGAACGCCGACTGCAGTATGGTGTTGGTGCGCTTGCCCATCCCGATCTCCACCGCAAGGTCGATGGCATTGATGGTGTAGAGCTGCACGTTGTTCGCTGCAATGTAGCGCTTTGCCTCAGCGTTGAGGTGGTGCTCGAGCTCGGCGAGATCCCACTGGCAGTTAATCAGGAAGATACCGCCAGGCTTCACATCATTGACCATGCGGAAGCCCTTCGTCACGTAGCTGGGATTATGGCAAGCGACGAAATCGGCCTTGTTCACATAGTAGGGGCTGCGAATGGGCGCGTCGCCGAAGCGCAAGTGACTGATGGTCACGCCGCCGGTCTTCTTAGAGTCATACTGGAAGTAGGCCTGCACGTACTTGTCGGTGTGGTCGCCGATGATCTTGATGGAGTTCTTGTTGGCGCCGACCGTACCGTCGCCTCCCAAGCCCCAGAACTTGCACTCGATGGTGCCCTCCGCCGCCGTATTGGGGCAGTCGGGGTCCTCCGGAAGCGAGAGGTTGGTGACATCATCGACGATGCCCACCGTGAATTCGCGGCGCGGCGAGTCCTTCTCAAGCTCCTTGAACACGGCGAACGCAGAAGCAGGCGGTGTGTCCTTGGAGCCCAAACCGTAACGGCCGCCGATAACGGTGAGGCCGGTGATGCCCTCCTGCACGAGCGCGTTGACGACATCCATGTACAGCGGCTCGCCAAGCGAGCCCGGTTCCTTGGTGCGGTCGAGCACGGCGATCTTCTGGACCGTCTCGGGAAGCGCCGAGACGAACTTACCGGAAAGGAACGGGCGGTATAGGCGCACCTTCACCAAGCCCACCTTCTCACCGTGTGCGTTGAGGTAGTCGATGACCTCCTCCAGCACGTCGCAGAACGAACCCATGCACACCGCCACGCGATCGGCGTCGGGCGCGCCGTAGTAATTGAACAGCTCGTAGTCGGTGCCAATGCGATCGTTGACCTGATGCATGTAGTCTTCGACGATGGCGGGAAGCTCCGCGTAATGGCTGTTGCAGGCTTCGCGATGCTGGAAGAAGATGTCGCCGTTCTCATGACTGCCGCGCATGGCGGGGCGCTCGGGGTTGAGCGCGTGCTTGCGGAACGCGGCGACGGCGTCCATGTCGCACATCTGCGCGAGCTCGTCGTAATCCCACACGGCGATCTTCTGGATCTCGTGCGAGGTGCGGAAGCCGTCGAAGAAGTTAATGAACGGCACGCCGCCCTTGATAGCGGCCAGGTGAGCGACGGCGGACAGATCCATGACCTCCTGCACGTTGGTCTCAGCCAGCATGGCGAAACCGGTCTGTCGGCAGGCCATGACGTCGGAATGGTCGCCGAAGATGGAAAGCGCCTGGGTGGCGACGGTGCGGGCGCTCACATGGAACACCGCGGGCAACTGCTCCGCGGCGATCTTGTACATGTTCGGTATCATCAGCAACAGGCCCTGCGATGCGGTGTAGGTCGTGGTGAGGGCGCCGGCCGCCAAAGAGCCGTGAACCGTGCCCGCAGCGCCGCCTTCCGACTGCATCTCGACGACCTTCACCGGCTCGCCGAAGATGTTCTTCCTGCCTGCTGCCGCCCACTGGTCGACGTAGTCGGCCATGGGGCTAGATGGGGTGATGGGATAGATGCCGGCAACCTCGGTGAAGGCGTACGATACGTATGCCGCGGCGTTGTTGCCGTCCATGGATTTGAAGCTTCTCGTCATTGTCCACTCTCCCTTTGAACGATTTGCAACGAAGTGCACCCGTCTATGATACGTTACTCCGCCCCGATAAAGCGCGGCACGGCGAAACCGAAGGAGTTCGATTCGGTAAATGGGAGATCGCAGCAGCAAAGCGACGCCCAGCCTGAAGATGGCTTTAACCGCAGCTCGCCCTTTCAGAAGCCGCCGATCGGTCGCAGGATTCAACTGCCTAAAAAAAGCAGCCCCCGGAAACGTCCGGGGGCTGCCGCAGGCTCTATCAGGCGAATGCTAGTTCTTGACCTTGCCCAAATCGGGATGCAGGAGCGAAGGCGCAGCGCCCAGAAGCAGGCGCGTGTAATCGTCCTTCGGGTTGTTGAACACCTGCTCCGCCGTGCCGCGCTCAACCGCCTGGCCCTTGTTCATAACGATGATGCGGTCGGAGATGTAACGCACGGTCTGGATGTCGTGGCTGATGAAGACCATGGCCAAACCCAGGTCCTTCTTCAAATCCATCAACAGGTTCAGGATCTGCGCGCGAACCGACACGTCGAGCGCCGAGGTGGGTTCGTCGGCGATGATGGCATCGGGCTTGAGCGACAGGGCACGGGCGATTGCCACGCGCTGGCGCTGGCCGCCGGAAAGCTGGCCGGGCAACGCGTCGAGCGCCGACTCCGGCAGGCCAACCATGCCGATGAGCTCGTGGACGCGCTTTTCGCGCGAGATCTTGTCGCCGACCTTGTGGACCAGCATCGGGTCCATGAGCTGATCATGGATGGTCATGCGGGCATTCAGCGCAGTGGCAGGATCCTGGAACACCACCGAGATCACGCGGCCGATATGGCGGCGCTGCGCGGCGGTGCGCTTGGTGACGTCTTCGCCCTTGAAGAACACCCTGCCGGACGTGGGTGCCTGCAGGCCGCACATCACGTTGGCGGTGGTGGACTTGCCGCAGCCCGACTCGCCCACGATACCGAGCGTCTGGCCAGGCATCAGGCGAAGCGTGAGGCCCTGCACCGCATGCACGATGTTGGGATGCAGAAGCGATCCGGTGCGCGTCTTGAAGTCCACGCGGATATCATCCAAGAAGATGATGGGCATGACGCCGTTGATGGCCCCGCCGGGCTCGGCAGGCGGCTTGACGCCTTCCGCCTCGTCGGCAGCCGCAGCAGCAGCGGCGGCTGCATCGAGATCGAAGCCGTCGGCAATGCGCTCCTGCTGGGCTGCCTCGGCGGCGCGGTCGTCGGCGGTCACCGCATCGGAGGCGACGGCGGAAGCATCGGAGAGGGCGGCCTCGGCAGCCGCGTCTACCTTACGCGGATCGAGTTCGCTCATAGCAGCACCCCTTCCTGGAGATACGGTTTGATGCCGAGGCGCTTCAGCTCGCTGTCAGGCAGCTCGGCGTAATAATGATCGGTGTTGGGGACGCGCTTGAGCATCGGACGCATCTGCGACACCTTGTCCGGATGGCTCGAACGAGGCGTGAAGCGGTCGCCCGCCGGGAAATCCTTGGGGCTGGGAACGCTGCCGGGCACCTGGTGCAGGCGCGCACCGCCGGCCTCGATGGAGAGAACCGAGCCCAGAAGACCGCGCGTGTACTCGTGGATCGGGCTGCACAGGATATCCTTCACCGGACCCTGCTCCACGACCTGGCCAGCGTACATGACGGTGATGGAGTTCGCGACCTCGGCAACGAGCGCCAGGTCGTGGCTCACGAACACCATCGCGAAACCGAGTTCCTTCTGCAGCTTGTTCAAAAGCTCGATAACCTGCTTCTGAACGGTAACGTCCAACGCGGTGGTGGGCTCGTCGGCGATAACCACCTTCGGGTCGCGCGTAAGCGCCATGGCGATGAGCACGCGCTGGCGCTGGCCGCCGGAAAGCTCGTGCGGGTACGACTCCAGCGTGCGCTTGGGGTCGAGGCCCACCAGCTCCAGCAGCTCCTCGGCGCTGCGGGTGCCGCCGCGCTTGGTCAGCTGCTTCATCTGAGCGCTGATGAGCATGGACGGGTTCAGCGAGGACAGGGCGTCTTGGTACACCATGGCGATCTCGCGGCCGCGCAGGGCGTTGCGATCGCGATCGCTCATCTCGAGCAGATTGTTGCCGTCGTAGAGGATCTCGCCGGAGATCTGCGCCTTCGGGTCGAGCAGGCCCATGATGGCAAGCGATGTGATGGACTTGCCGCAGCCGGACTCGCCCACAAGGCCCATGGTCTGGCGCGGGCGCACCACGAAGTTCAGGTGGTCCACCACGTTCACGTCGCCGTGGCGCGGGAACTTGATGCACAGGTCCTTGACCTCCAGGATGGGCGGCACGTCGGTGCGCGCCTCGAAACGGTCGGTGCGGACGGCCTCCATCTCACGCAGGCGGGCAAGGCGCTTCTCAAGCATGTCGGCCTGGGCCTCGTAGGCCAGACGCGGGTCGGCGATGAAGCGATCGGCCTCGCGCTCGGAGTCGGTGCTGCCCTCTTCCACCTTCACCGCGCTCTTAGGAGCGGCCATGGCGTCGGTCATGCCCTCGGACACGATGTTGAGGCACAGCACCGTCAACATGATCATGATTCCGGGGAACAGCGCCTGCCACCAACGACCGGCCAGCACGCCGGCACGGGCGTCGGAGAGGATGTTGCCCCATGTAGGCGTGGGCTCGGGAATACCTGCGGCGATGAACGAAAGGGATGCCTCGAACACGATAGCGTCTGCCACCAGCACGATGGTGAACACCAGGACCGGCGCGATGCAGTTGCGCACGACGTGCTTGACGAGGATCCACGGGGCGCGCGCGCCGCTCACGACGACGGCACGAACATAGTCCTGGTTGTACTCGCTCATCACGTTCGCGCGGACGATGCGGGCGATCTGCGGGATGTACAGAAAGCCGATGGCGAAGATGAGCGAGGGAACCGTGTTGCCGAACACGATGACGAACGTCGCCGCCAGGGCGATGCCCGGGAACGACATGATGACATCAAGAATGCGCATGATCACTTCGGAGACCCATTTGCGCGAAACGGCGGCGATGGAGCCGATGATGGAGCCCAGAATGAGCGCGAACGCGGTGGCGCCCAGGCCGATAACCAGCGAGTAGCGGGCGCCGTACATCAAACGGGACAGGACGTCGCGGCCCTTATCGTCGGTGCCGAAGATGAATTCGCTGCTGGGAGCCTGGCGCGCAGTGAAGATCTCCTGCGGGTCGTAAGGCGCCAGCACGCCTGCGAATATGGCCATGAGAACGATGAGCAGCAGCACGATCAAAGAGATGCGGGCGCCGACCGTCATGGCCTTCCAACGACGGAAGCGCACCTTGCCGGCATTCGCCTCCATCTTCTTAGTGAGGTTTCCACGTAGTTGAGCCATGTTACACCGTCCTGATTCGAGGGTCGATCAGGATATAGAGCATATCCACGATGATGTTGATGATGATGAAGGTGATGGCCACCACCAAAACGACGCCCTGGATCAGCATGACGTAGTTGGACTGGATGCCCGAAAGGATGGCCATGCCCATGCCGGGGAGGTTGAAGATGACCTCGATGACCACGGCGCCGCCGATCAGGTAGCCGATGCGCATGCCCAGGACGGTGACCGGCGTGATGAGCGCGTTGCGCAGCACATTGCGGCCGATGACGACCGCCTTCGGGATGCCGGCGCCCAGCGCCGTGCGCACGTAGTCCTTGTCGAGCTCCTCAACCATCGAGGTGCGGATGACGCGCGTCATCTGGCCGATGACGGGAAACGCCAACGCCACGGCGGGCATAGCCATACGGGCTATGTAGCCGCCCGGATCGCTGAAGAAGTCGGGCAGGGCACCCGAAGCCGGCAGCATGTGCAGGTTCGAGGAAAACAACAGGATCAGCAGGACCGCCAACCAGAAAGAAGGCGTTGCCACCATGATGATGGAGATGACACGAATGAGCTGATCGGGCCATTTATCGCGATAGATTGCCGAGACGACGCCAAGGATGACCGCCAAGATCACGGCGATGATCAGGCCGATGAAGGTCAGCTGGAGCGTGACAGGCAGTGCGGTGGCGACGCGGTCGCCCACCGAAAGGTAGTTCGCGCCATAGGTTCCCAGGTTCCCCTGGAACAAGCCCACCATGTAATTGCAGTACTGGATGATGATCGGGTCATTCAGCCCATGCTCCTCGCGGTACGCAGAGATCTGGTCCGGTGTGGCGTTCTCGCCCAGAACGGCCGTTGCCTGGTCGATGGGCGAAAGCGACATGAGGAAGAACACAAGGATCGTGACGCCGAAGATCATGATCGGCAACGCGATGAGGCGTCTCCCGATCAGGCGCAAGAGATTGCTCACTTGTTCCCCTTTCTTCGTGCGTACGCAGGCGATGCGCCCGCGATACCCTCCTTTGCTGCGCATCCCATAATGCGCGTATGAAATGCATTATATCCTGCTACCGAATGCTACATGAATAAAGCTATTACCGTTCCTTTACAGGTTCTTTATTTTCTCGGCGAAATGCATAATAATGAAATTCAAGGGCGGCTAACATGCCGCTAAGATCGGGCCCGCCGATTCTGCCCCGGCGGCATCGGCGGGCCCTCGCGCAACCATGACGGCTGCGCGACCGGAGGGGCGCCTTGCCCCAGGAGGAGGGAATCTATGGAAAAGCTGAGCGAGAAGAATCTCTCACGCCGTACCTTCGTCGTCGGCGGCGCTGCAGCGGCTGCAGCAGCAAGCCTTGCCTTGGCGGGCTGCTCTGGCGGCGGCACCGAAACTGGCGGCGAAAGCGGCGGAGAGGCCGCTCCGGCCGAGGGCGGCACCCTCACCGCAGCTTGTGGCTACAGCTCCACCAACGTGGACCCTGTCGACCTCAACGGCGGCTCCGCTCTGATGCTTGCGGCGACCTGGCATGTGTTCGAGGGCCTCTACGACCTCGACCTGCACACCTATGAGACCTATCCCGCACTGGCAGCGGACGAGCCCACCAAGGTGTCCGACACCGAGTACGAGGTCACCCTGCGCGAGGGCGCCAAGTTCTCCGATGGCACCGATGTGACAGCCGCGGACGTCGCGAACGCCTTCGAGCTGAACATGGCAGCTGGCACGATCGGCCCCTTCCTGACCTTCATCGACAGCGTCACCGCCAAGGACGACGCCACGGTCGCCATCACCTTGAAGTACCCCTTCGAGAGCCTGCTGACCGCCCGCCTGTCCCTGGTGAAGGTGTTCCCCGCTTCCTTGAGCGAGGATGAGCGCAAGACGATGCCCATCGGCTCCGGTCCTTGGAAGTACGTCTCCATCAACGGCGATGACGGCGGCATCATCGAATTCGCGCCCAACGAGAACTACAACGGCTCCAAAGCCGCTACCGCCGACAGCATGAGCTGGAATGTCCTGCTCGATGACACGGCTCGCACCACGGCCCTGCAGGAGGGCACCGTGCAGGTCATGGAGAATGTCCCCGCCGTTAACGAGGAACAGCTCGCCGGCGCCGGCGCCTCCGTCGAGTACGTCCAAGGCTTCAGCCAGGCATTCCTGATGTTCAACTGCCAGAAGGCGCCCTTCAACGACCCGCGTGTGCGCCAGGCGTTCTTCTACGCCATCGACACCGACAAGCTGATCAGCAACCAGCTGGCCGGCAAGGCCACGGCGGTCACGGGCTACCTGACCGAGGACCATCCGAACTACCACGAGGCTTCCACGGTCTACACCTACGACCCCGAGAAGGCCAAGTCGCTGCTGGCCGAGGCCGGCGTCACCGAGCTGAACTTCACGCTCGACGTGAACAACAACTGGGTCGCCGAGCTGGCTCCGCAGATCAAGGAGGACATCGACGCTCTGGGTCTGGGCGAGTGCACCATCAACGAGATGAAGATCGATTGGGCATCCTATGCTCCGTCCGACAGCGAGCTGTCCTACGACGTCATGCTGACCCCGGGCGACCCCACCTGCTTCGGCAATGACCCCGATCTGCTGATGAACTGGTGGTACGGCGACAATGTGTGGACCGAGGGCCGCTCTTGCTGGCAGAAGGCCCCCGAAAGCCGTTGGCAGGAGCTGCAGGACCTCATGCAACAGGCACGCGAGGCCACCGGCGACGAGCAGCAGCAGCTATGGAACCAGTGCTTCGACATCATCGCTGAGGAAGTGCCGATCTACGCGCTGTTCCATCGTCAGACCGGCACCGGCTGGCAGGACAGCATGATCACCGGCTTCGAGCCCATCGGCACGACCGGCCTGGTGTTCCTGGGCGCCTCCGCCACTGCGTAAGACGCATTGCCGGGTATCGAGGAAGATCGCCCAGCAGCTCACGTCGAACCTAATTGCGAAAGCAACCCGCCATCCTTTTCGCGGGTTGCTTTTTTATTGGCGCATCATCGACGGCACCGCCTTGCCCATGCCGCCCCACACGGGCGCTCCGCACGGTCGCCGCACTGCGAGCAGACTGCGGCCTCGCCTCCGAAAATGTGAAGCATTTCCGCGTTCAGCTGCGCATTTCGGGAGTTTTCGTTGACGGGTGGCATCGGGCGGTTTACGCTAAACTGACATTTGAACGTCACTTGAACTAGAAGGGACCATACCCATGGCAGATTCAATGTTTCGCGGCGTCATCCCCCCGGTGGTCATCCCGCTGACCGCCGAAAGGCACCTGGACCTCGAGGCGCTCGAACGCTCCATCAACCGCATGATCAAAGCGGGCGTCGACGGCTTGTTTTTCCTAGGCTCCTCGGGTGAGGTCGCCTTTCTCACCGACGCGCAGCGCTATCATGTGCTGCAGGAGGCGGTAGCCATCGTGAACCACCGCGTACCGGTGCTGGCAGGCATCATCGACATGGAGACCATGCGCGTGGTCGACCAGGCGAAGCGCGCCAAGGGCTTCGGCGTCGACGCCATCGTTTCCACCGCACCGTTCTACGCGCTGGGCGGCCCGAAGGAGACCGAGCGCCATTTCCGCGCCATCCGCGAGCACACCGATCTGCCCCTGTTCGCCTACGACCTGCCGGTGTGCGTGCACACCAAGCTCGATCCCACCATGCTGGTGACGCTGGGCAAAGAGGGCGTCATCCAGGGCGTGAAGGACTCTTCCGGCGACGATGTGCAGTTCCGCTGGCTCATCCTTGAGAACGAAGACGCAGGTCATCCGCTCACGCTGCTCACCGGTCATGAGGTATGCGTCGACGGTGCGCTTCTGGCGGGCGCCGACGGCTCGGTACCCGGCCTTGCCAACGTCGATCCCGACAGCTACGTCGCCCAATGGCGCGCCGCCCAGGAGGGCAACTGGGAAGAGGTCAAACGCCTGCAGGATCACCTGGCTCGTTTGATGTTCGTCACCCGCCGCGTGAAGGCGACGGTAGGGTTCGGCGCCGGCGTGGGCGCGTTCAAGACCGCTTTGTGGCAGATGGGTGTATTCAACACCAACCAGATGCGCGAGCCCGTCCAGGCGCTCGAGGGCGAGGACGTGGAAGCCATCCGCGAAGTGCTCATCAGCGAGGGCATGCTGTCCGATCAGAAGTAGCCTGAGTGAAACGGTTTTTCATGAACATCGCATCTACCCCAGACGCCTGCGATCTCCCGCAGGCGTCTTTGGCTTTGGACATCGGCGGCACCAAGATCGCCGCCGGCATCGTCGTGCGGCAAGAAGGCGGCGTTCCCACCATCAAGGCGCGCACGGCAATCCCCACCAACGCCTCGCAGGGCGGCGAAAGCGTTTTGAAGGCGGTGGTGGAACTAGCCTCCGGCATCGCCGCCGACTTCGGAAGGCCGCTTGCGGGCATCGGCGTTTCCACGGCAGGCCGCGTGGACGCCGTCGAGGGAAACATCGCCTACGCCAACGACATCATGCCCGGCTGGACAGGCCAGCCGCTGCGACGCGCGCTCATCGATGCCTGCAGCCTGCCCGCAGCCGTCCTCAACGACGTGCAAGCGCACGCCCTCGGCGAAGCCCGCTGGGGCGCAGGATGCGGGGCGCGCACCTGCCTGGTGGTGGCAGCCGGCACCGGCATCGGCGGCGGCGTCATCACCGAGGGCACCATCCTGCGCGGCAAGCACGGCTTTGCCGGCGAGATCGGCTGCTCCCCCAACCCGTTGGGTCCTGCTGCGCTGGGCGCGGGCGAAGGCATCGTCGATCTGGAGATGGTGGCGGCGGGGAGCGGCATCGAGCGTTGCTACCGCAACCTCACCGGCATTTCGCTTTCGGGCGCCGAGATCTCCCAGGCTGCCGCCAACGGCGACGCGAACGCCGCGCGCATCATCAAGCAGGCGGGCTACGCGCTGGGCGTGGCGCTTGCTGGTTGGACCAACATGCTCGACCCCGAACTCATCATCCTGTCGGGATCGGTCGCCAAGGCGGGCAAGCTGTGGCGCGCCGAGGTGGACCGGGGCTTTTCCGAGCGGATCTCCCCCGTCCAAGCCGATCTTCCCCTGGTTGATGCCCAGCTCGGTGCCGATGCCCCGCTGGTGGGTGCCGCGGAGTTCCTCTACGACACGCTAGCCGAACAGTAACGTCTTATCTAAGGAGCATTGCATGAATCCGCTTATCGAAAGCCTGAAGGGCAAGCTCATCGTGAGCTGCCAAGCCTACATGGGCGAGCCGATGCGTCATCCCGAGACGATGGCCCAGATCGCCCGCGCCGCCGAGCTGGGCGGCGCCGCAGCCATCCGCTGCCAGGGACTCTCCGACATCGCCGCCATCAAGGGCCGCGTGGAGATTCCCGTCATCGGCCTATGGAAAGAAGGTCACGAGGGCGTCTACATCACGCCGACGCTGCGTCATGCGCGCGCCTGCATCGCCGCCGGAGCCGATGTCGTGGCTCTTGATGCCACCGGACGCCCGCGCCCCGATGGCCGCACCTTCGAGGAGACCGTCGAAGCGCTCAAGGGCGAAACGATCATCATGGCCGACTGCTCATGCATGGACGATGTGCGCCGCGCCTTGGCAGCCGGCGTGGACATCGTATCCACCACCCTCGCCGGCTACACCGATGCCCGACCGAAGACCGACGGCCCCGACCTGGAGTTTCTCACCGAAGCGGTTTTGGCGGCGAAGCCTTCCGGCGTTCCGGTGTTCTGCGAAGGCCGCATCCACACGCTCGACGATGCCAAGGCGGCCATCGATGCCGGCGCCTTCGCCATCGTCGTGGGGACCGCCATCACGCACCCCACCTCCATCACCAGCTGGTTCTCCAACGCCATTGCCTAGCCTGCCGTTCACGAGCAAACGAAAAGGGCGCGCCGTCCATCATCGGACGACGCGCCCTTTTCGTTTGCCTCAGCGCGCACACGCTCGACGCTAGCCGAGTGGATTACCACGCAGGATGACCTGCTTGACGGCGCAGCGCTCGTCGAGCAGAAGAATATCGGCGACTTTGCCGGAATCGATGCTCCCCCGCTCGCCATCGATGCCGATCGCCTTGGCCGGCGTGATGGTGGCCGAACGCACAGCATCCTCGAGGGCGACGCCCATCTCGGTCACTGCATGGGCGACGCAGGCGGCAAGATCGGTCACCGACCCCGCAATGGTCCCGTCGGCAAGCGTCGCCACGTTCCCGCGCACCGCAACTTGCTGGCCACCGAGATCGTATTCGCCATCCTTAAGACCGGTCGCACGCATCGAATCGCTGATGAGGCACACTCTGTCGGCGCCGAACAGTCCGAAGGTCAACCGGGCGATTGCCGAATGGATGTGCACGCCGTCGCAGATCAGCTCGACAGTTGCATCGGGGCGCTCCCACGCCGCCGCGATAGGGCCGGGCTTTCGGTGATGCAGGCCCGGCATCGCATTGTATAGATGCGTCATATGCCGTGCGCCGCGCTCGAACGCCTCGCGGGCGGTGTCGTAGTCGGTGCAGGTATGCGCCAGGGAAATACGCACTTCCCCCGCCACCCGGGAGACGAAGTCGAGCGCCCCCGGCTCCTCCGGCGCAATGTCCACGATCCTGATTAGGCCGCCCGCCTCCTGTTGGAGCCTGCGGAGCATATCGGCATCGGCATGCTGCACGTAGGCAGGGTTCTGGGCGCCGATCTTCTCCGGTGAGATGAAGGGGCCTTCCATGTTCACGCCCACCAAAGCGGCTTCGTCATCAGCGGGACTGAAAGCCGCAGCCGCGCGCATGATGGCCCCGAGGCGCTGTTCGGGATACGTCATCGTCGCAGGGCAGATGGCGGTGACCCCACGTGCGGCCTCATGCCGCGCTATCGTGGGCAGGGTTTCAGGCTCCGCGTCACACAGGTCGGCGCCCATGCAACCGTGGAAATGGATGTCGATGAAACCGGGAACCACAAAGCAACCGGACGCATCGATATCGCCCGCAGACCGGTCCGCCGGGACGGCACCCGGCACCACCTCGACGATACGGCCGCTCCCGACCATCACCGAGGCATCGACGAACCGCCCGCCTTGGAATACTTTGCCGCCGGCTATGCGCATAGCGAACCCGCCTCGGCATCGACAACGACGGTCACGTTGGGATGCAGCTGGAGCACGGATGCCGGAACCTGAGGCGTCACCGGCCCGAAAAAGGCGTCGTGGACGATCTGCGCCTTATCTGCCCCGCTTGCCACCACCAAGATGCCATGCGCCTTCATGATGGTGCCCACGCCCATGGTGTACGCCTCGCGCGGCACCTCGTCGATGGAATCGAACAGGCGGCTGTTCGCCTGGATGGTGCGTTCGGTGAGCCGCACCAAATGGGTTTCCACCGGAAATGCATCCATGGGCTCGTTGAAGCCGATATGGCCGTTGTGCCCCAACCCCAGAAGCTGCAGATCGATGCCGCCCGCCTGCTCGATGGCCTTCTCATACTCCTCGCAGGCAGCCTTGGCGTCGGGATTGGCCCCGTCGGGCACATGCGTGCAGGCGACATCGATGTCAACATGGTCGAACAGGTTGTCCTGCATGAAATAACGGTAGCTCTGGTTGTGGTCGGGCGCTAAGCCGCGATACTCGTCCAAATTGAATGTGGTCGCTTTGGCGAAGCTGATCTTGCCGTTCCCGCAATCCTCCACCAGATCGGCGTAAAGGCCGATAGGGGTCGAACCGGTTGCGAGGCCCAGCACGCAGTCGGGTTTCGCCATGAGGCACTCCTCGATCTTATCCGCCGCGATGCGGCTCATCTCATCGTAATCCGACGCGATGATCAATTTCATGATGCTCCTTTCCGCTTTGCAAGAAAGCTATCGCAAGCCAACGGGCTGCGCCACGCCGGCATGTCCTTACGTCCAAAACTGGACCATCTCGAGGATGTCCTGATATGCCCACGGATAGGCGTCGGACACCCATCCGGTTTCGGGTGTGAAGCACACCAGCACGCTGTATGCCACCGACACCGCCACCACAGTCAGAAGGGCCTTAGTGAGCAGGTTGGTGGATAACGCGCCAGGCTCGAGATTCTCGTTTACGATGAAGACCAGCAGCACCGCCGCCGCCAGGAACATGAAGCTGAAATCGGCGAAGTAACGCTGCAAGATGCCCGCCATCTCAGCATCCGCCAAGGCTATGATCACGCCGCCGGCGAGCAGCGCGCCGATGACGCCTGCGATGGTGTGGGTGGAACGCTGTACCGTGCGCATGCGCAGGATTCGGCGAGAGAACGGCAGCACCCACAGCAGCGGCAGACAGGCGAAGATGCCGCCGAAGGTGACCTCCTTGATGGTCTGCCCCATGTACGTCGTCTCGAACGGTGCGGGCTGGATGAAGGGGAACACGCCCGTCACGCTGGCAGGCTGCAAGAAGTACGAGAACAGCGCCGGGGCCAGACGCCCGATGTTCCACCCGCGCTTAGTCATGTCGTTCACTGTCAGATTGTAGTTCGCCCCGAAATCGGCGAACGAACCGAAACGCGCATAGTTATAGGCTCCCAGCCCTGCAGCGACCACCAAGTACGGTCCCATAAGGCAAGCGAACTCCGCCGCGCCCTTGCGGGTGAACAGGCGCCGCTCCGTGATGCAGAGACGCCAGAACAGCGGAAACGCTAAAAGCGAGAGCACCAGGAGCTGAGGGCGGCAGCCAGCCACCAGCGCCATGCACAGCGATCCCGCCAAAAACCAACCGCAGCGTCGGCGCGCGGTGCGCCCGCAAGTCCAGAAATACAGCCCCCACACCGAAAACGCCAATCCCAGCGCAATTGGCAGTGAATAGAACGTGGGGAATTTCAGCAGGTACAGCACACCGCTGCACATCACCAGAGGTATCTGCAGCAGCAGGTACAAGCCCAGGCTCACCCGCTTGAAATGGAATCGCGCGAAGCGATGCAGCAGGGCCGAGCAGCCTATGGCGAACGCCATGGCTGACACGAGCACGCCAATCGCCGTGGGGAAATTCGCCCCCGTGGCGAGGTAGAATGGCAGATAGAACAGGAGGACGGGAACCACGCCGAAATATACGTAGTAATGGCCGTCGTAATACGCCACATCGAACAGGTAGTCCTCCCCCGTCTGCTTCTGCAGTTCGTCACGGGCACCGCGATCGTAGGGATCCGACATCTCCTTCAGCCACTCCGGCGGATCCTCCTCCAGGTACAGCTTGCCCTCGCTTATCGATTTGGCAAGCTCGGCGTACTGCTGCGCGTTATCGCCGCCGACCTCGAACGTGTTCACGATGCTGGAGCCATCCCACGACCCGCTGTTATAGCTGCTGGTGGCGACACCGACGAGATTCGACCCGAACATCAGATAGGAGCCCATAAGCGCAAGTTCGACCACAAGCGTTGCGATGATGACACCCTTGGCGAAGCGCGGATGCGAGTTGATGCCCACACGGTAGATGGACGAACCGGGACGGAACATGCAGGCAAGCAGCAATATGCCAGCGACAAGCAGGAAACGCGTGGTGTCGAACACGAACGGATGTTGCGCATTGATCACCACGTTGTTCAGCGTGATGGGATAATCGACCTCGTCTCCCACCACCTCGATGCGCAGGCTGTCCACCATGCCGTTGGTGTTGAGATTGATGTATTCGCTGGCATCGCAAAGCGTGGAGACTTGAGCATCGGGCACTCCGATGGTGTACTCCGTGGTGTCGAAATAGGTTTTGTGCGCTTCGTCGGTGAATTGGATCTTAATGGTAAGCTGCTGGGCAGGCTGACGATAGTCGAAGTCGAGCCACACGTTATGGACCTCGGTGTTGAGATCCGTGAACTCCATCACATGATCGACTTCGGTAAGCAGGTACTCCCCTTGTTCAGGCTCACGCAGATCGAGCTGACTGTTGAGGTTGATCGAATTGTAGCCACGCGTGGCAAAATAGTTGAAGTTGAAAACGAAAACTTCCAGAAATAGGGCGACGAGGATCATCAGCACGACACGTTTGACGATGCGGCGCGCCGAAGCGCCATGGACGCGATCGAAATCGCGACACACATAGGCTATGTTGCTTCGAAGCGTCGGCATCCGGAATCTTACCTCGCACCGAGCCTTACGGGCACGCCGTTGCGGAAGGCTTCGGTTTCAACTTTCTATGCTCGTATCGGACAGTTCAAAAAAGGCGGGCCCAACAATGCGGACCCGCCCTGCATACAGCTCGCCTCAACCTAAGGCGCCTTGCGCGGTCTGCAGGAAGCTAGCAGCCCAGCGCATTCTTCACATCGGCATACACGACGTCCACATCGCGGTCACCGTCGATGGTGACCAACAGATTGCAGCCGCGATAGTAGTCAATAAGCGGAGAAGTGGACTTCTCGTAGACGTCAAGGCGGTTGCGGACGGTCGCCTCGTTATCATCGTCGCGTTGGTACATTTCGCCGCCGCACTTGGGGCAGGAGGTATCGGCGGTGGAACCGATATAGCCGCACTCCTTGCACATGCGTCGGGAAGTCAGACGCTTCACGATAACCTCAGGCTCCACATCGATGAGCAACGCAGCGGTCAGCGGACGATCCATCTTGCCCAACTCGGCGTCGAGGGCGACTGCCTGAGCAGACGTGCGCGGGAAGCCATCGAGGATGAAACCGTTCTTCGTGTCGTCTTCCTGCAAGCGCTCGAGCACGAGGCCGATGATGACATCGTCGGGCACGAGGTCGCCGGCATCCATGTAGGACTTGGCCTTCTTACCGAGATCGGTTCCCGCCTTGACGGCAGCACGCAGCATGTCGCCCGTGGAGATATGAGCGGTGCCGAACTCCTCGATGAGCTTGGCGGCTTGCGTGCCCTTGCCTGCGCCGGGTGCGCCCAACAAAACTATGTTCATTTGGATTCCTTTCGACAGTCTGATCCTATGATCGACCTTTGTATTATAGCGAAGCGTGGCGCGTCATGTATGCAGGCAACCATAAACCCCTGCCAGATTCCGGAATTCACCACGTAAGAGTTCAGCTGCGGTGCAATCAATTCACACCCTCAATGAAAAAAACGACCCGTCGAGGGTCGAAGTTTTCTCCAAGATATGTGATGCCCATAGCGCCGATAGAGCCATGGTGCCCGTGATTCGTGGGATCATACGGATGCTTCAAATCTCTATGGTTGTGCAAATAACAGCTGAGAGGGCCCGGGTGCATCGGATTGCCGTAAAAGACTTGCGAAGCGTACTTCGGTACGCAAGCAAACCTTGGAGCGGCAAAGCGACGCGCCTAGAACCCTCTCGTCCGACGAGACGTTCCGTCAGCAACAAGCCGACGGAACAAACTTACTTGAAAAACCCGTCGTAATTATGCATTTTCAGCTGGCTTTCCAGCTTGCTCATGGTATCGAGCGCAACGCTGATCATGATGAGGATCGAAGTGCCGCCGAATGCTTGGATGAGCTGATTGCCCGTGAAATAGAACAAAATCGAAGGCACGACCGCGATGGCAGCGATGAACAGCGCACCCGGGAAGGTGACGCGGTGCAGAACATCCTTGATATACTGCACGGTTGCTGCGCCGGGACGCACACCGGGAATGAAGCCGCCCTGTTTGCGCAGGTTATCAGCCGTCTCCTCGGGGTTAAACACCATGGAGGTGTAGAAGTATGCGAACGCCACGATGAGCACCAGCGTAAGGATCCAGTTGACCCAGCCCGTTGCGATAGCATCTGCAACCGCGGTGAGCCAGCCGACATTGAACAATGCGGCGAGCTGCGCCGGGAAATAGATGATGCAGCTTGCGAAGATGATAGGGATAACGCCTGCGGCGTTGACCTTCAGCGGCAGGTACGTGGACTGTCCTCCCATGATCCTGCGGCCTTGGACACGCTTGGCATAGTTCACCGGAATACGGCGCTGAGCACGCTCGACGAAGATGATCAGCGGGATGCAGACCAGAACGACGATGACGATGAGTGCCGTGATGGCGATGGCCATACCCATATCCGCAGAGCTCTGCGTCACGGACGAATAGATGGCTGCGGGCACGCGCGACACGATGCTGATGAAGATGATCAGCGACATACCGTTGCCCACACCGCGCTGGGTGATGAGCTCGCCCATCCACATGATGAACGCTGTGCCAGCGACCAACGTGAACACCACGATGATGTCGGTGAGGATCTCGGGCACCTCGTTGCTGAAGACGACGCCGTATTGCGGCGACTTGAACAGCAGCAGGTAGCCGATCGCGTTGATGAGACCGAGCACCAACGTGAGATAGCGCGTGATCTGGGTGATCTTGCGGCGCCCAGGCTCGCCTTCCCTCGCCCAGCGGCCCACCGCAGGGATGACGCCCTGCATCAGCTGCATGATGATGGATGCGGTGATGTAGGGCATGATGCCCAGCGAGAACACGGAGAAGTTAGACAATGCACCGCCTGTGAACAGGTCGATCATCGTCATGGACACGCCCGCATCCGAGAACGCGTTGGCGAACTCATTCATGGGGATGCCCGGCACCGGGATATACGCGCCTAGACGGTACAAGGCAAGGATACCAAGCGTGAACAGGATCTTGCCACGCAGCTCCTTGACCTTGAACGCATCGATGATTGAGCTTAGCAAGGCTCTTCGACCTTTCCGCCAGCCGCTTCGATCTTAGCCTGAGCAGAAGCGGAAACCTTATCGACCTTAACCGTGAGGGCCTTGGTGATCTCACCATCGCCCAGAACCTTCACCAGAGCATCGGCATGCTTGATGATGCCCTTGGCCTTCAGGCTCTCGCCATTCACGACGTCGCCGGCCTCGAACTTCTCCTCCAGGCGGCTGACGTTGACGGGCAGGTACTCCACGCGATTGCGGTTCTTGAAGCCGGGCAGCTTCGGCAGGCGCATCGCCAGAGGAGTCTGGCCACCCTCGAAGCGGGGACCCTTGCCGCCGCCCGCACGGGACTTCTGGCCGTTCATACCGCGACCAGCAGTCTTGCCGGTGCCCGATGCAGGACCGCGACCGACACGCTTACGGTTTTTAGTTGCGCCGGCAGCCGGCTTGAGATCCTTCAATTCCATGGATTAAACTCCTTTTTCATCGCCCCAGGGGCACTCCCCCGGTGCTGGCAGCTCGCCGCCAGCAAACTTCCAATAATGCACGCGATTGGCACCGCCTTTTCTGGCAGCGCCAATCGACAATTTTATCTGATTAGAAATGCATTATGCAACTCTCAGATGATCCTTTGCGCCGATGCGGTAGAGCGCGTTAGAGCTCCTCGACCTTCACCAGGTGCTTGACCTTGAAGATCATGCCGCGGATGGCATCGTTGTCCACCTGGTCGACCGTGCGGCCGATCTTGCCCAGGCCAAGGGAACGCAGCGTTGCCAGCTGGTCCTTCTTGTAGCCAATGGAGCTCTTCACCTGGGTGATGCGCAGCGTCTTCTTCGCTTCAGCCATGGTTAGTTCTCCTTTCGACCGAAGATCTTGTCCACGGAGATGCCGCGACGTGCAGCAACCTGCTCGGGGCTCTCCATGTTCTTCAGACCCTCGGCGGCAGCCTTAACCACGTTCATGGCGTTACTGGTGCCCAGGGACTTGGTGATGACGTCGGTGACGCCGGCCAGCTCCATGATGGCGCGAACCGGGCCGCCGGCCATAACGCCGGTGCCGGGAACGGCCGGGCGAATGAGCACGCGGCCGGAGCCGAACTCGCCCATGATCTCATGCGGCAGAGTCTTGCTCTCGGTCAGAGGAACCGTGAACATGTTCTTCTTAGCGTCCTCGACGCCCTTGCGGATGGCATTGGGCACCTCGGAAGACTTGCCCATGCCGATACCCACGCGGCCATTGCCGTCGCCGACCACCACGAGCGCGGTGAGCGCGAAGCGGCGGCCGCCCTTGACGACCTTGGACACGCGGTTGATGTAGACGACGCGCTCCTGGAGCTCGGGAACCCCGGCGTCGTGCTGCTGCTGTTGTTTGCGAGCCATATGCTAACCCCTTCTTAGAATTTCAGGCCGGCCTCGCGAGCGGCGTCGGCGAGAGCCTTCACACGCCCGTGGTACAAATGGCCGCCACGGTCAAACACGACTTCGGTAATGCCGCATTCCTGGGCCTTCTTGCCCACGATCTCGCCGAATGCGGTAGCGCCCTCGACGTTTGCGCCGCTTTTGCCCGTCGCCTTGAACTCGGGGCCCAGCGTGGACACGCCGCACAGCGTCTTGTGCGCGACGTCGTCGACGATCTGCACGTAGATGTTGGAGTTGCTGCGCGTCACGCAAAGGCGCGGACGCTCAGCGGTGCCGGAAATCTTGCCGCGGACGCGACGATGGCGGCGGGCAAGCCTGGCGTTCTTCTGCTGAAGCTTGTTCATGATACTTCCTTCGTCCTAGAAACCGTTAATTGCCCGCTGATTAGTCGCCCTTGGCAGCCTTGCCAAGCTTACGACGGATGCGCTCGCCATCATAGCGGATGCCCTTGCCCTTGTACGGTTCGGGCTTGCGCCATGCGCGGATGTTAGCGGCAACCTGGCCGACCTGCTCTTTGCTGGGGCCGGAGACCACGATCTCGGTCTGGGAGGGGCACTCGAACGTGATGTTGTCCGGGCACGCTACCGTCACGGGATGCGAATAGCCCAGCTGCATCTCGAGGTCCTTGCCCTTGATTGCGGCACGATAACCGACGCCGACGAGCTGAAGCTTCTTGGAGAAGCCCTGAGAAACGCCCTCGACCATGTTGTGGATGAGGGTGCGCGTAAGACCATGCAGGCTCTTGGCCTCGCGGCTGTCGTTGGGGCGCTCGACGATGATCTGCTCGCCCTCCTGCTTGATGGTCATCATGGGATTGAACTCACGGGTGAGCTCGCCCTTGGAACCCTTGGCGGTGACGGTATGGCCGTCGATGGTCACCTGCACGCCGGCGGGAATGTCGATGGGGTGCTTGCCGATACGAGACATATCAAACCTCCCTTTCCTACCAGATGTAGGCGACGACCTCGCCGCCGATGCCCGCCTTGCGGGCGTCGCGGTCGGTCATGACGCCTTGGCTCGTGGAGATGATTGCCGTGCCCAGGCCGCCCAGCACGCGGGGCAGCTCGTCCTTACCGGCATAAATGCGCAGACCGGGCTTGGAGATGCGCTTGATGCCGCGGATGGTCTTGGCCTTCTTCTCGCCATACTTCATTACGATCTCCAGCGTGGGACGCGGGTCGCCGTCGACGACCTCGTAGCGCTGGATGTAGCCCTCTTCCTGCATAATGCGGGCGATCTCGACAAGTTTCTTGCTCGACGGCATGGAAACCGTCTCCTTGCCGACAGAGTTTGCGTTACGCACGCGCGTAAGCATATCTGCGATGGGATCGGTCATGGTCATGTTGTTTTCTCCTTTGGTCCTTGATGAACTCGACGCTCGGTTCGTCTGCGCCCGTAACGCCTACGCCTCTCGCGCCGGTACACCCGGTGGATGTCTTCTTACCAGGAAGCCTTGGTCACGCCGGGCAGTTCGCCTTTGTTCGCCAGCTCGCGCAGGCACACACGGCACAGGCCGAACTTGCGGTAGTAGGCGCGGGGACGTCCGCAGCGCGTGCAGCGATTGTGCTGGCGCGTCGAGAACTTAGGCTCGCGCTTCGCCTTGGCGATCATCGATTTCTTAGCCATGCATTTCCTTCTTTCTCATATGAGCCTGTGCGCTCGCGCAGGCTCTAAGAGCGACAATTAACGTTTGAAGTTACTTACTTCTGCTTGAACGGGAAGCCAAGCGCCTGAAGCAGCGCGAAGGCGGAATCGTTGTCGGGGGCGGTGGTCACGAACGTGATGTCCATACCGCGCGTGCGATCGATCTTGTCGTACTCGATCTCGGGGAAGATCAGCTGCTCGGTGATGCCCAAAGAGTAATTGCCGCGACCGTCGAAGCTGGTCGGGGAAATGCCGCGGAAGTCGCGGACGCGGGGCAGAGCCGTGGACAGCAGGCGGTCCAGAAACTCCCACATACGGTCGCCGCGCAGCGTCACCTTGCAACCGATGCCCATACCCTGGCGGATGTGGAAGCCCGCGATGGACTTCTTCGCGCGGGTGATTGTGGGCTGCTGACCAGTGATGACGCGCAGGTCGTTCATGGCTGCATCGAGCAGCTTGTGGTCGGATGCCGCGGCACCGACGCCCATGTTGACGACGATCTTCTCGAGGCGGGGAACCTCATTGATGTTCTTGATCCCCAGTTCGCTCTCGAGACGAGGCACAACCTCGGTCTTGTACTTTTCCTTCAAACGAGGAGCAGTCATGTCTTTCAATTCCTTTCCGATGGATTAAACGCAGGATTTCCAACCCTGCGTCCCCGGCCGAGCCGGGGCCATGCCGCAAAGCCGGCACGGGGCCGGCTTCACGTTACTTATCGATAACCTTGCCGCACTTCTTGCAAACGCGGACCTTGCGGCCGTTTTCGTCGCGCTTGTGGTTCACGCGGGTCGGCTGCTTGCACTCGGGGCAGATCAGCATCACGTTGGAGACGTGGATGGGAGCCTCCACCGTCATGATGCCGCCCTGGGGGTTCTGCTGGGTGGGACGCATGGCCTTCTTGATCATGCCGATCTTCTCGACGACCACACGCTGCTTTTGGGGAAGGGTACGCAGGATCTTGCCTTCCTTGCCCTTGTCCTTGCCGCACAGCACCTTGACGGTGTCGCCGGTCTTAACATGCATTCCGCTCATTTCCTAGCACACCTCCCTACAGCGTTTCCGGCGCCAAAGACGCGATCTTCAGGTACTTCTTATCGCGCAGCTCGCGGGCCACAGGGCCGAACACGCGAGTGCCGCGGGGAGTGCCATCGTTGTTGATCAGCACGCAGGCGTTCTGGTCAAACTTGATGTAGCTGCCGTCCTTGCGGCGAACTTCCTTCTTCAGGCGCACGATGACGCAGCGGACCACATCGCCCTTCTTGACGGGGGCGTTGGGGATCGCTTCCTTGACGCTGCAGATGATGACGTCACCAAGGCTGGCGTAGCGGCGCTTAGAGCCGCCCAGCACCTTGATGCACTGCACCTTGCGAGCGCCAGAGTTGTCGGCCACCGCGAGCATGGATTGCATCTGAATCATTGCTGTAACCTAACTTTCCTCTTACAAGCATGCATGCGCACACGCAGGCTATTTGGCCTTCTCGACGATCTTCACCAGGCGCCAACGCTTCAGCTTGGACATCGGGCGGGTTTCCATGATCTGGACGGTATCGCCCACACCTGCCTCGTTGTTCTCGTCATGAGCATGGAACTTCTTGGTGGTGGAAATCATCTTCTTGTACACCGGGTGCGGCTTGCGGGACTCAACGGAAACGACGATGGTCTTATCGTTGGCCGCGCTCACCACGACGCCCTGGCGGACTTTGCGGGAGTTGCGATTCTCGCTCATGTGTATCTAAACCAACCTTTCCGCTGACCCTAGGCGCTCAGCTCGCGCGCACGCATCTCGGTCTGGATGCGCGCGATATCCTTCTTGACCTGCTTCACGCGAGCCGTGTTGTCCAGCTGGCTGGTGGCCATCTGGAAACGCAGATTGAACAGCTCTGCGCGGGCTTCTTTGAGCTTGGCCTGCAAATCGTCGGCAGAAAGCTCACGAATCTCTGCTGGTTTCATTTACTCCTGCCCTTCCGTCTGCTTCGTGACGATCTTGCACTTGATGGGCAACTTGTTGATAGCCAGACGCAGTGCTTCCTTCGCCGTCGCCTCATCGACACCGTCGAGCTCGAACATGATGCGGCCGGGCTTGACAACGGCCACCCATGCCTCGGGATTGCCCTTGCCGGAACCCATGCGGGTTTCAGCGGGCTTCTTGGTGATGGGCTTGTCGGGGAAGATCGTGATCCAAACCTTGCCGCCACGCTTCATGTAGCGGGTCATGGCAACACGAGCAGCCTCGATCTGGCGGTTGGTGATCCATGCGGCTTCGAGGGCCTGGACGCCGTAGGTGCCGTGATTCAGACGGGTACCACCCTTGGCCTTGCCCTTCATGGAGCCGCGCTGCACCTTGCGGTGCTTAACGCGCTTGGGTACGAGCATTACTTCGCCCCCCTCTCGTGACGATCGTTGCGACGGGAGCGGCTCGGACGGGAGCTGCCCTCCAACGCCGGCTGAGGAGCCTTTTGACCAGGCAGAACCTCACCGTGGTACACCCAAACCTGCACGCCGATGGCACCCATCTGGGTACGGGCGGTGCAGAAGCCGTAGTCGATCTTGGCGCGCAGCGTATGCAGCGGCACACGACCCTCGCGATACCACTCGCGACGGCTCATCTCGGCGCCACCCAGGCGGCCGGAGCACTGCACGCGGATACCCTTGGCACCGCTCTTACGGGCGGACTGAACGGCCTTGCGCATCGCGCGACGGAACGCCACGCGGCCTTCCAGCTGCTCGGCGACGGACTGGGCGATCAGGTTCGCATCGAGCTCGGGGCGCTTGACCTCGACGACCTCGATGGAAACGGTGCCGGAGGCGATCTTCTCGAGCTCCTTGCGCAGGGCGTCGATCTCGGAGCCCTTCTTGCCGATCACGATGCCCGGACGGGCAGTGGTGATGAACACCTTGATCTTGTCGCCGGCACGCTCGATTTCAACCTTCGAGACGGCGGCGCGGGCCAGGCGCTTGTCCAGGAACTTGCGGATGGCCATATCGTTTTCCAGGTTCTTGGCATAGTCCTTATCGGCATACCAACGGCTACGCCAATCCTCGGTTACGCCGATGCGGAACCCGGTAGGGCTGACTTTCTGACCCACGGTTTATGCCTCCTCTCGCGGCGCGACGATGACGGTGATGTGGCTCGTGCGCTTGTTGATGCGCGATGCGGAACCCTTCGCGCGCGGACGGATGCGCTTGAGCGTGGGGCCCTCGTCCACATAGGCGGCCTTGACCACCAGGGACTCGGGACGCACATGGTGCTGGTTCTCGGCATTTGCCACAGCGGAGTTCAGCGTCTTCTCCACCGTCTCGGCGATGCCTCGATTCGTGAACGCCAGGATCTCACGGGCACGGACGACGGACTTGCCGCGGATCTGATCCACGACAATGCGCGCCTTGCGGGGAGAAACACGGACGAAACGTGCGATAGCTTTAGCTTCCATTGTTCACCCCTTCTTATCGCTTGCCCTTGTCGGCGGAGTGACCCTTGAAGGTGCGGGTCGGGGCGAACTCGCCCAGCTTGTGGCCGACCATGGATTCGGTAACGTACACCGGCACGTGCTTGCGGCCATCATGCACGGCGATGGTGTGGCCCACCATTTCCGGGAAGATGGTGCTAGAGCGCGACCAGGTCTTGACGACGTTCTTTTCGCCTGCCGCATTCATCGCCTCGATGCGATTCAGAAGGCGCGGCTCTACGAACGGGCCTTTCTTCAAACTTCTGCTCACAATTACTCCTTAACGCTTTGCGCTACTTCTTGCGACGGCGGATGATCAGGCGGCTGGACGCCTTCTTCGGGTTGCGGGTGCGATGGCCCTTGGCAGGCACGCCCCACGGAGACACGGAATTGCGGCCCGAAGACTTGTTCTTGCCCTCGCCGCCACCATGGGGATGGTCGACGGGGTTCATGACCGTACCGCGAACGGTCGGGCGGATGCCCATCCAGCGGCTGCGACCGGCCTTGCCGATGCGGATGTTGGAATGCTCGGCATTGCCAACCTCGCCGATGGTCGCACGGCAGGTGAGCAGGACGCGGCGCATCTCGGAAGAGGGCATGCGCAGGATGGCGTACTTGCCCTCCTTGCCCATCAGCTGGATGCTGGTGCCTGCGGAGCGCGCCAGCGCAGCGCCCTTGCCGGGCTGCAGCTCGACGGCATGGATGAGCGTGCCGACGGGGATGTGGGACAGCGGCATGGCGTTGCCGGGCTTGATGTCCACGTCGGGACCGCTCACGACGATGTCGCCCACCTTCAGGCCCTTCGGGTGCAGGATGTAGCGCTTCTCGCCGTCCTTGTAGTGGAGCAGCGCGATGCGGGCAGAGCGGTTCGGGTCGTACTCGATCGTGGCAACCTTGGCGGGCACGCCGTCCTTGTTGCGCTTGAAGTCGATGATACGGTAACGACGCTTGTTGCCGCCGCCCTGGTGGCGCGTGGTGACACGGCCGTAGTTGTTGCGACCGGCCTTCTTAGGCAGCGGTGCAAGCAGGGACTTTTCCGGCTTGGAGCTGGTGATCTCGGCGAAATCGGACACCGAGTAGAAGCGCCTGCCGGGGCTCGTCGGTTTGTAAACCTTGACTCCCATTTCTTTCCTTCTCTTCTCAGGGACTTTTGCTCGCGCGCCTCACCGCACACCAAAAGCCCTTCCTTACCTGGTGGAACCTCGATAGCCGAGTGTCCTGTGTGAGGTGCAGGCAATCGACGCCGAAGCTTCCACGCGTCCGGGTGTATCCATAGATTCACCAGACGCAAAAAAGAATTATATGCCCAAGATGGGAGGTATTCAAGATTGAATTTTCCCCGGTCGCCACGCACACAACCCCACCACAAGTCGGCAGCAGTGCGGCCTCTGCAACGGGGTTTCAACACCCCGCTGCCACATGTCCGGCAACCTACGGCTTTCGGGCACGGCCCGGCGTCGCGCGTCCAGACAGGTTTATTCCCCTAGCGTCCCTTCCGGATGCCGCCCTTGCGACCGTTGGCCTTCGGAGCCGGGCCACGATGCTTGCGGTTCGGGGCGGCTGCGGGACGCATCCCACGGGCCGCCTTCCCGCCGGATGAAGCGTTCTTCGGCGCGGGGCCGTGCGAGGCCCCGGTGCGCTTGCCACCCTTCCCCATCGCGGCGCCTTGGCGCTGCGCGCGTTTCTGACGGGCGCGGAGCTTCTCGCCGGCGATCCCGCGCTTCCCACGGTCCTTGTTCTCCTTATCGGGGCGGACGAGGCAGTTCTCGCCGTAGCCGATGAGATCCGTGCGATTGGCGCGCTGCAGGGCCTCGCGCACCAGTTCGCGGTTGGCAGGGTTGCGATATTGGATGAGGGCGCGCTGCAGCGCTTTCTCATGGGGGCTTCGTGCGACGTAGACCTTCTCCATGGTGCGCGGGTCGAACCCCGTCGCGTACATCACCGTTGCAAGGCTGCCCGGCGTTGGGTAAAAATCCTGCACCTGCTCGGGGTTGAAGCCCATGTCGCGCACGTATTCCGCCAGCTTCACCGCATCGCGCAGCGTGGAGCCAGGATGCGACGACATCAGATACGGCACCACGTATTGCTCGAGCCCGGCGCGCTCCGTCGCCTGCTGGAACGCCTTGCAGAACCGCTCGTACACCTCGTGGGGAGGCTTGCCCATCACCGCCAGCACGTTATCCGAGACATGCTCGGGAGCCACACGCAGCTGCCCGCTCACATGACGTGCCGTCAGCTCGTCCAGGAACTCGCGCCCATGGCGCTCGTCAGCCATCACGTAGTCGAAGCGCACGCCCGAGCGGACGAACACCTTCTTCACGCCGGGGATGGCGGAAAGCCTCCGCAGAAGCTCCAGGTAATCGCCATGGTCGGCCTCCAGCTGGGCGCAGGGTTGCGGCGACAGGCAGCGTTTGCCCACGCAGGCGCCGCGCTTGAGCTGCTGGCGGCAGGCAGGCGCCCTGAAATCGGCGGTGGGACCGCCAACGTCGTTAATGTAGCCTTTGAACGCCGGGTCATGCGTCATGGCTTCCGCCTCCGCCACCAGCGACTCGTGGCTACGAACCTGCACGATGCGCCCTTGATGGAACGTCAGCGCGCAGAAGGCGCACTCGCCGAAGCAGCCGCGGTTGCTGGTCAGGCTGAAGCGCACCTCGGAAAGCGCGGGGACGCCGCCCGCCGCAGCGTACATCGGGTGGGCGTCGCGCACGTAGGGCAGCGCGTACACCGCATCCATCTCCTCGACGGAAAGCGGAGCGGCAGGCGGATTCTGCACCACGAATTCGTGGTCGGAGTAAGGCTCCACCAGGCGCTTGCCAGTGAACGGGTCGCTGTTGCGGTACTGCACGGCAAAGCTGCGCGCATAGGAGCGGCTCCCCTTCCCCACCTCGGCGAACGGCGGGAGCTCGACGGCGTCGTAGACATGCTCGAGCGACGATGCGCGATACACCGTGCCATCCACATACGTGACGTCGCGGATGGAAAGCCCCGAGGACAGCGCGTCGGCGACTTCCACGATGGGGCGCTCGCCCATGCCGTAGATGAGCAGGTCGGCGCCCGCGTCCAGCAGAAGCGAACGCTTCATCTTGTCGGACCAGTAGTCGTAATGGGCGAAACGGCGCAGACTCGCCTCGATGCCGCCCACGATGATGGGCGTCGATTTGAACGTGCGGCGGATGAGATTCGAATACACCACCGTGGCATGGTTGGGCCGCAAACCCGCCTGCCCACCCGGCGAATAGGCGTCGCGGTGGCGCTTCTTCTTGGCGGCGGTGTAATGGTTGACCATCGAGTCCATGTTGCCCGACGACACCAGAAACGCCAAGCGGGGCTCGCCGAGCACCGCGACCGAAGCGGGCTCGTTCCAATCGGGCTGGGCGATGACGCCCACCTTGTAGCCGCGCGCCTCCAGAAGGCGCGTGATAATGGCCATGCCGAACGACGGATGGTCCACGTAGGCATCGCCCGATATGTACACGAAATCGCACCGGTCCCACCCGCGCTGCTCCATGTCCGCGCGGCTCACGGGCAGAAACGCCTCGGCACCCGGCGCGGCTGTCGTCTTCTTCGGCATGTTTCCTCCTTGCCCGCGAAACTAGCGTGTGAAACACGAGCCATCCGGCGCGATGACGCTCAGCGCCGAAGGCTCAATGGAAACTTCGTAACGGGTGCCGCTCAAAGGCTCCCCGTCTATCTGGACCGGAAGCGGCGAAGCGAATTCCAACGTCGCCGTGCGCGCCTGGAACGATTCTATCTCCCGGAAGCGGCGATGCCTGCCGCTTTTCGCGCAGAGGAACACCAGGCCCGCCTTCAGCGTGCCCACCGGCGCATGCGCGATGCACACGTCCAGAAGGCCGTCGTCGAAGCGCGCATCGGGGCACACGCGGAAGCCCCCGCCGTAGGTGGGTCCCACCTGCACCGCGCACAGGACGACCTCCAAGCTGCGCCGATCGCCGCCGAATCGCGCCTCGAGCCGATAGCTTCCCAGATGATGGAGCAGCTGGTCGATGCCGCTTTGCAGGTACAGCGGCAGCCCCGTGGCGCCGGTGCGCTCCCTGCGTTCGATGGTGTCAAGGGCGATGGCAGCATCGAGGCCGAACGAGAGCGTTTCCATGAAGGGAACCCCGTTGCACACGCCCACATCGGCAATGCGGCGCGGGGCGGTTTCCAGCTGGACGACCGCTTCCTCGAGCGCCTGCCCCATCCCGATCGCACCGGCGTAGTCGTTGCCCGACCCGGCGGGAATCACGCCCAGAACCGGCCGCCTGCCCGCCGGCACCTCCATGAGGCCGCCGACCACCTCGTGCACCACTCCGTCGCCGCCAAGGGCGATCACGGTTCCATAGGTTGCCGCCGCCGCTGCCAACTCGCAGGCATGCCCCGAGCGGGTGGTGAGCAGCATGGTGAGATCATCGCCCAAACGCCGGCGCAGCAGGCGCTCGGCCCGCATAGCGATGACCGCACCTTCCCCATGGCGCGCGGCGGGGTTCACTATGAGCAGCGTCTTTCCGTCAAGCATCCGAGGCATCCCCACGATCGGCGGCCTCCGTGCGGCGCCTAGGCGCCGCTAGCGGGGGCGCACCGCCTCGACGATGCTCGACTGGAGCTGGGACAGATACCCCTCGTCTTCCACCCACTGATGAGAAAGCGTCCCCAAAGGCATCTCGAAACCGCACTGCTCGAGCACTTGCGCCACCTCGTCGGGACCGTTGGTGCCCCATCCGTACGATCCGAAGGGGATACCGACGCGCCCGTTCCAACCGCCCTTGGGGGAAAGTCCCTTCAGGTAGCACAGAAACGCCGCC
Source organism: Eggerthellaceae bacterium (assembly GCA_036306585.1). Lineage (GTDB taxonomy): Bacteria > Actinomycetota > Coriobacteriia > Coriobacteriales > Eggerthellaceae > Aphodovivens. The sequence continues at coordinate 53,473 of JAXJZF010000003.1, forward strand.
ACGGTGGGCATCATCCCGTTGTTGAGCGTCGGGGAGCCCACGGCGATGTAGCGGGCGGACAGCACCTCGGTCATGATGTCGGAGATATGGTTGACCTTCAGGTCGAACAGGCGAGCGGGCACCCCGCATTCCACAAACGCCTCGACGATCTCGCGCGCCATGGCCTCGGTGGTGTGCCACATCGAATCGTACACCACGATGGCGTAGTCCTCGGGTTCAAGCGAGCTCCACCGCTCGTAGGTCTTCAGGATCTCGGGAACATGGCTGCGCCAGATGACGCCATGGCTGGGGGCGATCATATCGATGTCGAGCCCGCTCAAAGCTCCCAGCGCCTTCGCCACATGACGCGAGTAGGGCATCACGATGTTGGCGTAGTACTTCTTCGCCTGGGCGAGCACTTCAGGCAGACCCGCTTCATCGTCGAAGCGCTTCGAGGAGGCGAAATGCTGGCCGAACGCGTCATTGGAGAACAGGATGCGATCCTCGGGGCAGTAGGTGACCATGTTGTCGGGCCAGTGCACCATCACCGTCTGCGTGAACTGCAGCGTGCGCGCGCCGATGGAAAGCCTATCCCCCGTTTTAACGGGCACGTAGCCTAGATCGCCGTAATGGGCAGTGAGGCCCTTCACGCCATGGGGCGCACTGCAGTAGATCTTGGCGTTGGGAGCAAGCTCGTGGATGGCGGGCAGAGCGCCGGAATGGTCCTGCTCCACGTGGTTGGCGATGACGTACTCGATCTTGGACGGATCGATGATCTCGCCGACGCGCTCCAGGAGCTCGTCGGCGAACCCGGGCTTGCAGGTGTCGATGAGCGTGGGGTGCTCGTCCATGATGAGGTAGGCGTTGTAGGTCGATCCCCTGTCGGTGGTGTATCCGTGGAAGTTGCGCTCGTTCCAATCGATACCGCCCACCCAGTAGATGCCCGGCTTCACTTCGACAGCATGCAACATGTCTACTCCTCCGTTTCGGTGATGTTGGCGTGCTCCACCAGCCACTTGTTCGCGCGCAGGCGCTCCGCGGCCTCGCGCAGCACGAACCCGCGGCCGCTGTCCTCAAGCTGGGAGCGGATCATCTTCGGATCAGCATCTCCCATCTCGGCGCACGCCTCGGTAATGTCGTCTTCGGTGATGGCAAGGCCCTGGTGGCGGAACACGGCGTCGAGCGCGTATCCCTGCACCAGCATTTCGCGGGTATGCAGCATCATCATCATGTTGAACTGCTGCTCGCCGCCCTGCTGTTCCAGGAACTGGTCGAACGTCATGCCCTGGCGGGCGACATCGGCGCGCAGGTTGTTCATGAGGCTGCGGCTCATCGCCTCGTACACCTCATCGGCGATGGAGCCCTTGAAGCGCGATGCGGCCTCAGCCGCAGCCGCCTGGCGCTTGCGGTCCTCGTGCTCTTTGACGCGCTGCTTGAGCAGGCTCTCCTCGATGCCCGCGCGCATGCTGGCCAGGTCCTTGTAGAACGGCATGAACCTGCGGACCCACTCGTCGTCGATCGTGGGGGTCACGGTCTTCTGGATCTCCAGGATGGTGATCGTGGTGGTGAACTCGGAAGTGATCGAGTTGCCTTCCGCGTCGATGTCGGGCGCCTCGAACGAGAACGTTTTGGTCTCCCCCACATCCATGCCGATGACTCCCTCGTCGAAGCCCTCGGGCATGTAGCCCTGGCCTGTGACGTACGTGCGGCCCTCGGTGGCGAGCGGCCCCACTTCCTCGCCGTTGGAGCGGAACGCCTTCATCTTAATCTTGCAGCTGTCTCCCTTGCGCACCGGATGCGGGTCGTCAGCGACGTATTCGGTGTAGGCGTCGGCCATCTGCGCGATCTGGGCGTCCACCTCCGACTCGTCAACCGTGAGCTTCGGGACGGTGATGTCCACGGGGTCGTAGGAGGTCAGCTCGTAATCGGGCTTGGGCGTGATCGTCACTTCGAACTGGAACGTCTGACCGCGTTTGAGGGCGGATTTCGGGGTGACGGTGGGCGGGAACGCCGGGATGATACCGGTCTTGTCCACGGCGAAGGGCATCATGGCCTCCTGCGCTTGGGCGCTCACCACCGCGTCGAGGTCGCGGATGCCCATGCGCTCTTCTGCCACCTGGGCAACCGTCTTGCCCTGCTCGGGGCGCAGGTTCATCTGCGCCGCGAACGCGAGATGCGCGCTGTTGAGCACCTTTGCCACTTCGCCGGTGGACGCCACGGCACTCACGAGCACCTTGCCGCCCTCGAGTTTTTTCTGGGTGATCTTCATAGGTACGACTCCCCTTGTCTTCGAATGCATTGTTGGCCATTGTAGCGCACCTGCCCAGGGCACGGGCGGCGCCGAAACGGTCGAATGCGCGGAAAGAGGCCGGCCGGGAGCGTTGACGTAGATGGGATGCATCGGCGCCCGGGTACTACTCGTTGGATTTCAGGCTCTCCACCATGTCGATGCGCTGGAGTTTGCGATGCATGACCAGCATCACCAGCACGGTGAACGCCAAAGTGAGGACGAACGCGATGACGAAGCTTGCCGCATGAATCTCACGGCCGAACATCACCTGGTCCACTTCGGCGGTCTGCACGACGAAGGCCTCCAGGAAGATGCCCAGCACCAAGCCGACCGCCGCACCGATGACGGAGAGGATCATCGTCTCACGGAAAATGTAGTCGTTCACTTCCTTGCGGGTGAAGCCAAGCACCTTCAGCGTGGCGATCTCGCGCGCACGTTCGGCTATGTTGATATTGGTGAGGTTGTACAGCACCACGAATGCCAGCGCCGCCGCCGCCACGATGAGCACGACCACCACCGAGTCGACGCTGGTGAGCATCGTGCGATAGGAGCCGATCTGCTCGTCGTTGTAGGTGACGGTCTTGACGCCCGGCGCCTCCAGCAGCTGCTCGGAAAGGCTCGCTCGCGCCGCTTCGTCATCGGTGGTCTGCGCATAGACGGTGTCCCACGCTGGTTCGGAGCCGAACGCCTCGCGGTACAGCGCGGGCGTGATGAACAGGTATTGGCTCACGTAATTCTCCATGATGCCCGCTATGGGCAGACTCACCGGATCGCCCATCGCATTCCCGATGGCGTCTTGACGGTAGACGTCGATGTCGTCACCCACATCCAAGCCGAGCTCGTGCGCCAGCTTCTCGCTGACGATAACGCCCTCATCGGAAAGAGCAAGCGACGCATGGCCCACGCGCTCGCGCATGATCACGAAATCGCACATTCTGCCGGGGTTCTCGGGGACGATCAGCTCGAGCCGCTGGTCTTTAGCGCCTTCCTCCACCGCTAGCACGCTGGCGGTATGCAGCCACTCGTAGTCCGACACGGCGGATGGATCGGCGTCCAGCACGTCCTCGACGCTGGCTTGCGATGACTCCATGCCATCGTCCACGCGCACCACCATGCTGTACTGGTAGATTTGGTAAAACTGCTTGTCGATGATGTCGTTGATGGCGTTTTGCAGGCCTAGGCCCGTCAGCAGAAGAGCCGTGCAGCCCGCAATGCCCACAACCGCCATGAAGAAACGCTGCTTGTACCGGAAGATGTTGCGCGCCGTGACCTTCCACGAGAACGAGAGGCGGCTCCATAGCGGGCGGATGCGCTCGAGCAGGATGCGCTTGCCGGCTTTCGGGGCGCGCGGCTGCATGAGCGCCGCCGGCGATTCGCGCAACGTGGAATAGGCTGCCGCCCAGGTGGCTACCAGGGTGATGCCGATGGACAGCCCCGCCGAGAGCGCCGCGATGCCCGGATCGATGGGTGTTGGCCGCTGCGGAATGGCGTAGACGATGGAGTAGGCGTTCATTATGAAATACGGCAGAAACTGGGTGAGAGCGGCGATGCCCACAAGCGCGCCGATGCCGCTGGCGGCAAGCGCGTAGATGAGGTATTTCGAGGTGATGCGCGCCTTGCCGAACCCGAGCGCCTTGTGGGTGCCGATGAGCACGCGCTCCTCCTCCACCATGCGCGTCATGGTGGTGAGCGACACCAAAGCCGCCACTAGAAAGAAGATGAACGGGAACACCTGGGCGATCTGGTCGATGCGGTTCGCATCCGATTCGAAGCTCTCGGCTCCGATGAGCTTGGCACGATCGAGCACGTAGAACTGCGGACGCTCGATGTCGTCGATCTGGCGCTGCGCGTCGGCGAGCTGCTCCTCGGCATCGGCGAACTCGCGCTGCGCTTGGTCGTAAGCCTCCTCGTATTCGGCGAGGCCGCTTTCGTATTCCGCCAGGCCTTCCTGGTAGTCGGCCTCGCCCTGGACGGTTTGCGCGCGGCTGCTTTCCAGCTGGGCCGCGGCGGCGTCGAGCGTTGCCTGGGCTTGGGCGAGCTGCTCCTGCGCCTGCGCGCAGGCAGAATCGATCTGCGCTTGCGCTTGGGCGAAGTACTCCTCGGAAAGGCCCGCGGTCTGCCGGTCGATCCGGCCGATGCCGTCCTCGATCTGCGCCTGGGTTTCCACAAGGCCGGCGCGCTGCTCCTTCAGATCCTCCAATTGGGTCCGCTGCCCCTGCAGGGCGTCGCGTTGGGAGCACGCTTGCACGTACTGCTCGTGAAGGGGGCTTCCCGCCTGATCGGCGCCAAGCCCTTCCAACTGCTCGATGACTTGATCCGCCTGGGCCAGCCCATCATCCACGGCAACGAGGGCGGCGTCGATGTCGGGCACCTGCGCGTCGATGGCGGCGATGCCCCCGTTCACCTGCTCGAGGCTTGCCTGCAGATCGGAGCGCTGCGCCCTCGCCTGCTCGTATGCCGCCTTCCCCTCGTCGAGCTGCGCTTGGCGGATCGCGAGCTCATCCTCAGCCGCCGCCCTCTGCGCGGCAAGCTCGGCGACACCGTCGTCGTATTCCGCCTGGCCGTCGGCAACCTGCTCGCGACCCGACGCAAGCGCTGCCTGCGCTTCGCGAAGCTGCGCTTCGGCATCGTCGAGCTGGGCCTTGGCATCGGCGAGCTCGGCTTCGGCATCGGCCTTCTGCTGGAGGTAGTCATCGTATTCGTCGTCGAGCTCGCGCTGAGCCTCGCCGGCGACGGCGTCGTAGCGCGCTGTGTTGAAATCGTCTTCCAGCGCTTCCAAGCGCTCCGTCACGGCGGCGACCGCCTGGTCGTATTCCTCGCTCGATGCGGGCAGGTCCCGCGCGCCCTCCACCGTGATGAACGCTTCGGTGTAGGGCAGGTCGTCCACGAACGTTTGGGTGGGCACATAGGCGAACTGGTCGACCTCGCCGCTGCCCAGCGAGGAGGTGCCCAGATTGGTCGGAGACGCATAGTAGGAATCGCGCACGAAGCCGGTGACGGTGAATTCGGCGGCCTTCAGCGTGTCGGAAAGTTCCCCCGTGCCCTCGGTAAGGACGACCTTGTCCCCCACCGCCACGTCGGTGTCCATCACCACGTCCTCACCCAGCAGGCATTCGCCCACTTCATCGGGCCATTCGCCTTCAGTGAGCACCAATCGGTTGATATAGCCTGCATCGCTGGAGCACGCTGACACGCCGTCGGATACATCGCTCGCCTTCGCGGCATCGACATCAAAGGAATGGATGCGCAGCACGTACTGGCTGCCGTCGATTTCGGAAACCGCATCGGTTTCATAGGCGGGCATGACCGCCTCCACGCCCTCCACCTGGCGCAACTCTTCGATTTCAGCATCCGACAGGCCGAGCGTCGACATCACGCGGATATCCATGAGGTTGGTTCCATCGAAGTTCTGATCAGCCGCAATCTTCATATCAGGCGCGGACATGCGCAGGCCCGCATAGAATCCGGCGCCTAACGCTGCGATTACGGCAATGGCAACGAACCGCCCCAGTGTCTGGCGAACCGAACGTCGAATCTCTTTGTTGAATGCGCTGGCCACTGCCACTCTTCCTGACGTCTCCCTGCCTCTTCGATGATACACCATCGAAATCACGGGCCCTCACCGGAGAAATCTTCGTTGCCCGGACGAAACCTTCTCTGGCATCGCAGGCCGCAAGCTCAAAGCGGGCACTAGACATTCGGTTTTCAATCAAAGAAGAACATTGATTCGCAACGCCGATTCGAATGCGGCGCATAGTGCGGCGAAGGCATGTCATGCGCATAGCCCCCGTAAAGCAGTTTCGCCGGCCCGAGGGCCGGCGAAACAGTAACGGTTCCAGATTATGGGACGCCGTTAGTTCTGGGTGGCGAACAGCTCGATGGTCTCGCCTTCGGCGATGGTGACCATGGCCTTCTTCCAGGTGCGGGTGCGACCGGGCTGCATGCGCACGCGCTTGGGTTTGGACTTCACGTTGAGCGTGTTGACCTTAACCACATGCACGTTGAACAGCGCTTCGACAGCCTGGCGAATCTCAACCTTGTTGGTGGTCTTTGCCACTTCGAAGGTGTAGACGTTGCGCTCCATCATGTCATAGGAATTCTCGGTGATGATGGGGCGGATGATGACCTCGCGGGGATCCTTCATTATGCCAGCACCTCCTCGATGTAGGTCAGGGCGGCCTCGGTGAACACGAGCGCCTTGTTGTCGATGAGCTCATAGGTGTTCGCAGCAGAAGCCGGGAGGATGTTCACACGGCTGATGTTGCGGAAGGACAGGAAGGTGTTCACTTCCTCGTCGCCGATGACCAGGGTCACACGACGATCGTCCAGACCCAGAGCCTTCAGGGCAGCAACGGCCTTCTTGGTGGAAGGCTCTTCGAAGCCGAAATCCTTCACCAACGTGAACTCGCCGTCGGCAAGCTTAGCGGACAGCGCGGAGCGCATGGCAAGCTTGACCTCCTTGTTGTTCACGCGGAAAGCGTAATTGCGGGTGTGGGGGCCGAACACAACGCCGCCGCCACGGAACTGAGGAGCGCGGATGGTGCCCTGGCGAGCACGGCCGGTGCCCTTCTGGCGGAACGGCTTGCGGCCACCGCCGCTCACCATGCCGCGGGTGCGGGTGTTGTGCGTGCCCTGACGCCAAGAGGCACGCTGCGCGCGCACCACCTGGTGCATGACATGCACGTTCGGCTCGATGCCGAAGACGTCGGAGGAAACCTCGGCCGTACCGACCGCGTTACCGCCCGCGTCCTTGATGTCGATAGTCGTCATAGTAGATAAACTCCTTAACGGTGCAAATGCCGAGATTAAGCCATGCGAATGCGGACCAGGGCGTTCTTGCCACCCGGAACCGCGCCCTTCACGAGGATGAGATTCTGATCCTCATCGACGCGCACAACCTCGAGGTTCTTCACGGTAACGGTGTCGCAACCCATGTGGCCTGCCATGCGCATGCCCTTGAACACACGGGACGGCGTAGCGCACATGCCGATGGAACCGGGAGCGCGATGGAAGTGGGAGCCATGACCGCCGGGGCCGCCGCCGAAACCGTGACGACGGATGACACCCTGGAAGCCCTTGCCTTTGGAGGTGCCGGTCACGTCGACCTTTTTCACCTCGGCAAAAGCAGCCACGGTCTGCTCGTCGCCAGCCTTGTACTCGGAAGCGTTATCCACGCGGACCTCGCGCAGGTAGCGGGTAGGGGCAACGCCCTGCTTCGCGAAATGGCCGGCCATGGGCTTGTTGACCTTCTTCTCCTTGATGGTGCCGAAGCCCAGCTGAACAGCCTCGTAGCCATCGGTGTCGGTGGTCTTGACCTGGCAGACCTTGTTGGGCTCGGCCTGGATGACGGTGACGGCAACCGCGCGATCGTCGTCGGTCCACACCTGGGTCATGCCCACCTTCTTGCCGTAGATAGCATTGATCATCTCTGCGTCCCCCTTACAGCTTGATCTCGATGTCGACGCCGGCGGGGAGATCGAGACGCATCAGGGAGTCAACCGTGTTAGGGGTGGGCTCCAGGATGTCGATCAGGCGCTTATGGGTGCGCATCTCGAACTGCTCGCGGGAATCCTTGTCGACATGCGGCCCGCGGATGACGCAATACAGGTTGCGCTCGGTGGGCAGCGGAATGGGTCCGGAAACCTTGGCACCCGTCTTCTGGGCGGTGTCGACGATGAGCTTCGTGGACTGATCCACGATCTCATGATCGTAGCCCTTCAAGCGGATGCGAATCTTCTGATTAGCCACTTGATTTACCTCCAAATAAGCGCGGGCGCCTTACGCGTTCCCGCCGGCCTTGCTGATAATCTCTTCTGCCACGTTCTTGGGCACCGGCTCGTAGGAGTCGAACTGCATGGTGTACACAGCACGGCCCTGAGTGCCGGAACGCAGATCGGTCGCGTAGCCGAACATCTGGCTCAGCGGAACCTTCGCGCTGATGACAGCGGCGTTGCCACGCTTCTCCTGACCCTGGATGAGGCCACGGCGGCTGGGGATGTCGCCCATGACGAAGCCCATGTACTCCTCGGGGGTCTCGACCTCGACGGCCATGACGGGCTCCAGGATGACCGGATCGGACTTGCGCAGCGCGTCCTTGATGGCCATGGAGCCTGCAACCTTGAACGCAGCCTCGGAGGAGTCGACCTCGTGATAGGAGCCGTCAATGAGCTCGACGCGGACATCCTCGACCGGGTAGCCAGCCAGAACGCCGGTGTTGAGTGCCTCCTGGATGCCCTTGTCGATCGCGGGGATGTACTCCTTGGGCACGACACCGCCGACGATCTTGTTCTCGAACTCGTAGCCCTTGCCTGCCTCCTGCGGGTACATGTTGATGACCGCATGGCCGTACTGGCCACGACCGCCAGACTGGCGGACGAACTTGCCTTCGGCGTGCATGACCTCGTGGCCCGGACGCTCGCGGTAGGCAACCTGCGGCTTGCCCACGTTCGCCTCGACCTTGAACTCGCGCATCAGGCGGTCGATGATGATCTCCAGATGAAGCTCGCCCATACCGGCGATGATGGTCTGGCCGGTCTCGTGGTTGGTGGACACGCGGAACGTCGGATCCTCCTCGGCGAGCTTCTGCAGGGCGATCATCATCTTGTCCTGCTCGGCCTTCGTCTTCGGTTCGACGGCGATGTCGATAACCGGATCGGCGAATTCCATGGACTCCAGGACGATGGGATGGCCCTCTTCGCACAGCGAGTCACCGGTGGTGGTGTCCTTCAGGCCCACGACGGCGACGATGTCGCCAGCTTGGCAGGAGTCGATGTCGACGCGCTGGTTGGAATGCATCTGCAGCAGGCGGCCGATGCGCTCCTTCTTGTCCTTCGTGGCGTTGACCACGTAGGAGCCGGCGTCCAGGGTGCCGGAATACACGCGCAGGTAGGTGAGCTTGCCGACGTAGGGGTCGGTCATGATCTTGAAGGCCAGTGCCGCGAACGGCGCCTTCGGGTCGGCCGGACGCTCGTCTTCCTCGCCGGTGTCGGGGTTGGTGCCCTTGATGGCGGGAACGTCGAGCGGAGACGGCATGTAGTCGACCACGGCGTCGAGCAATTCCTGCACGCCCTTGTTCTTGTAGGCGGATCCCACGAAGACAGGGTTGACCTTGCAGGCGATGACGCCCTTGCGCAGGGCGGCCTTCAGTTCTTCGACGGTGAACTCCTCGTCCATGAGGACCTTCTCCATCAGGTCGTCGTCGCAGTCGGCGGCGGCGTCCACGAGCTCCTGGCGGTACTTCTCGGCATCGGCCTTGAACTCATCGGGGATCTCGTCCATGGGCTCGGGGTAGGTCATGCCCTTGTCGTCGGCCTTGAAGTCCCATGCAGTCATGGTAGCCAGGTCGATGACGCCCCAGAAGTTGTCCTCGGCGCCCATGGGCAGCTGGGCGGCAACGGCGTTAGCGCCCAGACGGTCGCGCATGGTGTCGATGGCATGGAAGAAGTCGGCGCCCACGCGGTCGTACTTGTTGATGAACGCGATGCGCGGAACACCGTAGCGCTCGGCCTGACGCCACACGGTCTCGGACTGGGGCTGCACGCCTGCGACAGCGTCGAACACGGCCACTGCGCCGTCGAGAACGCGCAGGGAGCGCTCGACCTCGGCGGTGAAGTCCACGTGACCGGGGGTGTCGATGATCTGGAAACGGTAGGATTTGCCGTCGGGCGCACCACCGGGGTACTTCCAGAAGCAAGTGGTAGCTGCGGAGGTGATGGTCACACCGCGCTCTTGCTCCTGAACCATCCAGTCCATCGTCGCGGCGCCATCATGCACCTCGCCGATCTTGTGGGTTTTACCCGTGTAGTAGAGGATACGCTCGGTGGTGGTAGTCTTGCCCGCGTCGATGTGGGCCATGATACCGATGTTGCGCGTATCCTGCAGAGGAAGTTTTGCCATGCTTTTACCTCTTCCTACCAGCGATAATGCGAGAATGCACGGTTGGCTTCGGCCATTTTGTAGACGTCTTCGCGACGCTTCACTGCAGCACCGGTGTTCTCGGCGGCATCCATGATCTCAGCGGCCAGGCGCTGCTTCATGGTGTGCTCCTTGCGCTTGCGAGAGAAGTCCACGATCCAGCGGATTGCCAGCGTGGTGGAACGACGGGAGCTGACCTCCATGGGCACCTGGTAAGAGGCGCCGCCGACACGCTTGGACTTGGTCTCGAGCGTGGGGCGAACGTTGTCCATGGCCTTCTTGAACACGGTCAGCGGATCGGAGTCCGTCTTCTCGCGGATGATGTCGAAAGCACCGTAGACGATGCCCTCGGCGATGGATTTCTTGCCATCGAGCAGGACCTTGTTGATCAGCTGCGTGACAAGACGGTTGTTGTACTTTGCGTCCGGCTGGATTTCGCGGCGGACGGCTGCTGCACGACGCGGCATGTAGTACTCCTTAACTTTCCTGCGCGCTTCGGGGCTTTCCTTCGCCCATTAGGCCCGGCTCGCCTGCCTTTCAGGCTTCGCCGCTTGCGGCCCGCGCGACTTAACGGTTACTTACTTGGGGCGCTTGGCGCCGTAACGGCTGCGACCCTGCTTGCGGTTGTCCACGGCCGCGCAGTCGAGAGCGCCGCGGATGACCTTGTAGCGGACACCGGGGAGGTCCTTAACACGGCCGCCGCGGATGAGCACCATGGAGTGCTCCTGCAGGTTGTGGCCGATACCCGGGATGTAGGCGGTCACCTCCATGCCGTTGACCAGACGCACACGGCACACCTTGCGAAGAGCCGAGTTCGGCTTCTTCGGCGTGGTGGTGAACACGCGGGTGCACACGCCACGCTTCTGAGGATTGCCCTTGAGTGCTGCAGTCTTCTTCTTAGCAACGACATCATGGCGACCCTTGCGGATCAGCTGGTTGATGGTAGGCAAAGCAGTCTCCTTTAATACCTTTATACCTAGTAGGCGGTTCCCGCTTCCCCGCCGATGCCGCCGTTCGCGCCTCGAGCAACCCAACTGGAGGAACGTCCGGCGAACCGCGGAAGAGCAGTATCGCTCCGTTTCGACGCGCACCCTCGCGTGAACGCGCCAAAACAAACGCCCCATGCGGGACGCGAGGAGGAACTTTAGCACCGTGAAAAATGGGTGTCAAACGCCACGCATCCGGGCGTATCCATGCCGAGCCCACTTGCAAGCAACTTGCATATCCGCACGTCATGCAGGGAAACACGGCTATCCTCGCAGTGTCTGGCGCGCAACGATCGACTCCTATTGTGTTGAAAGCGTGGATTTCAGGCGCTTTTCAGCAACGCACGAGGCGAGCGCAGGCGCATCGAACGCGTCGTAGGCGTAGCTCACCTGCTGCAACGAGTCGACTCCGGCAGGATCGTCGCGCTCCACGCGGACGAAGGCGATATCCACACGGCAGAAGCCCGCCGTCAGCGCCGCGAGCGCATAGCACTGCCCCTGCAACCGATGCTTATCGGCAAGCTGCCCGTCGGTTTCGGCAGCGGAGCCGCCGGTCTTGTAGTCGACGATGAACGCCTCGCCCGCGCATGGCTCGTCGAAGCAGATGAGGTCGATCTCTCCCTCCAGCACCCCGTCGGCGACGGCAAGGGAGAAGGGAAGCTCCGGCTCGCGATGGGCGTACCCGGCAGCCTTCCTGCACGCCGCCGACGCCAGCCAGCGCTCGAGCGCCGCGGAAAGGCGCGCGGCATCCTCCACGCCATACGCGCGGCATGCCGAATCCACGTGCCCGCGGGCGGCATCGGCCCCCCGCAACGCCGCAAGCTGCGTCAGGCGATGCAGCGCCGAACCGAAATCGGTGGCGGAGTCGGCGTCATGCAGCTCGCGATGCGCCGCGGCGTCCCCCGCGGCGTCGTGCCCCTCCCCTTCGGAGGGAGCGGCAGCCAGCCCCTTCTCGTCGGCATGCAGCGAGGAGTAGGAGAACAGCCCGGTTGCGGACCGCGCCGGCACCGTGCAGGGCGCGAGCGCGAACGGCTCGACCTCGGGGGCATCCATCCAGCCGGCTGCCTCCTCGAGGGTGGCGCCCGCGGCACGCGCGCCCTCTTCTCCTCGGGCGCCGCTTGCCGCCTCGCCCGCCTCGTCCCCGATGCGGATGCACCGGTAGGCGGCGGGGAGGCTTCCGCCGTAATCGACCGCGCAAGCGTTGTCGGGGAACCCCTTGGCGCCGAACAACGCGCTGCGGATGTCGTCGGCGACGCCCGCGCAGGCGACATCGTCCTTCTTCTCCTTCACGGCAAGGAACACCGCGACCGCCTCCTTGGCGCGCGTGGCGGCGACGTAGAACAAACGCTGGCACTCGGCCGCCTCCTCAGCGCGGTCGATATCGCGCAGCGCCGCGTTGAACCCGGCAGGATCTGCCGCCGACAGCGCATCGTCCCAGGCGGGCGGTTCGTCCCCGCCGTCGATCGCAGGGACCTTGGCGAACGCCTTCGCCAGGTTCGACTTCGCCGGCAACGTCGCAGCTCCAGGTTTGAGGCTCACGCCGGCGCGCCCGCCGCGCGCCTGCAGCGCTAACGCGCCCGAGCGCTGCTGCCCCATGGGAACCTCCGCCACCGCCACCAGAGGAAACTCGAGGCCTTTGGAGGCATGGATGGTCATGATGCGCACGGCTTCACCAGCCGCCACGTTGAGCACGCCGGGCTTATCCTTGGCGCCGGAGTCGAACAGCGCCGAGAACATGCCGGAGGCGCTGGACGGCCCGACGGCGCCGCCTTGCTCGAACGACTCCACCAGGCGGACCGCCTTCATGATGTTGGCGATGACGGCCGTGCCCTCGGCCCCGCACCGTTGCAGGCGGGCAATCCAGCCCGACCCCGACAGCGCTTGCTCGATCGCCCGGGAAAGCCCGAGGAAGCGCACGGCGTCGAGCGAGCGGCCAAGCGTTTCCACCGCCTGGCGCAGCGCGGGCGACAGCTCCGCGCCGTTTCGAAGCACGGCGAGGCCGCGGTCGAGCTTACGGTTCTGCAGGATGCCCCAGGCATCGTTCCAACCCGTGGACAGCTGCAGCAGATCATCGGCAGAAAGGCGGAACATCTCGCTGGTGAGCACCTCGAACAGCGCCGCAGTGTCCTCCGGATTGGCAAGCGCTGCCGCCAGCGCGCGCACGACCGACACCTCGGGGAACGTGAACAGCGTCGAGCCTCCCGCCACGATGCACTCGAAGCCCGCCTGGCGCAGCGCGGCGGCATATTCTTGGGAGTGCGTCATGCCGCCAAGCAGAAGAACCATCTCCGACGCCTTATGGCCCGCTTCGCGCATGCGCGAGAAATACCCGGCGACCTGGCGCGCGCTCTCGGCGCGGACACGCGCCGCATCGCCGGAGCGGACCTTGCCGGCAGGTCGCTTCACGACCGTCACCTGGACACGCGGATCGGTTCCCCGGTAGCCAGCCCCATCGTAAGCGGCGGATAAATCCAGGAAGTCGTCCCCGAACACGCTCGGCTGCGCACACACGCGCTTCACGAACGCGAGCACGTCGGCGTGGCTGCGGAAATTCCGCGTAAGCTGCAGCAGCGATGCCGATCCGCCCGCCTGGCGCACCTCCGGCGACGAGAGCTGGGCGCGGAACGCCCGATAGCCGTTCACGTCGGCGCCGCGGAAACGGTAGATGCTCTGCTGGGCGTCGCCCACCGTGCACAGGTAGCGCATCCCCGGTCCGGCGAGATGCTTGACGATGGCGATCTGGAGCGCGTCGGTGTCTTGGAACTCGTCCACCATCACCAGGCGGAAGCGGTCGGCGTACCGCGCGCCGACGACGGGATTCTCGAGCGCACGCAGCGCCAGGCGCACCAGGTCGGAATTGTCGAGGACCGCCATCTCGCGCTTGCGCCGGCAGAACGCATCATCGACGCGCCGGGCGATGCCCATCAGCTCGTCGAGCAGACCCCTCCCGCGCGCGAGCGCCGCGTTCTGCGCCACACGGGAATGACGCGCCTGGTAGGCGTCGAACGCCGCGGCGCGCGCTTCGTCGGACGTGCGGATCTTGCGCAGCACCGGGAACCCGTCGAGCTGGCGCAGGAACTCGCCGAGATCCTGGCTCCCCGATTCCAAGAACGCGCTCAAAGCCTTCTGCGCCTTCTCGATATCGGACAGCGCGCCGTCGCGCGTCTTCGAAGGCTTGCACTCGCGGTAGAACGGCTCGACTTCGCAATAGGCGTCCAGCAGCTCGCGCGCCATCGAAGAGGGCCGTTCGGGCTGCGGGCCGAACAGGAAGCCATCAAAGCCCTCGGGCATCGCGGCGGCCTGGTTCACCAACGCCTCGACGATGGAGGCGACGGATGCCTCGCCGCGAAACGACCTAACCGGGAACTCGCGGATCAGCGCCTCGCGGACCGCGCCGTCCACGATGTCGGATGGGCTGCCCAGCACCTCCGACATTGCCCACGCCAACAAATCGTCGCGTTCCTTATCCTCGACCACGCGGAAGCCGGGATCGATGCCCACCTGCAGCGCCTCGGCGCGCAGGATGCGCGAGCACATGCCATGGATGGTGGAGATCCACGCACCATCCACCTTCATCGCCTGGTCGATGCGCCCTTGCGCGCGCAGCGTCGAGCGCACGCGGCCCTTCAGCTCGGCAGCCGCCTTGCGCGTGAACGTGATGGCGCACACCTGGTCGATGTCGTCGATCCCGCTCGCGGGGTCGGCCAAGGCGTAGGCGATGCGCTGGGTGAGGGTGAACGTCTTGCCGGAACCGGCGCCGGCGGAGATGTCCAGCGGCCCCGCCAAGCATTCCACGCACGCCTTCTGCTCTTCGGTGAACCGAACTCCCATCAGGCATCGCCTCCCACGATCTGCGCCGCGAGCCTGTCGCGCCGCTCGCACAAACCGACCGGGCAGTACTCGCACGCCTTCAAATCGGCGGCGGCAGGGGCGATGTCGCCCGACAGCAGGTTGGCGATCTTGCGCGCCGCCTCCGCTTCCGCGCGATCGAGCGTCTCGGCGAACTGCGCGGTGCCGCACGTCTCGGGTTTCATCCCCAGCAGATCGGCGTCGCCGTCGAGAACGGTACGATCGAACAGACCCTGCACCTGGCCGTCCTTCCCATAGGAAAGGTAGATGGCGCCGACCGGGATGAGCCCCATCTTCCTGCGCGCCATCTGAGCGTAGATGAGCGTTTGCATCTTGCGCGGCAAAACGACCTCTTCCCCTTCCGACGGGCGGAAAGCGTACTGGCGGCCCACCGATCCCTTGTAGTCGATCACCACTGCGCGCCCATAGGCATCCACATCGATGCGGTCCACCTTGCCCGCCACGTTCACGCCGGCGTAGACGAACTCGTCATCCCCTTCGCCGAAGGGGATTTCCTCCCCCAACGGCGCGAAATCGGGCAGCAGGCGCGCTTCGCGCCGCACGGTGCCTTCCAGGCGCCGCCGCAGCTGCTGCACCTCCATACGCTCGAGCTCGTCGAGCGGAATCAAGGCGTCTTTGGCGAAGCGAAGCTGCTCGCGCTCGAAGCGCTCGTCGAAGATGCGGTTCATGAGCGCCGCCGATTCCTCGGCGTTGTCCTCGGTCACGCGGCGCGCGCCATGCTCGCGCAAGGTGCGATGCAGCTGCTCGAGCACCCCGTGGGCGAAATTGCCGAACGCGAGCCCGCCGAAATCGGCATCCACTTGATCAAGGCGCAGGCGACGGCGCGCGAACCACAGGTAGGGACACTCCAGGTAGCTTTCGATTGCCGAAGGCGATAGGTACGGTTTGGTCGTCACCATGCCCCCGGAGAACACGCGCGGCAGCAGGATGCGCTCGCGCGAACGAGGCGTGACCGCGCCCGTGGGCTGCAAGGGAATGCGGCGCGCGAGCGCAGCCGGCTCGCCGCAAGCAAGATCGGCCGCGACATCGTCTTCGCCCCGACGCGCAAGGTAAGCCGACAACGCCGGGGTGAGCCCGGTCACGCTGTCCACTTCGTCGGCGTTCTGAGGATCGCTGCGATAGCAGTCGACGAGCTCCTCCAGCAAGGCCGAGGGGCGCTCCTCGTCGCCGTCGTGGTTGTCGAGAGGACGGCTCGCGACGATGCGCTCACGCGCCGATGCAACGGCGAGCGAGAACGTCTTCTGCATACGCTGCGCGTCGCTCCTGCGCAGGCCACGCGCCTCGAGGGCGGCGGGACCCACTCCCCAGGCGTCCATCAGGGAGTCGGCGCTGTCCTGTTCATCGGAAAGGGGGTACGCCGCCGCCGTGAGATCGACGAGGATCACGCAGTCATAGCAGGCGGCAGGCTTCCGCGAAAGCGCGACAAGGCTGAGGAAGTCCACCGATCCGCAGGCCGACGCAGGCATCCCGTCCCCGTTGCCGCCTGCGGCAACCCCCAACCGGGCGGAGGTGCCGGCCGGCGCCGCTTCGAGCACCTCGATGAGGGAGGAAAGCGAAAGCCCCGCCTGCCCGGCCGCCTTGTGAACGCGCTCGGCGCAGGCGATGGCGGCAAGCGACCCATCGCGCAAAGCGGGCGGCCAACCCGCACGGGACGCGACCCAGTCGCGCTCGGCGGCAAGCGCTCCCAGGTAGTCGCCGTCGGCGAACGACGCGGCGATATCGCGATGATCGTCGTCGGCGAAGGCGGCAAGGTCGGTGAACGCATCGTCGGCGGTTTGCGCACGGCTGCCCCTGAAGCGGCTGTCGGCGGCGCGCGCCATACGGGGAGACAGGCCCGAGAAGGCGCTGAGCGCGAAATCGCCCGCCAGACGCACATCCAACGCCTCGTCCGTCATGCCCTGAGCGGCAAAGCGCAGAAGCGCGCACCAGGCGCTGCCGAACGGGGTCTTCCCGAATGGAACCGCACCGTCCACAGCGCATTCGATCCCCTCATCGGCAAGGTGCAGGGCAAGGCGAGAAAACCATGCCTGCGCGTCGGGCGCGGCGAGCGCGGCGCGCGTGCCCGGATTCTCGTCGAACCACGAGACGATCTGGCTCGCCACCAGCGCCGGCGCGGCATAGCCGCCCTCCGGGAAGGCGAAGCGCACATGCCCTTCCGGCGTCACGGGGTGCGCGAAGTCGGGCGCGAGCAGTCTGCGTTGCAGGCCGGCGAGCTCCTCGGGGGCGTCGGGCGCGGCCTTCCCCTCCCACGCAAGCTCGAGCGCCTGTGCGTGCGCGCATTCCAGAAACCGCAGTTGAAGCTCGGAGAGCGGGACATCGAGCACCACCACTGCCCTGCCTTCCAGCGCGCCGTCCTGCTGCAGAAGGCAGCATGCTTCGCTGCGCTCGACGAGCCCCTGGCGCGAAAGCAACGCGCCGTAGTCGAGAACCGTTTGCGTAGCGGCCTTCTCGGCGACGCCCATGCCGTCGACCATGCGAGCCGCAGCGAACCCCTCGCAGGCGACGCGTTCCAAGAGGCGGGAATAGCCGGGAGTGCAGGACAGGGCCGCGCCGTCGCCCGCAGCGCGGTTCTCCAGAGCACGGCGCATGAGCACGGCACGCTGGAGGGGGTCAATCAGGGCGCGCCCGTCGCCGAGCAGCTCCCACAGATCCGCCACCCATCCGTCGAAAGTCTCCACCGCCACGCCGAACCCGGCGCCCCGGCGGGCGATCAGGTGCTTAACGCGGACGGATTCGTCGTAAGAGCGGACGATGACGACAGGGCGCAACGCACGGGAGCGCGCTTCTTCGAGCGCTCGGAAAAGCGCCTCTTCCAAGGCGCGTGTCGAGCGGTATGAGGAGCATTGCAGAGTCATAGCTGAGATTATACCCATAGCCTCCCCGCCGAACGTCGACGGCGAGGGCATGAAAAAGGGGCGCGATTCGCTCGCGCCCCCGGTCGAATGATCTCTTTGCGCCGTGCCCTGGGCGGAAGGCCTTTACGCCAGCGCCAGGATCGACGGGGCAATCTGCTTCTTGCGGCTCAGAACGCCGGGCATCCACACGCCCCCGGGCACCTCGACCTCAATGCCGAATGCCTTGTCGATAAGCGCGCAGTCGCCTTCGCAGATGAAGCGGCTGCCCTCTTCGACGATATCGGTCACCGCCAGCAGGAAGCTACGGTAGCCCTTTTCCGCCAGCACGTTCTTCATGTACTCGCGCATCTCGTCCTCGCGCTCCATAACGGCGGCGCAGTCGACGGTCTCGCGCTGGGCGATGAACACGATGTCGTCGCCCACCTGGAACTCCTTGGCATCCGCAGCGACGAGCTGCTCGATGGGCAGGTCGGCTCCGCTGCCACGGCTCTTGATCACCTGGTTGCCGAACTCAAGGGCGCCCACGCCCGCGAACTTCGCCAGCCACTCCGCCTGGTAGCGGTCGGACTTCGTGGCGGTGGGCGACTTCAGCAAAACGGTGTCGGTCATCAACGCAGACAGCAACAGCGCCGCGATCTCCTCGGAAGGATCGATGCCCTCGCGCTCGAACTCCTTCGCCACCACGGTCGCCGAGGAGCCGATGGGCAGGTTCAGAAACTTGATGGGGCCGGAAGTCACCAGACCGCCGATGCGATGATGGTCGACGATCTCGAGCAGCTCGGCGTCGGCCAGGCCGTCGACTGCCTGCAGGGGCTCGTTATGGTCGACCAGAATGACCTTCTGGCCCGGTTCGACATGATCGATGAGCTCAGGAACGTCGATGCCCAGATGATCGAGCACCCATGCGGTCTCGGGAGGCAGCTGCCCCAAGCGCGCGGGCTGGTAGACGAATTCGGGCTCATCCCCCCCTGCCATCTTCTCAGCGAGGATGTTCTTCAGATTCGCATAACCGATAGCCGCGCAGATGGCGTCGTTATCGGGATTCTTATGGCCAACGACGATGATGGTCTCCGCCATGTCCGGTCCTTTCCAAAGCCGCTTAAAACTAAAAACCCGCCGCAGATGCGCGGCAAAGCACGTTGAAGGGCGCAATGCGCCTCTGCGAAGGTAAAGCTTTCCGCACGAATAGGCAAGGGGGAATCCGTCGGCTAGCGGCAAACCCCCGAAAGCCGGGGGCGAAAGGCGCTTGCTGGAAGACGATCCCCCGCGCTTGCATACGAGGCGACGAGCTGCGGCCGCGCGGGTATCGGAAGCGATGCGGATGCGGTACCATCTGCGTATCTGCAAACCGACCCGGAAAAGGACCGCCCATGGAGCCTTTAGGCCTTCGCGACATCATCGGACCCATCATGGTGGGCCCATCGAGCTCCCACACCGCAGGCGCGCTGCGCATCGCGCGCATGGCGCGCCGGCTGCTATCTGCTGCGCCGCAGCGGGCGGAGTTCACGCTCTACGGCTCGTTCGCGCATACCGGCAGCGGCCACGGCACCGACAAAGCGCTGGTGGCGGGCTTGCTGGGGATGGATACCGACGATCTGCGCATCCGCGATTCATTCTTCCTGGCCCAGGGTGCCGGATTGGAATTCTCGTTCAAGCACGCAACCGACGCCGAAGCCGAAGCGGCGGGCGTTAAGCACCCCAACACCGTCGACATGGCCATCGTCGACGCCAATGGCGCGAGCATCGCCGTGCGCGGGGTGAGCGTGGGCGGGGGCGCCGCCGCCATCAGGCGCATCGACGGCGTGGATGTGGACATCTCGGGCAAGCGCACAAGCGTGGTGGTGAGCCAACGCGACGAGCGCGGAGTGCTCGCGCATATCGCGCGCTGCCTTGCCGACGCCAACGTCAACATCGCCACCACGCGCATGTACCGCACGCGCCGCGGGGCGCATGCCTACACGGTGATGGAAGTCGACGGGTGCGTGCCCGCTTCGGCAAAAGAGGCGATCGAGGCAAGCCCGCTGGTCTCCGGCGTGCGCATCATCCCCGCAGAGGGGCAGGACGCCGCCGCGCCCAGCGCCGAATCCGATGATGGGATAGAGCGCGCGGAAGAGGCGTTTTCCGCCGCCGACTTCACCACGGGGCAGGAGCTGCTCGAGCTCTGCGAGCGAGAAGGCTGCAGCATCGCCGACGCCATGGCGGCGCGCGAGCAAGCGCTTGCAGCGCTCGACGGGGCTGCTTGCGGCACCGAAGACTACCTTCGCCATGTGCTCGACATCATGCGCGCCTCCACCGAGCGCCCGCTGTCCCAGCCCGAGCAGTCCATCGGCGGGCTCATCGGGGGCGAGGCGCACGATGCGGCAGCCGCCTGCCGCGGGGGCAACGCCGTGATCGATGGCATCGCCGCCGATGCCATGGTGCGCGCCATGGCGGTGCTCGAGACCAACGCCTGCATGGGCCGAATCGTGGCAACGCCCACGGCCGGCTCATCGGGCGTGCTGCCCGGCGTGCTGTTCGCGTTGCAGAACGGAAAGGGCCTCGACGACGATGCGCTGCGAAACGGCATCCTGACCGCTTCGGCCATCGGCTACCTAGTTGCCCGCAACGCCACGGTGTCGGGAGCCGAAGGCGGCTGCCAGGCCGAGGTGGGCACCGCCGCCGCCATGGCAGCCGCAGCGGCGGTCGAGATGTCGGGAGGGTCGCCCGCCGCCGCGCTCGACGCGGCATCGAACGCGCTGTGCTCCCTGATGGGGCTGGTATGCGACCCAGTGGGCGGACTGGTGGAGATCCCCTGTCAGAAGCGCAACGCCGCTGCGGCGGCAACCGCGCTCGTCAGCGCCCAGATCGCACTCGCCGGCGTGCCCAACCTGGTGCCCTTCGATGAAACCGTCGCCGCCATGGACGCCGTCGGCCGCACGCTACCCGCCGCCCTGCGCGAAACCGCGCTCGGCGGAATAGCCGCCGCCCCCTCCGCCTGCACCTGGTGCGCACGGGACTGCGGGGAGCGGTAGAAAGCCGAGCGTAAGTCAAGCTAGAATCGCACGCTGGAAACAAGGGAAAGGGACGGCGCTCGACGGGAAAATAACCCTGCACTCCCCTGCCATTACAGGTAGAATAGACAGCTGTGTATATCCAACCGATGGAGGTTAAGAAACAATGGCATCTCCTAGCTTCACCCTCACCTCGTATGAGCCGGTGTACGCCGTATGCCCCGAAGTGAGGATTCCTGAAGAAATCATCCGCGAGCAGGCACTTCGCTGGCTGCAGTCCCAGGTTGCCAAAGAAGGCGAGACCGCAAAGCTCACCGACAGTTGGGTCGGCAAGCATTGCGAGGATTTCAAGAACGTCGACGAGCTGCTCATCTTCATCCGCTACAACGTCTACCGCGACAACCGCGAGATCCAGCAGCTGGCCGATCAGGACGTCATCTGCCGCGAGCTGTCCAAGCGCCTGGTCGAGGAGCTCCCCGCTGACCTGGTGGACGAGTGCACCTATGCCGCGAAGATCCGCCTGGAAGACATGATCTACCGTGCCGGCAAGTCCGTTGAGGACTACTGCGCCGACCGCGGCATCACCGAAGAGAAGCTCTACGCTGACACCGAGGAGCGCGCCATCCAGAGTTTGAAGGAAGACTCCGCGCTGGCAGCCTATGCCGCCCACGCGAACTACACGCTCGAGCCTGAAGACTTCTACGCGGTCATCCCCGGCAACAGCATCCAGGAAAAGGCGCACAAACGCCGCCAGATCGAACTGGAAGGCCGCCTGGCTCCCATGGAGGACTATGCCCGCAAGACCAAGGCGCTGCGCGAGGTCATGGAAAACGCCATGATCAAGCGCAAGGAAACCGACGAGGAATGGATGCGCTACGGCGACACCAGCGCAGACGTGCTGAAGGCAAACCAGCAATTCCCCGACAACTTCGTCTCAATGGGCTAAACCCAAGCCCCAACCCCAAACAAAAAAAGGGAGCCCGATGGGCTCCCTTTTTTATATCGAAAACGATTCGCTCCGTCGACCAGGTCGAGCGTAGGCGGCTTTGCCGGACGTCGGCCGACAAAACCCTACCTGTACGATTCGCCTTGATCGGCGCCGAGGAGCTTGCCCTGCCTCTTCAGGTGCTCAGCCTTCTCGCGGATGGAGACGAAGTTCTCGGGGGCGTCTTCGATCTCGAGGATCTCGACCTCGAAGGTGAGGTCCTTGCCGGCCAGCGGGTGGTTCAGGTCGAAGATGACCTCTCCCTTGTCCTTGTCGATCTCGATGACCGTCGCGGGGGTGAGATCGCCCTCCTTGCTGTTGGACATCCAGATGCGCTTGCCCACCTTGATGTCGCGCACGGGGATCTGCTCCAGGGGGACGTTCGCGGTGAAGCCGTCCAGGTACTCACCGTAGGCGTCGTATTGGTTGACGGTGAACGTCTTCTTCTCACCCACCTCGTTCATCTCGAGGATGGCGGCCTCGAAGCCGTCGATGGCCATGTCCATGCCGGTCTGGAACTTCATGGGCTCCTCGGCGGTGGCGTAGCCGAACACCGTGCCGTCATCGAGCTTGCCCGTGTAGGTGAGCGTTACCGTGGAACCAAGCTTCATTGTCTTGCTCCTTATCTGATTGAATTGACAAACCGCCCGCATGACGCAGGCGGGATTGCTACCGTTATTCGGCTGATTCCTCGGCCTCGGGCGCATCTTCGCCCTCGACCGTGACGATGGCGGTGTCCACGAGCCATGCCGTCACCTTGCGCTGGCGGCACATCTTGCGGATGTTGGCCATGCGGTTGGCCTTCTCCCAATCTTCGCGCTTCTGACCGGCCTCGCCTTCGTCGGCGCCTTCGAACATCTTGTCGATGTCCTCGTCGGTGACCTCCAAGCCCAGCTCGTTGTACAGTGCCTCCATGGCGCAGTCGATGCTGGCACGGCGAACGGCTTCCGTCTGCACCTGCTCCTTCATCTTGTCGCCCTCGACCTTGTTCTGCAGCATCCACTGCTGAAGGTTCATGCCCTGCTTATCCAGCGACTGCATGAACTCGCGGCCGACATCCTGACGAATGAAATCCACATAGTAGGAAGGGACTTCGCCATCCAGGCGCTTGATGAGCTCGTCGACCGCGCGGTCGACCATCAGCTTGGGCAGCGTCTGGCGTTTGTGCATGTTCACCGTCTGACGCATCTGCTTGCGCAGATCCTCCTCGTCGGCGCAGCCTGCCTTCAACGCCAGGGCATCGTCGATCGGCGGCACCACATAGCGGCGGACGCCATTCACCACGACATTGGCGTGCAGCTCGCCATCGCCTATCGTGGGGTTGCCCTCCTCGTCGCGCGCCTCGAAGTCGAACTCCAGCGTGTCGCCCTGCTTGGCACCCACCAAATGCTCCTCGAACGAGGGAGGCATCGAACCGGTGCCCAAGCCTATCATGCGCTTGGTCTGGTTCATCCCGGAAACAAGGCGCCCATGGTTGCTGACGGTGAGCTCCACCTGCACGTAATCGCCCATCGCGATGACGTAATCGGGATCGTCGATGTCCTCGAAAGAATGGTAGTAGTCCTGAAGCTCGGCAAGCTGCTCCTCGATCTCGGCATCGGTTGCCTCCTCAGGAGGCATCTCGATAGCCACCGGATCATAGCTGGTCAGCTTCATGACGGGAGCCACCTTGCCTGAAACGGTGAAGGTGAAAGGCTTGCCCAAAACGACGCTTTCATCCACATTGAACTGCGGCTCGTCGATGTAGATGACGCCCGCTGCGTCGATGGCGGCGAACGCCAGATCGTTCACCAGCTCCTCGGTCACTCCCCCCATCGCGTTCTCATGGCCGCCGACCTGCTTCTCCAGCACCTCGCGCGGCGCTTTGCCCTTGCGAAAACCCGGAATGTCGCGCTTGGCGATATCGGCGAAGAACTTATCCGCGGCGGCGTCGACTTCCTCCGCCGAGGCAATCAACGTGAGGACGAGCTCTTGGCTTTCGCCGTCGTCTTCCCTCACAGAATCTTTTACCTGCACTCTTGATGCACCCCCAGGACTTCCCCTTAAGTACGTCTTATCCTTGATAGCGCCACGCCCCCTTAAAGGCATTTTGGCGCAAGCGTTATTGTAGCGCACCTGAAGGGCGTTAGACCTTCACAGTGCCGTAACAGTTAAGGTCGGATTCCCCCGCTTTTCGCATGGCGACCCGTTGCAGCGCGCAAGGCGAAGCGTGCACCCGCCGAACGTGCGTAACATCTTGGGGGAAGGCGCGCCGACCGCCCCGCCCCGACACGTCGCCGGCCTTGCAAATCACCCGAACGCGGCAGAATATACTGTTTACAAGAATCGCACGCGCAACGACATTCCCGAAGCGAAGGGAGGCACCATGACCAACGAGCCCGAAAGCGCACGCGCGGCCGTCGACAGCCTGGCAGACGCCTTCTGGGACATCCTCAGCTCGCGCGAACCCATCACCTTCGAGGAATTCGAGGAGCGCGCCATCACCGCCGGGCACGGCATCATGGCGCAAGCCATCACCCAAGCGCTCGAACGCTACGATGCGCAGCTGTGCGGCGGCCTTCCGCCCGACGAGCATATCCACGACAAGCGCCGTCGCACGCTCATCACCGAAGTGGGCGATGTCACGTTCTCGTACCACCGAGTGCGCGGAAGCCAGGGCACCGTCGCCCCCATCTCCGAAGCGCTGGACATTCCCAGCAACCGGCAGCTCTCCCCCGGAGCCATCTCGTTTCTGGCGGAAGCGGGATCGGAGCTGTCCTACGCCTCGGCCGCCAGCCTGCTCGCCCGCAAAGGAGGTTCGCAGGTGAGCGCCATGACCGCCATGCGCGCGCTGCGCCAGGCCGCCGGGCAGGATGGGGAAACCCCCGCCGCGCAATCCGCGCCCAAACCCCGCAAGCGGACAGCACGGCAGAAGCACGGCAAGTCGCTTGCGCGCACTTCGGCTAATTCGCGCCTAGGGGCGTTCCAGCAGCACCGCCCGTGGGCGTCGATGCGCGGCGTGTTCGCCTTCGACGAGACGGACATGAAGCATTTCCAGGAACTATGCCGCACCATCATGGAGCGGCGCGGCATGACGGGGAGCGGCAGCGTGCCCTCCCCCCTACGCTCACCGAAAGGAGCAGCCATGGGATCCTACGAACGAGAGCAGCAGTTGATAGCCGCCGGCACCGCCGAGCGCGGCTACACCGCGAAGAAATACTTCGAGGAGCTCGATGCCAAGCTCACCGACGAGACCTCGTCGCTGTCGCACCGCCCCGACTACAGCAAGACGCTGTTCGCGCCCGAAAACGACGACATCTACCGCGAATTCTGCGCCTACGTCGACTTGCCCGAACCCCGTTTCTTCGATGCCATCGAAGACCCCATCCGCGTGGAAGGCTTCAGCGCCGCCGACGTGTACTTCGCAATGAAGTCGAAGAACCCGCGCATCGTGGAGATCGACGGCGCCGCCGTGTACAACATGCTGGTGAAGCTGCGCACGCAGCCCGAGATCGCCAAGCGCGTGCTCGACTTCATCCCCACCTGCTACCAGGGCGGCTGCGGCAAAGGCGACGCCGCCTTCGAGCGCGGCTACTACGACAACGAATAGCGGCAGGCACGCTGCAACCGCCAGGTCGAGCCATAAGCAGCCGAAAAGGCCTTCTTGCCGTCAGGCGATCGGAACCCTCACAGCTGAAACCCCGCCCCGGATGAACGCGTCGAGGGTGCGCTGCACCACGTCCCATTCGCCGGCTGACACATCGGAGAGAGCCACGGCGTAGCAGCCGCTTATCTGGAAACGGAACAGGGCGTCGGCCTGCATGCGGCTCATGCCCAGCTGCGCGTACAGGTTCACGGCGTTGCTGGGGAGGATGCCCTGATCGACCATGTCGAACATCAGGGGAAGGAATCGCGCGTCGCGCACCACGGGCTCGTAGTCGCCCGCCTCGCGCACAACGGCGCAGAACGGGCGCGTGCCCGACTCCACGCAATCGCTGCAGTGCAGATGGGTTGCCAGCGGCCGCATGCCGCGCAGCACGTCCAGCACCAGCACGGCATACACATCGGGCACGTTCCCGAAATGGGCATAGAGCGTCGAGCGGCTCACCCCCGCCTCGCGGGCAAGCTCCGACATCGAGATATCCTCCAAGCGTTTCGCCAAAAGCAGGCGCAACAGCGCCTTTTTTATCGTCTCGATGCTCTTCTCGGAACGCACATCCCCCATCATCCGACACCTCCCGCCAGCTCTTTTCCCATCCGGGCCCATCTTAGCAAGAGCTTTTCTCGGTTATCGTACACATTGTACGATAACGTTCAACAGGTCCCCTTTTCCCCGCCTATACTCGAGGCAAGCAAGAAAGCAGGCGCCGTTTTGGAGGTGATTGCATGCAGACCACGAAGACCGTGTTCCTGGACCTGCTGGGAACGCCCAACACGCGCTTCGTCATCCCCGTGTACCAGAGGCTGTACTCCTGGAAGGAACGCCAGTGCCAAGAGCTCTGGCTGGACCTCCATCGCGCGGCGAAGGCCGAGGCGACGCATTTCATCGGCACGCTGCTGTACTCGCAGGAAGACCCCGACCCGGCAGGTTGCCAGCGCCTGGCGGTCATCGACGGCCAGCAGCGCCTGACCACCATGACGCTGCTCATCGAAGCGCTGCGCCGCTACCTGGTCGATCACGGCCAAGCCCTCGACGGCATCGACGCCGATACCATCCAGAAGCGCTACCTGCGCGCCTCGGATGCCGAAAGCGCGCCGTGCAAGCTGCTGCTGTCGCGCAACGACGGCCCCACGCTTCAGGCCGTCCTCACCGGCGCGCCGCTGCCCGAGAACGCTTCGGAGAACGTCCAGCGCAACCTGGCGTACTTCCAATCGCTCATGAAGGAGGACGGCTTCGACCCGCAGAAGCTATGGAA
Source organism: Eggerthellaceae bacterium (assembly GCA_036306585.1). Classification (GTDB taxonomy): domain Bacteria; phylum Actinomycetota; class Coriobacteriia; order Coriobacteriales; family Eggerthellaceae; genus Aphodovivens. The sequence continues at coordinate 80,237 of JAXJZF010000003.1, forward strand.
CGGCATCGAAGAGCTGTTCGTCATCAGCGCGGAAGTGGGAGGCGACGACAACGCGCAGCTCATCTTCGAGAGCCTGAACTCCAAAGGCAAACCGCTGACCACCGCCGACCTGGTGCGCAACTATCTGCTGCTCGCGCAAACCCACGAGGAGCAGACACGCCTGTACGACGAGTACTGGGAGCCCATCGAGGGCATGTTCCAGCCCGACCCCGGCTCGCTGCGCCTGGACAACGCCATCCAGGGTTGGCTGTCGGTGCGTTTCCACAAGGTGCGCGCCCGCGGCCGCGACGAAGTATACAGCGTGTTCAAGCGCTACGTGGAAGACGAGTTCACCGGCACCACCGAAAGCCTGCTGCACGAGCTGCGCAACTTCTGCATGGTGTGGGCTGAGAACTACCGCTACCACGCCGTGAAGAAGTATAAGTCGGCATTCAAGTGGGCCACCAACGGAGCAAACACCTTGGTGTCGCATTACGAGAAGAAGAAGAGCACCGACGAGAAATACGCCGAGGAGACCCGCAAGAAGATGGACTCCGTCGACGCATCGATGTGAGGTGACATGGCATGCTAACGAAGCAGGAAATGTTCTTGGACTTCATCGGGAAGACCAGCACCCAGCTGATCATCCCCGTGTATCAGCGCGTCTACGCCTGGGACCGCACCCAGTGCGACACCCTCTGGGCAGATATCAAGCGCGCTGGGCGCACCGGCAGCGCGCACTTCATCGGCACGGTGCTCTACGCCACCGAGCCGGGCACGGAAACCGTCGATTCGCGCTTGGACATCATCGACGGCCAGCAGCGCACGGCGACGCTCACCCTGCTGCTCGCCGCGCTGCGCGACTGGATGCGCGACACCGGCGCCGCACTCGACGGCATCGACGCCGACGGCATCGACCAACGCTACCTGCATGTGGCCGGCGGCGAGCTGAAGCTCATCCTCTCGCGCGTGGACCGCAAGACCATGGAGGCCGTGGTGCAAGGCACCGAGCTTCCCCAGGACGAAGAGGAGCTTTCCGCCAACGTCGCCAACAACTACCGGCTGTTCCGCGACAAGATGGACGACGGCTTCACCGCCGAGGAGGCGCAGATCATCTGGAACGGAGTGCAGCGCCTGATGATCATCGCCGCGTCGCTTGACGGCGACGACCGCCCGCAGCTCATCTTCGAGAGCCTGAACTCCAAGGGCATGCCGCTGACCACCGCCGACCTTATCCGCAACCTGCTGTTGGTGAACGCAGGCTTCGACGAGCAGACGCGCCTGTACAACAAGTACTGGGCCCCCATCGAGCACCTATACGCAGACGACGAGAAATCCCAGCGCCTCAACGCCGCCCTGCACGGCTTTCTGGCCGTCACCGCGCCCAAGCTGCGCATCGCCAGCAAAGACCAGGTCTACGGCGCGTTCAAAACGTTCATGGAAGATGTCTACCATGGATCGCTCGAGGAGCTGCTCATCGGCCTGAAGGGCTTCTGCGAGACGTTCGCGGCGAAGTCGAACACGCAGAGCGCCCGCCACGCGCAGGCTGTTGCCAACTTCGGCAACAGCCGCCCGCAGGGCCTCATCGCCGACAAGAAGCTCTTCGGCGACTAGGCCGCGCGCCCGGTTCCGGCCCGATGCAGCACCGGAGAGCTCCCGGAATGCAAAATGCCCGCGCCGCGCTCTCGCGGTGCGGGCATTTCCGTTTAGGAAAGCCTCCCCCTTACGCAGGATCGGCGGAGTTCAGACGCAGCACGCACATCTGCAGCTCGTGCACCATCTCATCGGTGATGGGCTCGCTGGGCTGCTCGCCTGCCTCCAGCTGCTCGTTCAGAGCGAAGCAATGCCGCATGAAATCCTCATTTTCCTGGTTGATCATGCGCAGATCGCGCGCCTCCTTGAAGCACTTCTCCAAGTCGGTGGATTTTGCCACGCGCCACAAATGCAGCGTTGCCAAGTGCGCCGACCCGATGAACCTGCGCTCAACCGACACTTCCGCCATTTCGAAGATCCCCCTTACTTCTTGCGGATGTACAAGGAAACCGCCTTGTACTTCACGTCGTCGTCGCCTTCCACGATGGCCACCTTGCTGCCCGCCTTGTAGCCGCGGGAAGCCTCCACCTCGTACTCCTCCTCGATGGAGGGCTCGGCGAACCCGGCAGCCTCGATCCACGCGTAGTTCTCGTCCTGCGTGCGCGCCGCCTGGATGCTGTTGCCCATCGCTCGGGCCGCCTCCACCACTTCGGGGTTGCGCGGACGATCGGCGAAGATGGTCTCCAGGATGAGCAGCCCGCCCGGCTTCAGCACGCGGCCGAGCTCCTTGATGGCGGTTGCCTGGTCGTAGAACAGCGTGACCACGTTGTTGCAGTACACCACATCCATGGTGCCCGATCCGATGCCGGCGGCGATGAGATCCTCGGGGTAGGCAACCTTGAACTCCATGTTGTTGCGCTTCAGACCGCTGTCATGCCATGCGCGCTCCATGCCGTCGGTTGCCTCGGCGATGTAGGCGGGACTCCAGTCCACGCCAACCGCGGTGCCCTCGTTGCCCACCATGGCGCTCATCTTGTACACGCCGCGGCCGCGACGGCACCCGATGTTCAGCACCTTCTTGCCCTTCAGGTCCGACACCGGCAGCAGCATCTTGCACACGCTGGTGAAGCCATATTCGAACTGCTTGCCGTTGTAGAACTCGGCCAGGGCGCTGTCGTTCAGCGCTGCGGCGGTCTCCTTTACCGCGGGCGCGTGCGACTGCAGGTTCTGCCCCTCCTTGGGCTTGGGAGCCGCACCGCCCAACGACAACCCCACCGCGTCGCCCATGTCGAAGCCGGTGGCGCCTTCCTCCTCGATCTTCCTGTTGAGGTCGTCCAACATGCTGGCGCGCTCGGCCAGGCCCATGCGAGCGGCGTCCACCTGCAGCTCCTCGTTGTGCTGGTAGTACTTCTCGTTGCCGTAGTGAGCCACGAACTGCGTGGTGGCCTTGCGCGTGGCAAGCTCGGCCATGAACACCAGCATCTCGCGCGAGGCGAAGCATTCGTCGATGAAGTCGAACGCCGCATCCATGCGCGCGCTCACCTTTGCCGCGGCGGGCTTGATCTTGCCCACCTCTTCCCTATATGCCGCCTCGACGGTACGGAAAGCCGCTTCGCCTTCGGTGGTCTTCTCGATGATGCAACGGGCGATGAAATCGCGCAGCAAGGCGATGACCAGCTTCTCGCGGCGCACGAGCGCATGCGCGGCAGTGCCTGCCGCCATGCGGCGCTCCAGAGCCGCCTCGCGCCGTTCGACGCGCGACACCAGCGCCTCGTCCACCGATGCGCCGCCGTTGACGAGCTCGCCCTTCGCGTCGCGCAGCAGGTCGCGCAGCTGCAGCACCACGCCTTCTTGCTCCAGCACCTCGGAGCATTCGCGTGCCAGCGTGTCCAGCAGCAGGCTGATCAGCGCCACGCGCTCGTCGAATTCCGCCGCCTTCGCGCGCTCGACGATGCTCGGGTCGGTTTCGCCCGCCAGGATGGTATCCACCTGATAGTCGGAGCGGTACTTCTGGAACAGCACGTAGTACACGGTGAAGGCGTCGCAAATGGCGTCGTCGCGCAGGAACTGGCTGAACAGCTCGCGGTCGACGGGCTTGCCCATCTCCTCGTACAGCGAGATGATCTTCGCCAAGTCTTCCCAACCGCGCGCGGTCACGAACGATTTGCCTCCGCCCGGCCTGCTCTCCACCTTGTAGAAGCAATCCTTCTTGGCATCCAGAAACGTGGTGACGGCGGGGTGCAGGCCCTTCTCCTGCGCATAGCCCTTCCACGACGCATAGTCGGGCTCCACGTCGATCTCGCGCATTCGGTCCAACGTCACGATGTCGAACTCGTGCACGGAGCGGTTGTACTCGGGCGGGTTGCCGGCGCACACCACCACCCAGCCTTCGGGAACCCTATGCTTGCCGAACTTCTTGAACTGCAGGAACTGCAGCATCGAGGGGTACAGCGTCTCGGAAACGCAGTTGATCTCATCGAGGAACAGGATGCCCTGGCGCAGGCCGGTGCGCGCCATATAGTCGTACACAGCCGCCACGATCTCGGACATCGTGTATTCGGAGGCGTCGTATTCGAAGCTCTCGAACTCGTGATGCTCGATGCGCGGCAGGCCCAACGCGCTTTGGCGGGTATGATGCGTCATCGAGTACGACACGATGCCGATGCCCAGCTCGCCGGCGATCTGCTCCATGATGGCAGTCTTGCCGATGCCGGGCGCGCCGAGCAGAAACATCGGACGCTGATGCACCGGGTCGATTTCCGGCATGCCCGCGTCATCCTTTTTCAAGTACGCCTCAACGGCATCTTTGATCTGCTGCTTTGCCGATTGAATGTTCATAGGGCCTTCCCTTTCCCGTATGGACCGTATGCCTTGCTATCCTTTCATCGCGCCGCCTGCGGGGCGCGTCGTCTCACCTATCGCGAAGCGGCGCTTCATGCGCTCTTGCTATCCAGCTGGCTCAGTCCCGCTTCGTCGACCACCACTTTCATCGCCCACGGCGGCACCGGCGGCAGCTCGCGCCCCTCCTCGTCCATGAACACGAACGCGGCGTCGTAATCCGGCGTTTTCTCGGGGAACTGCCCCAAGCCGTCCGTGAAGTAGATAAGGCCCTTGAGGTCGGTGAACTCGCCGCGCTTGCGCAGCATGTCCACGTAGTCGAACGCCGGGCGGAAGTCGGTTCCGCCGAACCCGCGGATGACGAACCCTTCCATCAGCTTGTCGATATCGGAGAGGTCGGTGATCTTCAAGTCGCTTTGCACCTTCGCATCGCATTGGATCACATGGATATTCACCTTCGTGGCGTAATCCTGCGAGCTTTTCAAGATGTCGAAGGTGTGCGTGATGAAGCGCTTCACCAAGTCCCCGCTGACCGACTCGGACGTGTCGATGACGATGGCGAAATCGCGCACGCGGTCGGTTTCCTTGTATTCAAGCGGCTCGATGAGCGGCATGTTGCCGTACAGGTCCATGCCGTAGGTGTAGTAGATGTAGTCGAACTCGTCCATGTTCACCTGCATCTCTTCCGAGACCACCATGAACTTGCGCAGGAATTCGGTGTAGCTGTTCACTTTGCGGTTGGCGATGTGCAGGTTCGCCATCAGGCTGCCCGCTTCCTCGCCCCATTCCTTCGCGAACGTCTCCAGGTTCATCTCGATCTGTTTGGAGATATCCTCCCATTCCTTCTCCTGCTGCGCGGCGTCGCTGTCATCCTCGGCGTTCGATTCCGATTCGGCATCCTCGCTTTCGGCGCCTTCTTCCGCATCGTCCTCGGAGTCGGGGGCGTCCTCGACATCGGCCTCCATCTGGTTGGCCTGGTTCTCGTGATCCTGTTCTTCGGGCGGCTCGCTTTCGCCCTGCGTCTCCATGCGGACGTCGTCGGATTGAGCCTCGGGATCCTCGTCGTCCTCGGAGACCTCCTGGGTATCGTTGCTGGTTTGGTCATTGGATGCGTTCGAGGCGTTAGCCGGCCATGCGCCGTGGTCGTCGCGTTCGAACAGGGCATGCCAGTCGTTGAGCGTCGAGCGGCCCATGCCGCGATATTGCTGCCCGTCGGGTGTTTGCACCAGGCCCTTCACCAGCGTGTACACCTTATTGGGAAGCAGCTTGCCCACAAGCATGCGAATGCGGTCGATAGCCTCGCGGCGCGCCACGTCATCTTCGCTCTCGAAGCGCCCGCCGCACATATCCATCACGGCGCTTTCCACCAGAATGTCGCAGGTGAGGCCCCACGCTTCCAGGTTCTTGTGGTTCTTATCGAAGGGATGGCGGAAGATGCAATGCATCACCAGATGCAGGTAATCGCGCACGGTCTCCTCGAAGGAATCGTTGAAGCGCGCGATCTCGCGCGGCGGGTCGTACAGCACCCGCTTCGCATCAGTGGCCAGCGGATAGCGCGCGCCCACGCGCATGGGCTCCAGATTCATACGCCACAGCGCCAAGTCCAGGAAGCGGAACTTCATCATCAGCTGCGTGCGGCATTCGTCGATGATGTCATTGCCCAGAGCGTCCTCCTGCAGCCTTCGCTGCATTTTCGCATCCAAGATCTGCTGCTCTGCAGGCATGCCCTCTCCCTTCCGCTGCGCGCCGTGCATCCTGTCCGCGGCCCGTTGCATCGTCCTCGTTATAGCATAGGGGGACCTGAAGCCGCTTTAACATTTCTGGTGGAACCGTTCCCTACAGATCGAAGTCGAGCGCCTCCAAACCGAAGCGCTCGCGTTTCGCCTCCAGCAGATACCCCGTGATGGAGGCATCCTGCACCGCGCCCACACGGTCGATCACCTGGTTGATGTTTTCGTTGTTCAGATAGCCCATCGTCAGCAGATCGTCCAGCAAGCGCTTGTCATCGTGCTTCGCCGCTTCCACGCAGATATCCTCGATATTGGACGCCAGGGCGCGCCGGCACATCCCCCGGTTCACATCGGAGAGGAACAGGGGGTCTTTCAGACGATCCACGATGCGCGTTGCCTGATCGTAAAGCGGCAGGCGCTGGCCATTCAGGGCGTCGAACCCGCTGGCGTTGATGATAGCCGTGTCGTAATGGCCCATGATGATGCTGGCATCCACATGGTCGGGCACGCTGAGCGCGAGCATCTGCTGTTGGGCGCTGCGATCGGTTCCCGGGAAATCCAAAGTGATCTGCACATGTCCATCCACCGGTTCGGCAAGGTCGATGATCATGCGGGGGATCAGGCAGTCGAACCCCAGCGCGCGCATGCCCACCGACGCAACGCGTTCGGATACATGCAGCTGTTCGATCCCCGCTACGCCGTTGAACGCATAGGGCGCCAGCTCGGTCACCTCTTGCGGGATGTCGATCTCGGTCGTGTTGCCCAGGCAGAGCAGCAGGCGGGCCGTTCCGTTCGGCCTCCGCTCCAGCAGCATGTCGTCCACAAGGTAGAACCGCTCGTTGTCGGGGTTCACGTCCAAGCTATGCAGCGAGGGATGCGTGCCGTGATGGGCGCCATAGGTGACCAAAGCGTTTCCGCCGATCAGCTCTAGCCCTGAGGGGATGGCGAACCCGCTCAGCTGCGTGTCGAGAAATGCCTCGTCCTCTATCGTCTGCAGGCTATCGGGAATGCGAACCTCTTCCAGTGAGCGACAGCCTTTGAAGGCGCGCTTTCCCACTACGCGCAAACCATCGGGCAGGACGATTTTCCGCAGGAAAAGATGCGCGGCGAACGCGCCTTCGCCGATAGATACCGTTCCAGGCGCGACCACGTACTCGGTCACATTGGGGTTCATCATGCGATCCAGAACGTAGCCGTCCTCCGTGCATCGGTACAGGCAGCCCTCCGCATCGAGCTTCAAATGCTCCGATCCAGACGCAATCGAGAAGCTCGCTTCCGGGCCCACATAGGTGAGATCGGTGCCGGCGGCAAGCGGATTGCCCAGACGTTCCACACTGGCGGGCAAACGCAGTTCCTCGATGGCGGTGGAAGAGAACGCATCATTGCGCACTTCGACCAGGCCTTCGTTCAATTCGACCTCGCGCAGCTTCCCGCACTGGTAGAACGCCTTCTCCCCGATAGCCTTGAGGGCTAAAGGGGCGTGAAACGAGGTAATCGAGGTGTTCGCCAGCGCGAAGTCGCCCATCACCTCCAGCGTATCGGGCAGTATCGCGTGCGAGAACGAGGAGAAGCCGCTGAACGCCTTCTTGGCAACTATGCGGCACCCTTCGGCAATGCGGTATTCCTCTACAGGAACGGCAAGCGCCACCATGATCGATCGGTCCTTGGCATAGAGCGCCATCCCATCGGTTGATAGCAGCGGATTCTGCTCGTCCACTTCCATGGAGGACAGAGCGCTTTTACGGAACGCACCCGGTTCCACCTCGACCGTTCCAGCACCGATTCTGACCAGCTTGAGTGCTTCCAGATCGAACAATCGCGCATCGATCTTCCCAAGCATGCCGGGAAGCTGCAGTCTCTCGAGTTTCTTGCAGCCGCGGAACCAATTCGGATCGAACGTCGGGAGGTTTTTAGGCAAAACCGCGCATTTGAGATTACGGCAGAAGCGAAACGCCCCGTAGCCGATCGCCATAACGGAATCGGGCACTGTTACCGATTCGATGTCGTCATGATATGAGCAGGCATCTGAAGCAAGCGAAACGACCGGTTTTTCTTCGAGGGTTTCCGGCACGGAAAGATCGGTCGAGGCAGGTTCGCAATGCATGATGCGGGCCTCTTCACCGTCCAACAGCACGTAAGTCCATAACGTGCCGGCAGCGTCCGCCCACGTGCGTTCATCCGACATGCGCGCAGCCTCGATCGCCGCAGCGCGTTCGAGCGACTCACGCCTTTCCTTCACGCGTCTTTCGGCTTCCTCGATTTGCTCACGCGTTGCAGTGCCATCAGACAAAGCCACTGGATTGAACCCCCCGAAACAGACTTCGAGCTTGCTGACATCGACCGCCTTGGTGGATGAGCGATCCACGAAATCGACCGATGGCTTCTGTGTGTTTTGCAGCAGTACGCTCAAGTCAACCTGATTCGTAAAAGACATCCCCTGCTCCTAAACATCAACCGCAGCAGGTTTACCCCACCAAATGAAAAACGGGGGCGTTAAACGCCCCCGCGCACATCGAAACCTAGACGGTCCAAGGAGCGCCGGCAGGATTCAGCTTGCGACGGCGCGACAGCTCGTCCGCGAACATGATGCAATAGCGAAGGCCTTTCAAGGTCACGTAAAGCGAAGCGACCTCATGCTTGGTGCCGTGGTTGAAAACCTCGTACGTAAGCATTTCACGGTCGATCATAGGCTGGTAGATGGGGCTGTCGACAACCTTGCTAAGAAGAAGGTTGGTAGACTGGCGGCCCAGCTCATCCTGCTTCAAGGAAATGTTGTACAGGATATCCTCCTGCTCGGGAGTAAGACGTCCGAGCTCATCGATTTCAGCCATGATTTCGGCTTCAGTTGCCATAATCGAGCCTCCTAAATATGAGTTCAATATTATTAATACGAGAATAATGGAGCGCTGAATACGCTGTCAACACTCCCCCACAAGTGTTACCTATCATACCCTATTGAAATGCAATTCACTGCTGCAAGGGCTGACAAGCGAAGAGGCGAGATAGCTGTGCTTCGCGGCTGAGGCTCGCTATGCGCCTGCCGATTGCAGATAAGCAATTGCCTTTAAACAATGTATGGAACGAACAGCGCTTCCAATAAAAAACCCGCCCCCAAAAAGGAGACGGGTTCTTCTACGTAACGCAGGCGATAGCCTAGATGCCAGCGTAACCCTTGGACGGGTCGGAACGACCAACGCCCTGCTCAGAGTCGCCAGCCTCATTGCCGGTGCGCTTCGTGGAGGTGTAGCCACCCCAAACGCGAGCAATGAACTTGCCCTTCACGAAGAAGATCTGAGCCTTCATAAGGTCAGCCTGGGTGATGCCATGGGCCTCCAGGACCTCATCCTTGCTCTGGCCTGCTTCGATGCCCTTGTTCAGCTCAGCAGCAGCGTCGGCAGCGTCGAGCTCGAAGAATTCATCGCGGGTCATATTGCCCTCCTTGTCATCCCGTTGATCTTCTGGCCACCGGAACTTTTCCGGCAGCCAGAAGAATATAGCACTACTTTACAGCTGGAAGAGCACCATGGGGCGATCAAACTCACCCATCTTGGCGATCATTTCCTCAAGGGTGCCATAGTACATGGACGCGGACTCATCAACCTGGACAGCCAGGGGACGCTGACCGGCCTTGTCGCCGTTGGTTCCCCAGTGCTCAGAGAAGATGGACGTCGGGCAAGGAATGTAGAACCATTCCCAAGCGTCGCCGTCGTTACCCTCACCCTTCTTGAAGGGGCCCACCTGGACCTCCTTGATACCGAACTGCTCCAGGGGAAGACCCAGCTCCTCCTTGCAAGCGATCTCGGCAGCATGGTTGCCAGAGTAGTAGGTGTAGTCGACGAGCAAAGCGTACTTCTGATCTGCCATTTGTGTCACCACTACCTTTCAGTTTAGTCAGCGTCGAGGCTACGGACACGGCGGATGTTGCACATAACACCCTTGTACGGAGCACCGAAGCCAAGCTTGCCAACGTTGAAGTGCGGCACCAGGCTGTTGAAGTTGGACTTCCAAACACCGAACAGGTTGGGCTCTTCGCCGTCCTGCTCAGGGAACCACCAGCCATGTGCGCAGTTCAGGATACCGGGCTTGATGATCGGCGTGACGTCAGCCTTGAAGCGAGCCTCACCGAACATGTTGTAAACCTCGCACCAATCGCCGTCGGTGATGCCGTACTCCTTGGCGGTCTCCGGGTTGATCTGAACCCACGGCCACGGATCGATCTGACGCAGCGAGGGCACATGACGATGCTCGGAGTGGAAGGAGCTGTAACGACGAGAACCGGAGGTGGTGATCAGCGGGTACTGGCCAGCCAGGTCGGGCTTGCTGTACGGGCTGTAGTTCGGCTCCTCGTAGTACGGCAGCGGATCCTCGCCCCAGGATTCGTAAAGAATCGAGTAGGCTTCGATCTGGCCGGTGATGGTGTTGAAGCCAGGCTCGCCGTCGAAGCGCAGCATGCCCTTCTCGTACTTCTCGTACTCGAAGCCATGAGCGCCAGGCTGGTAGATGCCGAGCTCCTGGAACTGCTTCCAGGTGTAACCGAGCTCAACCAGCTGATCGTCGAAGAAGGCCTCGACGCCCTTCTGCAGAGCATCCAGATCCAGCTTGCCGCGCTTCTCGCTGGTAACGTCAGCAGGCTGCTCAGCGTTCTCCAGCTTGCTGACATCCAGGGTCTCGCCAGCGGGCTTGTACCACGGCCACCAGGTCGGGTTCAGGCGCTGACCAAACATGAGGCAGATCTCGATATCGGACTTGCACTCGCCAACCTGCAGAGCCTTGTTCATGGGGCCCATGAACACGGTGTTGCGGCCGTAGTGGGTCAGGACGATGCCGTCATGCTCAGCCCAGGTGGACATGGGCAGGAAGTAATCGCCAACAGCCATGGCCGTCGGGGTCAGGGTCAGGTCCTGGATAACCACGAACTCGAGCTTCTTCAGAGCCTTGTGCCAACGCTTCGGCTGAGCGGAGCAGGTAGCGGTCAGGAAGTTGGAGCTGTTGAACCAGCCCATCTTCAGAGCGTAAGGCTCGTCGGACTCCATGGTGTTCAGGGTCTCGTCAGGCTGGGTGGTAGCCATGCCGGTGGACAGGCCGGGCCATGCAGCAGCACCGATACGCTTGGACCACACCTCGTCGTTCATAGCGCCACGCTGCTCCATGCGCCACTTGCCAAGCAGAGCGGACGGCGGGCCCAGGGTGATGCCGCCGGGGCGGTCAACGGAGCCGGCCAGGCCGCACAGGATGATGAAGGACTGGGACAGTTGCACGCCGTTCTTGTTCTGGTCGAATGCCAGACCCCATGCCCAACCGATCGGGCGCTCGGTGCCGATGATGTGGGCAACGCGCTTGATGTCCTCAGCGGGAACGGTCGTGATCTCGGAGACCTTGTCGACCGGATACTCCTTAGCGCGCTCCTTCAGCTCGTCAAGACCGTAGATCCACTTCTCAGCGAACTCGTGATCGTACTCATCGTTCTCAAACATGAGGTTGATGATAGCCAGAGCCAGAGCGGTGTCGGTCTGAGGACGAACCTGCAGGTTGATGTTGCCATCATGAGCGCCGACCCAGGTGATACGGGGGTCGATGGAGATGATGTGGGTGCCAAGCTTCATCATGTCGACGAGGCAGTGGCCGAAGAAACCGTCGCCGTTGGAGGGCAGCGGCTCCTTGCCCCAAACAACAACCCACTTGCTCAGCGTGTAAGCCGGGTCGTTGAAGCGGCCAGGCAGGTGACCTGCGTAGTCCAGCTCGGGGTAGCCAGCGCCCAGCACGTAGTCAGCGATGGAGCAACGCGGGCCGTAGCAAGACCAACCGGACTGGGTGTAGCAGCAGTTCGGGGACTGCAGCACGGAGAAGGTCAGTGCGTAGTAGTAGATGCAAGCCTCACGGCCGGTGCCGCCGAAGCAGACGATGGACTCCGGGCCGTAGGTGTTCTGGAAGTAGCGAACCTTCTCGCAGATGGTGTCGAGAGCCTCATCCCAAGTGGTGCGCTCCCAAGCCATCTTGCCACGATCCTCGTACGCACGCTTCATCGGGTAGATGACGCGCTCGGGAGCATAGGTGTACTCACGCAGGGCGAGGTTCATAGCGTTAACGCGGCCGTTCGTGATGGGGTTGTCATCGTCGCCCTCGATGCGGATGAGCTTGCCATCCTTGGTGACGACCTTAACACCATATCCAACGGGGTGAGATCCCGGAGGAGACCAGGTGTTGGATCGGGTAACGACGGTGCCGTCTTCCATCTCGACGCGCCATTGCTTGCCGTATGCCATGTTTTCCTTCTTTCTACACGTTTCACTCAATACAGTAGAAACTTTTGCGCATGTTTTCACGCGCGTCCACGTTTGGCCCTTTTGGATTCAGGGGTTGGCCTGAAACCGACTCGCGACGTCCTATGGCACCGAACGTCGCGCAGACCGCGCGAAGACTAGTTCGCCGCCGGGGGCTTCGGGGCGCCGGGTGCGCCGGGAGCCGTAGGGGCACCAGGAGCGCCGGGGGCGCTAGGAGCACCAGGAACGGGCTTTTCGCCGTTGATGTAAGGCGTCAAATCGCACTTGCAAAACGGGCACTTGGTAAGTTTCATACCGCCCATCGCCTGAATGGTCTTTCCGCACTCGGGGCACTTGTGAGAACCACCGCCGGCATCTGCTGGTCTGAAGCACATATGCCTTTCCTCCTTTCACTTCAATCAGAAGCGCGGGACAAACCACGCTCGGCCGACTCGTTATGTCATGCGCGTCATCTACAGTTGCGCGAATGACCTCAAAGGGGTACTCGATGAGCAATTTGGCGCATCGGCGCCTAAGCCACACGACCCTTTAGCGAAAGTGTATATGCTCACTTCCGGGTCACATCGAATCACAGGGATAATTTTGGCTCCAAACCCATCATCCTACAAGGGTGATTTTCGAGTTTAACTGTGCTTGTTCCACTCTATAACCCCAGTTCAGAAAGGTTTATGTTAAATTACCCCCTCTCGACTTTCAGAGCATCTCATCGCCATAAAAGTCGATCGTTATCATCCCCTTCGGTCTAATTATATAACTAACCTCGATAGGGTGTGAATACCCATGTTTCCTAAGGAATACCCACGATACGCTATAGCATGACACCGCTGCGCGACGCCGGCATGGCAATGCGCTCTTAGCGTGGGATCTAGGCTCCCCACCCCTGCCCGAGACCGCGATCGTAGCGGTTCGGGGATTCCCCGCCGACCTGTTTTCACCTGCTATATTCGCGTATAATTCCCATATAGATTTTCTTTCCACGCAAGACATCACGTACAAAGGGGAAAAAGTGAAATTCAATAAAGTGTATATCCCCGTGGATGCGCTTTCGCGCCATGAGGACTTCGATACCTGGTACGAGGACGGTGATCTTTTCCTGCATTTCGAATGCAAGAAAGGCTGGAAAAGCGAAAAGGATCGCGTTCAGATCATAGGCCGCATGGGCGGCCAAGTTGGTGAAATCAAGCCCGATAATTATGGGCTAGTGTATTTCATCCGCTACGAGCGCTATGAGTACAAGCTGCACACTTACGTGATCGGGCATCATTACTATGTTGAAGGCATGGTGTGGGACCTCTACGGCAGCTTCAACGAGCCCCCCTTCAATCTGGTAGAAGAGACCCTCACAAGCTACAATCGCAAGTCTGTTCGCGTTCGCCGCGTCGAGAAGTTCAGGAACCATGGCGCATGCTTGGAAGTCCATGTCCCGGAACTTGAAAAACTGCGCATTGCCGTCGCCTCTATCGTTGCTATTGGCTTGAAGGAGGAATGGAAAGGCAAAAGCGAAGGCGAGGACCGTGAGATCGGCTCATTTTTCCAACGCATGAAATCACGCATCTTCGAAAACAAGGGCTTCACCTATGAGGAAATCCAGAAAATGATCGCCGAAGGTCATCCACTGGTAAAGATAATCAAGCCAACCGGTCGTCCGATCGACAACCCGAAGTCCCATTACGCAAAACGCCGTGAAAAGGAAATGAAGCAACAGGAACAACAAGAGCAGAACCTCGCGGATGCCAAAAGAACGCTTCGTGCGGCGCGTGCTAAAAACTCCCAGAATAAGTAGCCGCCAACAATCAAGCTTCCCCGTGATGAAACGCCCGCTTCTTAGCGGGCGTTTTCTTTTGACGCGATCAACTAAAAAAGGACCGCCCCGAGTGGGGCGGTCCCTCATCGCCTAGGCAACCTAGGCATTGCTGTCTATGCGAATGTCCGCATGACGTTCAAGCAGTTTGACCTACTGGACGCCAGCAGCCTTCTCCTTCGACAGGCCCTGAGAACCGAAGACCAGGAAGTACACGAACGGGAGAAGCATAGCAACGAGCATGATCGGCAGAGCCATGCTGGTGCTCGAGAAGTTCGGGATAGCCAGCGGGCAAACGATGCAGCCGATGAAGTTGATCGCGATCACGATGATCATGATCCAGAAGCGGCCATTGCCGTCTTCCTCGTTCAGCGGGTTCTTGTCGAACGCGCTCTGGAGCTCGTCCATGGTCTTGCCGCCAGTGTTCTTTGCGAACAGCAGCGTGCAGACGAGGCCGAGAGCGAACGGGATGATCAGCACCAGCACAACCATGGACCAGTTGTTGGCCATCGCGGAACCAGCGGAACCGACGACCTCATGCTGGAACATAGCCAGACCAGCAGCAGCACCCAGAACGATGGAGGAGCCAGAACCGCCGAAACGGGCGAACGCCTGGCACCAGGAAGTACCGGTGTTGCGCAGGGCGGTGGGGTAAGCCTCAGGCATCAGGGGCTGGACAGCCGTGATGGTGTAGTTCAGAGCAAAGCCGAAGATCAGCATCAGGATCAGGCAGGGGAAGAAGTTCCCAGCCGCGCCACCGGCGAGAGAGCCGATGTTCTGGCCGCCAACGACGATGTCGGCAGCGCCGGGGAACATAGGCACGAACACGGAGCACAGGATGATTGCAACGATGCAGGCAACCCAGCCGATCCACAGAGCGCGCTTGCGGCCAATGGCGTCGGACACGAAACCAACGGTCACGTTGGACAGAATAGCGCCAACGTTGTTCCAAGTCTGCAGGTTCACGGAATCAGCAGCGCTGAAGCCGTTGCCCTGGAACCA
Organism: Eggerthellaceae bacterium; assembly: GCA_036306585.1. Classification (GTDB taxonomy): domain Bacteria; phylum Actinomycetota; class Coriobacteriia; order Coriobacteriales; family Eggerthellaceae; genus Aphodovivens. The sequence goes on from JAXJZF010000003.1 coordinate 95,401, forward strand.
GGAAGGAATCCAAGCGTTCATGCCGTACACGCAGAACTGGCCGACGAAGTACGCGGACCAAACGGCGCAGGTGCCGACGATGAACTTGCTGGAGAACAGAGCGGCGGGGCCGGTCTTGGCGGGCTTGGGCGGGATGATCATCAGATCGGGGTCGAACTTAGCGTCAACATGGCGCGTAGCGGCAACGATCTGAGTCAGGCGCTCGCAGGCCTTGTCCTTCATGCCGTTGTTGGCATACCAGTGCGGAGTCTCATGCATCGCGAAGATGAGGACGATACCGTAGATGATCGGAATAGCGCCGATCAGGTAGCACAGACGCCAGTTCTCAACAGCGGTGGTGCCGTTGGCAAGGGTGATCTCCGGAGCAAGGAAGCCCAGGCCGAGAATAGGCTCGGGGGTCGAGCAGATCGGCGCAGCGATCAGGCCAGCCAGAACCCAGCCGACAACCATGAAGGCCATGCCGAAGGTAACGAAGATACCGCGCTGCTTGGAAGGCATGCTCTCGGAGAACACGGTGGTGACAACCGGGATGCAGGAGCCAACGCCGAAGCCGGCGATCAGACGGAACACGCAGAAGAACGTGTAATCGGGTGCGAAAGCCTGCGGCAGCGTGAAGATGCCGTAGAAGATAACGGCGATGGTGAGCATCCTTTTACGGCCGAACTTGTCGGACATGATGCCGCCGACTGCGCCGCCGAGAACCATGCCAAGCAGGCCCCAAGTGGTCAGCGAACCGGTAAGAGTGGCAATAGGCTGACCAGCTGCAATCTGCTCAGCGAAGAACGTAGGTGCAACGTAGGTGTTGGTCGAGTTAACGATCATGAAATCGTAACCGTCGAAGATCATTGCGAACGCCAGAAGGACGAACACAACCCAAGTATGACCGGAAATACCGGCGCGGTCGATGACTTCGGAAACGGTATATTCTTTTCCGTCCATCAATCCCTCCTTTAACGGATTAATTCATCTGATCGACGTTTCCCTTTTGCGGGTCGTCGATCGTGAACTCCCTTAGAACGACGCAGTGGCAAGACAATGTTGACCGCCAGTCTCGGGGTGGTTGAAACCTCAACCCCTGCGCTCACCGTCCCTCTACGGCTCGCGCAGCCCTTCCAGAAAGGCTCATTCAACGAGAAGAAACGACTGCGCCCCACACCTCCTTCCGCTATTCTCTGGCTATGTCTTCGCGATTCTTTCGCACAAGCAAGGCGTGCTCTGGATGCAGTGCACCTCATGCCTTTGCGAAGGAAACACAACTGAACGGTACAATACCGGCGGCAAACGGTCTTCATATCAGAAGTACGCTTCGCGAGCGCAAGTATCATCCCCATAGGTTGATTTATTGATTTTATGAATTTCGCCTTTTCTATTTTCCCAGTTCAGAAGCTTGCCTGAAATTTCCGCTTCACATTTGCGCATCATACGGTCCGATGGTGCGATTGCATTGAATCATCCCGTTCCCATACCTTGACGAAACAGGTGCATCCCCCCGCTATCACCCTCCCCCGTTTTTGCGTCCATTTCATGAGCAACCTTTTTCGGAGGGTCTATATTCTTATCTTGGAATAATATTACCTCTTGTTCGTCCTGGTAGATATCTCGACACCATCCGCTTTACACTGCAACAGCCGGATTTCCGTGGTAGGATGGTGCAACTGTTTTCTACGATCAGGCCGATGTTTCATGAGATCTCGGCCTTTCGGGATGATAGCCAGGAGGGTTTGATGGCGTTTTCTTTCCCGCGCATTAGCATCACCGTCGATGACGGAAACGAACGCGGCACCCAAGGAGAGCTCGGGACGCTCGCTTTCGGCTTCGGCATTCACCTTGTTTGGACGTATCTCGCCCTGTTCGACGCGCAGTTCGTCTTCGGCGGCACGTCCACAGGCGACACATTCAGCGTCTTGCTGGTGTCGGCGCTGCTCGCTTTCACGATCCTCACGCTGTTCACCGCATTGACCGACCAAAAGCTGCTGCGCTTCTATACCGATCGACCCACCATGATCATCTCGGTGGCTTTTTCCCTTGTCGGGTCGGGTTTGGGACTAGCTGCGTACGCCTTTGGGCTTGAGAGCGCGGCGCTTATCGTTGCCGGCATCCTCATCGGCGTGGGGTCGGGATTGTTCACGATGCTATGGGGTACCGCCTATGCGCGCTACAACACGGCATCCATCGTGTTGAACTCCGTTGTGGCAGTGGTGTTCGCCACGCTCCTGTACTCGCTTGTCATCCATGTGCTGCCCTGGCCGGCATCGGGCATGCTCACCGTCGTCCTGCCGTTGTGCGAGCTGCCGCTTCTTTGGCGCCTTACGCCCATCAGCTACGCGCTGCGCCGCGAGCTGCCCATCTTCAATCCCCTGCCCATCCGCAAGATCTCGTTCCTGCTGCGTTTCAGCATTCCGATCTTCCTGCTAGGCATCGTGCTGGGCATGCTGAAGGATGTCGGGCTCACGGGGATCCTGCCATCCGTCGACCCAACCGTCCAGCTCATCGCGCTGTTCGCCGGCGGCACCGCCGCCATCGTGCTCATGGTGCTGGCCTTCTCCATCGACAAGCGCAGCCATTGGGATTTCCTGTTCAAGCCGCTCATCCCCTTCGTCGGGCTCACCTGCCTGTTCCTCCCCTGGTTCCATGCAAGCGGGGACCTCATCCCCTCCTTGCTGCTGCTGACGGGTTTCCTGTGCCTTGAAGCGCTTCTTTGGGTTCTGCTGGGGCAGCTATCCCAGGAGTTCAGGCTCTCGCCCATCTGCATGTTCGGCACAGGCAGCACCTCGACTGCCCTCGGAGTGCTGCTGGGCGTATGGTTGGTCGAGAACCCCGATGCTTTGTCAGCCTCGCCTTACGGCCCCAGCACGAACGTGATCATCATGCTGGTCTGCTTGCTGTTCGGCCTGTCGCTGCTCCCCCGTGTGCGCGACATCAAGCGCGCAGTCCTGCCCCATGCCGGCAAAGACGAATCCGACGTCGCCGAATTCAATAAGGAGATCGACCAAGCGCGAGCGGTTCTTCAGCGCTATGCGCATCCCGCATGGAGCGTCGGGCTGGAAACCGTGCCCCTGTTCGGTGCCGCAGCTGCCCAGAACATGGTGCATTGGCAGGAAGCCGAAGCAGCGCAAGACGCGCAGGCGGCCGAGCAGGAGCTCCAGCAAGACGCCCCCAGCAACGAGGAGCGTGCGAAGGTGCGCGGGCGTTTCCGCACGCAATGCGAGGAGATCGCCAACCGATACCTGCTGTCCCGCCGCGAAACCGAGGTCATGTTCCTACTGGCTAAAGGTCACAACGCCGCCTTCATCCAGGAAAAGCTCTGCATCTCCAAGAGCACGGCGAAGACCCACATCAGCCACATCTACCGCAAGCTCGACATCCACAACCAGCAAGAGCTGCTGGCCATGGTGGATGCCGCCCGCAACGAGGAATAGCGCCCGCCTTGCAGCTCGCGCATAAGCGGCTGCGAAAACGGCGAGGCAGCCGGCGAATCCAACTGCCGCAAAAGGCCTGCAAGGCGTGCTGCTCGCATCTAAGCAAACTTTAGAGGCCCCAGGGCGACATGCCTTGGGGCCTTGTTCGACAGACAAGCTGTTTCGCCGTCGCTAGGACAGCGAAACCTTGACGATGGGCGCGTAGTCCTTCAACAGCTTTTTGGTCTGACCCGTGTTCTTGAACCGCACGTATAGCGTGTCGCCATCGACCTTGGTCACCTTCCCGCGGCCGAAGGTCTTGTGGTCGACCAGGTCCCCCGCGGCGAATGTCATCTTCGCCGCCGCCTTCTTGCCGGCATCGCGGGACGCGGCGCGAGCGTCGGCGCGGTTGCGCGAACCGGATGCGCTCGAGCGCCCGAACACGCGGCCTTCGCCCGCCTCGTGGCCCGACCCGGAGATGCCGCGACGGCTGCCGCGCTTTTCCCAACCGGTGCCGCTGAAGCCTGCCGACCCCAGCCCGGTGGTGTGCCGCAGCTCGGAAGGGATCTCGTGGATGAAGCGGGACACCGGGTTCGACGACGTCTGCCCGAAGATCTGGCGCTGCGATGCGCAGGTGAGGTAGAGCTTCTTGCGGGCGCGCGTGATGGCGACATAGGCCAGCCTGCGCTCCTCTTCGATCCCCTCGGCATCGTTCACGCTGTTCATATGCGGGAACAGCGTCTCTTCCATGCCGGCGACGAACACGCAGTCGAACTCCAGGCCCTTGGAGGAGTGCACGGTCATCAGCGTGACGGCCTTGCCGTCTTCGGCCATGGTGTCCAGATCGGTGCGCAGGCGCACCCATTCGATGAAATCGGCGAGCGAATTGCCGCGCAGCACGCGCACGGGGGGCTTCTCCCCCTGCGCATCGTCGGCGGCCTCGACCGTCGGGGCTTCGAACTCGGCGTCGTCGTCGGTGTGGGTTTCCGAGAACTCGTTCACAACCGACAGGAACTCCTTGATATTCTCGACGCGGCCGGAGGCCTCATCGGTTCCCTCGGCCTCCAACGCCTCGATGAGCCCGCTTTTGTCGATGATCGCCTGGACGACATTGCGCAGCTCGCCCTCGTAGCCCTGCGCATCCTTCAGCATGCCCACGAACCCGGCAAGCGATTTGCGCGCAGCCGCGCGGATCTCGGGGTCGACGATGGCAAGCTCCGCCGCCTCCAGAAACGGCATGTCCATCTCCACGGCGAACTGCTCGATGCGTTCGATGGTGGTCTTGCCGATGCCGCGGCGCGGAACGTTGATCACGCGCTTGGCGGCGATGTCGTCGGACGGGTTGATGACCAGCGTCAGGTACGCCATGACGTCGCGGATCTCGGCGCGGTCGAAGAAGCGCGTGCCGCCAACGATGCGGTACGGGACGCCCGCGCGCAGCAGCATGTCTTCAAGCATGCGGCTCTGCGCGTTGGTGCGGTAGAACACGGCCATCTGGTTGTACGACAGCCCCGCCCCGTGCTGCCGCTCGATCTCGCCGGCGATCCAGCGGCCTTCGTCGCGTTCGTCGGAGGCCATGTACACCTGGATCTTGTCGCCGTCCTCGGCATCGGTGAACAGCTTCTTCGCCTTGCGATGCTGGTTGTTGGCGATGACGGCATTGGCGGCGGCAAGCACGTTGCCGACACTGCGGTAGTTCTGCTCGAGCTTCACCGTATGGGCATTGGGGTAATCCTGCTCGAACTCGAGGATGTTGCGGATGTCGGCGCCGCGCCAGCTGTAGATGGACTGGTCGTCGTCGCCCACCACCATGATGTTGCGGTATTTGTCCGCAAGCAGCCCGCAGATGGCGTACTGAGCATGGTTGGTGTCCTGATACTCGTCCACCATGATGTAGCGGAAGCGGTTCTGGTAGGCTTCCAGGACATCCGCATGGTATTTCAGCAGCAGGTAGGCGTACATCAGCAGATCGTCGAAGTCGAACGCGTTGGCGGCCTTCAAACGCTGCTGCAGGCGCTCGTACACGCGCGCCGCCACCTTCCCCACCGGATCGGTTGCCTGCTCGGCGAACTCGTTGGGGACTATGAGCTCGTTTTTCGCCGTGGAGATGCGGTTCATCAGCGTGTTCACGGGGAAACGTTTCGGGTCGATGTCCAGCTCGGACATGATCTCCTTGTACAGGCGCTTCTGATCGTCGGTGTCGTAGATGGTGAAATTGCGCGAAAAGCCCAGGCGCTCGGCGTCGGCGCGCAGGATCCGCACGCACATGCTATGGAAGGTGGACACCCACATGCCGCGCGACGCGCCGCCCACCAGGCCCCCCAAGCGCTCGCGCATCTCGGCTGCGGCCTTGTTGGTGAACGTGATGGCCAGGATCTGCCACGGCTCGACGTCGCAATCTTCCAGAAGATGGGCGATGCGGTAGGTGAGCACGCGCGTTTTGCCCGACCCGGCGCCCGCCAGCACCAGCAGGGGGCCTTCGGTGCATTCCACGGCTTCCCGTTGCGGGCCGTTGAGGGTGTCCAGATCGATGGGCATGGCAGGAATCCTTTCCGCATCAGACGCGAAGAAAGGGCGCGCCGGAAACGACGCGCCCTTCGCTTGGTAACGCTCGAACAAATAGTGCGAGCCAGTATTGTAGCGCTTCGGCATGCCGGATGGCGGCCGTTGCGCCGGCAGCGGGAAAACCTACACGATTTTCTTTCCGAACACCGCGGCGATCTGGCGCAGCTCGCCCACCAGCTTGGCGAATTGCTCGGGCGTGAGCTGCTGCGGGCCGTCGGAGAGCGCCTTCGGCGGATTCGGGTGCACTTCGATCATGATGGAGTCGCAGCCCGCGGCGACAGCCGCATAGGCAAGCGACGGCACCAGGTCGCGCTGGCCGGCGGGGTGCGACACGTCGATGCAGATGGGATACAGGCTCTGCTTGTGCACCACCGGCACGGCGGAGATGTCCAGCGTGAAGCGCGTGGCGGTTTCGAAGGTGCGGATGCCGCGCTCGCACAGCACCACGTTGGCGTTGCCTTCGGCGGTAAGGTAGTCGCAGGCGGCGAGCCACTCGGCGATGGTGCCGGCGAAACCGCGCTTGTACAGCACCATCTTATGGGAGTCGCGCGTCACATGGCCGATGTTCTTAAGAAGGCTGAAGTTCTGGAAATTGCGTGCGCCCACCTGCAGGCCGTCCACGTAGGAATGGACCATCTCGCAGTGCGCGGAATCCATGACCTCGGTCAAGGTCTTCAGGCCGTACTTCTGCCCCGCAGCCGCCATGATCTTCAGGCCCTCTTCGCCAAGTCCCTGGAACGAATGCGGGTTGGTGCGGGGCTTGAACGCGCCGCCGCGGATCCAATGCAGGCCGAGCTCGGCGACGCATGCGGCCACCTCGTCGAACTGATCGGTCGATTCGATGGAGCAGGGGCCGGCGAAGATGGTTATCTCGTCGGTGCGGGTGCCCAGATTGGGAATGGGGGGAATGGCAGGCATCTGGGAAGCCTGCTGCTGGTTTGCTTCGGTGCTCATACGGACGGCGTCTCCTTCATGACCTTGAGAATGCTGGCATAGATCTCGCGCAGGTTCTCGTTATACAGGGGCCCTTCGTTATAGGAGTCCACCTTCTCGAAGATCTCCTCTTCGCGCTTCGGGTCGTACAGGCCCATGTTGGCGCCGGGCTTCAGGCCGCGGATCACCAGCGAATGGCCGGCGCGCTTGTTGAGGAGCGCCACAAGCTGCTTGTCGATCTCGTCGATCTTGGCGCGATGCTCTTCGATCTTCTCGAGCACGGTGCTTGCTTCTGACATCGTTGTTCCTTCCTGTGTCGCAAGCGGTAACGAGCATGGCGGTGCGCCTGCGCCGTCCGGCGGGTACGGCCGCGCGAAACGGCGGCGCGATATGCCACTCGTGTGCAGCCATCATAGCAAAAACGGCTTGCGGCCCCTCAAGGAGCCGCAAGCCGCACGAAGCCAGTTAACAGAGGCGAAACAATCAGGGTGATGAGGGGCGATGCCGCAACGGAAGCGCTCGCAGCCGATGCGGCAAAGCCCTTCGCGGCAGAGGTCCTGAACCCGAGCCCCCCGCTAGACGACCTGTTAGACGACCACCAGGAAATAGAACAGCACCACGGCGCCGACGATGATGCGGTAGATGCCGAACGCGGTGAAGTCGTGCTTTTTCACATACCCCACCAAGAACTTGATGGCGATGATGGACACAACGAACGCCACCACCAGGCCGATGACGAACACCATCCATTCGGTGGATGTGTAGTCGAAGCCATGGCGGAGGAACTTCAGCAGGCTCCAGCCGAACATGATGGGAATGGCTAGGAAGAACGCGAACTCCGTGGCAACCGTGCGCGAAGTGCCCACCAGCATGGAGCCGATGATGATGGAGCCCGAACGCGACGTGCCCGGGATAACCGCCAGGCTTTGGAAGATGCCGATGACGAACGCCTTGGCGTAGGACATCTGCTCGAAGGTATTCACCGTGGATATGGCGCTGGAGGCGTCGTATTCGGTGTCGGCATCGGGATCGACCGACTCGTAGACCTCCTGCGTCGGGCGCGCATGCTTGCCGCGGGGGATGCTTGTCTCGGCCTGCGCCAAGCGGCGGCGGTTGCGGAACTCCATCACGATGAAGATGATGCCGTAGACGATGAGAGCCGTTGCCACCACGATGGCGGAAACGTCCTCGTTGGTCATGATGTTGGCTTCCACCCATTCGTCCAAAAGCAGGCCGACGATTGCCGCCGGGATGGACCCGACCACGACCTTTGCCCAGATCCCCCAGGTCACGCGCTTCTGCTTTGCCGTCTTGCGCGACGAGAACGGGTTGAGCTTGTTGAAGAACAGCACGATGACCGCCATGATGGCGCCCAGCTGGATGACCACCAGGAAGGTGCTGTAGAACTCGGGCGACACGTTGAGCGGGAGGAACGCCTCCAGCAGCATCATGTGTCCGGTCGACGAGATGGGCAGCCATTCGGTGATGCCCTCCACGACGCCGAATATGAACGCCTTGACTGCTTCGATGATGTCCATCAGGGCTAGCATCCTTTCCAATTAGCGCGCAACGGCGCGCACGGCAACCTTTAGATGGTAGCATGGGCCGCCCAGCGCCGCCCCGCCGCCCATCGGATAATCACATGCGCGCATACCGCCCGCCGAGCGTCACGCAGCGGGCGTTTTCGTGTAAGATGAAAGATGCTGTCGAAACCCAACGGGGCAGGTGGCAGCAGGTTGTTTCGTTTACCGAAAAGGGGGCCTTCCGTGGCAAGCGCATCTTCCGAGCAAAAGGTACTTGTTGTCGACTTCGGCGCGCAGTACGGGCAGCTGATCGCCCGTCGCGTGCGCGATCTGCATGTGTATTCCGAAATCGTATCGTGCGACACCACCGCCGAGGAGATGCGCGCGATGGAGCCTTCCGCCATCATCCTGTCGGGCGGCCCGGCAAGCGTGTACGCCGAGGACGCGCCTTCCATCGACCCCGCCATCTTCGATATGGGCGTGCCCATCCTGGGCTTCTGCTACGGCCAGCAGATCATGGCCGTGACGCTGGGCGGCAAAGTGGGCCACACCGAGAAGGGCGAATACGGCCCCGCCCCCCTTTCCCGCTGCGACGAGGGCGGAAGCGCCCTGTTCGGCCAGACCCCCGACGAGCAGACGGTGTGGATGAGCCACCGCGACGCCGTGAGCGAGGTGCCCGAGGGCTTCGTCGTCACGTCGAAGACCGATGTGTGCCCCGTTGCCTCCATGGAGTGCGCCGAGCGCAAGCTGTACGCGACGCAGTTCCACCCTGAAGTGCGCCACACCCCGCATGGCAACGAGCTGCTGGGCAACTTCCTGTTCGGCATCTGCGGCCTCAAGGCCGACTGGACGATGGATTCCATCATCGAGGACTCCATTGCGGCCATCCGCGCGCAGGTGGGAAGCGACCGCGTGATCCTGGGCCTTTCGGGCGGCGTCGACTCCAGCGTGGTGGCGGCGCTGTGCGCGAAAGCCATCGGCCGCCAGCTGACCTGCGTGTTCGTTAACCACGGCATGCTGCGCAAGAACGAGCCCGAAGAGGTCGAGGAAGTGTTCACCAAGCAGTTCGACGTGGACTTCGTGCACGTGCACGCCGAGGAGCGCTACGCCAAGCTGTTGGACGGCGTGACCGACCCCGAGCAGAAGCGCAAAATCATCGGCACGCAGTTCTGGGAGGAGTTCTTCGCCGTGGCGCAGGATCTGGCCGAGGACGGCCGCCCGGTGAAGTTCCTGGCGCAGGGCACCATCTACCCCGACATCATCGAGAGCGGCGCGCGCAAGACGGGCGGCAAGGCTTCCACCATCAAGAGCCACCACAACCTGATCCCCTTCCCCGAGGGCGTGCATTTCGACCTGATCGAGCCGTTGGACCACTTCTTCAAAGACGAGGTGCGCGCGCTGGGCACGGCGCTGGGCCTGCCCGACCACATCGTGTTCCGCCAGCCCTTCCCCGGCCCCGGCCTGGCCATCCGCATCATCGGATCGGTGACCCCCGAGAAGTTGGAGATCCTGAAGAACGCCGATGCCATCGTGCGCGAGGAGCTGGACGCCTACAACCAGCGCCTGTTCGAGGAGACCGGCGAGCGCAACAGCGAGCACAGCTGCTGGCAGTACTTCGCGGTGCTGCCCGACATCAAGAGCGTTGGCGTGATGGGCGACGAGCGCACTTACCAGCGCCCCATCATCGTGCGCGCGGTGGAGAGCAGCGACGCGATGACCGCCGACTGGGCGAAGCTGCCCTACGAGGTGCTGGCGAAGATCTCCAGCCGCATCGTGGCGGAAGTCCCCGGCGCCAACCGCGTGTGCTACGACATCACGTCGAAGCCTCCAGCGACGATCGAGTGGGAATAGTAATAGAACATTTGTTCGTGTTTTTCATACGGTTTCTAGCGGTTCCGATGACGACCGATGGCGACATTTCAGAACGCCCGCACCTGCAAACCGCATGATTCCGAAATCAGATAGAAACTCACAAGGCTCCTCGAAAGAATCGAGGAGCCTTCTCGTTTTCGCAGGTCGACGCATGGTCAAATGTCATCCCAAGGCAAATGGGCATGCTTCGAACAGACCCGAAACAGCGCAAACGGAGCCGAAAGGAGCCGAAGCGAACCGAACAATCTGCAAGCCAGAAAAAGGCAGTGATGCCAAGTGGCTTGCGGGTGCCGTCGATAATCGACGAAACTCAAATGAAACTCACCCGGAAAAACGAAACTCAAGAATGATAGAGCCCCCTGGTGGGGAGCCTGCGCGCGTCATTCTGGCAAACTCACGAAGACGGTCGGATTTCGCTACTACTCCTCCCGAGTAGCAGCGAAAGGCTTGCGACTCAAATTAGCCCTCGACGATTTCGCAAAGCCATAGCGCCGACAGCGTATGCGCTGCAGGGTCGCAGCCGCAAGATCTATGCGCTAATCGAACCCTTCCTTTCGTTCCTCTTCTGAGCTTTCTTCGCTTTCGGAAGAGTCTCTATCATGCGATTCGCCTTGGCCTTTCTCCTCGTCATCGTCTTCGAGAGGATTGGATTGCTCGCGAGCTAAAGCAGCTGAAGCAAGCAAGCTCGTCGTCAAACCGGACGGAATGGCATTCTGCGTCAATTGGCTAATCGCTGCTTGCAGGGCTGGCCCTTGAATCTTCGTGATGCTTTCGCTTAGTGCTTCGGCTAGGCTCGAGACCGCGGAAAGCCTGGACGGGTCGATCGTGGCGACTGATTGCGAAAGGACTTTAGCTGCGGCAGATACCGAATCGGATAGAGCGTAATAATCCGCAAAACTCTGCGAAGATAGAAGAGGAGCGATTTTATCCAGGAAGACCTGGGCGCCGGCAACCTCCGACGCGTAGTTGCCCCCCAAGAGGCGCGCAGCGCTAAGGGCATTGGCGGAATGGCGTTTCGGATAGCTGGGGTCTTCGTGTATATGGTTGGCGTAAGTTTCGAGCTCGCCAGTCGATTCAGCCAGCAACTCCTTCGCCTCGTCATATTCCTTGGCAGAAATCGTCCTGTGGTGCATGACTTTGTTTCTTATCTTGTTAATTGCCCTGAAATTCTCCCGTACGCCCTTCAACTCGCCGTCGCCGAACAGGTCATTCCAGACGGTTCGCTCTTCAATCCCCTCTATTCTTGCCAAAAAATCTGATTTGGAGATGGGGCCCTTCGAGTTCACTAGATCGAAAACCTCTTCTTTGAAGACGTCGCTATAAAACAGCTTCGAACCAAGCTCGCTGAGAGTCGACTCATCTAGGTTCTTTACCAGTTTGTCTTCGAAATTGTCATGTTCGGCACACATCGAGAGAGTGAGCACTCGCCGAAGAGCACGCTCATAGTCTGCCAGCTTGGGATATAGGGCCTTTGCAAATTTAGCAGAGGCGTCATCTCGTAAAATTCGCACGTGTTTTTTGGCGGGCAGAGAATCTCTGAGGCGAGACAAAGCCCTTGCGCTCGAGAGCGTGTCAGACTTTGTAGAGAACGTGATGAAGTAGAGCTGGCCCCCTTTGGCATCGTACTTCTCTACCGAATCGAGGGCAATTCCTTCCGGCAGGTTCTTCCCGCTGATAGTCTCCTTGGTTTTCTCTCCCTGAGCGAGATATGACAACTGCATTGTCAATCGGACCCCTAGCGTTCATTCGTTTCGAATCAGACACACCGACGGCAATTGCTCCGAATGGCCAACGAATCCATCTGGAACCGCCATATCCACGGAAGCCCGGTGTTTATCAAAGCCGCATTCATGCGGAAGGACTCGGGCTCCTGCCAATCCCCATCTTCCAGGACTCGTACTCCTCGGGGGTTATCTCGCCGCGATCGAGCGCATCGACCTGGGATTCCCAGGCCTTGATGGCGCCGGCGAGCTTCGGCGCCTTCTGCGCGCCGGGCGCGACGGCGAGCCTGCCGTCACCGATGGGCCTGAGCCCAAACTCCTCCTCGATTCTGAAGAGGAGCTCGAGGGCGTCCCTTGCGGATTCGACGCGAACGGGCATGAGGGCTTCGGGGGCTACCTCGAGGGCACTTGCGATTGCATCCAGGGCGGAGCCTTTGAGCACCCTCCTGTCCGCCTCGTAGTTCCTGATGGCGGCGTCGGTGCAGCCGGCCGCTTCGGCGAGCTGCCGCTGCGTCATCCCCCGGGACCTTCGGAGCGCCCGTATACGGCTTCCCGTCGTCATCTCTCCTCCTCCGATCGTTTTCTCCTCATGATACTAGAGAACAAAATCGTTCTCAATTTGTATTGACCGAACATTTCCGTTCTGTTAATGTCGCGAAGTACAGAACGTTTTCGTTCTCTTCACCGAACGACAGGAGGAAGCCATGGAGCAGAACGCACAGCCGGTGATCATGGGAGTCGAGGAGGTCATGCGGGCTCTGAGCATCAGCAGGCCGTACGCCTACCGCATCATCAGGATGCTGAACTCCGAGATGGAACAGAAGGGGTACACGACGATCAAAGGGAAGGTGAGCCGGAAGTACTTCTACGAGCGCTTCCACTGCGCCGACGGCGCCCCCAGACAGGAGGCGCTCTGATGCCCGCCTACATGAACGGGAAGACGGGCGCCTGGTACGTCCAGTGCTACTACAACGACATCGGCGGCAACCGCAGGCACAAGGTGAAGCGCGGGTTCGCGACCAGAGACGAGGCACTGACGTGGGAGGCGGAGTTCCTGGCCTCTGCCGACGGGTCGATGTCGATGCCCTTCGAGGCGTTCGTGAAGAGGTACTCCGCAGACGTGAGGCCCAGGCTCAAGCTCAACACCTGGCTCACCAAAGAGCACATCATACGCACGAAGATAGTGCCATTCTTCGGACCCAAGAGAATGTGCGACATCACCCCCAAAGATGTGGTGGACTGGCAGAACAAGATGCTGGGGTCGTACGACGACGAGGGGAAGCCGTACAGCGGCACCTACCTGAGAACCATAAACAACCAGCTGAGCGCCATCTTCAACCACGCCGTCAAATACTACGGCCTGGGAAGGAGCCCCGCCACGCCGACGATCAAGATCGGCGAGCGAAAGGGCTCGGAGATGAAGTTCTGGACGAAGGAACAGTATCTCATGTTCAGCGAGGAGGTCATGGACAAGCCCGCCACCTTCCACGCGTTCGAGATCCTGTACTGGTGCGGCCTGAGGGTCGGCGAGCTCCTCGCGCTCGAGCCCGACGATATCGACCTCGAGAGGTGCCTCATCCACGTCACCAAGAGCTACCAGCGGATCAAGAGGAGGGACGTCATCACGTCCCCAAAGACGCCGAAGTCGAGGAGGGACGTGGCCATGCCGGAGTTCCTCGCGGACGAGCTCGCCGATTTCCTCGCATCCATCCCGAAGGAGAGGCGCGGGCAGAGGATCTTCCCCTTCACAAAAAACCACCTGCGCCACGAGATGAGGAGGAGGTGCGCCGCGTGCGGGCTCGAGCCCATCAGGGTCCACGACCTGCGGCACAGCCACGTGTCGCTCCTCATAGACATGGGCTTCAGCGCCGTGGCGATCGCGGACCGCATGGGGCATGAGACCGCGGACATGACGTTTCGCTACGCCCACCTCTTCCCAAGCAGGCAGTCGGACATGGCGGCGGCGCTCGACCGAGGGGGGCGGCGCTGATGTCGAGGCCGATTGTCGACTACAAGGGGCGCCGCCGCAGCAAGACGATAGCGTTCAGGGTCTCGCCGGAGGAGGACGAGGTGATAAACGCCCTCGTGGCGGCGAGCGGGATGACCAAGCAGGACTACATAGTCTCCAGGCTCGAGCGCCGCGACATAACCGTCAGGCCGAACGTGAGGGTCTACAAGATGCTGCGCGACCAGATGAGATCCGTCTACGTCGAGCTCAGGAGGCTGAGGAACGCCGACGACATCGACGAGCGGCTCATCGAGCTCATGCAGGTGTTGACGCGCGTGTTCGTCGACCTCGGAGCCGACGAGCTCGGGCCCGCCGACGACGATATAGCCCAGCAGGACGCGGCGGTGTTTAGGATGGCGCGGGGATAGCACCGCGGATCGTGGCCCGCGGAGAGCCCGCCGTCGCGCAACGCCGCCCTCCCGAAAGCCCGCTCCCCGACAGCCTTCGGGCGAGCTTTCGCGCCAGGAGCCGCTCCGCCTGAGCGGATCGCCTCGCCTCCTCCTTGGGCGTCGAAGACTCGCACAGCCGCCCGACACTCCCGCAAGGGCCGCGATGCTTTTCCGATTTCTTTTGCCGCCCGAGAGAAAAGGCGAAAGCGGCAAAACAAAGCGCCCTCCGGGCTTCGGAAAACCACCGGCCCGATACGGAGAAGAGGGGGGCTTCGCTTCCTCCCTTGCGGGGCGCAGGCGGCGGTGCGGCTCCGATGCCACAAGGCGGGGCAAGGGGCTCCGCCCCGACGAACGGAGGTCACCATGGACGGCAAGCTCACTCTTCAGGAAAAGGCGGTCGAGGCGGCGGCACGCTTCCTTCGGATCAGGGGCTACGAGATGCTCGCGACCGAATGGAGGCCGCACGAGGCGAAAGGAGCCATCGATCTGGTCGCCCGCGACCCCGAATCGGACGAGCTCGTGTTCGTCGACGTCGCCGCGCGCAAGCATCCCGGCGAGGGGTTCGGCGGCTGGAGGAACGACCGCAAGTCGATGGAGGCGCTCGCCGTCTCCTGGCTCGCCGAGAGCGGATTCGGGGAGTCGGTCGGCGTGAGGTTCGACAAGATCGGCCTGGTCGTCGTCGGCGAGGACCGAGCGCTGCTCAGACACCACATCAACGCCTTCGGCGAGGCCTAGGACCTCCGGGCCCGCTCGGGCAGGCCCCCTCCGGACGGAGGGGGCCGCCAGCCGAAGGGTCGCCGCGATCCGCCCGCCCCATGGCGAGACGCCATCCCGTGGCAAACGGTCGGCCTTAACAGAACGTTTTCGTTCTGTATACTCGCAGTATGCGCCATCTCCGGCGACAGGCAGAAAGGACGAAGGAAACATGAGGACTCTCGCCATATCGAACTACAAGGGCGGGGTCGGCAAGACCACGACCGCGGTCAACCTCGCGGCCATCTACGCCAGGCGGGGGCTGAGGACCCTGCTGGTCGACCTGGACCCGCAGGCATCCACCACCGACTTCTTCGGGCTCTACGAGCGCGCGGCGGCCGAGCATCGGGGGGCCGTCGAGCTCCTCTACGGAAATGCGCCCGTCGAAGAGGTGGCGTTCGAAACCGAGACGGAGGGGCTCTCCGTCGTGCCCTCGACCATAGAGCTCGTCGACCAGAACGAGCTGCTGCTCAGAGAGCAGCGCCTGCGTTTCGCGCTCGACGACTGCGCGGGAGGCTACGACATCTGCATCGTCGACTGCAGCCCGACCATGAAGCGCCTCGCCTTCAATGCCTACCTGGCCGCGGCGGGAGACGGAATGGTCGTCGTGCCGGTGAAGCTCGACTCCACCGTCATGCGAGGCACCGCCCTCACGGTCAGCGCCATCGAGTCCATATCGGACGCGCTGCGCGTGCCCACGCCCGCATGGCGCATCCTACGCACCTGCGTGCCCGGCCTCATGACCAACGCCGAGGCGACGGGAGCCGAGGTGCTGGACTCCTACTTCCCCGACAACCAGTTCGAGACCGTCATACACGCGAGCTCCAAGGTGTGCGAGGGAAGCTGGCAGTGGCAGCCCGTGGCGACCTTCAAGCCCGACAGCCGCCCCGCGAAGGACTACGAGAAGCTGGCCGAGGAGGCGCTCCATGGCTAAATCGGTCGCACCCGGCTTCACCATCTCGGGCCTGCTCGACAGGAACGCGTCGACCCGCAACGACTACCCCGTCGAGGAGATCCCCGTCGAGGAGATAGCCGACCACCCCGCCAACGCCGCCTACTCGATGGACGACGCGGGCATAGCCCAGCTGGCAAGGAGCATAAAGGAGGAGGGGCTCACCGACCTGCCGCTCGTGCGCAAGCTCGGCGACGGGAGCTGGCAGATGGTGAGCGGGCACCGCCGCAAGGCGGCCTACGCCCTGCTCGCCAAAGAGGACGAGAGGTACTCCCAGATACCCTGCCGCGTCATCCGAGACATCACCGACGAGCAGTCGGTCATGCTGCTGCACGCCGCCAACTACTTCGTTCGCAGCCTCACCGTATCAGAGCGCGCAGCGGCAAGCCGCGCTCTGGGCGTGGAGGTCGAACGCATGAGGGCAGAGAACCCGGAGCTTGCGGGCGTGCGCACCGAGGACATCAAGGCGGCGATCATCTCGGAGCAGACGGGGCGCAAGGTGTCGGGAAAGACCATCCAGCGACAGGAGTCCCTGGCCCGCAAGATCGAGGAGAGGCTCGTGCCCGAATGGCGCGAGGCGGCTCTGTCCGACGCTCTGTCGGCGGACGCCGTGGACGCCCTGGCGAAGCAGGGTCCCGAAGAGCAGGAGCGCCTCTACGTCGCATGGGAGAAGCGGGCGCTGGGCAAGAGGGAGACGACCGAGTTCCTGAAGAGGGAGACCGGCAGACCCGAGACGAGGCAAACGCCGAAAGACCCCACCCCGAGGCCATCTGCCCCGCTCGCGAGCGCACTGCGAGCGCTCGGGCGCTACGAGTCCAAGGCGAAGAACCCGCCGAGCGAACCGGACAAGCGGGCGCTGGAAGAAATCGCCGAGGCGGCCGGGAGGCTCCTCGGGGGCAGATAGGCCATGCAGGTGCCCCGACGGGGCTCCTGCACCGTTTCCAGCAAGTAGCCTATCTCGTATACACGAGATAGATGGCGGCCGGGGCGCCTTCCGGCGTCCCGTTGCCCCGCCCCGCCGCCGCAAGCACAAGGGGAGGGGCGGTGCCGCCGGGCGCATCTCGGCACGAGACCGCGCCGGACGCCGCCATGCGGGGGATGCCCCGCGCCCCTCCAACACAGAAACGCCGCCGAAGCTTCCACACATCGAGGCGGCGAAGGATGCGAAGGAAGAGACGATGACGAAGGTCTTGAAATACGACAACGTCCTCGCCGCCCGCGTGAGCGACGCGGACTTCCGCGCGGTATGCGAGCGCGCGGACGACGAAGGGCTCACGCGCTCGGAATATCTGCGCTACGTCGTGCGCATGGTCGCCGACGATCCCGAGAACGCGAAGCGCGGCGGGGTGCTGCTCGACGGCCTCTCCATGCGCAAGCTCTCGCGCGAGCTCGTCAAATGGGGTCACCACTACAACCAGGGCGTCCACGCGCTGAACTCCATCAAGTTCGCGCTCGACCACGGACGAGGCGACCTGGAATGGGTGTCCGGCAAGCTCGACGAATGCGCGCTGCTGCTCGCACAGGTCGAGGACGGGCGCGGCGAGCTCTCCCGGAAGATCTCGGGGCTCGCGCAGCACGCGATAGTCGGGGGCGACTGACGATGCCGCTGCTGAAGCCCATCGCCGGGCACACCGGGTGCGCCGGGATAAAGCGGTACCTCGAGAAGGGAGGCCGCGCACTGGGCGTGCACGTTATGAACTTCGCCTGGCAGGAGGAGCACACCTTCGAGGCGGTCTCGGAGGCACCCGAGGGCTTCGACTGGGCCGCCGCTATGGACGCGACGCGGCACGCGTGCGGGAACGACACGACGTACCGCGGCAAGCCGGCCCGCACCTTCAAGCACTTCGTCATGTCCCCCGACCCGCATGACGGCCTCTCGACGGAGCAGGTGGCCGAGCTCGCGCAGGCATGGGCGAAGAGACATTTCGCGGACTTCGAGGTGGCGATAGTCCTGCATGACGACAACGAGGGCAGGATCCCCCACGCCCACATCGTGGTCAACAACACCGACCTCGTCACCGAGCGGCGCCTGCAGACCCCCGACCCGCTGGAGCTCAACCGCAGCCTCCAGGAGCTGGCCGAGGAGCGCGGGTACCGCTTCATGCGCGACGAGGTCGTGAGGGAATCCGACGAAGGACCGGCTCGGAAAGCGACCCCGTCGACGATGCAGCGCGTGTATGAGCGCCGCGCCGAGAGGGAGATCGCGAAAGAGGGCGGGTACTCCTGGGTCGCCGACATACGCAACCGCGTGACGGTGGCAAAGGCGCTCGCCCGCAACGAGGACGAGTTCATGGCGGTGCTCGCGACGCTCGAGGTGGACGTCTCGCAGAACTCCGAGAAGTCATGGAGGCGAGACTGGATCTACTCGCTCGCCGACCACCCCACCTGGCGCATAGGGGGCGAGAAGCTCGGCCTC
>JAXJZF010000004.1:0-192533 GCA_036306585.1 Eggerthellaceae bacterium
GGGGCAGTCCAGGCCTCCGGCGAGGCCGGCTGCGGCAAGGGCGTCGACCCATGCCTCGCCGGGTCCTGCGAGGATGGCGGTGGTGCAGCTCGAGTAGGCCGCCTTGGCTTGGGAAACGGCGGTCTCGTACATCGTGGCGCCCGCCATTTGCGTCATGGAAACAGATGAGGAGATGCTTCGCTCGGACATGGTGGAGATTTCGTATTCCTCCGATTCTTCGTTAGGGTCTTCTGTGAGGATTTCTCCTCTCTCGATTGCTGCCGCGATTTCTTCTTCTGTTGCAGGGGTTTGATCTCCGTCGACAGTTGCCCACGCCGGCGTAGTGACGATCATGGAGGCTGTCAATGTTGCCGATACTAGTGAAGTTGCAATTGTCGATTTACGCATGGATATCCTTTCGCGGTGTCTATGCAGCAATTATGGCGGTCTGCGATTGTCGGTCACTTGCGAGAGCGAATGATGTCTTTAATCCGCGTAGGTATTCCGAGCAGAACTTTGCCTACTTTGAATGTTGTTGATAAGCGGATTTCTTCAAGAGAGTATATCGCGTTTTGAAGTTCACTTGCCATTCGATTCATTCGTTCTTCCAGGTCGCATATGGCGTTGGTATACGAAATCCGGAAAGCGTCCTCCATAAGGACCATATCGTCCGCAAGAGGGGGTAGTTCCCTTTTGCGCTTGAGCGACTCGATAACTTCTTTCCAGAACCGTTTTTCATCGAATCTTGATATCATTGCTGCATCAAGTTTGGCGGCATCGCTTAATTCTCTATGAAGCTGAGGGTCTCGTAGTATACGTATGCACGCTTCTGCTGCAGCGTTGATATCTCTGTGGGGTACTGCAATCACGCCTCCACGCTCCCCGTTCTTCGCAAGTTCCAAATACGGAAGTTCGTACATAACGCAAGGCAGCCCCCAAGATTTTGCTTCAAGAAGCGATAGACAATATGATTCAGCTGCAGAGGTGTGAAGGTACAAATCCGCATTGCGGTAATACTGGCTAACATCATCTTGATGACCTCGCAAGCGGATTGAGCCCAACACGCCAAGTCGGGCAGCTTCTTGCTTTACCGCATCCGTCCACTTTTCTTCATTTGGCCCCACAATGTCTAAAGTCGCATTTGGGATGTCGCGCTTTATCCTTTCAAGAATTCTCACCGCATCGAGAGGCCTTTTTTCTTTAGCTACTCTTCCGACCCAGACGATACTTTTCAGAGGAGCCGATTCCTTTGTAGTGACCCTGGGGTTTTTTTCAATGTTGTTGCTGTTTCTTGCTTGATTAAGCATGGCGTGGTTAGTTGGAGTGGCGATGGATTTATAGCGAGTGAGAAAAACGTTAGGATTTCTCTTTGCCCAAAAAGTGCGATCGGCGATGTTCGAGCAAATTATTGCGTCTGCCAAGGAAAGCGTGTAGGGAAGCTCGGTAAACTTTTTTTCGAATCCATTAGCGTTTGGCAGCTCGGTAAGTGGAAATGAAAAGACGCCGTGCATGCACATGATGACGGGGATATTGTTGAGCTTTGCTATCAATAGCTCCCATAACGCGGTGCTGCAAAGCCATTGATTGTAGATCAGAGCGTCTACATGATTGTCTGTGAGGCAGCGATAGAATTCATGTGCACGGATCTCGTAATTATCGGGGGAAGCGTCTTGAAATGAGTGGAGGAGGCAGCGGGAGGGGTTTCCGACTGAGGCAAGCGCTTGCTGTGAAACTGGAGTGTCCGTGATAAGAATCGTTTTGTATCCGAGCTTCGAGAGGGTTTTGAGTTGATTTCTCACAACTTCGTCCGCTCCTCCGCATCCGATCTGCCAATGGTACACCGCGATTGTGCGAATGTGCTCGAGGGAGGTGAGGGCGAAGGACTCGGATCGAAGTGCGGATGCGATTGTTTGTGGCTCGTTCCAATTGCGTCGAGCTAGTTCGATGACATCTTCAACGGAAGACAGAATTTGATCCTGGTGAAGATTGTCGTTTAAGACAACAGGCCGGGCGGGGATGCGGATGTCCGTCATTTCATGTCTCCTGAAATGTTATCCGTGAAAGCAGGATTCAAGCAAAGGGCTTTGGAGAAAAGTGCTTTGTCGAAATCTGTGTAGCGCAGAGAGCTTCCGATGAACAACAGGCGAGCGGGGGGATTGTTCATATGCTTCAAGAGGCTAATTCCTCGTGCAACTTCGTTGAGATTCTGAATACTGATCAATGCGATGCGGGAGTGAAGTTCTCCCGAGAGTGGCCCAATGAAGTTGTTATCCATTTCGCAGTGGGGATCGGTGATTAGCAGGATGTCGCTTGCTTTTTTTTCATGGGAACGAGCTTCAAAGAATGGATGTAGCCAACGATTGACTTTATCATTGGCTTTATTGGGCTCTGATTCGGCGAAGAAGACCCATCTACTACTGCTTTTTCGGTGCAGTTTTATCGGCAGAGACCCTTCGTCCTTGTATCCTACAAAGATTAACTCGTCGAAAGATTCGACTACTCGTTCTACTAGCCGATGAACCTTCGCGTCGTCAAGGTAGAACACAGGCGCTTTTCTTGCGTAGATATAAGGGGAAAGTGTTATTAAGGCGGCGTCGAACCCATCGCGTGCAAGGATGGCGGTTCGCCCCCATGATGCAGCCGATGAGGCGCCGTAGCGATATGTATCCAGTCCGCAAGCGCTGTCTTGCGATTCGAGCCGGATTATTTCTGAGTTTGGGCAAATTGTCGTGAGAGAGGAAACAACACTAGCGGCAATATGCTGCTCGTCTCCTAGGACGATAATTGTACGAGGCTGATGATGCTGGAGGTTCTGCTGAAGAATGTCGGGAATTTGGTCTGATTTTGTCGCCACAAGAGATGCGCCAAGTGCTCCAGATAGGCCGCAAGCAATTCGTCCCTCGCGTTCGGATTCTCCATTTGTCAGAATATATGTATTGTGGACGGTGCTACAGAGGTTGTCAAATGCGATGGACGTTCCGTAGAGGTTTTCGCCGAACACGCAGCTGCATATTTTCGAGGGTGGCTCAATATTTGCATCCACTGTTTCCAAAATCGTTCTTTCCGCTTCGGGCGACCCTGGTCTCCCTCCGATGGCGCGATAGAGCTCGCATACATCTTTAGCTGCGCCGATGGCGCGAAGGTGGCCTTTTTCTATCCATACTGCTTTATTGCACAGTCGTTCGATTTGCTCGTTACTGTGCGAGACAATCAGCACCGTAACGCCATGATCATTGATCAACGATTGAATGCGACGCTCACATTTTTGCTGGAAAAGAAAATCTCCTACCGATAGAACCTCGTCAACAATAAGCACATCGGGTACGATAACGGTGGCAATAGCAAAGGCGATGCGGGCAACCATGCCGGAAGAGTAATTCTTCATTGGCATGTCGAGAAACTCATTAACTTCGGCGAATTCCACGATTTCATCAAAGTGATCTTTGATGAAATCCTTTGAATACCCAAGTAGTGCTCCATTGAGGAAGATGTTTTCCCTTGCGGTTAATTCGAGGTCGAACCCGGCTCCGAGTTCGATGAGGGGTGCGATGCTGCCCCTGACGATGCAGCTTCCTTCGGAAGGGTCTAGCACACCTGCGATTATTTTGAGCATTGTCGACTTGCCCGATCCGTTGGTTCCGAGTATGCCGAAAACATCACCTTGCTTTACTTCGAATGAGATGTCATTCAGTGCGCGAAATTCTTTGAATCGCAATTCGTGCTTAGCGAGAGCTATAGCGTATTCTTTGAGGCTGTTCAGCTGCTCGCTTGCAATATTGAAGATCATGGTTACGTGATCGACCTTGATCATCGTTTGAGACGATGGGCTATCGACCGGCATAGAGAATGAGCCCAGAAACGAAGTATTGTTCATCATCGATGCCTTCCTAAACATACAAGATGAATCGTGTTTGCAGCTTTCGGAACACCAACAGTCCTATGAGTAATGAAGCCATTGCGAAGAAGAGACAGAGAAGGTTTTCCTGAACGCCCGGGATCTGATTCCAGAGGATAATCTCACGAAAATAAGTGACGTAGTGAAACATCGGGTTAAACTGCTCAATCGCCATCATCCAGTCAGGCAAGATGCTGATGGGGTAAAACAATGGCGTGGCATATGTCCACGCAGTGATAACCACGCTCCAAAGATGACAGACATCTCGGAAAAACACTGCGAGGGCAGAAAGCAGAAGGCTCAATCCCGTGCTAAATACAAGGACGTAGATGAGCAAAAGTGGGAGAAAAAGAACGCTGGGCGTGGGTGCTATTTTGAAAAAGATCATTACGGCGACAATGGCAATTAAGGAAAAGCAGAAATTAACCATCGCAAACAGAACTTTTTCAATCGGGAAGATCATCTTTTCAATGCGAATCTTTTTGATTAGTGATGAGGATTCGATAATGGACGTCATTGCGGTTGTTGTGGAGTCGCTCATTACGGCAAATAATGTGTTGCCAAGAATGAGATATAAGGGAAAGTTCTCAATATCTCCAAATCGGAGGAAAAAACTAAAGACTGCCGTTAGAACGCACATCATTAGCAGGGGGTTGAGGACCGACCAGACCACGCCTAGGATGCTGCGACGATATTTAAGCTTGAAGTCGCGTGATATCAAAGATGCGAGCGTGAACCAATTTCGCTCGAGTGCCATTTTGGATGTCACCTTTAATGCCATGTAAACCTCCATGGGCATCCGCCGTAAGCGAAGTGCTAGGCGGAGTTCGCTATAGCAAATTAACCATATAACTATATCCGTTGAGGCGGCACAAGATTTTCGGTTGGTCATTCCCCATGAAAATGGCAGAAGGCTGCTGCGTGCTGTGATGCAGCGGTGGCAGGTGGTGAAAACATGATCAGCGGTTCTTCCGCTTGCTTCCGAAGCGATACCCTATGCGTTGGGTGATGGGGATGTGCTTCCGTAAGGCCTTCTTATACTCTCGTAATATTTTTCGAGATGAAACAATAGCAGGATAATCCATCCGATGGATCATTTCCTGAATATTCTTTTCTATGGTCGGACTGTCAACGCCGAATTCCTCGTCGAGCATTTTGATATAAGAACATCCCCTGTTGTAGTGGCCCTCCATAATACGCGGAGACGTGATGCCCAGTTTTTTTATGAGGGCATCCATGTCGAACCAACGATCGTAAATTATCGATGGATCTTTTACTCTGCTTGAGGATCCTTCGTTCATCTCTCGATAGAAATACAGGGGTTCGTCTATGTAAACAATGCTTTCAGCTTGAGCTAGCGTTTCGATGAGGAATGGGTTGTCAACCCAACCCGCGCCGGGGACTTCTTTCATTTTAATGCGGTTCTTTTCTAGGAAGCTTTTTTTGTATATCGCGGTCCAAATGCTTGGATGATGGAAGAGGAACTCGGCGTCCTCGTTTAATGTGAAGGGGACATCTACGTGATCGACATGATGAAGGTAATAGGCCGGAAGAAGTCTTTCGCCCCGGGTTTCCGCGTTGAGAACTCTCCAATATGCGCACTTAACAATATCGGGGAATTTGTGTCGTTGTGCGGCAGAGAATAGCTTTTCGAACATCGACGGGTCGACGTAATCGTCCGATTCTACGATCCCGATATATTTCCCTTTTGCATTATCAAGTCCCGTATTGATTCCCTTGCCGTATCCTTCGTTTGGTTTATGGATGGCTGCTATTCGTGGATCCGCGCTTGCAAATGCATCTACGATGGAGGGAGATCCGTCAGTGGATCCATCGTCGATGCAGAGTACCTCGATATTGTTCAGTGATTGCTTGGCTATAGAGCTTAGGCACTTGTCGAGAAATCTGTCGGTATTGAATATTGGAACTATGATGGAGATTAATGGTTGGCTGATCGAACGCATGATGGCTCCAAGAGGATAGTTGCTTCAGTATGCAAATCAACTCCACATTATAAGTCAGCTTGGATCTGCATGCGGTTGCAGCTTCTTTATTCGGAATAAGACTTTATGCTGCTTTAGGGGGAGATAATTCCAATCGGTATAATGTGAGCGAATGATCACCGGATGGCTTCGATGGTTGTTCTTTGATTCTGTGGTCGCAACGCAAGGGGGAGGGGCAATGCCTCGATTCTCGATAATCATTCCTTCGTATGGCAACGCTGCATATATTGCCGACTGCTTGGGAAGCTTGCAGTCGCAGAGTTTTGATGACTGGGAGGCGATTGTCGTTGATGATGCAAGCCCCGACGGATCTAGCCGAATTGTGTCAGGCCTTGCTAAGAAGGATCATCGTATCAAACAATACTTGAATGAAACGAATAGAGGTCGGCATATATCGCGCGTCAAAGGTGTTGAGCATGCAATAGGCGACTACGTTTTGTTTCTTGACTCGGACGATGAGTTTGAGTCCGGTTTTCTCGGAGAGCTGTCTCTTGTGCTTCCTTCTGATTCGCAGACTATTGTCCATTTTGGAATTAGGGTGATCGGGGAGTCCGAAGGGTTGGAAAACCGTGCCGGTGCTTTCGAATCTCATGCTAATAGGGCCTTCCCGGATCTTATCTCGACTGATATTTCGAAAACGGTATTTGATGCAAGTTGCGGCTTCGTCCGCGATTGGAGGATAACCCAGCGCGCGTTTCCTCTTCTTATGGCGAAGCGGGCTTTCTCTCTTATGTCTCGAGAGCGCCTGGAGATGGCGGAAGATGGATATGAGTACTTTGTCCTGTCGTCTATAGCTCATCGAGAAGTTACGCATAACGAGCTTGTTGGGTATAGGTATTATCTCGGTCGTGGCGGCATAAGCGAAGAACTCCTGGATGCAGCTGCGTTTGAATCGCTGGCGGGGGAGTACAAGCGTAGTTTTGAGGCTGCTCTGCGCTATTCCAATGGATTTGATCTCAAGGATATGCGCCGCCAAGGGGAGGGTTTTCGTCTAAAACTGATTGAGGCTCTATCTAATGATTGGCATGAGCGTGTTTCAAAAAGGGAAAAGATTGCTGCGGCCATCGAGATGGTTAAAGCGATCGGGCCAGAAGCCGTTGCTGCTCATATGATGCGTTTCGTTCGCGATGATGCTTACGATATGATCGAGAGAGGGCTAGTTCCAGAGCGTCTTAGCGAGATACGTTCATGGAAGGCGTTTGCTGACGAGTTGGCGTCAAACGCTAAAGCGGGTATAAATAATTATCGTCTCTACGCCGCCGCAGCTCAAGAATACCTGAACCAACTTGAGGCGGAATTCAATCTTGTGTCGAACGCTCGAAAAGACATAAGGATCTTTGTTTGCACGCATAAGGATTCTTCGTATTTTGATAGTGATATTCTCCAGCCGATCCAGGTTGGAACAGCTCTTTCTCCTCATCGATTAAGTTCGGTTTTGCATGATGATGAGGGAGATAACATTTCTTGCTTGAATCCAATGTATTGCGAACTGACGGCGCAGTATTGGGCGTGGAAAAATGTCGATGCAGAGTACTATGGGTTTTGTCACTATCGTCGATATTTCGACTTTTCTGCAACGAGACACGATGAGAACGCCTATGGAGAGATTCTTGAAAAATACATTGACAAGTCAACTCAGAAGAAATACCGTCTTGACGATGCGTCAATAGAGCATCTTGTACGGCAGTTTGACGTGATTACCACGGAGTTTAAGGATTTGAATAAATTTCCTGGCGATGTGGGCACTCCGCGTAAGCAATATCATGAGGCACTGCATCTTGCTGACGACGATCTCGAAACGATCGTGAACATATTGAAAGAGATGCACCCTGAGTATGCACAAGATGCAGATGCATTTCTTGATGGCGGTCGTGCGTGCTTCTGCAACATGTTTATTATGCGAAAGGAGATATTCTTTAATTACTGCGCATGGCTCTTTCCTCTTTTGGAGGAGTTCGCTAAGCGGACGGACATGACGCATTACGACAAGGAAGCGCTTCGGACGCCTGGGCATTTGTCTGAGAGGCTGTTTAACATATACTATCAGCATCATCTTCGTGTAGGTGCAGGCTGGAAGACAACTCAGCTTCAATGCGTTCGTTTTACAAATCCGGATCGCGTGCATCCTTTGCTGCCCCCCTTTGATTCTGGTTTTGCGCCTATGGTTCCAGTGGTGTTCGCAGCGGATGGCGATTATGTTCCCATGCTTTCTGCGACCATCCGGTCTTTGCTGGATAATGCTTCGCCTTACTATTATTACGATATTGTGGTGTTAGAGCGGGGAATTTCGGCTTCCGATCAGCGTGTTATGCGAGAAACATTTGCAAAGCCGGGGAGGGTTTCGATCTCTTTTTATAATGTAAGTCGCATTGTCGACTCGTTCGACCTCTCAACAAACAATGAGCATATTAGTATCGAAACGTACTATCGGTTTTTGGTGCAGGAGCTTCTTCCCTATTATGACAAAGTTATCTATCTGGATTCCGATCTAATAGTTCGTGGGGACATCTCCCAGTTATACGAGACAGAACTGGGAGACAATCTTTTGGCTGCGGTGAGAGATCTGGATTTCTTGGGTAACGTCAATATGAAGGATGGGGGACGTAAGGAATATGCAAAAACCATTCTGGGGATGAAAGATCCTTACGCTTATTTTCAGGCGGGAGTTTTGGTTCTTAATACTGCAGCACTGCGTTCTTTTCGCAAGGTTGAGGACTGGCTGAAAATTGCAGCAAACTCCCATTTCATATACGACGACCAAGATATTCTTAACGCTGAATGCGAAGGAAGGGTTCAGTTTCTCGATTATCGTTGGAATGTTATGACCGATTGTGCCGACCGAATTGCAAGGGTGTTTTCCTTTGCTCCCGCCGAAGCTTACAGCGCATATCTCGCGTCTCGAGCTGATCAGCTTATCACCCATTACGCTGGATTTGAAAAACCATGGAAGCTTGCTGGTTGTGACGAGTCCACTTTGTTCTGGAGCTATGCACGTAAGATTCCATTTTACGAGAGGCTTGTGGCTCTGCTTTGCGGGCAGGAACCGGAAGGCGATTGCGATGAACATGATTTCGCTATAGATGAGAATAATCCGATCCGAAGATTAATTGATCCAATCATGCCGTACGGTTCGCGACGTCGTGAGGTTGTAAAGAGTGCAGTGAGGAAGATGAGGGGACGGAAGTAAACAATCGGATGTCTGCTGATCTTGCGAGTCCGGATTCTTTCCCCGGTGACTGCAATGAGGATGCGCTGGGCTCCGCTGTTACGGGCAAGTGCGTTTTTCGCCGCGCAGGTTGGTGGCTTTGAGGCTTTATTGCGAAATAGATTCTTGGTGCTGCCAGGTGAAATGTGCCATTATGCAGCCTGTGGGTGTCCTGCCCGCTGCGAGTGGACGTTTTGCGCCGATTATCTTGCTTTCGCGCTGAACTCTCTAGGGGCCTCGACCTAAGGATGAAAAAGGGCGAAGGGATCATAGGATGTAGGTCGTGTGATAATGATTTTTTATGAATAGGCTATTGCTGGCATTAACTCAGGCCGTGTGATTTACGAAACGGAGATTGGGATGTGGTTTCAGTTCGCTTTAACGGTTGTTGTTGCACTGGGGGTGATCATTGTCCCCGGTTATGTTGTTCTCAGGATGTTTCGTTTTGATCGCGTAAGATCTCTTTGCCTTGCGGCAATTATTTCTGTTGCTATATGGTCTCTTCTTGGAATTGCGCTTGGCGCGATAGGGATGCTTGGTGTTGGTCCTGTATTTCTTTTCGGCACTTTGATTGTGCTGATTTGCTTGTGCGTGGTTGCGGTTCGGCTCCGTTTATCTCGAATTGGACAAAAGCTGCCAACGCGAGATGTCGGTAATGCAGCAGCAGGCAATCGATCGCTAATGCTGCTATTGCTGTACATTCTTCTTTCCTGCATCTTTATGGGCTTGTATTTTATTCTTCCTCTTGATTCGGCAACTTCTTTTCTCCAAATCGGAGACAATGGCACCCACATGAATTTCATCGCCGGTATGCTTGACGGAGGGTCCCTGTCCGCCTTAAGTGTCAGTCAATACGGTGGGGTGACGTCTGAACACGAAATGCCCACGTTGCACGACGCTTCGTTTTATCCCAATGGATGGCATATTGTCGTATCGCTGGTAACGACTATATGCGGATTCGGGATTCCTCTTGCGGAAAATGCCGTTAACTACGTTTTTGTTTCAATTGTATTTCCGATGAGTTTGTTTGCGTTCTTGAGTAAGATATCGAAAAATAATGCCTATATTGTCCTGTTTGGGTCTGTGACGGCTTGCGCTGGGGCAGCTTTTCCGTTGCGAACTTTGGTTGTGCATCAGATTTATCCGAATGTAGCTGGCTTTTGCTGCGTCCTATCCGTAGTTGTCCTTGGAATTATTATTCTAGACGATCTCGGTCTAAGGGAGAAGGGCATAGGAAAGTGCCTTGTTTTATTCCTTGTTTCCCTAGTTGGACTCATCCTGTTACATCCTAACACGTGTTTTGTAGCGGGAGTTTTTCTTGCTGCGTACACGGCATTCCGTTTCATCCCTTCTGAAGTGGATCGTCTTCATCTTGGCAACATTTGGGCGATCGGAATAAAATCCGCTTTAGCTCTTGCGGTTTGCGCTATTGCTGTCGGTGTTTGGATGTTGTTTTTATCCGCTTCATTTATGAGCTCAATTGTTAATTATACTTGGGATTGGACAATTGAACCGCTGGAAGCTTTGGTATCGTTAGCCACGTTGTCGCTTCGTCTCGGCACGCCTCAATATCCTTTGTCATTTCTTGTCATAATCGGATTGCTTCACTGCATATTACGAAAAAGATACAGATGGCTCGTCGCTGTATATATTGCGGCGTGCCTTATTTTCTTTTGTGGAGCGACGGGCGACCTGGCTATCAAGAAAATATTTACTGGATTTTGGTATACCGACCCCGAGCGAACCGCAGCTATAGTGACTTTAACTGCAATTCCGATCGCATCATTTGGGTTATATGGAGTCTACTGTTTGCTTAATAGGTTGATGCATGGCCGAATTGCAAAACGCTTGGGCGGCAAAATCAAGCCGAGTAGACGTGCTGTCTCCAATAGTTCACGTGATGGGATTATTCTGGCGATTGCACTCAGCTTCATATTGGGAGTGCTGCTTTATTTTCCTGGATCGCGTTTTGGGCTTAAACCGTCTGCCTTAGAAGCGACATCGTCCGAATTGGAAGCTCTGTCGAATAAAAACACCGCGTTATTCTACGATACCGATGAAGATAATTTTGTAAAACAGGTTAATTCGATAATACCCGCAGGCTCTCTGGTGCTTAACATGCCGAACGATGGGAGCAGGTTTGCATATCCCATTGAAGGGGTGAATGTGTATTATAAAGATGGGATCGCGCCTGGCTCTAGTTCCGAAACGGCGGAAAGCAGGGAGATTAGATTGTCGTTATCCAGGCTGGCCGTTGATGAAGAGGTGAGAAATGCCGTGGTCGCGACTGGCGCCCGTTACGTTCTCCTGCTGAACGATAGCACGGAAAAGAATTATGATAGTAACGCGTGGGATCCGGAAGAATGGACTGGGTTTGCAGGACTTGACGACAACCCCGGATTTAAAACGTTGTTGGCAGATGGAAACATGAGATTGTATGAGATTTGCCTCTAATGCTCCTTTGTGCGAGTGTTTGGAAAGAACGTTGTGGAGCGCCCGGCTGCTCCACCGGTTTGGTGTTTGAGCCGATCTTCGTTCCTTCAATATCCCATATTGGTCTTTGTTGCTTCATTGGGTTTAGCGCTGGTGCAGATATAAAGAATCCATAGATTACCGTGTTCGTTCAGCCTTTGTGCCGCGGTGCGGTGACTGCTCGATGTCCCTGTTCCTTTCGACTGGGTAATTAGCTTTCTTGCACGCATCGAGGGTTTTTCGCGCTGTCTTACTCCATGAGTACTCTGCGCGAACAAGTTGCGAGGCATTCTTGCCCATATGGTGAAGCTGATCGCGATGTCTGACGATTTGAAGCATGGTGTCGCTGATGGTGCGCGCATCAATATTGGGAAGAATAATGCCGAAATCGGACGAGGGAACGAGCTCGTCGGTTCCGCCTACTGCCGTTACCAAGCTGGGGGTTGCACAGGCGGCTGCTTCTAACAGAGAGGTGGCAAACCCTTCCGATCGGGATGGCAAGCACATGAGATCTGACTGTTGAAGCAAAGCCGCAACGTCTTCTCGGGAGAGCTTGCCGAGTAATCTGAATGAAGGACTTTCAAAGGAGCGTAGATTATCTTCTAGGGGGCCGCTGCCTGCGATGGCAAACACGATGCCACTGTTTTTGAGCGTCGCGGAAGCCTTCGCGATTGCCATGACTCCCTTTTCGGATACCAAGCGCCCTATATATGATACGAGAAAGGCGCTGGGGGGGATATTGAGGTAGCGACGATAATCGCGTGTTGAGGCTTTTCCTACGTATTCGTCAGCATCGATGGAATTGGGCAGCTCCCCATGCGATTGGATGCCAAAATGTCTCAGCCAGGCGCTTGCATTGCGGGAAACCGCATAATATTCAGCGGGATATGCGAGACAACGTCGCGTCATCGCATGCTCAACCGCCTGTACGCCTATGTCGAGAAGTGCGTTTCCTAGGGTGAGATGCGCGGATCCGTGCTCGATTAGGAGGGGAACGATGCCTTTTGCCTCGGCAAATGCGAGCGCTTGTACAGATAAGGGGTAAAACCGCGTGTTGACTTCAATATAGTCGATTTGCTGGTTGCCCAGCCAGCGCCAAAGCCGCTGTGCCTCGTTGCTTCTGCGTGGAATGGGGAAACGTCCATCAAGGAAGGGGCGACTTGGAAGGCGGATTACTTCGATGCCGTTTTCGTTAAAGATTCCTTCATTTTTTTGCAATGCGCAGGTGACAACGATCACGCGGCAGGATGATGCGGCAAGTGCGCGAGCAAGGCTGGCGGTATATGTTTCCACCCCTCCTATACTGGGCTGATACAGTGAAGAAAACAAACAGATACAATGTTCGCCGGCCATATGCATCTCTCTCCGTTCTGCTAAAAACGACAATCTGGTGTGCATGCTTTGAATAGCTGCGCTATTCATGCAAACGATAGGCTAAAATAAGCCGCATGGATAAAAAAACGATCGCCATCATACCGGCATACAACGAACAGGATAACATTGTTTCGACGATAGAGGACCTGCGCAGGCATGCGCCGGATGTGGACTACGTTATCGTGAACGACGGGTCGAAGGACTTCACTGCTGATATTTGTCGCGAACGTGGTTACAACCTCTTGTCGCTTCCTGCAAACTTGGGCCTTGCGGGGGCTTTTCAGACGGGGATGAAGTATGCCTTTGCGCGAGGGTACGATTATGCGATCCAGTTTGATGCTGACGGGCAGCATTCTGCTGCGTATGTTGATGCGATGATCGAGGCCGCCGAAGAGTCTGGAGCCGATGTCGTCATAGGATCTCGATTCGCTAATTGCAAAAAACCATTTTCTCCGCGTATGGTTGGCTCGACAATCATCTCCGCCATGATCTTGATTACGACGGGCAAGCATGTGCAGGATCCTACGTCGGGTATGCGCTTGTTCAATTCAAAGCTCATTCCGTTGTTTGCTAATGAGCTTGATTACGGACCCGAGCCTGATACCATCTCGTTTCTCATGCGCAACGGCATGAAGGTAAGAGAGGTTCAAGTTGAAATGCGCGAGCGGGTGGCAGGAGAAAGTTATCTTAACTTCACTAAATCGGTGTCGTATATGTTGCGCATGAGCATTTCTATTTTGCTGGTACAGTGGTTCAGGAGGAAGATCCGATGAGCATGCAGTTCAGTTTCGTGCTCGTTGTTTGCGCGGTTGGCGTTTTTATCTATATTCTGAAAAAAATTCGAAAATCGGAAATTACTATCGCTGACTCCACATTCTGGTTTCTTTTCGCTGCAAGCATCGTGCTGCTTGCAGCTTTTCCTCAGATTGCTTATTTCTTTTCTGGGCTGCTCCAGATTCAATCTCCCTCGAATTTTGTGTTTCTGTACGTGATTGCAGTGCTTGTGGTTCGCGAGTTTTTTGTGGCGGTTGAGATCTCCAAACTGCGCGCTCGTGTGGTGACTTTGACGCAACAAAGGGCGTTGGAGGGTTTTGAGGAGCGCAAAAAGGGCTCTTCAGCAGATGACGAGTAGATGCCGGGTGTCTTGTGCGATTCGGCAAGGGGGAAACGCGAAAGAGCAGCATTTCCTTAGGAAAGGGGATGCTATGGAATTCGTTCGGGTCGTTATTCGGACTCGTTTGCCAGTGGCTTATCACGGTTTTTGTCGTAAGGCTTTCATCGGGATATGATGCAGCGGGCATTTATTCTCTTGCGGTCTCCGTATATGGGATATTCGCTCCAATTGCTCAATACCGAATGTATACATATCAGATTTCAGATGTAAAGAGCGAGAACACCACGGGTGAATACATGGCGTTTCGCTTGTTTACCTGTGGGGTAGCGCTAGTTTCGTGTGTTGCATATTCGCTTTTCACCTGCGGGCCGGACGCGTGGCTCGCCATCATCCTCTACGGTCTCTATAAATCAGCAACTTTGATAATCGATGTACTTCACGGTTGCGATCAAAGACATGAGAGGATTGACTTCATTGGGAAATCTTTAGGGGTTCAAGGAGCTGCGACCCTATTCTCTTTTCTTGCTGTTTTTATCGTGACTCATAGCCTTGAAGCCTCATTGGGCGCCATGACGCTTGGCATCGTGATGGTCGGGGTTTTGTATGATTACCCTCGGGCAAGGCGATTTGATGAGCTGACGCCATGCATTAGCTTGGCGAAAATCTGGTATTTGCTGAAGAGGTGCTTGTCGGTTGTTGTTGCTGGCATCGCTGTGTCTGCTTCGACGACGTTGCCAAGACAGCTTCTTGCGTTTCTGATGGGAAACGCCGCATTGGGCATTTACTCGTCGGTTGCCGCTCCGGTAGCGATAATACAAATGGGCGTTTCCTATATTTATAATCCTCTTCTGGGCTATTTCTCCCAAGCGTATGCTTCTCGCGACAAAAATGCCTTTCGAAGGCTATTCCTCAAAGTTGTCGTTGCTATGGTTGGAGTTGGCGTTGTTTGCTCGATTGGCGTGCTTTTGTTAGGTGAACCGCTTTTAGTGCTTGTGTTCGGCGAATCGATTGCCGAGCATGCTTATCTTCTTCAACCTTTGGTGCTTCTTGCGGTAGTCACGGGGTTCACCTGGTTTGTCAATGACCTCTTGATTGCGTTAAGGAACTTCGCCGCTGCGTTCGTCGGCAGCATCATTGCTTTGGCGTTGTCTGCCATATGCATGGTCCCTTTTATTAATATATTTGGTATGAATGGGGTTACGTTTGTCTGCCTCATTGCGTCTGTCATCAGCATTGCGACGATGATGACATTCTTATTTCGGCAGTTGCAAGAGTATTGGAGCTAACCGCAGTAGCCGCACATCTATGCAGGTCATCAGGTCGTGCGGATATACTGATATGCGGCTACTGGCCCTGCGAGTGGATGCGCTGATTTTAGTTTAGCAAAGCAGAAACGATTCTCTTACAGGCGTGTCCATCTCCGTAGGGATTCGATGCACGGGACATTGCGCGATATGCTTCTTCGTCGGAAAGAAGAATGGAGCACTCTCGGAAAATGTCATCCTCAAGAGTCCCTACAAGTTTCAATGTACCTGCTGCGACGCCTTCCGGTCGCTCAGTGGTGTCGCGCATAACCAGCACTGGCTTGCCGAGGCTTGGAGCTTCTTCTTGGATTCCTCCGCTGTCGGTAAGCACCAGATAACAGCGCGCGAGAATGTTGTGGAAATCAATGACATCCAGGGGATTGATCAGTCTGATCGCACTGCATCCCGAGAGCTCTTCTTCTGCTGCAGCACGCACTTGGGGATTCAGGTGAACGGGATAGACCGCTCGAACGTCGGGATGCTCTTCGACTACTCGCCTTATGGCGCGGAACATGCGATGCATGGGATCTCCAAGGTTTTCACGACGATGCGCGGTGATAAGCAGTAGGCGATGCTCGCGTGACCACTGGAGTATCTCGTGATCGTACCCTTCTTTAACGGTGGTTCTCAGTGCGTCTATGCCCGTGTTCCCGGTGACGAATATCTTGGATTCGTCCTTGCCTTCGCGAAGAAGGTTTTGCTTAGCGGTTTCCGTTGGCGCGAAATAGTAATCGGAGATAATATCAACTGTCTGGCGGTTGAATTCTTCCGGGAAGGGGGAACGTAGGTTGTTAGTACGAAGTCCAGCTTCGACGTGTCCTACGGGTACGTCAAGATAAAATGCCGCAAGGGCTGCGGCGAAACTAGTAGTGGTATCTCCATGCACTAGCACGATATCTGGAGACTCTTTCTGAATCACTTCATTCAATTGCAGCAGAACTTCAGAGGTGATATCGAACAGGGTTTGCTGGTTTTTCATAATCGAAAGATCGTAGTCGGGCTTGATTTCGAAAGCATCGAGGACTGCGTCGAGCATCTGGCGATGCTGCCCGGTGACGCATGTTTTCACGTTGAAACGATCTGGATGCTTCTTTAACTCTATGACGAGAGGGCACATCTTGATCGCTTCGGGCCGGGTGCCGAACACGAGCAAAATCGATTTTTTGGAGGTTGGCATAGCTTGCTTCCTTATGACGTGGGCGGGTGACAGGCAATTGTTTGGCGGTTCTAGCTATTTTACGATGTGGAATGCTCTTAAAAGGGATCGATAGAGATAGCCGCATAGCGGGATGATTTTTGCTTTTGGCGACGTGGGGCTTTTCATAAGCTCCTTTATGTACAGTGTATAGCCTTTCCAATTTTTGATAAGCAGTCTGTTGACGTTTCTAGTATATCCGTCGGGAAGGTATTCACAGCAGTACAATGGGTCGCGAAATCCCCTAATGAGATATCCGTCGTTGCTGAACCGATTGAAGATGACGGCTTCGGGAACGAAATGCTCATCGCTAAAAATAGGAAATGGATATGCTTTCAATTTCTCGGTGAAGAAGGCTTCTGCGAGGTCGCCTGAAATCCCCTTCGATCGTCTGTCGATAGAAGAGTAGTCGATATATTCCGTACTGGATTCTAGGAGAGCACCGCCCGTTAACTTGCTTTCGGGAAACATTCTTGTTCCGGAGACGGCAATAATCTTATCGCTTCCGTTGACGGTCCCTACCATTTTCTCTACAGAGTGCAGTGCATTAGGCGTGAGATAATCGTCGCTATCGACGGGGAAGAAAATCTCGCCGAGCGCTTCTTGCAACCCCTTGTTCCATGCTGCATGTTTACCTGCATTTTTTTGGTGAAAGTATCGAATCGTCATCTCGGATGGGTTTTCTGCAATCCACTTTTTTACAAGATCGGCAGTTTCGTCGGTGCTGCCATCGTCTACGATTATCCATTCCGTTTCGCCAGCGTATTCGACTTGAGTTCGGATGCTGTCATACAGTCTTCCTAGTGTGTATGCTCGATTGTATGTTGGGGTAAAGATGCTAATTAACATGGAAATGGCGTCCTTGAAACGTTGGCGGATTATTCTAGTCTCAGATCATGCGCAAAGGGAACAAGGGTTGCCTCGAAAGAGTTCTGCCTGATCAATGCGTTGAACTTTTCTTTCTTGCATCGGAATTCGCGCATTTGGGAAATTAAATCGAGAACATCCCCATTGTAGAGGATGCCCACGCCAAACTCCTTGATTTGCGCTGCGATGTCATAGACGAAGGGCGTGGTAATTACCGGTTTGTATGATGCTGCATATTCGAGGAATTTGTTCGGATACGCGAAATGGTTGGTCGGAACATCCTCTCGGAGCATCATGCAGAAATCGGCAGCGCAGAACACCTGAGGCAACTCTTCAGGGGGGTAGCTGTCTATGATGATGTCGGGTCGGTTTCCGATTTTACCGATAATTCCCTGTATGTCACCTGAGAGAATTACGAGTTTGGTGTCGCATTGAGCTCTAATTTCGTCGTATAGTGCGACAGTTTGCGGGAGACATTGCCATGCGGAGGCTCCTCCTGAGTACATCAAGAGGAGTGTTTCCTCGTTTACGTTGTACTTTGCTCGATATAGAGAACGGTTTTTCTGGCAGTCGTGCTCTGTTAATGATGGCAGGGTCCCGTTGGCGCAGGGCACGATATAAAATTGCTCCTCCCTGCATCCGGCGTTATTACAGAGGAATGTTTTATAGGCTTTCGTAACGGTAAAGATGCGGTCAAATTTTTTAAGAAAGGTTTTCTGCTCCCATTCCTCTTCTTTTGCCGCGAGTGTGTGGAACGTCTTTAGCGTTAAGGGCTCTTCTTTGGCGATCAACAGCCCATCGCCATAATACCCATGCACGTCGGCGCAGACTAACGTTTCAGTATCGACGTGATGTCTGATCCGCTCGACATAGCGTAACAACCCTACTCCAGAAAGCAGCACGGCGTCATAATGAGTTGCGCTAATCGTCTGGATCGCCTTGCCGATGAGCTCTCTGTAGCCGCTTAGTAAGGCGATGGGGTTTGAGAAATGCCTTCTGATATAGATGGCGCGCCCAAACTCCTCTTGCCCTTCGGGCACATCTAGGTCGGAATTGCATAATGCGATGGCGTCTGTGCGGATCCCCCATTTAGACTCAAGAGCGGAGGCTCGGTTTTTAATCAGGCTTAGTTCTCCGCCCTTTGAGACGATGTTCCGCGATGTGACTATGAGCATTCTACTCATTGCTCGGGCTCCTCAAGTGTTTAAGAAGGGTCTTTCCTTTTTTATCTTATCGTAACCCCGTGGATGGCTGTGAGCGACCAGCGGTAAAGATTCTCGTTGATTCTCCAATCGGCCTCGTGTTCGTTTTGCGCACATGAGGGTTTTCCGTCCCTGCTTTTTCTTCGCGTCAGGGATACGCAAGCTGCTGTTGCCTGGATGGGTTTGTTGCGTCAAGGCTCTATTGTTTGGACTACCATTTGTGCTTTTTCCCATTTTGGCATGGTCGAGGTGACCGGGGGACAAGATAGAATGTTGTCTATCTGCGTGATTTCCTGGTCAACTTGCTATACTTCCTCCTATGGAAAACCAACAAGCACAAGATGCCTCTGCTCTTTGTCGTCGCTCGAGCGCCAATGCGCGCTTCCGTCATGTGGAGCGCCGCAAGCGCCGCATCGCCGTCGTCACCATGGGTGTGAAACTGGCCGATGAAACCCGCGGCTACACTCGTTTCCGCTTCCTGTCCGAGCTGCTGGTGGGCAAGGGCTTCGAAGTGGAGCTGTTCACGTCGTCGTTCCAGCATTGGGAGAAAGCGCAGCGCGACACGTCCCGCGAGGTGTACCGCCAGCAGCCGTACCGCATCACGTTCATTCCCGAGCCGGGCTATACCAAAAACCTCGACTTGCAGCGCATTAAAAGCCATGCGGTTGCGGCGAAGAATCTGCGCGCGATGCTTCGGGAGCGTTTTGCCGCTAATCCGCATGCGTTCGATCTCATCTACGCCGAGATCCCGCCTAACGATGTGGCGCGCGTGTGCGCCGAGGAAGCTCAGCGCAACCGCATCCCCTTCGTCGCCGACATCAACGATCTGTGGCCCGAGGCCATGCGCATGGTGATGGATATCCCGGTGGTCAGCGACATCGTGTTCCACCCGTTCGCGCGCGATGCGCACGTGGCGTACCAGCTGCTTTCCGCTGCGGTGGGCACATCCGACGAATACGCTTTGCGCCCCGCGAAGGATCGCCAGGAGCCCTATCCGCATATCACCGTGTACGTGGGCAACGATCTTTCCGCATTCGACGCCGGCGCGGAGCAGCATGCGGGCGAGATAAGCAAACCCGCCGACGAGGTGTGGATCTCCTACGCCGGCACGCTGGGCGCGAGCTACGACCTTGCGACGTTGGTGAAGGCCGCGGCGCTCATGAAGGAGCGCCGGGACAAAGCGGGCGCGCCGTCGGCGGGGGAGCGTCCCCGGCCTTCGGTGCGCGTGAAGATCCTCGGCGACGGGCCTGACAAGGAAAAGCTCGTCCAGCTTGCGCAGGAGCTGGACGCCCCGGTGGACTTTCTCGGGTACCAGGCTTATCCGAACATGGCGGCATGGCTTGCGAAATCCGACATCGTGGTGAACTCGCTGGTGAAGAGCGCGGCGCAGAGCATTGTCACCAAGATCGGCGACTATTTGGCAAGCCGCAGCGCGCTGGTGAACACCGGCACCAGCGCGGAGTTCCGCGCGAAGGTGGTCGCCGACGGGTTCGGCGTGAACGTGGAAGCCGAAGATCCCCGCGCGCTCGCCGAAGCGCTGGGCAGGCTGGCGCGCGACCCCTCGACGCGCAAGATCATGGCGGCGAAGGGGCGCCGTATCGCCGAAGAGCAGTTCGACCAGCCCCGTTCGTACTTGGCCATCGTCGATCTCATCCGCAAGCTCACCTAGTGTGTCCTGACGTGGCAGCGTGCGGCGGCCCGCGTTCGCTCGCTTTTTTCCTGGAGCTTCCGCAGCGTCTTTGCCCTTGCCGCGAACTGCGTTCATAATATGGCTTTCGAGTGCGGCCAAGCCGCTGCTTCCATGGCAACCGTCTCCCCGCCGTTTGCGGCGGGGCCACCGAAGGAGATGCCCGCTATGACGGGATACGAAAACGTGAATAGCCCCGCAAGTCAGCGAACGATCGCCTTTTCCCCGCCGGACATCTCGCAGGCGGAGATCGACGAGGTGGTGGATGCGTTGGAAAGCGGCTGGATCACCTCGGGCCCGAAAACCAAGGAGCTCGAACGGCAGCTGGCGGATTTCACCGGGGCTGCGCGCGTCGCATGCCTGGCCTCCTCCACGGCCTCGCTGGAGTGCGCGCTGCGTGCGCTCGGCATCGGTCCGGGCGACGAGGTCATCACATGCGCCTACACCTACACCGCCTCGGCTTCGCCCATCTGCCATGTGGGCGCCACGCCGGTGCTGGCGGATGTGGCTCCCAACAGCTACGAGATGGACTATTCGGCTCTCGAGGGCCTCATCACACCGCGCACCCGCGCCATCATCCCGGTGGACATCGCCGGCAGGCTGTGCGACTACGACGCGCTGTTCCGGCTGGTGGACGGCAAGGCGTCGGAGTTCTCCCCTCGCAACGAGCGGCAGGAGGCTCTGGGGCGCATCGCCATCGTCGCGGACGGCGCTCATGCGCTGGGCGCCGTGCGGAAGGGCGCCCGCGCCGGGCAGGTCGCCGACATCACCACGTTCTCGTTCCATGCCGTGAAGAACTTCACCACCGCCGAGGGCGGTGCCATGTCCTGGCGTGCGGGCGTGTTCGACGACGATGCGCTCTACCGCGACGTCATGCTCATGTCGCTGCATGGGCAGACCAAAGACGCCCTTGCAAAGACGAAGGCGGGTGCCTGGGAATACGACATCGCCTTCCCGGGGTGGAAGTGCAACATGACCGACATCCAGGCGGCGTTGGGCTTGGCCCAGCTGCGCCGCTACCCGGGCCTGCTTGCGCGCCGGCGCCAGCTGGTCGCGCAGTACGAAGAGGGCTTGGCCGATTTGCCGGTGGAGCTTCTGCGCCACTACGAAGACGCCGATGGCGAAAGCGCCGCCGGGGTTGACGATGCCCAGGCGCGTTCCGCGCGGGAAGGGTTCTCGTCGAGCGGCCATCTGATGCTCGTGCGCATGCCGGGCAAATCGCAGGAATTCCGCAACCGGCTGATCGAGCGCCTTGCCGCGCGCGGCGTGGCTTCCAACGTCCATTACAAACCGCTGCCGCTGCTTTCGGCGTATCGCAACCTGGGCTTCGATATCGCGGCGTTCCCCCATGCGCTGGCGCAGTTCGAAAACGAGATCACACTGCCGCTGCACACGAAGCTTACCGATGATGATATGGCCTATATTATGGAGAGCTTCCACGGGGCCTGGCGCGAGCTCGAAGCGGAAGGCGTGCGCTAGATGTATGCTCGCTTCGGGAAGCGCCTGTGCGACATCGTGGTGGGCATCGTAGCGCTGCCCTTCGTGCTCATCGTCATCGCGGTG
Organism: Eggerthellaceae bacterium; assembly: GCA_036306585.1. GTDB lineage: Bacteria > Actinomycetota > Coriobacteriia > Coriobacteriales > Eggerthellaceae > Aphodovivens. The sequence continues at coordinate 21,861 of JAXJZF010000004.1, forward strand.
CTTGCACCCTTCATCCATTTCGAGGACAAGGGGCCGGTGTTCTACAATGCACCGCGCGTGGGCAAAGACGGCGTCGACTTCAAAATGTACAAGCTGCGCTCCATGCGCGTGAACGCCCCCGACCTGGTGATGGAGGATGGCTCCACCTATAACGGCGCCGACGACCCCCGCATGACCAAGGTCGGCGCGTTCATGCGCCGCACCAGCCTCGACGAGATCCCGCAGTTCCTCAACGTGCTGAAGGGCGACATGAGCGTGGTGGGCCCGCGCCCCGATTTGCGCCGTGAGACCGAGCTGTACCAAGGCGACGAGGGTGAGAAGCTTTCCGTGAAACCGGGCATCACCGGCTATGCGGCGGTGTACGGGCGCAACTCGCTGCCGTGGCACGATCGCCTGGCGCTGGACGTGTACTACGTGCACCATATCTCCTTCGCGCTGGATGCGAAGGTGTTCTTCCGCACGTTCGCCACGGTGTTCAAGCAGGAGGGCGTGTTCGTGGAAGACGGCTCCGAGAAAGGCGAGCCCGTTGCGGAGGTTTCCGAGACCGACGGCAGCCAGCGCTAACCGCTGCTTCTGCCGCCGCCGCTCGCGCCGCGGCTATGGCACATACCCCCTCGACAGTTCTACATGCTTGCCGTACCATAACCCGGTATGGAATTCTGGCTCGGACATATCATGGACTGCATGCCCAAGCCTGGGTTTTCCAGCGTTGAGGCTGGGGCCCGGGCATAGTTTCGGCGCGGCCGCCGTGGATGGTGTTGCCGCAGGTTCTGTGACGGTACGAGAAACAATTTGGGATAAGCCATGATAGATATTCAACACCTTTGCAAAACGTATAACGCTTCAGCGGAAACCGCGCACCATGCGTTGGAGGACGTGAACCTCACTATCCGCGACGGCGACATATTCGGCATCATCGGCGCTTCGGGCGCGGGCAAGTCCACGCTGGTGCGTTGCATCAACCTGCTTGAGCGCCCCACGTCGGGCAAGATCCTCATCGACGGCAAGGACGTCACGGATTTCTCCGGCAAGCAGCTGCTCCAGCTGCGCGCCTCCATCGGCATGATCTTCCAGAACTTCAGCCTGTTCCAGCAGCGCACGGTCCTGCGCAACGTCACGTTCCCGCTGGAGCTGCGTCATGAGGGCAAAGCCGAACGCGAGAAGCGCGCCCGCGAGCTTTTAGAGGTGGTCGAGCTTTCCGATAAGGCCGATCGCTATCCCAGCCAGCTTTCCGGCGGTCAGCAGCAACGCGTCGCCATCGCCCGCGCGTTGGCGAACAACCCCAAGATCATGCTGTGCGACGAGGCCACCAGCGCACTCGACACGCGCACGACGGTTTCCATCCTCAAGCTATTGAAGGAGATCAACTCCAGCCTGGGCGTGACCATGGTGGTCATCACCCACTCGCTGGCGGTGGCCCAGAAGATCTGCAACCGCATCGCCGTCATCGACGGCGGGCGCATCGTAGAGGAGGGCACCACGGCCGAGGTGTTCAGCAACCCGCAAAGCCCGGTCACGCGCGAGCTCATCCAGAACGATTCGCTGGCGAACGTGGAAGGGGAGGTGCGTTAACGGTGGACTTCCTGGCTTCCTTCTTCGACGAGTACGGCCTGCTCCTGGCCCAGGGCACGTGGGACACCATCGTCATGACGGTGGTGGCGACGGTGGGCGCCTATGTCATCGGCATCCCGTTGGGCGTGCTGCTGGTCGTCACCGCGCCCAACGGCTTGCGTCCGCATCGTGCGCTCAATGCCGTCTTGGGCTGGATCGTCAACATCGGCAGGTCCATTCCGTTCATCATCCTGCTGGTTGCGCTCATCCCGTTCACCCGTTGGGTGGTGGGCACCTCTCTGGGCGTTCCCGGCGCCATCGTCCCGTTGATCGTTGCTGCCGCGCCGTTCGTGGGCCGCATGGTCGAGCAGAGCCTTGCCGAGGTCGACGCGGGCTTGGTCGAGGCGGCGCAGAGCTTCGGTGCGAGCGTGTGGCAGATCGTGGTGAAGGTGTTTTTGCGTGAGAGCCTGCCTTCGCTTATCCGCGGCATCTCCATCACGTTCATCACCCTGTTCGGCTACTCCGCCATGGCGGGCACCGTCGGTGCCGGCGGCCTGGGCGACATCGCCATCCGCTACGGATATCAGCGCTACCAAGACGATGTGATGATCGCCGCTGTCATCCTGTGCATCGTGCTAGTGCAGGTGTTCCAAAGCGCCGGCGACATCTTGGCGCGCCGGGTCGACCGCCGTAATCGCTAAGGTCGGCCCCCAGGTATTCCAGGGCCGCTTCGGGCGGAATCTCAACCGTATCGGCAATGTGTCGGAAATATGTATTTGTTTTGATGGTATAAGCTTAGCTATCTGTTTTTCGAATAGGGAAGGGGATATCCAATGAAGAAGTTGAAGCTGGCGAAGGCAGTGGCCGCCGTCGCGTTGACGGGCGCGGCGCTGGTCGCTCTGGCTGGCTGCGGCGGAGGAAGCGCCCAAAGTCTGCAGATCGGCGTCCCGTCCGATCCGACCAACGAGGCGCGTGCCCTGCTGCTGCTGCAGGATCAGGGGCTGCTCACTTTGAAAGATGGTGCGGGCCTGCAGGCGACCAAGAACGACATCGCCGACAACCCGCATAACATCGAGATCGTCGAGATGGAGGCAGCGTCTCTGCCTACCTCGCTGCCCGATCTGGACATGGCCGTCATCAACGGCAACTACGCAATCGGCGCAGGCCTGGATATGTCTTCCACCCTGGCGCTGGAGGCAACCGATTCCGAGGCTGCCGAGCAATACCAGAACGTGGTCGCCTGCCGTAACGGCGAGCAGGACTCGCCAAAGATCAAGGCCCTGGTCGCGGCGCTGTCCACGCAGAAGGTGAAGGACTACATCGATGCCACCTATTCCGGTGCCGTAGTGAGCGTGTGCGATATCGTTGACGAGTCCGCCATTCCGCAAGCCGAAGGCGACGACACCACCATCAAGGTGGGCGCGTCCCCGGCTCCGCATGCCGAGATTCTCGCCCAGGTGGTAGATATGCTGGCCGAAAAGGGTTGGACGCTCGAGGTTACCGAGTTCAACGACTACATTCAGCCCAATGTCGCTGTCACCGACGGCGAGCTGGATGCCAACTACTTCCAGCACATCGCTTACCTCAACGACTACAACGAGCAGAATGGCACCGATCTTGCCAACGCCGGCGGCATTCACTTCGAGCCGTTGGGGCTGTACCCCGGCAAGACCACCTCGTTGGATGGGCTGCAGTAGCCGACTTAGCTAGAAGCTCTTTTATCGACGGGCCCGGGAAACCGGGTCCGTTTTTTTTGTAATGCAATCGCGCACTTCACACGCTATACTATTGCAGTTATTGGCGTAATTTCGTTTGAAGGCAGTGTTTAGGGAAAGGACAGGGCGATGACCCCCAATCCTCAGCAAGACTTCGTTTTGAAGACCATCAAAAGCCGCGATGTTCATTTCGTGCGGTTCTGGTTCACCGATGTGATGGGGAATGTGAAGTCGTTCGCGGTAATTCCTGGCGAGTTGGACAACGCTTTCGCGGATGGCATGGGTTTCGATGGCAGCTGCATCGAGGGTTTCGCGCTCGAGAAGGAATCGGATATGCTCGCTTTCCCCGATGCATCCACGTTCCAGGTGCTGCCATGGCGTCCTGCCTCCAATGCCGTCGCCCGCATGTTCTGCGATATTCGCAAGCCGGACGGCACCCCTTTCGAAGGCGACCCGCGCCATGTGCTCGCCCGCACGGTTCAACGCGCCGCAGATATGGGCTATATCTTCAATGTGGGTCCAGAACTTGAGTATTACTACTTCAAGGATGCAAATGGCACCGAGGTGCTCGACACGGGCGGCTATTTCGATTTGACCACGCTCGACTCTGCAAGCGATCTGCGCCGCGATACGGTGCTCACCCTCGAGAAGATGGGCATTCCCGTCGAATACTCCCACCACGAGCTGGGGCCGTCGCAGCATGAGATCGACCTGCGCTACGACGAAGCTCTTTCCATGGCCGACGCCGTGATGACCTATAAGATGGTGGTGAAAGAGATCGCCATCCAGCATGGCGTCCACGCCACGTTCATGCCCAAGCCCATGTCGGATGCCGTGGGCAGCGCAATGCATGTGCATCAGAGCCTGTTCGACTTCGATGGCCGCAATGTCTTTTTCGATCCGAAAGATCCTGAGGGGTGCGGTTTATCCTCCATTGCGAAAAGCTACATTGCCGGGCTGCTGAAATACGCCCCGGAGTTCAGCTTGGTCACCAATCAGACGGTGAATTCCTACAAGCGCTTGACTGGTGACGAGAAAGCGCCCATCCGCCTGTCGTGGGCTCGCACCGACCGCACCAGCCTGGTGCGCGTGCCGGGCTACCGTCCCAACCGCGAGGGGGCCTGCCGTGTGGAGCTGCGCAGCCCCGATCCGGCGGCGAACCCGTACCTGGCGTTCTCGGTGATGCTGGCAGCCGGCCTCGCCGGCATCGAGGAGGGCCTGACGCTTTCCGCGTCTGCCGATTCCTCCGACCAGAAGGTGGGGACGCTCCCGCAGACGCTCGGCGAGGCCATCGAGCTGTTCGAGGGATCGGACCTCATGCGCAAGACGCTTGGCGGCCACATCCACAGCTACCTGGTGAAGGCCAAGCGCGAAGAGTGGATGGACTACCGCAGCTGCGTATCCCAATGGGAACGCGATCGATACTTGGCGGTGCTGTAATGGGTGCGACCGTGATGGAGGAGGGGTTCGCACGATGAAGAAATCGGTCATTTTCGTTGCGGACAGCCTGGATAATGCCCATAAGTTTCAGCAGGTGCTTGCCAGTCTCGATGTCGAAGTGGCGGCGGGTTCTTCGCTGCAGTTCAAAAACCTGTTGGTGAAACATCCGGGTTACGACTTGGTCATCTACGAAGTGCGCGGCGATGTCGCTGCCGGGGTATCGGCAGCCGAGGACATGCTGGTGGCTGACGGTAACGGCTCGATGCTGATCATCCTTTCGGAGGATCAGCTGGCAATGTTCACCCCGCCTGCGCGCGTGCGCTCCGATTTCGTCATGCGCAACGCTTCGATGGCCGAGTGCACCACCCGCGTTCGCCAGCTGCTCTGGCCGGGCAGCGAACAAACGGCGGCCCAGTGCGTCACGGTGGACTCCATGACCATCAACCTCGCCACCTATCAGGTGGAGGTCGAAGGCGAACCGCTGGACCTCACCTATCTGGAATATGCGCTGCTGGCGTTTTTGGCCACTCATCCCGGGCGCACCTATTCCCGCGACGCGCTGCTGCGCCACGTGTGGGGCTTCGACTACTACGGTGGATCGCGCACCGTCGATGTCCATGTCCGACGCATTCGCGCCAAGCTGGGCCCCGAGCTCGCCCAGCACCTCGAAACCGTCCGTGGCGTGGGCTACCTTTGGAACTAAGCGTTCCGCCGGCTTGCCGGCCGGCGGAACCCCCTTCGGCTCTTTTCGCTGACTTGCGTCCCGTCTAGGGCGTTTCAGGTTTCGATCCGGGGCGCTTCGAACCCTCATGTTCTATACTGGTTTGCCGTACACCGACCAGTGAGGATTTCCCATGTCTAAGAAGATCGCCGTCATCGACGGCAATTCGCTTATGCACCGCGCGTTCCATGCGGTGCCGCCCACAATGAACGCCCCCGATGGCACTCCCACCAACGCGGTGTTCGGGTTCATCTCGATGTTCCTGAAGTTCGTGGAGGTCGCCCATCCCGATGCGGTCGTCTGCGCGTTCGATGCCGGTCGTCCGGCGTTCCGCATGGAAGCGCTCGAGCAGTACAAGGCGCAGCGCCCGCCCATGGACAACGACCTGAAGGTGCAGTTCCCCATCATCGAAGAGCTGCTGGAGTCCATGAACGTGCCGGTGGTGCGCGTGAAGGGATGGGAAGGCGACGACATCCTGGGCACCATCGCCGCGCGCGACGAGAAGCTTGGCTACGAGACGCTGCTGGTCACCGGTGACAAGGACGCCTACCAGCTGGCAAGCGACCTCACGCGCATCGTTACCACCAAGAAGGGCATTACCGACGTGGCCATCTACGGCCCGGCCGAGGTGGAGGAGCGTTACGGGGTCACCCCTGCTCAGTTCCCGGATTTCCTGGGCCTGAAAGGCGACAGCTCCGACAACATCCCCGGCGTCCCGGGCATCGGCGACAAGGGCGCGGCGCGCCTGCTGCAAGCTTACGGCAGCATCGACGGCATCTACGAGAATTTAGACAAGCTGAAGGGCAAGCAGCTGCAGAACCTTCAGGAGAACAAAGACGCTGCATTCATCAGCCGCCGCGTGGCCACTATCGTGCGCGATTTGGATTTCCCGCTGGATCTGGAGGAGGTCAGCTTCCCCGATTTCGACGTCCAGAAGGTCGCCGATGCGTTCCATAGCGTGCGCTTCAACGCGCATCTCACCAAGGTGCTGCGCCTGGTGGGGGCCGAGCCCGTCCGGCAGGTGGCCCCGTTGGAATGGGAGCCGGTGCTCACAGGCGACCAGGCGCGCCAGCTGGTGGACGAGGCGTGCGCGAAAGGCGAACGCGTGGGCGTCGCCTTCATCGCGCCGGAGCAGGAATCTCTGTTCAGCTCCGGGGTGCGTTTTGCCATGAACACCCCTGAGGGCACGGCTGTGCTCGACGACGACGAGGGCCTTGCCGCGTTCGCGCGCGTTGTGGAGGGCTGCCCGTTCTCCACGTTGGATGTAAAACGCGAGCTGCACCGCATCTACCCGGCCGACACATCGTTGCAGGCGCTCGTGGACGACGGGGAGCTCGTGGGCATGGACGCGTTCGACCTTTCTCTTGCGGGCTACGTGCTGAATTCGTCGGTGGAGTCGTATTCCTACGACGCGTTGATGGACTCCTATTTGGGCGGCGTGCTGCCGGAGACGAAGGACGAACAGGCGCAGGCTGCGGTTATGGCCGCTGCCGCCAGGCGGTTGGTCGAGCCGTTGCAGAAAGCGCTGGAGGGCGAGGGGTCGTGGGAGGCCTATCGCGACATCGACCTGCCGCTGGTCGCGGTGCTGTGCATCATGGAGCGCACCGGTGCCGCCGTCGACGCCGATCATCTGAAGGTGCTCGGCGAATCCACGCAGGCAGAGCTCGACAAGCTGCGTGCGCGCATCTGCGAGCTGGCGGGCGAGGAGTTCAACATCGATTCGCCAAAGCAGCTGTCGCGCATCCTGTTCGAGGTGATCGGCTTGAAGCCGCGCAAGAAGAACCAGCGAGGCTATTCCACCGATGCCAGCGTGCTGAAGGAACTGTCCTCCGAGCACGAGGTGCCGGGCCTGGTGCTGCGCTACCGCGAGCTTGCCAAGATCAAGTCCACCTACATCGATACGTTGCCGCGCCTGCGCGCCGGAGACGGGCGCGTGCACACCACCTTCAACGAGACGGTCACCACCACCGGGCGGCTTTCGTCTTCCGACCCCAACCTGCAGAACATCCCCGTGCGCACCGAATTCGGCAGGCAGATCCGCACCTGCTTCGTGCCGCTTGAGAAGGGGGAGCGCTTCCTTTCGGCCGACTACTCGCAGATCGAGCTGAGGCTGCTTGCGCATCTTTCGGGCGACGAGCATTTGGTGGAGGCGTTCTGTTCGGGCGCCGACTTCCATGCATCCACCGCCGCGCGCGTGTTCGGCGTGCCGGTGGAGGAGGTCACGCCGCAGCTGCGCAGCCGCGCGAAGGCGGTCAACTTCGGCATCGTGTACGGCCAGCAGGCGTTCGGCCTGTCGCAGAGCCTGGGCATCCCGTTCGGCGAGGCGAAGGACATGATCGACCGCTACTTCGAGGCCTATCCCGGCGTGCGCGCATACCTGGACGAGACGGTGGCGCAGGCCAAGCGGGATGGCTACGCCGTGACCATGTTCGGGCGCAAACGCCATATCCCCGAGCTGAAGTCGAAGAACGCCGCCAAGCGCGGCTTCGGCGAGCGCACCGCCATGAACCACCCCATGCAGGGCAGTGCCGCCGACATCATCAAGCTGGCCATGCGCCAAGTGCAGGACCGCCTGATGGGGGAGGGCATGAAGGCGCGCTTGCTGGTGCAGGTGCACGACGAGTTGGATTTCAGCGTTCCCGAAGACGAGGTGGACAAGCTCACCGAGCTGGTGCGCGACGTGATGGAGAACGTGGCGAAGCTGCGCGTGCCGCTTCTGGTGGACGTGCAGACGGGTACCAACTGGGCTGAAGCGCACTAGAGGGGCAGCGTAATAGGCGCAATGAGCGTAAACTTCACAATCTCGCCATTGAACAATGGGGGATTATGAGTATAATTCTTGAGGTTGCGCCCAAAGGGGGCGCGGCGTAGGTAGAGTGCGATGATACACGCCGGCTGTGCATCCGACCCGAAGGGGCTTGCGACGGAGGCGTCGAAAGTTATCGCCTTGCGAGTTTACAAGGAGCATTCAATGTACGCAATCGTGAAGACCGGTGGCAAGCAGTACAAGGTTGCCCCCGGCGACAAGCTGAACGTCGAGAAGCTCGACGCCGAGGTGGGCTCCGAGGTGGAGCTGCAGGCAATCTGCATCGTCGACGGCGACAAGGTCGAGGCCGATCCCGAGAAGGCCGCCGGCACCAAGGTGATCGCCAAGGTCATCGAGCAGTTCCGCGGCGAGAAGCAGCTCGTGTTCAAGTTCAAGAAGCGCAAGAACTACAAGAAGATGCGCGGTCATCGCCAGTACCTGACCCGCATCCAGGTGGAGTCTGTGGGCTCTGCCAAGGCCGAGTAAAGTAGGGAGGTAGTCTCATGGCTCACAAGAAAGGTCTCGGTTCCAGCCGTAACGGCCGCGATTCCCACGCTCAGCGTCTTGGTGTGAAGATGTTCGCAGGCCAGCAGGTGCGCACTGGCAACGTCATCGTCCGTCAGCGCGGCACCAAGTTCCATCCGGGCGAGAACGTCGGCCGCGGCAAGGACGACACGCTGTTCGCCCTGTGCGACGGCACGCTGGAGTTCACCAACGGCGTGAAGCGTCGCATCCACGTGCGCCCCAACGCGTAAGGCGCGCATCGCCGCGAAAGCGGTGCTTCGGAATCCATTCGGAGAAGATTATGCCCTCTGTTTCCCAGAGGGCATTTTCATATCCGGCAAAGCTGTTTTACCATGGATGCCATCAGTTTGGACGATGCCCCCTGCGAAATGCGGGGCCGCATGGCGCCATGACGCACGACGAAAGAGTCTGCCATGTTTATCGATAAAGTTCGCATTTTCGTGAAGGGCGGCGACGGCGGCGCCGGCTGCATGTCGTTCCGCCGCGAGGCCCATGTGCCCAAAGGCGGGCCCGACGGCGGCGACGGAGGGCACGGCGGTAACGTGGTGCTGCGCGCCGACGCCAGCCTCTCCTCGCTGATCGACTACCGTTTCAAGCATCATTTCAAAGCGCAGCGCGGCACGCACGGCAAAGGCAGCCGCATGCATGGCGCTACCGGCGAGGACTTGGTGCTGCGCGTTCCGGTGGGCACCACGGTGCGCCATTACGACGATGAGCGCAAGGAAGCGGGCGAGATGATCGCCGATCTCACCCATGACGGCGAGACGGTCACCGTCGCGCGCGGCGGCATGGGTGGCCGCGGCAACATCCACTTCGTCACCTCCACCCGTCGCGCGCCGGCGTTCGCCGAGCTAGGCGAGCCGGCCGAGGAAGGCTGGATCGAGCTCGAGATGAAGCTGATGGCGGATGCCGCGCTGGTGGGCGTTCCCTCGGCGGGCAAATCGTCGCTCATCGCCAAGATCAGCGCGGCGCGTCCGAAGATCGCCGACTATCCCTTCACCACGCTCGTGCCCAATCTGGGCGTGGCGCGCACCGGCGACTACAGCTTCGTGGTGGCCGACATCCCCGGCCTCATCGAGGGCGCGCACGAGGGCAAGGGGCTCGGGCATGAGTTCCTGCGCCATATCGAGCGCACGGCGCTCATCGTGCACATCGTCGACTTGACGGGCGGGCTCGAGGGACGCGATCCGCTGGAGGACTACGAGATCATCAACCGCGAGCTCGCGCTGTACGCCGACGAGCTGGAAGCGCGTCCGCGCATCGTGGTGGGCAACAAGATCGATGCGCCCGGCACCCAGGAGGCCGCCGAGCGCCTCGCCGTGCGCGTGAAGGCCGACTCCATCGCGGCCGCGGGCGGCGACGAGTTCGCCAAGAGCCGCATCGACCCCAAGCTGTACCTCATCAGCGCGCTCACCGGCGAGGGCGTGGATGCCCTGAAGGCGGCCATCGGCACGAAGGTGCGCGAGCTGCGAGAGGCGGCGCGCGAGGCTGCCGCCGCCACCGAGGTGCAGTACGAGCATGTGTGGGAGCTCAAGCGCGAGCGCGCGGACAAGAAATTCACCGTGCGCAAGCTTTCCGACGGCGTCTTCCGCGTGGAGGGGCCGCAGGTCGAGCGCATGGTGGTGCAGACCGACTGGGACAACGAGGAAGCCGTCATCTTCTTCCAGCACCGCTTCAAGCGGCTGGGCGTCGACAAGGCGCTGGAGGATGCCGGTGCCCGCGACGGCGACGAGGTGCGGATCCTGCAGCGCGCCTTCGAGTTCGAGTCGGCGGCGGGCGCCGACGACCCGTACACGGAGCTCGACCTATGAGCAGGCGCCCCGACGCAACCGGGCACGACGGCAGGGCGGCGGCGCCGGGGATGCGGCGACCCCTGGTCGTGAAGATCGGCTCATCCACGCTCACCACGCCCGACTACCGCATCGACCGTGACTATCTGCAGCAGATTGCCGCGCAGGTGGCGCGCGTGCGCCAGCAGGGATGGCAGCCCATCATCGTCACCTCCGCCGCGATCGCCTGCGGGCTTGAGGCGCTGGGGATGGACGGCCGCCCCGATGACATGCCCAGCCTGCAGGCTGCCGCCTCGGTGGGCCAAAGCGCGCTTTCCGCCGCGTACGCCCAAGCGTTCGCCCCCTACGGCGTGGTGACGTCGCTGGTGCTGCTCACGCGGCGCGACACGGCCGACCGAAGCGCGTACCTGCATGCGCGCGACACGTTCGACAAACTGCTGGATTTCGGCGTGGTGCCCATCGTCAACGAGAACGACACCGTTTCGGTAGAGCAGATCCGCTTCGGCGACAACGACACGCTCGCCGCGCTGGTGGCGTGCCTGGTGGAGGCGAAGCTGGTGGTGATCCTCTCCGACATCGACGGGCTCTACGATGCCAACCCCCGCAGGGTGGAGGGCGCGCGGCTCATCGAGCGGGTGGATGCCATCGATGCGCACGTGATGTCCATGTGCGGCGAGGCGGGCACGGCAGCCGGCTCGGGCGGCATGATCACCAAGGTGAAGGCCGCGCGCGTGCTGATGGCTGCCGGCATTCCCATGGTCATCTGCAACGGGCGGCGCGAAGGCGCCGTGCAGGACGCCGCGGCGGGGGAGAGCGTGGGCACGCTGTTCGCCGCCTCCGAGCGTCCGCACGAGATCACCCCGAAGAAGCTGTGGATCGCGCTGGGCGACTCCGCCCGCGGCGCGTTGACGGTGGACGAAGGGGCCCGCAAGGCGCTCATCGAGCGCGGTTCGTCGCTGCTGGCGGTTGGCGTGCGCGGTGTCGAGGGGCGTTTCGATGCCGGGGATATCGTCGACATACGCGATGCGACCGGGCATGTGTTCGCCCGCGGGCGCGTGTCGGCGGAATCCGACGAAGTGGAGCTGGCGGAAGGATTGGATCAGAAGGCGCTGGCGGGCAATCGGCTGCTGGCGCATATGGCGGAGCGCCCGTTGGTGCACCGTGACGAGCTGATAGTGTTCGAATAGCCGATGGAGGCGGGTGCGATGGCAAACGATCGGATCAAGGCCGAGGTTCTGGGGATCGCCCAGGCGGCGCGGCGGGCCAGCGTCGAGCTGGGGCAGGCGGGCATCGAGGAGCGCAACCGGGCTCTGCGAGCCATGGCGGCGGCACTGCGCGAGAACGCTTCCGGCATCGTCGAGGCCAACGGGAAGGACATGGACGCCGCGCGGGCGGCGGGCACCAAGGACAGCCTGCTCGACCGCCTGATGCTGGACGAGGGCCGCGTGGACGATATGGCTGCGGCGCTCGAGGACTTGGTGGCGCTTCCCGATCCGCTGGGCAAGGTGCAGGAGCAGCGCGACCTGTACAACGGCATCCATCTCCAGCGCGTGAGCGTGCCCTTGGGCGTGGTCGCCGTGGTGTACGAGGCCCGTCCCAACGTGACGGCCGACGCTGCCGGCATCGCCCTGAAGTCGGGCAACGCGTGCGTGCTGCGCGGCGGTAGCATGGCGGCCCGTTCGAACGCCGCCATCTCGAAGGTGCTCCACGATGCCGCTGTGGAAGCGGGCATGCCCGCGGGTTGCATCGGCTCCATCGCCTCCACCGACCGCGCCGCGACCGACGAGCTCATGCAGCTGCACGGCATCGTGGACGTGCTCATCCCGCGCGGCGGGGCGGGGCTCATCCGCCACTGCGTGGAATGCTCGAAGGTGCCCGTCATCGAAACCGGCACGGGCAACTGCCATGTGTACGTGCACGCCTCCGCCGACTTGGCGAAGGCCGTCGCCATCATCGAGAATGCCAAGTGCCGCCGCTACGGCGTATGCAACGCCGCCGAGACGCTGCTGGTGGACGCCTCCGTAGCCGAGGGGTTCCTGCCCTTGGCGTTCGCGGCGCTTGCCCCCCACGGCGTGAAACTGCATTGCGATGAAACGGCGTTCCGCATCGCCGAGCGCATGGCGCAGGAAGGGGCCGATCTGAAGTTCTGCCGCGCCGACGAGCGCGATTGGGAGACCGAGTATCTCGCGCCCGAGCTGGCGGTACGGTGCGTCGGCGGCATCGACGAGGCCATCGAGCACATCAACCGTTACGGAACGTGCCATTCCGAGGCGATCGTCGCCGAGGATCAGGCGGCGTGCGAGCGGTTCCTGGCGCGTGTGGATGCGGCGGCGGTGTACGCCAACGCATCCACGGCGTTCACTGACGGCGGGCAGTTCGGCATGGGGGCAGAGATCGGCATCTCCACGCAGAAGCTGCATGCGCGCGGGCCGTTCGCCCTCAGGGCGCTCACCTCCTACAAGTACGTGCTGCGCGGCGATGGGCAGGTGCGCGCCTAGCATGGCGGCATCATCTGGCGATCCGACAACCCGCGCCATCGATGGGCCGCACTTCGTCGTCTGCCCGCGTTTCGACCGGCTGGGCGAAGATGGCTCCTCGGTGCGGTTGGGCATCATGGGCGGCACGTTCGACCCCATCCATATCGGGCATCTTGCCGTTGCCGAGCAGGCGCGCGAGGCGTTCGGCCTGGCGGGGGTGGCTTTCGTCCCCGCTGGGGTGCCCGTGTTCAAGCTGGACCGCCATGTCGCGCCCGCGGAGGATCGGCTGGAGATGTGCCGCCGCGCCGTCCAGGACAACCCCTGCTTCGATGTGAGCGACATCGAGGTGCGCCGTGCGGGCATCACCTACACCGTTGACACGCTGCGCGAGATGCGCGCGCATTATCCGGGCAACGTCGAGCTGTGCTTCATCATCGGCGCCGACGCCCTGGCAAGCCTTCCCAAGTGGCGCGAAAGCGCCGAGGTGGCGCGCCTCGCCAGCATCATCGCCGTCACGCGTCCGGGGTTCGCGCTCGACGAACGGGTGTGCGCCCAGGTGGAAGCGGCGAGGTTTCGGGTGGAATACCTGGAGGTCACGGCATTGTCTGTTTCGTCGAGCCGGTTGAGGGATATGCTGGAGCAGGGGATGTCCATCCGCTACCTCACACCCGACGGCGTGTTCGACTACATCCGCGAGCGCGGCCTCTACGGGTTCGGTGGCTCAGAAGCGGCGCGCGGGGCTTCCGCAGTGCGATCCGAGGAAGGGAATGCCAGTGAGTAACGAGTGTCTAGGTCATATGGATCCGCTTTCCGACGAGTTCTTCGAGGGGTGCTGCAAGCTGCTGCGCGAACGGCTTCCCAAGAAGAGCCGGTACCGCCACTCGCTGGGCGTGTCCGGGGAATCCGTCCGCCTGGCGCATCTATACGGCGCCGACGAGCGCAAGGCGCGCCTTGCGGGGTTGCTGCACGATTGGGACAAGGGCTACGACGACGAGGGCATCCGCGCGCGCGTGGCGGAGTTGGGGCTGCAGGTGGATCCGTTTCTGCTCGAGCGCATGCCGCAGCTGCTGCACGGCCCCACCGCGGCAGCGGCGCTTGCGAAGCGCTTCCCCCGGATCCCGTCTGATGTGCTGAGCGCCATAGAGCGGCACACCGCCGGGGCCGTTGGCATGAGCGATCTGGACATGATCGTCTACATCGCCGACGTCATCGAGCCCAACCGCGATTTCCCCGGGGTCGACGACCTGCGCGCCCTGCCCGAGAAAGAAAGCTTGGACGACCTGTTCATCGACGTGTCGGCGCACGTGCTTGTGAACCTTGTCGACAGAAGGCGTTTTGTGCACCCGAACACCCTCGAAGTATGGAATCATTGCATTGCCCGTAAAAAGGGCGTTGATTAGGAAGGAACAACATGACCCGAACCGACCAACCCGTCGAGTGGGAAACCGCTGAGGAAAAGCAGGCGTTCTCGCGCCAGGTCGCGCTTGCCGCTGCGCGCGCCGCCGACGAGAAGAAGGCGACCGACATCCTGGTGCAGGACGTGCGCGAGCTGGTGAGCATCACCGATTACTTCGTCATCGTCACTGCTTCGAATGCCCGCCAGGTGGAAGCCATCATCGATGAGATCGAGGAGGCGCTGCGCGTGCAGCTGCACGTCAAGCCCAACCACACCGAGGACAGCCGCGACGGCTCGTGGTCGCTGCTGGATTACGGCGATGTGGTGGTGCACGTGTTCATGCCCGAGGCGCGCGAGTACTACCGGCTCGAGGAGCTGTGGAACGACGCGCCGGCGCTCGACCTCGCCGTCGAGGCTGGGTTGACCGACGTCGAGTACTCAGATCGCATCTCCAAGATGCTGGGGAGGTAGCGCCGCGCGTCCCGACTGCTTCGAAAGCCCGCTTCGGCGGGCTTTTCTTTTAGCAGGTGCCCAGCTCCTTCGCGCATGGCAGCCCGTAGGCGGACTCCGCCTGGGTGGCGGCGCGCTCGATCGCGCGCTGCATGGCCTCCGTCGCCAGCACCGACACGGCGTCGGGGCTGGTTTCCACTTGGCCCGATGCGAAGGCGAAGATGGTGTCGCCGTCGTTGAGGGTGTGCACCGGCTTGATGGCGCGGGCATAGGCGTCGTGCGTGCAGGAGGCGGTCTTGGTCGCTTGGGCCTTCGTGATGCGCGCGTTGGTGAGCACGCATCCGATGGTGGTGTTGGTCACGGGGGCGCTCGCATCCGCCGCGCCTGCCAGCGAGCGCTCGAAGGTCGCGATCGGGTCGGCGATGCCGCCTTGGCCATCGCGTGTGCCGGCAAGCTGTCGCCCGTCGGCGGCCGTCACGTGCCCAAGCGCGTTCACCGCCACCAGGGCCACGCATGCCAGATCGCCCCAGCGAAGCCCCGCCATGCCGAAGCCCGTCTTCATGGTGCCCTCACCGCCGAGCATCTTGCCCACGCTCGCGCCCGTCCCGGCGCCGACGTTGCCTTCCGTCAGCGCTCCCCCATAGGCGGGGGAGAGCGCCTCGCGCGCGGCGGCAGCGCCCATGGCGGCGTCCGGATGCGCGTTTTGCCCAACCAGCAGGTCGAACAGGCACGCGCCCGTGACGATGGGCACGCAGGCTTCGCCCAGTTGGAAGCCGATGCCGTGCGTCGCGAGTTCCTCTATCACGCCGCAGGAGGCCTCCAGCCCGAAGGCGCTGCCTCCCGAAAGGACCACGGCGTGCACCAGCTGCACCATGTTCTCGGGTTTCAGGAGGTCGGTCTCGCGCGTGGCGGGCCCGCCGCCCCGCACGTCCACGCCGCATACGGCACCCTTAGGGGCGATGATCACGGTGCATCCGGTGCCGGCTTCGGCGTTCTGCGCATGCGCGCAGCGGAATGCGGGCAGGTCGGAAAGGCTGGCAGGTTCGAGCATGGTTCGTCCCTTCGTCGTGGGGCGCTGCGGCCCCGTTTCGTCGTTTCAGCGATGATACAGCGCCGCCGCGCCGCCGACAAACGGTATTGGGCATCAACGGGTTGCGTGAGGCGTGGGGCTGGCAGCCAGGTGCGATTGCGGGTCGGTCCTCGGGACGGGGCCGTGCGATCATCCATCGCAGCATCCCCCTCATCCGCCGTTTTCACGCGATTTACCGCAGCGATGCCCGTGTTTTCGGATTTATACTTGAATTAAGGTATTGCGGAGTTTACACTGCTTTCGTCTAGCTTGCTTGTGCGTGCCCTCGAAAGGACGCACGTATGCCCACTTTCATGGAAGCCGCCGCATGCGGAGGGCGTAGGCCCCGCCTGCTGGCATCCCTCAGATGCTTTCCCCGCGCCGATCTGATCTCCCAGCTTTTGCGCGATCGCCAGGTGGCGCGATTCGTGGTGGCGCCCGATGGATTCGGGAAAAGCAGCCTTGCTTTCGGCTATGCCGACACCGTCTTCTCGTTCCAGCACGTCATGTGGATCAACGGGAAAAGCCCCTGCTTCATCCGCGATCTGGACAAAGGCATCATCGCCTCCGAGGTGATGGAGGTCGACAGCGATGCAGCGCTGGTGGTGATCGATGATGTCCCGGCGCTTGCCCCCGAGCGCGTCAATGCGCTTTCAGCGGAAATCGACCGCCTGCTCGCCGATCGGTGCGAGGTGCTGGTGTGCTGCGCGCCGTCTTGCGATGCCTTTGGGACGTTGCAGCGCGACCGTCTGAAGCTTGATTCAACCGACCTGCTCATTGCCGACGACGACGCGAGTCAAGGCCAGCTTGCCGCGTCCGCGGATCTGGCGGAGCGCATCGCGGGTTTGCGACGGGAGTCGGGAATGTCGGCGCGGTCGTTCCTCGCGGGCATCGCGGGCGAGGAGCTGCCCGCGGACCTGATCTTGGCCATGGTGGTCGTTTTAATCTTGCAGGAAGGCGACCTTTCCGAGCTCGAAGCGTTCGGATCGTGCGGCGTGCAGGAATGCGGGCTGCTGGCGCGCGGGTACCCGTTCCTGGGCATCAGCATGGACGCCGGGGCGTTCTGCACGCCGGCGTTTTCCATCGACGACATCGCGGCGGCGTTTGCGAAGAAGCTGGATGCCGCGGCGCAGAGCTCGCGGTTCGCGACGCGCTCCGATCTGGCTCAGGGTTTGGCGGATGCGCTGCTCGCGCGCGGCGACGGCAAGCGCGCCTGCCGTGCCGTGTCGGCGATGTGCTCTCAGGCGGCGAAAGGGGAGTGGCTGGAGCGGCAACGCGCGGCGCTGGCGAGGTGCGCGTGCCTGCTTCCCGCCCTGGACCTATCCGCCGAGGCTGGCCGCAGGAAGCCCATCGCCGCGCGCCCCGCGATGGAGGCGGACGATGCCTGGCGTTGCGCGGCGCTGGGCGATATCGGGCAGGCGCGGGTCCATGCTCGCCGCGCGGTCGCCTGCCCGGATGAATTTGCCCAGGTGATGGGCTTGTTGACGCTCAGACGCCATGGGGAACGGGAAGAGGCGGCACAGGCTTCGAAGCGCCTTGCGGGTTGGGCGGGGCCGTCTGTGCCCGAGGGCGGTTTGGACGTTGGGTCCGCACGCTGCATGAGGCCGCTTGCCTCTTTGGGAGGCTTGTCCTCGCTTCCCGCCGAGAAGGCGCGTCGCCTATGGGACCGTTGGGGGTCTGCCGGTGCGCATCCCGACGTGCTGACGATAGCGGCGTTATGGCTGTTCCAAGATGCATGCACGCGGGAGGAGGCGGGCGTTCCGCAGTCACCCGGCACCGAAATGCCCGGCGCACTCGACGAGGGCTTGCTGCTCACATGCGCTCGGTTCGTCGCAGGGCGTCTCGAGGCGTCGCCCGGCTCGGTTAACGCTTTCGCCGCGCTGGCTTGCTCGGCATGGGGAAGCCTGCGTCGTCGGCGTCCCGTGGGAAACGGCGTCGATCCCCTGGGCGACCCGGCGGCTGCCCGTGCTGCGCGCGATGCGGAGGATGCGGTGATCCGGCAGCGCCGCGAGCTGGAAAGCCGCAAACGGGCGCGCGATCGCAGGCGTCGCGACTATGCCGCGACCCATCCCGATTCGTTCCTCGACGGCCGCTATCGCGGCGAGGCGCTCCGTTCCGCCCCGCACGGGCCGCTGCTGACGGTGAAGCTGTTCGGCGGCGTGGAGGCCTGGCTGGGGGACATGCAGGTGGACCCGGAGAAGCTGCGCCGTCAGAAGGTGAAGACCCTGCTCGCCCTCCTGGTGCTGCATCGGGGCCGCGAGCTGTCGCGCGATAGGCTGCTTGCCATGATGTGGCCAGAGTCCGATATCGATGCGGCGCGGAAGGGCTTCTACACCATCTGGTCGCTTCTACGGTCGGCCCTTTCGCTGCCCGACGGAACCTGCCCGTACCTGGTGCGCCAGCAGAACGTGTGCCGGCTGAACGGGAGCTTGCTGCGCAGCGACGTCGCTGATTTAGGGGACGTTTGCCATGCCCTGATGTTCGAGGACATGAGCACCGACGATTGGGCTCGTCTTGCGACCGACGTCGATCTGCGCTTCTCCGACGAGCTGATGCCGGGCGAGAAGGTGACGGAGGCCATAGGGCTCATGCGGAGCGAATGCCGCACGCGCCTGGTGGACGCGCTCGTCGCGGCATCGCGGAGACTGGGCCGTGCGGGACGGGTGCGCGAGAGCCTGTGGTTCTCCCGGGCGGCGCTGCGTCGCGACCGCTCGCGCGAAGATGCCTACACCGCCCTGATGCGCGCCCAAGTGGCAGCCGGGCAGCGCTCTGCGGCGCTGGAAACCTATTTCGATTGCCGGAGGTTCCTCGCCGAGGAGCTGGGTATCGATCCGTCCCCGGAAACCATGGAGGTGTATCGGAACATCATCGAGTCCGAGGAGGGGCTGGAGTAGCGAGCGGCCCTGGCGCCAGGGCGGGCGGAAGGCTTTCCCTGGCGCCGTCCTATCTGTGTAATTCCGCTGATTGCGGGCCGCTTGTGCTAGAGTTAACCGGATCGATTATTCTACAGCGCGCCCCATCGCAGGCGGCGAGCGCCGCGGGCGCGCGCGAAGGGAAGGCTTCATTCCATGGCTGGATTCCTCTCCAAACTCCTCACGCTTGGCGAAGGCAAGCAGATGAAGCGCTATCAGGCGAAGGTCGACGCCATCAATGCGTTGGAGCCTTCGATGCAGGCGCTGTCCGATGACGAGCTGCGCGGCCTCACCGCGCGCTTCCGTGAGCGCCTCGATGCGGGCGAGGAGCTCG
Organism: Eggerthellaceae bacterium; assembly: GCA_036306585.1. Lineage (GTDB taxonomy): Bacteria > Actinomycetota > Coriobacteriia > Coriobacteriales > Eggerthellaceae > Aphodovivens. The sequence goes on from JAXJZF010000004.1 coordinate 41,047, forward strand.
ATGCGCTGCTTCCGGAGGCATTCGCCGCCGTCCGCGAGGCTTCGGTGCGCACGCGCGGCATGCGCCACTTCGACGTGCAGCTGATCGGCGGCATGGCCTTGAACGACGGGCAGATCGCCGAGATGAAGACCGGCGAAGGCAAAACGCTCGTGTCCACGCTGGCGGGCTACCTCAACGCCCTGCCCGGGCACAACGTCCACATCGTCACCGTCAACGACTACCTGGCCCGCCGCGACAGCGAGTGGATGGGCGCCATCTACCGGTTCATGGGCATGAAGGTGGGCCTCATCCAGAACGGCATGCGCATCGACCGCAAGAAGCCCGCCTACGAAGCCGACGTCACCTACGGAACCAACTCCGAGTTCGGCTTCGACTACCTGCGCGACAACATGGTCACTCGCGCTTCGGCCCGTGTGCAGCGCGGCCATCACTTCGCCGTGGTCGACGAGGTCGACTCCATCCTCATCGACGAGGCGCGCACCCCGCTGATCATCTCGGGCGCCGGCACGCAGGCCGCCGACACCTACAACCGCTTCGCCCGCGTGATGCCGGGCTTGGTGGAAGGCGAGGACTTCGAAATGGACGAGGCCAAGCGCACCATCAACGCCACCGACAGCGGCCTCGAGAAGATCGAGGCCATGCTGGGCATCGACGACATCTACGCCGACCCGTCCGGCCAGCTTCCCAACCATCTGCAGCAGGCCCTGAAGGCGCAGTTCCTGTTCCATCGCGACGTCGACTACGTGGTGGTGGACGGCGAGGTGAAGATCGTCGACGAGTTCACCGGCCGAATCATGGAGGGCCGCCGCTATTCCGAAGGCCTCCATCAGGCGTTGGAGGCTAAAGAGCACGTGCTGGTGCGCGAGGAGAACCAGACGCTTGCCACCATCACGCTTCAGAACTACTTCCGTCTGTACGACAAGCTGTCCGGCATGACCGGCACCGCCATGACCGAGGACGCCGAGTTCCGCCAGATCTACAACCTGCCCGTGGTGGCCATCCCGCCCAGCAAGCCGGTCATCCGCAAAGACGAGGACGACCTGGTGTACCGCACCATAGAGGCGAAGTTCAACGCCGTGGCAGACGAGGTTGAGCACCGCCATGAGGCTGGCCAGCCCTGCCTGATCGGCACGGTGTCGGTGGAAAGCTCCGAGAAGCTCTCACGCCTGCTGGACAAGCGCGGCATCCGCCACGAGACGCTGAATGCGAAGAACCACGAGCGCGAGGCGCATATCATCGCCCAGGCAGGCCGGGTGGGCGCGGTGACCATCGCTACCAACATGGCAGGCCGCGGCACCGACATCCTGCTGGGCGGCAATCCCGACGTGCTGGCCGAGGACTTCCTGCGCGACAAGGGGCTCGATCCCAGCCGCACGCCCGCCGACGACGCCAAGCTTGCCGAGGCCGTGGCCGCTGGCGACGAGGAGGCCAAGAAGCTTTTCGACAGGGTGATGCCCGCTCCCACCGACGAGCAGCGCGCCCAAGCGCTCGCCCAAGCCAAGGAGCTGTGCGCCGAGGAAGGCGAGCGCGTGCGCGCCGCGGGCGGCCTTGCCGTCATCGGCACAGAGCGCCATGAGAGCCGACGTATCGACAACCAGCTGCGCGGCCGTTCCGGACGCCAGGGCGACCCGGGCGTCACCCAGTTCTACCTGTCGCTGGAAGACGACCTCATGCGCCTGTTCGGCGGTGACCGCATGGACTCCATCGACCGCATGATGGCGAAGATGAAGATGCCCGACGACATGCCCATCCAAGCGGGCATGGTCACCAAGGCCATCGAGAGCGCTCAACGCCAGGTTGAGACCATGCATTTCGCCGCACGCAAGAACGTGCTCGAATACGACGACGTCATGAACCTGCAGCGCGAGGCCATCTACGCCGAGCGAAACGCCATCCTAGACGGCAAGGACCTCGACGAGCGCATCCCCTCCATCATCGAGGACGCGGTGGAGAGAGTGGTTGCCGACAACTGCCCGGCGAAGGCGGCAAGCGACGATTGGGATATGAAGGCCGTGGACACCTGGGCCGCCGAGATGACCGGCCGCCCCGACTTCAGGGCCGAGGAAGTCGATCATGACGAAGATCCCGAGCTGGTGGCCGAGAGCTTGGAGGACTACCTGCAGTCGGTGCATGACGAGAAGGAGTCCCAGCTGGGCGAGGTCGCCATGAAGGCGCTCGAGCGTCAGGTGATGCTGCGCATCATCGACACGCGCTGGATGGCCCACCTCTCCGAGATGGACTACCTCAAGACCGGCATCGGCCTGCGTGCGTTCGGCCAGCGCGACCCGTTGGTCGAGTACAAGAACGAAGCCTACCGCGCGTTCCAGAACCTCACCCAGACCATGTACACCGACTATCTGCGCACGCTTCTGCGCCTGCAGGTTGCGGTGAAGAAGGATGCGCCCCAGATGCCCGAGCAACGCGACCCGCTGGCGGGCAAGGTGAACTACTCCTCGCCCGAGGCTGCGCTCGACACCACCGGCGTGGGGGCGGCCGTGCGCGGCCAGCGCGCCGCGCAATCCGCCGCGGCTCCGGGCGGCATGCCAAAGCAGCCGCCGCGCGAGGTGCAGAAGCCCCAGACCTACGTCAAGGACAAGGACGACCCCTTCGCCAACGTAGGCCGCAACGACCCCTGCCCCTGCGGCAGCGGCCTCAAGTTCAAGAAGTGCCACGGGAAGTAATGGGAACCAAGCGTTATGTCTGACAAGGAATCGAAGGAGCTGCAAGAGGCCGCGCGCCGCGTCGACGACGCGCACGCCTACCTGCATATCGACGACAAGGAAGCCGAGCTTGACCAGCTCGATGAGGAGATCGCCCAACCGGGGTTCTGGGACGACACGTCCCATGCCCAGGCGGTTTCCAAGCAGGCCAGCAACGTGCGCGCCACCATCCAGGAATACGAGGACGCGCGCAGCCTGCTCGGCGACGTGCGCACCGCCTTCGAGCTGGCGGGGGAGGACCCCGCCTTCGAGGAGGAGGCGCAGGCGGGGCTCGCGCGCCTGGAGAAACTGCTCGACGGCCTTGAAGTGTCCTCGTGGTTCTCGGGACGCTTCGATTCCGGCGACGCCATCCTCAGCATCAACCCCGGCCAGGGCGGTCTCGAGGCGCAGGACTGGACCGAAATGCTCTACCGCATGTACACCCGCTACGCCGAAGGCAAGGGGTGGAAGGTACGCGACCTCGACGTGGTGCCCGGCTCCGACGCCGTGGGCCTGGACAAGGCAACCATCCAGGTGGAGGGTCGCAACGCCTACGGCATGCTCACCAGCGAGTCGGGCGTGCACCGTTTGGTGCGTATCAGCCCCACCGACGATAAGAAGCGCCGCCACACCACCTTCGCCAGCGTGGAGGTGCTGCCGGTGCTGCCCGACGACATCGAGGTGGACCTCAACCCTGCCGATGTGCGCGTGGACGTGTACCGCTCCAGCGGCCCCGGCGGTCAGTGCGTCAACACCACCGACTCGGCCGTGCGCCTGACGCATATGCCCACCGGCATCGTCGTGACCTGCCAAAACGAGAAAAGCCAGCTGCAGAACAAGGAAGCCGCCTTCAAGGTGCTGCGCGCGAAGCTCTACGAGCTTGAGCGTCGCAAGCGCGAGGAGGAGTTGGCGCAGCTGCGCGGCGAGCGCATGGAGAACACCTTCGGCAGCCAGATCCGCAACTACGTGCTGTACCCCTACCAGATGGTGAAGGACCTGCGCAGCGGCATCGAGACGGGTAACGTCGACGCGGTGCTGGGCGGCGACATCGAGGAGTTCGTGCTGGGCTATCACCGCTGGAAGGCAGCGCAGTAAGGCGGCGCGTGGATTCCGCATACCCGGAATCCACCGCATTCGCAGCGGATTCTCCCATGGGGATTTGATATACGCCTGCCATCGGGGCAGGTCGCGTGTAGAATGATGCGAAGAAGACCTGGCGCGCTGCGCGCGCCGCGACCACGAGGAAAGGATGGGCAGCCTATGGAGGCACAGCAGTTGGCCGAGCAGGCCCGGCGCATGCGCATCGACATCGTGCGCATGATCGCCGAGGCGGGAAGCGGCCATCCCGGCGGATCCCTGTCATGCGCCGACATCATGACGGCGCTGTACTTCGGGGGCGTGATGGATTACCGTCCCGACGACCCCGCTTGGGAGGATCGCGACCGGTTCATCCTGGCGAAGGGCCATGCGGCGCCGGCGTTGTACGCCACGCTCGCGCTGGCTGGCTATTTCCCCGAAGAAGAGCTGATGACGCTGCGCAAGCTGGGCAGCAGGCTGCAGGGGCATCCCGATTCCAACCAGGTGCCCGGTGTGGAGGTTTCCACCGGCTCGCTGGGCCAGGGGCTGTCCATCGCGGCCGGCGCCGCGGCGGGTCTCAAGCTCGACGGCAAGCCGCAGACGGTGTTCGCCCTGCTGGGTGACGGCGAGTGCCAGGAGGGTCAGGTGTGGGAGGCCGCCATGTTCGCGGCGCACCGCAAGCTGGACAACCTGGTGGCCATCATCGACCGCAACGGGTTGCAGATCGACGGCGCGACCGAAGACGTGTGCGATCCCGGCGACATCGCTGCCAAGCTCACTGCGTTCGGGTGGGATGCCCGCGAGGTCGACGGCCACGACATCCCCGCGCTCATCGAGGCGTTCAAGGCGGCAAAGGCCGACCGCGGCGGCAAGCCGCATGCGTTCATCGCCCGCACCGTGAAGGGAAAGGGCGTAAGCTTCATGGAAGGCCAGGCGGGCTGGCACGGCAAGGCGCCCAACGCCGAGCAGCTGACCCAGGCGCTCGCCGACCTGGGCGTAGAAGAGGGAGAGGAGGCCTGCCGTGGTTAAGCTTGCAAGCGAAGCCGAGAAGCAGGTGAAGCGCGCCACGCGCGCCGCATACGGTGTGACGCTGGCCGAGCTGGCCGCCGAGGGCCTGCCGGTGGTCGCGGTCGATGCCGACCTGACCGGTTCCACCACCACCAAGAAATTTGCCGAGGCCGACCCCGCCTATGCCGATAGGCTGTTCAATTGCGGCATCGCCGAGCAGAACATGATCGATGTCGCCGCCGGACTGGCCATCACGGGCCACATCGCGTTCACCGGATCGTTCGCCGTGTTCGGCACCGGGCGCGCCTACGATCAGATCCGCAACACGGTGGCCTATAGCAAGCTCAACGTGAAGGTGGCTCCCACGCATGCGGGCATCTCGGTGGGCCCCGACGGCGGCAGCCATCAGATGCTCGAGGACATCTCGCTGATGCGCGGGCTGCCGGGCATGCGCGTGCTGGTGCCGGCCGACTATGCCGCCGCCCGCGCCGCCATCCGCGCTGCCGCCACCACCGATGGCCCGGTGTATGTGCGCATGGGCCGTGCTTCGGTGCCCGCGGTGTACGCCGATGGCGTCGAGCTTCAGATCGGGCACGCCTACACGCTGCGCGAGGGGGCGGATGCCACCATCGTCGCATGCGGCGTGGAGGTGGAGCAGGCGATGAACGCCGCCGAAACGCTTGCCGACGAGGGCATCGAGGCCGAGGTCATCGACGCGTTCTCAGTGAAGCCGCTCGACGAGGAAGCCATCGTCGCGTCGGTTGCCAAAACAGGATGCGCCGTGGTGGCCGAGGAGCACAGCATATATGGCGGCCTGGGCTCGGCGGTGGCCGAAACGCTCGCGCGCCGTAATCCCGCGCCGGTGGAATTCGTCGGCGTGCAGGACCGCTTCGGCAAATCGGGCGAGTTCGAGGAGCTTCTGGGCTACTTCCATCTGGATGCCGCCGCGATTGTCGAAGCTGTGAAAAAGGCCATTGCCCGCAAAGCCATCTGATACACTATTTCAGTTGTCTCAGTACATCGCAATTCGAACGGAGCATTCTGTGACTAACGAAATCAATCAGGCGACAGGCGCCGTGCAGCCGCCGCGCCAGCGCGCCCGCGCATCGCGCGGGGCTCATTCGCGCCAGGCGCAGATGAGCGCGCAGCTGTCGCAGTCGCTTCCCGTGCTGGAAGTGGACGACATCCCGCAGCAGACGGGAACCCCCGTCATCACGTTCGATCATGTGACGAAGGTATATCCCGCCCAGCCAAACCGTCCCGCCCTGTCCGATATCTCGCTGCAGATCTACGCCGGCGAGTTCATCTTCCTGGTGGGTCATTCCGGCTCCGGCAAGTCCACCTTCATCCGCATGCTCATCCGCGAGATCAAGCCCACGCAAGGCCACATCTACGTGGCTGGCGAGGATCTGGCCAACATGCGCAATTGGCGCGTGCCCTACCTGCGCCGCAACATCGGCTGCGTGTTCCAGGACTTCAAGCTGCTGCCCAACAAGACGGTGTTCGAGAACGTGGCGTTCGCGCTCGAGGTAATCGGCAAGAGCCGCCACGTCATCAAGACCCAGGTGCCCGAGGTTCTTCGTCTCGTGGGCCTGCAGGACAAGCTCAACAAGATGCCCGACCAGCTGTCCGGCGGCGAGCAGCAGCGCGTGTCCATCGCACGCGCCATCGTCAACCGTCCTCCTTTGCTGGTGTGCGACGAGCCCACGGGCAACCTCGACCCGCAAACCTCCCGCGGCATCATGGATCTGCTCGAGCGCATCAACCGCACGGGCACCACGGTGCTGGTGGCAACTCACGACCGCGAGATGGTCGATAACATGCGCCGCCGCGTCATCGCGCTTGAGCGCGGCCAGCTGACGCGCGACCAGGACAGGGGGGTGTACGGTTTCGATGTCTAGTCTGTTCTATTTCCTTCGCGAATCGCTCACGGGCTTCACGCGCCATCTCTCCACGGCGCTGGGCTCCATCATCACCATCTTCCTGTCGCTGCTCATCATCGGCATCTTCTTGGTGGGCGGCCGGATGGTGTCCAACATCATCTCCTCGGTGGAAAGCGAAGTGTCCATCACGGCGTACGTCTCCGATGAGGCGTCGCAGGAGGACATCGACTCCGTCATGGATTTCGTCTCATCGCAGGAAGGCGTCGCCTCGGTGGGCTTCACCACCAAGGACCAGGCGCTGCAGAACTTCCAGTCCACCAGCTCCGATATTGTCGACGCCCTGGACGGCACCAACCCGCTGCCGGGCTCCATCGACATCGAGCTTTCCGATCCGCAGCTGGTCGAGCAGGTGGCCAACGCCCTGGTGGACAACTCCACCTACCAGCAGATCTGCGACACCGAGGGCAATCCCTCCGAGGATGTCCGCTACGGTGAGAAATCGGTTGAGCGCCTGTTCTCGCTGACCAACTACGTCCGCTACATCGGCGTGGCGTTGGTGGCCTTGCTCATCTTCATCGCCATGGTGTTCATAAACAACACCATCCGCCTCGCCATCCTGGCGCGCCGTAAGGAGATCGCCATCATGCGCTTGGTTGGGGCAAGCAATGGGTTTATCCGCGGTCCGTTCCTGATGGAGGGCGCGCTGCACGCCATCATCGGCTCGCTGCTGGCGATCGGCTGCCTCGAGCTTCTGAGGAACTTCGCATTGCCCCAGGTGCAGGGTGCGCTTGCGTTCTTGCCGTTCGATCTAAATTTCAGCACATTCCTCTACATCTACGTAATCCTGTTCGTCGCGGGCCTGATCATCGGCTTGGTGGGTTCCGCCCTGGCGATGCGCCGTTACCTCAAGGTGTAGGCGGAGGCGCAAACCCTCACCATGGCTCAACACGGCAACAGCAAGAAGGTTGCGGCTTCCGCGCGCAAGGCGCGGGAGCGCAACCTTCGCATTATCAGGGCGTTTTGCTCGATCATCATCCTCGTCATCGTGTTCTGCCTGGGATTTTTCGTGCGCGGCGACCAAACCGTGCTCTCCGCTCTGGGCTTCACCGCCCTTGTGGGCGACCAGCCCGCCCCCGGCGCCGAGGAGCAGGTGAACGTGTACAACTCGCTGTCTAGCCGCGTCGAGGAGGTGGAGGATATCCTCGCCAACGAGAGCCTGGATTCCTACGACCTCGACCAGGCTACGTCCAGCGCATTCTCATCGTGGGCCGAAACCACCCACGATCCGTACCTGCGCTATTACGATTCCTCCCAATACGCCCAGCTTGAACAGGACGGCGGCGACGATTACGACGGCATCGGCGTGCTGTTCGGCGAATCAAACGGCAACGCGTATGCCGTGGATGTGTTCGAGGGGTCGCCCGCGCAGATCGCCGGGGTGCAGCAGGGCGATTACGTGGTGGCGATCGACGGGGACCGTGGGCGCCAGTGGTCGCAGACCGACGTTGTCGCCGCCCTCGATCGCGAGGAGGGTTCCGATGTGGTGATCACGTGGCGTCGTCCTGAAACCCAGGGTGCCGAGGGTGGCGAGGAGTTCTCCACGGCGTTGAAGGTGGTTGAGATCTCGCAGTCGAACGTCGACACCGTTTTAGGCGACGGGGGCGTGGGCGTCATCACCTTGCGCCAGATCACCGGCAACTCCGCCGATCTTGTGCGCCAGGCGGTCGAGGACCTCGAGTCCCAAGGCGCCCAGGCGTATGTCCTCGATCTGCGCGACGTTCCCGGCGGCTACTTGTCCCAGGCGGTCGAGATCGCCAACCTGTTCGTGCGCAATGGGATCATCGTGCAGATCCAAACCACCGATGGCACCAGCAACCGCCAGGCGAGCGGCGAGGCCGTCACCGACAGGCCGCTGGCGGTCCTGGTAAACGGGAACACCTCCGCTGCCGCCGAGGTGCTCGCTGCGGCGCTGCAAGACAACCAACGCGCCACCCTGGTGGGACAGACCACCATGGGCAAGGGGTCGGTGCAGGTCATCCGCGAGCTGTCCTTCGGCGGCGCCTTGCGTTACACCGCCGCTTACTACCTCAGCCCGCAAGGGCGCAGCATCGACGGGCTTGGTGTGGCTCCCGATGTCATGGTCGAGCGCTCCGAAGGAGGCTCCGACAACCAACTGTCGCTAGCGGTGGAAACCGTCCAATCGGCCATAGCGGGGTAGGCATGGCGAGGTCGCGTTCCCATACGCGTCGACCCGCCCGCAGCATGCCGCGCGGCACCGTGACGGTGCATGCGGAGGGATACGGCTTCGTTCGCACGGCAGAAGGCGAGTATTTCATTCCCTCTGCCAAATTGTGCGGGGCCTTCGACGGCGATGTCGTCGAGATCGCCCCTCTGCCCGCTTCGGCTTCTAAGCAGCACCGCCGGGCCACCGCTTCCCAAGGCCGTTTCGGCGGCAGGCCCGCCGCGCGCGTGGTGCGCGTGGTCGAGCGCGCGCACGAGGTGCTGGTGGGCCGCTACGAGGTGGCCGACCCCTTCGGCGTGGTCATTCCCGAGGACCCGCTGATCCCCTACGATATCTTCACCCAGCGCAGCGCCAACCCCGATATTCCCGATGGGGCGCTGGTGCGGGTGCGCATCTCCACCTACCCGTCGCGAAAATCGGCTGCGACGGGCGTCGTCGAGGAGGTGCTGGGTGCCGCCGATGCATGCGGCGTGGGCGTCGAGAGCATCATCGCGCGCCATAAGCTGCCGGTGCGCTTCTCTCAACGTTGCAAGGAAGAGGCAGCTTCTCTTTCCTTGGACGCGGAAGGGGCCCTCGTGCGCGGTTATGCCGATCTGCGTTCGCGCTGCGTGTTCACTATCGACCCGGCAGACGCGCGCGATTTCGACGATGCTCTGTCGTTGGAGCCCGCTCCAACCGAAGATTCCGTACCCGTCGACGGGAGGCAGAGGCGACCCTCGTGCCTGGAAGGCCGCGGTTGGGAGGGGGCGGGGGCCGTCCGCTGGCGCCTGGGCGTGCATATCGCCGACGTCTCGGCATACGTGCCCTGGGGCTCCTCCATCGATTTGGACGCGCGCGATCGCGCCACCAGCGCCTATCTGGTCGATCGCGTGATCCCCATGCTGCCCGAGCGCCTATCCAACGACCTGTGCTCCCTGCGTCCCGCCGAGGAGCGGCTGACGATGACGGTCGACCTGTTTCTGGATGGTCAGGCGCGCATCGCAGCCTACCGCATCTATCCGGCCGTCATCCGCTCGGATGCCCGTTTGACTTACGGTCAGGTGCAGGAACGCCTCGACGGCGTGCATGCGAGCGAAGTCGGTGACGGCGTCCCGCAGGCTGTGCACGAGCGGTTGGACCCCCTCGCGCGCCTGGCGGCGAAGCGTGCATCGCTCAGGAAGGCGGCGGGCGGGATCGAGTTCCCCTCCACCGAGGCGAAAGTGCGCTTGGATGCCGATGGCAGGCCCGTTTCCGTCGCACTGCGCCGCAAGACGCAGGCTACCGCGCTGGTGGAGGAGGCGATGGTGCTAGCCAACGATGCCGTAGCGCATTTCCTGGTGGAGAGGGAGAGCCCTGGGCTGTTCCGCGTGCATGAGCGTCCCGCGGTCGACGGGTTGGCGGCCTTGGTTCCGATGTTCGAGGAGTTCGCCTGGTTCGGCAAGGTGGATTCCACGCGATTCGCGCTGGGCGACCCGTTCGCCGTCCAAGCGGCGCTCGAGGCAAGCGCCGGCCGCAGCGAGGGCGAGCTGGTGGGCCAGTTGCTGCTGCGTTCGATGAAGCGGGCCGACTACCGTCCCGTCTGCGAGGGCCATTACGGCCTGGCGAGCAAGGCATACGCACACTTCACGTCTCCCATCCGCCGCTACCCCGACCTCGTGGTGCACCGCATGCTCAAGGCCCAGCTTTACGGCAGGCCCGAGCTGTACGATCAGGAGGTCGCCGCGCTGGGGTGGCTGGGCAGGCATTGCTCCAAACGGGAGCGCGAGGCCGACGCCGCCGCGCGCGAAACCCAGGAACTAAAGCTGATAGAGCTTTTGGAGGGCCATGTGGGCGAGGCGTTCTCGGCGGTGGTCTCCGGAGTCGCGCCCTATGGGCTGTACGTGCGTCTGGACAACACCGCCGAAGGGGTGCTGCCCGTGCGCAGGCTGGGATCGGAGTACTTCTCCCACGATGCCGACCTGCACAGGCTGGTGGGGGAGGAAAGCGGGCGCATCTGGCGTTTGGGGCAGCGCATCGCCGTCGTGCTCATCGCCGCTGACGCGCGCCGTCGTCAGTTGGAATTCAGGCTTGCAGGGGAAGGGGGCAGAGCATGAGCTCGCGCGCCGACATCGACGATCTGCTTTCCGAGACGTTCAATTCCATCCTGCGCATCGAGGAGCGCTCGCTGGACAACCGCCTGACCGAAGGACTCACCATCACCGAGGTGCACACCATCGTGGCAATCGGCATGTACGAGCAGAACCCCATGAACGTGGTGGCGGCGCGCCTGTGCGTGACCACCGCGACGCTCACCGCAGCGGTGCGCAAGTTGGTGGACAAGGGGTTCGTGCGCCGCACGCGCGACGAGGAGGACCGACGCAAGGTGATGCTCGCGCTCACGAAGAAGGGGCGGCTGGTGTACCGCGCGCACAGCCTATTCCACAAGCAGATGATCGACGAGGCGCTCGCCGACCTCACCGGAGAGGAGGAGCGTGTGTTCACGGACGCCCTGGTGAAGGTCAAGGCGTTCTTCGACGAGCGCGCCTAGCGTCCGCCGCATGCCGTCGCGACAGCTTAATGCGGGCATCGCCGCAGAAATAATGGAGGCAAGGACGGGGGTGTTGCAAAGGCGTTGCGGTCCCTTGTAAAATATTCCACATGGCAATTACTTAGACTATCAAAGTAATTTGATGGTCGGAAAGGAACGAACATGGCAACGATCGACACCGTCAAGGAAGTCCTGTCCGAGAACCTCGACATCGACGCCGACCAGATCACCGAGGACGCCACGATGGAGGCATTGGGCATCGACTCCCTGGACATGATGGAGCTGATCTGCGACCTCGAGGAGAAGTGCGACATCGAGTTCGGTGAGCCCGAGGGCATCGAGACCATCGGCCAGCTGGTCGCTCACATCGACTCCCTGAAGTAGGGTTTTCCACGATGAGGCAGGGGGGCCGCGTTTGCGGCCCCCTTTCAGCTATATAGGTAATTGCCCCTGGCAAGAATGCATTTCACGCGGCGCTGCGTGAGGCCGCGAAAGATAGCGAAAGGAAACATCAGCATGAAGACGAGGGTCACGGAGCTTCTGGGCATCGAGGTGCCCATCATCCAAGGCGCCATGGCGCGCATCGCGAACGCCAGCCTGGCGGGCGCGGTCAGCGAGGCGGGCGGCCTGGGCATCATCGCCTGCGGCGGCGCGCCACTCGACTGGGTGGAGGATCAGGTGCGCCAGGCGCGCGAGATCACCAGCAAGCCCATCGGCGCCAACGTCATGCTGATGGATCCCAACGCCGGCGAGCTGGCCAAGCTGCTGTGCGATCTGAAGGTCGACGTGGTCACCACCGGCGCGGGCAGCCCTGCCAACTACATGGAGATGTGGAAGGAAGCCGGGATCAAGGTCATCCCTGTGGTGGCTTCCACTGCGCTCGCCGTGCGCATGGAACGCCTGGGCGCCGACGCCGTCGTGGCGGAGGGCACCGAATCGGGCGGACACATCGGCGAGCTCACCACCATGGCCCTGCTCCCCTCGGTGCGCGAGGCGGTCTCCATCCCCGTCATCGGCGCCGGCGGCGTGGCCGACGGCCGCGGGTTCGCCGCGGCGTTCATGCTGGGCGCCGAAGGCGTCCAGATGGGCACGCGCTTCTTGACGGTGGAGGAGTGCACGGTGGCTGACGCGTACAAGCAACGCGTGCTCGCCGCCAAGGATTCCGACACCATCGTGACCGGCCGCGGAAGCGGGCATCCGGCGCGCTGCCTGAAGAACAAGTTCTCGCGCAAGGTGCGCTCGCTGGAGGGTGACATGGCCAAGAACGGCGATGCGCTCGAGCAGATGTATTTGGGCAGCCTGCGCCGCGCGGTGGAAGGCGACGTGGATAACGGCTCGATGATGGCCGGCCAGGTCGCGGCCCTCGTGCATGAGCGCAAGACCGCTGCCGACGTCCTCCATGAGATCGTCCAGGAGGCAGAGGCCCTGTGCGGCCTGAACCTGGAGGAGGTTGCTGCCCTCAACGCGCGCGGCGGGCGCATGCTCGACGCGGCGGCGGAATAGGCGGCGGCAATGGCAGACGCTTTGACGCTTCCCCAGGACAGCATCGTCTTCATGCTCTCGGGTCAGGGCTCGCAGAAGCCCGGCATGGGCGCCGACCTGCTCGGCGTGCCCGAAGTGGCGCGGGCCTTCGAGCTCGCCTCCGATTCCTTCGGATTCGATGTGGCCGAGCTCGTCCGCAGCGACGATCCGCAGCAGATTAACGACACCCGCTATGCGCAGCCGGCGCTGTGCGCCCTGTCGGTGGGCATCGCGCACGCCCTCGAGGCCCGCGGCATCCAGCCGGCCGCCGTGCTGGGCTTCTCGCTGGGGCAGATCGGCGCGCTGGCGGTTTCCGGCATGCTCTCCGACGAGGAGACCTTCAAGCTGGTGCGCCGCCGCACCGACCTCATGGCCCAGGCTGCCGATGAGCATCCCGGCGCGATGAGCGCGCTTTTGAAGGGCACCGATGCCGAGGTCGAACAGCTGTGCGAGGAATGCGCGCAGGGTCAGGTGCTGGTTCCGGCCAACTACAACAGCCCCGGCCAGGTGGTCGTTTCCGGCGAGATCGAGGCGATCGAGCGCGCCGAGCAGCAGTGGGCTGCCATGGGCAAGCGCGCCTCGCGCCTGAAGACCTCCGGCGCGTTCCATAGCCCGCTGATGGATGATGCCGCTCGCGGCCTGGCGGAATACATGGAAGGCGTCGAGTTCCACGAGCCGCGCATCCCGTTGATCTGCAACGTCGACGCCCAGCCGCTCTCCGCGGCGCAGGCTCGCGAGCACCTCGCCTTGCAGATGACGCACCCGGTGCGCTTCGTGCAATGCGTGAGCAACCTGGCGTCCGCCGGCGCGCGCACCTTCATCGAGGTGGGCTTCGGCGGCGTTTTGATGAACCTCGTGAAGCGAATCGACAAAGAGCTCGGGCGCGAGTGCGTCCAGGGCAAGCCGAGCTTCGACGCTTGCGTCGAGGCGCACGGCTCTGGAAGGGAGTAGCAGTGGCAGACAAGATGGAGGCGCAGGACATCGTGCGCGCTGCGGTGGTCACCGGATCCAGTCGCGGCATCGGCCGCGCCATCGCCGAGAAACTGGCGGGCGCGGGTTACAGCGTGTGCGTGAACTGCTCGAGCGAATCGGGCCTTGAGGGCATCACCGCTCTTGCGCACGAGCTCGAGCAGGAGCACGGCGTGAAGGTCATCGCCCATGTGGCCAACGTCGCCGATCCCGAGCAGGCCAAGGGCCTTGTCGAGGCGGCGTTCCAGGAGTTCGGCCGCGTCGACGTGTTGGTGAACAATGCCGGCATCACGCGCGACGGGCTTCTGGCGCGCATGAAGGACGAGGATTTCGACGCGGTGATCGACGTGAACCTGAAGGGCACGTTCAACTGCTGCCGCGCCGCCGCCCAGCGCATGATGAAGCAGCGCTACGGCCGCATCGTCAACATGAGCAGCGTGGTGGGCGTCGCGGGCAATGCCGGCCAGGCGAACTACGCCGCCTCCAAGGCGGGCGTCATCGGCCTCACCAAGTCCATCGCCCGCGAGCTGGCGGGCCGCAACATCACCTGCAATGCCGTGGCCCCCGGTTTCATCGAAACCGACATGACCGATGCGCTTTCCGATAAGCAGCGCGCCGCCATCGGCGAGCGCATCGCCGCCAAGCGCTTCGGCACCGCCGAGGAAGTGGCGGCGCTCGTGCGCTTCCTGGCAAGCGAGGGTTCGGGGTACATCACCGGACAGGTCATCTGCATCGATGGAGGGATGTCGCTATGAGCTATCAGGCAAACTTGACGGGCGCGGTGCCCGCCAATCCGGAAGGCATCGAGACGCGCCGTCCCGACGGGACGCATCGCGTGGTCATCACGGGCATGGGCGCCATTTCGCCCGCCGGCGTGGGCATTCAAGCGCTGTGGGACGCGGTGTATGGCAAGCGCTGCTGCATCGCCCCCATCGAGCGCTTCGACACCGAGGGCTTCGAGGTGCATAACGCGGCGGAGGTCCGCGGCTTCGAGCCCACCGAACACGGCCTCACTAAGAAGGAGGCGCGCCGTTTCGAGCGCTTCGTGCAGTATGCTATCGTCGCCTCTGACGAGGCCCTGCAGATGTCGGGCTTGCGCATGGATGACGAGGACCCCACGCGCGTGTCCATCGTGTTCGGCTCGGGCATCGGCGGCATCGACGAACTGCAAAGCGGCATCACCACGCTGATTCAGAAGGGTCCTAAGCGCGTGAACCCGCTGTTCGTCCCCACCATGATCAGCAACATGGCGGCGGGCACCCTGGCCATCCGCTACGGCATGAAGGGCGAATGCCTCGACATCGTCACCGCGTGCGCGACCGGCGCGAACAGCATCGGCACCGCGCTGCGCGACATCCGCCACGGCTACACCGACGTGGCGTTGGCAGGCGGTACCGAGGAGAGCATCTCGCCTATCTGCATTGCTGGCTTCGCGAACCTCAGCGCCCTCACCAAGGCCGAGGATCCGCTGTGCGCCTCGTTGCCCTTCGACGCCCGTCGCGCGGGCTTCGTGGCAGGCGAGGGAGCAGGCGCGGTGGTCCTCGAATCGCTGGAGCATGCGCTGGCGCGAGGCGCGAGCATCATCGCCGAGGTCATCGGCTACGGCGCTACCGGCGACGCCTACCACATGACCGCTCCCGCCCCCGACGGCGAGGGTATCCGCCGCGCCATGGAGCAGGCGCTTGCCGAAGGCGGCTTCACGTCCGCCGACATCGGGCACCTGAACGCCCACGGCACCGGCACTCCCGCCAATGACTCCACCGAGTCGCATGCGCTCATCGACCTGTGCGGCGAGGAAGCCGGCTCGAAGGTGCCCGTCACCTCGGTGAAGGGGAGCATCGGCCACACGCTGGGCGCTGCCGGCGCTTTGGAGGCGATCATCACCGCTATTTCGGTTGCAAACGATTGCGTGCCTCCCACTTGCGGCTTTGCGGAAGCCGATCCCGATTGTCCGGTTGCCGTGGTCACCGAGGCGCTCAGCGGCGTGCCGCAGAAGGTCGCGCTTTCCAATAGCCTGGGCTTCGGCGGGCACAACGCCTGCCTGGCAATCTCGCCGTTCAAGGAGTAAATCATGGACTTCAGCTATCCCTGTGGCAAAGAGGCGGTCGAGGCCGTGCTGCCCCATCGCGATCCGTTCGTGTGGGTGACGCGCGTCCTCGAATGCGATCCAGGTGCGAGCATCCACGCCCAGCTCGATGTAGATCCTGAGCTTCCCCTGTTCAAAGGGCATTTTCCGGAGCATCCGGTGCTGCCCGGCGTCATTATCATGGAGGCGCTCGCCCAAGCCGCGTCGTTCTGCCTGCTGGTGGATCGCGGCGCCGAGGGGGCTTTGGGCTTCCTCACCGGCATCGACAAGGCGAAGTTCCGCCGTCAGGTCGCGCCGGGCGAGACGCTCGATCTGAAGGCAGCCATCGTGAAGGCATCCTCGCGCCTGTGCATCGCCGAGGTCGAGGCCAGCGTCGATGGCCAGGTGTGCGCGACGGCCACGCAGAAGTACGTGCTGGCAAGCGCGAAGGACACGCAGTAGAACGCCTGGTGCAGGCAGGATAGGACTAGGGGAACCGCGGCAATGAAATCGAAGAAGCAAGACTACATCACCTTTTCCTCCGAGGGACGCTACGTGGGCGAGGGGGATGCCCCCTGCGACGAGCAGGTGCCGGCGAACGAGCCGAAGGAGCAATCCGGCGTGGCGTATCGCCTTTCCCGTCTCGCGCAGGAGGCGGTGGCGAAGGTGATGTCGCCTAACGCCGTCGATGCCACCAATGTGTCGGAATACCTGGAGAAGCAGGTCGGCGCGCGACAGCTTCCCGAAGAGGTCGACGAGCAGGACGATGCGCGTCCCCACGTGCTTCTGATGGCGCGCGGCAAGCTGGCGCGCGACCTCATTGTCGACGCCAAGGAATCGGGCTTCTCGGTGTGGGTTCCCATCACCGGCGAGAAGCGCTTCGATTTGAACCTGCGTGAAGCCGATGGCACGGTGGTGCTGGGCGAGCGCTATTCCGACGCGCTGTTCTGCAACGGCTACGCGGTGCTCGAGGCTGCCCGCGAGTGCGGCGCCTCCACCATCCTCTTGGCCGGCGAGGCGCTGCCCTTAGCCGATGTCGATATCTTCCTGGCGCGCGCCGACCGCCGCGGCGTGCGCGTGTTCAAGCCCCTGTCCAACGACCCCATCGGGTTCGGCTGGGTGCTGTGCACCACCGAGCGCGCCGTCCCCGAGGAAGAGGACTGGCGCGTGTGCCGCCATTGCGGCCTCACCTTCGACGGCGCGGGTTTGGCGGCGGGCCACTACGTCTGCCCGCAGTGCGGCGGCTATTTCCGCATGACCTCCGACGAGCGCATCGCCGACCTGCTGGATGCCGGCACTTTCGAGGAATGGGACACCGGGCTGGTCGAGCGCGATCCGCTGGAGTTCCCCGGCTACATGGACAAGATCGAGGGGCTGCGCGAGAAAACCGGGCTCGAAGAGGCCGTGCGCACCGGTTCGGGCGCCATCGCGGGCCTGAAGCTGGCACTGGGCGTGATGGACTCAACCTTCCTCATGGGCTCGATGGGCACCGTGGTGGGCGAGCGCATCTCGCGCTTGTTCGACCGCGCCACCGAGGAGCGCCTGCCGGTGGTCATCTTCACTGCGTCGGGCGGCGCTCGCATGCAGGAGGGCCTTATGTCGCTCATGCAGATGGCGAAGGTTTCGTGCGCGGCCGAGCGCCACAGTGCGGCGGGCCTTCTGTACATCGTGGTGCACACCGACCCCACCACCGGCGGCGTGACGGCGTCGTTCGCCATGCAGGGCGACATCATCCTGGCCGAGCCCAAGGCCCTCATCGGCTTCGCCGGCCAGCGCGTCATCCGCGATACCATCAAGCAGGAACTGCCCGAAGGATTCCAAACGGCTGAGTTCGCGCTCGAGCACGGCCTGATCGACGGCGTGGTGCCCCGCAACGAGCTGCGTGAGCGCCTGGCGCACCTGTTGGCGCTGCATGCATCCGCAACCCTGCCCGAGAATCCCAAGCCGGGCGATCGCGCGCTGGTGGTCGACTACGCGTCGGTGTGCGCGTACCTCGAAGGCGGCACCGACACCTACAATTCCATCACTTACGGCCTGTTCCCCGTTGAGCTGCCCGCCGAAGAGGCGAGCAAGCCCCGCTTCTCGTTCCCTCTGTTCGGTGCTTCGTCTGCCGGCAAGCGGCTTGAGCGCGCCGTGGCTGCTGGCGGTTTCGATGCCGAGGACGGCTCGCTTCTGGGAGATGCCGCCCCGGCGGCGCATGACCAGGCACCCACCGCCGATGCGGCGGAGGAGGCGTGGAACCACGTGCAGCTGGCGCGCAACACGCACCGTCCCACCTCGCTGGCCTATATCGACCATATGGTCGACGGATTCATCGAGCTGCACGGCGACCGCATGTTCGGCGACGACGGGGCCATCGTGGGAGGCATCGGCTGGATCGCCGGTATGCCGGTGACCATCTTGGCGCAGGAGAAGGGCGCCGATTTGAAGGAGCGCATCCGCCGCAACTTCGGCTGCCCGCAGCCTGAGGGCTATCGCAAGACCATCCGCCTCATGCGCCAAGCCGAGAAGTTCAATCGCCCGGTGGTGTGCCTGGTGGACACCCAGGGCGCCTTCTGCGGCACCGAGGCCGAGGAACGCGGCCAGGGCAACGCTATCGCCGACAACCTGTTCGAGTTGGCGGGCCTACGCGTGCCTGTGGTGAGCGTTCTTCTTGGCGAAGGCGGCTCGGGCGGTGCGCTGGCCATGGCGCTTGCCGACAAGGTGGCCATGCAGGAGCATGCAGTATACTCGGTGCTGTCCCCCGAAGGCTTCGCCTCCATTCTGTGGAAGGATCGCACGCGCGCTGCCGAGGCAGCGGCGGTCATGCGCATGGGCGCCGCCGACGTGGCGCGCATGGGTATCATCGACGAGGTGATCAGCGAGGGCGACGGTCCGGCGCACGAGAACCCCGAGCAGGCAGAGGAAAACGTGGCAACCTATGTCAAGGGCGCCCTCGAGAAGCTGGTTGGCACCGATCCCGATGAGCTGATCGCCAAACGCCACGAGAGGTTCGCGAAGTTCTAGCACCGTCGATCTGCCAGTAACAAGAAAACCTGTCCAATCGGACAGGTTTGGAAGCGGCTAGGTGTGGAGTCGTGTCAAACCCCGCCGAATATGCGCTTGGGCAGGCGGCAACGGGGTGCAACGACATCCGGATGATGCGGGTTGCCGGCGCTACGCGGTCTCGCAGTTCTCCTTTAGGTAGGCGATGATGTCATCGGATTCGTAGAGCGGCTTGCCGTTGATGATGAGGCAAGGCACCTGTTTCTTCCCGCCGATGCGGACGAGGTCGTTCTGATTGCCGGGTTGCAGGGTGTCGCGGGTGTCCATGGTGATCTTGTTGTCTTCCATGAACTTCAGCACCTTCTGGCAAAACGGGCAGGACTTCTTGTAATACAGCAGATGGTTCTTTAAATAGGCCATAGCGTTCCCTCCTCGTGCGGTTGTGCTTTCGGCGTTTGTCAAACGATGGCGTCGACGCAACGAGCAGGCGTCGGCTAGCGTTTACTGACAGAGATTTTACCCCCCGCGCTTTTCCCTGATAAAGCGCTGTGCCCATTCGTTGCCAAGGGGTTGCTTTCGGTCACGGCGGTGTCAAGCCGGGGAATCGCCTGCTGCGGGGTCTGCTACACTGGAGCGTGTGGCAGCTTCGGGGGAAGAAGGCCTTTATGCGCATCATCTATCGCGAAGACCAAGAGCAGCGCGAGCGCGCTTTGCTTTCGGAAGATGCATCCCTGTCAAGCGAAAGCGAGGGTCGCGATCGGTCCGCCGCGCCTGACGTGCTGCGCAACGACTACCAGCGCGATCGCGACAAGATACTCCATTCGAAATCGTTTCGTCGCCTGTCCCATAAGACGCAGGTGTTCCTGGCAGCGGAAGGCGACCACTACCGCACGCGCCTCACGCACACCCTGGAGGTTTCTCAGATAGCGCGCACCATTGCACGTGCGTTGGGGCTCAACGAGGACCTCACCGAAGCCATCTCGCTGGGGCACGACCTGGGACACACCCCGTTCGGCCATGCAGGTGAGCAGGCGCTGTCCCAATGCTTGGCGAATCACGGTCGGCAGCTGCGAGAAGATGATGCCGATGCCGAGCGTCCGGGGCTGCTGTACCGTCACAACGAGCAGAGTCTGCGGGTGGTCGAGCGCATCGAGAACGGCGGGGCGGGGCTCAACCTCACGCCCGAGGTGCGCGACGGCATCCTGCACCATACCGGCAGCGCTCCCGCCGAGACGCTCGAGGGCAGGGTGGTGGCGACGGCCGACCGCATAGCGTACGTGAACCACGACATCGACGACGCCATCCGCGCGGGCATTTTGAGCGAAAGCGACCTTCCGGCCTCCACGCACGAGGTGCTCGGATCTGATCATTCGGCCCGCATCGAGACGCTCGTCGTGGACATGGTGCAGACATCGGCGGCGGTTGACGATATCCGCATGAGCGAGCCGGTCTGGGACGCCATGATGGAGCTGCGCACGTTCCTGTTCGAGCGCGTCTACAACGCTCCGGTCGTGCTGGCCGAAACCGCCAAGGCACGGCGGCTGCTCGAAGTGCTGTTCGATTACTACGTGGACCATTTGGACGAGATCCCAGCGGAATACCGCGTCATTTCCGAGGGCGACCCGCTCACCGCGGTGTGCGATTACATCGCCGGTATGACCGATCGGTACGCGACGAGCCGGTTCAAAGCGCTGTTCGTTCCCGCCGCCATCCACTACTAGCGCCGTGGGCCGGCGCCTGCGAGCCTGGGTTCGGAGACCGGCCGCGGGGCTCGGATGCCCCAGGCATCCGGGTTCTGAGCGGTCGACGGCGATGGCCTTTCCCAGCATGGCCTGGAATCGTCGCTGCGCTTCGCGCGAATAACGCTATAATCGTCAGGCTATGCCTGCGAAGACCCACATACAGGATGCGTTCCATGCCGCCGTGCCCATCATGTTGGGCTACGTCGCCATCGGCATACCCTGCGGCATCCTATGCGACTCCATCGGGCTGGGGCCCCTGCAGGTGCTCATCATGTCGGTGCTGTTCTACTCCGGCGCCGGCCAGTTCATGATCCCCAACATGTGGCTCGCCGGGGCTCCCATCGCCTCCATTATCGCCAGCGTCTCGTTGGTGAACACGCGCCAGATGCTGTATTCCGCTTCGTTCGCCCCGCGCTGCGCCGGCGTGAGCAAGCGTCTGTCGTTTCTATTCGCTGCTTCGGTCACCGACGAAAGCTACGGCGTGAACACCGCCCGGTTCGAGCAGGGCGGTTGGAGCGTGGAGCGAGCGCTGTGGGTAAACGCGTTCTCCAACGCGTCGTGGACGCTTTCCAACGTCGTTGGTGTGCTGGTGGGAAGCGCGGTGGGTATCCCGCTTGCCATCGCCTCGTTCGCCATGACCTCCATCTTCATTTGCCTGTTGGTTACGCAGAAGCTCTCGGTGGAGAACGCAGTGGCGGCCGTCGTTGCGATGGCGGGGTTGTTCTCCTGCAAGGCGGTCGGTCTGACCGGTCCGGCCATCCTGGTGGGGGCGATCGTCGGCGTGGTGGCCGCTATGGCGGTGGGCCGTGCCCGCCGATCGGGAAGCGGGGGAGACCGATGAGCTGGAACGATTTTCTCATCGTGTTCGCCTGTTGCGCGGTGACTATGCTCGCATGCCGCGTGATCCCCCTGTTCGCGCTCAAGGGCCGCAGCCTGCCCGAGGGCGTGGAGCGTGCGCTGGGCTACATCCCGTCTGCGGCGTTCGCCGCTCTGGTGGCTAACGATCTGCTGAGCCCGGGGATGTTCGATGCCGGCCTATGGCCTGCCGCTGCCCCGCTGATCGCGTCGCTGGTCGTGGTGGCGGTGGCGTGGAAGACCAAGTCGCTGCTGTGGAGCGCGGTCGCGGGTGTGGCGTCCTACGCCCTGCTGACCCTGCTGTGACGGCGGTTGCGCTGCAGGGGAGAGCGATGAACGTAGGGGAGAAGGATCGATTTTGACCATTACGTGAAGTATCGGGTCTTTTCTGAAAATTTGAGCGATCATCCCGTTGAACCTTCTTGCGCAAAGAAGGTAAGCGAGATATACTGTCAAATCGTGTCTTTAACCGAACAACGAATGCGTTGATGCAAGGATAGAAGGAACGGGAAACCATGGATATCATTCGCGCCATCGAGCAGCAGCAGATCAAAAGCGACGTCCCCGAGTTCAACGTGGGCGACAATGTGAAGGTTCACTACCGTATCACCGAAGGCAACCGTGAGCGCATCCAGGTCTTCCAGGGCGATGTCATCCGCCGTCATGGCGAAGGCGCTCGCGAGACCTTCACGGTCCGCAAGGTGAGCTTTTCCGTGGGCGTGGAGCGCACGTTCCCCGTGCATTCCCCCAAGATCGACAAGCTGGAGGTCGTCCGTCGCGGCGATGTGCGTCGCGCCAAGCTGTACTACCTGCGCGACAAGGTGGGCAAGGCCGCCAAGATCAAGGAGAAGTCCTTCCGCTAGGCTTTGCCGCATGAATGCTCCGCGCTGCGGGGCACCGGTGGCAATCACCCCTCGCTTGCTGCGGCAGGCGAGGGGTTTTCGCGTTATGGGGCAAACGGGGCGGAAAGGTGCGCTGGAATGGGAACGACCGTCGCAGAGGTTAAGCGCCGGCTTCAGGAGGCCGACGACGAGGAATTCGCCGTGCTTGAGCGATCGTTGGTGGCAGACACCCGCAAAGGGGTGCGCCAGGCGGTGGAGGTTGCGCGTCGGCGCCTTGAGGCGCAGCGCGTCGAACGCGAGCGGCTGGAAGGGCTGTACCGGCTGGAGGATCAGCTGATGGAGCAGCGGGGGGCGAGCGTGTGCGTTGGCCTCGACGAGGTGGGTCGCGGCCCGGTCGCGGGGCCGCTGGCGGTGGGGGCCGTGGTGCTGCCGCGCGAGCCGCGCATCGAGGGCCTCAACGATTCCAAGCAGGTGTCTCCGGCCGATCGCGAGCGCATCGCCGCAACCATCAAGAGCGTTGCTTTGGCCTGGGCGGTGGAATATGCATCGCCTGAGGACATCGACGCGCACGGCATGTCCGCCTGCTTGCGCCGGACGTTCCGACGGGCGGTCGAGCGCATCGAGGAATCCGGCATCTCCGTGGGGCTCATCCTTCTGGACGGCAACCCGCTGCACCTCGACGAGCGCGAATGCAACCTGGTGAAGGGCGACGCCCGTTGCGCTTCCATCGCCGCGGCTTCCATTGTGGCGAAGGTGGAGCGTGACGCCCTCATGGTGAGCCTGGACGGGCGGTATCCCGGCTACGGGCTTGCTTCCAACAAAGGCTACGCGAGCGCCGAACATGTCGACGCCATCAAGCGTCTGGGGCTTTCCCCCATTCACCGCAAGACGTTCTGCACCGCGTTCGCCCAGCAGACTTTGTTCTAAATGCCGGGCAGGGGCCCTTCGTCAAAACGACGTTTGATCCGCATTGGAATCGAGCATAGAACGCATCGCCTCAAGGCAAGGGATGCGCCCAAGCCGTGCCAGCTTCGGGCGGCGGCTGCAAGGACCTTATGGGGACGCCCGCGAAAGGGCGCGTTGCTAGCATGCGATCACTCGGCGAAAGGAGTGATCGTCATGACCGAAACAGATGAATCTAGGGTCGAATGCACGGGTTGCGTGTCCGATGCGACGCAGGAATCCCCGAATCGGGACGATCCCTGCGGTGAGCTGCAGGGGGAGGAGCCGGGCAGTGCGGAGCCCCGCAAGAAACGCGGCGAGGCCAATGCCGAGCTGGGCAAGCGCGGCGAGGATGCCGCCGTGCGCTTCCTCTACCGGCACGGCTACGAGATCCTCGAGCGGAATTGGACCTGCGATGCGGGGGAAGCCGATATCATCGCGCGCGACGGGGATTGCATCGTGTTCGTGGAGGTGAAGACCCGCACCAGCTTTGAAAAGGGCTTCCCATCCGAGGCGGTGAACGCCCGCAAGCGTCAGAAATACGAGAAGATCGCCGCGCTGTTCCTTTCCCGTCACGATGTGGTGGACGTGGCGGTGCGCTTCGACGTGGTGTCGCTGCTGGTGGTGGGCGAGGACCGCGCCATGCTGCGGCATCACATCAACGCGTTCGCGGCGGGGTGAGCGCCATGCCCGGCCAATGCATCGTGCGCAGCGCGACGTTGCGGGGCGTCGAGGCGGTCCCGGTGGATGTTGAGGTGGTGGTAGGCAACGGGATGCCCGGCTTCTTCATCGTGGGGATGCCCGACGCCGCCATCCAGGAATCGCGCGAGCGCGTGCGCGCCGCGATGCGCGCCAGCGGCTTTTCCATGCCCAACGAGCGCGTGGTGGTCAACCTCGCTCCCGGCTCGCTGAAGAAGACGGGATCGGGGTTCGACCTACCCATCGCGGCAGGGCTGCTCATCGCCACCAGGCAGATCGACCCGCGACACGTCCAAGGCAGGCTGCTGGTGGGCGAGCTTTCCCTGGAAGGGCGCGTGCGAGGCGTTGCGGGCCTGTTGGCGTACGCGCTGTGCGCCCGCAACCAGGGCTTCGATCTCCTTTGCGGCAGGGCCGAAGGGGGCATGGTGCGCGTGGAGGGCGTGCGACAGCTTTCCATCGCGGGGCTTTCCGCGTTCAGGACGGGGGAGTTCCCGGAAGGGGAGCCGGCGGCGGAACCCGCGGGCTCCGCCGTTTCCGATTTCGCCGACATAGCGGGCCATGAGATGGCCAAACGGGCGTTGCAGATCGCCGCAGCGGGGTCGCACGGAGTGCTGATGATGGGGCCGCCGGGGTCGGGTAAGACCATGCTTGCCTCGCGCATCCCCTCCATCCTGCCGCCGCTTTCGGCCGACGAGGCACTCCAGACGGCGCTCATCCATTCCGTTGCCGGGGAAGACCCTGCTCCCGCTTTCGCGGGCACCCGCCCCTTCCGCTGTCCGCATCATAGCGCCACCGTCGCCGGCCTCATCGGGGGAGGCACGCCCCTGCGGCCCGGTGAGATCTCGCTTGCGCACAACGGCGTGCTGTTCCTCGACGAGCTGGCGGAGTTCAAGCCCTCTACGCTGCAGGCGCTGCGCCAGCCGCTGGAGTCGGGGCGCGTGGTCATCACCCGTGCCGACGGCAACGTGGCGTTCCCGGCGCGATTCATGCTGGTGGCGGCTTCGAACCCCTGCCCGTGCGGGTACTACGGCGACCCCGAGCGGCCCTGCACCTGCGGCGTGGCTCAGATGCGCGCCTATCGCGGGCGCATCGGCGGGCCCCTGCTCGACCGCATCGATCTGCATATCGACGTGCGTCGCATCGATGCGGGCGATGTGCTGGCTACGGGGCGGGGGACCGGTTCCGCGCAGCTGCGAGAGGATGTCATGAAGGCGCGCGCGTTCGCCTCGTGGCGTAGATCGCGCGAGGCGAACGGAGCAGGTACGGCGGCGCTCCTGGTGGGCGCTTGCGCGCTGTCGGATGACGATGAGCGGTTCTACGAGCAGGCGGCTTCGAACATGCATATGAGTGGGCGCGCCATCATGCGCACCCTGGCGGTGGCGCGCACCATAGCCGACATGGACGAGTCGCCGACGGTGTCTCGCGCGCATC
Source organism: Eggerthellaceae bacterium (assembly GCA_036306585.1). Classification (GTDB taxonomy): domain Bacteria; phylum Actinomycetota; class Coriobacteriia; order Coriobacteriales; family Eggerthellaceae; genus Aphodovivens. The sequence goes on from JAXJZF010000004.1 coordinate 66,513, forward strand.
TATGCGAGGCGTTGGCGTTCCGCGTGAGGGAAGGGGGCGTGGTGTGAGGGCGTCGGTGGAAGGCCCGCGTTGGGAGCTGGCGCGGGGGCAGCAGGGCTATCCGCCCGCGCTCGAGCGTGTCGTGCATCCGCCCGAGAAACTTTATGTCATCGGCGACCCGGCGGCGCTTGAAGAGGGTCTTGCGATCGTGGGCGCCCGCAAAGCCACTCCTTACGGTGCGCGCTGCGCCCGGCGATTCGCGCACGATGCCGCCCAGCGCGGCGTGGTCATCGTCTCGGGCGGAGCGCGGGGTTGCGACGCCCAGGCGCACCAGGGGGCGCTGGACGCCGGGGGACGCACCGTCGCGTTTCTGGGCGGCGGCGCCGACAGGGTGTATCCGGCCGAGCATGCGGGGCTGTTCCAGCGCATCGTCGACGCAGGCGGGGCGCTGGCATCGGAACACCCTTGGGGCACCAGCCCCCTTCCCTGGATGTTCCGCAACCGCAACCGCCTGATCGCAGGTCTGGCTCGGGCAACGCTCATCGTGGAGGCGGGTCTTCCCTCCGGCACGTTCTCGACGGCCGACCATGCCCTGGCAGCCTCGCGCGAGGTGCTGGTGGTGCCGGCGGCCATCACCGCGGCATCGTCGCGCGGGGCCAACCGGCTGCTGTACCAGGGGGCCACCCCCATCGTCGACGACGAATCGTTTTCCGACGTGCTGTTCTCGCTGTTCGGCTGCTTGAAGCAGCAGTGCGGCGAACAGCAGAGCGAGGGGCGGGGGGAGGCGGCGAAGGCGCCGACGTGCCCTATAGCCGCGGCGCTTGCGGTGGAGCCGTTGCCGCTCGACGAGCTGCTGCGCATCGCCCGACGCCATTGCGGCGACGAGGATGCGCGCGTGTGGCTATCAGTGCGCCTCGCCGAGGCGGAGGCTGCGGGGCTCGCGGCGCATTACCCGGATGGGACCTGGGGTCCGGTTGGCTGAGCGCCCCGCCTTCCGAGTGCCGCGCGGCTGGGCAAGGACGCGCCGTATTGATATCATCTACATGGCGCGCGACGGCGCGCCTTTCCAGCTAGCAGATGCTTTACGGGTCCGGTCATCCGCCGGGCGTCGCTTTTCAGTTTGGACGATGGGAGCCATGACCGTATATCCGACCAAAGACGTCTCGCTGCCCCAGGGCAAGGGCGCGCTGATCGCCGCGGTCGAGCCCGGCAGTCCCGCATGGGATGCTGGGTTCGAGCCGGGCTGCCGCCTCACGTCGGTGGACGGGCAGCCTCTGCGCGACCTCATCGATTGGCGTTGGCTTTCCGCCGACGATGCCATATCCGTGGGCTATGTCGACCTCGACGGCGATTCCGGCGAGGTGCTGCTCGAGCGCGACGAGGGGCAGCCGTGGGGCTTCTCCTTCGAGGGCGCGGTGTTCGACGGCATCCGCCAGTGCCGCAACGCCTGCACGTTCTGCTTCATGCGGCAGCTGCCTGCGGGCATGCGCCCCTCGCTCACGCTGCGCGACGACGACTACCGCCTGAGCTTCCTGTCGGGCACCTTCGTCACGCTCACCAACCTCGGTCCCGAGGACGAGCGGCGCATCGTCGAGCAGCGTATCTCGCCTTTGCGCGTGTCGCTGCACGCCTCGAACCCCGCCGTCCGCCGCGCTCTCATGGGCAAGCACGCCCAGCACGGCCTCGACGCGCTCGAGCGCCTCCTGTCGGCAGGTATCCAGGCGCACACGCAGATCGTGCTGGTGCCGGGTGCCAACGACGGCGCGGCGCTGCGCGAAACCCTCGGCTGGGCCTGGGGGCGTCCCGGCATCCTGGACGTGGGCATCGTCCCTCTTGGCTACACGCGCCATCAAGATGCGTTCGACCATAGCTTCAACGACCCTGCCGCGGCGCAGGAGGTGCTCGACGACATCGTGCCGTTCCAGCGAAGGGGGCTCGCCGAGCGGGGGACGCCCTGGGTGTTCGCCGCCGACGAGTTCTACCGCAACGCGTTCGGCGAACGGGTTCTCGACAACCTGCCGCCCGCTTTCGACTACGGCGATTTCAGCATGTTCGAGGACGGCATCGGCATCCTACGCTCCTGCGCCGACGATTGGGCGCGCGCTTGCGACGACGGCGTGGCGGCCGAATGCGCCCGTGCGCTTTCCCAAGCGGGCGCCCGCGCGTTCTACGTCGCGGGGGAGGCGCTGCGCGAGACGTTTCCCCGCCTGGTGGCGGAAAGCCCGCTTGCAGGCTCGTTCGCGCCGCTGCTCGTGGAGAACCGCTTCTTCGGCGGCAATGTGGACGTCACCGGTCTGCTCACGGGCGCCGACGTCGCCCGCGCGCTGTCCGGCGGCCCCGTCGCCCAGGGGCGTGCGCTTGCGCTGCTGCCGCAGGCGATGTTCAACGACGACGGGCTGACGCTGGACGGCTGGACCTTGGAGGATGTGAGAAGCGCTGCGAAATGCCCGGTGAGCGTGGTATCCTGTATCCCGACTGAATACCTGCGGGAAACGGCTGAGCTTGCCCGTACCGCCTTCCCGCCTATTTCCGAGTGAGAAGGAACCTGCCATGAGTATGCCGCTTGTTGCGGTGGTGGGGCGCCCGAACGTCGGGAAATCGACGTTCGTGAACCGCATTGCCGAATCCGCCGACGCCATCGTGCACGAGATGCGCGGCGTCACGCGCGATAGATCCTATCATGAGGCCGACTGGAACGGCTGGCACTTCCAGCTCGTCGACACCGGCGGCATCGAGATGAACGACGACGATGCCTTCCAGGGTTCCATTCGCAACCAGGCGTTCGCCGCGGTTGAGGAAGCCGACGCCATCATCTTCCTGGTGGACGGCAAAACCGGCATCAATGCCGACGACGACGAGGTGGCGCGCGTGCTGCGCCGCTCCAGCAAGCCGGTGTTCCTGGCAGTCAACAAGATGGACACCCCGGGCCGCACCGACGAACTGTGGGAGTTCTACCAGCTGGGTTTGGGCGATCCGTGGCCCATCTCGTCCATTCACGGCCACGGCACAGGCGACCTGCTCGACGAGGTGGTGAAGACCTTCGAGGGCCTCGACCTCACCGACGACGAGGAAGAGCCTCAGGCCATCAACGTCGCCATCATCGGCCGCCCCAACGCGGGCAAAAGCTCGCTGACCAACTGCATGGTGGGCAAGAAGCGCTCCATCGTCTCCGATGTGGCGGGCACCACGCGCGACGCCATCGACACCACCGTCGAGCATGACGGCACGCTCTACACCATTGTCGACACCGCGGGCCTTCGGCGCAAGAGCAAGATCGACGAGGATGTGGAATACTACAGCTTCGTGCGCGCAATGCGCGCGATCGACCGCGCCGACGTCGCGTTGCTGGTCATCGACGCGTCCATCGGCCTGACCGACCAGGACCAGAAGGTGGCGGGCTACGCCTCGGAGCGTGGATGCGGGCTGGTCATCGTGCTGAACAAATGGGACCTTCCCGACGGCCCCGACGAGAAGGCCGAAATCCGCGAGCGCATCGCCGACCGCATGATGTTCGTGGGCTACGCTCCGGTGGTCGCCATCAGCGCCATCTCCGGCAAGCGCGTGGACCGCGTATGGGAGGCCATCGACAAGGCATATGCCAACTACGGCAAGGTGGTTCCCACCAACCGCCTGAACACCTGGCTGGGCGGCATCCGCGAGGAGGGCCACACGGTCCGCAAGGGGAAGGCCGTGCTGCGCATGAAATACGTCACGCAGACAGGCGTCTGCCCGCCGCGCTTCACGTTCTTCGTTAACCGCCCCGACATCGTCGACGACAACTACGAGCGTTTCCTGGAAAACCGCCTGCGAAAAACCTTCGATTTCGAAGGGACGCCCATCCAGCTTCGCTTCAAGAAAAAGGATTAGCGCCCCGCGCGCCAAGAAGGTAATTCGGAGAAGGGGTTTCGCGTGCTCGTAGCAGTAGGCTTGTTCATCATCTGCTTCCTTCTGGGGTCCATCCCTTGGGGGCTCATCATATCCGAGGTGTTTTTCCATAAGGACATCCGCAAGGAAGGATCGGGAAACATCGGCACCACCAACGCCATGCGCACCATGGGCAAGGTGGGCGGTGCGGCGGTGTTCGTGCTGGATTTCGGCAAGGGCCTGCTTTCAGGTTTCCTCGCAGTGCTGGCATGCTGGTACCTGGTTCCCGGCGGCGGGCTGACGCCCGAATCGCCGCTGAGCTACGCCACCTACGAAGGCGTCGCCTTCCTAGGCTGCGTGTGGGGGCATATCTTCAGCCCGTGGCTCAAGTTCAAGGGCGGTAAGGGCATCGCGGTGGCGGTGGGGTGCATCTTCTTCACCTTCGGCCCGGTGGGCGCCCTGATCGAGCTCGCTATCTTCATCGTGGTGGTCGTCGCGACGCGCTATGTTTCGGCCGGCTCGCTGTCGGCGGCCGTGGCCTGTCCGTTCGTCTCGCTGTACTTCTTCTGGGGCGAGTGGGCGGCATGGGCGATGTGCGTGATCGCCGCCATCACGGTCATCTGGGCGCATCGCTCCAACATCGGCAGGTTGCGCGCCGGCACCGAAAACAGGATCGGCTCTAAGAAGAAAAGGTAGTCCGTCATGAAGATCGCGGTTATCGGTGCGGGGTCGTGGGGCACCGCGCTTTCCCAGCTGCTTGCCAGGAACGGCCATAATGTCAGCCTGTGGGCGCGCCGGCCCGAGGTGGTGTCCGCCATCAACAAGGAGCACCGCAACCCGCGCTACCTCAGCGACGTCCAGCTTCATGACGACGTGGTGGCCACCCTCTCCCATGCCGACGCCGTGCTGCGCGCTCGTGCGGTGGTGGTCGTGACGCCTTCCAACCTGCTACGCGGGGTGGCCCGGGCGCTTGCCGACTGCGTCGACTCCAGTTTCCCCGTCATCATCTGCTCGAAGGGCGTCGAGGAGGGTTCGGGCTTGCTGCCTCACGAGGTGTTCGCGGGCGAGATGGGCAACCCCGAGCGCATCGCGGCGCTTTCCGGCCCAAACCATGCCGAGGAGGTCATCCGGGGCATTCCCTCGGGCACGGTCATCGCCAGCCAATCCGCCGACACGGCGCAGCTGTTCCGCGACGCGTTCTCGGGATCGGCGTTTCGCTGCTACACCAGCTCCGACATCACGGGCGTGGAGCTGTGCGGGGCGTTTAAGAACGTCATCGCCATCGCCGTGGGCATCAGCTATGGCATGGGCTTTGGCGACAACACCGCCGCCATGCTCATGACGCGCGGCATGGCCGAGATGAGCCGCCTGGTCGAGCAGGCGGGCGGACAGCCCCTCACGTGCATGGGCCTTGCCGGCGCGGGCGACCTCATCGCCACGTGCACGTCCGAACATTCGCGCAACCGCAGGTTCGGCAAGATGGTGGCCGAGGGAAAGACGCTCGATGATTTCACCGCCGAGACCCATATGGTGGCCGAGGGTGCCCTGGCGTGCCGCAACATAGGCGCACTGGCGTCCCATTACGACGTGGAGCTTCCTATCCTCGATGCCGTGCGCCAGGTGGTGTGGGAAGGCGCCGACCCCATCGTGCTGGGCAAGATGCTGGCCGAGCGCCCTCTGAAGCCGGAATTCTACTAAGCCGGCAGGAGAGCGTCCCTAGCTTCGAAACGCCAGATCGCGCTCCATGCGCAGAAGCGCCTGCTTGACGTCTGCCGCGCGGCCCGAGCCCAAGGGCGCCCCGGTGGCGCCCACCACGCGATGCGCCGGCACCACGATGGCCAAGGGGTTGCTGCGGACGGCGGAACCCACCGAACGGTGCGCGCCGGGCCGCCCCAGCATCCGCGCCATATCGGCGCAGGTGAGCGATTCGCCGTAGGGGATCTCGCGCAGGGCGTTCCACACGAGCTTCTGGAAGGCGCTGCCCGTAGGGGCCAGCTCCAGGTCGAAGGAGCGCCGTTTGCCCGCCAGGTATTCCAAGATCTGCGTTGCCGCCTCGTTGGCGGCTGCGGAGGGCTTGCGCGTTCCGGGAAGTGCAACCTCGCCGAGGGCGATGTCGGTGATGGCGTTGCCCTCGCTCCTGATGGTGAGGGGCCCGTGCGGCGTGCGGTAGACGTAGAACAGCCCGTCGGCCCCGCCGCGGGGCGCGGGCTTGCGCGAAGGATGCTGCGACGATGCTGCCATGTGCGCGTTCCTCCTTCCGATCCCCCTCATTATAGGCCGAATGGTTGCGGCTTCGCTGCGGCGTTGCGCCGTAATAGTTCGGAAAACGGCCCGAGGGGTGCGTGTCGGTGCGCTAGAATGAGCTTTTGGGAAAACTCGCTGCGGCACCGTGCGTCGTGGCGGGAGGCAATTGAAGGCAGCACGTGAGGAGCCGCGCATGTTCGAACCGGTGAAGATCGCACCATCCATTCTGTCCGCCGACTTCATGTCCATGGGCCAAGACATCGCCTGCATCGAAGCCGCGGGCGCGGGCTGCGTGCACGTCGACGTGATGGACGGGCATTTCGTTCCCAACCTGTCGATGGGCGTGCCGTTGGTGAAGCAGCTGAAGAAGGCGACGAAGCTGCCCCTCGACGTTCACCTGATGGTGTCGAACCCACTCGAGCAGATCCCTTGGTTCGCCCAGGCGGGCGCCGACTCGCTGACGGTGCATGCCGAGGTGCTCTACGGGGACGCCCTCGTGCGCGCCGTGGAGCTTATCCATGAAGCGGGATGCAAGGCGGCGGTCAGCCTGAAGCCGAAGACGCCGGTGGAGACGCTGCGCCCGGTCCTCGCCGACCTCGACATGGTGCTGATCATGAGCGTGGAGCCCGGGTTCTCGGGGCAAAGCTACATCGAGGGCAGCCACCTGCGCGTGCGCCAGGTGGCGCGGATGGCCTGCGAGCTGGGCGCATCGCCGCTCATCCAGGTGGATGGCGGTATCGGGACGGCAACGGCGCCGCTGGTGGTGGCCGAAGGCGCTGACGTGCTGGTGTGCGGCAACGCCGTGTTCGCCGCCGACGATCCCGCGGCTGCGCTGAAAGCCGTGCAGGCTGCTGCCGAGCAGGCGCGCGTCGATGCCATCGCGCAGGGCGGGGGGCGCTAGCCCATGGTCTTTGACGCGCAACGCTACGTGTACCTGGATTGGGCCGCGACGGCGCCGCTGTGCCCGGAAGCTGCCGAGGCGATGGCGCCGTACCTGGTTCCCGGCCGGGCCAACATCGCGCTGGGCGCCAACCCGAACTCCCTGCACAGCCCGGGCCGCGCCGCGTTCTCGGCGTTCGAGCAGGCGCGCTCGGCCGTCGCCCGCGCCATCGGCGCCCATAGGCCCGACGAGGTGGTGCTCACCTCCGGCGCCACCGAAGCCGACAACGCCGCGCTGGAGGGCATCGTCCATGCCGTTGCGCAGCACAAGCACGCCGAGCCCTCGCAGCTGGGTATCGTGGTGTCTGCCATCGAGCACGAAGCCGTGCTCGAGCCGGCGCGCCGCCTGGAAGCGGAAGGCTACCGCGTCGCACGGGTGGCACCCGATCGGCAGGGCTTCATCACGCCGAAGGCGCTTCAAGCCGCGCTCGAGGGCGTCGGCGGGGCTGCGTTGGTTTCGATCCAAGCGGCCAACAGCGAGGTGGGCAGCATCCAGCCCATCGCCGAGCTCGCGAATACGGCGCACGTCGCCGGGGCGCTGTTCCATACCGACGCCGTGCAGGCGCTGGGAAAGTGCCCGGTGAACATGCGCGAATGGGATGTGGATGCGGCGTCGTTTTCCGCTCATAAGGTGGGCGGCCCCAAGGGCGTGGGTGCGCTGTATCTGAAGGCGCGCACCCCGTTCTCGGCGTTTTTGCTGGGCGGCGGGCAGGAGGCGGGCCGCAGAGGCGGGACGCAGAACCCCTGCGGCGCTGCCGGTTTCGCCGCCGCCTGCGCTGCCGCCACGGCGTCGCTTGAAGCCGAAGCCGCCCGCCAACGCGTGCTGCGCGATGAGCTGTATCGGCGCATGACGGCGTTTCCCGGCGTGCGCGCGACGGTGGAGGTTGAGCAGGGCAGCACGCGTTTTCTGCCCAATATCGTGCACGTTTTGGCGGACGGTTTGGAAAGCCAGACGATGATCCTGCGCCTCGATTCGATGGGCTTCGGCGTTTCGGGCGGGTCCGCCTGCGCGTCGCATTCCCTCGAGGCGAGCCATGTGCTGCGCGCGATGGGGGTTTCATCGGATGCGGCGCAGGGCGCGCTGCGCATTTCGATGGGCCGCGGCACGACCGAGCAGGACGTCCAAGCGTTCCTGTCGGCGTTCGAGCGCTGCCTGGCGTGGGAATAGCGCCGTGTGCGCCTGCGTGCTGGGAGGCGGCAGCGGGTGCGCGGCATGAAGAGGAAGGATCGGGGGTTGGAGCTGGTCAGCTGTCATACGCATACGGTGTATTCGGGTCATGGCGAGGGCTCGGTGGAGGAGCTCGTCCGCGCCGCCGAGGCCGCCGGCGCCGCCACGCTCGCCATCACCGAGCACTACCCGCTATCCGCCGCATGGGACCCTGACGGCACCGTTTCGATGTCGAAGGATCAGGAACGCAGCTACTTGGAGGATATTCGCCGCTCCTGTGCGCTCCATCCGCGGCTCGAGATCGTGCGCGGGTGCGAGGTCGATTGGTTGGGGGCGGGGGAGGACCGCGGCCTCACGCGCGATTCCTTCGCGGAGTACGCATGGGTGCTCGGCTCGGTCCATTTCCTCGACGGATGGGCGTTCGACGATCCGGCGCTGGTGGACACATGGGCCGAGCACGGCAGCGTCGACGACATCTGGCGCCGCTATTTCGAAGTGTGGTGCGAGGCCGCGGCTTCGGATCTGCCCTTCGACGCGATGGCGCACCCCGACCTCATCAAGAAGTTCGGCTTCTTCCCTTCCTTCGACCCGCAGGGCCTGTACCGGCAAGCGGCGGAAGCTGCAGCGAGCGCCGGCCGTATGGTCGAGGTGAACACGGCGGGGGCCTACTATCCCTGCGCCCAGATGTACCCCGCGCCCGATCTGCTGGCGGAGTTTTGCCGCGCCGGCGTGGAGTGCTCGGTGGGCAGCGATGCCCATGCGCCGGAACTGGTTGTTCGTGGAATAGAGGACGCGTATCGGCTGATGAGCCAGGCGGGGTACCGCTATGTGACGGTGCCCACGCCCGACGGCGACCGACGCCGCATCCCCCTGGAATAGAAAGCGAGGAGATAACATGGCTATCATCATCGAAGATGCCCTGGCGAAGCGCAACTCGGGAACGCTTTCGAAGCAGGCGCGTCCGTTGACCGTGGGTGGGTTGGAACAGGCGCTGCTGGCGCTGTATCCGGCGGAAGACGCCGAGGAATGGGATCGCACGGGCATCAGCGTGGGGGATCCTGCGGATCTCGTGACGGGGGTTGCCGTCGCGCTCGATCCCACTGTCGAGGCGGTTCATGCTGCTGCGACGGCCGGCGCCAACGTGCTGCTCACGCATCATCCGTCGTTCATCGCTCCCATCGATTCGTTCAAGCCCGCGGCTTCGGTGGCGCAAAACCCCGGGGCGCTTGTATGGGCCGCCATCAAGGAGGGCGTGAGCCTGGTGAACTACCACACCGCGCTGGACGTGAGCTCCGACGCGCAGAAGATGCTGCCGAGCATGCTCAGTCTGGAGTTCCAGCAGGTGCTCGACCCGCTTCCCGGCAAGGCGGGGAAGGGCTACGGGCAGGTGTGCACCATCGGGAAAAGCGACAGGTCACTCACTTTGGCGCAGCTCGCCGCGCGCTGCACCTCGGTGTTCGGCCGCCAGCCGCGCGTGTGGGGCGACTTCGATCGCAAGCTGGGGCGCGTGGTCACCACGACCGGTTCTGCGGGCGATCTGGGCCGGCTGTGCCTTGCGGCGCATGTTGATTGCATGATCGCCGGCGAAGTGAAGTACCATGAAGCGCTGGCGCTCGCCGAAGCGGGGCTGGCCATCATCGAACTGGGGCATGACGTCTCCGAGCTGCCGTTCACGGCGGTCCTGGCTTCGGCCTGCCAGCGCATCGGCGTGCCGGAGGAGAACATCAAGGTGCTGGATCAGGGCGGCAATTGGATGCTGCCCGAGTCGGTGCGCATGTAAGGAATAAACGCGAAAGGACAGCGGATGCAAGCAACACCCGAGCAAGTAGCGGGCTTGATCAAGCTCCAGCAGGCCGATCTGACACTGCTGAAGACGCGCAAGCAGTTCGAAGAACTTCCCCAAAGGGGCCGCATCCTCGAATCGCGCACGAAGCGCGAACAGGTGAAGAAGAAGCAGGAGCAGGCCGACGAGCTGCGCCGCAAGGCCGAAGCGGAGGTCTCGAAGCTCGAGGACGAGGATGCGTCGCTGTCCGACAAGCAGCATCAGGTCCAGCAGCTCATCGACGAGGCGCATGGCGACTATCGCAACGTGGAGTCGCGCACCAAAGAGCTCAACGGCATCGCGAAGCGTCGTTCCGCGATCGAGGAGGAGCTCGGCGCCAAGGCCGAGGAGCTCGAGAAGATCGAGGGCGTGGCGAAGCAGATCGACCAGGCGCTCGTGGTCCTGGACAAGCAGGAGCAAGAGGCCACGGAGTCCTTCCAGAAGGAAGGCGGGGCACTGCGTGCCGCCATTATGCAGCTGGAGGCTAAACGCTCCGAGCTCGCGCAGGCGATGGGACAGGAGCTGCTCTCGTCTTACGAGAAGATCGCCGCCCGCTGCGGCGGCGTGGCGGTGGCTGTGCTGAACGGCGACACGTGCGGCGCGTGCCGCATGCCCATCGACCACGGCAGGCTGATGGAGGTGAAGCGGGATGCCCCGCTGGGAACGTGCCCCCATTGCAAGCGCCTGCTGGTTATTCAGTAGCTTCGTTCGATAGCGGGAATGCGAAAGGCCCTCGGTAAACGCCGAGGGCCTTTCGCCTTGCAGGACGTGATAGGGAGCCTTTCAGAATACAAGAAGACCCGAGGAACGGCGATGCACCATGGGAGCTGCGCGAAACGCTCTGCGTTGTGCGGGGAGCTCGGATCGGCGAAGCGCCGTGCCTCGGGTCTTCTTCGCGGACGGGCGCAGCGGCGCGCCCTCGGTGGGCCGGCGACTAAGCGCGGGTGACCTTGCCCGACTTCATGCAATTGGTGCAGACATTGGCCTTGCGCACATGGCCCTTCTCATCGCGGATGGTGATCTTCTGCACGTTCGGACGGAACATGCGGTTGGTCACGCGATGCGAGTGGCTGATGCTGCGGCCAGCAGAAGGGGCCTTACCGCAAACTTCGCAAATCTTCGACATAGTTCTCACTCCATCATGCTCGGGTTCGGTTCCGCATCTGCGCATGCGCAACCGTTCGATGACAAAAAAGCCTACCTACTATAGCACAACCGCGCTATACTCAACAAGTATTTTTCGTGGAGCCCCTTCATGCCCATTCATGCCCTCTGCGTGATTTCGCATGGGGTTTCCAATCCGATCTGCCGCTTGCGGTATACTTTTTCGCGTATATGTGATTCGAGGTCTTGCAGCGCTCCCAGCCGGCTTCGGCTCGGGCGGGAGCACTGCTTTCGAAAGGGAGGATGCGACATGGGTGCACAGATCCCGGGCAACCTGCATGTGGCCAACGACGTGCTCGCCGACATGGTGGGCAACGCCGCGCTGGAATGTTACGGCATCGTCGGCATGACGGCTCCGACCGCCGTCGACGGCATCGCGAAGATCCTGCCGGCATCGCGCTTGCGCCGCGGCGTGGTGGTCACCACCACCGAGGTGGGCGTCCATGTGGAGCTGTACGTGGTCATCGAGTACGGCACCAACATCAACACCGTGTCCCAAAACCTCATCGACCAGGTTTCGTTCGTGCTGAAGGAGTATGCGCGCGTGCCGCTCGACGGCGTCGAGGTGCACGTGCAGGGGGTGAAGGTGCGCCGCTAGCCGGCTCGCAGCCATCCGACGAGTAGGAAACGCAGGACGCAGCGCGCTGCGAGCGTGCCTTTTCGGCGCGCCGGCGTCCCAGGAGAAATTGGAAACCCACCATGTCTGACACTTATTCGCGTAACGACATCATCAACGCGATCGCCGCTGCAAGCAAGGTCCTTGATGAGCGCAAGGAAGAGATCAACCGCCTCAACGTGTTCCCGGTTCCCGACGGCGACACGGGCACGAATATGTCGCTGACCCTGGCGTCGGTCGTCGACAACCTGGCGGCGCTGCCCATCGGCGCCGATGGCGCGGCGGTGCGCAAGGCCATCACCACAGGCGCGCTCATGGGCGCGCGCGGCAACTCCGGCGTCATCACTTCGCAGATCCTGCGCGGCCTGTGCGAAGGCTCCGAGAAGGCCGGCAAAATGGACGCCGCCAGCATCGACGCGGCGTTCGCCCGCGCCGTCGAGGTTGCCTTCCAGGCGGTGCGCAAGCCGGTGGAGGGCACCATCCTCACCGTGCTGAAGGATTCCGCCGCCGCCGCGAAGCACGCGCGCAAGAAGAAGCTCTCCTGCGACGAGGCGCTCGAGCACGTGGTGCAGGAAGCGTTCGCCTCGGTGCAGCGCACCCCCGAGCTGCTGCCCGTGCTTAAGGAGAACGGCGTGGTGGACGCGGGCGGCTTCGGCCTGGCCATCTTCTTCGACGCTTTCGCCTCGGCGCTCACCGGCAAGGCGGGCAAGCTCGGCGACGAGCTTGCGTTCGCCCGCGGTCTGGCCCCGAAGGTCGAGATCGAGCAGATCAACGACTGGGAGGGCTCGGCCTACCGCTACTGCACCGAGTTCCTAGTGCATTCCGGCACTGTGGACGTCGATGCGGCGAAGGGCTTCCTTCCCACTATGGGCGATTGCGACTTGATGGTGGGCATGCACCCTAACTTCAAGGTGCACGTGCACACCAACCGCCCCGACCAGGTGCTGGGCTGGTTCCTCACCCACGATGCGCAGGTGTCCGAGGTGCACATCCACAACATGCAGCTGCAAAGCGCCGCGCGCAACGACAAGCTGGAGGCCGAGCAAGCTGCAGAACCCGGCAAGCCGCTGGGCGTGGTGGCGGTTGCCGCCGGTTCGGGCAACGCTGCCATCCTGGAGAGCCTGGGGGTGGACGTGGTGGTGTCCGGCGGGCAGACCATGAACCCCTCCACCAAAGACCTTCTGGACGCGGTCGGGCGCGTGAACGCCGACGCCGTCATCATCCTTCCCAACAACAAGAACATCATCATGGCGGCCCAAAGCGCCGCCGCGTTGTCCGAGAAGCCCTGCGCGGTGGTACCCACCCAGAGCGTGCCCGAGGCGTTTTCGGCTCTGTTCGGCCTGGATGCCGGCCAGTCGCTCGACGACAACGTCGAGGCCATGGCGGAGGCATGCGAGGACGTGCACACCGGCGAGGTGACCACGGCAATCAAGGATTCCAAGGATGCGCACGACAACCCCATCCGCGAAGGCGACGTCATCGGCATCGCAGACGGTGCCATCGAGGCGGTCGGCAGCAAGGTGGAGGACGTGGTGATGAGCCTGCTGGAGGCTATGGAGGCCGACGACGCCGACACGCTCACCATCCTGGCGGGCGAGGACATGCCCGACGACGCCTTCGACGCGTTGGTGGAGCGCATCGAGTCGGAATTCGACGAGTTGGAGGTGGACGCCCATCGCGGCGAGCAGCCTCTGTATCCCATCGTCCTGTCGCTTGAGTAGGCGGCGCATCGGCTGACGTGACCGAGAAGCAAGCCCACACCGAACCCGCCGACCGGCTCGCCGCAACGCTCGCGTTGGACGAGCCGGTCGACCATGTGCGTCTGGTGAGCCCCGCACGGGCGAAGGCGCTGGCGGGGCTGGGCATCTCAAGCGTGCGCGACCTGCTGACGCATTATCCGCGCCGCTATGTGGACCTTTCCGCGAAGAAGTCGATCGCACAGGCGCGGATCGGCGAGCGTTGCACCATCGAGGGCTCGGTGCACGAGGTCAAGCTGAAACGGCCCAAGCCGCGCCTGACCCTGACCGAGGTGACGCTGGTCGACGATACCGGCACGCTCATCGTCACCTGCTTTCGGCAGCCCTGGCTGGCCGAGCAGCTTTCGCCGGGCATGCGCGTGGCGGTGGCGGGCGCCGTCGAGTTCAACTTCGGCTTTAAGCGCATGACCAACCCCTATCTGGAAAAGCTCGAGAGCGGCCAGGGCGCCGAGGGAATGATCATCCCCGTGCATCCGGCATGCGAGAAGGTGTCAGCCGCCTGGATGCGCCGCCTGGTGGGCAACGCGCTGCAGCTTTGCATGGGCATGCTAGACCCCCTGCCGCTGGATGTCCGCCTGAGGCATCGCCTGATGAGCAGGGGCCAGGCGCTTCGCTGCATTCATTTTCCCCAGACCATGGAGGAGGCTGCCCAGGGACGCCGCCGCCTGTCCTACGAGGAGCTGCTCATGCTGCAGCTCAAGCTTATAGGCGACGGCCGTGCGCGCGAGGAAGGCTGCGCGGCGATGAGCCACACGGTCGACGGCCCCTGCGTTTCGGCGCTCGCCGAGGCGCTGCCCTTCGCCCTCACCGAAGACCAATCCGCTGCGCGCGACGCCATTTTGGGGGATATGGCTTCGCTCCATGCCATGAACCGCATGCTGCTGGGCGATGTGGGCACCGGCAAGACCGCCGTCGCCGCCTTCGCGCTGGCGGCCGTGGCAGACACGGGCACGCAGGCGTTGATGATGGCCCCCACCGAGGTGCTCGCGCGCCAACATGGGGAAAGCCTGGGGCCTTGGCTTGACGCGGCGGGCGTGAGCTGGCGCGTGCTCACCGGCTCTACCCCCGCCGCCGAGCGCGCCGAGGTCCTTGAGCTGCTGGCTTCCGGGTCGCTTCCGGTGCTCATCGGCACCCATGCGCTTCTGGAAGACGATGTGGCGCCGGCGCGGTGCAGCCTGGTCGTCATCGACGAGCAGCAGCGCTTCGGTGTCGAGCAGCGCGAGAAGCTCCTTGCCAAGGGGACTGCGGTGGACGCGCTCTCGCTCACCGCAACCCCTATCCCGCGCTCGTTGGCGCTGGCGCTGTTCGGCGCGATGGAACTCACTTACCTGCGGCAACGCCCTTCGACCGCAGCGGGGCGCACCACCAAGGTACTTTCCAAACGCGACAAGGGGCACGCCTACGATGCCGCGCGGGAGGCGCTAGAGCGCGGCGAGCAGGTGTATGTGGTATGCCCGCTCGTCGGCCAGAGCACCCAGGAGCGCGACGAGCGCGCCGGCAAGCGCGCGTCCCGCGAAGGCGACGAGGACGAATACGTGTACGCGGCCATCAGCATCGAGGACGACGGCGACTACGCCGGCGAGGACGTGGCGGCGGCGCAGCAGGAGGCGGAATTCCTCCAGCGCAGCGTGTTCGCCGATTGGAGCGTCGAGCTGCTGTGCGGACGGATGTCCGGCGCGCAGAAACAGCAGACCATGGAACGCTTCCGCTCCGGCGAGGTGCAGGTGCTGGTTGCCACGACAGTCATCGAGGTGGGGGTGGACGTGCCCAATGCCACGGTGATGATCATCGAGGACGCCGACCGTTTCGGTCTGTCGCAGCTGCACCAGCTGAGGGGCCGCGTGGGCCGCGGCAGCAAGAAGGGCCAGGTGTTCTTGGTCTCTGCCTCGCGCACCGATGCCGCCTTGGCGCGGCTTTCCGCCATGGAGGGTACCGATGACGGGCTGGAGCTCGCGGCGTTCGACTTGTCGCTGCGCCGCGAGGGCGACATCCTAGGCAACCGCCAAAGCGGCGCGTCGACGTTGAAGCTGGTCAACGTCGTGCGCGATGCCGACATCATCGAAGCTGCGCATGCCGATGCGCTGGCAATCTTGGATGCCGATCCGCAGCTTTCCGCGCAGGATCACCGCGCCCTCGCCCGCGAGGTGCGCATAGCGGCGGCGCGCGGGGAAGAGCGGCAGAGGGGAAGGAAAGGGTAGCGATGCGCATCATCGCAGGCGAATTCAGGGGAAGGCAGCTTAAGGCCCCGAAAGGTTCCGGCACACGGCCCACGACCGATCGCGTTCGCGAGGCGCTGATGAGCGCGCTCGCCAGTGCGCGCGGCGGGCTGGAAGGGGCGGTTGTGCTCGACGCGTTCGCGGGGTCGGGGGCCCTGTCGTTCGAGGCGCTCTCGCGAGGAGCGGCCTGCTCCCAGCTGTACGAGCGCGATCGGGCGGCGCTTTCCGCCCTGATGGAGAACGCCAAGGCGCTGCGTCTGCCTTCGTCGCGGGCGCGCATCCATCGCGCCGACGTGTTCAAAACCCCGCCTTCGTTTGCGAACCCTCCCTTCGACCTGGTGTTCCTCGATCCGCCCTATGCATATGTGGCGGGCGATGTGCTGGGCTTGGTGGCGCGGCTTGTGCGAGGCGGCGTGGTGGCCGACGGGGCCATCGTGGTCTACGAGCATGCCGCTGTCGATTCCCCTTCGGTGGATGAGGCGGCGCAGGCAAACGGGCTCGCGCTTGCATCGCGCAAGAAGTACGGCGATACTTGCGTCGACCTTTTACGCATCGCCTGCTCGGGCGAGGGCGTAGCGGCTGGAAAGGCATCCGCTTCCGACGATGCGCCGGAAGCGGATGAGGGGGATAGGAAAGAAAGGTCCGCCGAATGAAACGAGCAGTCACTCCCGGTACGTTCGACCCCATCACCAAGGGGCACCTCGACGTCATCACGCGCGCCGCGCAGCTTGTCGACGAGGTGGTGGTCGCCGTCGCCGCTTCGCGCAAGAAGGGGCCGCTGTTCTCGCTGGAGGAGCGCACGCGTCTGGCGCGCGAGGCCACGGCGCATCTGCCCAACGTGCGCGTCGAGCCTTTCGACGGGCTCCTGGTGGATTTCGCACGGCAGATCGGTGCGACCATCGTCGTGAAGGGCCTGCGCGCGGTAACCGACTTCGAATACGAATTCCAGCAAACCGCGCTGAACTATCAGCTCAGTCCCGAGCTAGAGACCGTGTTCATCATGTCTCCGCCGGAATACATGTACCTTTCGTCCTCGATCGTGCGTGAGATCGCCAGCATGAACGACGAGAGCCTCGAGCGTTTCGCTCCGGAATGCGCTTGCCGCGCCTTACGCGAGAAATTCGGGAAGCCGCAGCGGCCCTAGCGTGTTGCGTGATGCCGGAAATCGTGCGTGAACAGCGTTTTGCCTTCTAGCGATTCGATGCGCGCCGATAGAAGGCAGCCGTCACTTACTTCGATGAAGCCCACGCTCGCCGGCATCCCACCGCGCGGGCGCGTGGTCGATCCTGGGCATATCAGCAGGCTCGCCGGCCGCGCTTCCTTGCCCACGGCAAGCTGTGCGATATGGGTATGCCCGTGGATGCAGACTTCCGGCAGCGGATCTCCCGGCGCGAGAGCGGCGCAGCCATGCGGTCCGATGCGGACATGCTGGGGGTAGTGAGCCATCAGCAGGCGCACGCCGTCGACCACCGGCGAGGCGAAGCGGCGCACGCCGTCGCCATATTCGTCGAAGTCGTTATTGCCCAAGACGGCGCAAACGGGGGCGAGCGTCTCGAGCTCGCGTAAAATGGCCGGATCGCAGATGTCGCCTGCATGGACGATGAAGTCGCTCGTCGCCAGCGCCTCGTATGCGAGCAGCGGCAGTCGTCCGTGCGTATCGGAAAGCACCCCGATCGTCGTCATATCCGCCTCCTCCTTTCAAGGGCATTGTCCCATATATTCCGTGCTCGTCTACGGTTCAACTGGCGCGTCGAGCTCTACCGCGTGCTTGCCGTCCGCTAGTGCAAAGCGCTCTCTGCATTCCTGCCGCTGCCAGATGCATTCGGGTGATTTTGCGGATTAGAAACAACATTGCTTTATCGCACTGCTATGCTAAAGCGCACAACGTCAAAGAGCGGCGGTCGGCAAGCAGGCCAAGGAGGCATTCATGAGCAGGGTTTACAACTTTTCCGCAGGACCGGCGGTCCTTCCCGAGGAGGTGCTGAAGCAGGCGGCGTCCGAGATGCTCGATTGGCATGGGTGCGGCATGTCCGTCATGGAGATGAGCCATCGTTCCAAGGAATTCGCCCAGATCATCGAAGAAGCCGAAGCCGATCTGCGCTTGCTGGCGGGAATTCCCGACAACTATAAGGTGCTATTCCTGCAAGGTGGCGCATCTTCTCAGTTCGCCGCCATTCCGCTGAATCTCATGGAACCGCGCGCCGACGGGGCGCCTGGCGTGGCCGACTACATCATCACTGGCTCGTGGGGCAAGAAGGCGTGGAAGGAAGCGAAGATCTACGGCGACGCGCGCGTCGCCGCCTCCACCGAGGACGAGGGCTACACGCGCATACCCAAGCAGTCCGAGCTTGAGCTTTCGCCCGATGCCGACTACGTGTACATCTGCGAGAACGAGACCATCTACGGCGTCAAGTTCCATGAGCTGCCCGATACCGGCGATGTTCCGTTGGTGGCCGACGTGTCGTCGTGCTTCCTCTCCGAGCCGTTCGACATCACCCGCTATGGCGTGATGTACGGCGGCGTTCAGAAGAACATCGGGCCCGCGGGCGTCGTGATCTCCATCATACGTGACGACCTCATCCGCGACGACGTTCTGGCGGGCTGTCCCACCATGCTGAAGTGGAAGACGCAGGCTGACGCCGGCTCGCTGTACAATACGCCTCCCGCCTGGGGCATCTATATCTGCGGTTTGGTGTTCAAGTGGATCATCGCCCAAGGCGGCCTGCCCGAGCTGCAGAAGCGCAACCAGCGCAAGGCCAAAGTGCTCTACGACTTCATCGACCAAAGCAAGCTGTATAAGGCGACGGTGGCGGCGGAGGATCGCTCCATCATGAACGTGCCGTTCGTGACTGGCGACGCCGACCTCGATGCGAAGTTCGTCGCGGAGGCCAAGGATGCCGGTATCGTCAACATCAAGGGCCACCGGACCGTGGGCGGCATGCGAGCGAGCATCTACAACGCCATGCCCGAGGAGGGCGTCAGGGCTCTCATCGCGTTTATGGATCGATTCGAGCGCGACAACGCCTAGGAGCCGCGGGACGTCGCGCAATACCAGCCTGGAGGGCGATTCCGTTTGCACCCGCCGTGTCGTTTCGCAGACCCGGCGGGTGCTATAGTGTTCGAATGCGATCGGAACGATGGCACCGGGGATGCAGGAGGAGATCGGCTATGGGCGAATGCAATCGAGGCGGTTCGCGAGAAGGGGCGTTGCGGGCTGCGCAATCGGCCGTCGCGCCTGCCGGGCAGGAGCTGCTTACCGCAGCGCGGGCGGGAGCCCCGCGCGGGCTCGGCAGCCGTACCCCCAAGCAGGGCAGGGAGATGACCGGGGCCGAGGCGGCCATCGCCTCGCTGGAGGCGGAGGGCGTCCGCTACGTGTTCGGCTACCCCGGCGGCCAGGCAATCAAGCTGTACGACGCGCTGTACGATTCCAAGCTCATCACCCATATCCTCAGCCGTCACGAGCAGGGCGCTGTGCACGAGGCTGACGGCTACGCGCGCGCCACCGGCGACGTGGGGGTGGCCATGGTCACGAGCGGCCCGGGCGCAACAAACACCGTCACTGGCATCGCCACCGCCTACATGGACTCCATCCCGCTTGTGATCATCACCGGCCAGGTGCCGCGTGGCGTCATCGGCACCGACTCGTTTCAGGAATCCGACATCGTGGGCATCACCATGCCCGTGGTCAAGCACAGCTTCCTGCTGGCGAGCGCCGCCGAGTTGCCCCGCGTGTTCCGTGAGGCGTTCCATATCGCGCGCACGGGGCGGCCGGGGCCGGTTCTCATCGACATTCCCTCCGACGTCGCGTCCGAGCGGGTGGTGTTCGAATACCCCGACCAGGTGAGCTTGTCTTCGTATAAGCCGACGTACAAGGGCAATGCGCGGCAGGTGAAGGCCGCCGTGGCGCGCATCATGCAGGCGGATCGCCCCATCATCTACGCGGGCGGCGGGGTCGTCTCGTCGAATGCTACCGACGAGCTCATCGCCTTGTCGGAAACGATGCGTATCCCTGTGGTCACCACGCTCATGGGCAAAGGCGGCATACCCGCCTCCCACCAGCTCAACCTGGGTGCGGTGGGCATGCACGGCTCGATGTACGCCAACCTCGCGCTCACCGAAAGCGACCTCATCATCGCCTGCGGGGCGCGCTTCTCCGACCGCGTGACGGGAAGGCTCGATCGATTCGCTCCCGATGCGGACGTCATCCACATCGACATCGACCCCGCCGAGATAGGGAAGGTGCGCGCCGTGCAGGTGCCCATCGTGGGCGACCTGAAGGGGGTGCTCGCCTCCATCGATGCCGAGCTCGCGCGCCAAGGCGCCGTGCCGCGCACGGCCGCGTGGCTGGTGACCATCGACGAGTGGAAGCAGCGCCATCCGGTGTACCAGGTGGATGAGGATGCCGACCCGTCCGACATCATGCCCGAGCGCGTGCTGGAGTGCCTGTCCGACATGCTCGATCCGCGCAATAGCATCGTGGTGACCGAGGTGGGGCAGCACCAGATGTGGGCTGCGCAGTGCATCCGGCGCGAATGCCCGCGAACGTTCATCTCGCCCGGCGGCTTGGGCACGATGGGCTTCGGGCTGCCCGCTGCCATCGGCGCGCAGCTGGGCTGCCCCGGCAAGCAGGTGGTGCTGGTGGCCGGCGACGGCTCGCTGCAGATGAACGAGCAGGAGATGGCCGTCGCGACGGTCCACCGCCTGCCGGTGAAGGTGCTGGTGCTCGACAACCGCTGCCTGGGCATGGTGCGCCAATGGCAGAAGCTGTTCTATGGGAAGCGCTATTCGGCGACGCTGCTGGATGCCGTCCCCGACTTCGTGAAGCTTGCCGACGCTTACGGCTGGCAGGCCGAGCGCGTCGAGGACGCGGGCCAGGTGAAGAGGGCGCTCGCGCGCATGATGGAGGCCGACGGTGCCTACCTGCTCGACATAGCCATCTCGCCCGAGCAGAGCGTGTACCCCATGGTGGCGCCCGGGGCTGCGCTCGACGACCCCATTGGGGCGATCGACATCGCCGTGGGCGCGGTGCGCACCGACGGCGCGCAGGGAAATGCGACGCGAGGAGGTTCGCGATGAGGCATGTGCTATCGGTCCTGGTTTCCAACAAGGCGGGCGTGCTCTCGCGCGTGACCGGGCTCATCTCGCGGCGCGGATTCAACATCGAGTCGCTGTCGGTGGGCACCACCGAAGACCCCGGCCTATCCCGCATCACCGCCATCGTGATCGCCGATGACGTCGCCTACGAGCAGATCACCAAGCAGCTGTACAAGCTCATCGACGTGCACAAGATCACCGACCTCACCAACGAAGGCGCCATCGAGCGCGAACTGGTGCTGTTCAAGGTGGATGCCGCGCCCGAGCGGCGCAACGAGATCATCGAGATCGCCAACATCTTCCGTGCGAAGATCGTGGACGTGGGCGCCAGCTCGCTCACCATCGAGGCCACCGGCGACTCATCCAAGCTCAAGGGGCTCGAGGATCTCTTCCGCACCTACGGCATCAAGGAGATGACGCGCACGGGCAAGATAGCCATGTCGCGCAGCAGTAAGGGCGTTTAGCGCTATAATACGTCTGCTTTTCGGCAAACGTCTTGCGCGCCCATGGCTCAATGGATAGAGCAACGGACTTCTAATCCGTAGGTTGTAGGTTCGAGTCCTACTGGGCGCGCGAGGCGTTTTTCGTTTCCGAATGTCAAATCTGGAGCGCGCGGGCGCCATGCGCTGCGGAAACGGGTATGCTGTTTCCAAACGATCCGCATTTCCGCAGCGGGTGCGGGCGCCTTCCGGGCCTGCCCGCCGCATACGAGAAAGGATGACCGATGCCCATCAGCTTGAGCGGTCGCAGCTTCCTGAAGCTGCTTGATTTCACCCCCGACGAGATTCGCTATCTCATCGCGCTGGGCCATGACTTCAAACACCTGAAGCGCGCCGGCATCCCGCACCGCCATCTGGAGGGGAAGAACATCGTGCTGCTGTTCGAGAAGACCTCCACGCGCACGCGCTGCTCGTTCGAGGTGGCCGGCCACGACCTGGGCATGGGCGTGACTTATCTGGACCCCGCGGGCTCGCAGATGGGCAAGAAGGAATCCATTGCCGACACCGCCCGCGTGCTCGGTCGCATGTTCGACGGCATCGAGTATCGCGGCTTCGGCCAGGATATCGTCGAAGAGCTGGCCGAATACGCTGGCGTGCCCGTGTGGAACGGCCTCACCACCGAGTTCCATCCCACGCAGATGATCGCCGACATCATGACCATCGAGGAGAACTTCCCCCAAGGGGTCGCCGGCCTGAAGCTGGTGTTCATGGGCGATGCTCAGAACAACGTGGCAAACTCTCTGATGGTGGTGTGCGCGAAGCTGGGCATGCATTTCGTCGCGTGCGGCCCGGAAAAGCAGATGCCCGCCGCCGATTTGGTGGCGACCTGCCGCGAGATCGCGCAGCAGACCGGCGGCAGCGTGGAGCTGTGCGAGAACCCCATGGAGGCATGCCGCGACGCGAACGTCATCTACACCGACGTGTGGGTGTCCATGGGCGAGCCCGACGAGCTGTGGGCCGAGCGCATCGAGCTGCTCTCGCCGTACCAGGTGAGGTCCGAGCTGTTCGACGTGGCGGCCGATGACGCCATCTTCATGCACTGCCTGCCCGCCTACCACGACGCCAAGACCGATGTGGGGCGCCGTGTCGCCGAGAAGTTCGGGCTCACCGAGCTCGAGGTGACCGACGAGGTGTTCGAAGGCCCGCGCTCGGTGGTGTTCGACGAGGCGGAAAATCGCATGCACTCCATCAAGGCGGTCATGTACGCCACGTTGAAATAGGCTTTCCGCCGAGCTTGCGGTCGGCGCGCTTCGAGGGGCCTTCGCATATGTTCGGCAAGATTCTCGAAATGATGGGAGCGGTTATGGGCATCGTATTTTTCTTCGTCGTCGTCCTGGTCATCCTGTTCGTGGTGTTCCAGGGTGTGTTCATCGTGCAGCAGCAAACCGAGTACATTATCGAGCGGTTCGGCAAGTTCAACCGCACGGCGGGCGCCGGCATCCGTTTCAAGATCCCCTTCGTCGAGCGAATCGCCGCCAAGGTCGACCTGCGCACGCGTCAATCGCAGCTGCAGATCGACGGCAAGACCAAGGACAACGTGACCATCACCATGCAGGTTGCGGCCCAGTACCATGTGAGCTACGACCGCGGGCAGACCCCGCAGCAGACCGGCGTCTACCGCAGCTACTACATGCTGTCCGACCCTGAAGAACAGATGCGAGCTTACATCGCCGACGCGCTGCGCTCGGCCATCCCCAACTACACGCTCGACGAGGTGTTCGACAACAAGGATCTCATCGCCCAGGACGTCAACACCACCGTCGCCGCGCGCATGGTTGCCTATGGCTACGACCTGGTGTCCACCCTTATCACCTCCATCGGCCTTCCCGCTGACGTCGAGGCGTCCATGAACAAGATCAACTCCGCCCAGCGCGAAAAGGAAGCTGCGCAGGCGCTCGCCGATGCCGACCGCATCAAGGTGGTCGTCGAGGCGCAGGCTCAAGCCCAGGCTATGGAGGAATCGGGCAAGGGCATCGCCGCCCAGCGCAAGGCGATCGCGGAAGGCATCGCCTCGTCGCTCGACGTCATCAAGGAGTCGGGCGTGAGCACGCGTGAAGCCAACGAGCTGTTCCTGTTCACCCAGTGGACCGAGATGATGAACGAGTTCGCCAAGACGGGCCGCACCTCCACGGTGGTGCTGCCGTCCCGCTTCCAGGAGACCGCGTCGATGTTCGAGCAGATGCTCGCTGCCGGAGAGGTGCAGCAGGACGATCCTGCGGTCCGTCCGCCGATGCCGCGCGGCACAGGCGAGCAACGCTAGGACGGCTGGCGGGCCCGGGGCTGGGTTTCCGGCTGCACTTGCGCGTTTTTCCCGATGAGGTGCGTGGGATGCGGCGTAAGATGATAGAATGCCTTGGTTAAAGTGCATGGCAACCTGCAAGGGCCGCTCGCGACAGCGGCCCTTGCGTTTCGAAAGGGAACGATTCCACGATGCAGATTCGAGAGCAACTTGAGCAGGTAATCGAAAAGGCCATCGCCGCCGCGTGCTCTGACGGGTCGCTGGCGCTCGAGCAGCCTCCGGCGCCCGCTTTGGAGCGCCCGCGCGACGAGGGGAACGGCGATTGGGCATCCACCGTCGCCATGCGCTGCGCAAAGCAGGCCAAGCGCAACCCGCGCGAGATAGCCCAGGTCATCGTGGACCATCTTCCTGAAAACGACCTCATCGCCTCGGTGGAGGTTGCCGGCCCCGGCTTCATCAACGTGCGCCTGACGCCGACCACGTTCCAGAGCGTTGTCCGCCAAGTGCGCCGGGAGCGCTCCGATTTCGGCAAGGGCGCGCCTAAGACCGAAGCGGGCCGCATCAACTTGGAGTACGTCTCGGCCAACCCCACCGGCCCCATGCATGTGGGCCACGGGCGCTGGGCGGCGCTGGGCGATGCCATGGCGCGCGTCATGCGCCATGCGGGCTACGATGTTTCCGAGGAGTTCTACATCAACGACCATGGTGTGCAGATGGACGTGTTCGGCAACTCCGTGTCCGTGCGCTATCAGCAGCTGCTGGGCCGCGACATCCCGATGCCCGAGAAATGCTACGGCGGCTCGTATGTGGCCGACATCGCACAGGGCATCATCGACCGCGATGGCGCCAAGTGGCTCGAGGTTCCTGACGAGGAGCGCGTGGCGGCGTTTCGCGAGATGGCGTACAAGGAGATGCTGCAGCTGATGCAGGACACTCTGGGCGGGTTCGGCGTGCACTTCGACTGCTGGTTCTCCGAGCGCAATCTCTACGTCGAGGACGAAGAGGGTCAGACGGCAGTGTCTCGTGCACTGAAGGCCATGGACGAGAAGGGCTACCTCTATCAGAAGGACGGGGCCACCTGGTTCCGCTCCACCGAATTCGGCGACGACAAGGACCGCGTCCTCATCAAGGAGAACGGCGAGTACACCTACTTCACCAGCGACATGGCCTACCACCACAACAAGCTGATGCGCGGGTTCACCCATCTCATCGACATCTGGGGCGCCGACCATCACGGCTACGTGAAGCGATGCGAGGCGATGCTGGAGGCGTGGGGAAATAAGGGCGCGCTAGAGGTGGTGCTCGGCCAGCTGGTCAACCTGTTTCGCGACGGCGAAGCAGTGCGCATGTCGAAGCGCACCGGCGAGATGGTGACGTTCGCCGAGCTCATCGACGAGGTGGGCGTGGACGCCACGCGTTTCCTCATGCTATCGCGCTCTTCGGACCAGCCCATCGATTTCGACATCGAGGTGGCGAAGAAGAAGGACGCCAGCAATCCGGTGTACTACGTGCAGTACGCCCACGCGCGCATATGCTCGCTGCTTCGCAAGGCTGCGGAAGCGCAGGACGCGCAGGCTGCCGAGGAAGGCTTGCTGTCCATGGACGACCTGGCGGACAAGGTGGCTCCTGCCGATGCCGACCTTTCGCCTTTGGGCCAGCCTGCCGAGTTTGCCCTCATGCGCAAGATGGCCGATTTCCAGGAGTTCATCGATCTCGCTGCGCGCGACCGCGCCCCGTTCCGCCTGACACATTACGCGCAGGATCTGGCGGCGTTGTTCCATCAGTTCTACACCGAATGCCGCGTGATCGGCGTGGAGCCCGAGCTGCAGCAGGCGCGCCTGGCACTGGCCGACGCCGCCCGCACGGTGCTGGCGCTGACTCTCGGCTTGCTGGGCGTGAGCGCCCCTGTGAAGATGTAGGGGAGAGCACGGCAGATCGGATATAACGGTCTCGAACGAAGGGCGCCCGGGTGGGTGCCCTTCTCTGTTTGGTGTGATGTGTCGTGGGGTTTGCCGGGCGACACAGGGCGGCAGGTTAGATGCTGTCGCCGAGGTCGAGTTGCATCAGGTTCACGTTCTCGCGCATGCGGCGGGAGAACGCACGAGAGATAACGCCGTCCTCGTAGAACTTTTGGATCTGCTCGAGCTCGAGCTGCAGCGCCAGGCGCTCGATGTCGCTCGACTTCGCTGCGATGTTGGTGAGCACCGTGATGGAGGGTGTGTCGCTGGTGAGCGTGCGCGCTATGCGCTGGTATTCCACCAGCAAGGTGCCTGCGGCCTCGGCGGGCACGTCGATGTCGGGGGAGGCAAGCATCTTCTGCAGCTTCGAGATGACGTACTGGGTGCCCACCAGCTGGACGCGCCGGCGTTCGAGCAAACTGTCGGCCACCAAGGCGTCGGGCAGACTCTGTATGAGCGAGCCGATGCCCTTGCGCGCCATGGAGCGGATGCGCGCGAGGGCATTGCTGAACGAGCTGCCCTTCGCGCGGTGGCGCAGCAGCGCTTCCGAACGGTCCAAACGCGTGAGATTGCGATAGCCTACGGCGGGACTGGCGTCTCCCGCATCGACCAGCTGCTTGGTGCGCTCGCGCTCCCATTGAAGGCATTTCAGGTGCAGCTGCACTTCGGCTTCGTCCTGGATGTCACCGCTGTCCTTGATGCGCGCGATGCGGTCGTTGTACGACGTGATGACCAGCTGCGTAGCGTAGCGGTTGTCGGTTGTTTGGCGTGCGGCAAGCTCCTCTATGACGCTGCGCAGGATGTCCACGGCCGCCTGCTGCTCTTTTTGGTGCCGTTCCTCTTCGCTCGGCTTGGGTTTCTTGGATGGGGCGATCACCGGCACGAGGAACGTCGCGATGAGCAGGGTGACGATGATCACGCCGCAGGCGAGGAAGATGAGCAGGGGGCGTTGCGGGAACAGGTTGGGCAGGTTGAACATCACCGCCAGCGAGATGGTGCCCTTCGCCCCTGACAGCGCCATGATGAGCGATTCATGCAGGTCGTGCTTGAACGTGGGCGCGTTAGGGGCGCCTCGTTTGGCAATGCCACGGGCGCGCACGCGCGACATGAACAGGATCCAGATGTAGCGGATGCCCAGCAGGACCGCCGTCAGTCCCACCACCACCAAAAGCAGGTAGCCGTTGTTGATCGAGGGGTCCTCCCATGTGTGCAACATCGCCTGGGGGAGCTGGGTGCCCAGCAGCACGAACACCAAGCCGTTGAGGCCGAACGAGATGACGTGCCATACGCTGGTTGAAACGATGTTCATGCGCGACACCGATGGGTTGCTCTCGCGTGGGGAGATGACGTTCACCAGGCCGCCCGCCACCACGGCGATTATGCCGCTCACGTGGAACGCTTCCGCTATCAGGTAGATGATGAACGGCACGCATACTTCGAACAGCACATGAAACGTGGTGTTCTCAAGTCCTGTGGATCGCACGAAGCGCACGAACAGGTTGCCCAGGTATCCCAGCACGGCGCCAAGCACCAGCCCGCCCAGGAAGCTGACGGCGAAGCTGCCGGTCGCGTTGGCCAGCGAGAACGTGCCCGTCATGGCGGCGGCTACGGCGAACTGGAACGAGACGATGCCCGATGCGTCGTTCAGCAGGGACTCCGCTTTCAGGATGCTGCCCGAGCGCTTGGGAATCTCAGCGCTTTCGGAAATGGAGGCGACTGCAATGGGGTCGGTGGGCGATAGCGCGGCGCCCAGCGCCAGCGCTGCGGCGAGCGGCACCAGGGGAAGCGCGGTGTGCACGGCGTAGCCCAGCGCGAACACCGTGCACACCACCAGGCCAATGGCTAGGCCCAGCACTGGAGCGCGGTATTTCCACAGGGCGGCTTTGTCGGCGTTTTTCGCCTCGTCGTACAGAAGCGGCGCGACAAACAGCACCATGAACAGTTCGGGGTCGAGGGTTATCTCCACCTGGCTGGGCGAGAGCAGCGCCACGGCGATGCCGAGGATGATCTGCACGAGCGGAGCGGACACCTTCGGGACGAGCTGGGTCACCACAGACGAGATCAAGACGGTGGCGAGCAGTATCAGGGCCAACTCGAGTGCTTCCAAACCCGGTGACACCTCCTGGTGCGTTTCTTGGGTGCGTTTCGTGTTCGATGAAATTATATTACCGAATTCAGGGATCTACTCCGTACCGGGTTCGCGGGAAGTCACGGGGAGTTCATAATGGGGCGCCTGCGCGGCTGGGGTCGCGGCGGGCGAGCTAGGCGAGAGGCAGCGTCACGCATGCGGTGAAGCCCCCGCCCGGGGTTGCCTGCGCTTCGAACGCGCCGCCGTGCGCTCGCGCGATGCGATCCACCAGCACCAGTCCCAGGCCGTGCCCTGCATCGTCGGGCACGGCATCATCGGGCGCCACGCGGGCGCGGGCGAGCCGCGCTTCGAGGGCGGCCATCTCCTCGGGCATCGCGCCCACGCCGTGATCGGCCACCTGCAGAAGGCATCCGGGCCCGCCGGGCAGCCTCGCGGGGAGCAGCTCCATATCGATGCGGCAGCCATTGGGGTTGTGCAGCCGCGCGTTGGCCAGCAGGTTCTCAACCAAGCGCGTGAGCATGCGCTCGTCGCCAAGGACCACCGCCTCGGTGCAGGAATCGCCCAACCGGAATTCCAGCGGGTGCAGCTCGTCGAAGTGGCTGTTGAGGTAGCCGGCGGCGCAGGCGCGCAGCAGTTTGGGCAGGTGGATGCGCTCGAGGTTGAGAGGGTTTTCGCCGAAGGCGAGTTGCGAGGCTGCGTTCAGGTCGGCGACGAGGTCTTTGATCTTCATACCCTGTGTGCGGATGGTGCGGGCTTCAGCCTGCACGTCGCCTTCGGCTTCCGGCGCGGAGGCGAGAGCATCGGCTTTCGCGATGATCAGCGAAAGCGGCGTGCGTATGTCGTGCGAAACCCCGCGGATCCACTGCTCGCGCGCACGGTCCTTGCTTTCCAGGATATCGGAGGCTTCGTTGATCCTGTCGGCGATGGGCTGAAGGTCGCCGCGCAGGTCGACCTGGGTGCGCTTGCCGTGGGAAAGGTCCTCCAGGGCATCGCCGATGGGCCTCACCGCGCGCTGCGTCCGTCGGCGCGACACCAGGTAGGCGCCGAACAGGATGAGCAGGTCCAGCCCGATGATGCCCAAGATATAGCCGGGCAGGGTGCGCCAGGTCTCCTGCGGCCAGGTGACGGTCACGGTCTCGTACGATCCGGTGGGGAAGCACACCAGCAATAGTCCGTCGTCGCGCTCCCACAGAAAGGCGGGGTAGCCGTTCAGGGCGTGATAGTGCGCGATGAGCGCCACTTGGTTGAGCGTGTAGGAGGAGGGCACCGCGCCCCAGCTGGGGTCGGCGGGGCCGTCGGCGGAGACCGCTTCGGACTCGGTTGCGGTTTCGGGCACGTTGCGCGACCAGAGCACCGCGCCGTCGGGGCCGATGAGCTGCGCCCAGGCTCCTTGCGCGTCGAGTTCGTCGGCGGCTTGCTGGGCGAGCTCGTAGCCGTTCTCGCCTAGCGCAAGCTGGTCGCTGGTGGTGCTGGTAACGGATGCGGGCGTGCCGAACAGGTAGCTTCGGTCCATCTCCTGCACGGCGATTGCCATGTACAGGATGACGTCCACGATCACCAGGACCAGCGCCAGGAGGAGAAACCACAGCACCTGCCGTGTGAAGAAGCGCGCCAGGCCACCTGCCCCCTTCGAGCGGTTAAGCCGGCGCTTGCGCTCCTTCCGGCGCAGATCGTCGGGCGGGGTGGGAGCTTGCTGCGCGCCGGCGCTCCAGTAGCTTTCCGCGCCGGGCTTCGCCATTCCCCTCGCCGCGGCGGGTGGGAAGGGCGCGACGGGAGGTTTGCCGCCGTCGGCAGGGGGAGCGCCAGCGCCCGGTGGGGTCATACCGCCACTCGGCCGGTTTCCGTCCCAGCCGCTCATCGTCGCACCACCAGCTTGTAGCCCAGGCCCTTCACCGTCACCAGCGACTGGGGCTTCGATGGGTTCTCCTCGATCTTCTCGCGCAAGCGGCGGATGTGCGCCATCAGCGAGTTCTCGTAGCCGAACGTGGTGCCCCAGCACGCTTCGCACAGGGCGTCGATGGTGACGATGCGCCCGATGTTGCGCGCCAGCGCGCTAAGAATCTCGTGCTCTTTCGCCGTGAGCTCCGCTGTGGTGCCGTCGGCGCGCGCCACGCCCGCTGTGCCGAAATCGACCGTGCAGAAGGCTAGCTGCAGCTTCGGGCTCTCGTTTGCGTAGCAGCGGCGCAGGATTGCTGCGATGCGCAGCACCAGCTCCTGCGGCAGGAACGGCTTGACCAGGTAGTCGTCGGCGCCCAGCGACAGCCCGTTCACCCGATCGAACGGCTCGTCTTTGGCGGTGAGGAACAGCGCCGGCACCTCCGCTGTCGCAGGCAGCGCCCGCAAACGCGCCAGCAGCTGGAACCCGTCGATGCCCGGCATCATCACGTCGAGGACGAACAGATCGAAAGGCGCGCGCGTGCCGAACGGCGCCTGCTTCGCGCCGGGCGCGTTCTGCATCAGTATGAGGGCCTCCTCGCCCGAGTGCGCTACGGACGCGTGCGCAAAGCCGGCAGCATGCAGGATGCCGGCCACCATGTCGGCTAGATCGGCTTCGTCGTCCACGATGAGGATCCGCTTTTCCAGCAGGTGCTCCTCCAGGGCGTACAGAGCGCTGCCCATTGCCATCGCGAGCCCTCCCTTTCCGCTGCCCATTGCCGGCGATTCCGGCGTCTGCGCAGATGATAGCATGCGTCCGCCCTGTCGTTGCCGTGCTGCAACCCGCGGTAAGGCAGATGTAAGGACGGCGTGAAGGGCGCGTAAGGGCGGCTTTCTAAAGTGGCATCGGGCAAAGATGTCGCCGAAGGAAAGGAGCCTGACATGGCCTATGCGATTCCGGATTTCGCGAAACCGAAAACGATGGTGGAGGTGCGGCGCGTGACGAAGCGCTTCGGCACCAGGGGCAAGCACGGGGAGGGTGCGGTGACGACGGCGCTGGACAACGTGAGCTTCACGGTGGCCGAGGGTGAGTTCGTGGGCATCATGGGGCCGTCCGGGTCGGGGAAGTCGACGTTGCTCAACTGCCTAGCCACCATCGATGCCCCCACCAGCGGGTCGGTGGTCATCGGCGGGGTCGACGCTAGCGGGTTGACCGGCAAGGCGCTTGCGCGCTTCCGCCGCGACGATTTGGGGTTCATCTTCCAGGACGCAAACCTGCTGGATACTCTCACGGCGTTCGAGAACATCGCACTCGCACTGACCATCCAGAAGGCGCCCACTCGCGAGATCGACGCGCGCGTGAACGCCGCGGCGCACCAGTTGGGTGTCTTCGATGTGCTGGGAAAATACCCCTATCAGCTGTCTGGCGGGCAGCGCCAGCGCGTGGCGGCGGCGCGCGCCACCATCACGCATCCCAAGCTGGTGCTGGCCGACGAGCCCACCGGCGCGCTGGACTCGAAATCGGCCCGTCAGCTGCTCGAGTCGCTAGAGGCGCTCAACCGATCGGGTGCGACCATATTCATGGTGACGCACGACTCCACCTCGGCGAGCTATACCGAGCGTATCCTGTTCATCAAGGACGGCAAGCTCACTGGCGAACTGCGCCGCGGCGGGTCGGATCGCGCTGCGTTCTACCGGCGCATCGTCGATGCGGTCAGCGCCATGGGGGAGGGGATGGAAGATGCTTGCTAGGCTGGCTTTGGGCAACATCCGCAAATCCCTCAGGGACTTCGGCATCTACTTTCTGACGGTGGTGCTGGGTGTGGCGGTGTTCTACGCGTTCAACTCGATGTCGCAGCAGCCTTCGGTTCTGGCGATGTCGGACACGCAGGAGGGCATCTTCGAGCTGCTGGGCACGGTGATCGGCGGTGTGTCGGTGTTCATCGCGTTCGTTTTGGTGTTTCTGGTGGTGTACGCCAATCGCTTCCTCATGAGGCGGCGCAAACGCGAGTTCGGCATCTACCTGATGCTGGGCATGTCCACGGACGACGTGGTGAAGATCGTTGCGATCGAGTCGCTGCTGGTGGGCGCCGTGTCGCTTGCCGTGGGGCTGGCGCTGGGCATCGCTCTGTCGCAGGGGCTGCTGTACGCGACGTCGTTGATGTTCTCGGCCGACATAGCCTACAGCGGCGGGTTCGCGTTCCTGTTCTCGGCGGATGCGCTGGCGTATACGCTGGCGGTGTTCGCGGCGATCTTCTTTGTCGCCGCCGTCGTGAACGCACGAGAGGTTTCCAAATCGCGCCTGATCGGTCTGATGCGGGCGGGCAGCGTCAACCAGGACGTCAAGCTGAAGAGCCTGCCGGCGTCTTTGGCGGTGTTCGTCATCGCGGTGGCGCTCATCGCCGCGTCGTACCGGCTTTTGCTGGATAATGGCCTGCTCGACCTCTCCCCGCAGTTCGCCGCCGCGACGCTTCTGGTGTGCGTGGGCACGGTGCTGTTCTTCTGGTCGCTTTCGGGTTTTCTGCTGCGCGTGGTCCAGATGGCCAAGCCCCTGTACTACCGCGGGCTCAACATGTTCGCGCTGCGGCAGATCAACGCGAAGGTCAACACGACGTTCGCCACGCTTTCGGTGGTGTGCCTCACGCTGTTCTTGGCGCTCACCAGCGTGTGCGGCGGCATCGGCATCCGCAATGCCGTGGAGGACAACCTGGCCCAGAGCACGGCGTATTCCGCGTCGGTGCGCACGACGTTTTCCTTGATGACTTCCGATGGGCTGACAGCCGCCGACCTGGGGCCCTACGGCGATTTCGCCGACGCCCTGGGCTTCGACATGCGCGAAGGCCTGCAGCTCAGCATGCAGTCGGTGGGCTGCGACGATGCGGCGGCGCTCGTCGACGATGCTGCGCAGGTGGACTTCCTCATCGACGATGCCGAGGACCCGCTGACGTTCGGGCGCGTCGAGGAGGCGTCCGGGGTGCGGCTTTCCGAGGTTTCGGGCAACGCATCCATCAACGTGAACTACGCGGCCACCCCCGTGCCGCTGCTGAGGGCCTCGCAGGTGAACGATGCGCTGGCGCTGGCGGGCAAGGATCCTGTCGAGTTGGGGGAAGGGGAGTGCGCGGTTTTGGTCGACTCCGATTTGACCCGTGGATTCTTCGAGAAGGTTGCCGAAAGCGGTGCGTCGCTTCAGATCGGCAGTCGCCCGCTTTCCGTGGCGCGCTGCATCGGACAGTGCATCGAGACCACCTCGTTTCCCTCCAACACCGGAGCCATCGTCGTGCCCGACGACGCCGTTCCCGCAGGCGCTTCGATCATGACTTCCGTGCTGGACGTGCAGTGCAGCTCCGATGAAACGGAGCGTGCGTTCGTCGAAGCATGCGAGGCAGTGGAGGCTTCGGAGGATCCGCAAACCTGGCCCATCACCATGACGCAGGGGCGCCTGGACGTGGTGGAGCAGTCCGTGAGCCTGTCGACCATCATCGCCTACCTTGCGATCTACCTCGGTTTCGTGCTGACGGTGGCCTGCGCTGCCATCCTCGCGATCCAACAGCTCTCCGAGGCTTCCGACAACGCGCGGCGCTATGGACTGCTGCGCAAGCTCGGTGCGCCGGCAGGGATGGTCGACCGCGCCCTGCTGGTGCAGGTCGGCGTATACTTCGTGTTCCCGTTGCTGCTGGCCGTGGCGCACTCGATTTGCGCGATGCAGGTGGTCACCGACGTGGTGTCGGTGTTCGGGGCGCTTGACATCGGCTTGATGGTGGCGATGTGCGCCGGAGCGTTCGTGGCGGTGTACGGCGTGTACTTCCTGGTGACGTTCCTTGCCGCGCGTCGGCTCGTGCGCGAGTAGGCTGGTCCCGAGGCGGGGTGTGTGCTGCTGCGGGCGGCTCACACCCCGCATGTTCTTGCAGGCCTCGGTTGGATGGGCGTCGGGTACACCTCGCCAGCGCATATCGCGCGTTCGTCGGCGCCCTTTCCGCTTCGCATCCGTTTGCGCGGTTGAGTCCCTGAGGGGGTTTGGGGCATAAAAAAGCCCCGTTTAACGGGGCTTTTGAATTCATGGTGGACCGTCGGGGACTCGAACCCCGGACCTTGGGATTAAGAGTCCCCTGCTCTACCAACTAAGCTAACGGTCCATAGTTGCTTCGCGTGCGGCGCGCGCAGCATATGTTAAAGGGCGGAGAGCTTCATGGTGGACCGTCGGGGACTCGAACCCCGGACCTTGGGATTAAGAGTCCCCTGCTCTACCAACTAAGCTAACGGTCCATGAAGTCTCAATAGCGCGCTGGGGTGGGTAATCGGACTCGAACCGACGACCTCCAGAGCCACAATCTGGCGTTCTAGCCAACTGAACTACACCCACCATGGCGCGAAGAGAAATTATAAAGTCTCATTCGATTGAGCGCAAGGGGTAATTTGTGTGGATTCTATCCGCCCGCCGATGGCCTGCCGGTTATCCCCGCCCCTCCACTAGAATGCAAATAGGCTGGTCACGTTCTAAGGGCGCGTCCGGCTCCGCCTTTTAAACCCTAAGGAGCATTTCCTCGATGGATAAGCAGAATTCGGAAAAGCGCTTCGCGCTGCTCATCGACGCCGACAACGTCTCGGCAAAATACATCAAACCAATCACCGACGAGCTGTCGAACTACGGAACCGTCACCATCAAGCGCATCTATGGCGACTGGACGCTGTCCCTCCACGCCAAATGGAAAGACGCGCTGCTGGAGAACTCGCTCACGCCCATCCAGCAGTTCAGCTACACCACCGGCAAGAACGCCACCGACTCGGCGATGATCATCGATGCGATGGATATCCTCTACACCGGATCGGTCGACGGCTTCTGCATCGTGTCGAGCGACAGCGACTTCACGCGCCTTGCCAGTCGCCTGCGTGAAAGCGGTCGCATGGTCATCGGCATGGGCGAGAAGAAGACGCCCACGCCGTTCCGTCGCGCATGCGATGTGTTCACCACGCTCGAGCTGCTGCTCGACGACACCAACGGCAAGCGCAAGGACAGAGGCGGCGCGGAAAGCGGCCCCACCATCCGCGAGGTGGAGCAGGCGGTGGTGCGCATCATCACCGACAACCAGAACAACGGCAAGGCAACGGGCCTGGGCGAGGTCGGCAGCCGCCTGCTGAAACGCTTCCCCGATTTCGACGTGCGCAGCTACGGCACCAACCTACTTTCGAAGCTGCTCAGCAAATTCCAGAGCGTGAAGATCACCAAGAGCGGCAGCGATGTTTCGGTGGAGCTTGCCGACGACAAGGACTTGGCGAAGAAAAAGGATCAGCGCGAGGCCGGACAATCCGAGAAGCCCGCCGATCAGGCATCCGAGCAAGCCGCCGAGTCCGCGGAGGCTGAACCCGGCGCCGTCGAGACGGAACAGCCCGTCGAGGAAGCGGAAGCCGAGGAGGGGAGGCCCTCCCAGCATCGCCGCAAGCGCCGCGGCGGGTCGCGCCGGCGATCGCGCGGCGGAGCCGCTGCCGAACGGCGTGAGGATCAGGCTGAGCCTGCAGATGCCAGGCGCACCGACATGCCGCCTGCCGCAGAGGGGGAGGAGCAGCCCGCCGAAGCCGTTCCTGCGCCCGAAGGGCAGCCGCAAGGCGAGTCCCAGCTCGAGGAGCGCGAAGCTGCCGCGGAGGCTTCGCAAGGGCACTCTGGGCAGGCGGCGGTCGAGGAACCCGCGCCCGGAAAGGCGGCACGCCGCAAGGGCAACCGAAAAGCTCCCGCCAAAGCCGCGACGAAGCCCGCTGCCGAACAACCTCAGAAGGAGGGGAGGGCAACCCCGCCAGAGGTCGATTCCACCACGCGCCGCATCGTCGCCGATGCTGGCATGAATGGCATCGAGATCTCCGAACTTGCCTCCCAAGTGCGCGGCAAACACCGTGGCTTCAAGGTGCGCGACTACGGTTATGCGCAGTTCAAGGCCTATGTCGCCCACCTCGACGACATCGAAGTGGAGCGCATCGGCAAGGAATGGTTCGCCCGTATGGCGGACTAGGCGTCCAAACGTGCAGGCAAGACGTCGGGAATCGGCGTTTTTCTGCTATGATGGGTTGCGTTGCTTTTCGGCTGTCGCCGGGAAGCGCTTTCCATAATGCGGGCGTGGCGGAATTGGCAGACGCGCCAGATTTAGGTTCTGGTACCGCAAGGTGTGAAGGTTCAAGTCCTTTCGCCCGCACCAGCTTTCACATTCCGCGGGTCCTCGTGCCCGCGGAACTGTTTTCGGTCCTGGCCTGCGTTGGACGCGCTATCATCTTGCCGATTGCTTCCTCATCTTCCAGCCGATCGTTTCCCGCAGATTACCTGCACTTTATCTTTTTGCAGTCTGCGCTCTATTTTCTGGTCGATCGCTTCCTGCAAGCCGTCATCGATCCTCTTCCTCTCCTTGTGCCGGCCTGCCGTGCCTTGAGTTGCGCTTTTCGGTCGTATTGCGCTTTCCTGCCAGCTTGCCAAGGCGTTTTTGCGCCCCAGATCCAGCTTTGCTTGCGTTTCGGTAACCAAACTCCAGTTATGGACGAGCTGTCTCGGACCAGAACGAGGCGTTACAACACCATGTCAAATTAAGAATAGATATTACCTGGGGTTTGATGGTTTTATGTAAATCCAGAGTAGGGCAGAATATGCGCGAAGCTAGCGAAACGCCCCTAAAATGGCGGATCGCTCGTCCACAACCGGCGTTTGATGGCGATCCGCGACGGGTTTTTGGATCTGGCTGCGATTCGAGGTGAAAGAACGTCGATCAGGCACGGACAACGCGTAAGCTACGCAGACGAGCGTGCCCTCTTGTCTGCCCTTACAGGAAGTGCCCCAGCAGCACGCCGGCTACAACGCAGATGGCGCCGACCAACACTCCCGCGACGACCAGTCGCATCTCACGTCGATGCGAGCGCTTGCGCTCCTGCTCGGCACGCGCCTTTTCCATGAAGTAGGAGTAGCCGTCAGTCGTGATGACGACGATCGTCCCCTTGCGTTGGTCGGGGTGCGTCGCTAGCATGCCGTGCTCGATGAGCTCGGATTGCAGCTCGTCTTCGGGTCGGTAGGGGAGCGCGCAGCGATACACCAGCTCTCCGTCGACGCTGCAGGTGCGGCGCTCGAAATTGATAAGGCGCTTTAGTTCGCGTTCTTGTGGAATGTTTAGTGCTGCGTTCACGCGTTTCACTGCCTTTCGTGCGTTTCAACTGCGATTAATTACCATCATACCCTTTCGGGCGGTGTCCGACGGCGACGAATGCGGTGTTTTCCGACTTGTTTGGATCCTGCCGCCGAATGGGGTGTTCTCCGGGTACGCGAAGCGCGCTAGGCGATATGTTGGGGAAACCCCGTCGACTGGCTGCTCGGCGTCCCGGGACACGGGACACCGCATACGCCTCGGGAAGGTGCCAGGTACGGCAGGCTGCTCGGCGGGCAGCGGCTGCAGCCGTTGGGCGGGCGCCACTGGCGTATCTTTCGTGAACAGGGTTCCGCTTGCCCCGATGGTGTGAGATAATGCCCAGTCGGTGTGCTCGATGCGCGCAAAAGCCATCGTCGCGCCGCGGCGGTGCCCGCGCACTGCCGAACGCCTTTTGGCACAACGGTAACAGTATGGAGGAAAGCTACGTGGAAACTAAAGTAGAGGCATTGGAGGGCAATCGCGTCAAGGTGTCCATCACCATCGACGCCAAGCAGGTGGACGCCCGCATTAAGAAGGCCTACAGCGATGCTGCGAAGAAGTACAGCTTCCCGGGATTCCGTAAGGGCCACGCCCCGCGCCCGGTCATCGACAATGCCTTGGGCAAGGATTACATCGCCGCGACCGTCAGCGACGACCTGGTGAACGACACCTATCCGGTTGCCATCGACGAGGCCGGCATCTATCCCATCGCCAACCCGCAGTTCGATGACGAGACGATGGGCCTTGCCTCTCAGGGTAAGGACTTCTCGTTCACGTTCGAGGTCGAGGTGAAGCCCGAGTTCGAGCTGTCCAGCTACGACCCCGTCGAGATCGAGCTGCCCGCCGAGGGCGCTACCGACGAAGAGGTGGAGAAGCAGATCGACGAGCTGCGAGAGCATTACTTCGAGCTGGTCGACGCGAACGCCGCCACCAAGGTGAAGCCCGAGAACTGGGTGGAGATCGCCATCAAGGCGACCGACGACGCAGGCGAGGACATCCCCTCCATTTCCACCGAATCGCGCCTGTGGGGCATGGACTCCACGCTTCTGCCCCAGCAGTTCAACGACGAGCTGATGGGCCTGAAGAAGGGCCAGACCAAGGAATTCGACATCGACGTTCCCGCCGAGTCCACGGTCATGACCGCACCGCTTGCCGGCAAGACCCAAAAGATCCACTTCGAGGTCGAGGTCAAGGTCGTCAAGAAGAAGGTCATTCCCGAGCTCACTGACGAGTGGGCCAAGGAGAAGCTGGGCTTCAAGGACGTCGCCGACATGCGCGAGCGCATCGCCGAGTCCATCAAGGCGCAGAAGGACGACATCGTCCCCCGCATGAAGGAGCTCTCCTGCCTGCATGAACTGGCCGAGCGCTTGGACGGCGAGATGCCGCAGGCCCTGTGCGACCAGTACGAGACTCAGCTTCTGCAGGACTTCTTCCAGCAGCTGCAGCGCCAGGGCATGACCTTCGACGCCTACTTGGCCGACCAGGGCATCAACGCCGACAAGTTCAAGGAGGACGTCAAGCAGCAGGCAGCTGACAACGTCAAGCAGGACTTGGCGCTGGACGCCTGGGCCCGCCATTATGACATGACGGTGACCGACGACGATTTGTCCGAGGAGTTTAAGAACAGCGGCGCCGCCGACCCGAAGGCCCTCGAGAAGGAGTGGCGCGACAGCGGTCGCCTGCACCTGCTGCGTGAAGGCATCCTGCGTTCCAACGCCATCAAAGACGTTATGGACAAGGCGAAGGTTTCCGAGATGAAGCCGGTGGGCGCCGAGAAGAAGACGGCGAAGAAGGCCTCTTCCAAGAAGGCTTCCTCCAAGAAGAAGGAAGGCGACGACGCCGAGTAACCTTGTTGTTTCGGTAACAGCTGTTCGCGGGCGCGCCGAGGGTGCGCCCGTGTGCTATAACGGCATAGGTAACGATCGGGCAGCCGCATGGCTGCACAAAGGTAAGTGAGGTACATCATGGGCAACGAGTTCCAACCTGCTCGTTCGGCGTTGATCCCTTACGTCATCGAGCAATCCCCGCGCGGCGAGCGCAGCTACGACATCTACTCGCGCTTGCTGAACGACCGTATCGTCTTTCTTGGCGAGCAGATCGATGACGCGGTGGCGAATTCCGTCGTGGCTCAGCTGCTGCATCTGGAAAGCGCCGATCCTGACAAGGATATCTCCCTGTACATCAATTCCCCGGGCGGCAGCGTGACCGCCGGCCTGGCCATCCTGGACACGATGAACTTCATCAAGTGCGACGTGTCCACCATCTGCCTGGGCGAATGCGCTTCCATGGCGGCGGTACTGCTGTCCAACGGCGCGAAGGGCAAGCGCATCTGCCTGCCCAACTCCATGGTGATGATCCATCAGCCCTCCGGCGGCGCCCAGGGCCAGCAGACCGAGATCGCCATCGTGGCGCAGTTCATGTTGGAAACCCGCCAGCGCTTGAACAAGATCCTGGCCGATAACACCGGCCAGTCGCTCGAGACCATCCAGCGCGATACCGAGCGTGACAACTTCATGACCGCCGAGCAGGCGCTCGAGTACGGCTTGGTGGACAAGATCGCCACCGTGCGCGGCGCCGCTTCCGAAGAGAAGAGCGAATAGCGATAAATGGCAAAGGATAGAAACGACGGCTTCGAAGCCGACGGCGACATCACCTGCGCGTTCTGCGGAAAGCAGCCCGGGCAGGTCGCCGCGATGATCTCCGGCCCCAACGGCATCTACATCTGCGACGAGTGCATCTCGGTGTGCGCGGAGGCGATGATGCGCGATCTGGGGCTTTCCGTTGCTTCGGCGCCGTCGGCGCCGACAGACGAGCCTGGCGGCCGCCATGCGCGCCGCCAAGGCGAACCGGCCGTTCAGCAGGCGGAACCGGCAACCCCCGAGGAGATCCTCCGGGCGCTGCCGACCCCGCACGAGCTGTACGCGAAGCTCTCCGAGCATGTGGTGGGGCAGGACAACGCCAAGCGCGCCCTGTCGGTCGCCGTGTACAACCACTACAAGCGCATCAGCCTGGGCGCCGATGCCGCCGACGATGACGTGGAGCTGGCGAAGAGCAACATCATGCTGCTCGGCCCCACCGGATCGGGCAAGACGCTTCTGGCCCAGACGCTGGCCCGC
The DNA here is from genome assembly GCA_036306585.1 of Eggerthellaceae bacterium. Lineage (GTDB taxonomy): Bacteria > Actinomycetota > Coriobacteriia > Coriobacteriales > Eggerthellaceae > Aphodovivens. The sequence goes on from JAXJZF010000004.1 coordinate 106,304, forward strand.
ACGCTGCGCGTGCCCTTCGCCATCGCCGACGCCACCACGCTTACCGAGGCCGGCTATGTGGGCGAGGATGTCGAGAACATCCTGCTGAAGCTCATCACCGCCGCCGACTTCGATATCGAGCGCGCGCAGATCGGCATCATCTACGTTGACGAGATCGACAAGATCGCCCGCAAGGCAGAGAACCTCTCCATCACCCGCGATGTATCGGGCGAGGGCGTGCAGCAGGCCTTGTTGAAGATCGTCGAGGGCACCGAGGCGAGTGTTCCCCCGCAGGGCGGGCGCAAGCACCCCCAGCAGGAGCTCATCCATATCGACACCACCAACATCCTGTTCATCCTGGGCGGCGCGTTCGTCGGCCTGTCCGACATCATCGCGCAGCGCGTGGGCAAAAGCGGCTTGGGCTTCAATGCCGAGCTTCCTGAAAGCAAGAAGCATGCCGAAGCGGAGCTGCTGGCGCAGGTGCTGCCCGAGGATCTGAACAAGTACGGCATGATCCCCGAGTTCGTGGGCCGCATCCCGGTGATCACCTCGCTGGACGAACTGTCCGAGGAGGATTTGGTGCGCATCCTCACCGAGCCGAAGAACGCCTTGGTCAAGCAGTACACCAAGATGTTCGACTTCGAGCGCTCGCGCCTGGTGTTCGAGCCCGAGGCGCTTGCCGCCATCGCGCACGAGGCGGTCGAGCGCGGCACGGGCGCCCGCGGCCTGCGCTCCATCTGCGAGCGCGTCCTGCAGGACGTTATGTACGATCTGCCTGAAACCAAGGTGCCGTCGACGGTGACCGTGCGCGCGAGCGACGTCACCGGCGAGACGAAGCCCGAGATCGTGGCGGCGGAGGGCTGCCAAATGGTCAACGACGCCTTCCAACCCGCGGCCGATCCTCAGCCCACAGGCGAGCAGAGCGCCTAACCCATCGAACCAACCAACGAGGGCCCCGCTAACGGCGGGGCCTTTGCGGCAGGCCGGTCCGTGCCGCATGCCATTTCCGGGAAAGGGAATCGAGAAGCCATGGAAAACATGCCCAAACAATACGATGCCGCAGCCATCGAGCAGCGCATGCTGGACAAATGGATGGAAGGGGAGTATTACCGCCGCAATCCCGGCGTGGGCGATTGCACCGTCACCATCCCCCCGCCCAACGTCACAGGTGTGCTGCATATGGGCCATGCCCTCGACGACACCATCCAGGACACGCTCATCCGCATGAACCGCATGCGCGGTATTTCCACCCGCTGGATCCTGGGCACCGACCATGCCGGCATCGCCACGCAGACCAAGGTGGACAAGAAGCTGGCGAGCGAGGGAATCTCGCGTCGCGAGATCGGCCGCGAGAAGTTCGTCGAGGCGTGCTGGGACTGGACCCGCGAATACGGCGGGCACATCATCGAGCAGATCAAACGCATGGGCTGCTCCATCGACTTCTCCGACCCCCACTTCACCATGGACCCCGATTACGCCGTTGCCGTGCGCAAGGTGTTCTGCGATTGGTACCACGACGGTCTGATCTACCGCGGCAAGCGCATCGTCAACTGGTGCCCGCATTGCACCACCGCCATCGCCGACGACGAGGCGGAATATAAGGAAGAAGACGGCCACCTGTGGTACCTGCGCTACCCGCTGAGCCAGCCCATCGACGGGCAGGACTACGTGGTGGTGGCCACCACGCGCCCCGAGACGATGCTCGGCGACACCGGCGTGGCCGTTTCCCCCAAAGACCACGACAAGGAGAAATTCGTGGGCGCCACGGTGAAGCTGCCCATCGTCGACCGCGAGATCCCCATCTTCAGCGACTTCTACGTTGACGCCGGCTTCGGCACCGGCTTCGTGAAGGTGACCCCGGCGCACGACCCCAACGACTTCGGCATGGGCGAACGCCACGGGCTTGAGAAGATCAACATCTTTGACGAGACGGCGCACGTGGTGGAAGGCTATGGCGAGTTCACCGGCATGAGCCGCGACGAGTGCCGCGAGGCCGTGGTCGCCTGGTTCGAAGAGCACGGCCTGCTCGACCATGTCGAGGAGCACCATCACTCCGTCATGCACTGCTACCGCTGCGACACCACGCTCGAACCGTGGTTGTCCGAGCAGTGGTTCGTTGCCGTCGACAAGCTCAAGGGCCCTGCGACCGAGGCTGTGACCAGCGGAAAGGTGACGTTCCATCCGGCGCGCTGGACGCAGACCTACCTCACATGGATGGAGAATCTGAAGGACTGGTGCATCAGCCGCCAGCTGTGGTGGGGCCACCGCATCCCGGTGTTCTACTGTGACGAGTGCGGCTGGACCGACGCGCTCATGGAGGATGCCGGCACGTGCCCGAAGTGCGGCGCGAAGCTGCGCCAGGACGAGGACGTGCTGGACACCTGGTTCTCCAGCCAGCTGTGGACGTTCGCCACGCAGGGTTGGCCCGAGCATCCCGAGCGCATGGTGGGGCATCATCCCACTACCGCGCTGGTGACTGCCCGCGACATCATCGCGCTGTGGGTGGCGCGCATGATCATGGCGTCCACGTACTTCTGCAAGGACATCCCCTTCCATGACGTGGTCATCTACGCCACCATCCTGGCCAAGGACGGCACGCGCATGTCCAAGAGCAAGGGCAACGGCGTGGATCCCATGGATCTCATCAGCATGTACGGCGCCGATGCAATGCGTTTCAACCTGCTGACGCTGGTGACCAACAACCAGGACGTGCGCTTCGACGCCGACATCGACAAGAAGACCCACAAGCTTCTGGGCAGCCCCCGCACCGAGCAGGCGCGCGCGTTCGTCACTAAGATCTGGAACGCCAGCCGCTTCGTGCTGGGCAACCTGGAGGACTTCACCCCGGGCGAGCCTGTGGCGCGCACGCAGGCCGACGCGTGGATTTTCAGCCGTCTGGCCAAGCTGTCGCGCCAGGTGACCGAGGGCATCGAGACCTACCAGTTCGGCGAGGTCGCCCGTGAGCTCAACACGTTCTTCTGGAGCGAGTTCTGCGACTGGTACATCGAGTTCTGCAAAGCCGACCTGCGCGGCGAGGCAAGCCCCGAGGCGCGCCTCCAGACCCAGCGCAATCTGGTGTTCGTGCTCGATACCGCCCTGCGTCTGCTGCATCCTGCCATGCCGTTCGTCACCGAGGCCATATGGGAGCATGTGCCTCACGTCGAAGGCGAGGCACCGGCTCTGATGGTGGCTAAGTGGCCCGAGCCCGAAACGCTGGCGAAGTGGATCGACCCTGAGGCCGAGCATGCTGTGAGCCTGCTGTGCGCGGTGGTGGGGGCCATCCGCTCCACCCGCGCCCGCTACGGCATTGCGCCGCGCCAGGAGCTCGACGTCGTGGTGAACGCCCAGGAAGCGGCGGTCGAGGTGCTGCGCAGCCTCGAGCCGCAGATCGTGTCGATGGGACGCGTCTCCAACCTGCAGATCGCCTCCGGCGCGCAGAAGCCCGCTGAAAGCGCCGCCGTCGTGGTGGAGGGCGCCGAGGTCTACAGCGTGCTCACCGGCCTCATCGATTTCGATGCCGAGCGCACTCGCCTGCAGAAGGAGCTGAAGAAGCTTTCCGGCGACCAGCAGAAGTTCTCCAAGAAGCTGGGCAATCCCGGCTTCCTCGCGAAGGCCGCGCCTGAGATCATCGAGAAGGATCGCGCCAAGTTGGCAGACATCGAAGACCAGCTCTCGCGTGTGGAGGCGCAGCTTGCCGAGCTGGGCTAGCGCCCGTGCGGCAGCGGCCTGCCGTTGTTTGCTATAATGATGCACCGTGTGCAGGCATTATGCGCTGCGCATGGTGATGAAACCGAGCGATCGCCAGGAGCGCCATGCTGGCGGCAACCGTAAGAGAACGGGGTTGAAATGAGCGAACTGCTGTCCCAGCTGTGGACGCCTGAGCTTCAAATGGCCTTCACTGCCGTCGTGGTGGTGCTCGTCATTCTCTACATCCTTTCCATCGTGTGGGTGGCGCGCGATGCCTACCAGCGCGGCACGTCCTGGGCTTGGTGCCTCATCGCGCTCATCCCGTTTCTGGGTGTTGTCGCCTATTGCCTGCTGCGCCCCTCGCTGATGCAGATCGACCGCGACGAGCAGGAGCTTGAGATCGCGCTCAAGCAGCGCGAGCTGATGAAGTACGGCGAATGCGCGAACTGCGGCTATCCGGTCGAGAGCGACTATATCCTGTGCCCGAATTGTCATACGCGCCTGAAGAACTTATGTCCCACATGCCATCGGGCGCTGGACCCAACGTGGCAGGTGTGCCCGTATTGCGCCACGCCCATCCAGGGCGGAGCACCTCAGCAGCGCCGTCGCCGTCCCCGGCCGCAGCGCCCCCAGCAGGTGCCGCATGGCGAGCAGATCCAGCAGTAACCCCGTTTTCCCGGGAAGATGCCATACGAAAGCCGCCTTCGGGCGGCTTTCGTAGGTTTTACCCGATCTTCATGGCCAAGGCATGCCGGTAGTGGCATACTAAGGCAGCTGTCCGAGGCGCCTGGTGCAGCGGACGGCGCGAACATCCGACGTGCAGGCGCTTTGTGCGCGCCCGGCACCCAAGAGCGCAGGCGCTTTGTGCGCGCCCGGCGCAAGAAAGGACCGAACAATGAACATCATTCTTCCCGACGGAACTGCAAAGGAGCTGGCGGAGGGCGCAACCATCGCCGACGTCGCCGCCTCTATCGGCACGGGCCTGGCAAAGGCCGCCCTCGCCGGCAAGATCGACGGCGTGCCCGTCGATCTGAACGCGCCCGTGCATGACGGCGCAACCGTCGAGATCATCACCTCGAAATCGGCAGAGGCGCTCGGCATCATGCGCCATTCGTGCGCCCATGTGATGGCCGAGGCCGTCCAGGAGCTGTTCCCTGGCGCGCAGATCGCCTTCGGGCCCGCTACTGAAGACGGCTTCTTCTATGACTTCGAGCTTTCCCGTTCGCTCACGCCCGACGACTTCGCCGCCATCGAGGGGAAGATGTCAGCCATCGTGAAGGCCGACGAGCCGTTCGTCCGCGAGGTTGTCACCCGCGAGCAGGCCAAGGAGATCTTCGCCGACCAGCGCTTCAAGCTCGAGCACATCGACGAGCTGCCTGCCGACGAGGAGATCAGCATCTACCGCCATGGCTCCTTCGTCGACTTGTGCAGCGGTCCGCATCTGCCCTCTGCCGGTAAGATCGGCGCGTTCAAGGTCATGAAACTGGCCGGCGCCTATTGGAAGGGCGACGCGAACCGAGACCAGCTGCAGCGCGTGTACGGAACCGCGTTCTTCAAGAAGAAGGACCTTGAGGAGCACCTGCACAACCTTGAGGAGGCCGAAAAGCGCGACCACCGTAAGCTGGGCCGCGAGCTGGGCATCTACATGATGGACGAGGATGCCGGCGTGGGTTTGCCGCTGTATCTTCCCAAGGGCGCGCGCGTTATCCGCATCATGCAGGAGTGGCTGCGTCGCGACCTGTACGACCGCGGCTACGAGGAGGTCATCACCCCGCATATCTATAAGGCCGATGTGTGGAAGACCTCGGGCCACTATGATTACTACAAAGAGAACATGTACTTCTTCAACATCAACGAGGGCACCGAAGAGGAGCCCCGTCTGCAGGAGTACGGCGTAAAGCCCATGAACTGCCCGGGCCATGTGATGCTCTACCGCAATGAGATCCACTCCTACCGCGATCTGCCGCTGCGCTACTTCGAGTTCGGCACGGTTTACCGTCACGAGATGAGCGGTGTTGTGCACGGCCTGCTGCGCGCCCGCGGCTTCACCCAGGATGATGCGCACGTATTCTGCACGCGCGACCAGGTGGTTGGCGAGGTTGTTGCCATCCTTGACCTTGTGGACCACATCATGAAGACGTTCGGGTTCGAGTACTCCGCTGAGATCTCCACTCGCCCCGAGAAATCCATCGGCACCGATGACATGTGGGAGCATGCCACCAACGCGCTGAAGGAGGCCTGCGCTCGACATAATCTGTCCTACGACATTAATGAAGGCGACGGCGCGTTCTACGGCCCCAAGATCGACATCAAGGTGAAGGACGCCATCGGCCGCACCTGGCAGTGCTCCACCGTGCAGGTTGACTTCAATCTGCCCGAGCGCTTCGGCCTGACCTACCGCACTGAGGATAATACCGAGGAGCGCCCCTGGATGCTGCATCGTGCCATCTTCGGCTCCATCGAGCGCTTCTTGGGCATCCTCATCGAGCACTACGCCGGCGCGCTGCCGCTGTGGCTGGCCCCCGTGCAGGTTGCGGTGCTGCCCATCGCCGACCGCCATTTGGATGCTGCCCACGAGCTGGAGAAGGAGCTCAAGGCAGCCGGCGGCCGCGTGGAGGTGTACGAGCAGAACGAGCCCATGCGCGTGAAGATCGCAAAGGCGCAGAGCCAGAAGATCCCCTACATGGTGGTCCTCGGCGACAAAGAGGTGGAAGAGCACACCGTCAGCGTGCGCGACCGTCACGAGGGCGATCAGGGTTCGTGGCCCATCGAGAAGCTGGTGGAGATCATCCGCGACGCCGCCCTGTAAGCCCTCATTTTCTAACGTTACTGGAAAGCCCTGTTCGACGAACAGGGCTTTTTCGTTGGGGGGATATGTTTGGAGAAACGACAAAGGGCTGCGTGCGCGTAATTGCCGCATACCCGACAAGGGCGGGCAAATGCGCTGCGGCAGCGCCGCTTTCCGATAGGAGGGGCCTCCGGCCGTTTACAGCAGGCTGCCGAGGTTGCCCGTGAGCGCCATCAGGCCGATCCATAGCGGGGGGATGAGGAGCGAGGGTAAAAGGTTCATGGTCGAGATCTCCTTGATCTTCAGGATGGACAAGCCCGATGCAAGGATGAGCACGCCTCCCACGATGGAGATCTCGGTCATGAGCGGCCCGGTGAGGAAGGGGGCTGCGAAATGCGCGAGCAGATAGATGCCCCCCTGCCAGCAGAACAGCACCGGAGCGGCGAAGGCCATGCCGTAGCCGAACGTCGAGGCCAACACCATGGAGGTCACGAAATCCAGCGTAGCGTTCGTGAACAGAAACGTCTCGTCGCCGTACAGGGCGCTGTTGATGGGGCCCAGGATGGATAGCGTGCCGATGCAGAACAGCATGATGCCGGTGGAGAGACCCCTCGCCAGCTGGGAACCGTCCTTCGCGCGGCTTTCAACCAGCTTGTTGAAGCGTTCTTCCAAGTCGATGCCGCATCCCACTACGCCGCCGATGGCGAGGCTGGCGATGAACAGGACGGGGTAGGTGCTGTTGGGCATGTTCTGCACTACGGCGTTGATGCCCAGCCCGAAGGCCGCCAAGCCCATGGCGGTGTAGAGGATATCCTGGTATTTCTTCTTCAGCCCGCGTCGGATGGTGCCGCCGATGCAGCTTCCCGCCAGAATGGCTATCGTATTCGCGATGGTGCCTATCATGCGCGTCCTTTTCCAGCCGGCCGCTTGCCGGCGCTTCGTTTTGCGCTACCTTGCGATTGTAAGGGAAACTGCGGGAAAATGCCCGGCATCCTGCAGTCTGCGGGGTGCTGCGGCGGGCAGGTTTGCCGCTCGCAGGTCGATTTGATTACCAGTTTCGCGCGGCGCGTGCCGCGAGGGCGGCGACAGGGTACAATATCCAGAAGCCGCCGGATGGCGGAGCATTGCTAACGAGTGCGAACGCCGGCTCTGCGGAAGCCGGTGCAAAGGAGGCACATCACCATGAGCGAGATCGTTTCTTCTGCGGATTTCCAATCGAAGGTCCTCGAGGCCGAGGTGCCGGTTCTTGTCGACTTCTTCGCCACATGGTGCGGCCCCTGCAAGATGCTTGCACCTACCCTCGACGAAGTTGCCGCCGAGGTTGCAGGCAAGGCGCAGGTGTACAAGCTCGACATCGATCAGAGCCCCGACATCGCGCAGCGCTATGGCGTCATGAGCGTGCCGACGCTCATCGCCTTCGAAGGCGGTCAGATCAAGAGGCAGGCCATCGGCGTGCAGCCCAAGCAGGTCCTGCTGGACATGTTGGCCTAGCCTGCATCGCGCAATCGCATCGCGCCCCCGCGGAGCACGTGCCCCGCGGGGGCGTTTCTACGCTTGCGCGCTCCAACCGATAGCTGCGGGAATCCTGCTATTTGGGTGCATTCCGTGCCTGTTTTGGGGAAACGCCCAAAACCTGCTAAACTTGGCATGTTATGCGCCCCCAGCGCATGCCAAAACGCAGTTTAATCGCAGTGGCCATTTATGGGAAGGACTACATCGATGGATGAAACCGGAGTTCTGGGTCTGCTTGAAGAGCTCTCCATCCTCCTTGAGGATTCTAAGCCGGTATTCGGCAAGAACAACATGCGTCAGGTGGATATCAACGCCTGCTTCGAGATCATGGACGAGATCCGCGACACGTTCCCGAGCGAATTCGCCCAGTCGCGCCAGATCGTGCGCGAGCGCCAGAGCCTGCTCGACGATGCCGAGGCCGAGGCGAATCGCATGATCGAAGATGCGCGCAGCCAGGCTATGACCATCGCCAGCGAGCAGGAGATCGTGCGCATCTCCCAGCAGCAGGCCGATCAGATCCTCGCCGATGCCCGCGAGCTTGAGCGCCAGACGCGCGCCGGCGCCGAGGATTATGCCGACGAGGTGTTCGGGCATGTGGAGAACAGTCTGGACACGCTGCTGAACAACGTGCGCCGCTGCCGCGATCGACTGAACGCCAATTCCATGGCGAGCCGATAGGAGCAAGCGCGGTGTCTTCCAATCCTTTGCGCGTTTTCATGCCGCCGGAGATGTTCGCTCCGGCGGCTTTCAAGCATTTTGAAGGCGAAGCCGGCATCGCCGTCATCAAAGCGGGGCCCGATCTATACGATTTCGCCGAGCCGCTTTCCTGGCAGGCCGACATCACCAACACCGGCGGCGCCCTGCTGGTCACCGGTGAGGTGCGCGGCGAGGCCCGGACTGCCTGCGCGCGCTGCCTGAAGGAGGTCAGCTTCCCCGTGGTGGGCGAGATCGAGGGCTACTTCCTCACCGAGCCGGAAGGGGAGGCCCCCGATGAGATGGAAGAGGACGAGTTCGACGTTCTCCCCGATGACCGCACCATCGATTTCGAGCCGCTCATCACGGCGGCGCTTTTGATGGAATTCCCGCTCATCCCGTTGTGCGACGAGGATTGCAAGGGTCTGTGCCCCCATTGCGGAGCCGATCTCAACGAAGGCCCCTGCGGGTGCGAGAACCCGTCGGAGGTGAAGGACGCTTCCAGCCCCGATGCGGCGCCGTCCAATTCGAGCCCCTTCGCGGTTCTCAAAGACTACAAGTTCGGGGAATAGCATTCCATGGCTGCAGCTTCCAAGAGCGCGGCTTCGTCCCGTGCAGCCGATGTGCGTCCTGATGAGGCCGAGCAGGCGGATGAGCCGCGCGTTTCGGGCGTCGATGTGGCGCGCCGCTTCGTCGGGTACTACCGTCCCTTCAAGTTCCTCTTCTGGTTTGACTTGGTTTGCGCATCGGTGCTCGCGTGCATCGATTTGGCATTTCCGCAATTCCTCAGCTTCTTCACCGAGGACTTCTTCATCCGCCCGGCGGACGAGGTGCTGTCGTCGTTGTGGTGGATCCTCGCATTGTTCGTCGTGCTTTACGGCATCCGCACGGCCTGCCAGTACTTCATCACGGCTTGGGGCCACATCATGGGCGCGCGCATGGAAGCGAACATGCGCCGCGATCTGTACCGGCAGTACCAGCGCCTGAGCTTCTCCTATTACGATCGGCATAACACCGGTGTGATGATGAGCAAGATCGTCACCGACCTGTTCGACATCTCGGAGTTGGCGCATCATGGCCCCGAGAACCTGTTCATCTGCCTGCTGAAGATCATCGGCTCGTTCGCGCTGCTGTTCATGGTGAACGTGCCGCTCACTGCCATCATGCTGGCTGCCACGGCGGTCATGGCGGCGTACTCGGCGTGGCGCAACTACAAGAAGCGCATCATCTTCACCGACAACCGCCGCAAGATGGCCGAAATCAACGCCCAGCTGCAGGATTCGCTCGGCGGCATCCGCGTGGTCAAGTCGTTCGGCAACGAGAGCATCGAGCTGGGCAAGTTCGATGCCAGCAACCGGCGCTTCGTCAGCACCAAGGAAAGCTCGTATCGGTTCATGGGCTCGTTCCATGCGGCTAATTCGGTGTTCACCGGGGTGCTGTACACCATCACCGTGGTGGGCGGCGGCTACTTTGTCGCGACGGGCGGTCTGCAGGTCACCGACCTTGCCATCTACGCCCTCTACATCGGCATCTTCCTGTCGCCCATCGAACAGCTCATCAACTTCGTGGAAACGTTCCAGAAAGGCTATGCGGGCTTCCGCCGCTTCGTGGAGGTGCTGGCGGTGCGGCCGGACATCCAGGATGCCCCCGGTGCGTTTCCGTTGCCTCAGGCGGCGCATGAGGGTGTGGTGCAAGGGGCCGTCCGTTATCGCGACGTCCATTTCGGCTACGGCGAGGGCGAGGTGCTGCGCGGGCTGGACCTGACGGTTCCGGCAGGGTCGACCGTGGCACTCGTGGGTCCGTCGGGCGGCGGCAAAACCACCACCTGCTCGTTGCTGCCGCGTTTCTACGACCCGCAGTCCGGTTCGGTGGAGATCGACGGGGTTGACGTGAAGACGGTCACCGTCGAGTCTCTGCGCGAGACGATCGGCATCGTGCAGCAGGACGTGTACCTTTTCGGCGGGAGCATCCGCGACAACATCGCCTACGGCAAGCCCGACGCTTCGGATGGGGAAGTGCGCGACGCCGCGCGCAAGGCGAACATCCTGGATTTCATCGAGGGCCTGCCCAACGGCTTCGACACCCAGGTGGGAGAGCGCGGGGCGCGACTTTCAGGTGGACAGAAGCAGCGCATCGCCATCGCGCGCGTGTTCCTGCGCGACCCGCGCATCCTCATCCTCGACGAGGCAACCAGCGCGCTCGACAACGAAAGCGAGCGCGCCGTGCAGCACTCCCTGTCAGAGCTTTCGCGCGGGCGCACCACGATCATCATCGCGCATAGGCTGTCCACCATCCGCGGCGCCGACGCCATCGCGGTCGTGGACGAGGGGCGCGTGGTGGAGTTCGGCACCCACGGCGATCTTCTGGCGCGCGGCGGCACCTACGCCCGCTACTACCGCATGCAGTTCGGGGAATAGCGGCGCTGCCGGGCCGCCCCGCAGCGAGCATCCGGGGGCAAGGGGGGCCTGCTTCGGTGCAGGGTTTATGGAATTGCAGTGCCCGCTTGCACGCGAAGGGACATATGGGTATACTACCTTTTCGCGTGTTTATTGAATCAGGGCGGGCGAGGAGGCCTCGCCCGGCTTTATCGAAGGAGTTGTGTCATGGCAGTACCTAAGTATAAAAAGGGTCGCGCTCGCACCCATGCCCGTCGTAGCGCTAACGATCGCATTGCGACGGCCGCACGTTCCACGTGCCCGAACTGCGGCGAGGTCAAGCTGCCGCATCGCGTGTGCCCCAGCTGCGGTTACTACGGCAAGCGCGAGGTCATCGTCACCGACTAGCCTGCGACTGGCCGTTGCCTGCTCTAATTGAAACAGCCTCCCTTGCGCCTCTTGCTGGCGCGAAGGGAGGCTGTTTGTCGTTACGCGAAAGGGGAATCTCCCATGGCTGAGAAGGTCACCATCGCCGTCGATGCACTCGGCGGCGACTATGCTCCCGACGTCGTGCTCGACGGTGTCAAGCAGGCGCTTGCGCAGGACCCCGACCTGTCGGTCATCCTGTGCGGGCCCGATGCGGCGGTCACGCCGTTCGCCGCTTCCGTCGACCGGTGCGTGGCGCACGTCACCACCGAGGCCGTCTCGATGGGCGAACATCCCGCTCAGGCGGTGCGTAAGAAGAAGGATTCCTCCATCGTGGTGGGCTGCCGCCTGGTGAAGGAGGGCGCTGCTCAGGGCTTCTTCTCGGCAGGATCGACCGGCGCGTGCCTGGCCGCCGCCACGCTCATTATGGGCCGAGCGAAGGGCATCGCCCGCCCGGCGCTCGCCACGGTGCTGCCGTCTCCGGTGCGTCCCGTGGTCATGTGCGATGTGGGCGCCAACGCCGACTGCAAGCCGGAGTACCTGGTGCAGTTCGGGCGCATGGGGTCGGTGTATGCGCAGAAGATGCTGGGCATCGAGCATCCCCGTGCGGCGCTGCTCAACATCGGCGAGGAAGAGGAGAAGGGCTCGCAGTTCGCCCAAGAAGCGCATAAGCTCATGCGCGAGAAACTGCCCAACTTCGCCGGTAACGCCGAGGGCGGCGACGTGCTTGCCGCCACGTTCGACGTGTACGTGTGCGACGGGTTCACCGGCAACGTGTGCCTGAAGACCATCGAGGGCACCTCGAAGGTGCTGTTCAAAACACTGAAGGGCATCATGGTGAAGTCGGTCGCCACGAAGCTGGGCGCTCTCATGCTGAAAGACGGGCTGTCCGACCTGAAGAAGCAGGTGAGCGCCGACACGTACGGCGGGGCGCCGCTTCTGGGCGTGAAGGGGGCGTGCATCGTCGGACACGGGTCGTCGAACCCGACCGCCATCAAGAACGGCGTGCTCACGTCGGCACGCTTGGTGCGCGAGCGCGTTTCTGAAATAATCGCGCAGACCGCCACCGTCTAGCCCGACTTCGCTAAAATGAGTTAGTTAAGCAGCGCGGCGCCCGCACCGCCGCGCAATGGATCGAGAGGGATGCAGGGACAGAGCCGAAATGGAATTCACTGACGAGCAACGCACCAAGCTTGACCGGATGCAGGATATTCTCGAATACCGCTTCGAGAACGAGAACTACCTGCTGTCCGCCATCACGCATCCCTCCGCTGTGGAAGGGCGCTCGATCAAGTATTCCTATGAGCGTCTCGAGTTTCTGGGCGACAGCATTCTCGGCGCCATTGTGGCGACCGAGGCGTTCGAGCGCTTCCACGACCTCGACGAAGGCGGCCTCACGCGCATCAAGGTGGCGCTCGTTGCCGGCTCCACGCTGTCCGACATCGCACGCGATCTGGGCTTCGCTGATCTCATCGTGTTCGGCTCCTCCGAGGCGGGCACGGGTAAGCGCGGTCTGCATTCCGCGCTTGAGAATGTCTATGAAGCCGTGTGCGGCGCGCTGTTCCTCGATGGCGGCGTGGAAGCTGCTCATGTGTTCGTGGCCCGCACCCTGTTCCCCTTGATGCAACCTGAGCTCGCGCTGGAACCGGAAAACCCCAAGAGCGCGCTTCAGGAGCGCCTGCAGGAAGACGGCATCACGCCCACCTACAAGCTGGTGGAGACGCAGGGTCCGCCGCACGACCGCACGTTCGTGGCGCAGGTGTTCGCCGGCGCGCAAGGGCTTGCGCTGGGTACCGGCCGAACCAAGAAGGAAGCGGAAAGCCAGGCGGCGAAGAGCACGCTGGCGCGCTTGGGCGAATTTTTCGGATTGGGGCTCGACGTCGAGGCGAAAGCCGAGAAGGCCGAGGCTGCTGCACGCGCGAAAGCCGAGAAGGCCGAGGCTCGCGCCGCGAAGGCAGAGGAGAAAGTGCGTCGCAAGACAGAGCGGGAGCTTGCCAAGCAGCAGCGCAAGAACGGTTAGCGGGCGCGCATGCACCTGAAATCGCTCATCCTCAAAGGATTCAAATCGTTCGCCGATCGCAGCGTCCTGTCGCTGGAACCCGGCATCACTGCCATCGTGGGCCCGAACGGCTCGGGCAAGTCGAACATTTCCGATGCTGTGCTGTGGGTTCTTGGCGAACGCAATGCCAAGAACCTACGCGGTCAGGCTATGGAAGATGTCATCTTCGCCGGATCGTCGGCGCGCAAAAGCGTTGGTCTCGCCGAAGTCGATCTGGTTCTGGACAACTCGGACGGCACATTGCCGGTGGACTATTCGGAAGTGGCCATCACGCGCCGCATGTACCGTTCGGGTGAAAGCGAATACCTCATCAACGGGTCGCCTGCTCGCCGCATGGACGTGCTGGACATCCTGCACGATTCCGGTTTGGGCACCGGAACCCATTCCATCATCGGCCAGGGTAACCTCGATTCCATCCTCAAGTCAAAGCCGGAGGATCGTCGCGCCCTCATCGAGGAAGCAGCAGGCGTCTTGAAGCACAAGCAGCGCAAAGCGAAAAGCGCCCGCAAGCTCGAGCGCATGGATCAGCATCTTGCGCGCGTCAAGGATGTCGCCGCCGAGGTGGAGCGCCAGCTCGGGCCGCTTGCGCGCAAGGCGAAGCGCGCTCGCGCCTATCAGGAGCTTTCGGCCCAGCTTGCCGACATGACCGTGTCGCTGGCGGTGGACGACCTGCGCACGCTCCAGCGTTCGTGGGATGCCACGCTCAAGCAGGAAGCCGAGTTGGAGCAGGAACTTGCCCAGCGCAAGGAGGCTATCGACACCGCGGAAAAGGAAGTGGAGCGCATTCAGGAGGGCATCCGGCGCCAAGCAGTGGATGCCGGCGAACTGTCGCGCCAACATCGCAGGGCGTCATCGGCGGTGGAGCGCTTCGACAGCGCCACGCTGCTCCTTCATGAGAAGCGCCGCGCCGCGCAAAGCTACGCCGCCGACCTCCAGGTCACGCTCGAATCCGATAAGGCGCGACGCGCGCAGATGGAAGCCGAACGGGCCGATGCCCAGGCGCAGCTTGCGCAGGTTCGCCAACAGAAGGAAGCGGCAGACGCGAAGGTCGCGTCGCTCACCGAGGAGCATGCCAGCCTGACCAAGCAGCATCGTAAGGCCGATGCCGACATCGCGGCGCTGGAGAAGGACCGCCGCGGTGCACAGTCGGCGCGCGAGCAGGCGCAGCGCGACCTCGAGCGCACGCGCGAGGAACTTGCGGCGGGCATAGCGCACGCGAAGCTCGTCGAAGCGCGCAGGCAGGAACTCGATGTGCAGCTGGAACGCGCCGCCGCGGAGGCTTCTGAAAAGGCGTCCGCCAGCGAAACCGCACGTGCGCAGCTCATGGAGCTCGAAGCTGCCGAGAAGGAGGCGCGCGAGAAGGCGGGGGAGGCGGTGAGCCGCCGCGAGGAGGCACGGCACGCCCTCGATGCGGCGCGCGATGCGGCCTCGCTCACGATGTCGCAGGTGAAAGGCCTTGAGGAACGCGAGCGCTCCTCGTCGACGTCCGGTCCTGCGCGTTCCTGGATCATGGACAACGCGTCGGAACTCGCCGGCTCGCCGGTGCCGCTCTCCCATGCCCTGAGGACCGAAGAAGGCCTTGAGGGGCTGGTCGAGCATCTGCTGGGTGCGGATGCGTCGGCGCTTCTGGTGGATGGCGCGGCAGATGCCCTCCCGCTTTCCGGCAGTCTGCAGGATGCCGGGCTATCCGGGCAGGTGGTTCTGGTCCCCCGCTCCGTCCGCGCGGGCGCCGCGCCTGCGCGCGATGCTGCCTCGGCATGCGGTGGGCGCGCGCTCATCGATGCGTTGACGTTCCCGCCCGAGGCCGAAGATGCCGTTTTGTGGCTCTTGGGCGATGTCGTGGTATGCGATGGTCTGGAAGGCGCGCTCGCCGGGCACGAAGGTACCGATGCCCCCGTGCGTTTCGCGACGCCGGAAGGCGATATCGTGTGGCCTTCAGGCAAGGTGATGATGGGCACCACGGCTGACGAGGACGGCGAAGGCGTTCTGGCGCGCGCCCGCATGCTGGACGATCTGCGAGCCCGTCTGCGGGAGCAGCAGAAGGCTCGCGACGAGCAGGAGGCGGCGGCGCAACGCGCCGAGGAGGACCTGCATGAGGCCCAGACTGCTAGCTTGAAACTTTCCCAGAGCCTTGCATCGGCGCGCGGCACGGCGGATGCGGCGCGCAAGGAGGCCGATGCGGCCCAGCAAAAGCTCTCGTCGCTGAGGGCGGAGCGCGAGGAGATCGAGCGTCAGCAGGCGGATGCCTCGCGCGCGGTCGATGAAGCTCGGCCCTCGGTGGAATCGCTCGAGGCACGCATTGCCGATTTGGCCTCTTCCCTGCAGGAGCAGGAGAGGACGCTTTCCGAGCTGAGGGAAAGCTTGGTACCGCTGCGCAAGAGCGCCGCTCAGGCTCGCGATGCACTTGCCGAGGCACGCCTTTCCGCGGCAACGCTCGCTGAGCGTCAAACCTACACCGCCCGCCTGGTTGACGCCCGCACTCACGAGCTGGAGCAGCTCGACGCCTTCGATGCCGAGGCGCGCGAGTCGCTTGCCCGCAAGCAGGTCGCCCAAAAGCGCGCAGTGCCGCTGCTTGCCCTCATGGAGGAGCTTGCCGAGAGCGCGCGCCGCCGAGCCCGAGACCTGGAGGAGCGCGCGAACCAGGCGCAGGATTCCTCTTCGGGTTTGCATGACCAGGCGAACGAGGCGCGCACCCGCGCGCGTAGCGCACACGATTCCTTCGACGAAGCGAACGCCCGCATGGGGCAGGTGCGCGTCGAGAAGGG
The DNA here is from genome assembly GCA_036306585.1 of Eggerthellaceae bacterium. Taxonomy (GTDB): domain Bacteria; phylum Actinomycetota; class Coriobacteriia; order Coriobacteriales; family Eggerthellaceae; genus Aphodovivens. The sequence continues at coordinate 122,588 of JAXJZF010000004.1, forward strand.
GCGTTTGGAGGTGCAGGTTGATGCGGCGGTGAACGCCATCGTGCACGATTGCGGCGTCCCGCTGGAAACCGCGCTGCAAACCCCCGAGCTCGAGGACCGCGCCCAGATGGAGGGGGAGGCGTTCAAGCTGCGCCGCCGCATCGCGAACATGGGCACCATCAACCCCGATGCGGCTCAGGAATACGACGAGCTGAAGCAGCGCTATGACTACCTGTCCGCACAGCTCGACGACCTCGACACCGCGCGCAAGTCGCTCGCGAAGATCGTCCGCGTCATCGATGCGCGCATGAAAGACGACTTCGTGAACACCTTCCAGACGGTGAATCGCAACTTCCAAGAGATCTTCTCGGTGCTGTTCCCGGGCGGTTCCGCGCATCTTTCGCTGGTGGACCCCGACGATCTCGAGAACACCGGAGTGGAGGTGAACGCGCAGCCCCGCGGCAAGCGCATCACGAAGATGATGTTGATGTCGGGCGGCGAGAAGTCGCTTACCGCCTTGGCTCTGCTGTTCGCCGTGTACCGCACGCGAGCCACGCCGTTCTACATCCTCGACGAGGTGGAGGCCGCGCTCGATGATTCGAATCTGCGCCGCCTTACGGCGTATCTCAACTCGCTTCGCGACACCACGCAGCTCATCATGATCACGCATCAGCGGCGCACTATGGAAATGGCCGACGTGCTGTTCGGCGTGTCGATGCAGTCCGACGGCGTGACCAAAGTGGTCAGCCAGCGACTTGAGCACGCGCTCCAGCATGCGGAATAGCGGCCAGGGACGGTCCATCCCGCCTTTAGCGCACATGATTTCGTTTACAATCGGATGGATACGAAAACCAGGATGAAAAGGGGCTCGCATGGGCTTTTTCGATAAGATCAGCGAGGGGCTGGCGCGCTCGCGCGACCGCTTCAAGGAGCAGATGAACGTCCTGCTGGACCGCGGCCCCGATCTCGACGACGTTTTCTGGGACACTCTCGAGGAAACGCTCATCTTGGCCGACGTGGGCGGCCTGGCGGCGTCCGACATCGTCGAGCGGCTGCGCGACACCGCGCGTCGCCGGGCGCTTCCCGACGCCTATGCGGTACTTGACCTGCTGCGCGCGCACATCGCCGACGCGTTCACTCCCGGCGGTGAGGAGATCCTCGGCGGCGAGAAGTCGCTGGTGCTGTTCGTGGGCATCAACGGGACGGGCAAGACCACCACGGTGGGAAAAATCGCCAAAGAACAGACCGACGCCGGCCGCAAGGTCATCCTGGGATCTGCCGACACATTCCGTGCTGCCGCCATCGAGCAGCTGGAGGTGTGGGCGCGCCGCGCCGATGTGGAGATGGTCACACGCGAGCGCGGCGCCGATCCGGCGAGCGTGTGCTATGACACCATCGAGCGTGCCGAAGCCGTAGGAGCCGAACTGGTCCTCATCGATACGGCGGGGCGCCTGCACACGTCCTCCGACCTCATGCGCGAGCTTGAGAAAGTGGTTAACGTAACGCGCAGGCGCTCGCAGATGCCCGTGTACACGGTGCTGGTGATCGATGCGACCACGGGCCAGAACGGCTTGCAGCAGGCGCGTGAATTCAACCGCGCCCTGCACTTGGACGCGCTCATCGTCACCAAGCTCGATGGTACCGCGAAGGGCGGCATCGCGTTGGCGGTGTCGCACGAGCTTGAGCTCCCCATCATCAAGATCGGAGTGGGCGAGAGCATCGATGACCTGCGCGACTTCGACCCGGTGGACTTCGCCGCCGCCCTCATCGGCGATTTTGACGACCGCTACGATGAGGGAGGCTCGCCGACGGAAGCGTCCTCCAAGATCGCCTCGCTGCAAGATGACGAACCTCGGCCTGCCGAGGCAGCGCAGCCCGCGGGCGAGGAGGATGCACAGCCTGCCGATGCCCTGTCCGACGAGCAGGAGACCGCCTTTGAAGGGCAGGTGGAGGACCTCCAGGACGCCGCGCCTGCGGAGGATGCTGCGCTTGACGACGACCAACCTGGCGGCCATGCCGCGCTCGAACCGCAGATGGCAACCCCTGCTGCGACGGCCGATGGCGGCTTCGATGCCGACGATTCCGAGTTCACCGATGATGAGCTGGCGGAACTTGCCGTGATGGCCGCCGCCGACCAGGGAGAAACCTATCCCGAACCCGAATCGGAGCCTGAGCTCGAGCCCAAGCGCAAGAAGCACTTCTGGGAGAAGTGGTGGTAGGCATGCTCATTCGCCCGTTCGAACCGGCGGATATCCCCGCCATGCGCGTCATCTGGAACGAGGTGGTGCGCGCCGGCAACGCCTTCCCGCAGATCGACGAGCTTGCAACCGATGAGGAGGCTGAGCGCTTCTTTGCGGCTCAGACGCGCACAGCGGTTGCGCTCGACGATGCCGGAATGGTGGCGGGCCTGTACATCCTCCACCCCAACAACGTCGGCCGTTGCGCCCATACCGCCAACACCAGCTACGCCGTGGCGTCGGGATGCAGGGGGCAGGGTGTCGGGCGCGCGCTCGTGCAGGACTCCCTCGACCAGCTTGCGCCCTGCGGCTTCAAGGGGTTGCAGTTCAACGCCGTCGTTGCCAGCAATGCCGCCGCTATCCATCTATACGAGAGCATGGGCTTTCGACGCATCGGCGTCATCGAGGGCGGTTTCCTTAACGACACGGGCGTTTACGAGGACATGATCATCTACCATCATCCCGCCTAGGTTCCGCGGCTTTGCGGGCTCGATTTCGCAAGCCCGACATCGGGCTGAGCCGAATTCTTGAATTCCGAAAATAAATCTGGCAATCGCCTTCCACTCGTGGGAAAATTGCTCGCTGCATTTGTGGGCTCGAAAGGAAAGGAACGTATGGCAACAGCTGCGAAGCTACTTCGTGTGCGTATCCTGCGCGGCATCCTGCTGGTTGCTGCGGGCGGTGTGTGCTGGGCGTTTTCCGGTACATGTGCGCAGCTGCTCACCTCGTCCTACGGGCTCGATCCGGGTTGGATCATCTCGATCCGCGTGCCCAGCGCGGCGGTGCTGTTCCTCATCCTTGCGTTCGCGCGAGAGCGCGCGCACCTGCTGGAAGCCCTGCGCGATTGGCGCACGATGCTGGGCATGGTTCTGTTCGCGCTTTTCGGCATCCTGCTCACGCAATACGGCTACATCACGGCAATCTCCTACACCAACGCCGGCACGGGCACGGTCATGGAGCGCTTCGGCTTGGTACTGCTCACCATCCTGGTGTGCGTGACCTCTCGTCGTCTGCCCCGTGTTCGCGAGGTCGTTGGCGTTCTCATGGCAATCGCGGGCACGGTGCTCATCGCCACCAAGGGCAACCTCGGTGCTTTGGCCATCCCGCCCGAGGCGCTGTTCTGGGGTTTCATGCTGGCTTGCGGTTTCGTGGGCTATACGCTGCTTCCCGAGAAGATGCTGCAACGATGGGGGAGCATCGTGGTCACCACGCTGGGTATGAGCGTTGCCGGCGTGATGGTGCTCGCTTTCGAGCAGCCGTGGGCTGTGCCGGTGCAGCTCTCTTTGGGCATGGTTGCCGCACTTGCCGCGATGGTGGTGTTCGGCACGTTTCTGGCGTATCTGCTGTTCCTGCAAGGCGTCAAGGAATGCGGATCCATGCGCGCGGGCATGGTGGGCTGCATCGAGCCCGTCGCCGCGACGGTGATATCGGCGGTGTGGTTGGGCACGGCGGTCACGTGGGCCGACGTTGCCGGCATGGCGCTCATCCTGGGCATGGTGGTGCTGGTGACGATCCGCCCCAAGCACGGGCATGGCACCGAAGAACCATCCGATACCCGGCAAGCCAATGAAACGAAGGAAGCGAAGGAGGTCGGAAGTGGAGCTGCGTAAAGCCAACGAGTCTGAAATCGACTGCGTGATGGACATCCTGCTGGACGGTAAGGAATCGCTGCGTCGCCAAGGGCTCGACCAGTGGCAGGGCAAGGGCTACCCGGCGCGCGCCATCGTCGCTGCCGACGTGGCGAATGGGGTGTCGTACGTTATCGAGAGCCCGCAGGGCCATCTTGCGGCGACATGCATGATCTCGTTCGACGGAGAGCCCGACTACGACGAGATCGACGGCGCATGGCTCACGTCCGGCACCTCGAAAAGCCCGACCTACGCGGTAATGCACCGCGTGGCGGTCGCCGCCGACAGCACGGGGCGCGGCTTCGCGCGCTGCCTGCTGGAAGAAGGCCTGCGCATCGCGCACCAAGGGGGTGCCGAGAGCTTGCGGGTAGACACGCACCCCGGCAACGCGCCCATGCTCAGCTTGCTGCGCTCGAGCGGCTTCTCGGAGTGCGGCATAATCCGCATCAAGCACGCCGACGGCGGCATTCCCGAGCGCATCGCCTTCGAGCAGATGGTGAGGTAGGGCGGTTCCGTCGCCGGGGTGGATCGACGGCGCAGCCTGCGGCCAGATCCCTCTGCCCCACGCAGCTTCTCGCAAAGTCTCATACGAAAAAGCCCCGTGCATTGCACGGGGCTTTTTCATGCTGCGATGGGTTCGCCTGGGGCTTAGACGATGCCCTGGGCCATCATGGCGTCGGCCAGCTTGGTGAATCCGGCGATGTTGGCGCCCATGACGAAGTTGCCCTCGTGGCCGTACTTCTTGGCCGCGTCGTCGGCTGCATGATAGATGTTCTTCATGATACCCTGCAGCTTGGCGTCGACTTCCTCGAACGTCCAGGAAAGACGCTCGGAATTCTGCGACATCTCCAGGCCGGAAGTGGCAACGCCGCCGGCGTTGGCCGCCTTGCCGGGGAAGAAGGCGATGCCGTTCTGCAGCAGGTAGTCGGTGGCATCCATGGTGGTGGGCATGTTGGCGCCCTCGGCGACGATCTTGCAGCCGTTTGCGACTAGCTGTTTAGCATCGTCGATGAACAGCTCGTTTTGCGTCGCGCAGGGAAGCGCGATGTCGCAGGCGATGCTCCACACGCCGCGGCCGTCGTGATATTCGACGCCTTCGCGGCGTTTAGCGTACTCGCTGATGCGGCCGCGCTCGACCTCCTTGATCTGCTTCAGCAGGTCCACATCGATGCCGGCGGGGTCGTGGATCCAACCGGTGGAGTCGGACAAGGTGACCACCTTGGCGCCGAGCTGCTGGGCCTTCTCGGTGGCGTAGATCGCCACGTTACCCGAGCCGGACACGGTGACCGTTTTGCCCTCGAAGCTGTCGCCGTTGCAGTTCAGGTGCTCCTGCACCAGGTACACCAGGCCGTAGCCGGTGGCCTCGGTGCGCGCCAGCGAGCCGCCGAAGGTCAGGCCTTTGCCGGTGAGCACGCCGGTGAACTCGTTGCGGATGCGCTTGTACTGACCGAACATGTAACCGATCTCACGGGCGCCGGTTCCAATGTCGCCGGCGGGAACGTCGGTGTTGGGGCCGATATGGCGGCATAGCTCGGTCATGAAGCTCTGGCAGAAGCGCATGATCTCCATGTCGGACTTGCCCTTCGGATCGAAGTCCGAGCCGCCCTTGCCGCCGCCCATAGGCAGTGTGGTCAGGCTGTTCTTGAAGATCTGCTCGAATCCCAGGAACTTGATGATGCCCAGGTTGACGGAAGGATGCAGGCGCAGGCCGCCCTTGTAGGGGCCAAGGCAGCTGTTGAACTCAACGCGGTATCCGCGGTTCACTTGGACCTTGCCCTCGTCGTCTACCCAGGGGACGCGAAACATGACGACGCGCTCGGGCTCGACGATGCGCTCGAGCAGGCCGGCTGCCTCGTATTCCGGATGTGCGTCGATGACGGGCTCGAGGGAGGTGAGAACCTCGGTGACAGCCTGGATGAACTCTGGCTGATCCGCATTCTTCTCTTTGACCTGATCGATCACGCGGCTAACATAGCTCATTGGCATAGACCTCCTTATGGTATAGGTACGGTGCCCCCATTATAAAAACGGCGCTTGCCTCGGAAGTGTTTGTTAAACAATTCGAAACATCCGGCATCGCCGCCGCTTCGGCATCGGCCGCTTACCCGTGGCTCGCCTGCCAGCCCGTCACGCCCCGTTATAATGCGATGCAGAAGGTGCGCGGCGCGTTGCGCCGCAGCGTTGCACAGGCGAAAGGACTCCGCGATGGATCAGAAAAAGGTTCTGGTTACCGACAAGATTGCAGACGCCGGCATCGACGTGCTGCGCGAAAAGGGTTTTCAAGTCGATGAGAAGCTGGGCCTTTCGCCCGAGGAGCTGGTGGATGTCATCCCCGATTACGATGCTCTCATCGTCCGATCGGGCACCAAGGTTACACGCGAGGTCATCGAGGCGGGCAAGAACCTTAAGATCATCGGCCGCGCGGGCGTGGGCGTGGACAACGTCGACGTTGCCGCTGCGACCGACCGCGGTGTGGTTGTGTGCAATGCGCCCACGTCCAACATCGTCTCGGCAGCCGAGCAGACCATGTGCTTGATGCTTGCAGCGGCGCGCCGTACCGCGCAGGCCAACGCTTCCATGCATGCGCACAAGTGGGAGCGCGGCGATTTCATGGGCGTCGAGCTGTTCGAGAAGACGCTGGCCATCTTCGGCCTGGGCCGCATCGGCGGCTTGGTTGCCGAGCGCGCTCGCGCCTTCGGCATGAAGTTGGTGGGCTACGACCCGTACTACAGCCCCGAGCGTGCCGAGCAGCTGGGCGTGACGTTGTACGACGAGATCGATGACATCCTGCCCATCGCCGACTTCATCACCGTGCACCTGCCCAAGACCAAGGAGACCATCGGCATGTTCGGGCCCGAGCAGTACGCCCGCATGAAGGACGGCGTCATCCTGGTGAATGCGGCGCGTGGCGGCATCTATAACATCGATTCGCTTGCCGACTTCATGGCCGCCGGTAAGATCTACGCCTGCGGCATCGACGTGTGGGAGGAGGAACCGTGCTTCGAAAGCCCGCTGCATGAGTTCGACAACGCCCTGCTCACGCCCCATCTGGGTGCATCCACCAAGGAAGCCCAGCTGCGTGCCGGCGTGCAGACCGCCGAGTTCGTGGCGTCGGGCCTTGAAGGCTCCATCGTCCCCACCGCCATCAACATGACGCCGGTCCCCCCCGAGGTTCTCAGCGCGGTCGGGCCTTACGTGCCCGCCTGCCAGCTGATGGGCAGCGTCCTCGCGCAGATCGATGGCGAGGTTCCGCGCGACCTGAAGGTCGAGCTGCAGGGCGCCCTCATCTCGTCGGATCCCTCCATTTTGGTTGCCGGCACGCTTAAGGGCCTGCTCACTTATCACTCCACCACCACTGTCACACCCGTCAACGCATCGGCCATCGCCAAACGCCACGGCATCAAGGTGGAGACGGCGGGAGAGCGCGAGGCAGGCGGCTATTCCTCGGCGGTGCGCGTGGTCGCCGACGGCGTCGAGATCGCCTGCACGATGGTGGACGCCACCGAGAAGCCGCGCCTCATCTCGCTGCTCGGCTACAAGATGGATATCGCGCCGGGTGCTCGCTCCCTTATTTTCGAGTACATTGACGCTCCGGGCCGCGTGGGCACCATCGGTACCATCCTGGGCGAGGCGGGCATCAACATAACCACCATGCAGATCGGCACCAAGCCCGAGGAGCAGTGCGCTTTGGTGTACATGAATGTGGAGGGCGAAATCACCGATGCCGTGCTCCACACTCTTCGCGAGAGGGTTCCCGACTTGAAGAACCTGTGGTCTGTGAACCTGTAGCAGCGGCAGATCGAATCTGCCGGATTCGATTCATCAAGACTATTTGAAAACCTGCGACTTGTACGGAAAATGTGATACGTTTCGTGCCGGCCCATTGGCCGGCACGTTTGCGTTCGAATCGGAAAGGAATCGTCATGACGCGTAAGATCAACATCTTCGACACCACGCTGCGCGACGGCGAGCAATCGCCGGGCGCGAGCATGAACACGGAAGAGAAGCTGGTGATGGCGCGTCAGCTGCTGCGATTGGGCGTGGATGTCATCGAAGCCGGCTTCCCTGTCTCCTCGCCGGGCGATTTCGAGAGCGTGCGTCGCATCGCCGAGTTGGCGGGCGATGCCGCTACCGTGTGCGCGCTCACCCGTGCGGTCGATAAGGACATCGACGCCGCTGCGGATGCGCTCAGATATGCCAAGCGACCCCGCATTCACACCGGTTTGGGAGTTTCTCCCAGCCATCTTCATGAGAAGCTGCGCATCACCGAGGAGGAGTGCCTGGAGCGCACCGCCTATTGCGTGTCCTACGCGAAGAAATTCGTGGACGATGTGCAGTTCTATGCGGAGGATGCCGGACGCTCTGACTACGATTTTCTCGTACGCGTCATCCAATGCGCCATCGACAACGGCGCCACCGTGGTGAACATCCCCGACACCACCGGCTACTCCATGCCTGACGAGTTCGGCCGCCGCATCAAATACCTCATGGACAATGTGAACGGCATCGAGAACGTCACGCTGTCGGTCCATTGCCACAACGATCTAGGGATGGCAACCGCATTGTCGCTGGCAGGCGTGCGCAACGGTGCGACACAGGTGGAATGCACCGTCAACGGTCTGGGCGAGCGTGCGGGCAATACCGCCATGGAGGAAGTGGTGATGGCCATCCGCATGCACGGCAACGAGCTGGATGCCCATACCGACATCAACACCCGAGAGTTCGTGAAGGCCAGCCGCCTACTCACCTCCATCACCGGCATGGGCGTGCAGGCGAACAAGGCCATCGTGGGAGCCAATGCCTTCGCTCATTCTTCGGGCATCCACCAGGATGGTGTGCTGAAAGCGCGTGATACTTACGAGATCATCGACCCCGAAGAAGTGGGCGCCGGTCACAGCCAGATCGTGCTGACGGCGCGCAGCGGCCATGCGGCGCTGAAGCATCGCCTGGAGGTGCTTGGGTATGAATTCGACGCCGAAACCCTCGATGAGCTTTACGAGGCTTTTCTGAATCTGGCAGACAAGAAGAAGGAAGTTTACGACGAGGATCTGGAAAGCCTCATCAATGAGCGCGGCCGCAACGTGAACGCCATCTACACGTTGGAAGGCGTGCAAATCAGCTGCGGTTTCCCGCTTACGCCCACTGCCACCGTTACCTTGCGTAACCAGGCCGACCAGGTGGTTACCGCATGCGACTACGGCACCGGCCCCATCGATGCAATGTGCAAGGCGATCAATCGCATCGTCCAAGTGGAAAACGACCTGACGGAATTCTCGGTTCAAGCCATTACTCGTGGCGTCGATGCCATAGGCGAAGTGACTATACGCGTGACCGCCCCCGACGGCGAAGCATACACCGGTCGCGGCGCCGACGGCGACATCGTGGTGTCTTCTACCAAGGCTTACCTGAACGCGCTGAACCGTCTGCTTAACGACAAGTTGGAGCATCGCCGTTAAAAGACGTCGCTTCTTGAAGCGATGGGGAAGAAGCGGGGCCCTGCCTTTCATGTGGCGGGGCCCCTCTGCGTTTCATGGGGTGCAAAGGGGCTTTACTGCTCGGTGACTACCTTCGACGATACCACGTTGCTCGGCGAGATAAGGATCACGCTAGCCGTTCCGGTTTGCGCTGCGTCGACGTAGAACGCGTTGTTGGTCGCTTGCGCGTCTGCTGCATCTTCCTCGGCTTCGGTGCAGATGACGATGTCGATGCCGGAGATGCGCTGCACCTTCCATCGGTCCGGCGTGATGACGACGGTGAAGTCCACGGAGGCGTCGGCGAACGCGCGCATGCAGCTGGCAACCTCCAGCTGGGTGACGCCGTCCCCGGCGCTCATCACGCCGATACGCCGAGCGCCGCATTTGAGGATGGTCCCTTCTCGATAGAGCGACGCGTCGGCGCAATCGATCGTCAGGACGTGGGCACCCTTGCTCAGGTAGTCGGCTTCGAGGGCGTCGATGTCAACGGGCGCGGGCTCGTCGTCGAAGACGAGCGAGGAGGAGCCCAGGGCGATGGACGGCGTGCTGGTTTCCCGGGCATCCGTCGCTTCGGAACCCTCGTCGTCCTCTTGCGTTTCGGGGTCGACAGTGCCTTCGTAGACGATGGCGGTGTAGCCGTCCATCTCGCCCACGGTGTCGTCGATGGTGGTGGCGACGACGTTCCAGGAATGCCCGGCAACCATGTACCAACCCAACCCGACCAGGCTAAGCACGATCAGGAGGGCGAATACCACCAAAGCGATCTTTTCGCGAGAGGATTTCTGCATAGTCCTTCCATTATAGCGTTGCCGCCTTATGCCGGGCTTCCGGTTTCTTCGTTCGCCGTGCTTGTCCGGGAAGCGGTTGGAATATTCTTATCCGCGAACCGTTGGCCACTTTATGCGCCCACCGCTCGAAACGACGCGCTGCCGAAGGTTGCCCGGATGTAGTCTTGGCCTGCGCCGATAATGGCGTGGGGGTCCGGCAAGCCGGAACGATGAGAGGCTTCGCAGGACGCGCATGCCGCATGGCGCGGTAAACCAAGCAAGCGCCCGCCAAGGGCGCAATGTGCGTGGAAGGAGCCCTCCCTATGAACAATCCTGCCCAGCAATCCTATCAGCTCTACATCGGCGGCGAATGGATGGATGCCTCGGACGGCGGCACCATCGATTGCTATTGCCCCGCCAACGGAGAAAAGCTCTCCACCATCGCCGATGCCACCAAAGAAGACGTCGACCGTGCCGTCGATGCTGCTTGGAAAGCGTTCGATACCTGGGGAAAGACCGATAAAGCCCAGCGCGCCATCATTCTGAACAAGGTGGCGGACGTCATCGAGGAGAATGCCGAGCACTTCGCGTTGCTCGAGTCACTGGACAACGGCAAGCCCATCCGAGAGACGCGCGCCATAGACGTCGCCTACTCGGTGGATCATTTCCGCTATTTCGCCGGTTGCCTGCTGGCCGACACCGGCGAGGCCGATATGCTCCCCGGCAACATGATGTCGCTGGTGCTGCATGAGCCCATCGGCGTCGTCGGCCAGATCGTGCCGTGGAACTTCCCGTTCCTCATGGCCGCGTGGAAGCTGGCCCCGGTGCTCGCCGCGGGTGACTGCACCGTATTCAAGCCCTCTTCAAGCACTAGCCTCACCGTGCTCGAGTTGGCGCGCTTGACCCAGGACATCATCCCCGCCGGCGTGTTCAACGTGGTTACCGGCCGTGGCAGCAAGTCCGGTCAGTACATCCTGGACAATCCCCGCATCTCCAAGCTTGCGTTCACCGGTTCCACCGAGGTCGGCCGCGACGTCGCCCGTGCTGCAGCGGAGCGCCTCATCCCTGCCACGCTGGAGCTGGGCGGCAAGTCGGCCAACATCATCTTTCCCGACGCCAAGTGGGACATGGTGCTCGACGGCGTGCAGCTGGGCATCTTGTTCAACCAGGGCCAGGTCTGCTGCGCCGGCAGCCGCATCTTCGTGCACGAGGATGTTTACGATAAGTTCGTCGAAGACGCCGTGGCGGCCTTCAGCAAAGTGAAGGTGGGCATGCCGTGGGAAGACGACACCCAGATGGGCAGCCAGATCGACCAGCGCCAGGCCGACAAGATCCTGGAGTACGTCGAGATCGCCAAGCAGGAAGGCGGCAAGGTGCTGTGCGGCGGCGAGCGCTACACCGAAGGCGAGTGCGCCAAGGGCGCGTTCCTCAAGCCCACGCTTATCGAGATCCCCAACAACAAGTGCCGTGTGGCGCAGGAGGAGATTTTCGGCCCGGTGGCCGTGCTGCAGAAGTTCAGCACCGAGGAAGAGGTTATCGAGCTGGCCAACGACTCGGTGTACGGCCTGGGAGGTGCCGTGTGGACCCGCGACATCAACCGCGCGCTGCGCGTGGCTCAGGGCGTGCACACCGGCCGCATGTGGATCAACACCTACAATCAGATTCCTTCCGGCGCGCCGTTCGGCGGTTACAAGGAATCGGGCATCGGCCGCGAGACGCACAAGATCATGCTGGAGCATTATTGCCAGACCAAGAACATCATGATCAACCTAAGCGAGGAGCCTTCCGGCTTCTACCCCGAGCAGTAATCTCGGACGCATATTCGGCAATCGATTCCGACTGCCTGTTTTCCTCTTTTGGCGCCGCCTCCCTTGGGCGGCGCCTTCGCGTTTCAGGGGTTTTCGCCGTTGCCCGAATGAGGATGCCCTTGGGCGTCTGGTTGCGTTTCCATCCTGTTACGGCCGATTGCCAGAGGGGGTTTTCCGAGGATAATGGAGAAGTTTCATTATCCGCAGGCACCGCTGCGCCCTGGCGAGCAAACACCCCGGTGCAGGTACCGTTACGAGAAAAAAGGAGCGTGAGAAATGGAAGAAGAGAACAAGCTCGGCAAGAAGATCACCACTCTGCGCGAGGCCCATCACCTGAGCGCGCAGGATCTGGCCGATCGCTGCAGCTGCGACGTTTCCGTCATCGAAGGTCTCGAGGGCGGGGAGCTGCCCCCTTCGCTTGCGCCTCTCATCAAGATCACCCGCGCTCTCGGCGTGCGCCTGGGCACCCTCATGGACGACGATGAGGAGCTCGGCCCCGTTTACATCGATGCTGAGCAAATGGAGGAGGTTCAGCGCCTGAAGAGCCTGCAGACCGCCAGCGATGCCGGCGACTTGAGCTACTTCAGCCTGGCTGCTGGGCGCCCCTCTCGTCACATGAATCCGTTCGTCATCACCGTGGATCCCTCCGACGAGACCGAGCACGAGCTCGTGGGTCACGAGGGCGAGGAATGGTTGTTCGGCGTCGAGGGCCAGATCGAGATCGAGTACGGCAAGGGCAACGTCTACGTGCTGGGGCCCGGTGAGAGCATGTACTACGACTCCATCGTCCCGCACCAGGTTCGCGCCCATGATGGTCAGAAGGCGAAGTTCCTCGCCGTCGTGTACGAGCCGATGTAGGTCGGAGGCGACGCATGACTGAATCTGATTCCAAGCGCATTCCGGTGATGCCGGAAGACGTGGTGGCGGCGGCCATCGCGGCAGGGGAGCCGGTTCCGGGTTCGCAGGACTATCCCCTGCATTCCGAGAAGACCATCGGCGCGTACTTCCGCGACCAGGTGGCCGTGGATCCCTACCATGAGTTCGTCGTGTACCCCGACCGCGACCTCCGCTGGTCGTACAAGGATTTCGACGACCGCACCGACAATCTGGCGCGCGGCCTGCTGGCAATCGGCATGGAACCGGGCGATCACCTGGGCGTGTGGGCGCGAAACATCCCCGACTGGCTTACGTTCATGTACGCGTGCGCCAAGATCGGCGTGGTGATGGTCACGGTCAACCCCGTGTATAAAAGCCATGAGCTCGACTACGTGCTGAAGCAGTCCGACATGAAGGCGCTGTGCGTCATCGATGCCTACCGTGATGTCGACTACCTGCAGATCATCCGCGATCTGGTGCCGGAGACCCTTACCCAGGAGCGCGGCCATCTGGAAAGCAAGAACTACCCGTGCCTGAAGAACCTCATCTACATGGGGCCCGAAAAGCACCGAGGCTTCTACAGCGTGCCCGAGCTCATCCTGCTGGGCAGCTACGTCGACGAGAATGCTCTGGCCGAAGCTGAGACGAAGTTCGACAACAACGACGTCTGCATGATGCAGTACACTTCGGGCACCACTGGGTTCCCCAAGGGTGTCATGCTCACGCATCGCAACATCCTCAACGATGGCTTCTACATCGGCGAGGGCCAGAAGCTCACGCCGATCGACCGCGTCACGCTTCCCGTGCCGTTCTTCCATTGCTTCGGTTGCGTGCTGGGCGTGATGGCATGTCTGACGCACCGCTGCACCATGGTCATCGTGGAGGACTTCGACGCCAGCCTGGTGCTGCAGGCCATCCATAAGGAACGTGCCACCGCTGTCTACGGCGTGCCCACGATGTTCATCGCCGAGCTGAACCACCCCGACTTCGACACGTTCGACCTGTCCAGCCTGCGCACGGGTATCATGGCTGGTAGCTCTTGTCCGTCCGAGACCATGCGCGAGGCCATCGAGCGCATGAACCTGCGCGAGCTTACCATCTGCTACGGCCTCACCGAGACGAGCCCCGTGTTCACCCAGACCAGCGCCGACGACGACCTCGAGCACAAGTGCGAGACGGTGGGCAAGCGCCATCCTCCGGTTCTGGTGAAGATCGTCGACCCCGAGACCGGTGAGCGCTGTGGCTTCAACGAGCCCGGTGAGCTGTGCTGCAAGGGTTACAACGTCATGAAGGGCTACTATAAGATGCCCGAGGAGACTGCCAAGGTCATCGACGACGAAGGCTACCTGCACTCCGGCGACCTGGGCACGGTGGACGAGGAAGGCTACTACCGTGTCACCGGCCGCGTGAAGGACATGATCATCCGCGGCGGCGAGAACATCTACCCGCTCGAGATCGAGAACTTCCTGCTTACGCATCCCGGCGTGCTGGACGTCCAGGTGGTCGGCGCCCCCGATGAGCGCCTCGGCGAGATCGTTGTCGCATTCATCCGCAAGCGCCCCAACTACGAGGGGGAGATGACTGAGCAGAGCGTCCGCGAATGGGCGATCCCGCGCATCGCACGCTATAAGGTGCCCAAGCGCGTGTTCTTTGTGGACGACTTCCCCATGACGCCTTCCATGAAGGTGCAGAAGTTCAAGCTGCGCGAGATGGCAGCCGAGATGGTGGGCGCCTCCAAGTAGGCTTCCCGCATCGACGACCTGCACCGCACAATCAAGGTTGCCAACGGGCCCGCAGCTATTCCAAGCTGCGGGCCCGTTCTTTATGCAGGGACTATGCGAGCGGAAGGGTTGAGCCGAGGGTTCGCATGCGGCTAGCGTCGGTGCTAGCGCTTTCCGTCGGTGTCGACATCGAGCCGGTCGGAGACCGTGGGGGTGCGGATGAGCATCAGATACAGCAGGAACACAGCGACGCAGGCGAGGATCGCCCAAACGAGGGGCTTTTGCACGGCGATCGCCGAAACTACCAGCACGCCGAGGGAGAACACGAGGATGCGGGCTTTCTTGGCGGGGGAGATGCCGCCGCGTTCCTTGAAGGGCTCCACGTAGCTGCAATACAGTTTCGTGGAGCGCATCCAAGTATGGAGGCGCGGAGAGCTTTGGGCGAACAGAAATCCTGCAAGAAGCATCAGCGGCGTGGTGGGCAGCACGGGGATGACGACGCCCACGGCGCCTATCCCCAGGCACAGCCAGGCAAGCCCAAGCAGAAGGTAACGTGTCATCGGTCTCTCCATAGATCTGCGGTAGATAACGCAACTATACAGGGTGCACGCGCATGGGCGCGCCGACCATATTGTTAGAGCGGCGGAAGGCGCACCGGAGCGGTCAAGCGATGCGCTCGGCGAGGGCGAAACTCTGTTCGATGAGGGTTGCTCGGGTAATGACAGTCGTGCAGCTGGGGGAGAAGTTGTGTGCGGGTGCGGGCTGCCGGGCAGCGAATGAAAGAGAGCGATGCTGATCGGTGCATGGCGGAAGCGGCAGCTCGGCTCCTGCGTAGGGGCGCCTAACGTCACTCCGTCTTCGTCTCGTGCGAGCCCCCTGTATGCGTCCCGCTTGACTTCGCCGCACGTGCGCCGCGCCACATGTGCAGAAGTTGCGATATGCCCGGGGGCGTGGGTGGAAATGCAGCAGGGGATATGGTATAACATGCAGAGCATGCGCAAGTGCGTGGGAACACGCATGCGCACCATACTTTCGGACCGTTTTGAAAGTGGGCTTGTCCCGCTTTCTTTGTTGTAGGGCCAAAAGAGGTGCGCGGCGCCCGGATAGCAAGGCGGTGCGCCGCCGCGAGATGAAAGGAGCGAACAGCGTGCTGAGCAACAGGGAAAAGCAGCTTCTGGCAGCGCTCGAGCCCCGTGCGGCGGAGGAAGGCGTAGAGATCGTCACCGTCGAGGTGGTCGGTTCGCGCAAATCGCCCACCATTCGCGTTTACATCGACACCGACCATGGCGTGACCTTCGACGAGCTGTCGGCCGCCCAAGCGTGGATCAACGACCTCATGGATGAGATCGACCCGTTCCCGGGCGCCTACATGCTTGAGGTGTCTTCGCCGGGCATCGACCGTCCGTTGCGCACGCCGGAGCATTTCAACCGATTCGCCGGTCAAACCGCCGTTGTGAAAGCGCAAAGCCCCATCGACGGGCGTAGCTCCTTCACCGGGGAAATCGTGTCGGCAGACGGGGACGCGGTGACGCTCGAGGTGGACGGAGCGCAGGTGAGCGTGCCTTTTGGCAGTATCAAACGTGCCCATTTGAAGGGCACCGTGGATTTCGGCTCGTAAGCAAGGGCAGGATAGGGAAAGGAATTCAGTCGTGGCAACCTCCGAACTGATCGAGGCGCTCCAGGCGCTGGCCCATGAGCGCAAGATCGATGAACTGTACCTGATCGATCGCCTTGAGGCATCCCTGGCGAAAAGCTATCAGCATATCTTGGACCTGGAATGGGATGCGCGCGTGACTATCGACCGCCAGACGGGTAAGATCTACGTGTACGAGCTGGTGCCCGTGGGCGAGCCCGATCCCGAGACCGGCGAATACACCGAATTCGAGGAGCGCGACGTCACGCCAGACGACGTGAGTCGCATCGCCGCGCAGAACGCTAAGGGCGTCATCAGCTCGATCGTGCGCGAAGCCGGCCGCCAGTCCATCTACGAGGAGTTCTCCGGCCGCGTGGGCGATCTGGTGACGGGCACCGTTCTACAGGGCACGCCCGACTTCACTATCATCAAGATCCGCGACGGCGTCGAGGCGGAGCTTCCGCACTACGACCTCAAACGCAACCCCGGCGAGCGCAACGAGCGCCCCGAAGGCGAGCGCTACCGTCATAACCAGCGCTTGAAGGTGCTCATCATCGAGGTGCGCGATCCACAGAACGAGCCTCCACGCATGCGCGGCGACCAGGCTCGTCCGTCCATCGTGGTGTCCCGCACCCACCCGGGCCTCATCCGCCGTCTATTCGAGATCGAGGTCCCCGAGATCTACGACGGTCTGGTGGAGATCAAATCCATCGCACGCGAGCCCGGCGCCCGCTCGAAGGTCGCCGTTGCTTCGCGCGAGAGCAACCTCGACCCGGTGGGCGCATGCGTCGGCCCGAAAGGCAGCCGTGTACGCATGGTCGTCGAGGAGCTGCATAACGAGCGCGTCGACGTCATCCAGTGGAGCGACGACCCGGCAACCTACGTCGCCAACGCGCTTTCGCCCGCAAAGGTGACGCGCGTCATCGCCGACGAGGATAAGCATTTCGCCACGGTCATCGTTCCTGACGATCAGCTGTCGTTGGCGATCGGCAAGGAGGGCCAGAACGCACGCCTCGCCGCACGTTTGACCGGCTGGCATATCGACATCAAGAGCGCCTCGTTCACCGGCGTGGTCCCCGAAGAGGAGGAGAACATGCTTATCGACGAAGAGGAAGCTCCAGAAGAGGAGCTGTGCGCCTATATCAGCGACGACGGCGTGCATTGCCGTAATCACGCGCGTCCCAATAGCCGGTATTGCGGCGTCCACGCCTTCATGGATGGCGAATAGCCCAAGGACGCGGGGAAGGGGAGCACGGTGACAGAGAGGAAGCCCATCCGGCAGCGCAGCTGCATCGTCTGCGGAAAGCAGGCGGGCAAGTCGCAGCTGCTCCGCATCGTGCGCACCGCCGGCGGTTCCGTCGCGTTCGACGAGACGGGGAAGGCGGCAGGCAGGGGAGCCTACGTGTGCTCCGCGGATTGCCTGGCAACCGCACTTGGAACCAAGAAGCTCGAGCGGGCGCTGAGAACGAAGCTCGATCGGCAGACAGCGGAACAGATCGAAGCCGACGTGATTTCGGCGCTGCGCGAGTCGCAGGGGATAGAAGAGGAGTAGTGGTATATGCCCAGCATGCGCGTACATGAGCTGGCGAAGGAGTTCAACCTTTCCAGCAAGGAGATGCTCGACAAGCTCCACGAGATGAAGATTCCCGCAAAGAGCCATGCGAGCATGCTCGCGGATGCCTACGTGACGAAGGTGCGCAAGAAGCTCGAGGCCGAGTTGGGCACCCCCACGGACGGCACCGTGCAGCCTTCCGCCGAGGCGGCTGCCAACAAGAAAGAGGCCGAGGAGAAGAAGGCTGAGGAGGAGCGCGCCCGCCGCGAAGCGGTGAAGAAGGAGCGCGCTAGCCGCGAGAAGGAGCGTGCGCGCCGTGCGCATGCCGACGCCTCGTCCGACATCGCGAAGGAAAGCGGCGATCGCAAGAGCGCCCCGAAGCCAGTGACCCATTCGCCGTTCGAGAAGCTGGAAAGCCAGATCGAAAGCGAGAAGGAGCGCGTCGCGCGCGAGGCAGCCGAAGCCCGTGCCCGCGCTCGCGCCGCCGCAGCCGCCAAGGAAGTGGCGAAGAAACAGGCGGTCGAGGAAGCGCTCAAGCAGCGCCAGCATCGCAAGTCCAACAAGTCCCACGAGTATCACAAGCCCGCTCCCGCCCCCAAGCGTAGCAGCGGCTTCGATTCCCTGCTTTCGCAGATCGAATCCGAGACGAAGCGCATCGAGGAGCAGAAGAAACAGCAGGCTGCCGACGGCGCGGGCCGCAAGGGCGCCGGAGCCGGTGCCGGCCGCAAGGGCAAGAAGGGCCATGGCAAGAAGGGCATGCATTTCGAGCAGGTCGTTCCCGAGCTCGAGGCGCAGATGGCCGAACCCGAGGATCGTTACGCTCAGATGGCCGTTCAGGCCGAGAAACTCCAGCGCGACAAGGTGCTCGCCGAGGCCCGCGCCGCCGTCGCCGCTGCCAGCACGCATGAGGGCGAGGGTCGTCGCAAGAAGCGCAAGCAGAAGCGCGAGGCGCAGGCACGCGAGCGCGCTGAGATGGAGGCTATCGAGAAGGGTCTCGACCCCACGCTCGTCCTCGACGATTCCGTGGTGGAGATCCCCCAGGGGGCTTCGGTGGCCAAGTTCGCCGAGCTTCTGGGCGTGCAGCCCAACGACGTCATCAAGCGCCTGTTCATGCTGGGCCAGGTGCTCACGCTGACGCAGTCCATGAGCGACGATCTCATCGAGCTCATCGCCGACGACATGGGTCGCAAGGTGCGCGTCGTATCGCCCGAAGAGGAGTTCGCCGTCGTGTACCACGACTCCGAAGAGGACCTCAAGCCGCGTCCGCCGGTGGTCACCGTCATGGGCCATGTCGACCATGGCAAGACCTCGTTGCTCGACGCTATCCGCCATACCGGCGTCGCTGAAGGCGAGGCCGGCGGCATCACCCAGCATATCGGCGCTTCTGTGGTCGACATCAACGGGCGTCAGATCACGTTCATCGACACGCCCGGCCATGAGGCGTTCACCGCCATGCGCGCTCGCGGCGCCCAGGTGACTGATGTCATCGTGCTGGTGGTCGCCGCCGATGACGGCGTCATGCCGCAGACTGTCGAGGCAATCAACCACGCGAAGGCGGCGGACGTGCCTATCGTCGTTGCGGTCAATAAGATCGACAAGCCCGGCGCCGATCCCACCCGCGTACGCCAGGAGCTCACCGAATACGGCGTCATCCCCGAGGAATGGGGCGGCTCCAACATGTTCGTGGAGGTGTCGGCGAAGCAGAAGCTGCACATCGACGACCTGCTGGAGACCATCTTGCTGCAGGCGGATGTGCTCGAGCTGAAGGCCAACCCCGACGCCCTGGCGTCTGGCTTCGTCATCGAGGCCAACCTCGACAAGGGCCGCGGTCCGGTGGCGACCGTTCTGGTGCAGCGCGGAACGTTGCACCCCGGCGACGCCGTTGTCGCGGGCACATCGCATGGCCGGGTGCGCGCCCTGATCGACCCGAAGGGTAACCACGTCCAGGAGGCAAAACCCTCTGACCCGGTGGAGATCCTGGGCCTTTCCAGCGTCCCGACCGCTGGCGACGAGTTCCGCGTGTTCGAGGATGAGCGCGACGCCCGTAAGCTGGCCGAGGAACGCGCGCTGCGCGCCCGCCTGGCCGAGCAGGAATCCAAGAGCCATATGAGCCTGGACGACCTGTTCAACCGCATCGAGGAGGGCAAGCAGACCGATCTCAACCTCATCGTGAAGGCCGACGTGCAGGGTTCCATCGAGGCACTGCGCGATGCGTTCAACAAGATGGATCAGTCCGAGGTCAAGATCAACATCGTGCACTCCGCGGTCGGCGGCATCACCGAGACCGACGTCACCCTGGCGGCAGCTTCCGACGCCATCATTATCGGCTTCAACGTGCGCCCGACGGGCAAGTCGCGCCAGCTGGCAGAGAAGGAGAAGGTGGACATCCGTCTGTACAGGGTCATCTACCAGGCCATCGAGGACATCAACGCCGCACGTGTCGGTCTGCTGTCACCCGATATCGTCGAGGAGGACACCGGCATCGCCGAGGTTCGCGAGACCTTCAAGGTCCCCAAGGTGGGCACCGTCGCCGGCTGCTACATCACCGAGGGCGAGATCAACCGCGACGACAAGGTGCGCATCGTGCGCGATGGCACGGTTATCTTCGAGGGCAACATCGCTTCGATGCGCCGTTTCAAGGACGACGTCAAGTCGGTGAAGCAGGGCTACGAATGCGGTATCGGCGTGGAGAAGTTCCAGGACATCAAGGTAGGCGATACCATCGAAGGCTATCGTGTGAAAGAGGTGGAGCGCACCGAATAGGGGTGGCTCCATCCGGGTTCACCGGTACGCGGCGGTGGGGAGCGGCGCGGCGATCGATCGGCGAGGGAAGGATCATTCCCGCCGCCGCCGCGCGGCAGCCTCGCCGCCGCGTTTCTTTAGCGCAGGTTCCGGCTATTTCCCTGCAGTGGGTGCCTGCGGGGGCGCCGGTGCGCTACTCTAGAATCTATCCGATGCGGGATGCAACTTCGAAAGGGGCGCATCATGAAGCAGGGTTCATCCAATAGGCGTGTGAACGGGCAGGCACAGGAGGTCATCTCTAGCATCCTGCTCTTCGAAACCTCCGACCCCCGGCTCGACCTGGTCACTATCACCGGATGCGAGGTGAGCTACGATCGCAGCGCCTGCAACGTCTACTACACCGCCGACCCCGACTCGTACGACGATGTCGCGGCGGCATTCAAGGCGGCATCCGGCCGCATACGCTCGCTGATGGCGCGCAAACTGTCCTGGCGCGTGGCGCCCGAGCTGCGCTTTCATCTGGACACCAGCGTCGACGAGGCCGAGCGCATCGCGGCGGCGCTGAAGGCCGATGCGCCGCGCAATGCGGCATCCACCCAGCATGCCGAAGAGGCGGAATACGGGGAGGGCGACGAGCGCGCATGACGATGACACCGCAAAGCAACGCCACGCTCGACGAGGTCGCGCGCGAGCTGCAGGCACGGGATAACTTCGTCATTTGCGGGCATGTGAGCCCTGATGGCGACTGCCTGGGGTCTCAGCTCGCGTTGATGCACGTCTTGCGCGCCTGCGGCAAGCATGCTGTGTGCGTGTTGGCGGACGAGGAGCCTTCCCTCGATGAGGCCCTTTCCTTCCTGCCGGGTTTCGACGAGGTCATGACGTGCGACGGCTTTTCGGGTGCGGTGGACGTGTTCGTGGGGGTGGACGTCCCCACGGTTGAGCGCATCGGGTGCGCAGCGAAGCTGCATGAACGCGCAACGTGGCGCATCACCGTCGACCATCACGCGGTGGAAACGACCATGAGCGAGACGGTGCATGTCGATCCTGACGCTGCCGCGACTGCGCTTCTGGTGTGGGAGATCGCCAAAAAGCTTGTGGGAGCTCCCTCAGCCGACATCGCGTTGTGCGCCTACACGGGGCTGTGCACCGACACCGGCCGTTTCCAATACCAGAATACCGACGCCCGCTGCCTATCCGGCGCTGCCGAGATGGTGGCTGCAGGGGCAGATCCGGCTTTCGTCGCGCGCGAGGTGTTCCAGAACCGTCGGTTGGCCTCCATATGCCTCGAAGGCAGGGCGGTCCAGCGCATGAAGCTTCTCGCTGATGGCAAAGCGGCTCTCAGCTGGGTGGACGCCCAGGATTTCGAAGAGCTCGATGCGGTGAAGGCCGATGCCGAACCTTTGGTGAACACGCTGCGCGCCATCCGCGGCGTGCGCGTGGCATGCATGCTGCGCCAGCAGGGCGATGTGGTGCGCGGCAGCTTCCGTGCTAAGGACGACACCGACGTCGCGGTGATCGCGCGTTCATTCGGCGGCGGCGGGCACAAGGCAGCTGCCGGTTTCACGCTGGAAATGCCCATGGACAAGGCTATCGCCACCGTGGGCGAGGCGCTCGAGAAGCTGGTGGGTTGCGATGGCACCCCTGCGGGGGAAGGCGTGCTGCAGTGAAGCGGGGGACGACCGACTACAGCTTGGTGATCGGCGTCAACAAGCCCAAGGGCATGACGTCTCACGATGTGGTGAACCGCGTCCGCAAGGCGTTCGGCGAGCGCCGCGTGGGGCACACCGGCACGCTCGACCCGCTAGCGGAAGGTGTCCTGCCCATCTGCGTGGGTCCCGCAACGCGGCTCGATCCGTATTTGACCGGACACGACAAAACATACGTGGTCCGCATCGCCTTCGGCATATCCACGGAAACAGACGATGCCGAAGGGCGCGTGCTGCGCTGCGGGCCGGTGCCGTCGCAGCTTGAAGACGAGTCCTTCGCAGAGCTCTATCTGGCTACCCTCATCGGTCATCACAAGCAGCTGCCCCCCGTGTATTCCGCCATCAAGGTAGATGGGAAGAAATCCTATGAAGCGGCGCGCAAGGGCAATATCATCGATCTCGCGCCGCGCGATATCGAGGTCCGCTCCGCCCGCTTGGTGGGCATGGGTCGGGGCTATGCGATGCCCGGCATCACCGGCGATGCCGCTGAAGCGGAAAGCGAGCTGTGCGATCTTCCCTGGTGGGATGTCGAGTTCTGCGTTTCAAAAGGCACGTACATCCGCTCGTTGGCTCGCGATGCCGGCATCGCCTTGGACTGCCCGGCGCACGTTGCGGCGCTGAAGCGGACGAAGGCGGGCGCCTTGTCGCTCGACGAATGCGTGATGCTGGAAGCGCTCGATCGGGAACGGGAGCGCGCTGCAATCGACCCGGTGCGCTTGCTGGGCTTTCGCTTCGCTTATGCCGACGGGCAGCTTGCAACGCGCATCCTGAACGGCGGGGTGCTGAAACCCGCCGAGCTGCAGCTGTACGTCCAGCGCAGGGCGCGGGCGGCGCAGGAGATGTGCGCCTGCACTGCGGGAGTGTGCCAAAGCTGCGAACCGCCCGAGGACGGTGAGCTCGTCTCGGTCATCCTGGAGAACAGGCTGGTCGCGCTGTACCGCTTCGATGCAGGCAAGAACTCATGGCGAGCTGCATGCGTTTTCCAGAAGGGGGTGTCCCGTGGGTTCTGCGCTTGATTTGGCCCAAGGCGTCCCCGAGGGGCTTTTCGAAGGCGCCAGTTGCGCGTTCGGCGTGTTCGATGGGGTGCATCGTGGGCATGCCTACCTGCTCGACCAGGCGAAACGCGCCGCGCGCAATTCCGGCGGGCGGTTCATTGCCCTCACGTTCGACATCGACCCCGACGAGCGTTTTCATGCGGATCGTCTGAAGAAGCTCATGTCCAACCGGCAGCGCATCGAATTTCTGGGTCAACGCGCCGACATCGTGGCGGTCCTTCCGTTCACCGAGAGCTTCGCAGGCCTGTCTCCCCAGGCGTTTTTGGACGCCACGTTCTCCGGAAGCGTTCCTGCCAGCGTGCATGTGGGGTCGGACTTGCGCTTCGGATGCCGAGCCTACGGGACGGTTGACGACCTGCAGTTCTGGGGCGAGCTCCATGGCATGGATGTGTGCGTGCACGATCTGCTGCAGGTGGAGGGCGCGCCCATCACGTCGACGCGTATCCGCAAACTGCTGGAAACGGGGTGCATCGATCAGGCGAACGGGCTTTTGGGGCATCCGTACACGCTCGAGGGGACGGTGCGCAAAGGGCGCGGCGAAGGCGCCGACATGGGCTTCCGCACGGCGAACATCATCGTGCCTGATCTGCTGCGCGTGCTCGCTGACGGGGTGTACGCCGCCTATGGAATCGTGGACGGCACGCGCTATAAGGCGGCGGTCAACGTCGGGGTGGCGGCAACGTTCGCCGACACGGCGACGGCTACGGTCGAAGCCCATCTGCTCGATTTCGACGGAGACCTGTACGGTTCATCCATTGTTTTGGAGTTCGTGCATTGGCTGCGCCCCATGCGCAAATTCGACGACATCGACGAACTCATTGCCACGGTAACGGGCAATATCGAATGGGTGAGGGATAACCTCTAGGAGGGCGTTTCCATGAAGATTCTGATCGCGTCCGACATTCACGGCTCTGCTGCGGCGGCACGGCAGCTGCAGGAGCGCGTGGAGGAAGAAACGCCCGACCGCATCGTGCTACTGGGCGATTTGCTGTATCATGGCCCGCGCAACCCGTTACCCGACGACTATGCGCCCATGGAAGTAGCCGCTGTGCTGAACGGTTGGAAAGACCGCATCGTCGCGGTGCGCGGCAATTGCGATGCGGAGGTTGACCAGATGGTCTTGGAATTCCCCTGCCGCGCGGACTACGCGCTTATCGAGGTTTCGGGGCTTCTTATCTACGCCACCCATGGGCACCTTCCCGGTGCGGCCCCGGATAACCTTCCCTCCCTCCCTACCGGGTCCGCTTTCTTTTCCGGCCACACGCACGTGAAGACGCTCGAGAGGCGCGAGGACATACTCATGCTCAATCCCGGCAGCACCTCGATTCCGAAAGACGGCGCTGGGGGTTATGCGGTGTACGAGAACGGGGTGTTCTTTTTGAAGGACATGGATGGCGTGGTTCTCTCCGAGCTCAGCTAATAGCGCACGCGCGGGTGTTCCGGCGTGCAGATGCGCCTTTGTCCCAGCGAGCGCGCATTGTCCTAGCGCGCGCTGCGCGATGCGGAGTTCCCGGAAAGCTCCGCTTGCATGCGCTCCGATAGATCGATGAGCTCTTGGCGGCTGTGAACGCCGGTCTTCGCATAGATGCGGCGTAGGTGCGTATCCGCAGTGCTCTTCGCGATGCACAGTTCCTCGGCGATGCGCTCGGACGTGCGCCCGCGCAGCGCCATCGGCAGTACCTCTGTTTCGCGTTTTGAAAGCGCGTGCTCTTCGGCGATGCGTCGGCACGCCTCGTCGAACAGGTCGATTCCGTCGGCAATCGCCGCCAACTCCCCGTAATCGTTCTCGGTGAACAGGAACAGGTAGGCGAACAACGAAGCCAAGCCGGCGAACGCGACGAATGCGACGGGTTGCGCCGCATATGGCTGTGCAAGCTCGAGCGCGTTACCCGCGGCGATGCCTGCGATCTCTCCGGCGAACAGGCTGGCGAGTCCGCGGGCGAAGGTGCTCGCGCCGTCTCTTCCGCTTGCTCGTCCGATAGTGAGCAGCAGCGTCATCAGCACGCAGGTGAGCCCCAGGTACCCGCCGAGCGTGATGGATTGTCCAGTGATGCCGAAGCCGTCGAGAACCGTAACGAACAGGCAGCCCGCCATGATCAGGAGGATAGCGATACGATACACCCCTGTAAGAGATCCCTCGGCCCTGCCTGCTTGTACGCGTTGCGTGCTTCCCGTGTAGAACTGCAGAGCAGCGACGCAGAACAGCGCCAATATGAGCAACGTGGCGGGGAAGGCTGGGTTAGCGGGCATGCCCGGTTCGGATGAGAACACCTCCATCAGCCCGCCCGACAGGCCGAACAGCGCGGTACCAGCCGCCACGTTTGGGGTGAGCCTGCTCGTTGCGGCGCGTTCGGCGGGTGCGGCGAGCAGCGACTGGATGGAAAGGGGGGCGCCGAATCCGTCTGCTGCGCCTTCGGCAGTTTGGGCGGGTTGGGGTTTGCCCACAGCGTTGCGGGGCGCGTTATCCGCGAGCGAACGCAGCGCGACAGCGCTACCAATGGGCGTGAAGCAGAGGATCTGGGATGCACCGGGCACGGGGACGGCGGCCACGGCAAGGCTGGCGGCAGCGCCGATGGCGGTGGCCAGGAGGATTTCCCGCGCTCCGCAGTGTATGGGCACGGAGATGAGCGTGCGACCCCAGCCGCACAGCAGAAACCCGGACGGCAGGCCTACCAGCGCTCCTTCCGCCGCGATCTCGGCCAGGCCCGCATCGATGGGCAGTACCACCAGCAAGGACCCTATCACCAGCAGCACCGCATACCAGCCCACCAGCGTCGGCGCTAGCAGGGCGTTGCGTGCGCGGGACGAGGCTGCGCCTACGAGGACGAATGCTGCCACGAGGAAGACGAACGTCAGAAGCAAGTCGACGCGCTCGAACGAGAAGCCCCCCGCCTCGAGCGCGCGGTTGGAGCCGGAGTAGAACAAGGAATACAGAAAGCCCTGCTGACAGGCGAACCCGGCGACCGTACGCGCCGATATGCCCTGGAAAGCCCCCATGCCCCTCCTTGCCGGTTGAATGTAAAGCAGACAACTAGTATACGATAGCCCACCGCGAAAACCGCCGATGCCAAGACAATGAAGCCCCGTAAAACGGCAACGCCCGCACAGTGGCGGGCGTTGCTTGCGGGGAAGGAATCGCTCGGTTCGTTGCGGATGCCGTCGCTATGCGGAGGTGCTCACGCGGCGGACCTTCTTCCTTGCGGGCTGCTCGTCGTCGCCGTCCTCGATGGCGGCGACGGGTTTCGAGGCTGCGGTTTCTTCTTCGACCTGCTCCATAGCCTCTTCCTTGCCTCCGCCGATGCCCTCACGCAGGTTCTTCACCGTCTTGCCCAGGGCGCTGCCCAGCTTGGGAAGGTTCTTCGGGCCGAAGATGAGCAGGATGACGGCAAGGATGATGAGGAGCTCGGGGACTCCCATGCCGAGGATTTTCATGTGCGCCTCCTTGGTGCGTGGTTTCGTATCGGATGGTTCCATCATGCCCGTGAAGGTGGGGTCGCGCCATAGTGCAAAAGGATGATTTGCTTGTCAACGACAAAAAAATCCTGTAATGCAAATTGAGTACATCTTAAAACGCCAGATAAACTCTATATGCAAGTCGGAATAAATTACATGAAGCGATGCCTCGGCCGCGCCCGGGATGTGGAGGAATCGCGAATCAGATCTGCAAGTGGAATGGGTTCGCTGTGGCGAAAGGCTGTGCATCCTGTCCAAGTTTTCTGATGCCCGTCAAGCCTCTGGTAGCCTTTTTCGCCGGCCGCGAAAACCGAAGCGCAACCGTACCCGAGCGGCCTGAGAGGAATCTTCATATGCATTGCACCAAAGACGGCAGGACGTCTTGTTCCCGCGCGCTCGAGGTGAACCGCACCTTCCCTTTTCAACGAATCGCCCTCGCCATCATCGCCGCCGCATGCGCTTGCGCCTTGACGGTAGCGCCTAGCGCGGCGTGGGCCCAGGATGCATCGTCGGATGTCGCGTCCGCTGGCTCGCATGCGGTGAGCGGCGGTACCGTGCTGGGCGCGCAGGCGTTCTCAAGCCTGGCGAAAAGCGTCGCCGACGTCTGCGCATCCACCGCTCAGTCGGCCGAGGTTGCCAAGCTCGCCCGCACCCGCATTCTGGCTTACGATTCCGCGCTCATCGCCCAGGTGGGCAACCAGATGTCATCGGGGCATTGGGGCTGCTGTCCATGCTTTTCCTGCGCTTACGGCGACGCGGTCATCTACGGCGTCGCCAATTCTCACACCCAATATGGCTGCGGCATGTGCACGTGGCCGGGGTGGGGCGGCGGCAACTCGTCGTTCAGGTCGCTGGGAACCGACCAGGCGCTGCTGCGCGAGGCGTACGACAGCATCGCCGCCGGCAAGCCCACCGTCATCCATCTTTCCGGGGAGTCTGGGCAGCATTGGGTGTGTATGATCGGCTACCAGGATGTGGCGGACCCCGACAACCTCACGCTCGGCAATTTCGTGGCGCTCGACCCGGTGGACGGCGCGCAGATCACCGTCAGCAGCCGCTACTGGCTCTACGGCGACCAGTGCGAGCATGTGAGCGACGCGCTATAGGTCGGCGCAGTAGCTGTGCGAGGTGAGGGCGTCCGCCTCTCCGGGGAAAAGGTGCTCGTACAGTGCCATGAAGTAGTTGTCGGTCATCGACGAGATGTAGTCAACCACTATCTGGTCGGGGTCTTCCGCAAGGTAGGCTTCCGGTGTGATGCTGCGCGACTTGGCGCATAGACGCGCGATGTGATGCTTGAACAGCGGCGACGATTCGTCTCCTGCCTTCAGGTCGGTCAGCAGCCGGTCGTAGAGCTTCTCGAACATCTCGTCGAGCATGCTGTCGGCCTCTGTGCTCATGCCCTCCTTATCGTAGATGAGCTCGTAGTTCTGCCGCTTCGCCAGCTTGATGTCGGCGAAGGCCTCCTCGCTCATGGCGATGCGGTCGGTCCCGTAGCTGTGGTTGACGATGTCAATGGTGAGGTTGTTGATGATCTGCGCGTTTCCCGTCCCGATGTAGAAGCTGTCGAAAACGTCCAACGAGGGGATGACGCCGCGGTCGAGCGCGTCTTGGCGATCCTTGCCCAGGTAGGCGATCATGTCGCTCACGCGCACCACGCATCCTTCTAGCGTCGAGGGGCGTAGCGAGGCGATGTTCGACTCGTCCTCGGAGCAGGCATCCACCGTCGCGTCGAGGGTGGCGAAGCAGTCCATTTGGCCCAATCTGAGCGTCTGACAGGCGAACTCGCCGTTGTGGCACAGCACTCCGTCGAGCGCTTGCAGGCTGATGTTGCGGCGGTACAGACGGTCGAGCACGCGCACGGAGTGCACGTTGTGGTTGAAGAAGCGCCCTGTACGGCGATGCAGCGCCCGGCTGAGGTAGCGCTCGCCGGCATGCCCGAAGGGCGTGTGGCCCACGTCGTGCCCAAGCGCGATCGCCTCGATGAGATGGCCGTTGAGCCCCAGCAGCTCGCCGATGGCGCGCGCGACGCGTCCCACCAGCTGCACGTGCAGCCCGCGGCGGCA
The DNA here is from genome assembly GCA_036306585.1 of Eggerthellaceae bacterium. Taxonomy (GTDB): domain Bacteria; phylum Actinomycetota; class Coriobacteriia; order Coriobacteriales; family Eggerthellaceae; genus Aphodovivens. The sequence continues at coordinate 151,282 of JAXJZF010000004.1, forward strand.
GATATCGTCGTCTTCCACGAAGCTGAACACCTGGGTTTTGCCCGCATAGCGGTTGTAGGCCGGCACGTTGAGGATCTTCTCGATGTCGCGGGCGAACGCCGGGCGCGCCAGCGTGGCGCGGTCGTGCGGGTTGTCTTCGCGGCGCACGACGGCCGTATCGTCGGTGCGCCAGCGAGAGGTGCGTCCGGCGGCGCGGTCGGTGCGTATGGCGTCTTCGACGGCGGGGTCCAGTTCGAGGTAGGGGATGGTGCTGCTCATGGTTTTCGCCTTTCGAGATGGGCGCGTGCGCCCGTGCGGTTCGCGTTCCATTGTAGCAGCATGCGCTATACTTTCCCCGTCGCCCGAAAGGGTGCTCGAGGAAAGGGGAGGGTCGGAATAATCAGCGACGACGACATCCAGAAGGTGCGCGAGGCGACCGATATAGTGGCGCTCATCGGCGAGCGCTCGCCCGTGCGCCAGCGCGGCCGCGATTTCTGGTGCTGTTGCCCGCTGCATAACGAGAAGACCCCCTCGCTCAAGATGGATCCTTCCACGCAGTTGTGGCACTGCTTCGGGTGCAACGCCGGCGGCGACGTATTCGGCTTCGTGATGCAAGCCGACGACCTGACGTTCCCCGAGGCGGTGCGTAAGCTGGCCGATCGGGCGCATATCGAGCTTTCCGAAGACTCGCGCTCGGGGGGCCTGCCGCGCAATCGGCGCGAGCGCCTGAAGGCTGTCTGCCGCGAAACCGCCGACTACTACCATCTGCAGCTCATGCGCGGTAAAAGCGCCCGGGCGCAGGCCGCGCGCGACTACTTGGCGAGCCGTGGGCTGGGCGGCAGGGTCCCCAACGATTGGCGACTCGGCTTCGCGCCGGGACGGGGTTCGCTGGTGCGGCATCTTTCCTCTAAGGGGTTTTCAGCCGACGAGATGGTCCAAGCAAACGTCGCCGTCGAGCGCAACGGCCGCCTGAACGACCGGTTCTACGACCGCGTGATGTTCCCCATCAACGACGTGCAGGGGGAATGCATCGCGTTCGGCGGGCGCGTCATCGAGAAGAAGGAGCCCAAGTACCTCAACTCACAGGAGACGTCCATCTTCCATAAATCGCAGACCCTCTACGGTCTCGACCACGCCAAGGCCGCCATGGCCGCTACGGGCTGCGCGGTGGTGGTGGAGGGCTACACCGACGTGATCCTGCTACACGAGGCGGGGTTGAAAAACGTGGTGGCCACGCTGGGGACGGCGCTCACGCAGCGGCATCTGCGCGTCCTCTCTCGCCATGCGCAGCATCGCATCGTCTACCTGTTTGACGGCGATGCGGCGGGGCAGCGCGCCGCCGATCGCGCCCTGCAGTTCATCGACGGCAGCATGACGCCCGAGGCGGGGCGTTCGAAGGTGGAGCTTGCCGCGGTCACGCTTCCCGACGATCTGGATCCGGCCGATTTCGTGTCGCAGCGTGGCGCTGACGCCCTGCGCGCGCTCATCGACGGCGCGCAGCCTTTGGTGCAGTACGGCATCGACCGCCGTATCGAGCGTCACGACCTGTCGCGCCCCGAGGGGCGCTCAGCCGCCATGGCCGATGCGCTTTCGGTGCTCGCCCCCATCAAAGACTCGCTGCTGGCGAAGGACTATGCCGTTCAGATTGCCGGGCGCGTGCGTGCTCGCGAGCAGGACGTCCTCGATGCGCTGGCGAAGCTGGAGTCCCCGCGTCGTTTTTCCGACGATGGCGCCGAGCGGCATGGCGTGCAGAACGGTGCGCTGGGCACCGATGCGCCGTCCCCCGCTCCTGCGCCGCGCAAGCTCTCTGCGTCGGAATCCAGCCGCCTGCGCTTCGAACGTGAGCTTCTCAGCCTGGTGGCGCACCATCCCCAGCTGGGGCTTTCGCATGCCGACGCGCTCGCTAGCACGCAATGGCACGACCCGGTCCATGAGGCGGTGGCCCAGGGCATATTGGACGTGCTCGCCGCGGACGGTCAGGCGCAGCCCGCGTGCATCGTCAGCGAGGTGTCGCGCAAGGTGCCCCAGGCGGCGCGCATCTTAACCTCGGGGCAGATGGGCGGCCAGGCATCCCCTGAGGACCTTGCCACGTTCCTTGCCGAGGAACTGGCGGTCGGCGACACCGAGGAGGCCATCGCCGGGCTGCGCGCCCGCTTGGCCGACCCGCGCGGGCTTTCCCCCGACGAGCTCGATTTCATCTTCCAAAGCGTCGCCGGCATGCAGAAGGACCTCACGCAGCGCAAGCTGGCGCATAAGCCGCTGGCGAAGCTGTAGCTCTGTCCGTCGGCGCGTACCGGCGCATTCGAACGAAGCGTTCGCGCCCGCCGTCGCGATTGAGGGCCGCAGCGATGTGCTGCTACCGGTCCGATTCGGCGCCCCACCTGGTGCTCTTGTGGATGTTTTCGCAGGATCCTGTACAAATGTCCCCGCAACGACCACAATGCTACCTGGAAAATCGCAATCTATGCGCATCAAGGCGCCAAATCTAAGGACGTGTGCTTCGTGGTAACCATCGTGCAATCACCCAACCCCTTGCTCAACACCGTGTGCGAGCCGTGCGATCTCGGCGACAAGAGCCTGCGCAAGCTGGCAAAGCAAATGGTGAAGACCATGTACAAAAACGACGGATGCGGTCTGGCCGCTCCGCAGCTGGGCGTGCTGAAGCGCCTGGTGGTCGTCGACTGCGAGGAGGAGCAGGGCGACCCCATCATTCTGGTAAACCCCGAGATCCTGGAAGTGAAGGGCGACCCGGTGACCGAGGAAGAGGGCTGCCTGTCCTGCCCCGGCGTGGCGGTGCCCATCGCGCGTCAGCCGTGGGCTAAGGTGAAGTACTTCGACCTGGACGGAGAGGAGTGGATCATCGAGGGTGATGGGCTTTTGGGCCGCTGCCTGCAGCACGAGATCGATCACCTCAACGGCATAACCATGTTCGAGCGCTGCGATCCCATCGCGCGTATCAAGGCGCTGCACGACTACGATCTTGCCCTCGCAGCAGGAGCCAAGCCCGGGCAGACCTCCATCGAGCCGAAGGTGCGCTAAGCCATGCGCGTGGTGTTCATGGGCACGCCCCAGCTGGCGGCCGACATCCTTACCGAGCTCGCGCAGCAGCACGAGGTGGCGTGCGTCTACACCCGCCCCGATGCCGTGCGCGGACGCGGCTCGAAGCTGTCCCCCTCGCCGGTGAAGGCTGAGGCGGAGCGTCTGGGAATCGAGGTCCGCACCCCCCGCACGCTGCGGGATGGGCAGGAGCAGGAGCATCTGTCGCAGCTTGCCCCCGACGCCATCTGCGTCGCGGCGTATGGCTGCATCCTTCCCGAAGAGGTGCTGGCCATCCCCGCATATGGATGCTTGAACGTCCATGCCTCTCTTCTTCCGCGTTGGCGCGGCGCCGCCCCCATCGAGAGGGCGATCCTTGCCGGCGACGAGGAGACCGGCGTGTGCATCATGCGCATGGAGGAGGGCCTCGACACCGGTGCCTACTGCGTGCGTCGCTCCACCGAGGTCGAAGGCAAGAACGCCGAGGAGCTCACCGACGAGCTCGCCAACCTGGGCGCCCGAGCGCTGCTCACCGCGCTTTCGCTGGTCGAGCAGGGCGGGGCCGATTGGGTCGAGCAGGACGATACGCAGGCGGTGTACGCCGAGAAGCTCGCCCATGACGAGCTGTACCTCGATCCCGCCGAAACTGCGGTGCAGTGCATCCGCAAGGTCCTGGCTTCCAGCGAGGGCCATCCCAGCCGTGCCTGCATCGCCGGCAGGAACGTCACGGTCGAATCGGTCGTGCCCCTCGACGAGGCGGCAACCGACCTGGCGCAGGGCATGGAGCCCGGTGAGGTGCGCTTCATCGCGAAGCGCTTCTTTCTGGGTGCTGCCGACGGGGCCTTCGAGCTGCAGAGCCTCAGGCCTGACGGTAAGAAGACGATGGGCGCGCGCTCGTTCGCCGCAGGCATCCAGGGCATCAAGGCCGGGGGCTTCACTTGGGAGCCGCTCGATGCCTAGGGGTTCCAATCGCCCGGCGGGGCGCCGTCGCACTCAGGGCAGCTCCTGCAAGAACGCCGCCAGCGCCGCGCGCCTTGCCGCGTTGAGCGCCTGCCGCATCGTGAGGGAACGCGATGCGTACGCCCAGGAAGTCATCCAGTCCACCATCGACCGTTCCGGCCTGTCGCAGGAAGATCGCGCATTCGCAACGCTGCTTGTGCTCGGCGTGGTGTCAACGGTGGGCACTCTCGATGAGCTCATCGATCGCTCGCTGCGCTCTCCCTCCGACATCAAGCCCGATGTGCGCGATGCCCTGCGTATCTCCGCCTACGAGCTTGCCTTCCTTCACAAGGAAGCCTACGCCGCCATCGATCAAGGCGTCGAGCTGGTGCGCGCCGTTGCGCCCCGCGCGGCCGGGGTGGGCAACGCCGCATTGCGGCATATGCAGCGCCTGCTGCCGTCGTTCCCCTTCGGCGACCCGGAAACGGACCTTGCCGCCTATGCGCGCCTGCAAGGCTTCCCCCTATGGCTTGCAGAGCTGCTGAAGCGCGATCTGGGCGATGCACAGGCGCGCGAGTTCATGCGCATCTCCAACGAGCCGGCGCCCCTGTTCGTCGCGGACAACCCGTTGATCGCCCGTCCGGGCGAGGTGGTTTCCGAACTCGAGCGAGCCAAGGCTGCGTGCCGACCGGTCGAGGAGGCGGGCATCCGCATCCCCGGCTGCTGGGCGGTCACGCCTTCACGCGTGCTCGCCGACGGGCGCATCCGGCACCTCATCGGCACCGGAAAGATGCTGGTTTCGGACGCGTCGTCGCAATGCGTGGCGAACCTTGTTCTTCCCGAACGTCAGCCGCGCACGTTCCTGGAAGTGGGGGCGGGCAGGGGCACCAAGACGATCCTGCTCGAGGCGGCTTCGATGCGTCGGTGGGGTAGCGCCCTTCCTGCGCATGCGGCGCTCGACAACCATGCGTTCAAGATTCGACTGCTGCTCGATAGGGTGCGCTCTTATGGATACGATCAGGTGGAGGGCGTTGTCGCGGATGCCTCCCATTTGGATGGAGAGCTCGGCGGCAGGCGCTTCGATGCCGTGTTCATCGATGCCCCATGCTCGGGCTTGGGGACGTTGCGCCGGCATCCGGAGATCCGTTGGAGGCTTACTTCTGCGCATGTCTCGGAGCTTGCCGAAACGCAATTGCGGCTGCTGCGCTCCGCTGCTCGTTGCGTCGAGCCGGGCGGCACGCTCGCGTACGCTACCTGCACCGTAACGCATGAGGAGAACATCGAGGTCGCCAAGCGCTTTCTGCAGAGCCCGGAAGGAGCTGCGTTCTCGCTTGCCCCCATCGGGGGGGCGTCTTGCTTCTCGCCCTTGCTGTCATCGGGCGGACCCGACGCCCACTTCGCGGTGCTTTTCGAAAACGAGAAGGCAGCCCAGTAGGCTGCCTTCTCGATAGCGGTTCGATTGTTTTCGGCGGTTGGCGGATATCTCGGCTTCCGCTAAGCCGCAGTGACCCTCACTCCCACGTATATGGCGGTGTCGGGTAAGCCGGCGATGTCGTACACCGAGTCGAGCGAGATGGCGGAGACGCGCCAATTGTAGGTTGTTCCGTTGGCGTCGAAGGTGCCGGAGCGGAACGTGTTGCCGGCCTCGTCTACGTCAAGTTGGGTTGCCGAGGCGGCATCGAAGCCTTGCGCGGTGATGGCGTTCTCCACGGCCGAGTCGACGTTGCCCGAGTCGAAATCGGCATAGCGGATGGCCAAGTTGTAGCCGCTTGCCGCATCGAACTGCAGGCGCCACATGCCGTTGAGCAGCAATGCGGCGTCGGCGGCGTCCAGGTTGGCTATTCCCTGCGCATAGTACATGGAGCCCTCTTCGATGCTCACATCCGAGGGCATCTTTACCATATCCAGTTTCCCGGCGGCGATGTCTTCTTCGCTCGACACCGTGTAGACGTTGAGTCCCAGCGCATCCACCGCGGCTTTGATGGTCGCGGCGTCGGATCCGGCGAGCGACGACACCATGGGCATGTCGAGCGTCACGTCGCGCGCAAGGTTCTCCTCGACGCTTGCGGCGGAGCGCTGCGCCGCATGAAGGGTCGATCCCAGCAGGTTGGCGGCGAGGATGACGCCTATCACCGCCGCAATCGCCGCGACGATCAAAGGCAGCCACATGCTGCTGCGGGGGATGGTGAGAGGGCGGTTCAATGCGTTTCCGTCGAGGTACCGGATGCCGTCTTTCTCTTGTGTGAAACGGGTGCCATCATCGGTATGGGAAAAGCTCTTGAGAAGAGCGTCCAAAAAGCCTTTAGAAGACAAGTCCATGCAAACTCCTGACAGGTTTGTGTACATTGCCGATTATAGCATTGCCGGTCTTTGCCGCCCGTGATAGGATGCAACTGCTCATGGGGGAGTAGTTGGCATATTCCCATATGGGGCACGTCAACATCCTGGCGCAGAAAAGCAGTGCCTGGCGTGTCTGAAATAACCAGACCCATGGCGCGGCCGCAATTGAGGCGGGCTGCGCCATGGGTCTTTTTATTTTCGGAAAGGCACGCGACCAATGTGTTCGAGCAAGACGAGAAGCTAAGGAGCGAATGTGTTCGACCTATCCATCTTCACCACGCCGGAAGCGTGGATCAGCCTTGTCACCCTCATCTTCCTAGAGATCGTGCTGGGCATCGACAACCTGGTATTCATTTCCATCACCACCAACCGCCTGCCAGAGGAAAAACAGCACATCGGCCGAAAGCTCGGCTTGGCCGGCGCCTTGGTCATGCGCATCCTGTTCCTCTCCTTCGCATCGTATTTGGTCCATATGACCAACCCTCTGTTCACGATCGACCTCGGCTCATATGTCCATGGATTTTCGGTGCGCGATATGGTGCTCCTGCTGGGTGGCGCCTACCTTGTCTACAAGGGTATCTCCGAACTCATCGACATGCTGCGCCTCACCGAGGTGAAGGCCAACCATTCCGAAGAGCATAAGGCGCTGCATATGATCGGTTTGCCCCAGGCTGTCGGCACCATCATGGTAATGGACGTGGTGTTCTCCATCGACTCGGTCATCACCGCAGTGGGCATGGCCGACCACCTTATCATTATGATCATCGCCGTCATGCTCGCCGTGTTCATGATGATGATCTTCATCGATCCCATCTCGAACTTCATCAACGGGCATCCCGAGATGAAGATGCTCGCCCTCACGTTCATCGTCGCCATTGGCGCGTTGCTCGTCATCGACGCTTGTGGCTTCCATACCGGCATCGAGATGCTGCATATGCCGCTCGAGAAGATCATGGTGTACTTCGCCATGGTGTTCTGCATCGTGCTCGAGCTTATCCAGATGCGCTACAACTACGCGTTGAAGGCGTGGATGGCCCAACGTTGGCAGGAGGACAGCGACGCGCAGATCGACCGCGTGCGCGAGGAAATGCAGGGACGCTTAGACGCTGCTAAGGACGCGGCCGAGAAGAACCCCGCTAAAGCGGAGGAGGTTCAGGCAAACGCCCACATGCATCCGGTCATCATCGGGCAGAACGTCTATGTGATGATGCCGCTTTCCGGTGAGGATGCAGCGTCGTATCGACAGATGATCGAGGAGAACCCGCATGCGCGCGGCAGCATGGGCGAGCCGTTGGAGATCCCCGCCGAGATCATCGAGCCGGTGGACGAGGATCCCGCCTACGAGGAACCCGAGGGACAAGGGCCGGTGCAAAAACGGTAGCAACCGATAGCAGGAGCGGCGCCGTGCGTGCCGCGCGGGTTCCCGTAACGCCGAAAGCGGAGGGAACCCGCGCGGCGGAGCGTCTTCTTCTAAATAATCTTGGCGTACGGATACCAAACTCCAGTTGTGGACAAGGTGTTTTATGATTTTGCTTGCCTGGATGCTTGAAGAGTTTACCGTGGGGGTGGGTGCATCGTAAAACCCCAGGTCAAGAAATTAGGCTGAAAGGCATGCTGTCATTTGGCGTCGTCTCGTCCGTCCATAACTGGAGTTTCGTTACGTTTTGGCACTGAAAATTGGATCTGAGAGCCATTGCCGTCCATATCGACCTGAAGTGAGTTCTGCTTGGAGAGACGATCCGGTGCAGGGCGTGCAGTGGAGGCGGCGCTGGAAAGCTTTCTGTCATGCGCGGCTTGCAAGGCGACGATGGTAGGCGGGATTCGGGCGTAGAGCTTCGAGATGGTGATGTCGGAAATTGGATGACAGCGTCGGAAACAAACAGGCCAGAGCTAATGCTCTGGCCTGGTCTTTAGTGGTGGTCGCTACAGGATTTGAACCTGTGACCCCCGCCGTGTGAAGGCGATGCTCTCCCGCTGAGCCAAGCGACCGAATGCGTTCCGTTCCGAACGCGCCTAAGTATTGTAACGATCAATACGCGAGTGCGCAAGTGCTAATTTTCAGATTGTGATAATTCCTCGGGTTGGACGAATTGTTCGAAGCCCTCCTCAGAAACGTAATACCGTGTCGCGCTGGGCAGGATCCGTGCGATGAATGGGGTGGTGCACTCGACGGTCTCGCCGTCGAATTGCACCTCCATGGGTGGATCGGCCGATACGGAAACCTCTTTCGCGTAGTAGATCTCCAGCGAGTCGGTGCGATCGGGGTGCGCCCCGTCGCGATCGAGCACCATGCCGATGAGGGCGGGGATCAAGTCGAACGCGCTCTTGCCCTTCAGGACGACCACGCCCAGCCAGCCGTCGCGCGGCAGGTTTTCGTGCGTGACGGACAGGTCGAACTGGAGTTTGGCGAAGTTCACCAGCAGGATGCCCAAGCCCTCGGTATCGCGTTCTTCGCCATCGAGCACGAGGTGGAACTTCGATTTCTGGGGTGTAGCGTTGGCAAGCGCCGCAGAGAAGTAGGCCATGGGGCCCCATACGCGCTTGTGGGGTTTCGCATCGCGCATGATTGCTGCGTCGTAGCCGGCGCCCGCCATGATCACGAAGCCGATCTTGCGGTCGCCTACTTCCATCTCACCCAGGTCGAAGTCGAGCGTGAGCCCTTTGCGCACCATCTTCGCCAAGGCATGAGGCTCGTTGGGGGATTGCAAGTTCAATGCCAGGAGGTTGGCGGTCCCGGCAGGGAAGGGGAGGATGGGGATGCCCGTCCCTGCAAGCTCGTAGCTCACCGCCGCGACGGTGCCGTCGCCCCCGCTGGCGATGACGGCGTCGAACGATGTGGCGTCGTAAAGCATGGTGGCCACCTCGGTGGTCCCGTCTGTGGCGCGCATGCATACCTCGTCGCCGTCATGGGTGAAGGAACGGATGAAATCGTAGACGGCCCCTTCGCCATAGCCCGAGTTGAGGTTGTTTATGACGAGCAGTTTCACAGATCCCCCTTCAGTTGCTATCATTGCATGGTACTACAAGATGTCATCACGTTTATGAGGCAAGGAACTTCCTGCATGTACATAGCCGATCAAGAATCGCTCGAGTCGTTCGCGCGTGCGGCCCGCGGCTGCCATGTGCTCGCGATCGACACCGAGTTCCTGCGCGAGAAAACCTACTACCCCAAGCTGTGTCTGCTGCAGCTTTCCGCCGACGATCAGGTGGCAGTGGTCGATCCGTTCGCAGTGGAATCCCTTGAGCCTTTGGCGCCGCTGTTCCTCGACGAGCAGACGGTGAAGCTGTTCCACGCCGGCGGGCAGGATCTCGAGATTATCCTGCACGAGATGGGCATCCTGCCCAAGCCCGTGTTCGACACGCAGATCGCCGCCGCGCTGCTGGGTCACACGCAGCAGATCGGGCTTGCCTCGCTCATCCATGCGGAGCTTGGCGTCCAGCTGAAGAAGACCGACTCGTTCACCGACTGGTCTCAGCGCCCGCTGTCCGAGTCGCAGATGAACTACGCTGCCGAGGACGTCATCTACCTGCCGAAGCTCTACGCGAAGATGAGGGCGAAGCTCGAGGGGCTCGGCCGTTTGCAATGGCTCTCGCATGACTTCGAGGAACTTTCGGATCCGGTGCACTTCCGCGTGGACGAGCGCGAGCGCTACAAGCGCCTGAAGCGCGGCAACTCACTTTCCCGACGCCAGCTGGCAGCCGCCCGCGAGATGGCCGCTTGGCGCGAGCTCACCGCGCAGCGCCGCAACATACCGCGCAAATGGGTGCTCACCGACGAGCAGATCGTCGAAGCGTGCAAGCGGGAACCGCGCACCATCGACGACCTGTACATGGTGCGCGGCATGCGCGATAAACTTCCCGTGCGCGATGCTCGCAAGGTGCTCGAGCTGGTGCGGACGGCGCTCGACTCACCGCCCGACGCCTGGCCGGAAACCGAGCGCCCTTCGAAAAGCGAGCGTAACGTTGATTTCCAGTTGGACCTGATGATGCCGCTCGTCCGCCTGCGCTCTAAAGAAAGCGGCATTGCTATGCCAACGCTGGCCAGCCACGATGATCTGGTAAAGGTGGCGCGCGGCTACCGCAGCGGCGTCGAGCTGCTGCGCGGTTGGCGCCGGGCGATCGTGGGGGAGGAGCTGCTCGATCTGCTCGATGGCAAAATCAAGCTGCTGCTTTCCGATGGCTCTCTAGTGGTGGAGCGCCAAGGGGAAGTGACGGAATAGTAACAGATTGCGAATATTTGTTCGCTGCTTCCAGATGCGGCCTGTTTCGGCGGGCTGCATCGGTATAATGCCGGCAAGACAACTGCGAAGCGATTTCAGAAGGAGAACCCGCGCATGTTCATGGACATGGGATACCTCGGCCTCATTGTCGTCACGCTGGTCATCGGCTGCGCTGCGACGGGATGGGTCAACCACCAGCTTAAGAAATACCGCCATGTGCCCATCTCCAACGGGCTGACCGGCGCCGAGGCGGCGCGCCAGATGCTCTCCTATTACGGCATCCACAACGTTGCGGTGCACAGGGGAGGCCCCGGACAGGACTTCTTCGACCCTCGTTCCAACTCCGTGACGCTTTCCCCCGAGGCCTACGATGGCTGCTCCGTCACGGCGACTGCCACGGCCTGCCACGAGGTGGGGCATGCGTGCCAGTATGCGGAGGGCTACGCTCCCATGAAGGTGCGCGGCTCGCTGGTGCCGGTGGTCAACCTGGCATCGAACGCGTGGGTGCTCCTGCTGATGATCGGCATCTTCATGCAGATCGCGGGTTTCGTCACGCTAGCAATCATCATGTACGCCGCCGTGGTTCTGTTCCAGGTGGTCACGCTTCCGGTCGAGTTCAACGCATCCGGTCGCGCCATGCGCTACATGGAAACCATCGGGCTGCCCGCCGTCGAGCGTTCGGGATCGGGCGCGGTGCTGCGCGCTTGCGCGCTCACCTACGTGGCGGCGGCGCTCACCTCCATCTTGCAACTGCTGTGGCTGCTCGGCCAGCAGCGCGACGAGTAGGCTCCGCATGCCGCTGCTAGACAACGGAGCTGCCGCGGCTTCGCCGGAGCGTTCCGACAAAAGCAAGCCGTATTCGGTATCCCAGGCTCTCGACATCGTCAAAGGCGCGCTGCGCGATTTTCGCATGACCATCGTCGGCGAGGTGTCAGAGCTTTCCTCGAAGCGTGGCTACAAGGCCGTGTACTTCACCATTAAGGACCGTTCCTCCTCTTTGAAATGCCTGATGTGGAACGATCTGTACCGTTCCAGCGGCCTCGATTTGGAGGTAGGCCAGGAGGTAGAGATCTCCGGGTTCTTCTCGCTGTACGCTGCGCGCGGCACCATGAATTTCGACGTGCGTCGCCTTTCGCTTGCCGGCGAAGGCAGGCTGCGCATGGAAGTGGCGCGGTTGGCGCGCAAGCTGGAAGCCGAGGGCCTCATGGATCCTGCGCGCAAACGCAAGTTGCCGCCGTTCCCCCGCGTCGTCGGCGTTGTTACGTCGCCTCACGGCGATGCCGTGCACGATGTCCTGCGCACGTTGCGCCGCCGCTGGCCGATGGCGCGCGTGGTCCTTGCCGGTGTGCAGGTGGAGGGCGCCGGGGCTCCTGCGGCGCTTGTCTCGGGTTTGCATTGCGTCGTGGATGCCGGTGCCGAGCTGGTGATCCTTGGCCGCGGCGGCGGCTCGTACGAGAGCATGATGCCCTTCAACGACGAGGGTCTCGTTCGCGCCGTCGCCGATTGTCCCATCCCCGTGGTGACGGGCATCGGGCATGAGCCCGACAATTTCATCGCCGATCTTGTGGCGGACGTTCGCACCTCCACTCCCACGCTTGCCGCGGTTGCGGCGGTCCCCAACAGCGCCGAAGTGCGCGAGATGCTGGGCACGCGCCGCCTCTCGATGAACGCGTGCGCCACGCGTGCCCTCTCGCTCGCCCTGTCCGAGCTGCGGCGTCTGTCCAGCCGTCCGGTGATGCGTGACGCTCGGCAGCTGTTCGCGCAGGAGGCGATGGGCGTCGACCATCTGGCTGCACGCCTGCAGCGCGCCTTGCCTGCGACGTTGGACGAGGGCGCTCGCGAAGTTGCCCGTTTGCACGAGCGCTTAAAACACGTGATGACGATGGCATCTTCAGCGGAGCGGATGCGCGTCGAAACCGATCGGGGTCGGTTGGCGGTAAGTTTGTCTCAGCTCGTTGCGCGGTTCCGCCAGCAGATGGGTTTGCGGGCTGCACGCTTGAACGATCTTTCCCCTTTGGCGATCCTCTCGCGCGGATACGCCATCGCACGTGACGGATCGGGGGCGGTTGTGAAGCAGGTCGACTCCGTGGCTGCCGGCGATCGATTGCAGGTCCAGGTGTCCGACGGCGCCATCGACTGCCGTGTGGAGGGCGTGAGGTGCATGGCAACGGAATCCGTGGAGCTCGGCTAGCGGTCGGGCCTCCCTGAAGAAGAAAGGTTCATCATGGAAGCAACGAAAGAGGATCGGCAGTTCTCCGACACGCCGGTGGAGAACCTTACGTTTCGCCAGGCGCTCGCCGAGCTTGACGGTATCGTGGGAAAGCTGGAGAGCAACTCCTTGGAACTCGAGGACAGCTTGATCGGCTATGAGCGCGGCGTCGCGCTGCTGGGGTCGCTGCAGAAACGCCTGGTGCAGGCGCAGCAGAAGGTGGACGTGCTGATGGGCGAACTCGACGCCGCTCCCGACGATGCCACCCGTGATGCGACGCTTTCCTAGCGTTGAGGCCCGTTAGGGGTAAACTGGTGGCTGGCGCGCATTGCGCGCGATTCCATGCATAGCTGCGAGAAACGGAGATTTGCCATGCGCAAGGATGACTGCCTGTTCTGTAAGATCGTGGCGGGCGAGATCCCGTCCACCAAGGTGTACGAGGACGATAATGTTCTCGCCTTCGAGGATCTGAATCCCCAGATGCCTTGTCATACCCTCATCGTTCCGAAGAGCCATTACGATAACATCGGCGACAATATCCCCGATGAGGAAATGGGCTATCTGTTCAATACGGTGAAGAAGGTCGCCGAAATCAAGGGCATCGTCAAATCCGGCTACCGCGTGATCGTCAACACCGGCGACGACGCTCAGCAGTCGGTTCACCACATCCATGTCCATGTGCTTGGCGGGGCCGAGATGAACGACGGCAGCCCTGCAAAATAGCCTACGCACCTGAACGCATTGATCGCCGTTTGCCGAAACAGACGATTCCTGCAACTTCCGTCGTTACCCCCGCTTCTACAATAACGAAGTTACGGATTTGCAAAGGAGGCGGATCGTTGAACGTTCTTGTCATCAATGCAGGGTCATCTTCCTTGAAATACCAGCTTTTGAACGTCGAGACGCACGCGTTGCTCGCAAAGGGGATTTGCGAGCGCGTGGGCTCCGACGATTCATTCCATAAGCACGGCATCGACGACAACGAGGTCGTCATCGATGTGAAGATGGCCGACCACGACGCCGCCATGGCGTTGGTTCTTGAAACGCTAACCAGCGGTAAGGACAAAGCCATAGATTCCCTTGATCAAATCGACGCCATCGGGCATCGCATCGTCCAGGGCGGAAAATACTTCGATCGCTCCGTTGTCATCGACGACGATGTCATTGCGAAGATCGACGAGCTTGCCGAGCTTGCTCCGCTGCATAACAAAGCGGCGCTGATGGGCATCCGCGCCTGCCAGAAGCAGATGCCGGGTAAGCCCATGGTCGCGGTGTTCGACTCCGCATTCTTTCAGTCGCTGCCCCCCAAGGCCTACATGTACCCGCTGCCCTACGAACTGTACGAGAAGTATGGTATCCGCAAGTACGGCGCGCATGGCACCAGCCACCGCTATATCGCGGAGCGTGCGGCGGCGTTCGTCGACGAACCGTTGGAAGACCTCAAGATCATCACGTGCCATCTGGGCAACGGCTGCTCGATGACTGCCATCGACCACGGTGTGGCGGTGGACACTTCCATGGGTCTCACGCCGCTTGACGGCCTGATGATGGGCACACGCTGCGGCGCCATCGACCCGGCGATCGTGCCGTTTTTGATGGAGCACGAGAACTTGGACTCCAAGCAGGTGAACGACCTGATGAACAAGAAGTCGGGTCTGTTGGGCATCTCCGGGATCAGCAACGACCTGCGTAGCGTGCGCACCGCGTCCGAGGAAGGAGACGAACGCGCACAGCTGGCCTACGACATGTATTCCAACTCCGTCAAGAAGTACATTGGCCAGTACATCGCCGTCATGGGCGGCGTCGATATCATCGTGCTTTCCGCCGGCGTCGGCGAGAACTGCGACAAGATGCGCCGCATGATCTTCGCTGGCTTGCAGCCGCTGGGCATCGTGCTCGACGAGAGACGTAACCGCGAACGCGGCGGCGAACGCGAGATCTCCACTGACGATTCGCCTACGCGCATTCTCGTCATTCCTACCAACGAGGAGTACATGATCGCGCGCGATACCTACGAGCTCATCCACCGCTAACCGCGGTCGGGCTGTTTGGCTGTTTCGGGGCGCCGTCCGCAAGGACGGCGCCCTTCTTCGTGCCCGGCATTCGGGAATGGGATGCGGAAACGCCCTCGGCCTGGATCTCCCCTGCATACTCGCGCAGCTTAGCAACCGGGCCCATCGCTCTCCGCATCTTCGCCGCAGTAAGCACGTAATGAAAACGCCGTCCCGAAGGACGGCGTTCAACGCGAACGGATTTCTTTAACCGGCTACTTTGCCTGGGCTTGGACGCAGGTGATGGCGATGACGCCCATGATATCGGCGGCGCTGCAGCCGCGGGACAAGTCGTTCACCGGGGCGGCAAGCCCTTGGGTGATGGGACCATATGCCTCTGCCTTCGCCAGGCGTTGCACCAGCTTGTAGCCGATGTTGCCGGCATCGAGGTCGGGGAACACGAGAACGTTGGCGTTGCCTGCGACGGGGGAGCCGGGTGCCTTTGAGGCGCCCACGCTCGGAACGATGGCGGCATCGGCCTGCAGCTCGCCGTCGATCGCCACATCGGGGGCGAGCTCCTTGGCGATGCGCGTCGCCTCCACCACCTTAGCGGCGTCGTCGTTCTTCGCCGACCCGTAGGTGGAATGCGACATCAGCGCCACGCGCGGGTCGGTTCCCATCAGCGATTTCCAGGATTTCGCGGAGTTGATTGCGATGTGAGCCAGGCGCTCGGAGTCGGGCTGCACCTCCAGGCCGCAGTCCGAAAAGATGAAAGTCCCGTCTTCGCCCAAGTCGCAGTTGGGGACGATCATCACGAAGAACGAACTCACCAGCTTCACGCCCGGAGAGGTCTTGAGGATCTGCAGGCAGGGTCGCAGCACGTCGCCGGTGGCGTGGCATGCGCCTGCCACCATGCCGTCGGCATGGCCCGTTTTAACCAACATCACGCCGAAGTGCAGCACGTCATCCATCTTCTTGAGGGCTTCTTCGGGCGTCATGCCCTTATGCTTGCGCAGCTCGTATAGCGTGTTCGCCAGGTGCTCGCGCAGCTCGGACGAATGCACATCGATGATGCGCGCACCGTCGAGCACGCGCCCGCTCGACGTAATCGCCTCGGCATCTCCGAGGATGATCAGGTCGGCCACGTCATCGGCTAGGATTCGTTCGGCAGCTTCCAGCGTGCGGGGGTCGTCGCCCTCGGGCAGCACGATGGTTTGCCTGTCCGCCTTCGCGCGGGCGATCATCGATTCCAGAAACGAGCTCATTCATCCTCCTATTCGGGGCAGGGGCCCCGCTCGCGAGCGGACGCCCGTCGATATATCCGCCTTTTATGATAATCGCCCGGCGTAAGGCACTTATCGGTAAAATAGCCCACGGCGCAAAATGCAACCGATGCGGGCATGCGGCCCGCTCACCGGCATACCGAAAGGAGCCCCATGGGCGTTCAGTACTCTTCTTTCAAAGACATCGACATCGCCGAGTTCGACGCGGTGGTGGTGGGCGCCGGGTTCGCCGGCGCGGTGACCGCACGCGAGCTCGCCGAGCGCGGCGACAAGAAGGTCCTCATCATCGAGAAGCGAGGTCAGATCGCCGGCAACATGTACGACGAGCTGGACGATGCGGGCATCCTGGTGCACCGTTTCGGACCGCATATCTTCCACACCAACGACAAGCGCGCGTTCGACTACGTGCGCCGCTTCTCTGAATGGCGCGACTACCAGCACGAGGTC
The DNA here is from genome assembly GCA_036306585.1 of Eggerthellaceae bacterium. Lineage (GTDB taxonomy): Bacteria > Actinomycetota > Coriobacteriia > Coriobacteriales > Eggerthellaceae > Aphodovivens. Next base: position 167,726 of record JAXJZF010000004.1, read on the forward strand.
CTGGCGGATTGGTATGGCACCTACATGCCCGTCCCGTTCAACAAGAACTCCATGGAGATCGCCTTCGGCAAGGAGAAGGCCGAGCGCCTCATCGACAAGCTTATCGAGACGTTCGGCGACGAGCGCAAGGTGCCTATCATCGAGCTGCGCAAGCAGGACGACCCCGAGCTGTCCGAGATCGCCGACTTCGTGTACAAGAACGTCTTCCTATATTACACGCAGAAGCAGTGGGGCCTTACGCCCGAGGAAGTGGACCCGTCGGTGACGGCGCGAGTCCCCGTGTTCATCTCGCGCGACAACCGCTATTTCCAGGATGCCTACCAGGGCATGCCGCTGCACGGTTACACGCCGCTGTTCGAGAACATGCTCTCGCATGAGAATATCGTCGTGTGCCTGAACACCGAAGCCGAGAGCGTCTTCGACCTGCAGTTCGAGAACGGCAGCGAGGACAGCCCGCTTTCCGGCATTGCCATTAAAGGCCAGCGCTTCGAGGGGCCCATCGTCTACACCGGTCCGCTCGACGAGCTGTTCCTGTCGCGCTTCGGCCGCCTGCCTTACCGTTCGTTGGACTTTAAGTACGAAACCCACGACCAGAAGCACATGTTGCCGTGCGGCACGGTGAACTTCACGGTGACGGAGGACTACACGCGCATCACCGAGTTCACCTACCTCACCGGTCAGGATTCCAACAAGACCACCATCATGAAGGAATACAGCCACGCCTACGACGATCCGTCCACGCAGACCCCGTATTACGCCATCATTTCGGACGAGAACACGGCGCATTACAACCGCTACCTGGCGCTCACCGAGAAGCTGCCCAACTTCCACCCGCTGGGCCGCTTGGCGGAGTATCGCTACTACAACATGGACGTCATCATCGGCCGCGCGCTCGAGCTTTCCGACAAGCTCGTGGGCGAGGGCGAGTAGCGCCCGGGCACGTTCGGCTGGCGGAAAGGATCGTCGCGCATGAAAACCATCACGTTCGCGGTGCCGTGCTACAACTCGGCGGCATACATGGACAAATGCATCGAGTCGCTGCTTGCCTGCGATGAAGGGCGCAACGATATCCAGATCGTGATCGTGGATGACGGTTCCACCAAAGACGACACGCCCGCGAAGGCCGATGCTTGGGAGCGCGATTACCCCGGCATCATAAAAGCAGTGCATCAGGTCAACGGCGGCCATGGCCAGGCGGTGAACACGGGACTGGCACATGCTGAGGGCCGCTACTTCAAGGTGGTAGACTCCGACGACTGGCTGGACGCCGATGCCACGCACGAGGTGATGCGCTACCTGCGCCGTCAGTGCGAGCTGCGTGACGCTACCGACATGGTGGTGGCCAACTACGTGTATGAGAAGGTGCACGAAGGCACGCGCACGGTGATCCGCTACAAGAACGTGTTTCCTGTGGAAGAGGAGTTCACCTGGACGGATGTGGGGCGTTTCAACCCCAGCCAATACCTGCTTATGCATTCGGTCATCTACCGTACCGAGCTTCTGCGCGACATGGGGCTGCAGCTGCCCCAGCATACGTTCTACGTGGACAACATCTTCGTGTATGTGCCGTTGCCGCATGTGAAGAGCATCTACTATCTGGATGTGGACATGTACCGTTACTTCATCGGGCGCGAGGATCAAAGCGTCAACGAGAGCGTGATGATGGGCCGCATCGACCAGCAGCTCAAGATCACCCGCATCATGATCGACGCGGTTCCGCTGCCCGACGGCGTCGAAGAGCGTCGCTTGGAGCGCTACATGGAGAATTACCTCTCCATGATGATGTGCATCTGCTCGATTTTCCTGCGCATGATCAACACGCCGGAGTCTGAGCAGAAGCGCTACGCCATTTGGGCGTATCTGAAGGAGCGCAACCCCGGCGTGTATTCCCGCGTGAAGAACAGCGTGCTGAACCTCGCCACCAACATTCCCACCGAGATGGGCCGGCGCATCGGCATCACGGGCTACCACGTGGCGCAGCGCATCTTCAAGTTCAATTAATCGACGGCGGCCCCGAGCCGCCGTTTCCTTTTCAGGTGGTATCCGTCGATGGCGTAGGCGCAGGGTGTCTGCGGTGCCGCTGCCGTTCGCGTCGCGCCCTCACTGCTCCCTCCGGCCGCGTTGCACCAGCGCTGCCGTCGCCTAGACGCCGCGGGTTTTTCAGGATTGCCCCCGGTTCGCGGGTTTCTGCACGCTTCCTCGCGTTCGTGCGTTATACTGCAACGCGTCGTTTCGGTAACCCGACTTCCCGATCGAGGGGGAGCGGATATACGCGAAGGAGCATTCCATGAATCTGCCCAAGGGGCAGCTGACCGCGCGCGGCGTCGCCATCGGCGTCGTGGGATGCGTGGTCATCACAGCTGCATCTGCCTACACGGCGCTCAAGATGGGAGCGCTGCCGTGGCCCATCGTTTTCGCGGCGATCGTCGCGCTCTTCTTCTTGAAAGCCCTGAACAAAGGCCATGCCGATTTGCATGAGGCCAACGTTACGCATACCGTGATGTCAGCAGGCTCCATGGTTGCAGGCGGCCTTGCCTTCACCATCCCCGGAGCCTGGATGCTGGGTTATACCGACCAAACCGATTGGTCCCAGCTTCTAGCGGTCGCGCTCGGCGGCACTATTCTAGGGTCCATCGCCACCATCCCTATCCGCAAGCGCTTCATCGCGGAGGAGCCTTTGGAGTTCCCCATCGGGCAGGCGGCGGCGCAAACGCTTTTGGCGGGCGAGACGGGCGGCTCCACCGGTCGCAGGCTGTTCGGCGCCCTGGGGCTCGCCGGCATCTACACGTGGCTGCGCGACGGCATCGGGCTGCTTCCCACGGTGTTTTTCTCCGGCATCTCCTTTCCCGGGGTGTCGTTCGGCTTGTACAATTCGCCGCTCATGATGTCGATGGGCTTTCTGGTGGGCACGTCGTCGGTGCTCGTATGGTTCGCCGGCGCGCTTTTGGGAAGTTTCGGCGTGATCGCAGGCGGCGCTGCGGCTGGGCTTTGGGACACCGCTACGGGGCAGGGGATCGCATCGAGCCTGGGCATGGGTGCCATGATGGGCTGCGGTTTGGGCGTGGTGCTGAAGCTCGTGGCGGGAAAGGCGTGGGCTGCGCTTAAGGGGCGCTCTGACGTCGATTCCCGCAAGGCGGACCGGAGCGGGGAAGGTGCTTCCGACGCCTCGGCTGGTCACGTCTCCGCACGCCGTTTCAAGATGACGGCAGGGCTCATCGCTCTGTGCGCGGCGGCGGTCGCGTTGGTGCTATGCTTGGTGCTGGGCTTCAGCCCGTTGGTGTCCGTCATAGTGGTAGCGCTCTCGTTCGTCTCCTGCGCGATGGCGGCGCAAAGCTGTGGACAGACGGGTATCGACCCGATGGAGATTTTCGGTCTCATCGTTCTGCTGTTCGTCGCCGCGTTCTCCGGATCCACGCAGGTGCAGCTGTTCTACGTCGCGGGCGTGATCGCGGTGGCATGCGGTCTCGCGGGCGACGTCATGTACGATTTCAAAGCCGGCCGCATCCTGGGGACCGATTGGCGAGCGCAGTGGATCGGCCAGGTCATCGGCGCCGTCGTGGGTGCGCTGGTTTCGGTGGCGGTGATGATGGTGCTGCTCGCCGCCTACGGGGCGGACGCCTTCGGGCCTCAGGGCAGCTTCGTCGCGGCGCAGGCATCGGTGGTGGCCACGATGGTGTCGGGCATCCCATCGGTCCCGGCGTTTCTGGTGGGCTTAGCCGCGGGCATGCTGCTGTATTTCGCGAAAGCCCCGGCGATGATGCTAGGCTTGGGCATCTATCTGCCGTTTTACATGTCGTTCGCGGCGTTTTTGGGGACCATGGTCAAGCTGGCGTACAATGCGGTGTGCAAACGCCGCCGAGCGCGTGCAGGAGAAGGATATGGCGAAGAGGCTCGCATGCGCGACGAGCAGACGGGCCTGGTCGTTGCCAGCGGCATCATCGGCGGTGAGTCAGTGGTAGGCGTCCTTGTGGCGCTGTTCGCGATAGTCGCGGGTGTCGTGGCGGGATAATGGAGGTGCGGTATGGCTCAGCGCTTAGGGGAAGAAGCCTCCGACAACCTGGTTCTTGCGGTGGATGCCGGAAACACGCGCATCGTGATGGGTGCGTTCGACGGCACCGAATTGCTTGCTTCATGGAGCATCACAGCCCCTGCCTCCTTAACCGATGATGAGGCGTATGCGGCAGTGTCGAGCGCGCTGGGCTTCATGGCGCAATCGGTCGGGCGCGTGTCTTTGGACGTGACGGGCTCGATTCTGGCGTCGGTGGTGCCCCATCTCAGCCAGCCGCTCTCTTCTGCGCTGCGCTGCGTGACGGATCGCCGTCCTTTGACCGTGGGGCCCGGGTTGAAAACCGGCATCAAGATGAAGTACCGCGACCCTGCCGAGTTGGGAGCCGACCGCATCGCCGATATCGCGGGCGCGCTTGATCGCTACGAGCCGCCGTTCATCGTCATCGATTTGGGCACCACCACCAACTTCGAGGTGGTTGATGCCGATGGCGCGTTCATCGGCGGTATCATCGCCCCCGGCATGGCGTTGGGTGCGCAGTCACTGTCCGAGCATGCCGCCAAGTTGCCGGCGGTCGACATCGCTGCTCCGAGGGACGTTGTGGGGTCTTGCACACGCGAGGCCATTCAATCCGGCGTCGTGCTGGGTGAGGTTGCCCGCATAGACGGGCTGGTCTCGATGATTCGCCAGGGGCATCCCGCCGACTTCCGCGTGATCGCGACGGGGTCCAACGCCTCCTCGCTCGTCCCGCTTCTCCAATGCGGGGCATCGCGGGATCCCGATCTGACGCTGCATGGATTGGCTGTGCTGTATTCTCTCAACCGCAAAGCACGTTCATAGGGAAGGCCGCCGTCTTCGGGACGGCGGCCTTTCTCAAGGTTAGGTGCGTTTCAGGCTGTCGTTGCCCGATTTGCCCCTACTTGCGGTAGCGGGACACGTTCATGGCGCGCATCGCGTTGAGGATGGCTATCACCGCCACGCCCACGTCGCCGAACACGGCCAGCCACATGTTGGCGATGCCCACGGCAGCCAGCACCAGGATGATGGCCTTCACCGCAAGGGCGAACACGATATTCTCCCACACGATGCCCATGGTGCGGCGCGCAAGGCGGATGGCCTTGGAGATGTTGGAGGGCTTGTCGTCCATCAGCACCACGTCTGCCGCTTCGATGGCTGCATCGGATCCCATGGCTCCCATGGCGATGCCCACATCGGCGCGGGTGAGCACCGGGGCGTCGTTGATGCCGTCACCCACGAACGCCAGCTGGCCTTCGCCGTGCTTCGCTTCCAGCAGCGCCTCGACCTTGTCCACCTTGTCTTCGGGCAGCAGCTGGGCGTGCACTTCGTCGATGCCCAGCCTGTCCGCGACCGCCTGAGCCACGTCGGCGCGGTCGCCAGTGAGCATGACGCACTTCTTCACACCGGCCTCATGCAGTGACCGGATGGTCTCTTCGGCATCTTCTTTCACCACGTCGGCGATAACGATATGCCCGACGTAGTTTCCGTCTACGTTCACATGCAGGATCGTTCCGGTTAGCTCGCAGTCGTGCCATGGACTACCGCTTTTTGCCATCAGCTTGTTGTTGCCGACAATGACGGTCCGCTCGTTGACTATCGCCTGTACGCCGTGCCCCGAGACCTCCTTGGCCTCGCGGATGCGTCGCTGGTCAATCTCGCCCGTGTACGCCTGGCGCAGCGAAACAGCGATGGGGTGGTTCGAGAACGCTTCCGCATGCGCGGCATGCATCAGCACGAAATCGGGATCGATGCCGGCTTCGGGGTGAATGGCAACTACGTCGAACGAGCCGCTGGTGAGCGTGCCGGTCTTGTCGAACACCATGGTGTCAACCTTCGACAGCAGTTCCAGGTAGTTGGAACCCTTCACCAGGATACCCAGCTTGGACGCGCCGCCGATGCCGCCGAAGAAAGAGAGCGGCACGCTGATGACCAGGGCGCACGGGCACGAAACCACCAGGAAGGTGAGGCCGCGCAGAATCCAATCGCTCCAAGCGCCCAATCCCAGCAGCGGCGGCACCGCAGCCAGCAGCACGGCGGCTCCGGTGACGATGGGGGTGTAGTAGCGGGCAAAGCGGGTGATGAAGTTCTCGGTCTTCGCCTTCTTCTCGGCGGCGTTCTCCACCAACTCGAGGATGCGTGCGACGGTCGATTCGCCGTAGGGCTTGGTGGTTTTGATGCGCAGCACGCCAGTCATGTTGACGCAGCCCGAAATGACGTCTTCGCCTTCCTCCACATGGCGGGGGATGCTCTCGCCGGTAAGCGCCGCGGTGTCCAATTGCGAGGTGCCGCCGATGACGATTCCATCGATGGGCACGCGCTCGCCGGGCTTGACCACGATGATGCTGCCGGGCTCGACCTCGTCCGGGCCGACCTCTTGGATCTCGCCGTCCATCTCAACGTTGGCGAAGTCGGGCGCGATGTCCATCATGTCGGCGATGGATTTGCGGCTTTTGCCGACCGCGTAGCTCTGAAACAGCTCGCCTACTTGGTAGAACAGCATGACGGCGGCGCCTTCTGCCATATGCGGGTCGGTGTCGGGGAACGCCACCATGGCGAATGCGCCGATCGTGGCGATGCTCATCAGGAAGTTCTCGTCGAACACCTGGCCATGGCCGATGTTGCGCGCCGCCTTCCACAGCACGTCGTAGCCCGCGATGAGGTAAGGAACCAGGAAAATGGCGAATTCCACCCACACCGCGGTCGTGTGGTCGGCAAACCAGCTTCCGAGTGGCAGCAGCTCGGTCACGCACAAGGCGATGAAGAACAATGCGAGCGCCACGACGATGCGTGCAAGCCATCGCTTTTGCTTCTTGCTCATTCCGATTCTCCTTAATGATGGTAACGGGCGCTCGGACCTCAAGAACCTTGCGCCCGAGCGGGGACTATGGGACGGGGCTCTAGCGAATGATCATGCAATCGGGCTCGATTTTGGCGCACACGCGCTGCGCTTCATCGACAATGTCGTTGAAGCGTCCTTCGTCGGCGACAAGCGTCAGTTTTTGCGTCATGAAGCTGACCGTCGCCTTCTCCACGCCGTCGATCCTGTTGATGGCGTCTTCCATCTTCGCAGCGCAGTTGGCGCAATCCAGATCCTGCAGTTTGAACGACTTCCTCATGATGGGTCCTTTCGGGTTGATGCGGTTCATCTTGCGAACCTGGCGCCTCGGCGGGCGCCAGAATGGTTCCATGATTGATTGCGGCGGTGTACGCCTATTCGCATATGTGGGTCATTCCCTGCGCGAGCATGGTGTACACATGATCGTCGGACAGCGAGTAGATCACGTTCTTGCCGTCGCGCTGGAATTTCACCAGGCGGGCTTGGCGGAGGGAGCGGAGCTGGTGCGAAACCGCGCTTTGCGTCGCGCCGATGAGCTCTGCGATTTCCGCAACGCAGCGATCGCGCTCCATCAGCGCGTATAGGATCTTGATGCGCGTCGTATCGCCGAATACCTTGAACAGGTCGGCCAGATCGTAGAGCAGCTCCTCGTCGGGCATCCCGTCATGCGCCACTGAGCCGTTGCGATCGCCGGTAGAGGCTGCGTGTGCGTTTGCATGTCGATGTTGGACGGGATCGTTGTCGTGCGCGGTTGGAGCATCGGCGCCGGCCGCGTGCGCATCAGCCCGGGTTGCGATACCGCCAACCTGGCCTTCGAGTGCCTTCGAAGCGCCTGCTGCGTCCTCCCGGGTCTCAGGCGCATCTTCGCAAATAATATCCATGTCAGCCATTGCGAACCTTTCAACATATGAACAACCGTTCACAAGTATAAACAGCGCATGGAGGCTGTCAACAGAGTTACCGGAAGTCGTACGGAACCCGTCCGACATGTTCGATTACGCCAGCAACCAAAGCATTGTTTGCGATTCGAAACAATGGTTTAATCGATCTTAGTGCTTCGGTCCAATCATTAGCTTTTTGTTTGCGACTGCCAGCAACGTTTGCAGAGGGGGGTTGCACCATGCGGGATTGCAATACGGCTCAGGAAAGGGTGTGCAGCGCTATATGCTCTTGGAACGGTATACGGCGCATAACGCACGGAAGGGGCGCGCTCCGCAATGCGTGACCCGTGACTCGGTCGCACGAATCATGGATGCGAAATTCAACCGCGAAAAAACTTGTGAAACAGATTAATGAAATAGGAACCTTCGAAACGGTTTTAGGTAACGGGGCATATGGCATATCTTGAGAAACCGTGCGTTACGAACCGGGGTGGGGCTGGAAGCCCGAAAGAAAAAAGGGGCCAAAGGCCCCTTTTAATTTCGATGGCGGGATGTACGAGACTTGAACTCGCGACCTCCGGCGTGACAGGCCGGCGCTCTAACCAACTGAGCTAACACCCCAGGTGTTTTGCTTCCTTCCGAAGCAGCGACGGATATATTACCGGAACTCAAAAGCGCTTGCAATACCTAATTTCAAACTTTTTTGCGACATTTTGTTAGTCGATGTTTGCCGATTGGACAGCTGTCCTTTTTCCATCGTTGCAAAAGTATAATGGGTAACTCAAAAACGAAAGGGGAGCCGTGCGTATCATTTCATATCTCAGGCGCTCGCTTGGAGCGGTCGCCCTCATAGTCTTGCTGCTTATCGTGCAGGCGTTCGCCGACTTGTCGCTTCCGCGCTACACTTCCGACATCGTGGATGTGGGCATCCAGCAATCGGGCATCGAGCATGTGGCCATGGACGTCATGAGCGAGGACACGTTCGAAGCGGTGTGCTTGCTGTCTTCGGAAACCGACGAGCAGACCTTGCGGCAAACCTACCAGCTGCAGGACGACGGTCTTATGCATCGCGCGGCAGACAGTAGCTCGAGCGTCGAACAGCTCGATTCGATACTCCAGTTCCCGTTGGCCGCTGTCCATTTTGCCGATCAGATGGGAATGGACGTCCAGCAGCTTCTGCAGGCCTACCGGTCCGGCGTCGTCGCCAAAGATCAGGTGCTTCAGCAAATCGACCAGGTGCGCTCCCAGCTGGACGACGGCGCCAAGGCGCTGCTCGAGCAGCAATCCATCGAAGCCGCGAAAGTCGAATACACCGCCATCGGCTACGACGTGACGGCCATGCAGATGGGCTACCTGCTGAAGATGGGCGCCATCATGTTGGGAATCACCGCAGTGGGCATGCTCGCTGCGATCGGCGTGGGCTACCTCGCTTCGCGTACGGCGGCGCGCATCGGCCGCAACCTTCGCCAGCGCTTGTTCGAGCGCGTCGTCGCGTTCTCCGACAAGGAGGTGCAGGGCTTCTCGGCGGCGTCGCTCATCACGCGAGGCACCAACGACGTCCAGCAGATCCAGATGGTCACCGTGATGCTGCTGCGCATGGTGCTGTACGCGCCTATCCTCGCCATCGGCGGCATCGTCATGGTGTCCACCACCAATGCCGCGATGAGCTGGATCATCGTATTGGCGGTGGCGTGCTTGTTCCTCGTCGTGGGCTTTCTCATGTTCTTTGCCATGCCGAAGTTCCGCATCATGCAGAAGCTCATCGACCGCGTCAACCTGGTTGCGCGCGAGATGCTCACGGGTCTGCCGGTCATTCGCGCGTTCGACCGGCAGGAGTTCGAGCAGAAGCGCTTCGATGAAGCCAGCTCCAAGCTGTACCGCACGCAGCTGTTCACCAACCGTGTGATGGCGTTCATGCAGCCTTCCATGATGCTCATCATGAACGGGGTGAGCGTGCTGATCGTCTGGATTGGCGGCGGTTATATCGACAACGGCGTCATCCAAACCGGCGACATGATCGCGTTCATCTCGTACTCCATGACAATCATCGCATCGTTCCTGATCATCGGTATGGTCTCCATCATGCTGCCTCGCGCCGACGTTGCTGCGCAGCGCGTGAACGAAGTGCTCGAATGCCAGCCGGTCATCGTCGACCCTGCCTCCCCGCGCGATGCCGAACTGCCCGCCGCCGTCGGAGCGTGCATCGAATTCAATGACGTTTCGTTCGCCTACAACGACGAGGAAGGCCAGGCGCAGGAGCCGGTGCTGCAGCACGTTACGTTCAAGGTCGCGCCCGGCACGGTGTGCGCCATCGTGGGTTCCACCGGTTCGGGCAAATCGACGGCGGTGAAGCTGATCGAGCGCTTCTACGATGTGACGGCCGGGTCGGTGAAGGTCGACGGCGTGGATGTCCGCGAGCTTTCGCAGAAGGCCCTGCGCCAGTCCATCGCCTACGTTCCCCAGAAGGCGTTTCTGTTTTCGGGAACCATCGACAGCAACATCGCCTACGCCGACGCCGGGATGCCCGATGAGCGCGTGCAGGAGGCTGCTGCCATCGCGCAATCATCCGATTTTATCTCCGAGAAGGAGGACGGGTTCGAAAGCGCCGTCTCGCAAGGCGGCACCAACGTGTCGGGCGGCCAGCGTCAGCGTCTCTGCATCGCCCGCGCTGTCGCCGCCGGCTCGCGCGCGCTGCTGTTTGACGATAGCTTCTCGGCCTTGGACTACAGGACCGACTCGAACCTGCGCCACGCGCTGCGCGCCCACCTGGGTGACCGCACGGTGGTCATCGTCGCGCAGCGCATCTCGACTGTCATGGACGCCGATCAGATCGTGGTGCTGGATGAAGGCCGCATGGTCGGCCTCGGAACGCATGAGGAACTCATGGAAACCTGCGAGGAATACCGCGAGATCGCGTATTCACAGCTATCGGAAGAGGAGTTGAAAGGGGGTGGTGCCGCATGAGCCTCAACGATAAGATGGCCCAAGCGGGCGCGAAGGCATACGCCAAGTTCGGAGCCCCCGGCACCACGCCGCAGCAGCGCTCGGAGCGCCGTGAAGCAGCGGCATTCGCCATGGAGCAGGTCGCGGGCATCGCAAACGCCACGGAACGGTCGCGCCGCCCCGGCAGGCACGGCCACCGGCATGGCATGATGCCGGGCGCCAAAGCCAAGGACTTCAAGGGAACGATGCTGCGCATGATCCGCTTCATGGGCAGGTTCAAGGTGGCGCTGGCGGTGGTGTTCTTGTTCGCCATCTGCTCCACCGTGTTCAACATCGTCGGCCCGAAAGTTCTCTCTCAAGCTACCACCGAGCTGTTCAACGGCATCGCCGCGAAGATCGCCGGCACGGGCGGCATCGATTACAATGCTGTAGCTGCCATCCTCATCGGCACGCTGTGCCTGTATTTGGTGAGTGCGGCGTGCTCGTTCGTCCAGAGCTGGATGATGTCGTCGGTGTCGCAGCGTACGTGCTACCGGTTGCGCGCCGCGATCGCGCAGAAGATCGACCGCATGCCCATGGGGTATTTCGAGAAGACCTCTATCGGCGACACTCTCTCGCGTATCACTAACGACATCGACACCCTGGGGCAAAGCTTCAACCAGGGCATCACGCAGCTTATCACCAGCATCACCACGCTCATCGGCGTGTTGATCATGATGATCTCCATCAACCCCATCATGGCGCTGGTCACGGTGCTCATAGTGTCCGTGTCGATGGTGTTCGTGCGCATCATCGTGTCGCGCTCGCAGCGCTACTTTCGCCAGCAGCAGGAATCGCTGGGACTCATCAACGGCCAGGTGGAGGAAACCTTCTCGGGCCATGCCGTGGTGAAGGCGTTCAACCAGGAAGATCGTGTGAACGAGCAGTTCTCCAAGACCAACGACCGCCTGTACGAAAGCGCGTGGAAGTCTCAGTTCCTGTCGGGCTTGATGATGCCCATCATGAACTTCGTGAGCAACGCGGGCTACGTGGCAGTGGCCATCTTGGGCAGCTTCTTCGCCGTGCAGGGCATCATCACGGTGGGCGACATCCAGGCGTTCATCCAGTACGTGAAGAACTTCACGCAGCCCATCACCCAGCTCGCGCAGGTATCCAACATCTTGCAGCAGCTCGCGGCGTCGGCCGAGCGCGTGTTCGAGTTCCTCGATTCGCCCGAAGTTGAAGTTGCGGAAGCCGCAGCGACGGCGTCGGAGGTTGGCTGCGATGTGGAATTCGACCATGTGTCGTTCGGATACGACACCGGCAAGAACATCATCAAGGATTTCTCCGCCCAGGTGGAGGAGGGCCAAACGGTGGCCCTGGTGGGGCCCACGGGCGCCGGTAAAACAACCATGGTGAAGCTGCTCATGCGCTTCTACGACGTTGACGGCGGTGCGATCCGCATCGGCGGGCACGACATCCGCGAGTTCGACCGCAACGATTTGCGCGGGATGTTTGCCATGGTGCTGCAGGACACTTGGCTGTTCAAGGGAACCATCCGCGAGAACATCCGCTACGGCAAGCTGGATGCCACCGACGAGGAGGTGGAGCAGGCAGCGAAGGCGGCGTTCGCGCATCACTTCATCTGCACGCTACCGTATGGTTACGACACCGAGATCAACGAGGACGCCAGCAACATCAGCCAAGGCCAGCGTCAGCTGCTCACCATTGCGCGCGCTATCCTGGCGAACCGCCGCATGCTCATCTTGGACGAGGCGACGTCCAGCGTTGACACGCGCACTGAGGGGCGCATCCAGGCGGCGATGGACAACCTGATGCGCGGACGTACGTCGTTCGTGATCGCTCACCGCCTGTCGACCATCCGCAACGCCGATCTCATCCTGGTCATCCGCGAGGGCGACATCGTCGAGCAGGGAACCCACGAACAGCTGCTGGCAGCGGGCGGGTTCTACTCCGACCTGTACACGTCGCAGTTCGCCAAGGAAGCCGATTGGGAAGAGGGGGAATAGGCCGTCCCGGCACGTGGCGGCACCTTGGAATCTGGATACCCTGTCTGGTCGATCGCCTGGCGTGACGCTATAATCTGCCTGATGAAAGACAGGGAGGAGCGCGTGGGGGATACCATGGACCGTCAGCTCGACATACAGGCGTCTAACGTGCAGGCCGGGGTAAAGCCCGAAGGCGCCCCGCTTTGCGGCAGCGCAGACAGCGGCAAGGTTCAGCTGGCCGTCTTCGACTTCGACGGCACGTGCATCGAGGGCAATTCCCCCGTTCTATTGGTAAAGCATCTGGCACTTTCCCATATGCTGGCCAAGCGCGTCACCGCGCGCATCGCGCTATGGGGCGTACGCTACAAGCTGCGCCTGCCGCAAGACGAAAGCTGGGTGCGCGGGATGGTGTTCTCGGCGTTCGAGGGCAAACCGGTGGGTAAGGCCGATGCGTTCCTCGCGAAGTTCTATGACGACGTGGTGGCCCCTCGCTGGCGCGGCGCCGCCATCCGTGAGATGCAGCGCAATGTCGATGAGGGCCGCACGGTTATCGTCGTGTCCGCAAGTTTCGAGCCCATCATCCTGCGCGCTATGCAGGATAAGCCCTTCCAATACCAGATTTCCACGAAGATGAAGGCCAACCCCGACGGTACCTACACGCGTGAGGTGGATGGTCTGCCGGTGGAAGGCGACGAGAAGCTTGCTGCGGTCACTCGCTTTGCCGATGCGAAGTACGGGGAAGGGAACTGGGAGCTCGCGCACGCCTACGGCGACCACCACTCCGATCGCACCATCCTGCGCGCCGCGCGCGTGCCGCATGCGGTCGACCCCGATCGGCCCCTGCTGCGCACTGCCCGCCGCGAGGGCTGGGATGTGCTCGACTGGTAGCGCTTCGGAAAAGCCCGGCCGCCGCTATTTCAGGAAATCGACCGTGCCCGAATGGGTGTGGTAGATGGCGCCGGCGATCATCAACGGCTCCTCGCCGTCTTCCGGGTTCAGCAAGCGTTTGAGGCTTGGGGATTCTCCCAACGCGCGCATCCCCGCGCGCACATTCAGCTCGCATGCACCGTACGGGTCGCGCTCTGCCCCGATTGCCGTCCCGATGGGCCGCACGAGCGCGTCGAGAGCATGTTCGCCTTCGTTGCCGCCGGCCGCCCCGTTTTCGCCGTCGTTGCGGCCGCACCCCTGAAGCTGCGCCCCGTCCAACGCCTGCATGGCGGCCTCGATGGCGCCGCATCCAGTGTGTCCCAGTACCAGCACCAGCTTTGTACGCAGGTGCTCGCAGGCGTACACGATGCTGGCGAGCTCTGCCGGGCCCACCACGTTTCCCGCGACGCGGACGACGAACAGGTCGCCCAGCCCCATCATGAACATGTGCTCGGGCACCGTGCGGGAATCGGAGCAGGTGAGCACCACGGCAAAGGGATTCTGCCCATAGGTGTAGAGCTCTTCGACGCGCTCGGGTGACAGATCGCGCTCGTGCCTTCTCACCGTGATGAAGTCGCGGTTGCCCGTCTTCAGCCTGTTCAGCGCTTCCGTTGCCGAAACCATGCTTTCACTCCTAATTTTCCTGGCGTGCGGCGCGCCTGCTTTCAAAGGCGTGCCGTGCTGGCTGTGCTTCAGTTTCGCAACAGGGTAGCACCTTCAGCGCGAATGCGGGGAAGGACGGCGGCAGGGGAGCGGATAATCGCCGTTCGCGCCCGCTCGGCGCTTTCCGGCGTCATGGGGCGCAGCTTCGGTCGCCAATGGTTACGGCGGCGTTACGCACTGTGCATTTTTCCCGTACCCGCAGGCGCTGCTTGCGCGAGTGCGATAAAATGCTATTCGAACTAGAGCATATGACGACCGCGCGCCCGTGTGCGCGCTACATTGAGAATCTAAAAGGAGGTGGGCGCATGCTCGAGGATAAAGATGCCAACAGCTCACCAAGCCAGAACAACGAATTCGAACAGTCGTGCGACGCCCTTTTGAGGCGCGCGGCGCAAGCGTGCGCTGCAGGCGACGAGGATCTGGGCCTTCACCTGTACCTTGCCGCGTACGAGAAGGGGGCTAGCTCCGAAGGCCCGCTGGAGACCGATGCCGCCTTCGCCCTGCGCAAGGCGTGGATGCTCGCAGTGAAGAAGAAGGAGCGGTCGCTTGCCGAGCATATCTTCGAGAAGATGGAGCCCCTGCTTGATGCAAACGAGCTGGCGGTGTGCGCGGCCCAGTTGCAGAACCTGGCGCTAGAGAAGCTGGAGGAGTTCGGGCTTTCGCGCGAGGACCTGCAGGAGATGACCGACATGATCTCCCAGGACATCATGGGCTACCGTGCTCCCGGCATGTTGAAAGTGGAGCATGTCTCTCTTCCGTCCGGGCGCAACGCCACCATCACGCACGAGACCGTGAAGATACCCGCGCGCAACGACGGTGCGGAAAAGGATGTCCAGCCCGTCACCCCGGTGGAGAGCGCCGACCTCTCTGGAAGCTCCGTCGAAGATTCGCGGCAGCAGGCCCAACCGCTCGGCGGTGCAATAGAGAGCGCGGCAGACGGCGAGATCCCGCCCGTCGAGCTGCATGCACAGCCTGCGGGCAAACCTGCCGAGGCCGACGACGAGCCCGCCGACGCCGACGCCGACGCCCATGCGGTGCTCTCGTCGTTGGAGGCGCTCACCTACGCCGACACTCCCGGCTACATCCACGCTATCGCCACCATGCGCGATTTCGGCATTGGGATGCAGGACGACCCGCAGTTCAAGCAACTGGTGGACATGCTCAACCAGCGGCATGGCCTCGATCGCATGCCGGCGGCCGATTCGTTTCTGTTCCGCGCGCCTGCGCGCGAGGATGCGCATCGGTTCATGGTGGCCACGCTGGGCGAGCTGGGGCTTCCCGCCATTCGCATGCACATGGAGGAGAACCTGCAGGGCACGCCCGTGCTGTGCGTTATGGCGCAGGCCGACAATCACCCACGTCTGAGCCCGCAGCGCAACTCGTTCGAGGGCCCCGGCGTGCTGATGTTGGAGGATCTGGATCTGTGGGAGGCGCCCGCCGCCAGCTCCGATGACGAGTTCGGCGCGTTCCTGTACGCTAGCTTGTCGCGCGGCGCCCGCGAGGCCATCAACCTCATCCGCTCGGCGGTTGAGAACCCCGATGTGTACGTGTTGGCTTCCGCTTCGAACATCTCGGCGGTCGACGGATTCTTCTACGACCTGCTCGAGCCGCTTTCGGTGGTGGACATCGACGATCCCGACGACACCGAACGCCGCGATATCTGGGTGCGCCTTATGGCCGAGCATCCGTCGCTGCGCGGAAACGACTTGCCCCCGTTGGTGGAGCTGTCCCGCGGCATGCCGCGCTACGACATGTACATGGCCGCACGCGAGGCGATCGAGGAAGCCTATAAAGTGTCGCTCATGCAACGCTCCTACGTGCCCGTCACCCGGTCGAACCTCTATGAGAAGCTTGCCGCCTACCAGCCGCTCGATTCTCGGGAGTACCGCGCACTCGAAGATGCTGTGGTGCGGGAGTTCGGGTTGGACCTCGACGATGGCGTCGACGGATTGTTGGAAAGGTAGTTCCGATGGATGTGACACGTCGTTGCGATTACGCATGCCGCATTCTCCAAGCAGCCTATAGGAACGGGGATTCCTACATGTCGGTGTCGGAAATCGCCGACCAAGAAGGCATTCCCTACGCGTTTGCACGCAGCATACAGCACGACCTGGTGAAAAGCGGACTCATCAAGACCGTGCGCGGCGCGCACGGCGGCTTGGTGCTCAATTGCGATCCTTCAACCACCACCATGCTCGACCTGCTGGAGGCGGTGCAGGGTCCGGTGAGCGTTTCGGCGTGTGCGGTGGACCCGTGTGCGTGCCAGCGGCAGGAGAAATGCGTGTACAACAAGGTGTGGCGCGGCGCCGACCGCCTGCTGAACGCTTACTTCGGTTCTATCTCGCTCGAAGACCTGTTCTCCCAGGGCGCCGGCCACCCCTCAGTGGCCTGCGCGCTATCCGGCGCCATGCCCTTCGAAGGCGTCCGCCAACCCGAGCGGGTCTGCTCCGCCGCGGAGTAGCGCATGCCGTCCAAACGAGTCAGCGTTCAAGGCCGACCTCTGCCCGAGTGGCCACAGGACGCTCCAGCCCGCGAGGCGTTCGTGGCCTACGTGCAGGAACGGGGAAGGGAACTCTACCGCGATCTCCCGTGGCGTGGGATCGTCGACCCGTATGCGGTGCTGGTGTCGGAGGTCATGCTTCAGCAAACGCAGGTGAAGCGCGTGCTTTCGTACTGGCCCCGGTTCCTTTCCGCGTTCCCGACGCTGGATGCCCTGGCTGCTGCATCCACCTCCGACGTCCTGGAGCTGTGGCAGGGCCTGGGCTACAATCGCCGCGCCCTCGCGCTTAAACGCTGCGCCGACAAATGCTCCTGCGAAAACGGTGGGAAGCTCCCCGAATCTGCGGACGAGCTTGTGAAGCTGCCTGGCATCGGCCCCGCCACGGCCGCCGGAGTGGTGTCGTTCGCCTTCGATCGGCCTGCCCTGTACCTGGAAACCAACGTGCGCACCGTGTTCCTGCACGAGCTGTTCCCCGGCAAAGACGGCGTGAAGGATACCGAGATCGCCCCGTTGGTACAGATGACGTGCCCGCAGCAGGGTGTGCGCGCATGGTATTACGCGTTGCTCGATTACGGCGCGCACCTGAAATCCGTTCTCCCCAACCCGTCCCGCCGCAGCGCGCATCATATGCGCCAAAGCGCCTTCGAGGGCTCGCGTCGACAGAAGCGCGCCGAGCTGGTGCGCATCGTGTTGGCCAGCGCCCCGGAGGGCATCTCCGTGGAAGCCGCCGCCCTGGCGCTCGATGGGGAAGAGCGCGCGGCGGGCCGTCCCGGGGTCGATGCGGAGCTCGTGCGGTCCATAGCCCAAGATCTGGCTGCCGAGGGTTTCTTCAAGCTTGAAGGCGGCGTGCTGCTTCCTTAGGCTCCATCAGGGCGCCTGGCTTTCCAGCTCCGCTTAGGGACTGTCTTTGGGCGCTACCGCTCGTTCGATAGCGCCGCCCGGTTATGGTAGAATGCAGCGAACCCGCAGGGGAGTAGTCGGCGCGGCATGCCCGCGCGGCAACGTCAACATGCTGCCTCGATAGGGGCTGGCGCTGCCTTTCATGACAAGACGTGCGGTGTGGCGGCTGCGTCGCACCGGTTTTCCAACGTCGGCGCATCGCCGGCGTTTTCTTTTGCAAGCGAATAGAGGGGATTTCAATGGGGTTCGTCGAATTGACGTTGATTGCCGTGGGCCTTTCCATGGACGCGTTTGCCGTATCGGTGTGCAAGGGTCTGGGGATGCGGCGGCTGAACCTGCGCTATGCACTGGTGATCGCGCTATTCTTCGGCGGGTTCCAGGCGCTCATGCCGCTTGCCGGCTGGGCGTTGGGCGCGGGGTTCCAGTCGCTCATCGAGCCGGTAGACCATTGGATCGCCTTCGCGCTCCTGGCCTTCATTGGCGGCAAGATGCTATGGGACGCCTTCCGCGGGGAAGGCGAGGACGAGGGCGCAAGCACGGCTTCGGAGCGCCTGGACCTCCGTGAAATCCTCATGCTGGCCATCGCCACAAGCATCGACGCGCTGGCGGTGGGGGTGAGTTTCGCGTTTTTGAACGTGGACATCGTGCCGGCGGTGTCGCTCATCGGCGTCATCACGTTCGTGCTGTCGCTTGCGGGCGTGGGCATCGGGCATGTGTTCGGGGCCCGCTTCGAGAAACCCGCCACCATTGTTGGCGGCGTGGTGCTCATCGTCATCGGCACGAAGATCCTGCTGGAGCACCTGGGAGTTATCGCCTAGGCCCTCGTTACGCACTGTCTTCTCCGGCAACCCCGCCGCGTTGCCGCGCGGTACCTGATTTCCCTGTTCAGTGGGCGATATGCGCAGGTTCGCCTTGGCATACGATAACTATAGCGCTGTGCAATCGGCGACAATCGTCGCCGTTGGCGGCTCGTGGCGGCGTTCTTGCAGCAATCCTTTCCCCGACCCCGATCGAACGTGGTCTGTCCACTCGATCGACAGGTTGCGAGCAGCCCGCCGCGATGATTCCGCTACCGTTTCCGGACGACATTCCCTCGATCTCGCGGTCGGTTTCATCCTGAAACGGGTGCAGAACGCCGAAGCGGATCGCGCGGCGTGTGAAGGCGGTAGCGGAACCGTCGGTGTCGTGTGCGTGCCGGCGCCATCTGTTCGTGCTAGCGAACAGAAGCGCTCGCAGGCAAGCGCGAAGCAGGGAAGCGGTTGCAAAGGAGGCCGGACGATGGCAGCGCAAAACAGGGCTTTCGAAGACAACGGGTCGAACAGCTGCGGCATCACCCGGCGTTCGTTTCTGCTAGGCGGCGCGGGTCTTGCGGCGTTCATGTTGCCGTGCCTCGGCGGTGCCGACGGGAAGCTGGCCTACGCGCTTATACCCAAGGCATATGCCGACGATGGGCAGGAAGCCGAGCCGACCACCAACATTATCGTGCTTTCCCGTAACGAAATCGGCATCCAGGTATACGACATCACCGACAATGACAAGCAGATTCCCGTCTCCGGCGCCTCCGTCACCCTGACCTCTTTCATGGAAGGGGCGAAAAAGCTCCAAGCTGTCACCGACGCAGATGGCGCCGTGGTGTTCGATATCTCCGGCGTCTCGCCGACGGTGCAGACCGGAACGGCGGGCGTCTGCTATCGCTTCGAGGGATCGGCCACCATCACCAACGGGGACGGCTATCGCATCTGCACCCTCACCAAGGTCCGCATCGACGGCGGCTCGGCGTTGGCGCTTCCCTGCTGCAAGATCACCGACCCGTCCATACCGTACTTCGAGTCCCTTTCCTTCAACCAATGGGACATGCAGTACTTCGACTGCACCGTGCTTCGTTGCAAGGAGGCCACCGACAAGGTGCCCCTTGCCGGCAGGCTGCATATCAAAGGCGTCAAGTCGGTGAAGGTGTCGCTTTGGGCGCGGGAGATCCAAAGCAAGAAACTTGAGGAAAAGTCGCTGTTCGAAGTCGAAGTCGACACAAGCAAAGGTGCTGCCGACTTCGAGCGAAAAGACTGGTTCTTACGTTCCGAACCTACTTCGTCCGCATCACTGCCGTTGGATCGAACGTTTGAAATTCACGTGGTGGCTAACAGCATCACCTACGTGTTCCCCGTGCAGCTGAAGGTTTGCCAGTCGCCTTTCCAGTATCAGCATGGAACCGCTACCGTCGTGCCGGGTGTGACGTACGGGCAAACCGGCACGGAGCATACGATCTTCAGGCTCCCTTCGTCGTTCCCGAAGGTGCTCAGCGGAAGCGAGCTAACCGGCGTGCTTCCCATGTTCCCTCTCGATGTATGGCTTTCGCCTCTTGGGTTCTTTTTCCTGGGCGCCGGCATTTGCGGGGGGGCGGATGCGAACAGCATCAACGGCTTCAAAAGCGACGGCTTCCAGAATGAGACCTATTTCAGCCTTCGCCAGGGTTTTACCGAAATGGCGGATCGCTGGGATCGTAAATTCAAACAATACAACAACATGCGGAAGGGGACCGACCCCGGCAGCTCGAAAAAGTTCGCCCACAAGTTCTCTGCCGCGTTCGGTTTCTCCATTTCCGCGCAGGCTTCGGTATTTGCCGATTTCAATATTTTCGCTGACCCTGAAACGGAGAAATGGCTGGGGCAAATGGCCGGGATCATCGACTTGTACGCGTATGCGAGCCTCGTCGAGCAGCTGGCCATCGGTCCGGTGCCCTGTTTCGTCTCCCTTATGTTCTCGGCGGATGCGCGTCTTGCCATGTCCGTCGCCATAGAGGCGCCTCCCTTCCATCCCACGGCCGTCGAATTCAGCAACGACAACTCGGGTGTCGCGGCGGTTATCACGCTGGGCATCGCGCTGAGTATCGGACTGGGCATCGCCGGGGCGATCTCGGCCAGCCTGCGCGGCTCCGGAAGCATCACCATGTACATAGGTCTTTTCGAACCGAAGGAGCCGGATGCCTCGGTGCACCTCGTGGTCAGCGCCGCGATTTCAGCGGACGTTGTCCTCCAAGCGCTCATGTTCTCGTGGAGCGGGAAGATCTGGGGAGAAAACTGGCCCAGCTTGTACGACAGCTGGGCAGATGACAGTGTCGATTCCATCGAGGGCACATCGCAGTCGATGTCGCCGACGGGGTTTGCGCTGGCGACGAACGAGGACGGCACGGGCACGTATCACAACGAAAAGCCTTTCGCATCCGCCCTTACTGGCGCGGAAGGCGAATCGATGAACTTGGGCGAGTTCGGGAAAATCGCCAAGATCGTCACTTCCGATCAGCTGCTTAAAACGCGTGAGCTGAAGGCGACGGCTTTGAATATGGAATCGGTTTCCGCCGATCCGGCCCAAGGCGCACCTGTGGAAATCGAAGGCACGAATGTGTTCGCGATCCCTTGGAACGCCGCGTCAGTGGGCGAAGGTGCCGAAAGCGCGGGCGGCGAAGATGGCTACTCCTATGAGTATGTAGCAGAATATCCTGAGAGCGATTGCACTGCTTTTGGCGGCCTTCTGACGGTTGCGGATAACGGGGGCCTTGCATCCCGAACTGAGGTGATGATCGTTTCCAACGCGTTCATCAACCCCCGCGAGAAGGTGGTCGTCTACAACGGGACCACCATCATGTTCCGCATCGCGACGGTGGAATACACTGATAGCAGCGGATCGTCGGTTGGCAGGTCACGGCTTGTGGCGCAGGTCCTCAGCAACGGGCACTGGGGCCGCCCGCAGGTGCTCGACATTCCTTCCGGCGTGAATGGTGTCGGTCGCATGGATATGCTCGACTGCGATTTCGATGTGTGCGTCCAATCAGGCGACAGCGTCGATTCCCGCATCTACCAGGGAATCTACATTGGCATGATCAGCACGCAGCGCGAACATGGCGACAACACCACGTTCTACCAATCCGCTGCGAATACCATCCTTACCGTCGCCGTTTTCAATCAGAACCTCCGGCGCCTGTCGTCGGCCATGTGGCGCAACGATCCCGGCTCCACCTCAAGCAGCGACCCGTCGGCGGTGACATGCCCCCGCATCATCACGCTGCAGCGGAACGGGAAGCCGTTCTACGTGGTGATGAGCTACCTGCGCCACATCGCATCGGATGCTTCGTCGCTGTTCAGCTCGAACTCGAGCGCGAAATGCTGCGTTGCGGTGCCCCTGATCGGCAACATCGTGCATACTTCCCAGATCGAGGTTGACGGCTCCACCAGCGGACTGGTGATAGCCGATGCCGGCTCGATCGTCGAGGAAACCGAAGAATCGGACGCCAACGACAGCACGCAGGTGTTGTTCAGCCTGTTCCTCCAATCCAGCGAGGGGACGGACATCCGCACGGTTTCCATGACGCTGAAGGCGCCGTCCTCGACGGAAGGCGAAGGCGACGCTGCGGAAGGCGACACCGCTGCTGCAGGCGACAACGCCCCTGCAACCGACGCCGACGCATCGAACACGCCGGAGAGCGAACCCGCCGCCGAGGGCGCCGACGCCAATGCGGGTGAAACGCAGACCGACACCACCGAGGACGACACAGCTGCTGGCACGGACGCCGCGCAAGGCGATGCAGCGGGCGAAACCGCCGAGGACGGGTCGGGCAACACCGGGAACCCGTCTGCCGCCGCAGCTGCGGTCGGCGGGGCCGTCGTTTCAGGGTTCGGTCCGTCCGCGGAAGGCGGTGGCGCGGAAGAGGAGACCCAATCGGAGGCAGCCGTTGCCGAAGACGCCCGCGGTGCTTCAGGCGCTGACGAGCCCGTCCCCGCAAATACCCCGTCGGGCGCGGATGCCGCGAATGGCATCACCGTCGAATTCAAATGCTACAAAAACCTCTCCAATCCGTTAACGGGCTTCAACGACATGAAGCCATGGCCCGGCCATGCGTCGTTCCTGTCCCTTGAAGACGGCCGGCTTAAGGAGTTCTCTTACAATCCGCTGCAAGAAAACCAGCAGATCGGTTCGTCGCGCATGGTGAGCCCTACCAACATCAGCTTCAGCACGTACAAAATAAGCGACAACGGCAACGTGCTGTTCTACGCGGAAAACGTGGAAGGCGACGAATCGCTGCCCTTCGACGAGGAAGGCAAGCCCGCCGAACCCCAACCCGTGCAACGTTACAGGATCATGGCGAGCATCTATGTGGACGGCCTGTTCTCCGAGCCATTCCCCTTGGTGGAAACGCAGCACCCGCTCGATACCATCCAAAGCATCGCAGGCGGCGCGTCGTACAACTTCGTGTTCACGTCGTTCACCAGCGTTGCCAACAGCATGGCGGACATGTATTACCTCAACGCCCCCGTCGCCGCAGCGGCTACGGTGCTAGGCGTTGCTGCGGAGTTGATCTTCGCATTGCAGGGCGAGAAGGCGGCGTTCATTCTGTCGGCAAGAAACGACGGCAACGTCATCCTGACGGGATGCACCGCCACGCTCCACGATGCCGAAACGGGGATGAAAGTCGATTCGGCGCCCCTGCCGTTTGATTCCGAAACCATCTGCTCGTCGGTGTGGAGCTCCGACTTCGACGCGGCAAGCGGGCAGGAGGGTACCAACGAACCCCCCGAGGCGAAGTATTCCGACGAGGATGTGGAGAACGCCCTCGCCGCCGTGGGCTTGGAAGGGCCTCATCTGCTGGCCGATTCCGACCTTAATGGCGTTCTGATACCGGGAAGGTCGGCGCAATACCGCGTTTCCTTCACCATCCCCGCCGATTGGCACGGCACCAAAAACGTGTACGTTTCGCTGAGTGATTTCACGTACCGAACCGTGGTGTCGACGGCTCCTGAAAACACCGAAGCACTGCCTTTCCAGTATGTTGCCGATCACGAGAACTTGCCCAGGACTTCGGTCGATATCCACTTCGCGGACGACGTGTACAATCCTGGTATGAGCGTGCCGCCGGTAGGGGTGCTCGATGAAAACGGGCAAGTCGTCTACACGGATGGCGGCGGGAATGTCTCTTCCGATGGCAAGGATAAGATCGTCGGCCTTTCGGATACGGGCGACCCGCTGGGCTTGGGTGTCGTCGGGCTTGCCGCTGGCGCCGCCGCAGCAGCGGTTGCCGCGTATAGTGCGCGCAGAACCTCGCTGGAACGGGAACGCGCGGCAACCGGCGAAGGAGCTGGCGCCTGCGCGGAAGAAGGTGCGGGCGAATCCGACGAGGCTTCCAGGGGATAGGGGCTTTCGTGCTTGCGACGTTGAAACAATATCGGCAAACGAGCGGCGGGAGGCGCGGCTTTTTCTGCCGTCTTGCGGTTGCGCTGTTTGTGCTGGTCGGCTGTCTGCTTTTGGTATTCAGCGTGCCTGCCTCTGCCCCTGCATGGGCGGATGAGTCGCTTGCCCAAACGGAAGACGGCGCCCCCGATGCGGCGGCTACGGCGCTCAAGCCGGGATCCGTCTTCGACGTCACCCCGTGCGATAGCGCTTTCATCCAGATAACGCAGCCGGGGACCTACACCCTGACGGGCGAGACGAATACGTGCGCGATCCAGGTGTTCGCCGAGGATGACGATCAGATCACGATTATCCTCGAAGACGGGTTCTCCTGCAGTCTCAACTCGTTTTTCGTCGATCCGAACGTCCCTGCGTTGTACGTCTGGGCGGAGTACGAATCCCGCTCGTCAGCACCCCATATCGAAGTCGTGGCGAGGGGGTCGGCGACTTTGCAGGGCAGCTCTGCTTCCGGCATCCGCTTGCAGGCATACAACGCAAGCGTGAGAAGCGACGGCGGCCCGACGTTCGATAATCCGATACTCGAGGTCGGGAGCGAGGGCAGCGGCTCGCTTCTGAACATCACCTCCAACCGTACGGGGGAATATCCCGGACCAAGCCAGCCCGCCTTCTCCATCGTGGGATTCGCAAGGGAGGCTGCCGCCATCACGGGGGGCAACGTCAAGCTCGAGGCCCCTTCTGGCGTGCCGGTTATCAATTGCGCGCTGCCCTTCGCCGTTACAGGCGGCAACGTCCAGGTGTCCGGCGGCTCCGGCGCGCCTGCCATCGGCATCGTCGGCAGCGCGCAGATCACGGAGACGAACATCTTGGTTTCGGGCGGCAGCGTCGCAGTCGACCGCGGAAACTCGAAGGCGCCCGCCATCGGCACGATGGACGCCACGGCGAACGTCTCCGTTTCGGGCGGCAGCGTCA
>JAXJZF010000005.1:0-470239 GCA_036306585.1 Eggerthellaceae bacterium
GTAGTCCGTGGGAGGGTAGGGAGTCGCGCCCATGGGGGATGCTTCCTTTTTTTTGCATCGCCCATGGGGGTTGCTTTTGGAGATCGAAGGGGCGCCGGCCCCTTTTTTGCGTTCGGGGGAAAGCCTTTCTCCGAAGCTGTTTTCTTGAGCGCAGCAATCTCCAATCGGCATTGATTCTGGACGCAGCTTCTCATTTTCCTACGTTTCTCATGATTCAACCGGAATGGCATCATGCCTGTTCAGAGCATCTGAGTTTGGCGCTTTTCTTAATCTTTCAGTAGGAATGATACTAGAGATCCCCCCATGCCACAGTGCCAGTAGTTGGGTCAATTCTTATTACGCCACTGAGGGCCTCTTGCATTATGTGGAAAAACGCATTCGTTCTTCGTTTGCAAGCATGGAAATTACCTGTTAAGGTGAGCATATAAACCCCAAATCTGTATGGGTCATCTGCTGTATGGTTATGAAAGCCTCGGGTAGCAAGCCTCCGGTTGCCGCCCGTGAGCTTCGGTCCGGTGTTTGCAGAGCTATCTCTTGGATGCTCTCCTGGGGAGGCGTTCGGTCCCTCCGACGTCTCCCCATTCCTAAGGCCTCGACGATGCTAGGCGTCGTGGCAAAGGAGGAGCCGATCCCCCAATCTTCGCTTCTCCCGATAAGAGGCGCCCCGGCTACGCATGTGGCCGGGGCGCCTTGACGTTTCTGGGGTGCTGAGGTGCGTGCCGTGACGGTCTTTGTGCGGCAGGTCACGCTTCCGCGGAGATGTGCCGGTAGATCCCCCCTGTCCAGTTTGTTCGGCACGACAGAAATTGCCGTATGACATCGTCTTGCCGGATGGTGTGAGCAGACGCTGCCGTAGCAAAGATGTCTGTCGGTGGGCTGTTTGACGAGCGTGTAAATTACCTGCAAGGGCGAGGGGGCCGTCTGCGGCAAACGGTATAATTGCAAGCGGGTAATTCGAGCCGCTCGATACACGAATGGAGGATGGTTCGGTGAGTGAGAAAACCGAAGAAACGATGG
The DNA here is from genome assembly GCA_036306585.1 of Eggerthellaceae bacterium. Taxonomy (GTDB): domain Bacteria; phylum Actinomycetota; class Coriobacteriia; order Coriobacteriales; family Eggerthellaceae; genus Aphodovivens. The sequence goes on from JAXJZF010000005.1 coordinate 1,018, forward strand.
AAGCGGCACGTACGGCGATCGATAACCCGGACCTGCTGAAAACCGTGGTCGACGCCCTTTCCGGGTCATCGCGCCGCGCTCGTCAGAACGCCGCCGCCGTGCTGAGCGAGGTGGCGCGCCAGAATATCGACCTGCTTGTGCCGTACGAAAACGAGCTCATCGATGCGCTGAATCGACCTGAGGCGCGCACCCGTTGGGAATGCTTGGACGCTCTTACCGCCTTGGTGGGAAAGGACTCGCGCGCTTGCGACAAGGCAATCGGCGACGCCGAAGCTTCGCTGTTCGATGAGGAAAGCGGCCCGGTGCGCTTGGCTGCCATGCGCTTCCTATGCAAGATCGGCGCAACCACCGAGTTGCGATCTGAGAAAACCTGGCCACTTATCGACGAGGCCATCCAGTGCTATCACGGCGACCTGGAGTTCAATGAGATGCTGGTGGCGGTGACGGAATATTCTCAGGGCAAACTATCCGCCGATGTCAAAAAGCAGCTGGGGAAGCGCATGGCGTTCGACGCGTCTAGTGGCAAGGGCGCGCTGCAGCGCCGTGCAAAGCAGATCGTCGACAACGTGGGCGGCGTTTCTGCAGACGATGTTGCTGAAATCGCAGAAGAGGAATAGAGGCTCGCACCATGAAACATACTGTGACGCTCATCCCTGGCGACGGCATCGGGGAGGAAACCTCCGCCGCAATGCAGCGTGTAGTGGCGGCAAGTGGCGCCGATATCGAATGGGAGATCGCCGAAGCGGGCGCGAAGATTATCGAGGAGTGCGGAACGCCGCTTCTTGAATCCACCATCGAGGCGGTCAAGCGCAACAAGGTCGCCATCAAGGGTCCTATCACCACACCGGTGGGTACGGGGTTCCGCAGCGTCAACGTCGCCCTGCGGAAGACGTTGGACCTGTATGTGTGCCTGCGTCCGGTGCTGTCTATCCCTGGTGCAGGCGGGCGCTACGACGATATGGATCTTGTTATCGTGCGTGAGAATTCCGAGGATCTGTACGCCGGCATTGAGTTCGAGGAGGGTTCGAACGCAGCGCATCGCCTGATCGAGTTCTGCGATCGGGAGGGCGCGGGCGCCATTCGCCCTGACTCGGGCATCTCCATCAAGCCCATCTCCATTACGGCAACGCGCAATATCGTACGCTATGCATTCGAGTATGCGTTGGCGCAAGGCCGCCGCAAGGTCACCGCTGCGCACAAGGCAAATATCATGAAGTATTCCGACGGGCTGTTCCTGCGCGTAGCGCGCGAGGTGGCCAAGGAGTACGAAGGACGTATTGAGTTCGATGAGCGCATCATCGATGCATTCTGCATGAACCTGGTGATGGATCCTTCGCAGTTCGACGTTGTGGTGTTTCCCAACCTGTATGGCGACATCGCCAGCGACCTGGCTGCCGGCATGGCGGGCGGGTTGGGCATCGCGCCCGGGGCCAACATCGGCAAAGAGTACGCGGTATTCGAAGCCGTGCACGGGTCGGCACCCGACATTGCGGGGCAGGACAAGGCCAATCCCACGGCGGAGATCCTGTCCGCTGCCATGATGCTGGATCATCTGGGCGAGCACGGCGCCGCGGAGCGCATCCGAGGGGCGGTGCGCGCGGTGTATGCGGAAGGCGCGCATCTCACTGGCGACATTCGCCGTGCCACTGGGGCAGATGCGCCGGCGGCAAGCTGCACCGAGTTCACCGACGCGCTTGTGAGGGCGCTCGACGAGCTGCAATAACCGAGACCGACATGAGAGGCGCCCCGTGAGGGGCGCTTTTAGTTCAAACGTGCCTGCGGATGCGGGCTTCAGTTCGATGGGAACGAGAAGAAAGGGCCGATGATGGAAAACGCTCAGAGCCGAGCGAAGGGCAGGTTCGCCGATACGCTAGAGGCGGGCGGACGTCGTTACACCTACTATCCGGTGTCGCGTGTGCCAGGTGCGGAAAAGCTGCCGTATTCGCTGACGGTGCTTCTGGAAAACGTGCTGCGCAACGCTGCGACCGATGATGAGGCTCAGGCGCTGGCCCAACGCGTCGTCGAAGCGGGATGTGCCGGGCAGGTGGGCAGCGAGGTCGAGTTTTCACCGGCGCGCGTGCTGTTCCAGGATTTCACCGGCGTGCCGGTGTTCGTCGACTTCGCGGTGATGCGCGAGGCCTGCGCCCAGCTTGGCGGCAACCCTGCCGACATCAACCCGAAAGTACCGTGCGATCTGGTGATCGACCATTCCGTCATCGCCGACGAAGCCGGGTGCGTCCAGGCGCTTGAGCACAATGTCGACCTGGAGTTCTCGCGCAACGGCGAGCGTTACGAGTTCCTGCGCTGGGCGCAGGATTCTTTTAGCAACGTGCGCATCGTGCCGCCGGGAGCGGGTATCTGCCACCAACTGAACATCGAGAAGTTCGCACACGTGGTGATGACCTCCGAGGATGCCGAAGGCGTTGCGCAGGACGGCCAGTTGCCCTGCGCCTACTTCGATACCTTGGTGGGCACCGACAGCCACACGCCCACGGCGAATGGCATCGGCGTGCTGGGCTGGGGCGTTGGCGGCATCGAGGCGGAGGCTGCGGCGCTGGGGCAGCCCATCACCACGTTGGTGCCGCGCGTGGTGGGCGTACGTCTGACCGGCTCTCGCCCCGACGGCGTCACCGCCATGGACGTGGCGCTGTCGTTCGCCCAGATGTTGCGCGCGAAAGGCGTGGTGGGCTGCTTCGTCGAGTGCTTCGGCCCGGGTGTGGCGTCATTGGACGCCACCATGCGAGCGTGCATCTCCAATATGACGCCCGAGTACGGCTGCACCTGCACGTTGTTCCCCGTCGACCGGCGCACGGTCGACTATCTGAAGCTCACCGGCCGCCCCGCCGAGCGCTTGGAGCTGGTAGAGGCGTATGCCAAGGCCCAGGGGCTGTGGTACGAGCCCGATTCCGAGCCGCGCACCTACGCCGAGGTGATCGACTTCGATCTGGGCAGCGTCGAACGCTCCATCGCCGGCCCGTCGCGCCCGCACGATCGCATCCCGCTTTCGCAGGCGCAAGAGCGTTTCCATGCCATCTGCAATGAACGCGGGCTCGACCTGGGGCAGGTCGAGCAGGTGAACCTGCCGCAGGGCAGCTTCCAGGTGGGGCATGGCGCGCTGGCGATCGCTGCGGTGACCAGCTGCACCACCGCCACCGACCCCATGATGATGCTGATGGCGGGCTTGGTGGCGCGCAACGCCGCAGAGGCGGGACTGGCTCCTAAGCCGTGGGTGAAGTGCATCCTGGCGCCCGGCAGCCACGCCACGCAGCTTTTGCTGGAGCGCGCCGGATTGGCGGACAGCCTTCGCCAGCTGGGCTTCTACACCTGTGGGTTCGGCTGCATGAGCTGCATCGGCAATTCCGGCCCCATCTTACCCGCCATGCATGAGGTGGCTGGCAAGCTGGAGCTTGCCAGCGTGCTTTCGGGCAATCGCAATTTCGAGGGCCGCATCTCGCCCGACGTGTCGCAGAACTATCTGGCCACCCCCGCATTGGTGGTGGCATACGCGTTGGCGGGCACGATGGACATCGACCTCGAGAACGACGTGCTGGGCAAGCGTCCCGATGGCACCCCCGTGCGTTTGGCGGACATCTGGCCGAGTGAGGACGAGGTGGCCCAGCTGGTGGCGCAGCAGGTCAACGATCAGCTGTTCGCCGATGGCGCCCGCGGCATGTATGACGGCACTCCCGAGTGGCGCGCGCTTGCCAGCCGCAAGAGCGACACCTTCCCTTGGAACAATAGCTCCACCTATGTGCGCCGCGCGCCCTATTTCGACGGTATGGCGCTCGAGCCCGAAGCTCCCGCACCCGTGGAGAACGCGCGCGTGCTGGCGCTGCTGGGGGACTTCATCACCACCGACCACATCTCGCCGGCGGGCAGCATCGCGGCAGATTCTCCGGCGGCGCGCTATCTGGAGGAACGTGGCGTCGTGCCGGCCGACTTCAACACCTACGGCGCGCGTCGCGGCAACCACGAGGTGATGATGCGCGGCACCTTCGCCAACGTGAAGCTGCAGAACCTGCTGGCCGAGGGACGCAGGGGCGGCTGGACGCGCAACTTCCAAGACGGCCAGGTTGAACCGCTGTTCGATGTGTCGCAGGCGTATGCGCAGGCGGGTGAGGGTATGATGGTCATCGCCGGCAAGATGTACGGTAGCGGCTCGTCGCGCGATTGGGCTGCCAAGGGTCCCATGCTGCTGGGCGTGCGCGCGGTCATCGCCGAGAGCTTCGAGCGAATCCATCGTTCCAACCTCATCGGCATGGGCATCCTGCCGCTGCAGTTCCACGAGGGCGAGAACGCCCAGACGTTGGGCATCGACGGTTCCGAGCGCGTGAGCGTGCAGCCCATCGACTTCTCCGACGGCCTGCCCCAGCCCGCCGAGGTCCAGGTGACGGCAGTGAGGCCCGACGGAACCGAGGTGACCTTCGTCGTCACGGTGCGCATCGACACCCCCACTGAAGGCAAGTACTATGCCAACGGCGGCATCCTGCAGTACGTCTTGCGCCAGCTGGTGTAGCGTCGGGCCCCGCCGTGCCATCTGCAGCGGCGGGGCCCGTTCGGTTGAGGATTGCGGTCGGTTTGCGGCTCGGAGAGGGCGCGCGGGTGCGCGCTGCGGGGGTCCCTTTTCCCGGTTGCGGTTTACGACCCTGATTTGCTGAATTCTCTGGGTGGAATGGATGAAATCGGCCGATACGGACCTGTTGCCGGGATTGTGACGGGGTAGCTGGCGTATCATAGGCACCATGGCTAATGGACTTACATATATGCGCAAAACGGCAGCCCCCGAATCGACGAAGCAGTTGGCGGCGACGCTGGCTCCGTACCTGCATGCGGGCGATGTCGTTTTGCTCGAAGGCGACTTGGGCGCCGGGAAAACGCAGTTCGTGCAGGGCGTGGCGGAGGGGCTCGGCATCGACGCCGACATCATCAGCCCAACGTTCAACATCTTGCTGCAATATGAAGGCGGGCGGCTGCCCTTGTACCATTTCGATCTGTACCGGCTGGACGGTTCCGACCAGCTGGAAGACATCGCCTATTTTGAAACCATCGAGGGCGACGGGGTGTCATTCGTGGAGTGGGGCTCGAAGTTTCCCGAGGCGATGCCTTACGGGTATCTTGAGATCCGCATCGCTGTGGAGGACGATGGCATGCGCGTGGTGAAGGCGCATGCGTTCGGCACGCGCGCTCGCTCCATCTTGAAGGTATGGGCGACCGATTCGAAGTCGCGCTTGATGAAGGTGGCGGGCTAGTGGCAGCCGTCGGGGACGTCGCAATGCAGGATGGCGGCATGGGCCAGCCCCGCTCCAGTGCCCAGATGCAATCGAAACGCGACGAAGCAGCGGAAAGTATGCGAGCGCAAGGTGAAAGCGTGCCGACGATCGAGGCGCGGTACGTGCTGGCGTTCGATACGGCGAACGAGGTTATCTCCATCGGGCTGGGCGCGCTTCGCCCCGAAACCCTTGCTGTCGAGCCGACGGCCTATGCCGAGGCGCGTGTCCATCGGGCATCCAATACCCAGCTTCTGCCGCGGGTGGACGCTCTGCTCGCCGAAGCGGGCGTGCCGCGCGAGGCTATCGCCTGTGTTGCGTGCGGACGCGGTCCGGGATCGTTCACCGGCGTGCGCATCGGCATGGCCACGGCGAAGGGCGTGGCTTCGGCCCTCGGTGTGGGGCTGGTGGGCATCTCCACGTTGGATGCGGTAGCCTGGGGCGCGTGGGAGGCCGGAACGCGTGGGCCGCTGCTGGTGGCGGCGGACGCTATGCGTAAAGAGGTATACCCGGTGCGCTACCATCTGAACGAGGAGGGCGCGCACCGTCTGGAGGCCGACCGCGTGGTGAAGGCTGCGGAAGCGGTGCACGTGCTCGCCGCCGCGGATGGGGAGGCGGCGGCCGCCTCCGCCGTGCCCTCCGGGTCCGCCGCCGCAGCTGGGGAGCCTTCGCTGCTGGTGACCGGCGATGCGCTGGCGAAGTACGCTGACATCTTCTGCGAGCTGGGGGAGCTGCTCCCCGAAACGCTATGGGAACCCACCGGTCGCGGCTTGCTGCTGGCCGTGCAGGCGGCGTGGCGCTCGGGCGAGGCCGACCCGTTCGATGCCGCGCGGCACGACCCCGCATACGCGTTGCCGGTGTACACGCGTCTTTCCGACGCCGAGGAGAACGAGCGCATCCGCCTGGCGAAAAACGATCCGAAGAACCTGCGCACCGGCGTGCAGGACATCGCCCCGCGCCGCGACCAGCGTGCGACCATGCATGATTCCGCCATCTTGAACGCGCGGCCCGATTCGCACGGCATCGTCTACAAGCCGCTTGACGCCGCGCATGCCGCCCAGGTAGCGCAGATGGAATCGCGCGTCATGGGCTCCGACGCCTGGAACGAGCATATGGTGGCCGACGAGCTGTTTCGTGCCGACCGCACCTGGTGGGCGGCATGCACGGAAGGCGATGCGCTGATCGGGTACGCCGGGGGCTTGGTGATCGACGGTGACGTGCAGATTCTGAAGGTGGGGGTGGACCCCGCCTGGCGCCGGCGCGGCATCGCGCGCGAGCTGCTTTCGCGCGTGGCGTCGGACGCGCGCGATCTGGGTGCGCAAACGTGCTCGCTGGAGGTGCGCGTGGGCAATGACGGCGCGCAGGCGTTCTACCGGGCGCTGGACTTCCACGAGCTGGGGAAGCGTCCTCGCTACTATTCCGACGGCGAAGACGCCCTGATCATGCAGGGGCCGCTGCCGCTTGCCCATCACGACGTGGCCGGCATGGAGCTGCAGGTGGACAACGCCATGCATTCCCAGGAAGAGCTGCGTGCGCAGGCGGGGTCCGACGGGGACTCCGCGATGCGCCACTGCGTAGCTCAGGACTCCGCGGATCCTTTGTGCGCTGCGCTGCTGCGGTCGGGTGACGGGAAAGGCGGTGCGCAGACGAGTGCTTTGTCCCCGACCGCCCCGCCGGACCATGCTCGCCCGCTCATCCTGGCCATTGAATCATCGTGCGATGAGACCGCCGCCGCCATCGTGGACGGCGAGGGCAACCTGGTTTCCGATGTGGTTGCGTCGCAGATCGACTTCCATTCCCGTTTCGGCGGCGTGGTTCCCGAGATCGCCAGCCGCAAGCACATCGAGGCTATCTGCGGCGTGTGCGACGAATGCTTCGACGCCGCCGCGCAGGCGCTGGGGGTTCCCAGCCTGACCTGGCACGACTTGGACGGCGTGGGCGTCACCTACGCTCCCGGCCTGCTAGGGGCGCTGGTGGTGGGCGTGGCGTTCGCCAAGGGCGCCGCGTGGGCCGCGCGCCTGCCGCTGATGCGCGTGCATCACCTGGAAGGGCATCTGTATGCCAACCGCATCGGCGCGCCCGACCTAGAGCCGCCGATGGTGGCGTCGCTGGTGTCGGGCGGAAACACGCTGCTGGTGCACGTGAAGGGCTGGGGCGACTACGAGACGTTGGGCTCGACCATCGACGACGCGGTGGGCGAGGCCTTCGACAAGGTTGCCAAGGCGCTGGGGCTGGGCTATCCGGGCGGCCCGGTGGTCTCGCGCGAGGCAGCCAAGGGCAACCCCGACGCCATCGCTTTTCCGCGTGCGATGATGCACTCGGGCGATCTGCGCTTCTCTCTTTCCGGGCTGAAGACCGCGGTGGTCACCTACATCAACAACGAGCGCGCTGCGGGGCGCGAGCTTAACGTCCCCGATATCTGCGCCAGCTTCCAGCAAGCGGTGGTGGATGTGCAGGTTTTCAAGGCGAAGAAGGCGCTACAGCTCACCGGCGCGCCAACGTTCTGCCTGGGCGGCGGCGTGGCGGCCAACCCGGTGCTGCGCGAGACGTATCGGCAGATGTGCGCCAAGATGGGCGTGCGGCTCATCATGCCGCCGCTTTCTGCGTGCGGCGACAACGCGGGCATGATCGCATTGGTGGCGCTCGACCGGTTCCGCCAGGGCAAGTTCATGCCGCTCGACGCCGACGCCCAGGCGCATGCCGATCTGGATCAACCGTACTAGGAGGCGCCGTGAGGAAGCTCGGTTTGATAGGCGGCATGGGGCCGGAATCCACCATTCCCTACTACCATGACATCGTGCATGCGGTGCACGCGCGCGCCGGGCGCTTCCCGCTGATGACCATCGAGAGCGTGGACGTGTTCCATGTGCTGCGGCTGGAAAGCGAAGGGTTGCTCGATGAGCTGACCGAGTACCTTTCTGCCGCCATCGGTCGCGTGGCGGGGGCGGGCGCCCAGGTGGGGGCGCTGTGCGCGAACACCCCGCATATCGTGTTCGACCGGCTGCAACAGGCGTCGCCCATCCCCTTGGTGAGTCTGGTGGAGGCGTGCCGCGATGACGCCGCGCGCCGCGGGTTCTCGCAGCTGGGGCTTCTGGGCACCGCGCCCACCATGGAGAGCGGCTTCTACCAGGACGCCTTCGCCGAGGCGGGCATGCAGCTTGCGGTGCCCGGCGCCGATGATCAGCGCTATGTGGCGCAGAAGATCTCCGATGAACTCGAGTTCGGCGTGCTGCGCGAGGAGACGCGTGTGGGGCTGGCGGCAGTGGTGCGGCGGATGCGTGACGAGCGGGGCATCCAAGCGGTGGTGTTGGGATGCACTGAGCTGCCGCTCATCCTCAACGACGCCGTGACGTGCGTTCCGTGCCTCGACACCATCCGTATCCACGTGAACGCCCTGGTGGAGGCTGCGCTGGCGGAACAGTAGGACCTTCCTGCTTCGGCTCTTCCCCCCAGATGGGCCCTGGCTATGCCGCTTACGGGTCTTGCGCGAAGCGGCCGGGATATGCGCTTCGGGCCGGGTTTGTGTTAAAGTCGACCTTCGAACATCACGGGCAGAAGATTTCAGCCCAACGATCCTGCCTTCTCTGCCGCGCGTCCACGGTACCGAGGCTTGGGTGGGAAAGACGGTGCCCCCCGAAGGGGCGACCCGCGCACGGAACACTACCATCGAAAGAGCGAGCATGGCAAAAACCACGGCCAACTACGGCAACGATAGCATCCGTCAGCTGAAGGACGAGGAGCGGGTGCGCCTGCGCCCCGCCGTCATTTTCGGGTCCGACGGCCTGGACGGCTGCGAGCACGCCGTGTTCGAGATCCTGTCAAACTCGGTTGATGAGGCCCGCCAAGGATACGGCACCCTCATCACGCTTACCGCGTTCGCCGACGGCTCCATCCAGGTGGAGGACGCCGGCCGCGGCTGCCCGCTTGACTGGAATCCCACCGAGAAGCGTTTCAACTGGGAGCTCGTGTTCTGCGAGCTTTACGCCGGCGGCAAATACAACAACAACGCCGGCGGCGACTACGATTTCTCGCTGGGCACCAACGGCCTCGGCTCGTGTGCGACGCAGTACGCTTCCGAATACATGGACGTCACCGTGTGGCGTGACGGCAGCAAATATCAGCTGCATTTCAAAAAAGGCAAGGTGGTGGGTGCCAAGAAGAAGGCGCTCCAGGTGGAGCCCTTCGACGGCACCCGCACGGGCACGACCATCAGATGGCGCCCCGACCTGGAGGTGTTCACATCCATCGACATACCGCACGAGTGGTACCGCGAAACGATGCGCCGCCAAGCGGTCGTCAACGCCAACGTCACGTTCCGCCTGCGTATCGAGGGACCCGACGGGTTCACCGAAGAGGAGTTCTGCTATCCCAAGGGCATCGAGGACTACGTTTTGGAGAAGGTGGGCGCCGATTACCTGACCGAGCCCTTCTTCATCCAGGCCGACCGGCGCGGCCGCGACCGCGAGGACTTGCCCGACTACAACGTGAAGATCACGGCGTGCCTGTGCTTCTCCCGCACCTTCCAGATGCAGGAGTACTATCACAATTCGTCGTGGCTGGAAAACGGCGGTTCGCCGGAGAAGGCCGCGCGCAGCGCCCTGACCAGCGCTATCGACGCATACATCAAGACGCAGGGCAAATACGGCAAAAACGAGAGCGCCATCAAGTGGCAGGACGTGCAGGATTGCCTGGTGCTTGTGACCAACTGCTTCTCGACGCAGACCTCGTACGAGAACCAAACGAAGAAGGCCATCAACAACCGCTTCATCCAGCAGGCGATGACGGCGTTCTTCAAAGAGCAGTTGGGCACCTACCTCATCGAGAACAAGGCGGCTGCAGACAAGATCGTCGAGCAGGTGCTCATCAACAAGCGCTCGCGCGAAAACGCCGAGAAAACGCGTCAGAGCATCAAGACCAACCTGCAGCAGAAGACCGACATGGCCAATCGCGTGCAGAAGTTCATCGACTGCCGCTCGAAGGATAAATCGCGCCGCGAGATCTACATCGTGGAGGGCGACTCGGCGGCGGGCGCCATCCGCACGTCGCGCGACGCCGAATTCCAAGGCGTGATGCCGGTGCGCGGCAAGATTCTCAACTGCTTGAAGGAGGATTACGCGCGCATCTTCAAATCCGACATCATCATGGACCTGCTGCGCGTGCTCGGCTGCGGCGTGGAGGTGAACGACCGTCGCATGAAGAATCTCGGCACGTTTGATCTGGACAACCTGAACTGGAGCAAGGTCATCATCTGCACTGATGCCGACGTGGACGGCTACCACATCCGCACGCTGATCCTGACGATGCTCTACCGGCTGGTGCCCACGCTCATCTACGAGGGCTACGTCTACATCGCCGAATCACCGCTGTACGAGATCAACTGCAAGGAGAAAACGTACTTCGCCTACACCGAGCTCGAGAAGAACAACATCTTGAAGGAGATCGATGGGCAGAAATGCACCATCAACCGCTCGAAAGGCTTGGGCGAGAACGACCCCGACATGATGTGGCTCACCACCATGAATCCCGAAACGCGCCGCCTGATCAAGGTCGATCCCGAGGACGTTTCCAAGATGGAGGCGATGTTCAACCTGCTGCTGGGCAACGACGACGAGGGCCGCAAGCGCCACATCGCCGAGCACGGCAGGGAATACCTCGACCAGCTGGACCTGCAGTAGCGCTTTCCAGCAAGCGACAAGCGCCCCGCGCAGAATCCGAATCCGCCGGGGTTCGGAAGGCAAGCCCCTCAAACGTATCAAGGACGAATCGTGGCCAAGAAAAAGAAAACCGAACCGAAGAAAAAGCACGTGGACAACCCCAACGTCATCGGCCTGCATTCCGAGGTCGTGGAGCAACCCATCACCGAAACGCTCGAGTCGAACTACATGCCGTATGCGATGAGCACCAACGTGTCGCGCGCGTTTCCGGAAATCGACGGGTTCAAGCCGTCACATCGCAAGCTGCTCTACACCATGTACAAGATGGGCCTGCTCAACGGAGCGCGCCAGAAGAGCGCGAACATCGTCGGCCAGACGATGAAGCTCAACCCGCACGGCGATAGCGCGATCTACGAGACCATGGTGCGCTTGGCAACGGGCAACGAGGCTCTGCTCATGCCGTTCGTGGAATCGAAGGGCAACTTCGGCAAGTACTACTCCGGCGATCTGAGCTACGCGGCTTCGCGCTACACCGAGGCGAAGCTCGCGCCGATCTGCGCCGAGATCTTCAAAGACATCGACAAGGACCCGGTCGATTTCGTGGACAGCTACGACGGCACCATGAAGGAGCCGCGCCTTCTGCCCACCACGTTCCCCAACATCCTCGTGTCGGCGAACAAGGGCATCGGCGTGGCCATGGCGTCGGACATCTGCGGCTTCAATCTCAACGAGGTGTGCGACGCCGCGATGCATTTCATCGACGATCCCGATTGCGATCTGCACCAATACATGCCCGCGCCCGATTTCTCCACGGGCGGCGAGATCATCTACCGCCGCGAGGAGATGGAGCGCATCTACGAAACGGGCATCGGCAGTTTCCAAGTCCGCTCGCGCTGGCGCTACCTGCCCGACGAGCGCATCATCGAGGTGTACGAGATCCCCTACACCACGAAAACCGACATCATCATCGATCGCATCGTGAAGCTTTCCAAGGAAGGCAAGGTGCGCGAGATCGCCGACATCCGCGACGAAACCGACCTTTCCGGTCTGCGCATCGCCATCGACGTGAAACGGGGCGTCGACCCTGAGCAGCTCATGGCGAAGCTGTTCCGCCTCACCACGCTGCAGGATTCGTTCCCGTGCAACTTCAACGTGCTTGTGGACGGCTACCCGCGCGTGATGGGCGTGCGCCAGATCCTGCACGAATGGGTCGACTGGCGCGTGGGGTCGACACGCCGCCGCATCAAGTTCGATCTGTCAAAGAAGAGCGACAGGCTGCACCTTCTGCGCGGTCTCGAGGCGATCCTGCTCGACATCGACAAGGCCATCGAAATCATCCGCAACACCAAGCTGGAGGTCGAGGTCGTGCCCAATCTCATGAAGGGCTTCGACATCGACGAGGTGCAGGCTGAGTTTGTCGCGGAGATCAAACTGCGCAACATCAACGAGGAATACATCCTGAACCGCACGAAAGACATCGCCAAGCTCGAGTCCGACATCGCCGAGCTCAACGACGCCCTGGGCAGCGAGAAGAAGATCAAAAAGGTCATCCGCGACGAGCTTGCCGCCGTGAACAAGAAGTACGTCACGCCGCGTAAAACCGGTCTGGTATCGCCGAGCGAGATCGTGGAGGTGAACCTCGAGCCCGAGGTGGAGGAGTACCCCGTGACCATCATGGTGTCGCGCGAGGGCTACCTGAAGAAGCTGACCGACCGCGTGCTGCGCGCGGCGACGTCGCTGAAGTACAAGGACGGCGACGAGCCGTTCATCGAGTTCGCATCCTCGAACACGCATGAGCTGCTCGTGTTCACGAACCAATGCCAGGTGTACAAATGCAAGGTGGCCTCGTTCAAAGACACCAAGTCTGCGCAGCTGGGGTCGTATTTGGCCACCGACTTGGACATGGCCCCCGACGAGCACGTGATCTGGGTCATCGATCCGGAAGATTACAAGGCCGACGTGCTGTTCGTGTTCGAGAGCGGGCGTGTCGCGCGCGTGGCGCTGTCGGGCTACGCCACGAAAACCAACCGCAAGAAGCTGAAGAATGCGATCTACGGCGGCAGCAAGCTTCTGTTCGCCACGGTGCTCAAAGAGGAGCGCGACGTGGCGCTCGTGTCCACCGACCAGCGTTTGATGAACTTCAACACGGCGCTTCTGAAGACGAAAACGACCAACAACACCCAGGGCGTGCAGGCGTTCACCTCCAAGAGCGGCCGTGCGGTCGCCATGGTCGGCACGGTGGACGAATTCATCGGGGGCGAGGCGAAGGCCGAGCAGTTCCGCGCGAGCAAGCTGCCGTCGTCGGGCGCTCCTTTGAGGGAAGGCAGCATGAAGAACCTGTTCGACCTTATGGAGTAGCCCTGGGCCGGGTTTCGCGTCCAGCTCCGGTGCTTGCGCCGTCGCCCGCGGCCCTGCCGACACGTGCGCCCGCGTCGGGTTGTTTCCGAATCGTGCCCTGATTGTTCGTTGAAGCAAGCTGCTGGCAACCCTATACTCGTACTATCGGGAAAACCGCCAGCGGCGCGAAGCCGCCGTCCGGCGGTTCGCACGCTCAAGACGGGGAAGGGGTCGGCATGGCCTACGTTTCCTTTGAAGATGTGGTCAGGCAGTACGGTGAAGGCGAGGCCACAGTGTACGCGCTGGGTGGAGCCACGTTCCAGGTGGAGCGCGGCGAGCTGGCGGTGATCCTGGGCGCCTCGGGCGCCGGCAAGACCACGGCGCTCAACATCCTTGGCGGCATGGACTCGCCCACGTCGGGCAAGGTGCTTGTGGCGGGGCGCGATATCGCCACGCTTTCCGGCGACGACCTGGTGGAATACCGCCGCGCCGACATTGGGTTCGTGTTTCAGTTCTACAACCTGGTGCCCAACCTCACGGCACTGGAGAACGTGGAGCTGGCCAGTCAGATCTGTCCCGATTCGCTTGACCCGGCGGAAACGCTGCGGCAGGTGGGGCTGGGGCACCGTCTGGACAACTTCCCCGGCCAGCTTTCCGGCGGCGAGCAGCAGCGCGTGTCCATCGCGCGCGCGTTGGCGAAAAACCCCAAGCTGCTGCTGTGCGACGAGCCTACCGGCGCTCTGGACTACAACACGGGCAAGCAGATCCTGCAGTTGCTGCAGGACACGTGCCGCACGGGCGGCATGACCGTCATCATCGTCACGCACAACGCGGCGCTGGCCGATATGGCCGACCGCGTGATCCGCTTCAAGAGCGGCAAGGTAATCGACCAGGTGAGAAACTCCGACCCCACGCCCATCGAGCAAATCGAGTGGTAGCGCATGCATTCCGCCTTCCGGAAAGACATCCTGCGGACCATCCGCGGCAACTTGAAGCGGTTCGTCGCCATCGCGGTGATCACCGTGCTGGGGACCGCGATGTTCTCGGGCCTGAAGGCGGGTTGCGACGACCTGCGCGCGGCTGCCGACGGCTTCTACGACAGCCAGCGGCTCTTCGACGTGCGCGTGCTTTCCACATTGGGCGTCACCCAGGAAGACGTCGATGCGCTATCGCGGGTGGAAGGCGTGGAAGCGGTCGAGGGCGGCTACGCGGAAACAGCGCACGTGACGGTGGCCGGCGAGCGCGCCACCGTGGACGTGAAAGCGCTTTCGGGTTCGGGCATGAACGAGCCGTACCTGGTTGACGGCCGCCTGCCCCAGGCTGCGGGCGAGGTGGCGGTGACCCGGGGTTACCTGGCCGATTCCGGCAAAGCCATCGGCGACACGCTTGAGCTCGACCCGGTGGAAGACGAAACCTCCCAGGTGTTCGAGCGGCGCAGCTACACCATCGTGGGTTCGGTGATCGACCCCATGGAAGTGAACAACGCCGAGGGCAGCATGGGCTTCCGCGCGGCGTCATCTTCCGATTACGCCTTCTTCACGACCGACGCCGACGTGACGGCCGACACGTTCACGGTGGCTTATGTGCGCCTGTCGGGCGCGGCCGACGTGCTGTGCTATAGCGGCGACTACGACAGCATCGTGCGCGCTGCTGCCGACCGCATCGACGCGCTGTCCGACGAGCGCGCCCAGATCCGCACCGACGAGGTGGTGGGCGACGCGCTTGCCCAGGTGGAAGACGGGGAGGCTGAGGTGCAGGAGGGCTTTGACGAAGCCGAGCGGGCCTTCGCCGACGGCCAGGCGGAAATCGATTCGGGCCGCCAGGAGCTTGCCGACGGCCAAGCCGAGCTGGATGCCGGCCGCCAGGAGCTTGCGGACGGCCAGGCCGAGATCGATGCGAACCGCCAGGCACTCGCCGACGGGCAGACGCAGCTGGATGCCGGGCGCTCCGAGCTGGAGGCCCGGCGCGCGCAGGTGGAAGACGGCCTGGCCCAGCTTGAGGCAAACCGGGCGGCTATCGAGGACTACCGTGTGCAGCTTCCTGCCCTCGAGCAGCAGCTCGAGGAGGGCGTGCAGGCGGCGCTCGACCAGGTGAACGCGCAGTTCGACCAGCAGCGCGCGCAGCTGGAGCAGTCCATGGCGGGCATGCCGCAGCAGGCGATCGACCAGGTGCTGGCGCAGCTGGAGCAAACGCGCGCCGACACCCTGGCAAGCACCGAGGAGGCCATCCGCGGAAGCGAGCAGGCGCAGCAGCTGCAAATGCTGAAGGACGCCATCGCCGAATTCGATGCGAGCGATGCCGCGCTGCAGGACGCGCTTGCGCAGCTGGAGACGGGGCAGGCGCAGCTGGATGCGCAGCAGGCGCAGATAGACGACGGCTGGGAGCAGCTGGAGGCCGGCCAGGCGGAAATCGATGCCGGGCGGGCTGAGCTCGCATCGGGCCAGGCCGAGCTGGACGCCGGCGCTGCCGAGCTGGAAGACGGCCAGGCCGAGCTGGACCGGCAGCGTGCCGATTACGAGCAGCAGAAGGCCGATGCGCTGGCCGAGCTCGCCGACGCTCGCGCCCAGGTTGATGACATCGAGCCCGCCACCTGGTACATCCAGGACCGCAGCTCGCTTTCCGGCTACAGCTCCATCGAAAGCGACGCCGACTCCATCGAGGCTTTGGGCACGGCGTTCCCCATCATCTTTCTGGTGGTGGCCATCCTAGTGAGCCTCACCGCCATCACGCGCCTGGTGGAGGAGCAGCGCGGACTCATCGGCACCTACAAGTCGCTGGGGTTCGCGAAGCACCAGGTGTATGCGAAATATCTGATCTACGCGCTTTCCGCATGCATCGTGGGCGGCGTTGTCGGCAACGTGTTCGGCTTCGTGCTGCTGCCACTGTTCCTGTTCAGCGTGTTCGACGTGATGTACGTGCTGCCGGGCTATCCCATCCTATACAACCTGGCGAGCGGGGCGTTCGGCATCGCGCTGTTCGTGGTTGCCATCGGCGGATCGGCGTTCCTTTCCTGCCGCAGCGAGATCCATCAAACCCCAGCCGAGCTTCTGCGCCCGAAGGCGCCCAAGTTCGGCTCGCGCATCTTCCTGGAGCGTGTCCCTTTCATCTGGCGGCGACTGTCGTTTTTGAACAAGGTGACGGCGCGCAACCTGTTCCGCTACAAGAAGCGCTTCTTCATGACGGTGGCGGGTATCATGGGCTGCACGGCGCTCATCGTATGCGCGTTCGTCATCAAGGATTCCGTTGCGCTGATGGCGCCCGAGCAGTACGAGCATATCGACCGGTACGACGTCGTGGCCGTGACCAGCGCAGACGATCTTGATCAGGTGGTGTCTGGCCTTTCCGCCGACGGCCGCGTGGCGGATCTCGAGCGCATCTACATCGATGCGGGCGAGGTGGGCAACGGCACCGATGCGGTGGACGTGCAGCTGTTCGTGGTGCCCGAGGGCGCGTCGCTCGAAGGCTACGTGACGCTCGCCGACGCGGCGGGCCAGACGTTGGAGCTGCCGGATGAGGGCATGCTCGTCACCGGCAACGCGTCGAGCGTGCTGGGTGTGGGGCAGGGCGGCTCTGCCGTGTTGCAGGACAGCTCGCTGGAGCAACGGGAGACTCCGGTGGCTGGCGTTTCGCAATCGTACCTGGGCAACTACGCGTACCTGTCGCAGGTTGCCTATGAACGCCTGTTCGGCCAGGGGAGCTTCCGGGAAAACGGCGTGCTGGTGCACCTGCGCGACGGCGTGGACGGCCCGGCGTTCGCCCATGAGTTGTCCCAGGACCCCGCCTACCTGTCGGTGGTGAGCACCCAGGAGCTCGAAGACAGCTTCGCCAGTTCGGTGATGCTCATCAACACCGTGGTGGCGGTCATCTTGGCGATGGCCGCGGCGCTGGCGTTCGTGGTGCTGTTCACGCTTTCCACCACCAACATCTCCGAGCGCGAGCGCGAGCTTGCCACCATCAAGGTGTTGGGGTTCCGCCGCGGGGAAGTGCACCATTACGTGAACAAGGAGACACTCATCCTCACCGCCATCGGCATCGCGTTCGGCCTGGTGGCCGGGCCGCCGCTGGGGGGTGTGCTGCTGGGGTCGCTCAACATGCCCGGCATCGCCTTTCCCACGCACATCGAGTGGTACAGCATGGTGATCAGCGCCGCGCTGCCGTTCGCATTCGCGCTGATCGTGAACCTCATCACCAACCGCACGCTCGACCGCATCGACATGATCGGCGCCCTGAAGAGCGTGGAATAGGGCGCGGCGGCGCTGCAGCAGCCCGGAGGGGCGCGGTTCTCAGCCTTCCAGAAGCTCCAGGAGATCTTCGCGCGACAAGCCGGCTAGCGAGGTGCCGCTTGCCGCCACCACCAGGTCGGCCAGGTCGGCCTTGGCCTGCTGCAGTCGCAGGATGCGCTCCTCGATGGTCCCCTTTGCGATCACCTTCTGCACGCTGACCGCATGCGTCTGCCCGATGCGGTGCGCGCGGTCCGTGGCCTGGTTCTGCGCAGCGGCGTTCCACCACGGGTCGGCATGGATGACCACCGAGGCGCCGGTGAGGTTCAGGCCCGTGCCGCCCGCTTTCAGCGAGATGAGGAACGCTGGCGTGGCGTCGGCGTTGAACGCGTTCACCAGCTCGAGCCGCTTCTTCTTCGGGGTGGCGCCCGTGATGACGTAGTGGCGGACGCCCAGTCCCGCCAGACGCTCGCCGATACGCGCGAGGAAGCTGGTGAACTGCGAGAACACCAGCACCTTCTCGCCGCCTTCGATGGCCGATTCCACCAGGTCGCCAATGATGTCCAGTTTTGCGACGGGGCCGTGATAGTCGCTGTACAGCAGCGACGGGTCGCAGCACAGTTGGCGCAGCTTGGTGAGCTCGGCCAGCACCTCGACGCGATGCTTCGAGAAATCGTCGCCGCTTGCCTGGGCTATAGCCTGCGCGCTGCGTGCCTGCTTGGTGCGCGCCGGCGCCTTGCCACGACCACCCTTGACGCGCTTCTGCTCGCTGAGGCGCTCGCGCAGCTGCTGTTCGTGCGCCAGGTAGAGCTTGCGCTGCTTCCCTTCCAGCTCGGCGAACACCACCGATTCCAGCTTCTCGGGGAGGTCGGCCAGCACGTCCTGCTTGCGCCGGCGCAGCATGAAGGGGCCGATTAGGCGCCGCAGGCGGGCGGAGGCTTCCTCGTCGCCGCCGGCGATGGGCTGCTCGAAGCGTTCGCGGAAACGCGCATAGGGGCCCAGGATGCCCGGCATCAAGAAGTCGAAGATGCTCCACATGTCCGACAGGCGGTTCTCCATCGGGGTGCCGGTGAGGGCGAAGCGGTGGCGCGCTCGCACGCGTTTGGCGGCGCGCGTCACGCGGACGGCGGGGTTCTTGATGTATTGGGCCTCGTCGAGCACGCAGCACCAGAATTCGCACGCAGCGAAGGAGGCGCAGTCGATGCGCAGCGTGTCGTAGGAGGTAACCAGCACGTCGAAGGGGAGAGGCGCGTCCGCTGCGGCGCCGGGTTCGCCCTCGCTTGCGGCTGCCGGCCCGTTTTCCTCGCTGGCCCCTCCCGCCGCGCCGGGCGTTCTGCCGAACGCTTCGGCGAGCAGTCGCAGCCGCTCCCGCTTCGGTCCGGCGATGGGGCAGACGCGCAGCTCGGGGGCGAAGCGTTCGAGCTCGGCCTTCCAGTTGTACAGCAGCGATGCCGGGCATACCACAAGGCTCGGGCCCACGCGCCCCGCTTCGCCCCGCCGCGCTAGCAGCACGCTTATGATCTGGAGCGACTTGCCCAGGCCCATCTCGTCGGCCAGGATGGCGCCGAACCCCGCGTCGACGCGGGCCGAGAGCCACCGGAACCCCTCTTCCTGATACGGACGCAGCGTACCGGCAAGCGACGCGGGCGCCCGGTAGCGGTCCTCGCTCACCGCTTCGAACGACTCGAGGTAGCGGGTGAACGACCGATCGCGCTCGAGGTTCTCTTCTTCGTCCAGGTAGAACGCGCGGAAGCTGGGCAGCTGCACAGTGCCCGCGGCTAGCTGGGCGGGCGTCACGTCCAGGTCGCATGCCAAGCGGTCGAGCTGCGCGAGGTCGCAGTCTTCCAAGTTCACGAACACCCCGCTTTTCAGCACGTGGTAGCGCTTGCGCTTGCGGTAGCTAGAAAGCAGGGCGGCAAGCTCGGCGGGCGAGAGCTCGTCGGCGTGCACCGTCAGGTCGATCAGGTTGCCTGCAAGTGCCACGCCGAACATGATGCGTGGAGCCTTGTCGCGCAGCAGCCGCTCGAACGCGGCGGTGGCGTGCACTTCCCCCAGGGAGCGGAACTCGGCCAAGCCGCCGAACAGCAGCGCCGCCGCCTCCTCTTCGGCGTCCAGCGGCAGCCGCGCCGTGGCGGGCGGCCATCCTTCCCCGAAATAGCGGTCGACCAGCGCTTCCGCTTCCGCTTCGCGCTGCAGGTCGCGGTCGGGGCGCATGCCGGAAAGCGCGCGGGCGAGCCGGCTTGCGCCGCCGGGCGCCGCGGCGCCGGGGGATGCCGCGCCGCCATCCTGCGCTCCGCCCTGGTTGCGGTTGCCCGGTGCGGTGTCGCCATCGCCGTTCGGCGTCGCTTCCTCCTGTGCGCCCCCGCCGATGCGGAACACCGTCTCCCCATATGCTGCCAGGGCGTCGCAGGTGATCTCGTCGCCGTCCCGGTCGAAGTAGAACCGCGGCTTGCAGGGGGTAGGGCGCAGGGCGGAAAGCTCGGCAGGCAGCGTGAACGGGGAAGCGTCCCCCAGCAGCGGCAGGAGGGTGGCGGCGAACCGTGGCAGGTCGCGCGTCCCGACGAACAGCCTGCCTTCCAAAGAGCCCAGCAACGCCTCGACAACGTCCAGGCACGGCGCCCATGCAGCGGGGCAGCGCAGGAACGCGTTGCCCGTCCACAAATAGGCGCGCTCGCGCGACCGGATCAGCTCGATGCCGGCGGGCGCTTTGGCGGCGATGCCCTCCAGCGCGCCGGAGCCGGAGTCGTAGACGGGTTCGAAGGCGAAGGAGAGGCCGACGGGCTCGGCGCCCACCGGGATGCGCGTGGTCGAGCGGTCGAAGTGCCCGCCCGTCGAGACGGCCACCGCAGCGCCCGCCATGATGTCCAGCACGTCGACGACTTCTGCATCCGTCAGCTCGAGGCGACGCTCGACGGCGGGCATCGTGCGGCGCTGCCACCAGTCTCGCGTCTGCTGGCGCACGGTCAGCGCGCGCTGCAGCAGGTCGGCCAGTGCGCGGCTGCGCTCGTCGAACGCCGAGGGGACGTGATGGAACCCGAGCGTTTTGCCGTAGGTGCGGTAGCCGCCCTCCTGGCAGCACTGGACGAACTCGGAGATGCTCTTCACCACGAAGGAGCGGCGGCCTCTGCCCACCTTGAACTCGATCGACCAGTAGCCGGGGCTGCGGAACAGTGTGGGCGAAAGCTCGATGGGGCCGTCGTCGCGTCGAGCCGCGGCGGCGTTGCCGATGCGCTCCATGAGCTCCGACAGGGCAGGGGAGGTGGCGCGCCCGCCGCCGGCAGGCATGGCGGGGCAGGCGCGGCCCTCCGCCTCGTTGGATGCGTGTGCGCTCGATGCGCTGTTCTGTGACATAGGCACGCCTTTCATCATCAAGAAGGCAGTGTAGCATTGCCGCCCCGTATCCCGCGCCCGCCGGCGTCGCGCGGCCTTCCGAGCCGTGAACGCCGTTCCCGCTCCCGCAGCTTGCGCACGGTCCCGCGTCCCTTGGTCCCTCGCCCCGCTGGTGCGCCGTGCGGGGCATCTTCCATGACAGCACCGGCCTAATGTGGGACAATGATCGGGAAAGATACGTATTTCCATGTTAGGCAGTGTCGATCCATGTCAGCCAGATTCAACATTCGGGCGGCCGACCCCGCGGCTGTTGCGTGCCTGCAGCATGTCCTGGGCCTGCCGCGTTTCATCGCCGCCACGCTGGTGGCGCGCGGAATCGACGATCCCCAGAAAGCCCAGCGTTTCCTGGAGCCCTCGCTCGACCGCGATTGGCGCGACCCGTACTCCATCCCCGGCATGTCAGAGGCGATCGACGCCATCGAGTCTGCCATTAGGCGCAACGCCCGCATCGTGGTGTTCGGCGACTTCGACGTCGACGGCATCTCGGCGACTGCCGTCCTTACGCGCGGCCTGCGCGCGCTGGGGGCGTGCGCCATCCCGTTCATCCCTCGCCGCTCCGACGAGGGCTACGGCGTCACCGAGGCGGCTATCGAGCGCGTGATGAAGCTCGAGCCCGATTTTCTGGTGACGGTGGACTGCGGCATCGCCTGCGCAGCGGAGGTCGAGCTGTTGAAAAAGCGCGGCCTGAGCGTGGTCGTCACCGACCATCACGAGCCCGCCGACCTGGTGCCGAAGGGCGTGCCGGTGGTGGACCCCAAAACCGACCCCGACTGCCCCAGCTGCATTCTCGCCGGCGTGGGCGTGGCGCTGAAGGTGGTGCAGTGCCTGGGCGGGCGCTTCGGGCATCCTCATCTATGGCGCAGCTACACCGACCTTGCCATGCTGGGCACCGTCGCCGACCTCATGCCCATGGTCGACGAGAACCGTGCGCTGGTAGCCGACGGCGTGGCGCGAGTGAACGAGTCGCCCCGCCCGTGCCTTGCGGCGCTTTTGGGGACGAGCGGCGCCGCCGGCAAGCCCGTGACCTCCACCAACATCAGCTTCTCGCTGATCCCGCGCATCAACGCGGCGGGCCGCATGGGCGATGCCCAGCCTGCGCTCGACCTGCTGCTCACCGACGACTTCGACGAAGCGGTGCGTTGCGCCGAGCGTCTGGAGGACATCAACGACCAGCGCCGCGCCATCGAAGCCGAGCTTTCCGAGATCGCCAAGGTGCAGGCTGCCCAGCAATACCACGGCCAGCGCGCGTTAGTGGTGGCGGGCGAAGGCTGGCACGAGGGCGTGAAGGGCATCGTCGCCAGCCGTCTGGTGGGCATCTACGGGGTTCCCTGCCTGCTGTTCACCATCGAGGACGGCGAGGCGCGTGGCAGCGGCCGCAGCGTGGGGCAAGTGAATCTGTTCAAGGCGGTGGAGAGCTGCTCGGATCTGCTCACGCGCTTCGGCGGTCACGAGGCGGCGGTGGGCGTGACGCTGCGCGCCGACAAGCTTCCCGAGTTCGCCGATCGCCTGTGCGCCTACATGGACACGCTGCCCGACGGCGCCTTCCACCCGCTCATCCAGATCGACGCCTGCGTCGATCTGGATGAGCTCACACTTGCCAACGTGCAGAAACTCGACGCGCTGGCCCCGTTCGGCCAGGAGATGCGCGTGCCGGTGTACCTGGCTCGCGACGTGGCGCTTTCCAACTGCCGTGCGGTGGGCGCCGAGAAGAACCATTTCTCGTGCACGCTCACCACGGGCGCTGCGAGTGTGGCCGCCATCATGTTCCATTGCAGCGACATCGAGGCGCTCATGCGCACCGACAGCGTGGTGAACGCTGCGTTCGAGGTGCAGATCGACGAGTGGCGCGGCCGCCGCACGGTGAAGGCCATGCTGAAGTCGCTTTCGCCTGCGCGCACCTGTGCGGCGCTGGAGGCCTGCCTGGATCCCGAGAACCTTTCGTTCGTGGCCGACCTGTACGCCACCAGCGACGACGAGCTATGCGCCGACGCGCCTCATAGACCCGAGGAAGTGGACGCCTACGAATCGGCTCGCGTGGAAAACCGCGCGTTCTGGGAGCGCAAGGCCGCCGAAGACCCGCAGGGGCTGGAAAACGAGGTCATCCGCGCGCTTATCGGCGATCGCCCGCTGCATCGCTCGCAGCGCGAGGTGCTCGACCATTTGGATGCAGGCCGCAGCGTGCTGGCCGTCATGGCCACCGGACGCGGCAAATCGCTCACGTTCCAGGTGCACGCGGCGGTGTTGGCGCTGTCGAAGCACCGGGCAAGCGTGTTCGTGTACCCGTTGCGCGCGCTCATCGCCGACCAGGCTTTCCATCTCACCGAGGCATTGGAGGGCTTCGGCATCGCGGTGTCGGTGCTCACCGGCGAGAGCACGCCGGAGGATCGCCGCCAGGTGGTGCGGGACCTCGCCGACGGTAGCTGCGACATCGTGCTGACCACGCCGGAGTTCCTGTCCTACCACGCCGACAAGCTGGGGCGCTGCGGACGCATCGGGTTCGCAGTGGTTGACGAGGCGCACCATATCGGTCTGGCGAAGGCGGGCCAACGCATCGCCTATGCCGCCATCGGCAGCTCGCTGGCGAAGCTGGGCAACCCTTTGGTGCTAGCGCTCACTGCCACGGCATCCGACGAGGTGGCTGCCGACATTCTGACCGCGCTGCCCATCGACGTGTGCGTGTGCGACGACGCCGAGCGCCCCAACTTGCAGGTGGACGACCAGCGCAACCTGAAGAACCGCGAGGATTATCTGGCCAACCTGGTGGCGGGCGGCGGCAAGACAGTTATCTTCGTGAACTCGCGCGAGCAGTCGGTGGTGCTTGCGCGCCAGCTGCGCAAGCGCGTTCCTCAGCTGGCGCCGCTCATCGGATTCTACAACGCCGGGCTCACGCGCCGCGAGCGCAAACGCGTCGAGGAGCTGTTCCGCACCGATTCGTTGTCGGTGCTGGTGGCGACCTCGGCGTTCGGTGAAGGGGTGGACATCCCCAACATCCGCCACGTGGTGCTGTACCACATGCCCTTCAACGCCATCGAGTTCAACCAGATGGCTGGACGTGCCGGACGCGACGGCAAACCCGCCTGGGTGCACCTGCTGTTCGGTCGCGCCGACACGCGCATCAACGAGGGCATTCTGGCCGATATCACGCCCGACCACGACAACCTGGCGCAGGTGTACCGCTGTCTTCGCTCGCTGCAGCGGCAGGCCGGCGACGGGTTCTTTGCCTTGTCGAACATCGACCTGGCACGCCTTGCCAGCCAGCGATCCCATGAGGTGCGCCCCGCGGCCGCGGCGTGCGGCATCGCGGTGTTCCGCGAGCTGGGATTGGTGGAAACCCGAACTGCCTACGTTTCCGGCGAGCTCACGCGTTCGGTGCACGTGGTCGCCGGCCATAGCAAAGTTGAGCTCACCGACAGCGTGCGGTATCGTGAAGGCCTAGGCGAACAGGAGATATACCGCGCATTCAAGGACTGGGTGATGGGAAGCGACGCGCCGACGCTCCAGGCGCGCGTGTGCCGCCCCATCCTGCCCGGACGCTCGGGGGAAGGAAACAGCCATGAGCGCTGAGGACAAGAAGACCGAAGAGCTGATCGGCCAACCTGCCGAAAAGCGCCCTCCCATCCAAACGGTCGAGGACGATCTGCTGGGCCATGTCTACACGGCAGAGAAGTCCTTCGCCGTCGACACGCGCCCTTCGGGCGAGACCCGTTTCGTCACCGAAACCCCCGAGGAGCGGTTCGCCAAACTGCAGGAGATGACGTCGACCTACCTCAAGCCCGAAGAGGAGGAGCGGCTGGCCAAGGCGTTCGCGTTCGCTAGCGAGGCTCATAAGGGCGTGTGCCGCAAGAGCGGCGAGCCCTACATCATCCATCCGGTGGAAGTGGCCATCATCCTTGCCGACCTGCGCATGGATGTGGAAACGCTCATCGCTGCGCTTTTGCACGACACCATCGAGGACACCGACGTCACCGATGAGGTCGTCACCGAGCAGTTCGGTCCGCACGTCGACCAGCTGGTGGACGGCGTCACCAAAATCACGCGCATCGAGGTGGACAACCTCTCCGACAAGCAGGCGGCCACCATCCGCAAGATGTTCGTCGCCATGAGCCGAGACATCCGCGTTATCGTCATCAAGCTTGCCGACCGCTTGCACAACATGCGCACGCTGGCGGCTCTCGCCGAAGATCGCCGCATCTTCAAATCGCGCGAGACGCTAGAGATCTACGCCCCCATCGCGCATCGCCTGGGAATCAACTCCATCAAGTGGGAGCTCGAGGACCTCGCGTTCTACTATCTTGAACCCAACAAGTACAAGCAAGTGGCGCGCATGGTGATGGAGAGCCGCGCCGAGCGCGAAGCATATCTGAACCAGGTGATCGACATCCTGCGCGACGAGATGGAGCGCGTGGGCATCCAGGCCCAGGTGATGGGCCGCCCCAAGCACCTGTATTCCATCTATCAGAAGATGACGAAGAAGGGCAAGGGCTTCTCGGAGATCTACGATCTCATCGCCGTGCGCCTGATTGTGAAGTCCATCAAGGATTGCTACTCGGCGCTGGGCGCGGTGCACACGCTGTGGCATCCCATGCCGGGGCGTTTCAAAGACTACATCGCCATGCCCAAGTTCAACATGTACCAAAGCCTGCACACCACGGTCATCGGCCCGGCGGGCAACCCGCTCGAGGTGCAGATACGCACCGAGGAGATGCACCGCATGGACGAGTACGGCGTTGCAGCGCACTGGCGCTACAAGGAAGGTGCCGGCAAGCGCAGCGACAAGGTGCTCGACCAGCAGCTTGCCTGGTTGCGCGAGGCGGTGGATTGGCAGGACGAGACATCCGATTCACGCGAGTTCCTGAAGGATCTGAAGGTTGACCTGGCGCCCAACGAGGTGTTCGTGTTCACGCCGAAGGGCGACGCCATGAGCCTGCGCGCCGGGTCCACGCCGGTCGACTTCGCGTACTCCATCCACACCGAAGTGGGCAACCACTGCGTGGGCGCGAAGGTGAACAACATCATCGTGCCACTCACCTACGAGCTGCGGACGGGCGACCGCGTTGAGATCCTCACGCAGAAGAACGCCAGCCCGTCGCGCGACTGGCTGAACTTCGTGAAAACCCCCAGCGCCCGCAGCAAGATCCGCGCGTATTTCAGCAAGGTAAGCCGCGGCGACGATTTGCAGGAGGGCCGCGACAAGCTCACGCGCGAGATGCGCAAGCATGGACTGGGCATCTCCAGTGCCAATTCGCTGCGTGCGATGAAGACAGTGGCCGAGCATATGGGCTACAAGGATACCGACGACATGCTGGTGAACATCGGCACCGGCCGCGAAAGCGCCCAGCATGTGGCCAACCGTCTGCTGAAGATCCTGGTGGAGAAGGGCAATGAACAGGATGAAGGCAGCCTGCTCGCCGCCGGTGCCATGTCCACCGGCAAGATGCCGCCCATGCTCACTGCGGTGCGCAAGCCCAAGCGCAACGAGACGCATTCCAGCAACGGAGTGGTGGTGAAGGGCGTCGACGACGTGCTGGTGCGCCTGTCGCGGTGCTGCAACCCGGTGCCCGGCGATGAGATCATCGGTTTCGTCACGCGCGGCCGCGGCGTCTCGGTGCATCGCGCCGACTGTCCCAATGCCAAGGATCTGAAGAAAGACCCCGAGCGCATCATCGAGGTGGAGTGGGAAAGCGAGCCTGCTCCGAATACGTCGTACCAGGTGGAAGTGCTGGTGGAGGCGCTCGATCGCATGAACCTGCTGTTGGATGTGACCACGGTTATCTCCGGCATGGGCGCCAACCTGCTGTCGTCGAACCTCAACGTGCATCGCGACGGCATGGCGGAGATGCGTTTTCTGTTCCAGGTATCCGACACGCACACCATCGACCGTATGCTCGAGGATCTGAAGGCCGTGGAGGGTGTGTTCGACGCCCGCCGCATGTTGCCCGGCGAGGGTAACGCGAGAAGAAAGAAGTAGCGCGCCGGGCGATGCCGGCGGCAGGACGGGTGCGGGCGCCCGAGGCGGATTCCCGTCGGTTTCCGCTGTGCGGCTCAGCCCGCCAAGGCAAGGAGCATCATGCAGAAGCGAACGATGTACCGCATCAACGGGACCTGCGTCACCGCGGGGTTCATGGTCATGGGCCCCATCCAGAACAACGTGTACTACATCACCGACGGAAAGGCCACGTTCGTGGTCGATCCCACGTGCGATCCCGACGTGCTCTTGCAGGCGCTCGGCGGCGTCCGACTTGACGCCATCGTCATCACGCATCGGCACTACGACCACATCGGTGCCGCCGCACGGCTCCGCGATCTCACGGGCGCGTTGGTGATCGCTTCGGCGGAGGACGCTCCCTTCATCGCCGGGGAGCTGCCCGACCCTGACGGCCATCCTGCCACCGACCCGTGCCCCGTCGACCAACGCGTTTCCGACGGCGATGTGGTGGGCATCGGCGGCATGGCATGGCGCGTCATCGCCACTCCCGGCCACACGCCCGGCAGCATGTGCCTGTATCTTGATCCGCAGTTTGGCAGCAATCCTCAAGGCGCCCCGGTGCTCATCTCTGGCGACACGTTGTTCCAGGGCACTTGCGGCCGCACTGATTTCGCGGGCGGTAGCATGGACGACATGCGTCATTCGCTGAAGAAGCTGGCGACGCTTCCCGACGCCACCCTCGTGCTTCCCGGCCACAGCGGCATCACCGCCATTGGCGCCGAACGCGAGCTGTTCGCGCGCATGGCCTAGCTTTACGGGCGTTTTACCTCCGTTAGCGAAGTTTCCCCACGTAGCTGCCTTATGTGACGCGCATTTTACCCTCGCTTTACGCTAAACTGGATATAGTGCGCGCAAACAAGGTCAAAAGGGGCCGCCGTGGTAATCGAATGGGGAATGTTCATCGGGGAGCTGGCATCGAACCCGCTTCTTCTGGTCGTCACGCTGCTTAACATCGGCGTCATCATCGTCAATGGCGCGACCGATGCCCCCAACGCCATCGCCACGGTGGTGTCCACTCGCTGCATGAAACCCACCCCTGCCATTATCATGGCGGCAATCTGCAATTTTCTCGGTCTGCTCACCATCACTATGGTGTCGTCGGCGGTCGCCAACACCATCTTTCACATGGTCGATTTCGGGGGCGACAACCATGCCGCCGTCATCGCGCTCATGGCGGCGATGGTGGCCATCATCGTGTGGGGCGGCGCGGCTTGGGTGTTCGGCCTGCCCACCAGCCAAAGCCATTCGCTCATCGCCGGTCTCACCGGCGCAGCCATCGCGTTGCAGGGCGGCCTGGGCGGCATCAACGGCGGCGAGTGGATGAAAGTCGTCTACGGCCTGGTTCTCTCCACATTTCTGGGGTTCGGGTCAGGCTGGCTGATCACCAAGATCATCGAGCGGGTGTGCCGCAACTGCGATCGCCAGAAATCCGATCACGTGTTCCGCTGGGCGCAGATCGTCGCCGGAGCGGGCGTGGCGTTCATGCATGGCGCTCAGGATGGTCAGAAGTTCATGGGCGTGTTCATTTTGGCTATCACGCTGGCAACGGGCATCGGCCAGGCGGATTCGCTGATCCTGCCCGTATGGCTGATGATCTTCTGCGCGCTCAACATGGGCCTGGGAACCGCGATCGGCGGCAAGAAGATCATCAAAAGCGTGGGCATGGATATGGTGAAGATGGAAAAGTATCAGGGCTTTTCCGCAAGCTTGGGTGCGACGCTGTGCCTGGTGCTCGCCACGTTCACCGGAATGCCCGTTTCCACCACGCACACCAAGACCACGGCCATCATGGGCACGGGCGCCGCGCGACGCAAGAGCGCGGTGAAGTGGGGCGTCGCCATTGACATGGTCAAAACCTGGGTGCTCACGTTCCCCGGGTGCGGGTTGCTGGGATTTCTGGTCGCGAGGATATTCCTCGCCGTGATGTAGAAAGGCGGGCGTCATGGGCAAGAAGCACCATAAGTTCGATTACTTCGATCAATTCGAGAAGCAAGCCGAAATCGCCATCGAGGAGGCCGATCTGCTCATCGAGGCGATTTCGGGCTTCACCAAAGCCGATGATCTGAAGCCGTTCATGGAACGCGCGCATGCCGTCGAGCACCGCGGCGACGAGGTGAACCATTCCATCTTGGAAAACGTCGCTACGGATTTCATCACGCCCATCGAGCGCGAGGATATCATCGAGCTCGCCAAATGCCTCGACGATATCATCGACTACATCGAAGATGTCGTGCAGTGCATGTACATGTACGACGTGCACCTCATCCCCGAAGGCACCAGGGAGTTCGCCGACCTCATCCGCAAGGCGACGGGCGCCCTGGGCAAGGCCATGGGTGATTTCCGCGGCTTCAAGAAATCCAAGAAGTTCCGCTCCCTCGTGCGCGATGTCAGCGACTACGAGGAAGCCGCAGACCGTCTGTTCCTCAAAGTGGTGCGCAAGCTTCACACCACCGATCGCGACAACCCCATGCGTGCCCATGTGTGGTCCCGCGTCTTCGAGCGCATGGAGAAATGCTGCGATGCCTGCGAGCACGCCGCCGACACCATGAGCACCATCATGCTGAAAAACGTGTAGGCCCGCAGGCGTGC
The DNA here is from genome assembly GCA_036306585.1 of Eggerthellaceae bacterium. Classification (GTDB taxonomy): domain Bacteria; phylum Actinomycetota; class Coriobacteriia; order Coriobacteriales; family Eggerthellaceae; genus Aphodovivens. The sequence goes on from JAXJZF010000005.1 coordinate 30,461, forward strand.
CGGCGAACCTACGCCACCGAGACGATGGAGGCTTCGGTGGGGTTGCCGGAGAAATTCCGGCTGCGGGTGATGGCGTGGGCGTCTTCCGAGTCGAAGCTATCCTGGTCGAACAAGGCGATGTTTCGTTCTGCCTGGTCGAGAGCGCGCTCGTACAGATCCCAGAAGCTTTCCGCGCTCTCCTCGCCGGTGAAGGGATCGTTCCATTGCGCGTGTTCGCGGTTGTCGAAGATGCTCTCCTCGAGCTCGACGGGCAGGTGGCTCATCGCGCGGATGAACGAGTAGGGCCGCACCAGCTCCTCGACATTGCCCAGGATCAGGCGCTTCAAGCCACTGGACGAGTGGAAGACGCGCTGTCCCAGGCGCATGGCATGCACGCTGCTGGAGAACAGGTCAAGCGGGACCGCGCGTCCGTACACCGCCATCGCCACGTATACGTACAGCTTCGACACGATGTCCAGCATGCGCTGCGAGCCTTTGACGATGTCGCGCGCGGGGTTGAAGCGCTCGACGGTTTCGCCTCGCTTCACGAACAGCACCATCTCGTCCAGTTCGGTTTCGATGTAAGAATGGATTTCGTGCCCGTCGCGGCGTGACAGCCCCGGCTCGCCGGCGTCGCACAGTGCGTACTGCTGGCCGAAGATGAACGGGTGCATGATGCTGTCCAGCGTGTAGTGGCACAAAAAGCCCAGCGCGTAGGCGCGCGCGACGGGACGCTCGTCGTCCGGTAGGAACGGCAGCCCCGTTTTGAACGCTTCGATAAGCCGCGAGGGCAGCTGATCGTGCATGATGTTGCCCAGGTCGCGGTTGGCATGCATCCAGGGGCAGGCGATGGCGTAGAACAGAGGATCGGGGCCCTGGTTGCCCAGCAGGAACGCTTCCGCTTCGTCGCGTGACCCTCCGATGGAGGCGAACAGGTCTCGGTAGACGTCTTGCCCGAAGGTGTCGTGCGTGATGAGCGAGGGCATGGCGCACCCCTTTCTGATGGCGATTTTACGCAGGTCTTTCCGGGCATCATATACAATAATCGCCGGCTTGTTAACCGATGCAGCGACGAACGAACGAGGGTGGTGCCCATTATGGCTTTAGGCGGCCTTACCAAGCAGGAACGCAGCTGGGTGCTTTACGACGTGGGCAATTCCGCCTTCGTCATGCTTTCCACGGCATTGATTCCGGTGTATTTCTCGAGCATCGCCGAACCGGGTTCGTCGGTGGTGGTGGCCTGGGGTTATGCGGAAACGGTCGCCTCTCTCATCCTCGCTTTGCTCATGCCGTTTCTGGGCAGCTTGGCCGATATTCAGGGCAACAAGAAGAAGTTCTTGGTGGGTTTCATGGGCACGGGCGCCGTGGCGTGCGCATGCCTGGGCATCCCGACCGACGCGCTGCCGTTTCTGATCGTGTACGTCATTTCCGCAGTGATGCTCAACGGCTCGATGGTGTTCTACGACGGCATGCTGGTGGACGCCACCACCGAGGAGCGCTATGACAAGGTGTCGTCGCACGGCTATGCCTGGGGCTACATCGGTTCATGCATCCCGTTCATCATCTGCCTGGCGGTGGTGCTGGGCGGGCCTTCCGTGGGGTTGGACGCGATGGTGGGCATGAAGATCGCCTTCCTCATCACGGCGGCGTGGTGGGTGCTGTTCACCATCCCGCTGATTCTCAACGTGAAGCAGACGCATTTCAAGGCGCGCGAGCCGCATCAGCTGCGCAATTCGTTCGTGGGCATCGGGCGAACTATCAAGGCTATCGTGCGCGATCGCCGGCTGCTGCTGTTCATGGTGGCATTTTTCTTTTACATCGACGGCGTGCACACTGTCATCAAGATGTCCACCAGCTACGGTACCGACCTGGGCATCGACTCCACGCAGCTGGTGCTGGCTCTATTGGTCACGCAGTTTGTGGCGTTTCCCGCTGCCATCGTCTACGGGCGCCTTTCGGGGCGTTACGGCACCAAGCGGATGCTGCTCGTCGCCATCTTCGCGTATTTTTGCATCGTGCTGTTTGCGGCGTTCTTCCTGCGCAGCGCTACCGAGTTCTGGATCCTGGCAATTTGCGTGGGCCTGTTCCAAGGGGGTATCCAGGCGCTGTCGCGCAGCGAGTTCGGCAAGCTCATCCCCAAGGACAACGCCAACGAGTACTACGGTTTCTTCGACATCTTCGGCAAGTACGCCGCCGTCATGGGCACTTTTTTGGTGAGCGTGTTCACTCAGATCACGGGCAGCTCCTCGCTGGGCGTGCTGTCTATTGCGATGCTGTTCCTGGTCGGTTTTTTCCTGCTGCTGCGCATGCCGGCAAAAGGCGGCCGTTAAACCGGGACTGGAAGATTGCGGAGACGTCGGCGCTGAGCGGAGCGGTGCAGGCAAGTGCCAGCTTGCATTTCCCGCGCAAAATCGCCTATGCGCTACAATGGAAGCGCCGTGGCGCGTGCCGGAAAGGGGGTTCGCTGCTCGGCATGACTGCCGTTTAACGGCGATAGGGTTCGTGCGCCGCATACGCTGGTTGCCTCGGTGCGCCCTCGATGCCGTGCTTGCATTGAAAAAGGGGAGAGTCGATGTCTGCGTTCGATGGGAAAGATATCTTCCCGTCTGCTTCGAATCGACGAGCGGACAAGGCTCGGGGACGGTTTTCCTCGGGCGCCGATCGTTTGTTTCTTGAGGCGAACGATCGCTGGCCTCAGCTTAAATACTTGAGCTTGGCTTTGTACTCGGCTTGGATTCTATGCACGATGACCAACAATGGCGCTACCGATTCCGCCGTTCTTGAGCAAGTGGGCGTGCATAGCGCCGAATTCTATCTTCTTTCCGGGGTGCCTTTGTCTATCTGCCTTATCGGATCGGCGATCGTGCCTCGTGCCGCCACGCGACTGGTGAATAGCAGGGCTTTCATGTTCGCAATGGGGCTTATCGCCTCTTTGGGGACGTGGCTTTTGGCAACAGGCGGGTTCTCCTTCGACGATGGGGCCGCCCGATTCTTATTCGGAATCTGCGGTGTCCTCACCGGAGTGGGCACTGCATTTATCTGTTTGCGCGTCGGAAGCATCTATAGCGCGCCGCCCGCGGATTCTGCCCCGTTTTTTACCATCGTCAAAGCCATGCTTACCGCTAATCTGCTGTTCTTCATGTGCGTGAGCCTTCCCGACCCGGTATCCAACGCTGCGCTTTCCCTGCTTCCGGTTTTAGCGGCGATCTCGTCGATGGTAGGCGGGCGCGAGGCAGGTGGCGAAAAAGATGAGTCGGATCTAGTGTCTATCGCCTCGCTGCCGCGCGGATTCGTTCCGCGGTTGCTGCTGGCGGTTTTCGTCATCAGCGTCGTCGTGGGGGTGGCAAAGGGGCTGTCGGCTCTTCTGCAGACGCATGCCGACATCCAAATGCAGGCCATCATCGCCGTGTTCGCCAGTTTCGTCATTCTTGGGACGACCATGCTGGTGATGGGGCTTGTTCTCTCGCGGCGAAATTACGAGATCAGCAAGATCTATTTCCCTTTGATCGTGTGTGCGTGCTTCATTATTCTCCTCTGCTCCTTCTTGGACGGTTCGGTGGGGGCATTTCAAAACATCGCGATCAACGTCGGCTACAACTTGGTTATCGTTGCCGTATGGGCGTTGTTTTCCGATTTGGCGGAACGCACGACGATATCCCCGGTGCGCATGTTCGGCTTTGGGCGCGGGGCATCCGGTTTGGGGACGACGATCGGCTGGTTCGTCGCATATTGCGTGATGAAGGTCGGGACGGATCCGATCTCCTTTCTTGCGCCGTTTTTCTTGGTGGCGGTGGTGGTGGTGCTTGTCGCGGTTCTGCTTGTGCTGGGGCAGCAGACGGTGAGCGAGGCGCTGGATTGCATGCTCAAAGGTCTTGCTCGGCCGGGGAAAAGCGGTGAAGACGGGAAGGAGTCGGTTGCCGATCCGTTCGAGCTATGGGAGCGCGGCTGCGCGCAATTGGCTTCGGAGTGCCAATTGACGGCGCGCGAAACCGAGGTTCTCAAGCTTTTGAGCCGTGGCAGAACGGCTGGCTACATCGCACTTGAGCTCGGCATCTCCCAGAACACCGTGAAGGGGCACACGCGCAACGTCTACGCTAAGGTCGGGGTGCACTCGCGCCAGGAGGTGATCGATCGTCTTGAGGCGATCATCTCCGGTGCGCCTACCGAGCGCTCCCGGTAGGCTCTTGCCTCTGTTCCTGCTCGCTATACCTAAAGCACCTGATCAAAGCAATCTAACCTGAAATGGGTGAGGGGAAATTCGATTGCTTGCCGCTGAATTCAACCCGGTTCGGGTCTGGATGCCTTACCCCTTCGAGCGATATCGTCTTAGATGTTGAAGCGCGCTCGTGCGTCTTCGCCGGCAGGTTTCGGCAGTGCGCGGCGCTTCGAAGAAGAGGAAACGAGAGGAGAGGGTATGGCTGAGGAAAAGCCTTATGTCACCGACATGGGTGATGGCGTTTTCAAGGTGCGCACCTGCGCGTGGTCGCCTCCGGGAGACCATCCCGTTGGATGCGGCATGTTCATCACGGTGAAGGACAACAAGATCGTCAAGGTAGAGGGGGATCCCGATCACCCCATCACCCACGGCCGTCTTTGCCCGCGGTGCATCGCGCTCGACGAGGTTGTATATCACAAGGATCGTCTGCTGAGCCCCATGAAACGCGCTCGCGAGGATCGCGGGAAGGACAAATGGGAGAAGATCAGCTGGGACGAGGCATACGATCTGCTCGAGTCCAAGATTCGCGAAATTCAGGACACCTACGGCGCCGAATCCATCTTCACGCTGACGGGCACAGGTCGCGAGTCCACGTTGTACGCTCCGGTGTATGGGCCCGCTATCATGAACACCCCCAACGGTGCAAGCACGTATGCGTTCAGCGGCGAGGCTTGCTATGGCCCGCGTGCTACCGTCACGAATTACCTGCTGGGTGCCGGCGTTCCCGAAATCGATTCGGCGCAGTATCTGCCGGGCGGCTACGACGATCCCCAGTTCGAGGTGCCTAAGTACATTCTGGTGTGGGGCAAGGATCCGCTGTATTCAAACCCCGACGGCTTCTTCGGCCATTCCATCATCGACCTGATGAAGCGCGGTTCCAAGATCATCACCATCGACCCGCGCCTTACCTGGCTGGGCGCGCATGCCGAGTACCATCTGCAGCTGCGTCCCGGCACCGATGCAGCCGTGGGCATGGGTCTTCTCAATGTCATCATCAGCGAGGGACTCTACGACCATGACTTCGTCGAGAAATGGTGCTATGGCTTCGACGAGTTGGCCGAGGCATGCAAAGAGTGGACGCCTGAGCGCGTCCAGGAAGTCTCCTGGGTGGATGCCGACACCTTGGTCGGTGCGGCTCGCGCGTTCGCTACCAATGCTCCGTCCACCGCAACGTGGGGCGTTGCGCTCGACCAGTCCAAGGCCTCCACGCAGGGCGCTCAGTGCTTCTTGGCTCTTGTCGCTATCTGCGGGTATCTCGATGTGCCGGGCGGCGTGACCATCACCAAGCCCACCAGCTTCATCGGCCAGTGGCGCTACGATATGTCCGATACCCTCACCGAGGGTATGGCGGAGAAACACATCGTTGATCCGACGGGCAAGTATCGCCTGTTTAATACCGGTGCGGCGATGGGCGGCGTGCAAGGGGATACACTGCTCAACTGGCTTGAGGGCATGTATAAGGATGTTCCCGGCTACTATGATCTGCGCATGTGCTGGATCATCGGCAACAACCCGCTTGCCTGCATGGCCGATCAGCCCCAGCGCTGGTACGAGGCGATGAAGAACCTCGACTTCATCGTCGCGCAGGATATCTTCATGACGCCTACCATCATGGGCTTGTGCGATCTGGTGCTGCCTCTGTCGACGTTTGCCGAGCATGATGGCCTGGTCACCCCCAACTACGGACGTAACCAGCACTTCATCGGTGCGATGAACAAGGCGGTGGAGAACCCCGACACGAAGAGCGATCTTGAGATCCTCATCGACATGGGTAAGCGCATGCGCCCCGAGATCTGGAAGGATGTCGACTCCGTTGACGACTTCTTCGATAAGCTGCTGAAGGATACTTACGGCTATGGCCTCGAGGATGTGCGCGCGGTTCCTGTCAAGCAGGCGGAATACACCTATCGCAAGTATGAGACAGGTGGGTTGAGGGATGATGGCGAGCCCGGTTTCCAGACGGTTACCGGTCTGGTCGAACTGTATTCGCCGATTCTGGAGTCTTACGACGAGAACCCTGTTCCTTATTTCGAAGAGCCGGAATACAGCCCCGTGTCCCAGCCTGCCGAGGTCGTTGCCAAGTATCCTTTGGTCTATACGACCGGAGGTCGTCATATCAGCATGTTCCATTCCGAACATCGTCAGGTGCCTAGCATGCGCGCCTTGCATCCCGATGCCCTGGTGACCATCAATCCTGTTACCGCGCAGAAGTACGGTATCGAGGAGGGCAACTGGGTTCGCATCGAAACCCTGTTCGGCAAATGCGTCCAGAAGGCGCACATTTCCGAAGAGGTCAACGACAAGATGATCCATCTCGAACATGCATGGTGGTATCCGGAGCAGGATGGCGAGGCTCCCAACCTGTTCGGCGTGTGGAAGTCCAACGTGAACAACCTCATGCCTCACGAGAGCACCGGCATCACCGGCTATGGCGCACCGTACAAAAACGGCATTTGCAGCATCTGCAAAGTCGATAGTCTTGATGATTAGGCGGAAGGAGGAAAGATGAAATACGGCATGTTGATCGATTACGGCTACTGCACCGGTTGCCAATCATGCGAAGTGTCTTGCCGCAAGGAACATGATCTTCCGCTTGACCAATGGGGCATCAAAGTCAACCAGATCGGCCCGCACAAGCTGGGCGATTCCTGGGAATGGGACTACGTGCCCGTGCCTTCGCATCTTTGCGATCTGTGCGCTTCTCGTCTCGGGGAAGGCAAGAAGCCTCTGTGCGAGCTGCACTGCTTGGCTCACGTGATCGAGGTTCTTCCGGTTGAAGACATCTCGAAGCGCATGGCGGAGATCGGCCACGGCAAAGTGAGCTGCTTCCTTCCCTAGGAAGGATGGCTGCGGCGTATCGGGCGAAGCTTCGCGTTTCGCCCGATACGCGCATGCGGCCGGTGGGGTTACGGATCGGTAGGGGGATTACGGTAGGGGGTGACGTGATGCCGAGAGGGCGCCGAGGATTCACGACGATGGCCGATCTCGAAGAGTTTGGCAAAACCACATGGTCTTATTTGACGAATGTTCGCATGACGTGGGAATACGACGGTATCGCGTATCTGCTGAGAGATGCCGGGATTCCATTGTATGGATTCGATCGCGGCACCATTAAGATGAACCATCCCATTGCCGCGATCGCGCTGCCGCCTAGCAAAGACGTTAATTTCGGTGTCGATCTCTATGTGCCTCAAGGTGATCTTGTTTGCGCGAAGAGGCTCGTGAATGACAAACAGCGCATCAAAGAGGCGGCACGCTTGGAGGAAGTCGAAGGAGATGCCCATCATCGGCGTTTCGAGCGCGCCGCTCGTGCCTTCAAAGAGCAGCATGCCGAAGAACGACGGGCGCGCAGGCGCGAGAAGATTGCCGCGGCTATGGCGCGCATCGGCATATCCTAACGCATTCGTCGACGAATCCATTTCTCTACGTACAACCTAACTATCTATATACCCACGGGAATCCGTGCAAATTCGCCTTGTGGCTATTTCGGTTTGCGAGGGGAACGCATCGGCGGGGCTGTGAGTTGCCGCTGGTTCGTCTACGCGAGACGGGAATGGCTGAGGCGGTGAAACTGCAAGAAGGGGTTACATCTATGTTGCAAACTGCGCAAGATATTGCGACTCCCCAAAAAGGCAACGGACTGCACTATGCGTTCGTCATCTGTTTGGGAGGGTTTCTTACTCAGGTGATCGTGCTGAGCTGCCAAAGGCTTCCTTCGGTTGCCCTCGAGCCCATACGCGCGACATTGGGCTGCAGCTATGCCGATGCTGGCTTGATCACTTCGGTTTTCATGATCTTCTATGCTGGTCTTTCTATCGTTTGGGGCATGTTAGGCGATAAGATCGGCACACGTTGGGCGATCACGCTCTCGTGCGGCCTGTCCGCCTTGGGTGCCATCCTTTTCGGCTTGTTTGCTCCTATGGGCTTGGGCGTGGCGATCGTCACGTGGGCGATCGCAGGCATCGGCACGGCGGGCCTTCTGATGGCGATCCTGCCCAAGGTCGTCTCTCGCTGGTTCGCGCCGAACAAACGCGGTTTCGGCATGAGTCTCATCACTCCCGGCGCGAATTTCTCCGCCATCATCTTGGGCATCGTTGCCCCCATCATCATCACGAGCTTCGGATGGCAGATGGGCTATGTGATTTTCGGCATCGTTTTTGCGGTGATCACCATTTTCGTTGCGGTGTTTTTCCGCGAAGGGCCGGAGGAAAAGGGATTGGCGCCTTTCGGTGCTCCGGCGGGCACTCAAGCAGCTCCCACGCCGACTATCGCCGAGGATGAAGTTGCGACCGCTGCATCGCAGGCCGGTGCCTGGGATCGTCTGAAAAAGGTGTTGAAGATGCCTATTTCCTGGCATTTCGGCATTTTCTACATCATCTACCAAATCGGTTATATGGCAGCAACCCAATATTACGTGTCTTCTATCCAGTCAGTCGGATTCGATCTTGCCGAAGCGAGCCTCGCGATCACCATCGGCGGTGTCCTGACCATCATCACCGAGCTCATCTTGGGCAACCTGTCTGATCATTTGGAGCGCAAGAACATCATCGGCGTTGTCGTCGCCCTTTCGGGTGTGCTTGGATTGGGCTACTTCATGTACCTATCGTCAGTGGAGGCTCCGTCGCTGTTCGTGTGCTATTTCTTCGTCTCCCTCATTTCGGCGACGACCGGCGTCATCACTGTCATCATGACGGCTGCAGGCGAATACTACGACGATGATGTTCGTGCAACCGGTACCGGCTTCATCGGAACGGTCAACTTGGTGGGGCGCTATCTCGGTCCGTGGATTGCCGGCATGCTCATCGATTCCACCGGCGTGGTCGGCAACTCGTTTGTCATCGTGGGCATCACGATGATCGTTGCCGCCGTCATCGCCTTCACGTTCCCGCGTAAGCGTGCCAAAAAAACCAAGGCTGCGGCATAAGCTGCTTCCCAATCGGGATGCAGGCACTCTCCGGCGAAAGCGGCGGTTTGATTTAGTCGGCCGTTTCCGCGATGTCGGCATCGAAGGGCTGCATCGGGCTGTTGCCCGATGCAGCCCTTCCTCTTTGCATCCGGTGTGCCGCCGCAGCTCGCTTGCGCGATAATGTGCATTCGAAGACGAGGATGCGAAAGGTCTGGCGATGAAAGCAAGAAAAGGAAACCCTTCCACTACGGGGCGGACGATCCATTACTATTGGCTGGTGACGCGTCGTCACTTCGGCTTGTTTGCTCTCCTGGTTTTCTCCACGTTGTTCTTCGGGGGCTTCCAGACCTATAGCAATCCGTTCGTGATGGGGCTCATCGTCGACCGGGTGAGCGCTGCTCCCGTTGCTGCCGATCAGGTATTTCCCGTGTTCGGGCCCTATATTGCGGCGCTTATTCTGGTGAACATCTGCGGTCAAACGTGCAGCAAGCTGCAGGATTACTCGCTTTGGAAGCTCGAAATTGCGGTGAGCTATGACTTGGCGACCATGAGTTTCGATGCGCTGTCCAACCAGTCGATGACGTTTCACTCCAATCGTTTCGGCGGCACGTTGGTATCGCAAACCTCTAAATTCATGGCGGCGTACAACCAGCTGGTGGAGGCGATCGTGCATCCATTCCTGCCAGTGCTGGGCTCGGTGGTTTTCGTTTGCATCCTATTGGGGCCGCGGGTGCCGGTGTACGTGGTGATCCTCTTGGTGCTGTTCGGCGTGTATGCGCTGGTGTCTTACATCATGTACAAGCGCATCCTCCATCTGAACGAGCAGGCGGCTCGAGCGCAAAACGATCTATCGGGGGAGCTGTCGGATGCCGTCACCAACATCCTGACCGTGAAGACGTATGGCCGCGAGGACTACGAGCGCGTCCTCTTCGACGCCGCCAATCGCGAGGTGGTGCTGCGCGATTCGAAGCGCATGCGCTCATCGCTGGTTCGCGGCGTCATCACCGCGGGCATCGCAGTGGTTATCATGAGCGTTGTCGCATTGTTCATTTCGGGAGGAAACGCATGGTTCGGCATCACGCCGGGAACGTTGGTGATGATGTTCACCTATACGTACACCATGACGCTTCAATTCAACTTCATCAATTCCGGCCTGCAGCGTTTCAACCGCGCATTTGGAGATGCCAGCGGTATGACGACGGTGCTCGACGAGCCCCGATTGGTCGCCGATGCGCCTGGGGCACCCGATCTGAAGGTCGAACATGGAGCTATCGATTTCGAGGGCATCGGGTTCTCGTACTTGGATGGCGGGGCGAAGACCAAGGTGTTCGACGGGTTCGACTTGCGCATTCCGGAAGGCCAGCGTGTGGGGTTGGTTGGCGTGAGCGGCGCGGGCAAAACCACGCTTACCAAGCTTCTGCTACGTTTGTCCGACATCCAAGAGGGACGCATTCTCGTTGATGGGCAAGATATCGCCTCATGCACCCAGCAGTCTCTGCGCCGCTCCATCGCATATGTGCCGCAAGAGCCATTGCTGTTCCATCGGAGCATTGCCGAGAACATTTCTTACGGCAGGCCCGATGCTTCGATGGATGAGATTCGCGAGGCTGCACGTCGGGCGAATGCGTTGGATTTCATAGAGAGGCTGCCGCAAGGGTTCGACACCGTTACAGGTGAACGCGGCGTCAAGCTGTCGGGCGGACAGCGCCAGCGCGTGGCTATAGCCCGTGCTCTTTTGGCCGATCGTCCGATCTTGGTTCTGGATGAGGCAACGAGCGCGCTCGATTCGGAGAGCGAGCACCTCGTGCAAGATGCGTTGTCCGAGCTTATGCGCGGACGCACATGCATTGTGGTGGCTCATCGGTTGAGCACGGTTGCCAGCCTCGATCGTATTGTGGTTCTTGCGCACGGCCGCGTGGTGGAAGACGGCCCGCATGAGCAGCTGATCGCCGCAGGCGGCGAATACGCTCATTTATGGAGCCGTCAGACCGGAGCCTACCTGGAGTAGCTCTGCAGGCGCCCGCCGTCCTGATGGGTGTGGAAAATCAAACTCGACGGACCTTAGCGTCGACGTCGAATCGACGGGGCGGCCATTAGCGCCGGATAGAGGCGGCGCATGGCTGCCGGGGAACAACGAGTGCCGCATGGGGAAAGAAGGGGGACCGATGAAGGAAAGACCCGTTTTGGATGTTGAGAGCGTGGCGGAACTGGAGCGGCGCATCGCCACGGCTGGCACGTCGCTGGCGGTGCTGATGGCGCGGGCGGGCGTGGCAGTGGCCGATGCGGCGGAGGGTCTGGCGAAAAAAGGCGCAGAACACGCGGAGGCGTCCCAGGCCCTCACGGGAACCGCTTCCGCCGGAGCCGCGGAGCGCGCCGCGGCTGCCGTACGGCACGATGCAGGCTTCAGCGTGATGAAAGAGGCTCTGCTTCCGGCGAGATTCGTTGTGCTGTGCGGCTCGGGCAACAACGGCGGCGATGGCTGGGTGGCGGCGCAGCTGCTGGCTCAGCGCGGTTACGCCGTCGACGTGCTGACGCAGCGTGCGCCCGCCGAGATAAAAGCGCAGCCTGCCCACGACGCAGCGCTGCGCGCAGAAGGGGCCCTGCGGGAATGCGAAGGGGCTCAGGTGCTGCTTGCTCCGACAGATGCGCAGGTTGCGGAGGCGCTTGATGCGGCAGACGTGGTCGTCGACGCCATCTTGGGCACGGGCTTTTCGGGCGATACCGTGCGCGCGCCTTACGATGGGTGGATCCGTGCGGTGAATGCAGCACGCCGTTCCGGCGCGCGGATCGTAGCGGCGGATGTCCCCAGCGGGCTCTCTGCCCAGATGGGATCGGCGGCCGATCCATGCATCCACGCCGATCTTACTGTGACGATGATCGTCCGGAAGAGGGGCTTGGCCGTTCCGGAGGCCGTGCGTTATTGCGGCAACGTTTCGCTTGCGCCGTTGGTTTCGCTTGATGAAGCGTTGCTTGAGGGGCTGGAGTAGCTGTCGGCAACGACGGGCGTCTTCTCGTGCGGCAGCACCAGGTTCATCACGAGCGCTACCACGAAGGTGAGCGCAATGGAATTGTCCACGAAGATGTTCTGAACGATTGCGGGGAAAGCCACGAAGATGCCGCCCACCTGCGTGAAGCCGATGCCGATAGCCAACGAGGTGGCGGCGATCGTGATATTGCGCTGGGTGAAGCCGGCTTTCGAGACCATCTGGAAGCCGCTGGTGACGATGGTGCCGAACATCATGATGGTGCAGCCGCCCAGCACCGAGTCGGGCACCGAGCTGAACACAGCGCTCACGGCGGGCACGAAGCCGGCGATCACCAGGATGCCCGCGCCGCATGCGATGGCCTTGCGGTTGATGACGTGCGTCATGCCGATAAGGCCGATGTTCTGCGCGAACGTGGTCAGCGGCGAGCAGCCGAACACGCCGGCGATGGCGCTGGTGAAGCCGTCGGCGGAAACCGATCCGGCGATCTCACGCTCGGTGGCGTTGCGACGGAAGCCGATCTGAGCGATGGCGTCGGTGTCGCCGATGTTCTCGGCGGCGCTCACCAGGAACAGCAGCGTGACCGAAACGATGGCGCCCGCGTTGAACTCAGGCGTGAACGGCATGACCTGCGGTAGCGAGGCGATCTGCAGCCCCTGGAACACCGAAAGGTCCACCTTGCCCATGAACAGCGCTACGATATAGCCTACGATCAGGCCGAACAGCACGGACAGCTGCTTGATGCTGCCCTTGGCAAGGCCCTGGAACAGCAGGCACGCCACCAGCGAAAGCGTGCCGAGAAACAGGTTTTCCGGCGAGGCGAAATCGGGCGCTCCCGAGCCGCCGGCAAACGTTTCGGCGCCGGTGGAAAGAAGCGAGAAGCCGATGGAGGTGACCACCACCGCCGACACGATGGGCCCGATGAAGCGTCGCCAGTACTTAGCCAGCAAGCCCAGCGCCATCAGGATGACGCCGCCGGCTATGACCGATCCCATGACGGTGCCGTAGCCGTAGGCGGCGGCGATGCCGGACAGCACGGTGACGAAGGTGAAGCTCACGCCCATGACGATGGGCAGCTTCGAGCCGATGCGCCACACGGCGAACAGCTGCACGAACGTGCCGATGCCTGCGACGATCATCGCGTTTTGAATGAGGCTGGCGGTCATGGTCTCGTCGAAACCCGCTGCCGCGCAGATGATGGCGATGGGTGCCAGGTTGGCAACGAACATCGCCAGCACGTGCTGGATACCGTAGGGGAGGGCCTTCGCGAAGGAGACCTTGCCGTGAAAATTCGTCAGCTCGTCCTCGAGCTTGGTCGCCGGTTGGAATTCGGTGTCGGTGGTTGCTGCCATATGCTCCCTCGTCTAGCGTGTCGTGCTGCTCGTGAAATCCGCGTAAAATGCGACACCTGATTGTACGTTTTTAAAGAACCCATGTGAACAGGTCTCATTCCCGAAAAGCACGTGAACGGTGAAAATTCAAACGCCCGCCATGCCGCAATGCGGAGAGGGGCTGGCGCAGCCAGGGCGCGGGGGGAATGCACCCTGGCTGCGCCAGCCCCTCTCGGTCGGCTAGCATATGTCTGTTCGCAACAACTCGGCATCACCCCGATTGCGATCGGAGATGCTGCCCCAGCCGCAGGCAGGGCGGGGAAAGCGGAAGCGCGCGGCTTCCCTTCCCCCGCCCTGCGCGTTTTAGCGCTCCGCGGTGGCAGGCTCGCTCGCTTCGGGGGCCGGCTGCTCATTGCTGCGCTTCTTGATGCGGGTTGCCAGTACGAAGCCCAGCGCCGCCAGCACCAGCGTGAAGATGAAGCCCCAGTGGGAGCCCTGCGTGAACGCCAGCGCGGAATCGGTGCCGCCGGCGGCGTAGAACGCCTGCTGGCCGCTTGCCAGCAGGTTGGTGGCGATGGCGGTGCACACCGCGCCCAGCACCTGCTGCATGGTGTTGAGGATGGTGCTGCCGTCGGTGGACAGGCGGTGCGGCAGCGAGGACAGCGCGTGCGTCTGGCACGGCGACATGGCCAGCGGCACGCCGATCATCATGATGATGTGGCAGCAGATCACGTAGGCCAGCGGCGTCTCAGGCGTGGCGAACATGAGCATCACCGCGCCGATGGCGGAAAGAGCGAAGCCCGCCAGCGCCGGGATGCGTGCGCCAATGCGGTCGTACACCTTGCCGGCCGCCATGCTCACCAGGGCGTTCACGACGCCGCCGGGCAGCATGACGATGCCCGTCAGGGCAACCGCCAGCAGCATGCCGTTCTGGTAGAACTGCGGCAGCACGTACATGGCCGACAGCGTGATGCCGAAGTTGAGCATCATGCACACTGCGCCCACGCGGAAGCCCTGGAAGCCGAACGCGTGCAGGTCGAGCACCGGCGCCTTCATGCCCAGCTGGCGCTTGATGTACACCAGCAGGCACACGACGCCGACGATCAGCGCCACGATGACCGGAGCGGACAGCCAGCCGAACAGGCTTGCGGCGCCCACGCCGAACACGATGCCGCCGAAGCCCAGGCAGGAAAGCACCACCGAAGCCGCGTCGATGTGCGGGCGGGTGAGCTCGTAGGGATCCACCTCGAACTTCAGCGCGAATACCAGGCCCACGGCCAGGATGACGGCGAAGCTGAAGAAGATGAAGCGCCACGACGCCGCGCCCACCAGAAAGCCCGCCAGGGTGGGGCCGATGGCCGGTGCGAACATGATCACCAGCGCGGTGATGCCCATGGCCGAGCCCAGCTTATGTGGCGGGATGACCTCCATCACCATGGCGAACATCATGGGCAAAACCAGGCCCGTGCCGATGCCCTGGACGGCGCGGCCTGCCAGGGCGATCTCGAAGTTGGGGGCGAACCCGCTGATCAGGGCTCCGACGAAGAATGCCCCCAGGGCGAACACGGTCAGCTTGCGCGCTGGGAACCACTTCATCAGAAGGCTGGAGAAGGGTAGCACGATGCCGATGGCCAGCATGTATCCCACCACCAGCCACTGGGTGAGGGAGATGTCCACGCCGAATGCGGCGGAAAGCTGGGGAAGTGCGATGTTCAGGGCGGTTTCGCTGTACATGCCGGTGAATCCGCCCAGGTACAGGCCCATGAGGGCAAGGTAGGGGTGCGCCACGTGCACGCGCGCCTGGGGCATTTGCTGGTTCTGCTGGGTCACAAGGTTCCTTTCTCTTCGGACGCATGGATGGCTGCGGGTGCCTTGCGTCTTCCTTGCGGCGGCGATGCGCGGTCGCCCGCGGACGGCGCCATGCTCGCTCCGATGTCGGGTGGGAGGAGGGGGATCCGCCCCCGGCATCGGAGCGAGCGCAAAAAAGTGGTCGCAACGTGCGAATAGCTGGTTGCGACCACCTCTGCACTTAGCGTAGCAGCGTCTCACTGCGCCTATGTCGGTTAGCGATTATAGGGAAAACGCCCCATGCTTCGTAAGCACTTTTTTCAGAATGTGGTGATTTGGAGAACGTGCCTGTTCAGAAGCGTGTTCTCATACTGTCAACTACTCTTTGCCGTCCCAGCAATAGGTGCAGACCTTCTTCGGGTTGATGCCGATGGCCTCGATCATGCCCTGCAGCGACTGGTAGCCTAGCGAGTCGAAGCCCATCTGCTTGCAGATGCTCTTCAGCAGGCACTTGCCGCGCTCGGTGGAGCTGTCGGCGTATTCTTCCAGATGCTTGTCGCCTTCCTCGCCCTCCAGCGCGCGCACGGTGCGGCGGGCGATCAGGTCCATGTCCGACTTGCCGCGCGAGAAGCTCAGGTACTTGCAGCTGAACATGATGGGCGGGCACGCCGAGCGCATGTGCACCTCGGCAGCGCCTGCCTTGTACAGGAAGTCCACCGTCTCGCGCAGCTGGGTGCCGCGCACGATGGAGTCGTCGACGAACAGCAGCTTCTTGCCGTTGATGAGCTCGGGTACCGGTACCTGTTTCATATGCGCGATGCGGTCGCGGATGCGCTGGTCGCTGGGCATGAACGAGCGCGGCCAGGTGGGGGTGTACTTGATGAAGGGCCGTGCGAACTGCTTGCCGCTTTCAGCGGAGTAGCCGATGGCATGCGGCACACCGGAATCGGGCACGCCCGCCACGTAGTCGACGTCGGGCAGCGTGCCGGCCGCCGCTTCGTCGCGCGCCAGGATGGCGCCGTTGCGGTAGCGCATGACCTCCACGTTCACGCCCTCGTAGTTGGAGTTGGGGTAGCCGTAGTACACCCACAGGAACGCGCAGATCTTCATGTCGTCACCGGCGGGCGCGATGGTCTCGTAGCCGTCGGCGGTCACGCGCACGATCTCGGCCGGACCCAGCTCGTATTCGTCGGCGTAACCCAGCTTCTGGTAGGCGAACGACTCAAACGACACGCAATAGCCCTCGTCGTCCTTGCCGACGAGGATGGGCAGGCGGCCCTTCTTGTCGCGCGCGGCGATGATCTCGCTGTCCTCGGTCATGATGAGCACCGTCAACGACCCGTCGACCATGCTCTGGGCGTACTTGATGCCCTCGATGAAATCGTCCTTCTGGCAGATGAGCGCGCCGATGAGCTCGGTGTCGTTCACCTTGCCGGAGCTCATGGCCATGAACTGGTGATCGCCGCCCTCGAAGCATGCCTTTACCAGCTCGTCGGCGTTATTGATAGCGCTCACCGTGGTCAGCGCGAACACGCCCATGCGCGAGCGGATGAGCAACGGCTGTGGGTCGGTGTCGCTGATGCAGCCGATGCCGCAGGTGCCATGGAACCCGGAAAGGTCCTTCTCGAACTTCGTGCGGAACGGCGTGTTCTCGATGGAGTGGATCTCGCGTTGGAAACCGTCCTGCTCGTCGCGCAGTACCATGCCTGCGCGCTTGGTGCCCAGGTGAGAGTGGTAGTCGACGCCGAAGAACACGTCCAAAACGACGTCGCGGTGGGAGGTGGCCCCGAAGAATGCGCCCATGTCAGACCTCCTGAGGTAACGCCGCCTCTCACCGTCCGATGGTGTGCGGTTCGACGTGGCGTCCTGGTGCGCTTCATCCCGGGGACGCTGTCGGTCTCGCTGAGCGAGGGGGCGATTGTGCGGGATGGTCAAAGTATACAAGAAGTCGATCTTGCTATGCGCTAAGGAGTTCGGCTGCGCCGCCGCCTGTGTGCGAGGTATATAATGCAGCCTCGTCTGGCACCCGTTCGCAGGAGGTGCGGAATAAGCGCATCGGGTCGATCTTGGATGCAGGAAGGGGGCGCGCATGAGGCAGGCTGCCGATGGCGGGAAATTCGCCGGGGCGCTAGCGCTGCTGTGCGCTGCTTTCGTGTGGGGCATGTCGTTCCCCGCGCAGTCCATCGCGTCCGAATCGGTGGGGCCGTTCACCTTCATCGCGGGTAAGAGCACCGTTGCGTGCCTGTTCGCGCTGGGGATGATCGCCGTGCGCCATGCCGCGCGGCATCGCGGGAGGAAGGGCACGGCTGCCGGCGGCGCATCCGCCGACGTTGCGGCAGCGGACAGCCCGCAGCCGCGTCGAGGGTTCTTCGCCGCGCATCGGGGCGTCCTGCTCGGCGGGCTGGTGTGCGGCGTGGTGCTGTGCCTTGCCGACAACTGCCAGCAGGCGGGCATCTCGTCGTATCCGCCCGAGGCGGCTGCTTCGGGTCGCGCGGGTTTCCTCACAGCGGTGTACGTGGTCATCGTGGCGCTGCTGTCGCGTTTCATGGGCCGCAAGCTGCATCCCGCGGTGGTGATCGCGGTGTTCGTGTGCCTGGCGGGCATGTACCTGTTGTGCGTGCCCATCGACCAGGGGATTTCCGGCATCTACGTGGGCGATGCCATCATGCTGGCGGGCGCGCTGTTCTACTCGTTCCATATCCTGGCGGTGGGGCGCTTCTCCATCGAGGACGCGCTGTGGCTCTCGGCCACCCAGTTCTTCGTGAGTGCGCTGCTGTCGTCGATCTGCGCTTTCGTCGTGGAGGGCGCCACGCCGGCAGACGCGATGCCGGCGCTTCTGTCCATCCTGTACGTGGGCATCTTCTCCACCGGGCTGGGCTACACGCTGCAGAACATCGGCCAGCGCACGGTGGACGAGGCGCCGGCCGCCATCCTCATGAGCCTGGAGTCGGTGTTCGCCGCGCTGGGCGGCTGGGTTCTTTTGGGCGAGAGCATGTCGGCGCCCGAGCTTGTCGGCTGCGCATTGGTGTTCGCCGCGGTCCTGCTGGCGCAGGCCCCTCAGTTCAAACGCGCGCGTTCAATGTGAATGAAACAAAGCGCGCGGCGATGTTTGCTATAGTGGTAGCCGCATCATTTTCTCTGTTGACAGAAAGTACGCCATGTCGTTGATCGTATGCAAATTCGGTGGCACGTCGGTTGCGTCGCCCGAGCGCATCAAGAACGTCGCCCAGCGCCTCATCCGGCGCAAGCAGGAAGGCAACCAGGTAGTGGCCGTGGTGTCAGCCATGGGCAAGACCACCGACGAGCTGGTGGGTCTCGCCGCCGCCATCAATTCCGACCCGCCTTCGCGCGAGATGGACCGTCTGCTGTCCACCGGCGAGCAGGTTTCCATGACGCTTTTGGCCATGGCCATCGAGGCGCGCGGCTACAAGGCCATGAGCTTCACCGGCCGCCAGGCGGGCATCGAGACCGACGGCACGCACGCCAAGGCGAAGATCGTCAAGGTGCATAACGAGCGCATCATGGAGGCGCTTGAGCGCGGCTACATCCCTGTGGTCGCGGGCTTCCAGGGCATCGACGCCAACGGCGACATCACCACGCTGGGCCGCGGCGGCTCCGACACCACGGCGGTGGCGGTGGCCTGGGGCATCGGGGCCGACGTGTGCGAGATCTATTCCGACGTCGACGGCGTCTACACCGCCGACCCGCGCATCTGCCCGCGCGCGAAGAAGCTCGACCAGATCTCCTACGAGGACATGCTGGAGCTTTCCGGGGCTGGCGCCGGCGTGCTGCAGATGCGCGCCGTGGAATTCGCCCGCAAATTCGACGTCATCATCCATTCGCGTTCGGCATTCTCCGACGCGGAGGGCACCTACATCAAGGAGGAAACCGACATGATGGAAGAAGCCGTCATCACCGGCATCGCGCACGATACGTCCGAAGTGAAGGTGACCATCCGCGGCGTGCCCGACACCTCCGGCGTGGCCGCCAAGGTGTTCAGCGCGCTGGCCGGCAATGCGGTGAGCGTCGACATGATCATCCAGAACGTGTCGGAAGACGGCCTTACCGACATCAGCTTCACCTGCCCTGGCGGCGACTTGAAGCGCGCCGAGGAAACGCTTGCCCGCGTGCTGCCAGACATCCGCGCACGCGAGTATGTGGTCGATCCCGACATCGCCAAGGTGAGCCTGGTGGGCACGGGCATGAAGTCCTCGCCGGGCGTGGCCGCCAAGGCGTTTTCCACGTTGGGCGAAAACGGCATCAACATCCTGGCCATCTCCACGTCGCCCATCCGCCTGTCGGTGGTGATCGACGGCGCTCAGGTGGCCGAAGCGGTACGCTGCCTGCATTCGGCGTTCGGCCTGGATTCCGACAGCGTGTTCGAGGAGACGCAGCTTTCCGCCGAGGAGATCGCTGCGAAGATGAATAAGGGGCGTTAGAGCATGGCTTGGACGAAGAAGATGCCGGCGAACCCGGTGGTGGCAGTCGCGGGCGCCACGGGCGCCGTGGGCGGCGAGTTCCTGAAAGTGCTGCATGACCTGGATTTCCCCGCCAGCGAGGTGCGCGCGTTGGCAAGTGCTCGCAGCGCGGGAAAGAAGCTCGCGTTCGATGGGTGCGGGCAGGTCCCCGCCGGCGAGCTGACGGTGCAGGAGATGACGCCCGAGAGCTTCCGAGGCGTCGACATCGCGCTGTTCTCCGCCGGAGCCGACGTGTCGAAGCTGATGCGCCAGGCGGTGGTGGATGCCGGCGCGGTGATGATCGACAACTCCAGCGCGTTCCGCATGGACGACGACGTGCCGCTGGTGGTGCCCGAGGTGAACCCGGGCGATCTGGCATGGCATTCCGGCGTCATCGCCAACCCCAACTGCTCCACTATCCAGATGGTGGTGGCGCTCAAGCCGCTGTACGATCTGGCGCGCATCAAGCGCGTGGTGGTGTCCACCTACCAGGCGGCTTCCGGCGCCGGCGCTCCCGCGATGGCCGAGCTGTACGACCAAACGCGCGAGTTCTTGGACGGCACGCCCGACGACCAGCTGACGGTGAGCGCGTTCCAACATCGCATCGCGTTCAACTGCATCCCGCACATCGACAAGTTCTTCGACGACGGTTCCACCAAAGAGGAGTGGAAGATGGTCGTGGAGACGAAGAAGATCATGGGCGACGACGGCATTAAGGTGGCTGCCACCTGCGTGCGCGTGCCCGTGCTGCGTTGCCACGGCGAGTCGGTGAACGTCGAGTTCGAAAGCGAGGTCACGCCCGGGCAGGCGCGCGAGGCATTGGCCGCGGCACCCGGTGTAACCGTCATGGACGACCCTGCGAACAACGTGTACCCCATGCCCGGACTGCTTGCCGGTACCGACGACACCTACGTCGGCCGCATCCGCCGCGATGACACCGTCGATCATGGCCTGGCCTTCTGGGTGGTGGCCGATCAGATCCGCAAGGGCGCTGCCCTCAACGCCGTGCAGATCGCTCAGCTGCTTTTGCCATAGAACTTGCAGTTGCATGAAAAAACGGGCGCGACCGTCCTGGCCGCGCCCGTTTTCGTTTCTTGGTGAAGGAAAACGCTAGCGCAGGGTGACGCCTGCGGGGAGCTCGACATTGCGCCAATCCTCGTCGTCCTCTTCGCTATTCTCGACGGCGACGGGCGCGGGGGTTTCCTCCTTGGGCTGGCCGAACGCTTCGTCGAACGCATCGCGATGCGCGCGCGGGACGGCAAACACCACGCGGCCCAGGGCGCCGGGATGCGCCTCGAGCCATTCCTCGAACAGGCCGATCACCTGCTGGGCGGGGTAGCCGAAGCGCCCGCAGCCGAACGCGCCCACCACCAGCGTCTCGCATCCGTTGGCGGCGGCGATGGCCAGGAATGTTTCGATGCGGCGCGCGATCTCGTGGTCGCATTCCGCTTCAGGGCGGTGGTTCTCAAGCGCGCGGGAGCGCATGGGCTCGGCGATGACGATGACGTCGGCCTTGCGTACGTTGCCCTCGCGCGAGAACGTCACGTCGGGAAGATAGGCGCAGCGGTCGGTGAACAGCATGCCGCGGCGGTAGTCGCGGTTCTTATCGTGGAATTCGCCCTTGATGCCGCATAGGATCTCGTAGAGGTTCGAGTCGGCGCACAGCACCTGCTCGGGGCCGAACGCGCCGTCGAGGTAGGCGCCGCCGGGGCGCGTGAACGAAGCCGGGTCCACAACGGCGCACTTGCCCTTCCCGAAGCGGTACAGGGCTTCGGGAACGAATGCCGTGGTCACCAGGGTCTCCGTGGCTTCGAAGGGGGCTTCGGGGAGCTCGAGGGTGCGGCCTTCGCCTTCCTCGTAGATGATGGCGGCATCCACCGTTGCCGCCGTTTCGCTGGCGAATGCGCCCTTCATCAGCGCGTCGTGCTTCTCCGCCTGTTCTTTACGCTGTTCGCGATCCGCCATACCAGCCTCCGTTCGCCGCAATGCTTCATACAACCCCTAATGATAGTCCACGTGGGCGGGGTTGCGCTGAATCGTTTCCGTGACGACACCGCGCGGCGAATGACCCGCCCGCGTATCGCGTGTATACTCGCATCGAAAGGCAAAAACCGTGCAAGGAGGCTTGAGGATCATGGATTTCTCCACGTTGGTGGGTCATCGCTATTCCTGCCGCGAGTACTACGACAAGCAGATCACCGATGAGCAGCTGAACGCCATCCTGGAGGCGGCGCGCAAGTCGCCGTCCGCGCGCAACCTGCAGCCCACGCGGCTGTGCGTAGTGCAAAGCCCCGAGGGGTTGGCGAAGGTGGACGAGTGCACCAAGTGCCGCTACGGCGCGCCGACGGTGATCATCGCCGCCTACGATCACGACGTCTCCAGCCATCCCACGCCCGAGCATGGACCCGAGACCTGCGATTTCGGCGACATCGACACCGCCATCGCGCTCACCAACATCGACGATGCCGTGGCCGAGCTGGGCCTGGGCGGCTGCTGGGTGGGCGCGTTCGACCCGCGCAAGGTGCGCGAGCTGTTCAACGTGCCGGACAACTACCGCCTGGTCGAGCTGTTCATGGTGGGCTATCCCAAAGCGGCGCCCGCGCCCGCCCATGCGCAGCGCCGCGACGTCGACGAGATCGCTTGCCGCGAGTCTTTCTAGTCGGAACAGCAGGGGTTATGCCTAAAGTTAAGAAAATCCGGCTTGACGAGCTGATGGTGGCGCGGGGGCTTGCCGCGGATGCGGGCGAGGCCTTGCGGCTGGTGCTGGCGCATCAGGTGAAGGTGGGCGACGAGTACCCCGCAAGCGCTGCCATCCGCGTGCCCGAGGATGCATCGATGCAGGTTAAAGGCAAGAAGCGCTTCGTCAGCCGCGGCGGGTTGAAGCTGCAGGGCGCCTTGGATGCGTTCAGCCAGAGCGCAGCCGGCCTGCATTGCATCGACATTGGGTCGTCCACCGGCGGCTTCACCGACTGCCTGCTGCAGGCAGGGGCCGCCAGCGTGGCGTGCGTGGACGTGAACTATGGCCAGCTGGCGTGGAGCATCCGACAAGACGAACGCGTCACGGTGTTCGAGCGCACCAACATCCGCCTGGCCGACCCGGCGGAGCTGGGCGCCCCGTTCGATCTGCTGGTGGCCGACCTCAGCTTCATCGGTCTTGCCGCCCTCGCGCCTACGTTCGCGGGCTTGTGCGCGCCTGGCAGCGTGTTCATCGGGTTGGTAAAGCCCCAGTTCGAATCGCATCACGACGAAACCGATCACGGCGTGGTGCGCGACGCCGCCGTGCGCGAGCGCGTGGTGGACGAGGTGCGGGCGGCGCTTGCCGCCGAAGGCTTCGACGTCACCGGCGTGGTGGAAAGCCCCATCACCGGCCCCGAGGGCAATGTGGAATATCTGGTGCGTTCGGTATACCGTGCCCACCAGGCGTGATTCCTGCTATAAACAACGGGCAACCTATCGCATGCCCAACCTGTTACCCCTGATAGAAAGGCTAGAGGCAACATGGCTGAATTCATCTATCAGTTTCAGCCTCTGTATTTTACCAGTTCACAAGCATGATAGAATTACCTTCAGACATAATACCAGGTAAATTTTGTGTCTAATTTTGTGTCTTGGAGGAATTCGAAATGTTTTACACGTCGGCATTTCTGCGAAAGAAGAAAACTAAGAACGGCGTTGTCTGGGTTGGCGTACTTAGTTATAAAGATGCGGATGGGAAATGGAAGCAGAAACCCAAAAGCTTCCCGGAATGCCGCTTAAAGCGCGATGCCCAAAAGGCTTTGAATGATTGGCGGGAAGAAGAGGAAAGCAGGGCTGTACTTCAAGAAAAAGGCTTGACTTCGAAAAGCGCCATAGAACGGTATCTTAGGGAAGAAAAGAACCTAAAGATAATTTCCAATAGAACATATACAAACAATCTTAGGCAAGCTCAGAAATCAATCTTTCCCGCTATTGGGGAAATAGAATTTTCAAAACTTACTTATCAAGATTTGCAAACTTTAGTAAACGGACTGTGTGAGAAGTATGCTCCAAGTTCAGTTAGAACGATATACGCTATCGTTTCCAAAACGGTTAAATGGGGAGTAAAGAATCACTATCTATTGGCTGATATTGCAAAGGGTGTGGTTCTTCCAAAAGAGGGACAGAAACGAATCAATTACCTAACCAAAGAAGGGCGTAAACAGTTTCTGGCGGCTATGCGGGACGAGGATAGCCAATTTTACCTACCTTCGATGATTGCCTACTATACGGGCATGAGAGCTGGCGAGATATGTGGGCTGAGGTGGAAAGACATCAGTTTCCCAACTAGCAGTATCTTTCTTGAAAATGCGATGAAAGATTATAGGGATATGGATAGCGGCGAAATGGTAGAAGAAATATCGGATACCAAGACGCATAAACAAAGGCGGATCCCGCTATTGCCGCAATTGAAAACGATATTAGAAAAGCGCTTGGAGCAAAGTAATCCGCAAGCAGACGATTTGGTATGCGGGATAAAAAAGCCAACATTGCTTTGCACGAGCTTTCAAAAATGGACAACAAGACATCAAATAATCGGCTCTCTTGGAAAGCCGGTAACCATGCATGGCCTAAGACATACTTTTGCAACCGTGGGTGTCGAAAGCGGTATGGATATAAAAAGCTTGTCTAGTATTCTTGGGCATTCATCTACAGCTATGACACTGGATATTTACGCTAGTGCAGACGAACATGCCAAGAAGTCCTCAATGGATAAACTAAGTATGTTTATGGAGGCTGAAGCAGAGGATGAAGTCTAATGGAATTAGGATACAGAAAACTGCTTGAAATCGAAAAGAAAATAGTAAATTACAAAGAGAAATTGCAACAAATCATAAGCTATGAGGATGGCAAGGGAAAGAGAAAACTTAATCCTATTTTCTTTTTAGGTGGTGAAGTGGCAGCATATAAGGTATTAGGGAAATGGTACAAGGAACTGCTAACCAACAGTTTTGAATACGATGATGAAAAAGCGCTAATACTCACTTATATCGAAAATATTTTTGCCACAAGGGAAGGTGACTTTAGCGACAAGAGTACGCTGGAGTGCTACGAGGAAAGCAATCAATTACTTTGGTATTACATCTTTGATGACCAATACAATCAATCAGTAACCGATATTAATTACGAGATTCAATTCTTAGCTAATTTGCTAACTCTGTTCCCTGATACGCCCTATGAAGAATTGAAATACACGGATATCTATGTTTACGATGATGCAGCCGCGGGGGAGCTATATACAGAAACACATCAAATGATAATGGGTTTGCCGCAAGATGAATTCCAATTGGTGCTTGAAGTGATATCTGGTACGCAGATATATAAATACCATTTCGATGTATTCCAATAGAGCGTGCAGGGGGTAAAGGAAAATAGCGCTCTAGCACACCTCATATTGCACTCGCCGTCAGTTGACCGCCAAAGAGAAGAAACGCCTTTCCTGCGCCCCCTACATGGCCTTACAGCCAGATGCTAAGCTCTTTGCAAATAACATATGTAATTCGATTCAAACTATGAAGTGATGACGCGTTTGTTCTCAGGGATTTGTTCGTACATTTCATCCATTCTACGGGGTTGCGAAAAGAACTGATCGCAGATCATATTCAGGAGAGTGAAAAGATACAGCGCATCATCCCTCTTCTCTTCTAGATTGATAGTTCCTGGATGGACAGCCTCGTTTCCGTTGACTCGTATGATGTCGCAGGCTTGAATCAAGCGTGAGTTGAATGACCTCTCTTTTAATATTTTGAGATCATCGTAAATTTTCCCCGTCGAATCATTTCCCAGTATTTGTTTTAAAACAATCTGAAGAGCGAGGCGAAGCAATGCAGCTGCTGATGCAGGTGAAACGGAAAGCACTTTCGATGCCTCGACATATTTACTCTTGATGTCATCGGGCATGTCCCCATTGGGCTCATCGACGGGGCACGAGAACGGGTATACCATTTCATCGCCATGCCAAACTGCAGTCATTTTGCAATGTTCACAAACAGAAAAAGTCCAATTTGGAACTTCATTGATAGAAGCGTCGTAGAACGAAAGCTGAATTCCACCCGGTTCGGCTTGGTTTGTTGCGTCAATAATCTCGTGCGCATTGTGGTTGCCGTACCACTTCTGTTCAGCAGTGATATCGCAGAAAGGACATGTGAACACGTCAAGAAAACGCTTAGGTGCAATAAACTTCGGCATTGGCGCTCCATTCTATCCTGCAAGAAAACTCAAATTAATTGTTCTTATTGATATTAGCTGGCAGTTGCAAAATGGTAAATACTTCAAAGAAGATAATGCGTCTCGTTATCGAGAGTCGTTGTTGAAGTTGGTGAGGGTGAGCCCATGGTTTTCATGAGCGGTCTCGATGTCTTTCGGCTTGATACAACTGCCGGAAGAGTATCTTTTGCGGTTTCAGGGCACCGATTGACCTGAAGTGCCGCCTTGGAGAAAGAGGGGGGGGCGGTTAGGGGATTCTCAACTTATCTAAGTCCTTTTTCCTGCTCTGCGGTTTAACGATTCTCCAAAGAGTAAAAACGCCTTTTCTACGGCATCACACGGCCTCACAGCCTGATATTAAACTCTTTGCGAATATCTTTTGCGAGCAAGTCCGCAAGCTCGCCCGCCCCCGCATCTGCTAAAAGCATTTCATGCACTTGCTTATCGCTTAGCTGGGGCTTGTGCCACTTGCTTTCTATTTCCTCTTTCATCGCGTTGTGTATATGCTCTACTGGCTGGCGTGTCACTTTCCTGTAGCTGAACGCCCCGCCGTACAGCCCGACGTTGCCGATCGTTCCCGGCATGCTCGCATAGTCCATTTTCCGCAGGAAATACTCCGCTAGGGCTTGCCTGTCGCCTTTCGTCGCTTGTCTTTCCGCTGAAGCTTTCGCCAACCCCAGCATTTCGTGCATCCCTGCACCATCGTAGTAAAGCCTGTATGCTTCATTGAATAGCATTGCCCACCTCCTTTCAAATATCGTTGCTTGATTGCCATATGCCACCTATGAAAAAGCCGGGGCGTATGCTTTTCAAACATCGCCCCGTAACCATAAATAATCTGGCAAGCTATCAACCTTTGTTCAGGTTGTAGATGTTGTTTATCGACTGAGGGAAATACTGTTCTTGAAGATATTTCGTAACAGCTTTTCTCACTACTTCGCTTTTATTCAATCCAACAGCGGAGCCATATTGCTCAATAGCTCGCTTCATTTCTATTGGCATATCTATTGTCATATGTTCAAAGTAGTCATTGCGTCTACCGTTGTATTTGTGGCGTGTCATCTTTTCGCCTTTCTACTATATATTTTACTAAGAATAATTTATTTCATCAAGGAAAATCTTCACCAACGAGCCTTTGACCTGCTAAAACGGAAGCTCATCATCATCGTCGCCGTCGTTTGCATTCACTGCAATGCCGTTCTCGCTATCGTCGTTAAAGAATCGTTCGTAATCGCTTTCTGTCATTTCCTCCGCCCTGATGTTTCTTTCTATTTGCTTATGGACGTTCGCGAGGAAATTGCGATTGAACCATATCCCGAAGCCGTATTTTTCATAGTTGTCTACTGACTTCTTTGTTAGTGCTGTGGCGATTATTTCCCAGTTCATTTCAAAAGGCGTTTCATCGCTGAAAGCGTCATTGATGGCGACTATCGCTTTGTTTTTTGTCTCTTGGGTCATCTGATCCAAGATAGCTTTCGCCTTGGCTTTAGACTGTTCTTCTATTATTTCACTTGGGCATACATACATAGAGGCCCCTCCTTTCTATAACTAAACGTAACTAAACTTGATTTGACTTATTCTCTATTTGACTAGCCTTTTATTTGACTTGTCTTTACTTATCAAAAGCAGAAGATCCCATTTATTCAATTTTGACCAACTGGGTATATAAAAATTTGGGTATACGCAAAATATAAATGCTATCCAAAAGAGTTATACCTGCAAATATAAGTTAAATATTCTATTCTTTTACATTATGTAAATAGCCTTACCCTAATTTTAAATATAGGGTAATATGATCCTATGCAATGAGAATGCATTGAAAGGCACATGCTATGAATATTGCTTATGTACGTTCATCAAGCGAACAGCAAAACAATGAATATCAGATAACAGCTCTAGAGAAATACGACATAGGTAAATGGTTTGTTGAAAAGAAAAGCGGACGCAACACCGAACGCGAACAGCTACAGGAAATGTTGGACTATGTACGGGAAGGTGATACCGTGCATATCTACAATCTTTCACGTCTTGCCCGCAACACCAAAGACCTATTGAACATTATTGAACTGCTCAACTCCAAGAGTGTGAATCTGATAAGCGACAAAGAAGCGATAGATACCCATTCAATAACAGGCAAGCTCTTAATCACCGTTATAGGTGCTGTGAATGAGTTTATGGTAGATAACCAACGCGAAGCACAGATGGCGGGAATAGCCGAAGCAAAGAAACAGGGCAAATACAAAGGACGCAAGCAGAAAAAGATCAATAAAGAGGTTTGGGACGAATGCTATACCGCATACAGCAAGCATGAGATAAGCAAAGGTGAGTTTGCCAAGAGGATAGGCGTAACTCGCCCAACACTCGATAAAAGACTAGCTGAATACAATAATGGCACTATCATTTTTAGCTGATTGAAAGATAGCCAATCAATCAAGATATATTGTGCGGTAGTCATTTCATTAATGTTTCTAGGTGGATGTATATGCGGGACGTAATTTATCTTATCTTCTGGACAAGGTTCATATTATGTGGACTGATAATTGCCGCATTTCTCATATGGCGTATGGTTTTATCGAAAAGTGATGGGCGGAAACCTCAAGCGGATCCTTCTATAACACAAGGTATTGCAAAAGGACAACCCAGCAAGGAATATGATCTAAAAAAGCAAGCGTATCAGAGAGTTCCACAACAATATAGAAAATATATATCTTCTATTGAGATTGATGATAACCGCGCAAAAGTATTGTTTGATTTCAAGGATACAAATCAAAGCGACCTAGATGAGCTAGCTAGTACACTTGAGCAAGCAATGAATGGCAATGTGCTTAGTGTCGTACATGACGGAAAATCGATATACAGCATAGATGCTGAACAAGATATTACGAAAGACAAAGGCTTATTTGAAGCAATACTGGGGTATAAAAGTGTCATCAATGCATTTGATGATTATATCCATGAATATTCAGTAGATAAGAGAATCATAGATGAAAGATCAACCGTCTACATTATCGAGGATACTGCAATTTATTTAATTCAGCTTACTGAATCAAGAGACGCTGAACAGGCTGAATTATCAACATTGCTGCCCAAAACAGCAGCCGAGAAGTTTTATACAACCGAAATTACAGAAGTGACCTACAACAGCGTTTTCAGTTTTAATAAATCGCGCTTCTATGAGAAATTAGGCTCTTATCGTTCTGTTAAGTTTACTGGATTCTTCTATCATGGCGACCGGTCAATCCAGCAAATGTACATTAACGAAAAGCTTCCGTCGATAGATATCTATGGAAGATTAGCCGCTTGGGATGGGGTGCCTTACAATTTCATAGTATTTGAGACAACTGATGAAAATGGAGTAGTAGGTAGAGCGTGTTGCCATACCAAATCGCAGCTTGTGTCAAAAGAGGTTCATAAAGCGGCCGTCGAGCTACAGAGTTCGATAGCATATAGCTATCTGGTTGATGTCAACAAACGAGAAGGCATGTATGAGCATATAAAACGCGTTGCTGAAGAAAATGGCACTACACCTAACAAAAATTGGTTGAAAAGCTCTTTTGGAATCTCAAACGCGTTCTATTTTGGAATAGACAAGACTTTCGCTCGAATCATGTGCGAACGAATCGCGAAAATGAAGGATGCGTCTGAAGTTGTAATAAAGAAAAATACGACACAGTTTTTTGATGATAGGATCGTATGGCTTACCTTCAAGCATGGAATTCGAAGCCTAGTCGATGCTAACTCTATCAATGCCGACTATGAAGTTTTGCGAGAAATATCGCATGGCTCATATCATGATGTTGAGCGCGAAGTATATGTGCCAATTGTCGGAAGGTGGAAAAATGAAGAACTCATGTTCAGATGCATCCAAAAGGTATTAAGAGGCAAGTCCGTTATATACCAGCACAGTCCTTACTTTCTTGGCAGGCAATCTTATGATGTGTTTGTGCCTGAAGATAGAATCGCGTTCGAATATCAAGGAAAGCAGCACTTTGAACCAATTGAGTTTTTTGGAGGCGAAAAGAGTTATCAGGCTCAAGTTGAGCGCGATAAAAAGAAGAGGGAGCTTAGTAACAAAAACGGCATAACACTTATCTATATCAATTATTGGGAAGATGTCAGTGAAGAACTTATAGTAAAAAAGCTTGAAGAAGCTGGAAAAAAGGGCGCCATACCATCCACATAACGAAAATATTGGCAAACACTTTTGGCCACTTCCGGCGATTGCGCGCGGCTCACAGTTGAGAAATGCGAGGTATGTATAAAAACGTGCGCGTTTTCTTGGAAAGTGTTTATGAATGTGCTTTCATTAATGATGCAAGTATCATTACTAGTGACAGTTCTAATTTCTTAATAAATCAAAACAATAGTCAGCCCAACTTGCAGATGAAGTAGCCTAGATCCATACCATAGTCATTAGACGAGAAAGGCAAGACATGGAATTTACGCACAAATACATCACCGAGCTTGTGCAGGACTTCGCTGAAAACTGCGATGCTGTAAATAAGAAGGGCTATCGTAAAATCATCAATGCCCTTAACAGCGGTGAGCAGATGGCCGGTTACGTCAAGGAATGGTACAACGCCAAAGAGCGTGAGGAAATCACCAAAGACGATGGTGAGAAAACTTACATCACCAAATACGCCCATGCTACTGATATCACAAAGCTTCGCACTTCCCGCACTATCGTGAATGACTATTACAAAGCGTTCTGCACCGCTATTGACGGTTCGGAAAATGACTTTGATGAAGCCTACAAAACGATTCACTTTACTTTGCTGGACACCTTGAATGATTACTTTGATAAGGTTTTCCTTTCTTGCATTGAAGAACAGTATGGCGAGGACTTCATCAAGTTCTATTCCGCTAAGGTTGAAGCTGATGATACTTTTGCTGCTCTTGAAGAAGCAAAGAGCGAAGTAAGGGGCTGCAAGCAATCCCTTTCACGTTTGCAGAGGCCTAAGAAGGGTGAACCTGACGCATTCAAGGTGGAGCAGGCAAAACAGAATCTCGAAGCAGCAAACACCAATCTTGAAAATGCCACTAATGCATATAATGCCGCAAAAGAAACGTATACGGCTTTGCTTGCTGAATAGTAAGACTTGTTGGGGATATTCCGAACAGGGACGTCCCCTTTTTCTGCATTACGTTTTGTGTCTATAATTTGTGTCTCTTGGATTTGATAAACAAATATCACCTGATAGAAATTGGAAAAATATAACATGGCTGAATTCATCTATCAAATGTACAAGGCCCGCAAGGCCCATGGCGACAAGGTCATCCTCGACGACGTAACGCTGTCGTTCTACCCCGGCGCGAAAATCGGC
Source organism: Eggerthellaceae bacterium (assembly GCA_036306585.1). Classification (GTDB taxonomy): domain Bacteria; phylum Actinomycetota; class Coriobacteriia; order Coriobacteriales; family Eggerthellaceae; genus Aphodovivens. The sequence continues at coordinate 61,668 of JAXJZF010000005.1, forward strand.
GTGGTCGGCCCCAATGGCATGGGCAAGTCAACGCTGCTGAAGATCATGGCGGGGCTCGAGGACGTCTCCAACGGCGAAGCGCGCCTCACGCCCGGCTACTCGGTGGGTATCCTGCAGCAGGAGCCGCCGCTGGAAGAGGACAAGACCGTCCTGGAGAACATTCAGCTGGCTTTCGCCGACGTGCTGGCGAAGGTGGAGCGCTTCAACCAGGTGAGCGCCGAGATGGCCGACCCCGACGCGGACTTCGACGCGCTGATGGAAGAAATGGGCCAGCTGCAGGACGAGATCGACGCGAAGAACGGCTGGGATCTGGACAGCCAGCTTTCCCAGGCGATGGACGCGTTGCAGTGCCCCGACCCCGACATGCCGGTGAACGTGCTCTCCGGCGGCGAGCGCCGTCGCGTGGCGTTGTGCCGCCTGCTGCTGGAAGCGCCCGACCTGCTGCTTCTTGACGAGCCCACCAACCACCTGGACGCCGAAAGCGTGCTGTGGCTGGAGAAATTCCTGCACAACTACGAGGGCGCCGTGCTGGCAGTCACGCACGACCGCTACTTCCTGGATAACGTGGCAGAGTGGATCTGCGAGGTGGATCGCGGGCATCTGTACCCCTACAAGGGCAACTACTCCACGTACCTGGAGACCAAGGCAGCGCGCCTGGCATCGCAGAAGCAGCGCGACGAGAAGCTGGCAAAACGCCTGGCCAACGAGCTTGAGTGGGTGCGTTCGAGTCCCAAGGCGCGCCAGGCGAAAAGCCGCGCCCGCCTGGAGCGCTACGACCAGATGGTGGCCGAGGCGCAGCGGGGCAAGAAGCTCGACTTCACCTCCATCCGCATCCCCGCCGGGCCGCGCCTGGGCGCCGAGGTGCTGCGCGTGGAGCACCTGCACAAGGCGTTCGGCGACCGCGTGCTCATCGACGACCTTTCCTTCGAGCTGCCGCGCAACGGCATCGTGGGCGTCATCGGTCCCAACGGCGTGGGCAAGTCCACCCTGTTCAAGATGATCGTCGGCAAGGAACAGCCCACGTCCGGCACGCTCACGCTGGGCGAGACGGTGAAGGTGTCCTACGTCGATCAGGGCCGCGAGGGCATCGACGATTCCAAGACCGTATGGGAAGTGGTTTCCGGCGGTCTGGACTACATGATGGTGTGCGAGACCGAGGTGCCCAGCCGCGCCTACGTGGCAAGCTTCGGCTTCAAGGGCTCCGACCAGCAGAAACCCGCCGGCGTGCTGTCTGGTGGCGAGCGCAACCGTCTGAACCTGGCCATCACGCTGGCCCAGGGCGGCAACCTGCTGCTTCTGGACGAGCCCACCAACGACCTGGACGTGGAAACGCTGGCCAGTCTAGAGGAGGCGCTCATGGAATTCCCCGGCTGCGCTGTGGTGACCAGCCACGACCGTATGTTCCTGGACCGCGTTGCCACCCACATCCTGGCTTGGGAGGGCACCGACGAGAACCCGGGCAACTGGTTCTGGTTCGAAGGCAACTTCGACAGCTATCAGAAAAACCGCGTGGAGCGTCTGGGCGAGGAGGCAAGCCGCCCGCACCGCATCCATCGCAAGCTCACGCGAGACTAGCCCATTGCCTCTTTTTCACGAAGCGAGCAAAAGGCGAAAGCTGCCATGCAAGGGGTATCGAGGTTGGAAAAGGCGTTGAGAGCGACGTCCTGTCTGCTCGTCGCATTCGTTTTGGCGTTTGCGCCCGGGTTGTCCGCTTATGCGGCGCCGACGGCTGGGGCGGGACGGGATGACTCCTATGATGCGGCGGTGATCCAGCTCTCCTCGCTTGCCGACGAGATCCAGGCGCAGGCGCAGGAGGGCATGTTCATCGACGAGGACGGCTACGTCGTCCGCACAGAGCCTCAGGCGATCGCTTCCGTTGCCTCGGCGCGCACTTCGCTTCCGGAAAGCTACACCGCGCCCTATACGTCCGTGAAGAACCAGGGCGCGGCGAATTCGTGTTGGTCTTTCGCCTCTATCGCTTCGTTGGAGTCGGCGTATTTAGTGCAATCAGGGCTGACGGGCGCCGGCTCGTCTGCTATCGACCTTTCTGAAGCGCAGGTGGTGTATGGCACCTATAATGGCGAAACTGCTGATGGCACCCCCGATGGCGAGGAGCTGCAGGTATCCGGCAATGATCACAGCCTTGCTTTCGACGGCTGCTATGGGTTCGGTGCGTCTGGCGAGTGGCAGATGGTGGCAAGCACGTTGGCGGCAGGGCGTGGCGCCTCTTACGAAGACGATGCTCGATTTATCACGTCTGACAGCATGGACATGCTGGAAGCGCTTGCCGGCTACATGGCGCAGGATTGCGCTGCTGCGTACGATTTATCGCGCCTGCGCCTGGACTATGCGGAATCGGTGCCAGCTCCAGCACCTTTTGACGGCGTTGATCCCGATACGGGCATGGCGCAGCGTGCCGTCGACGAAGCGGCTTTGCAGGCGATGAAGCAGGCGATCTACACTACGGGCGCGCTCAGCGTGTCCTATTATGCCGATCCCGATTCTTCGTCGGAGTACTACCATCTTCCCCCCGGCGCGGACCGTGTGACCGATACGGGCTCGACCTACCGCTACGCGCCCAACTATTGGACTTACGATGCCGACAACGTTGGCGGATGGGGTGCTGAAGCTCTGTACGTCAACCATTACGTGGCGATTGTAGGCTGGGACGATTCCTATTCCCGTTGGAATTTCGCTACACCGCTGCTTAACGAGTCTGGAGTCCCGCGTGCGTATGATTCCAATATCGCCGAAGTGGAGACTCTTGATGGGGTTGAGTACATCGTACCGAATCGCGACGGTGCTTGGCTGTTCAAGAATTCATGGGGCGAGGGGACTGCATACGTCGATGGTAGCTCGGATTCAGTGGGCGATGCTGGGCTGTTCCATATGTCCTTTTGCGAGAAAACCATCGGGGAGTGCGCCTCGTTCGTGCCCGACTATGACGAGGGGTTCGACGTGGTGCGTCAGTATGATGGCGCGGAGGCGAGTGGTTTCGATTGCGGGTTCACCAACGTGTCGGCGGGTGCCAACGTGTTCTCGTCCGATACGGGTGAGACGCTGCGTGCGGTGGGGGTGTGGACGCTTGAGCCTGGCACTCGGCTGGATATTCGTGTGTACACTGGGCTTTCGGATCCCGCAGATCCCGAAAGCGGCGCGCTGGCGCTTGAGCAGCGCGAGCAGATCGCCAATGCGGGATGGTATACCGTCGATCTCGATGCGCCCGTGGACATTGCGTCGGGGACGGACTACAGCGTTGTGGTCACCATGTCGCAGGAGGGCGGTGGCTCTTATCTTCCCGTGGAGATGGCGCACGCCCTTAATCCCTGCAAGGTGTACATAGGTGCCGGCGAAAGCTTCATGAAGACCGAGATCGATGGGCGGCAAGTTTGGGTGGATATGCTCGATGTGTCGGATGCTATTCCCGACTCGCCCACCGGGCTGGGAAATCTGTGCGTGAAAGCGTATGCCGATTCGGGGGCGGTAGAAGATCCTGATCAGGGGACGGGCGACGAGTCTTCGGGCGATGGTCAGGGTGATCCCGGGTCGGGCAGCGGCCAGGACGGTTCGGGGTCGGAAGGCTCCGGCGATGGGGATGCAACAGGTGACGGTGCCGACGAGGGCGACGGCTCTGGTGACGGGTCGACTTCGGATGGAAACGGCCAAAATGGCGGGCAGCAGGGCTCCGATGGGCAAGATTCCGGGGACTCCAATGCGGGTGCTTCCGCTGGCGCGACAGACAAGGGGAGCGCGCCGGCCCAGCTTGCCGGAGCAGGGGATGTCGCTGCTCCGGTGATGGTTGCCCTTGTCGTTTGCGCCGTCACTGCAGGGACGGCGGTCGAAGCGACGGCTCGTCGGCGATATGCGCGGATGAGCGAACGACGTTGATTGTCCGCAATCTGCTTAACGCATGCGGCTCTTCTGCGTGCATGGCGGCACCCCCATGAAAAACGGCACCTGCTTGGCAGGTGCCGTTTCGTATTCGGGGAGGTGACGCCGCTAGTTCTTCAGCGAGTTCAACGGGGCGGGGATGCGGCCGCCGCGGTGGGCGAACACGGTGCCCGCATGCTGGTTCACCGGCATGATGGGGGCGTAACCCAGAAGGCCGCCGAACTCCAAGCGATCGCCCATTTCCTTACCGATGGCGGGGATGACGCGCACGGCAGTGGTCTTGGAGTTGATCATTCCGATGGCACATTCGTCGGCGATGATGCCGGCTATGGTTTCCACAGAGGTGTCGCCGGGGATGGCGATCATGTCTAAGCCCACCGAGCACACGCAAGTCATGGCTTCGAGCTTCTCCAAGCATAGCGCACCGGCTTCTGCTGCACGGATCATGCCGGCATCCTCCGATACGGGGATGAACGCGCCGGATAATCCGCCGACGCTGCTCGATGCCATGACTCCGCCCTTCTTCACCGCATCGTTCAGCATGGCGAGTGCTGCGGTGGTGCCCGGGCCTCCGCACGTGCCCACGCCGATGGCCTCCAGGATTTCGGCTACCGAGTCGCCCTGGGCGGGGGTGGGGGCAAGCGAAAGATCCAGGATGCCCTGCGCCACACCCAGGCGTTTGCTTGCCTCGCGCGCCATCAGCTCGCCGGCGCGCGTGATCTTGAATGCAGTGGCTTTGATGGCCTCGGCGACGGTGGTGAGGTCGGCATCTTTGGGCATGCCCGCCAGTACTGCGCGCACCACGCCGGGGCCGGAGACGCCGACGTTGATGACAGCGTCCGCTTCGCCCGAGCCGTGGAAGGCGCCTGCCATGAAGGGGTTGTCCTCAACGGCGTTGCAGAACACCACCAGCTTGCCCGCGCCGATGCATTGGCGGTCGGCCGTGGCCTCTGCCGTGGCGCGGATGATGCCCGCCATTTTCAGCACGGCGTCCATGTTGATGCCCGCGCGCGTGGAGCCCACGTTCACCGACGAGCACACGCGATCGGTGGCAGAGAGGGCATGCGGGATGGATTCCATCAGCTTGATGTCGGCGCGCGATGCGCCCTTGTGCACCAGCGCGGTGAAGCCGCCCACGAAATCGACGCCCACCTCTTTGCCGGCACGGTCCATCGCTTCGGCGATGGGGGTGAGGTCGTCCTCGCGCACCGCTGAGCAGATCTCGGCGATGGGGGTTACGGAGATGCGCTTGTTCACGATGGGGATGCCGTACTCGCGCTCGAGCTGCTCGGCTACCGGCACCAGGTCCTTCGCGGCGCTCACCATGCGGTTGTATACCTTGCGCGCCACGGCATCCACGCTGTTGTCGGCGCATCCGCGCAGGTTCAGGCCCAGCGTGATGGTGCGGATGTCCAGGTGCTCCTCGCTCACCATCGATAAGGTTTCGGCAATTTCATGAGGGGTGATCTGCATGGTTCCTCCATCGTGCGGCATGTGGGCGATCCTGCTGCCGGGCGGGCGTCGCCGGTTGCTAGAGGCATGGCTGGCGCCAGCAACGGCACGCAGTGCGGCGGGCGCCGTCGGGTGGGCTGCAGGATCGGCGCTTTCGGCTAAGGATAGCAAACCCGGGCCGCGCAAGTGCGCCGATTCTCGGATTGAGACAAAGCGGACACAGCTCCCCACGCGTTCCTGCCGCGATAGTGATTCGGAACGGGATGGGACAACGCGGCGGGCGCGGGGTGACGTGCAATAGTAGGGCGACGCTTCTGGTGTGGGCAACGTGCGATGATGACAGGCGCCATCGCTGGGCGGCAATGGGTTGACGCCGCGGTGCGTTGATGTTCAGTGGGCGGTGCGGGGTGATGCGATATGGGATTGGCTTTAGGCGGCCCCCGGCGTTTCTCGGCGCCCTTGTAGGCGTGCGGGATGCCTTCAGATCCATTTTTCCTTGCGTTTGCGCTACCAAACTCCAGTTGTGGACGAGCGTTTTCCGCTATGCACGGTTCTGCCCATGGCGGGCATTTTTGCTTGACCTTCTGATCAGGCAAAACGAAAAACGCCGTTCGAGCGATTCTATGCTCGGATCCCAGATCGCCGAATTTGCGGTTGGAACTCGTCCATAACTGGCGTTTGGTGACAATCCGAGGCGATTTTTTGGATCTGGCGGCTTGCCGGGGCAGAAATCCGTCGAGCGAGCGGTTGCCAGAGCGGCAGCGCCATCGGTCGGGCGTTAGAATTCCGGTTCGATAAGCGGCGTGGACTCTTCGATGACGGTGCCTTCCAGCGAGGTGTTCTCGAACGGCGCTACCACGACGATTCGCCTGCCGAATGCATACGCTCCCAGGCTTGTCCGGCGGCGTTTTGGGTGTTGTCGGCTGCTTTCGGGGCGAGCACCACGGTAGCCGCGACGGCGATGGCGGCTACCGCCACGATGGCGCCGTATGGGGCGTGTTCACGCTCGGGGCTCGGCGCTGTGCTCTCGCTGTGATTTTTCTTGGCATCCGGAGCCGCTCGGTGCGATAATCAAAACAATATAGTCAGTTGAGGATAAGGCGGTAGCCATGAGAGACCATTCGCATCATATCGAGATGTCGCGCGAGGAGGCGGTGGCGGCTATGCTTTCGCTGTGCGCGTTTCCGGAGGCGGGGGATGTTCGTGCCGAAGAGCTTATCCCGCTTTCCGAGGCGATCGGCCGCACGCTTGCGCGCGACGTCGCCTCGCAGGTGGACAAACCTAACGTGCTGCAGTGCTGCATGGACTCTATCGCCGTGCATTGGAGCGCGTTCGAGGATGGCGGCATGCCCGACACGGCGCAATGGGTGCGCGGGGTGGACTGGGAATTCGCCAACACGGGCGTGGCGATGCCGGAAGGGTTCGACACCGCCATCGTTATCGAGCACGTCAAGGTGTCCGACGACGAGCAGCACGTGGCCATCGACGCGGCGCCGTCCGCGCGGTTCGCGGGCACGCGCGCGCCGGGCAGCCAGATGAAGCGCGGCGACGTGTTGGCGCATGCGGGCGAGGTTGTCAACGCCGATATGCTGGCGCGCATCGCGACGGGCAACGTGTGCGCGGTGCCCGTGCGCGTGAAGCCGAAGGTCGCGTTCATTCCCACCGGGGACGAGCTGGTGGCGCCCGGCGGCCCCATACAGCCGGGACGCAATATCGAGACCAACAGCATCCTGGCGGCGGCGAAGATCCGCGGTTGGGGCGGCGTGCCGCTGGTGTTCGACATCGTGCCCGACAACCCCGAGCTCATCAAAGACGCCATCCGCCGTGCGTGCGCCATGGCCGACATCGTGGTGCTCAACGCCGGCTCGTCGAAGGGCTCGGCAGATTGGAACTGCGAGCAGATGGAGGAGCTCGGTCGGGCGATCTGCCATGAAACGAACCACGGCCCCGGCCATCACAGCTCGTTCGCGCTGGTGGACGGCACGCCGGTGGTGGGCATCTCGGGCCCGCCGGCGGGGGCGTCGTTCACGCTGAACTTCTACCTGCGTCCGTTGATGATGTGCTTCTTGGGCCGCTCGCCCGAACCCGAGCGCATCCCCGTGCGCTTGGCGGCGGCGTTCCCGGCGAAGGGCGGTCATGGGGCGAAGACGGGCGATGCTGCAGGGAAACAGCAGGTCGCAGGCGAGGTGCGCCCGTCCATCGTCGCGCCGGGCGCAACGTTTTACGGCATCAAGTTCCTCACGGTAGAGGCTTTGCCCGACGGCACGCTGGTGGGCACGCCGCTTCCCGGTCGTCCTGGTACGCCCGAGGCGGAGGCGGCGAACGCCTACTACATGCTTCCCAGCGGCCCCGGCGTCACGCCGCCCCAACCCGGCGACGTCATCTGGGTAGAGCTGCGCTAGCGGAAACGGGGCCGCCCCGAATGTTTCGTCGTATGCTGCCGGCGGGGCGTTGGAGCGTTTCCCTTGTCCAACGGGGGATGCTCCCTGTCTTGTGAAAATGCTATCAATTTAGATGCAATTCCGGTATGCTGGGGTTCCTATCAGATGATCGAAGAGGGGTCCCGATGATTCGGAAAATCGTTCACATCGATGAAGAAAAGTGCACGGGCTGCGGGCTGTGCGTGGAGGCGTGCCATGAAGGGGCCATCGGTATGGTGGGTGGCAAAGCGCGTCTTTTGCGCGATGATTACTGCGATGGCCTGGGTGATTGCCTGCCGGCGTGCCCAGCCGACGCCATCCGCATCATCGAGCGCGAGGCGGACGCCTACGACGAGGCGGCGGTGATCGCCAACCAGATGGCGCAAGCGAGGGTCCAGGCGCATGCTTCGATGCCGGCCACGGGCTGTCCGGGCTCTCAGGCGAAGATGATCGATCGGCAGGAAGCATCCGCGGATGCGGCTCCCAGCGCGGAGCCGGCCACGGGAGAGCGGGGGGCCGCCGTGCCCTCGCGGCTTTCCCAGTGGCCTGTGCAGATCAAGCTGGTGCCGGTGAACGCTCCCTACTTCGACGGTGCGGACGTGCTCGTCGCGGCGGACTGCTGCGCCTTCGCTTACGGCGGCTTCCACGAGGACTTCATCAAGGGGCGCATCGCGCTGGTGGGCTGCCCGAAGCTCGACGGCGTCGACTATGCGGAAAAGCTCGCGGAGATCTTCGCCGCCAACCGTGTCAGCAGCGTGACGGTGTGCCGGATGGAAGTGCCTTGCTGCGGCGGCATCGGGCATGCGGTCCAGCGCGCCATCGACGCAAGCGGCCGCACCATCCCCTGTAAGGTGGTCACCATCTCCACTGCCGGCGATATTCTGTAGACGGCCGACGAAGCGACGGCCGATGCCTTGCGGGTGGATTTCCCCGTGAGGCATGGCAGGAGCTGCGCTATTGCGCGGCAGCGGTGACGTTCACCCGGGTTTCCAGGCGGATTTCCTGCCCGTCCAGCGCGTGCGACACTGATTCGACGCGGGTCGTCGCGAACGCGAGGTCGCCCTTCGCACCGCGTTCCCGGGCGAGGGCGCTTGCCTGCTCGCGGGCGGCACGCTCGGCTATCTCGAGCGCCTCTTCCTCGGTTTTCGCACTCTTCCTTTCGTGCGGGCAGTGGACGACGTAGCCTACGACATCCACCTCGTCGTAGGCGGGCACCACCGTCGCGTGGGCTTTCGCGCGGATGGCCGCCAGCGCGGCGCCCACGGCGTTTGCCACCTCGGAATGCTCCGGCGTGATGCACGGAGCGCCCAGCAGCTTGGCGACGGCGGGCATGAACAGGCGCGTGGGGGCGCCCACTCCCACCAGGTCGGCAGAGGTGGCGAAGCCCATGTCGAACAGCGGGCTGCGCTCATCCAGCTCTGCCCGCCGCCAATCGCGTTCGATCATCGCATCCAGCGCGCCATCGCTTACCAGATCCGCCGTCTCGGGATAGCGGTACTTGATCAGGATGCGCACCAGGCTCTCGTATACCTTTTTCACCATCAGCTGGTACACCCGCTGCGCGACGGAGACGCCGTCAGGTTCGTCGGGCAGCTCCCACTCGCGCGCGATGATGCGCGCCGCCATGCGCGCGGCATCGGCGTCGTAGCGATTGAAATCGCCTAGGATGTGCATGGCGTCGGTTGGGGTGAACCCGAAGCGCATCAGGATGCCCTCTGACTCCAAGCGGTCGCTTTTGCGCACGAATCGGTCCAGTTTGATGCCGGAGCCGATGAGGGCGGGACCCGCCGCCAGCTCATCGATGATCTGGCATTCTGCTTGCGTGTACGGGGAGAGGTCGTGCGGGGCCCGCACCAGGTACAGGCCCTCGCATTCGTTCGCGTGCGGGGAATCGGGATCATCCAGGCGCTCTTTCAGCGCGTCTTTTAGCTGGGGCCAGCGTTGGGCGGCTGCGGAGATGGGCTCCACGCGCCGTTCGGCTAGATGGGCCTTGCCGCGCTTCACGCGCACCGCGCTGTCGCCGCCCAAGCCGAAGGTCTCCACGAAAGCGCCCTTCACTTGGGTTTTCCAATTGCCTATGCGGATGCGGTCGGTGAGCACGGGTGTGCTCTGCTCGACCAGCGACACATCGGTGGTGGTGCCGCCCATGTCCACGATCAGGCAGGTTTCGCGGCGCGCCAGGCCGCCGGCGCCCAGGATGCTGGCGGCGGGCCCCGAGAGGATGGTTTCCACGGGGGAGCGCTCCGCGAAAGCGGCATCCATCAGGCTGCCGTCGCTGCGCACCACGTACACCGGCGCGGATATGCGCCGCTTCGCCAGAGCTTCGCGCACCGAGTGCAGAAACTCTTCGATTACCGGCAAGAGCCGGGCATTGAGCAGGGCGGTCGCTCCTCGCTCCATCATGTTCAGATCGCTCGCCAGTTGGCTGGCCATCACCACGGGAACGCCGAAGCGCTCCCCGAGCACCTCTTTAGCGCGTTTTTCGCAGACGGCTCCGTTGCGCGAGGCGTTCGCCTCCACCACGCCTAGCGCCTGGGCGTCGGAAAGCCATGCGAGGTTTTCCGCGATCACCGCTTCCCAATCGGGATGGTCCACGACGCTGCCGTCGAAAGAGCCGTGGGTGTCAAGGCATAGCACATCGCTTGCCTTCAGGCCGTATTTCCGCTCGGCATCGATGCGCACGAGAACTTCGGCGGTGGTGCCCATCATGACGAGCTTCGCCCGGCACCCTTTTCCTTCGACGCAGGCGTTGGTTGCAAGCGTGGTGGACAGCGAGATTCGCCGCGCTTGCGACAGCAATTCCATAGGCAGCGTGTCGAGCGCGCCCGCGATGCCCACCGAAAGATCCTCTTTGGTGGTGCGGGACTTGCCTTTGGCAAGCACGGTGCTGCTAGTGAGATCATAGGCGACTGCGTCGGTGTAGGTGCCTCCGGTGTCGATGCCGATGACGATGTTTCTCGTGCTCATGGAAGCCTCCCTGTGCTTTGCGGTTCGTGGGCGAGCTGGCCGGCCACGTTGCGGGCGGCGGCGCGGTTGATGCGTCCTGCTCGGCCCAACGGCCCATAATAATGAAATTCGCCGCTGAATCTAGGTTCGCCCGGCACAGCATCGCGCTCGAATGCGGTGCAAGATGCGGTAAAGGCATGCGGGTTCGCGCGCCGCCATCGTTCGGGAAGGGAATGCACGCGAATACGTATCATTATTGTTCTAAACAGGTTATCCTGCTCGTATAGGGGGCGGGCCGAGGGCGTCTGCCCAGGGGCGGCGGGAGCCGTCAAGCGAGAGAGAGGGGGCCTGCATGAGCCGTTATGAATGCTCCATCTGCGGCTACGTGTACGACGAGGCAGCGGGAATCCCCGAAGCGGGAATCATGCCGGGGACCAAATGGGAAGATCTTCCCGATGACTGGGAATGCCCGCTGTGCGGGGCTTCCAAAAACGACTTCGAGCTGGTCGAAGAATTGCCGGTCGGAGATGCCGAGTCGGCAGCCCCCTTGGGCTCTACAGCGGCAGAACCCGCTCGTGACGACGATCTGCAGCAGGTGAGCTGGGGCGAGTTGGCGGCAACGTTCTCGAATCTGGCACGTGGCTGCGAGAAACAGTATCTCTCCCGAGAACAGCAACTGTTCGGTGAACTCGCCGGCTACTTCACGGCACGCGCCCGCGCGCAAGCGCAGCCCGCAAGCGTCGAAGAGCTTGCGGGCCAGGTGAAGGCCGATATCGACGCTGCGCACTCGCAGGCTGAGGCAGCTGCCGTGGCTTTCGGGGACCGCGGCGCTCGCCGCGCGCTCACCTGGAGCGGCAAGGTGCAGCGTATCGTGGGCACGCTGCTGGAGCGTTATCGCAAAGAAGGCTCGAAGTTCCTCGATGGCATGAACGTGTATGTATGCACTATCTGCGGGTTCGTGTACGTGGGCGAGAACCCGCCCGAGCTGTGCCCGGTGTGCAAGGTGCCTAGTTGGAAATTCCGGAAAATCGAAGGGGGGCGGGCGTAATGAAGAAGGTTGCGGTAAGGACAATCCGCCTGTGCACGAAAGACTGCCTGTGCCTGTATGTGTGCCCGACCGGTGCGACCGATACCGAGGACAGCATCATCGACGTGACGAAATGCATCGGCTGCGGTGATTGCGCGGATGCGTGCCCGTCGGGTGCCATCTCCCTGGTGCCCGCTGAATACCCGCCTCAGCAGCTCAAGCGGTCCGAAGTTGTTGACGCCATGCGGTTGCTCGCTCGCTCGAAGGCTCGGCAGGAAGCAGCTGCCCATGCGGCGGCGAGAAAGGCTTCCGATGAAAGCACGGCGGCGCTGCTGGAAGCCGTTGCCCGGTCGAACCGCCTGATGGCGGAAGACATCCTTCGCGAAGCGGGTTACATGTTGCCGCAGAGCGCCAATGCGCACAAGCTGCTGCAGAGCCTTGTGGACGATCCTCCTGCGCCCGACTTCCCGGTGGAGGCGGCGCGCGAGTTGCTGGAGCTTCTGCCCTGCAACGAATAGGGCGGCACACGCCCAGCGCGCGACCGGCGCGTTTCGTCCGGCGAACGTAAAATCCTTGTGGGGATGGCGCCTAAAACCCGTGTTAAGGTTGTCATCCCCTTTTTATGTTCGTACAATGCGAGATATTGAACAGGCTGTTGATTATTGGCCGCAGTGTTGATTGTTGAAACGAACAGGAAACAATCCGGCTGGATGGCACGTGAGCACGCGTCATCTCCGCAACAGCGGCGCCGTCGAAGAGGAAGGGAAGCTTTGCCGTTTGCCGTCACCACCGATCGCCGCATCGCGCGTTCGAAGCGCGCTCTGCGCGCCGCGCTCATCGAGCTGATGGAGGAGCGCGGCCTCGACAACATTTCGGTGAACGACATCTGCGCCCGAGCCGACCTCAACCGAGGCACGTTCTACAACCATTTTCACGACAAATACGACCTTCTCACCCGGCTTGAGGACGATATCATCTCCGACCTCGAGCTCATCCAAGAGCACATGCAGGGCCTTTCGGTGATGGATCTGGTGCGCTATCGCATGCGCAAGCATCCGCTGCCGTTTCTGGTGGAGCTATTCGACTACCTGCGCGAGCAGGGCGATTTCCTTCACGCGGTTACCGGCCCGGGTGGCGATATCCGGTTCGCCCCGCGCTTGCGCGATTCGGTATGCGCGAACCTTATTCAGTCCATCCTGCATGAGCGTTATCGCAGCGATCCGACGCCGTTCGTGCAGTACTACGTGGCGTTCTACGCGACGGCGTATCTAGGCGTCATCCAGCATTGGATCGACACGGGAATGAAGGAGAGCTCGGAGGAGATGGCGCTCATAGCCATGCGCCTGTTCTTCATCAAACCGGGCGAATCGATCACGTTGTAGGCGCCGACGCATCCGCGCGGCGAACAGGAGGAAAGGAAGAGCATCATGGCGGACGAGGCTGTGAAGGCGACAACCGAACAGGCAGCGCGGAAGCTGCATATCGGCATCGACGTGGGGTCCACCACGGTGAAGCTGGCCATCCTCGACGATGCCGATCAGGTGCACTATTCCATCTACCAGCGCCATCACGCCGACGTGCGCGCCACCATCGTGGAGGTGCTGGAGAAGGCGTCCGAGGAATTCAGCGACGATACGATGACCATCGCCATCACCGGATCGGGCGGTCTGCTTCTGGCGCAATGGCTGGGGATCGAGTTCATCCAGGAAGTCATAGCTTCGAAGACCGCAGTCGAGACGTTCATCCCCAAGACCGACGTCGCTATCGAGCTGGGTGGCGAGGATGCCAAGATCATCTACTTCGATCAGGGCATCGAGCAGCGCATGAACGGCACCTGCGCCGGCGGCACGGGCGCGTTCATCGACCAGATGGCTGCATTGCTGGACACCGATGCCGGCGGCCTGAACGAGCTGGCGAAGAGCCACACCACCATCTACCCCATCGCCAGCCGTTGCGGCGTGTTCGCCAAAACCGATGTGCAGCCGCTTTTAAATGAGGGCGCGAGCAAAGAGGACATTGCCGCCTCCATCTTCCAGTCAGTGGTGACCCAGACCATCTCGGGATTGGCATGCGGCCGTCCCATCAGGGGGCACGTTGCGTTTTTGGGCGGCCCGCTGCAGTATCTGCCCGAACTGCGCAAGCGCTTCTACGAAACGCTGGGGCTCGATAGCGAACATATCATCGTGCCCGAGAACGCCCACCTGTTCGTTGCTAGCGGCTGCGCTATCGCGGGCGCGCGCAGCGAGAACGCCAAACCCGAGCGCCTCAACGACGTGGTGACGCGCCTGAAGAGCTTGGGCGACATCCAGGGTTCGGAAGTGGTGCGCCTGGCCCCGTTGTTCGCGAACGAAGAGGAATACGCCGAATTCAAGCGCCGGCATGATGCCGAGAAGGTGCGGCGCGGCGATTTGGCGGCCTACGAGGGCACGGCGTATTTGGGCATCGATGCCGGCTCCACCACGTTCAAGGCAGCGCTCATCGCCGAGGACGGCGCGCTGCTGTGGAGCCACTACGCCAGCAACAAAGGAGACGTGCTGGGCTGCGCGAAATCGGCGCTTGCCGCCATGTACCAGGCTCTTCCCGTCGACGAGGAGGGCCGCCCGCTGGTGCGCATCGGGCACGCCACGGTGACCGGTTACGGCGAGGCGCTTCTGCTGGAGGCGCTGCGCGTGGATTCCGGCGAGATCGAGACCGTGGCGCATCTGCGCGGCTCGCAGGAGATGCTGCCAGGCGTGGAGTTCATCCTCGACATCGGCGGGCAGGACATGAAGTGCCTGCGCGTGAAGGACGGCGTCATCGACCATATCATGCTCAACGAAGCGTGCAGCTCGGGTTGCGGCAGCTTCATCGAAAGTTTCGCTTCCGGCCTTAACCTGGATGTTTCCGAGTTCGCCCAAACCGCCATCCGCGCCAAGGCGCCGGTGGACCTGGGCAGCCGCTGCACCGTGTTCATGAACTCCCGCGTGAAGCAGGCGCAGAAGGAAGGCGCCACGGTGGGCGACATCGCCGCCGGCTTGGCCATCTCCGTCATCAAGAACGCCCTGTTCAAGGTCATCAAGATTCGCGACCCGCACGATGTGGGCACCAAGGTGATCGTGCAGGGCGGCACGTTCCTGAACGACGCTGTGCTGCGCGCCTTCGAGCAGCTTGCTGAAGTGAACGCCGTGCGCCCCGACATCGCGGGCAACATGGGCGCCTTCGGCGCCGCCCTGCTGGCGCGCGATCGCTACCATCACGCCGTCCATGCCACTGCCATCAATGCCGGTGACACGGGCTCCATCGCTCCCGACGTGCATTCCAGCCTGCTTTCGCTCGAGGCCATCGAGGCGCTCGAGCCCACGCACCGCACGGTGCGTTGCAAGGGCTGCTCGAATTCCTGCCTGCTCACCATCAACGACTTCGGCAAGGATGAGAAGACGGGCAAGCACCGCCGCTTCATCACCGGCAACCGCTGCGAGAAGGGCGAGAGCTTGGGCAAAGGGACCGACGCCGCCAATGTTCCCAACCTTTTCGAATACAAGACGCACCGTCTGTTCGACTACGAGCCGCTGGCGTCCGAAGACGCGCCTCGCGGTAGCGTGGGCATCCCGCGCGCGCTGAACATGTATGAGAACTATCCGTTCTGGTTCACGTTCTTCACGAAGCTGGGCTGGCGCGTGGTGCTGTCCGACCCATCCACGAAGAAAACCTACGAGGCGGGCATCGAATCCATGCCCTCCGAAAGCGTGTGCTATCCGGCCAAGCTCTCGCACGGCCACATCATGAACCTGCTGGAGAAGCACCCCGACTTCATCTGGTTCCCCTGCAGCAAGTGGGAGCGCCAGGAAGACGAAGGGGCGGGCAACCATTTCAACTGCCCCATCGTGGCAAGCTATTCCGAGGCCTTGCGCCTGAACATCGACGAGTTGCGTACTTCCGATGTGCAGTACCTCAACCCCTGGCTGCCCTACGACCGCAAGGAGCTTTTGAAGAAGCGTCTGTACGAAGACCTGGTGAAGGCGCACCCTGAGCTCATGGGCAAGGGCGTTCCCGCGCCAACGCGCTCCGAGGTGGACGCCGCCGTGGATGCCGCTTGGGCAGAGGACGAGGCGTTCAAGCGCGATATGCGCACCAAGGGCGAGCAGACGCTGGCATGGATGGAGCAGACCGGCACTCATGGCATCGTGCTTGCCGGGCGTCCCTACCATAACGACCCCGAGATCAACCACGCCATCCCCGAGTTGCTCACCAGCTTCGGTCTGGCGGTGCTCACCGAAGACTCCATCGCGCACTTGGGCACGCTCGAGCGGCCCATCCGCTTGGTGGACCAGTGGATGTACCACACGCGCCTGTACGCCGCCGCCAAGGTGGCCACCGAGAGGCGCGACCTCGACCTTATCCAGCTGAACAGCTTCGGCTGCGGTCTGGACGCGCTTACCACCGACCAGGTGCAGGAGATCCTGGAGCGCGCCGGCAAGGTGTACACGGTGCTGAAGATCGACGAGGTGTCCAACCTGGGAGCCGCGCGCATCCGCGTGCGCAGCCTGCTGGCGGCTTTGAAAGACCAGGCCGATGAAGAGGCGGAGCGACGCGCCAGCGTGGCGGGCTGCCCGGTGGCGTCGCTTGATGTGGACAAGGTCGTTGCCAACATGGAGGCCAGCATCGAAGCATCCGACGGCACTGCCGAGGGGCGCATCGCCTCCGAGCTGGCGCAGAAATCCGCCGATGCTCGCAAGCAGGTGGCGGCCGAGCAGGTGCCTTCCGCGCCCGAATCGTTCACGCAGAAGGCTGCCCCCGAGGTCCAGGAGCGCTTCAAGCAGCGCAAGGGCGCCACGACCGAATTTCCTCGCGCCGTGTTCACCGAGAAGATGAAAGAGGACGGCTACACCATCCTGTGCCCGCAGATGGCGCCTATCCACTTCGATCTGCTTATCGATATCTTCAAGCGCAATGGCTACAACTTGGAGCTTCTTCCGTCGGTCGACCACGGCGCGGTGGATGCCGGTTTGAAATACGTCAACAACGATATCTGCTATCCGTCCATTCTGGTCACGGGCCAGATCATGGAAGCGGTCATGAGCGGGCGCTATGACACCGACAAGCTGGCGGTCATCATCACGCAGACCGGTGGCGGCTGCCGCGCCACCAACTACATCTCGCTTATTCGCAAGGCTTTGGCTTCGGTCGGCTTGTCGCATGTGCCGGTGATCGCGCTGTCGTTCAAGGATCTAGGCGAAAGCAACCCTGGTTTCAAGATCACGCCTGAGATGCTGCTCCAAGCGGTGTATGCATTGCAATACGGCGACTTGCTGATGATGACCCTGTACCGTACGCGTCCCTACGAAGTGGAACCGGGCAGCGCGACGCGCCTGTTCGATCATTGGATGGAGGTGTGCAAGGGCCAGTTGCGCCGAGGCGTGAAGGGCGGCGAGTTCAAGCGCACCGTGCGTCAGATCGTCGAGGATTTCGACACGCTGCCGTTGCAGGGCGAGGGAACCAAACCGCGCGTGGGCGTGGTGGGCGAGATCCTGGTGAAGTTCCACCCCACGGCGAACAACCAGATCGTCGACGTCATCGAACGCGAAGGCTGCGAGGCGGTGGTGCCCGGGCTCATCGAGTTTTTCCTGTTCGGCATTGCCGGCGGCATCTTCCAGCGCCGTTTGGGCAAGTCCAAGAAAAGCGAAGTGGGAAGCCGCATCGCTTTGAAGGTGATTGCGAAGCTGCGTGCGCCGGTGCGCAAGGCTCTTGAGGAATCCTCTCGATTCGAGCCTCCGACCGACATCTATGAGCTAGCGGAGTATGCAAGCGAGCTTCTTTCTCTTTGCAACTCGATGGGCGAAGGGTGGCTTCTCACCGCCGAAATGGTGGAGCTTATCAAGACCGGAGCGCCCAATATCGTGTGCACCCAGCCGTTCGCATGCCTGCCTAACCATGTGGTGGGCAAGGCGGTCATCAAGGAGCTTCGCCGTCGCTACCCCGAAAGCAACATCGTGGCGGTGGACTACGATCCCGGCGCCTCCGAAGTGAATCAGCTCAATCGCATTAAGCTGATGATCAGCGTGGCGAAGGCGAACCTTGAAGGAAAGGAACGCGAGGCGCGCGCCATGCGTGCGCGCGTGAACGGGGCAAGCGGTGAGCCGTCAGGCGTTTCGAAGGCAGGATGCTGCGGCTGCTCTGCTGTCGAGGAGGATTTCCATACCGAAGATGAGGTTGAAACCCAGCGGGTGTGATACCGCCTCGCCGGGGCATGCTGTCATGCCGTATGGAAGCAGGTCTGATCAGGAGGCGCGTCGTGCAAAAACCCTCTTGCCCTTGCAACCCCACGCATATCAGCGTGCGTGGGGCGAGGGTTCATAATCTGAAAAACGTAGACGTCGACATTCCGCTTGGCCAACTCGTAGGCATCGCGGGCGTGTCGGGCTCGGGAAAAAGCTCGCTCGCCCTAGGGGTGCTGTATGCAGAGGGGTCACGGCGCTACCTGGATGCCCTGTCCACCTACACGCGGCGACGCATCTCCCAAACCTCGCGCGCCGCTGTGGATGAGGTGCGCCATGTGCCTGCCGCCCTCGCATTGCGGCAGCGTCCTGGCATTCCGAGCGTCCATTCAACGTTCGGCACCTCCACCGAGCTTCTCAACTACCTTCGTTTGCTGTTTTCGCGCGTGGGCAGCCATGTGTGCCCGCAGGGGCATCGCGTTGCTCCTTCGCCCAACGTAGCGCTCGGCTTGCCTTTGTCGTGCCCGGTGTGCGGCGAGGAATTCTTCGGTCCCGGAGCGGAGGATCTGGCTTTCAATAGCGGCGGCGCCTGCAAGACATGCGGCGGCACGGGCATCGTCCGCCGCGTAGACGAAGCATCGCTGGTGCCTGACGAGTCCCTCTCCATCGACGATGGCGCGGTGCTTCCCTGGGGCACGTTGATGTGGGATCTCATGAAGCAGGTGTGCGGGGCGATGGGCGTGCGCACAGACGTGCCGTTTTCGCAGCTTACGCCTGAAGAGCGCGAGATCGTGTTCCATGGACCGATGGAAAAGAGGCATATTCTCTACAAGGCGAAAAAGGGCGACACGTTCGCGGAAATGGATTTCACCTATTACAGCGCGGTCAACACGGTGAAAAACGCCCTTGCAAAAGTGAAGGACGAGAAGGGCTTGGCCCGTGTGTCGAAATTCCTGAAAGAGGCGGAATGCCCCGACTGCGGAGGCACGCGCCTTTCTGCCGCCGCACGCGCTCCACGCATCGATGGCATGAATTTGGCGGATGCGACCGCGCTTACCCTGGACGAACTGGCTCGATGGGTGTCTTCCGTTCCGGCAAAATCGCCCGAAAGCGTGCGCGCTATGGCAGAGGCGATCACGTTGGAGATGGTCGAGCCCATCGAGCGTCTGCAACAGCTGGGCGTCGGGTATCTTGCGCTTGATCGCGCCAGCTCGACGCTGTCGACCGGCGAGCGCCAGCGTGTGCAATTGGCTCGTGCCGTCCGCAATCGCACCACGGGCGTCCTGTATGTGCTCGACGAGCCCTCCATCGGCCTGCATCCCTCCAACGTGGAGGGCTTGCTGGGCGTGGTGGACGATCTTTTGGCTGACGGAAACTCGGTCGTGATGGTCGACCATGATGCGCGCGCATTGCGTCACGCGGATCACATCATCGAAATGGGCCCCGACTCGGGCGTTGAGGGCGGCGAGGTGATCGCCCAAGGGCCGGTGGAGCAGGTTGCCGTTGATCCCGCTTCCCGCATAGGGGCGTTTTTGTCTGGCGAACGCGCGGTGCGGGTTCGTGCCCGCATAGCCGAGAAGGATCTGTTCGAAAAGGGTGCCATCGCCCTTGAAACCGAGGCCATCCACACGGTGAAGCCCCTCGCGGTGCGTATTCCCCGAGGGAAACTGACGGTGGTCACAGGGGTGTCCGGCTCCGGAAAAACCACTTTGGTGTTGGAAAGCCTGATGCCGGCGCTTGCCGCAGCCGCGCAAGGCGAAGCGCTTCCGGCGCATGTGCGATCGGTGGATGCGCCCGGCATCGCACGAGCAAGCCTTATCGATGCGAAGCCGATCGGGGTGAATGTGCGCTCGACGGTTGCCACCTATTCCGGCGTGCTAGACGATCTGCGTCGCGCCTATGCTGCGTTGCCGGCTGCAAAGGAACAGGGTTTGAAGGCGGGGGCGTTTTCGTATAACACGGGAAGCCTGCGCTGCCCTACCTGTGACGGGACCGGCCAGATATCGTTGGATGTGCAGTTTTTGCCCGACGTCGAGATCCCCTGTCCCGATTGCGGCGGCTCCCGCTACTGCCGCGAGGCATACCGGGTGGCGCTGCCGGTCGAAGGCGCGGTCAGTCGGGACGGCCGTGTGCCGGACGCCTTGCCCCTTCCCGATCTTTTGGCGCTTACCGTCGATCAGGCCCTTTCTTGCATAGTGCCGGGCACGGCGGGCATGAAGCGCGTGGTGTCGAAATTGCAGACGCTGCACGATCTGGGATTGGGCTATCTTGCGCTGGGGGAGGCGACGCCGTCTCTTTCCGGCGGCGAAGCGCAACGACTGAAGTTGGCGAGCGAGCTTTCCCGCAAGCAAGACGATGCCCTGTTCGCCTTCGACGAGCCCACCATCGGATTGCATCCGCTGGATGTGGAAACGCTTCTACGGGTTCTGCAGCGCCTGTTGGACAACGGGGCTACCGTGGTGGTGATCGAGCACGACCTGGATATGATAGCCAATGCCGATTACGTGGTGGATATGGGGCCCGGCGGCGGTGAGGCGGGCGGCCGCGTGGTTGCAGCCGGCTCGCCCGAGCAGGTGGCGGCTTGCTCTGAAAGCATCACCGGGCGCTATATCGCCGAGGAATTGGCGATATAGCCTACGCTTGCGCTTTCACCTCGCCGCGTTCGCAGCGGTTGCCCCATGCGTCGATTATCTTGCCATCGCGATATACGCAGATGATCTCGCAGTGGTTGGCGCACTTAGCGCATTCCACTTCACGGGTTACGAACTCGAAGTCAAGCGCCGCGTCGAAATCGAAGGAGCCCGACGAGAAGGGGCCGCTGCCTCCGGCTTTTGCGGGGCCGGCGTCCGCTGCCAGCAGCGCAGCGCCATACGCTCCCATAAGGTGCCCGTCGGCATCGACCGAAATCGGCATGCCCAGCTGCTCCTCGAAGGCGCGCACCACGCCTTCGTTTTTGCTCACGCCCCCTTGGAACACCACCGGCGAGAGGATTTTCTTCCCCTTGCCCACGTTGTTCAGGTAATTCGAAGCTACTGCGTTGCATAGGCCGGCGATGATGTCTTCGCGTGCGTAGCCCACCTGGATCTTATGCACCAGGTCGCTTTCTGCGAACACCGTGCAACGAGCTGCGATGTTCGCGGGGCGTTTTGAAAGGAGGGCGATCTTGCCGAACTCCTCGACCTCCACGCCAAGGCGATGGGCTTGGCTGGAAAGGAACGAGCCGGTTCCGGCTGCGCATAGGGTGTTCATGGCGTAATCCACGGCGATGCCGTCGGATACGATGATGATCTTCGAATCCTGCCCGCCGATTTCCAAGATGGTGCGCACGTCGGGGTGCAGATGCGTGGTGCCAACGGCATGGGCGGTGATCTCGTTCTTGACGACGGTTGCGCCGAGCATCGCCCCCACCAACCTGCGTGCGCTGCCGGTTGTGCCGGCGCCTACAACGCGCGTCGAATCAAGATCCACCTGGTCGCGCAATTGGGCGACCACGCGCTTTGCCGCCCCTGCCGGATCTCCTTCGGTCCAGAGGTAGGAGCGTGCGATGATGCGTCGCTCGCCATCGATGATCACGCCTTTGGTCGATATCGATCCAATGTCGATACCGAGGTAGGCATTGCCGTCTTCGAGGCTCGCATCGGCGGTTTGCGAAAGGGCTGCGCAGTTGTATTCGGCCGTGGAAGTCATCGTTTGATCTTCTCCTTTTTCATGCACAACATGTCGTAGAACGCTTCCAAGCGCGTGTCCAAACCGGTGTCGGAGGTTTGGGAGTCGTAGGTGAGGTAGAGGACGGGAATGCGGAAGTCCTCGCTGATCCGCTGCAGCACCGGAACGCAATCGATTTCAGGCGTGCAGCCTGCCGATTTCGCATGCACCAGGCCATCGAAGCCTTCCTGCGCGTATTTGCGAGCGGTGGCGATGGTGAGCGTCGAGGTGGGTCCCATGTCGTAGTCGATGTAGTCGGCGCATCCGACGCGCAAATTGGGCTCGTTGTAGCGCAGGAACCGGTTGGTCAAGTTCAAGGAGCGGTGGACTTCGGATCCAAGCCCCGTCAGCTTCTCGTCGAGCCCCAGGTTGCTGCGCCCGTCTATAGCCGTGAACATCTCCCCCACGATGCCGATGCGCACCGGATCGGAAGGCTTGTCCACGGGGATCGAGAGCATATCATCCATGCCCGCACGGAAGGCGTCGTTGATCTGGGTCATGCTCGTCACGCCGTCCATTCTCGCGAGGAAGCGCTCCCATGCGTGGCGGAATGCCCCCCGCTCTCGTTCGAACCCGGCATTCGCCAGATAGAAATCCCGCGCGGTGTCGAGTTTCGATACCAGGGAACCGCATGCCAGAAGCTGTGGGAGCGCATGGGAAACCGAAAGGTTGGGGTTCACCACCTTGATGCATTGGCGAGCCCAGCCGATCCAGCCCCCCTCGATGCCTCCTGAGAAGTTCAGCATGTCGAAATCGTATCCGAGGTCCCGCAGGATGGATTCCTGCAGTTCGCCGTAATATCCCAGCCGGCATGGCCCCCCGAATTGCACCAGCACGTCTGCGCCGGCTTCAAGCGCTTCTATGAAATCGCCCAGGATGTGCTTGAAGGGCGTGCACACGTAGTCGGTTGCATGCTGCGCGCCAAGATCGTTGGTGAGTTTGGTGGCAGCGGGCAAAGGAAGGAAATCGGCATCGAGCACCTGCTCGACGAAGAACTTGAATGCGGGCTCGTAGTAGCAGTACCGGAAAAACGCAACTTTCACGCGCTTGTGCCGGTTCTTTCTTCTGCGGTGCTTTCTTTCGGCAAGTAGGCGCGGCGGTCGGGAAATGTCCAGGTTGAAAGCCATTTTCGCGCGCACGAGAGCCCCCGCACGACGTGCTGCGTTTTCCTTTGCCGCCGCCGGTGATTGCGTGCCGCAGTTGGCAAAACCTGTCGTTTCGCGGTTATCCTTCATGCTCGGCACCTTTCCTCCTCCTGCCTGCCTCACGCTGTTTACCCTGATGAAAGCGAATGATGTCCACGAAGCTCTCCAGGCGCGTTTCGATGCCGGCGGTGCCGCTTTGCGCGTCGATCATCAGATTGAGGATGGGCGTGCCGTGAACGCATCTCATGACGGCATCGTCGGTCATGGAGTCCGGTCCGCAGGGGAACGCGCTCACCAGCACGATGCCGTCCAAGTGCTTTTGCAGCATCAGTATGGATCCGATGATCTCGCGATTGGGGGCCCAGGGCATGGTTTCGGAAAAGTCCAGGCTGGCATGGAATGCGCGATCATGCCGGGTTTCGTCGGCGTACAGCACGGTGGCGCCCATGCCTTCGAGCGCATCCACCACGGTGCCGCACAGGTACCGATCGTGGGCGATGTAAGGATGAGCGGCGAGGAGGATGGCAAGAGGCTCTTTCTCCGATCCGCTCGGGTCCTGGGCGACGACGTTGCGGTACTCTTCGAGGAGCCGAAGGGTTTTCTCCTGAGCGGCGGCGCGTTCGGCGTTCCGCGCATTTTGCGCCCGCTCGGCGAGCTTCCACGCTCGACGGGCCGTGGCTGCGGGTACATCCATCTGCTCGGCAAGCTTGAGAAAAGCGCCTCGGGTTTTATGCGGGTTGGAAGCGTCTTCGACCAGCAGCGTCATCAGGCGCAAATCGGTATCGCGAAAGGTGTTGGCCACCAAGTCGGGCGCCGATTGGAATTTCGTGCAGAATCCCGAGCGCGGGTTGCCGCTGGCGTAGCAGGGCACGAACACCGCATCGCATGCGCCGCGAAGGCTCTCCACATGCCCCAGATAGATCTTGGAGGCCAAGCAGCACTCATCGATGGAGAGCCGCTCTCCCGTCTCCAGCAGCAAGCGGTCGGTTTCCCGGCTTACCACTGCTTTTCGCCCGATCGCTTCGAAAAAGGAACGCCAAAGCGTGCCGTAGCGGTAATACAGGAGCGAACGGGGGATCCCGATGGTAAGCACATCCGAGTAGGTTTTGGCAAAACGTCGCAGCGGTGTTGCCACGGGTGCATCCTTTCTACGAAATCGATTCGGGCAGTTGGAGAACGCCGGTCTCTTCCAGGGTGAAGCGAGTGCCGTCATAGACGACGCGTGTGATGCTTCCGTTGAGGATGACGAGCGGATCGTTCACGCGCGTGCGGTCCAGCAGATACATGAGGGTGCGGATGGCGAAGGCGTGGGTGGTGCATATGGCGTTTCCTCCGCCTGCCGCTAGCAGGGCGTTGCCTGCATCGAGCAAGAACGATTTCAAACGCTTTGCGATATCGGCGAAACGCTCTGCGCGCTGCGTCGGATCGAGCCTAGCGAGATTGTCGGCGGTTTCGGGAAGCCGTTCGTTTTCCTCGGCAAAGGTAAGCTCGCGCCCGAACCCTTCGATCAAGCGCTCGTGAAGCTTCTCGCCGCTGCCGCCTTCCAGATTTCCATAGCACCACTCTCTCAGACGGGCGTCGCAGCGTGCGGCAACGCCCTCGAGGACTGCGGCAGACGACGTTTTTGCGGCTTCGTCGAGGGCGCTCAGGAACCGAGCGGCGCGCGGCGTGCTCGGGCTCGCCGCGTCTGATGCGCGCGGCTGCAAGGTCGGGGCGGGGTCGCATTCGCGGGACTCGTCGACGTCGGAACGCACCTGAGCGCGTGCGTCCAACAGCTCGGCGAGCGTTTGGCGGGTGCGGCCCAGATCGCTTGCGTAAGCCGCCTTGAACTCGATTCGGGCTAGCTCGCGGCCTGCGGCACGCGCCGAGTCGACTCCTTCTTCGGTTAGCGGAGAATCGCACCATCCTTGAACCCGGTGCTGTTGGTTGAATTGGGTTTTCCCATGCCTGACGAAGTAGAGCGTCGCCGACGCGTTTCGGGTTGTCGCGATGTCTTTCACCTTGGGACCTTCCGTGAGCATAACCCTGCTATTTTCGCACGAAACGGCATCGACTGCCGAGGAGGCTGATGCCGTTCGGCGGTTTGTCGCGGCGTTTGATACAATCGCGCCATAAACGTCGTTGCTCAGGAGGCGATTGCATCATGCTCGAATCTATTGCGTTGGCCCGGACGGGCGACAGCCTGCTGCCGGTTGCCCTGGCTGCCATCGTGATCGTCGCGATCGTCGTGCTGATCGTCGCCGTTGCCAAGATGAGGCGGCGCTAGCATATGGGACGCGAAGCCGAGATAGCAGGTCGGAACGCGGTTCCCGGCGGGAAGCTGGTGGTGGTTCCCACCCCATTAGGCAATCTGGGCGATATGACCCAACGGGCCTTGGATGCCCTTTCCCAGGCAGACGTGGTGTGCGCGGAGGACACGCGCGTGACGGGTAGGCTTTTGTCCGCCTACGGGATCAGCAAACGATTGGAGCGCCTGGACGAGGCGTTGTCGGCTCAACGTGCTGAAGGGATAGCCCGTCGCGTGCTGGATGGGCAGGTCATCGCATATTGCAGCGATGCCGGCATGCCGGGCGTTTCCGATCCGGGCATGCGCTTGGTTCGCGCATGCCATGCGGCGGGGGCGCCGGTCGAAGTGCTGCCGGGCGGCACCGCGGTGGCAACTGCATACGTGGCAAGCGGCTGCGAGAACCCCCATTTCTATTTCGGGGGGTTTTTCCCGCGCAAGCCGGGCGAGCGGCGTGCGGTTTTGACGGCTTTGGCGATGCTCGATGCGGCGCTGGTGTTCTACGAGAGCCCCAATCGCCTGGCGGGAGCACTCGAGGCTATCGCCGAGGCGTTCCCCCTGCGCGAGGCGGCGGTGTGCCGCGAGCTAACCAAGATGCACGAGGAGATCGTGCGCGACGCCTTGCCCCGACTCCGCGACGAGTTCGCGCGCCGCGATGCCGAGGGGGGTGTGAAGGGGGAGATCGTCATCGTCATCGATGGCCCCAACGTTGCCGAAGGCGAGCAGCGTGCCATGGAGCGGACGGTAGACGCGCAGGCTCGCGCTGCCGAATTGCTCGCCCAGGGCATGCGGAAAAAAGACGTTGCCAAGAAGCTTGCGAACGAGTTGGACATCCCGCGCAACGAAGCTTACAAGATCGCCCTCTCGGCGGATGCGCGATGAACGCGCGTCGAACGACTGCAGGGCGCAGCGCGGCGCTTCCCGAGGAGCTTATCTTCGTGGACGACCTTGAAGTCCGGGTGATGCGAAAGCGCGTCAAGAACGTCAATCTGCGGGTGAAGCCTCCGGACGGCAGGGTGGAGGTGTCGGCTCCGCGGGATGTGGACATCGACGTCATACGCCGCTTCGTGCAGCGGAAAGCCGGATGGATTCGCACCCAGCAGGGTCTTGCCGCGCAAAGCCCCATGGCCCGCGCGGCGGGCGCGCCCGCCGAGGAGGTTGCCCAATGGAAGCGGGTGGTGCAGGCTTTCGTTCCCGGGCTCGTTTCAAAATGGGAACCCATCATGGGCGTGAAGGCGGGAAGGATCGCTTATCGCAATATGTCGAGTCGCTGGGGCAGCTGCCAGCCATCGACGGGACGCATCTGCATCAATGTTCGCCTTGCCCTCTATCCGCCCGAGTGCTTGGAATACGTGGTGGTGCACGAACTGTGCCATCTGTTGGAGAGCGGGCACGGTCCGCGCTTCCATGCTTTAATGGATGCCTTTTTGCCCGACTGGCGGGCAGCGCGCGCCAAATTACGTTGATGGATCGGACGGCCCGGCGGGATCTGCCGCTTGCGTGAAGCCGAGCGGCGGTTGGCTGCCATGCTGCTAGGATAGGCGTGATGGATGACGAGGAGGGACAGATCGTGGGCGAGGGTGCGTCTGGGGAAAAGGCGCGCGACATCGCTGGTTCCGAAGCGTCTTCCGATGCTCCTTCGGTCGCGCTATCATCCCATATGCGCCATGTGGTCCTTGGCATCATGATGATGGGAACCGGGGCCGCATGCATTTCCCAAAGCATGATGATCTCGGCGTTGCCTGCGATCATGGGGGAGTTTTCCGTCGACGCGACGTTCGGCCAGCTTCTGACGACGGCGTATATTTTCACGCTGGGTCTCATCTCTGCCATCTCGGCGTTCCTGATAAACCGCGTGAACGCCAAAACGTTGTTTCTCGCGGCAATTGGGATTTTCATCGCGGGATGCGTCGCCGCCTTGATCGCGCCGAATTATTGGCTGCTTTTGGCGGCGCGTTTGTTCCAATCGGGGGGCGCCGGCATCTTGCTGCCGCTTATCCAGGTGGTTGCGCTTTCGGTTTACCCGAAAAGCGAATATGGCAAGGCGATGGGGATCGTGGGGGTGATCATCGGCTTTGCGCCCGCCATCGGGCCGAGCATCGCCGGTTTTCTCATCGATTTCTGGGGATGGCGTTCGGTGTTCGTCTTGCTGGGCGTTGTGGCCGTGCTGCCCGCCGCCGTGTCGCTGCCTTTGCTGCCCCGCGGCATCGTTCCCCCGCCTGCGCATCGCGAAAAGTTCGATCCCCTTTCCACCATCCTGTATGTTGCGGGGCTCGTTGGGGTTTTGGTCGCGGTGACCATTGTCGAGTCGTCCGGCGATATTGCGTTGGCGGGCGCTATTCTGGCGGCGAGCATCGTGGCGATTGCGCTGTTCGTCAGGCGTCAGCTGCACAGCGATGACCCATTGCTGAAGCTGTCCTGCTTCCGCAATCGCACGTTTGCGGTATCTGCGCTGCTGGTCCTCATCGGGCATATCGCCTTCATGACCGGCTCCGTTATGGTTCCTCTTTTCGTTCAGGATATCCAAATGGACTCGGCAACGGTGTCTGGCCTCACCATCCTGCCGGGCGCCGTGCTGCTGGGGTTCCTCAACCCGGTTACCGGACGTTATCTCGATCATCATGGGCCACGTGCGCTTGTGGCGGTTGGGTGCGTCGTCTTGGTGCTGGGGACCTTGGCGTTCGTCCCTCTTGGGCAGGAAACACCGGAATGGGTCGTTACGCTGCTTTACGGCTTGCGCACCGTCGGCGTCGCCTGCCTGATGATGCCGCTGACCGCATACGGGTGCGCGGCGCTGCCTGTGGAGGATCTTGCCCAGGGCAACGCCATAGTCACTTCGATCCGCCAGATTTTCGGATCGCTATCCTGCTCGGTGTTCATAGCGGTGATGTCGGCGAATTCATCGAGCCCCCTCGGCGTCGATGCGCATGGGTTCGGCGTGAGCTTCACGGTGCTGGCTGCGGTGATCGGCATCGGGTGCGTGGCGGGTCTTGCGCTGCTTCCCCGCAAACGGGGTTCGAGCGCGTAAGCACGCGAGGCTTCGCGAGGGCGGCTGTGTCATTCGCCCACGATCTGCTGGTAATACACGTCGTTTCTCAAAGCGCGCGCATGCTCGGGGGACAGTTTTCGATCCCGCCGCATGTCTTTGATGAATTCCAGCTCGCGCGCAAGCGCTTGGTCTTGGATATCCACAACGGCTTCTTTCACCATCTCAAGGGCCATCATGTGGGCGGTGAGCCCCCCGGCATCGGCGGAATCGTCTTCCTCGATATCCTGCAGGGCTTCGGCGATGGCGTCGGAGGCCTCGTAGAGGGCGTTGCAGCGGGCGGCGAGCTCGCGTCCGCGTCGCGCAACCTCGGGGCTGGCGTTGGGAGCGAGCTCTGCGATGCGGTCGGCGTAGCGCTTCATCACGATGGCGGTTGCGGGCTCATCGACCTCTGTCGGCAGCGAGGAGTCCGTGCCGTCGTCGCTGCCTGGGAAAGCGATGCTGGCGGGTTGCGGGTTCGAGGGCTGCCCGCCTTCCTGCCTTCCGTTTTTCACCGACCCGGTCAGATGGCTGTCTGTCTGGATGGAGGCGATAACGCGTTCAAGCAGCATGATTTCGGCGTCGACATAGGGGCGGGATCGCTTCTCGTGCGCTTTGCGCGGCGCGAACAGCCTCAGTGCGAAGTTGGCCAGCAGCAACGTGCATAGGATGACGCCGGAGGCGATGGAGAGCAGTTCGGTCCGGTAGGGGAACGCCTCACCCGATGCGATGGAATGCGGGATGGTGAGGATAAGCGCCAGCGTGACGCCGCCTTTCGATCCGGCAACGGTCATGGCGAGGGCGCTTTTCAACGAAAGGCGCGTGAAGCATCTCGCCAGGCGGATGCCGCGACGTTTCGCGTTGACGATATCGAGCCCCATGATCCACAGGAAGCGCACGGCCTCGAGCGCTAGCGTGAGGGCGATGACGACCCCGATAAGCGATGCCGTGCCGAACAGCCCGCCGTCGAGCGCGGAGGTGATCAGGCGTGGCAGCTGCATGCCCAGCACCACGAAGATGATGCCGTTGAGGACGAACTCGAGCGTCTTCCACACGCCGCCCGACTGCATGCGCAGGCGCGCGGTGGCGGCGGTGCGTTTCTGCGGCAGCAGCGAGATCAGCATGCCAGCCATCACCACCGCGATGACGCCGCCAAGATGCAGTTGCTCGCAGGCGAGATAGATGACGAACGGCGTCAACAGCTCCAACACAACATGCACGGTGGGGCTGTCCAGGCCGAAGCGGCGCATCGCGGCCAACAGCAGCCAGAACGCGAAGCCCATCGCCAAACCCGCCGCCATGCCGCCGAACAGGTCCAGCGCGAACTCTTCGCCGGCGTGCGCTAGCGAGAACGTGCCCGATACCGCCACGCCGATGGCGCAGGCGAAACCGACGGCGCCCGTCACGTCGTTGAGCAGGGCCTCGCCGGTGAGCAGCGCTTCGTGGCGGCGCCCAAAGCGAAATTCCTTGGAAAGCGAGGTGATCGCGGTGGCATCAGACGATCCCATGGCGGCGCCCACCGCCAGGCACGCTGCAAGCGGGATGGCAGGCAGCAGCGCATGAAGGGAAAACCCCACCGCCACCATGGTGATCAGCACCAGCCCGGTTACCAGCGATGCGATCCCGAAGCGGTTCTTCCAAAGCTCGCTAGAATTCACGTGGCGTGATTCGTTGAAATGCAACGGAGCGATGAACAGGACGAACAGCAGCTCGAAATCGATGCCTTCGGTAAGTGTCGTGGGGATCGCGAGCGCGATGGCGGCGCCGAGGGCGATTTGCACCAAGGGCAGCGACACCCCGCGCACGATTTGGTCGAGCAGGCTTGAGGCGACGATGGCGACAAGCAGGAACAGGATGAGTTCGAGAAGCTCCACGTTTTTCCTCCGCGTACGGCGCGCCGGCGCATGGTTCCGCAGCGCGCATGTTCTTCCAAGGGAACCTTACCATAGGCGGCATCTCTTTCGGGCTTCCCCCGGGGCTTTGCACCCTAAGCTGCCCAACGTCGGCGAAAACGCGCCCGGACCGCCGTGGAGCAGGGTTGAAACGCCGCCGCTCACCTGCGGGTATGCGCATTTGGTGGGTGGCGGGGCGCGGTTCGGCGCCGCCCTCTATAATTAACAGAGGAAAAAGGTTGGGCGGTGCCTTGCCCGCGCAACCGATTGACTAGACAGGCCCTATATGCAGAAAAACGCAGTTCAATCGCACAATATCGCACTGACGGGCACGCGTTTCGCCACGGCAGCGCTTCTGGCATGCTCCCTTGCCTTTGCCGGGCTTGTTCCCGTCGCGGCACAGCCCGCGCGGGCCTTCGCCGAAACCACCGAGATCGATGCTCAGCCCGATGAGCTGCAGCAACGCGTGGAGCGATCGGCCGCCGATTACAACTCCGCCACCCAGCGGGTGCAGGAGCTCGAAGAACAGATCGCCAGCAACCAAGAGCAGATCGCTCAGATCGAAAGCGACTTGCCGCAGCAGCAGGAGCGCGCGGCGGACGCCATGCGCGAGCAATACAAGCTGCAACGCGAGGCTCCCGGCATCGTGGAGACCATCCTGGGAGCCGGATCGTTCTCCGACTTCCTGGTCACGTGGGACTATTTCTCCCATGTTCAGAACAGCAACTACGCCGAGATCGATCGGCTCGCCCAGATGAAGCAGGAGCTGGAAACCACCGAGCAGGAGCTTTCCGACGCCCGCGACGAGGCCGTCAGCCAGCAGCAGGCGGCCGAGCAGGCGCTGGCGGAGGCGCAGGCCGCCCGCGAGGAGGCGCAGCGCAAGGCGCAGGAAGAGGCCGCTCGCCAGGCTGCAGAAGCCGCTGCGTCCGAGCAGGCTGCAGCCGAGGACCCCGCGGCATCGGGCGACGACGCTGCGGCAGATGACGACGGTTCCGCAAGCGAGCCGGAGGCCCCCGCGGAGGAAGAACCCGCCGTCCAGGCGCCTTCGTCCGACGGTGCTGACTGGAGCTCTGACAAGGCGTCGTTCGTGGCGCAATGGGCTGGCCGCATCGATGCGTACCTGGCAGGATCTCCCTTGGCGGGGCAGGGCACCACGTTCGCCGAGGCCGCGTGGGACTACGGCGTCGACCCGCGCTGGTCGCCCGCCATCTCCTACACCGAAAGCTCCAAGGGCCTGTACTGCTTCAACCCGCATAACGCCTGGGGCTGGGGCAGCTCGTCGTGGGGCAGCTGGGAAGAGGCCATCCGCGCGCATGTGCAGGGCTTGGCCCGCGGTTACGGCTACACCATCAGCGTTTCCGCCGCCCAGAAGTACTGCCCGCCCAACTGGGAGCACTGGTACAACACCACCCTGGCGCAAATGAACATGATCTAGCAAGAAGGCCGCGCAAGCGGCCTTCTTTGTGGTCGCCGCCCTGCGCGGCTGCCTCGTGTGGAAGCTGCGCGTTCGCGGCTCCGTTGCGGCTGCCGTGCTAGAATGGTGAGCTGCTTGTAAACCGTTCGGCGCCCGGCGCCGCCGTTTGCGCCAAGGGTTCCATTCGCCTGCGGCGCGAGAGGAGTTTTCACCATCATGTCCAAGGGAACGTATTCGCTCACCACGCCCATCTACTACGTGAACGCCGCCCCGCATCTGGGAACGGCCTACACCACCGTCGCCGCCGACACCGTGGCGCGCTATCAGCGCATGAACGGCTACGATGTGGCGTTCGTCACCGGCATGGACGAGCATGGCCAGAAGGTGGCCGACACCGCCGCCTCCAAGGGCATGACCCCGCAGGAATGGTGCGACTCCATGGAACCCGCCTTCCGCGACGCGTGGAAGCTGCTCGACATCAGCTATACCGACTTCGTGCGCACCACCGAACCGCGCCAGGCGCGTACCGTGCAGAAGTTCTGGCAGTCCATCTACGACAAGGGCTACTGCTACAAGGGCAGCTACGAGGGCTGGTACTGCGTGCACGAGGAAACCTACTACGCCGAAAGCGACCTCGAGAAGAACGAGGACGGCGAATGGGTGTGCCCCGACTGCCATCGCCCCGTGCAGAAGGCTTCCGGCGAGGAGAACTGGTTCTTCAAGCTCTCCGAATTCCAGGAGCCGCTGCTGAAGTTCTACGATGAGCATCCTGACTTCATTCGCCCGGAAACGCGCCGCAACGAGATCGTCTCGTTCGTGAAGCGCGGGCTGAAGGACCTTTCCATCAGCCGTTCCACGTTCGACTGGGGCATTCCGCTGCCCTTCGACGAGGGGCATGTCGCCTACGTGTGGGCAGACGCCCTGCTGGCCTACCTTACCGGCATCGGCTACGGTGACGACGATGAGCGCGCGGGCGAGTTCGAGCGGCGCTGGCCCATGCAGTACCACTTCGTGGGCAAGGACATCACGCGTTTCCACTGCGTTATCTGGCCGGCCATGCTCATGGCGGCGGGGCTGCCCATCACGCACACCGTGTTCGGCCATGGCTTCCTGCTGACCAAGGGCGAGAAGATGTCGAAGTCGAAGGGCAACGGCATCATGCCCGCCGACCTGGTGAAGATCTTCGGCGTGGACGCCTACCGCTACTACTTCATGAGCGACGTGCAGTTCGGCCACGACGGCAACATCTCCATGGAGCGCATGGTGCAGGTGTACAACGCCGATCTGGCCAACACCTGGGGAAACCTGTGCAGCCGTGTGTTCAACATGACGAAGAAGTACTTCGACTCGAAGGTGCCCCAGGTGCCTGAGAGCCTGCGCGATGCGGAAAACCCGCTGCGCGCGGCAGCCGCGGGCCTGTACGAGGCCTACGATGCGTGCATGGGCGATGCCGACTTCACCGGCGCCGCCGCTGCGGTGCGCGCGCTGGCCGAAGCGGCCAACCTCTACGTCGAGGAAAGCGCCCCGTGGGCCCTGGCGAAGGATGAGGCCAAGGCCGACGAGCTGGCGTTCGTGATGTATAACCTGCTGGAGGCGACGCGCATCATTGCGCTGTTCATGGCGCCGTTCACGCCGAACGTTTCCAACGAGGCGCTGCGCCGCATCGGGCTGAGCCGTGCCGATGAGGTGACCGACATCCAGGCTGCCGCCGCATGGGGGCAGCTGCCCGCCGGCAACGCGGTGGAAGTGGGCGATCCGCTGTTCCCGCGCCTGGACGTGAAGGATATCTCCATCGAAGAGTAGGGCGGGTCGCCGCGCTGCTGCGAAGGCGGTGCGGGGCGCTCCGGCACGACCGCTGCGCCCGCCGCCTTTCCCTGGAGGCTAGGAAAGGGACGATTGTTCCGATAGGAAGTGACTGTCATGGCCGATGAGCTGCGCGAAGAAGAACCGTTGTTCTTCGACGCGATGTTCCATCAGAAACGCAAGAAGGGCCAGTGGCGCATCATCGACGCGCCGTACCTGGAGGCTCCGGTCGCCGATACGCACTGCCACGTGCATCTGCTACAGGACCCGTCGCTTTCGCTGGCGCGCGCAGGCGCCAACAACGTCGAGTTCCTGTGCGACATCGTGGATGTCTACGAGGACGGCGCCGCGCCCTTCGAGAACATGGAGGGATGGGCGCTCCAAGGCTCGTTCAAGATACGTCAGATCGCCCGAGGGGGTTGTTGAGGATCCCCCTCCCCGCGCGTGCCGCGGGTTCGGTTCGCAGTGGGATGCCATCCCCACAACGCGAAATACTACGATGACGCACTCGAGCAAACGCTTCTGGATCGTTTGGCTGATCCGCGTGTGAGTGCCGTGGGCGAGATCGGCCTAGACTACCATTACGACCTTTCCCCGCGCGACGTGCAGCGCGAGGCGTTCCGTCGCCAGATCCGCGTGGCGAAGCAGGCCGGGCTGCCCGTGGTGCTGCATGTGCGCGAGGCGCACGACGACGCGTTCGCCATCCTGCAGGAAGAGGGCTTCCCGCAGGCGGGCACGCTGCTGCACTGTTTCAACCTGGATTGGGCGGAGCTGGAGCGCTGGGTGGATGCCGGGTGCCACATCGCCTTCGGCGGCCCGGTCACGTTCAAGAAGGCCGACGAGGTGCGCGATGCCGCGGCCCGCACGCCGCAGCATCTGCTGCTCACGGAAACCGACGCGCCCTACATGACGCCCGAGCCGCTGCGCGGCATCACGTGCGGTCCCGAGCACGTGCTGTTCACGGCTGACAAGCTGTGCGAGGTGCGCGGGCTGTCGTTCGGCGAGGAACGCGAGGCGTTCCTGCGCGCGCTGCTGGACAACGCGCACGGCCTGCTGGACCGTGAGCCCACGGCTTGGCAGCGCGAGCATGCCCAGGAGCTGGGCATGCATGAGATGACGGCCGCCGAGCGCGCTCGCGCCGCCGTGGCGCAATGGCGCGCATCGAAAAGCTAGAGAGACCATCGAAGGTAAGGGAGGATCGCGAATATGAATCGGGTGATAGTGGTCGGGTCGCCGCGGGTGGACGGCCGCAGCGCCTCCCTTGCCGACGAGCTGCTGTACGCGTGCATCGACGAATTCCCCGATGACGTGGTGTCCATCGTGTCGGTGGCCAGCACGCAGGTGGGGCCCTGCCGCGGCTGCGACGGTTGCAGGCAGGCACTGCAGGCGGCGCCGGAAGGACCCGAGGAAGGCGACCCGCTTTCCCCGCATCCGCTTGTTGCGGGAAGCGATGCCGCGCTGCATGCATGCGTCATCGACGACGACATGCCCGAAGTGCGCAAGCACCTCGACGCCGCCGATGAGCTTATCGTGGTGTCGCCGGTGTACTTCGCGGGCGCGCCCGCCCAGTTCAAAGCGCTGCTCGATCGCCTCCAGCCTTATTACTACTCCAATGTGCGCACGCGCGGCAAACGCCCCCTGGTGCTGCACGTGGTGGGAGAGGGCGGTGATCCACATGGGTTCGACCCGCTGGTGGGCACGGTGCAGTCGGCGTTCTCGGTCGCGGGCTTCCATCTGGAGTCTATCTTCGACTGGGTGGGTGCCATCGATGCCGAGGGCAATCAGGTGGGCGAGCCGCAGGAATACCTGCTTGCCGACGAGGAGGACGGCTGCGAAGGCAGCTCCGCCGCGTCCGCATCGGGCCGCGGCACCCAAATGGTCGATTCCCCCGATCGGCAGGCGCCTCGTACCGCGCATGACGGCAAGCCGCGCCTTTCCCTCTCTCGGCCGACGAAGGGGTCCAAGCGCGCCGCCGGCGCGCAGCAGGGCGCTGCGCGCAAACATGGTGGATGCGTCTCCGGCAAAGGAGGGACGCGGAAGGGTGGCAAGGGTTCTGCTGCGAAAAGCTCTTCCGGCAAGGGAGGGTCCTCCAAGGGCTCTCCGAGGCGAGGCGGTCGCCGTGGATAGGCTCTCGCCCCTGGCGAGCGTGTCTGCCACGCGCGAGACGCTCGCGCGCCACGGCCTCGCCACTAAGAAATCGCTCGGGCAGAACTTCCTCATCAATGACGATATCCTGGCTAAGATCGTCTCGCTTGCCGAGCTGGGCGAGTCTGACGCCGTGTTGGAAGTGGGGCCTGGCATTGGAACGCTCACCATCGCGCTGTTGAAGCACGCCCGTTGCGTGGTGTCGGTGGAGCGCGACCCCGACCTTCCCCAGGTACTCGAGGAGACATGCGCTCCGTGGGGCGACCGTTTCGCGCTCATCCAAAAAGATGCGCTCGACCTGGGCGCAGGCGAGCTGAAAGAGGCGTTCTCAGAGATGGGATGCGACGATACCGCCCCGGCGAAGCTCGTTGCGAACCTGCCGTATGCGGTTGCTGCCACGGTGGTGCTGGGCTTCTTCCAGCGGTTTCCCTCCCTGCAAAGCGCGACGGTGATGGTGCAGAAGGAGGTGGCCGATCGCATGGCCGCCGAGCCCGGCAGCAAGAACTACGGCGCCTACACGGTGAAGCTGGGCCTATACGCCCAGCCGGCGGGGCGTTTCTTGGTGTCCCCGGGGAACTTCTTCCCGCCGCCGCATGTGGACAGCTCGGTCATCCGGCTGGACCGGCGCACGCCGGAAGCCGTTCTTGCCGCCGTCGAGGATGCCGAGCGGGAGGGGGCCCCGCTCGCTCCAACACGCGACGAAGCGGTGGAGAAACTGGTGGCCGCCACGTGCATCATGGCGGATGCCGCCTTCGCCACCCGGCGTAAGACGCTGTCCAATTCCTGCAAAACCTACTTTTCCGGGCGCGGCGCGGAGGGCAAGGCGGTTGCCGCCGCGTTGCCTCAGCTGTTCGAACATGCAGGTATCGATTCTAGACGTCGGGGCGAGTCCCTCTCGCAGGATGAATTCATCGCCTTAGGCCTTGCACTGATTGTCGATCGCGGTTGATTTATCGGAGTTTTCGAAAGGAACGCACGGTAAAAGCGCTGGCTCTTGACGGGCATGATAAAATGAGCACTTGTCATTTTGCTATGCTGGTTAGAGCGAGGTTGTTAGAAGATGGATTTAGCTAAGCAAGCCGGAATCGTTGACTCCATCCATGATAGGCTGAATGATCTGGTTGGTCAACGCCTCAAGGTGCGCGCGAATATGGGCCGCTCCAAGATCGTTGAAAGCGAGGGCGTGCTAACTCAGGTGCATCCGCAGCTGTTCATCATGGAGGTCGATCGTAAACGCGGTCGCACGGCGCGTCAGTCCTACCAGTTCGTCGATATCCTCACGGGCGTGGTCGAGCTTTCGCAGGACGGCAAGCCGTTGTTCGAGCCTTTCATCACCGATGACAGCGAGTCCGATTCCCGTATGGAGAAGGAAGAGGAGCGCGAGGAGGAGAAAGTCCTGTCGTAAAGGGACTTTCTGGCTAGAGTGCGAAAAGCGGGCGCCGTCGGGCGCTCGCTTTTCGTTTCCGGGGATTTCGCCGTGCAAAGGGCACGTGATGGAAGGTTTAGCTGTTGCGTGCCGTGATGGCTTCTTGAGTGGCGGCGTAGGCGCTATCGATCGCAGGCATCAATGCAGCTGCCTCGTCCCACTTGCCGGTGCGAAGCAGCTCGAGCTGCTTCGACGCCAGCTCGTAGAGCGGTTTCATCGATAGATTCCCGCACGTTCCTTTAAGGGAGTGGGCGGCGGCTATGGCCGCGTCGGCATCGTGCGTATCGATGGCGGCGTGCAGGTTGGCGTGCTGCTGGTCGTTGGAGAACATGCCGAGCAGTCGATCGAACAGCGCCTCGTTGCCCATGACACGTTGCAGCGCTTCATCCATATCGATGCCTGCCTGCTCGAGAACAGTGCGGTTCAGCATGGTCGCCCCCTGTGGTCGTATGATGTCGTGTGCTGGAATCACGTTTCTGATCAGTATACCTGCGTAGAATGGCGTTCGATGGCCTGTTTTGGAAGAAGACGAGGCGCAGGAGGCGGCGAGCGTGGGAGTTTTGCGGCGAAGCTCCGAATGACGCCGCGATATTTGACAAACGATTCAAAGAGGTGCACAATACTGCCCTGCGCTTCGGCGCAAACCCATGGGGATGTAGCTCAGCTGGGAGAGCATCACGTTCGCAACGTGGGGGTCGTGGGTTCGAATCCCATCATCTCCACCATGGAAACCAAACGGGCCTGGATATGCTCCAGGCTCGTTTTTTTATGCAGTGATGGGGGATTCGAACCCATGATAAACAAAAAGCCGCCGTCGCCGATGGACGATCCATGGGCGACGGCGGCTGCAAGATGCTTTCAAGCGCTAGCGGATGAAGTTCGTCTTGATGGGGACTTCGTGCTGGGGGAACGCGATGCCAGCAGAACGACCCGCTTCGATGCACTTCAGCATCCAAGCGATGTTGCGCGCCAGGGTGCGCATGGTCTGCATGCCCTCCTCGTCTTGGCGAACCTGCTCAGGGGTGTTTCCGTGCACCTGGTTCCAATACTGCGAGGTGGCAATGGGCATGCTGTTCATTCCGAAGTACTTGTTCAGCACATCGTAGCTTGCCGATGCCCCGCCACGGCGGCAGCTTACCACTGCGGCGCCAACCTTGCCGGCGAATCCGCTGCCCGCATAGAACAGGCGGTCCAGGAACGCGTGAATTTGCCCGCTGGGGCCGCTGTAGTACACCGGCGAGCCCACCACGATGCCGTCGATCTCCGGCAGCTCATCGACGATTTGGTTTACCTGGTCGTCGAAGATGCACTTCCCGGTTTTGCTGCAGGTGCCGCAGGCAGTGCAGCCCGCCACGGGCTTGGCGCCCACCCAGACAATCTCGGTCTGGATATCTTCTGCCTCCAGCGTGTCGGCGACTTCCTTCAGAGCCGTGTAGGTGCAGCCTTCCTTATGGGGGCTGCCGTTGATCAAAAGAACCTTCATCGCGATCTCCTTTTCTTCTCTAAAGCGAAACGGCAACAGGGTCGTTGCGATTCGTCGTTCCTAGAAATACTCGTTCTCCTTCGCGGGGTCCGCGGTTTTCGCCAGCATGGCTGCCGCGCCGGCCAGGAGCTGCTCGGGCAGAGAGCGTGCGCCCACCGGGCACACGCTGATGCAGCGCAGGCACGAGATGCACTTCTCCGGGTCGGTGGTGTTGGGTGCGTCCTCGGGGATCGCTAGCGCCGGGCATGACCGTGCACAGGTGCCGCATCGCACGCAATCCTCCGATGCCGCAGGGGCGATGCCGGGACGCGCTCCGGTGCCCATCTCGCCCTTGAATTGGAATGCTGGGGCGTCTTCGATGCCGTTCATGTCCGCCAGCCGCTGGGCGACGATGCCGGCGAACTCCTTCGCGCCGTCCAGGTCGGCGGTGCTCGGGCGGTCGGGTGCGATGGAGGTCACGATGGAATGGCGCGCAACCAGCGCCGCTGCGCCCACAGTGGCGAAGCCCTTGTCGGCCAGCTTACCGCTCGCCTCCAGCAGCGCATTGTCGTAGTCACGCGCACCGTACACTGCCAACACCACTGCCGGTGTGTTGGCGCCCTGCACGTTTGCCAGACGCTCCCACACGAAGGAGGGAGCGTAACCGGCATACACCGGCACTGCCAGCACCAAGAGGTCGTGCTCGCCCAGCGTTAGGCTCAGGTCCTCACGCTGGGAGATCGCGTGATAGGCGGCGGGGAAGGGAAGGGTTCCGGCGAACGCCTGAGCATATTTCTCTGTGGTCCCCGTGCCGCTGAAGCACAGCACAGTGGCGGATTCGATGTTCATGGTTGCCCCCTCAAGCTTGGATTCTCGCCCGCATGCGCAGGCGCGCTTTCTGCAAAATGGATGCTACACCGCCGCCCGCCCCCGCGCAATCGAACACGACGGGATCGACCGTTCTGATCGCGGTGGGTTCAGCTTTCGCTTCTCTCCAGGCGTGCGATCGCCCATTCGATAGCCTTGCGCACCGGTGGATTGCCGGCGGCTTCGAGGGCGCGGCGCAGC
The DNA here is from genome assembly GCA_036306585.1 of Eggerthellaceae bacterium. Classification (GTDB taxonomy): domain Bacteria; phylum Actinomycetota; class Coriobacteriia; order Coriobacteriales; family Eggerthellaceae; genus Aphodovivens. The sequence goes on from JAXJZF010000005.1 coordinate 100,967, forward strand.
GCAGGTAAATGCGACGGATCGCCGGAGTTGCCCAGGGCGATGGCAGCGTTGCGCCTGAAGATGTCCAGATCCTTGATGTAGTTGTACATGATGGGATGGATCGTTTCGCGGTAATACTCGTCGTCGAGCGCGAGTATCTTCTCGAGGTCGAACTTTTGCGCGAGCAGGTCGAGGAACGCATCGCGGCGTTTGGGTCCTTCGAGCACTGCGCGGTTACGCGGGCAGGCGAGCTGGCATTCGTCGCAGCCGTGGATGCGCTGTCCCAGCTGAGCCCACACCTCCTCTTGCGCGCCGAGCTCGAAGCGCTGGTTGTTGAACAGGATGCAGCGGTCCAGCATCAGCCGGCGCGGCCCGGCGATGGCTTGGGTGGGGCAGGCATGGATGCACCGCTCGCAGCCTTCGGGGCATTCGCATCGGAAGGTGGGTTGGTCGCATTCCAGCTTCGCGGTGGTGAGGAAGGTGACCAGGATGTTGAACGAACCGTCTTCCGGCGTATAGGCGAAGTTGTTGCGTCCCAAGGTGACCACGCCCGCTTCGGCGCAGGCGAGTCTTTGGGGGAGGTTGAACTGGTTGCGGTCGATGTTCAGTCCCAGGTCTTCCAAGGCGCGGGCGAACGCCTCGATCTGCACGCCGTGCTGCATGTCGGCGGGCGGGGTGTAGGTGCGCGAGAGGTAGGTGCGCGCAACCGAAGGCGTGAGAGTTTCCGGGTAGTCGATGCCGCCGTAGCCCAGGGTGGCGCAGATGATCGATTGCGCCTGCGGGTGGAGCGTTTTGGTACGTGCGATCCTGCGCAGCAGCGACGTTTCGGTGGCGGTGAACGGCGCGTAGTCCGGGCGACCGAGGATGTCGCGCTCGTAGTCCTCGTAATCATGGGCGGGCGCGATGCCCACGTGCGTGAACCCCAGCTCAAACCCTGCGCTCTTTATCTTCTCCTCGATCTTCATGGGCGCCTCCCCGTTCGCGGTTAGTGCGATTCTAGGGCTTCCCCGGACGCCTGTCGATGGAGGCTGTTTCCGAGCTTGCGTCTTCTGCTACGAAAAAGCCCCGCCCCTTCGCGCATTGCGCGTTGGGGCGGGGCCTGCTACGGCAGATGGGAGGCTTCGGCGCGCCTAGGCTCCGGCGCCTTCGGGCTTGGGGGATTTCCAATCGGCGGAGTCATCGCCGCGCGGCGCCATCTTGCTCTCATCGCCGCCGGCTGCCTTCAAGCGGCGGAAGTAGTCCTTGGCCTCCTTGGCCACCACGCCCGACAGCGCGAATAGCGCCACCATATTGGGAACGGCCATGCACGCATTGAAGATATCGGCGATGGTCCATACGGCCGAAACCGTCATGTACGGGCCGATGAAGATGCAGGCGATGTAGAGCCAGCGGTACGCCAGCACGGCTTTCTGGTTGCGCCCGCTGAGGTACTCAAGGCAGCGCTCGCCGTAGTAGTTCCAACCCAGGATGGTGGTGAAGCCGAATAGCGCCAGGCACACCATCAAAACGAACGATACCGCTTCGGAAGGAACGAACGGCAGGCCGGCTTGGAACGCCGCTGTGGTAACCGCCGCACCCTCCAGGCCGATCTCGTAGGTGTCGGTGAGCACGAGCGCCAAACCCGTCATCGAGCAGATGATGATGGAGTCGATGAATGTCTGCGTCATGGAGACCATGCCCTGGCGCGTGGGCTCCTTGGTCTGAGCGGCGGCTGCGGCGATGGGGGCCGATCCCAGGCCCGCTTCGTTGGCGAAGATACCGCGTGCCAGGCCCAGTTGCATGGCGATGAGGATGGCGCCCAACATGCCGCCTCCAAATGCTTGCAAGCCGAATGCGTGGGTGACGATCGTGTAGAACGCGGCGGGGATCTTATCTATGTTGTAGATGATCAGTGTGAACGAGAAGAGAAGGAACACGACAACCATTGCCGGCACCACGCGTTCGGAAACATGGGCGATGCGCTTCACGCCCCCGATTATCACCAGCCCGGCGAACACCGCGGTAACGAGCCCGCCGATAACTGCAGCGATGGAGATGTCTATGCCGAATAGATTCACCATATGCTGGCTGTTCGGATCGAAGAAGCCTACGACTGCGCTTGAAATGGAGTTGACCTGGGTGAACGTTCCGATGCCGAACAGGCCGACGCACATGCCGAAGAATGCGAACACCTTCGCCAGCCATTTCCATTTAGGCCCCATGCCGTTCTCGATGTAGTAGAAAGGGCCGCCCAGCACATGGCCGTTTTTGTCGGTGGTGCGGTACTTCACTGCCAAAAGGCCCTCGGAGAACTTGGTGGCCATGCCGAACAGCGCCGCCATCCACATCCAGAACAGCGCGCCCGGACCACCGGTGACCACTGCCGTGGCGATGCCCACGATGTTGCCCGTGCCGACCGTTGCCGACATGGCGGTGCACATGGCGGCGAAGCTGGTGATCTCGCCTTGCCCGTCTTTCTCGTTGCTGAAGGTGTAGCGCAGCGCGCGCGGTAGCCAGGGGAATTGCAGCGCATGCAGGCGGATGGTCAGGAAGATGCCGCCCAAAAGGATGAGCGCGATCAACGGCGGACCCCAAACGAAGGTGTCGATGGTGCCCAGTATGCTTTCGAAGGTTTCCATTGCTTTGCTTTCCCCTCTCCGTCGGCTGGTCTTATGCGGTGCCCGCCCGAGGTTCTGGGGAAAGGGAAGAGGAAGCGCGCGGTTGGAACCGGGAGCCGCAATGCCTTGGGCGCTGCGGGGCCAACCGTGTAGCTCTCTGTCCTTTTGCCTGAGAGTTTCGGCGGAGGCTCATCGCCTGCCTGCCTTGCCCCTTCGGCACCCGGTTGGGCCGGGATTCTCCAGAGGTCCCATCCACATCCAGTCTCCAATGGATCCAGGATGCTTCGGCGGGATGCGCTATGCGATTAGGTATGCGCCTATTGTAGGGGTGTGCGGCGGGTTGTCAAACCCCATCGGCAAACGGCGGTTCCGGGCGCTTGCAACGCGCGGCGTCGTTGCGGGCTTGTTTCAGGGCACTGCTCCGCCGCTTCCCGCCTGCGACGATGCAGGCAGCGGGAAAAACCTTTATAGTGAAGCCGACGAACGGAAGAGATCTAGGCGGAGCCGCAGAAAGGGCGCCGCCCTTGCAAGGAGCACCTACAGTGACGACATTGAAGGAGCTGCCCATCGGCAAGACCGCAACGGTCGAGCGCGTGGGCGGCGATGGCGCGCTGCGCCAGCATTTCCTGGACATGGGCATCATTCCGCAGGCAAGCATCACCATGGTAAAGCATGCCCCCATGGGTGATCCGGTGGAGGTCCGCGTGCATGGCTACGAGCTCACGCTGCGCTTGGACGACGCTGCGAAGATCGATGTTGAGGACGTGCGCGATGCCGACGCGCGCAAGCGGGATCGGCAGTCGGGCGAGCCGCTCAGCCACCCCGGCCTGGGCGAAGGGGGCGTTCGCTATCACGACAAGGATACCGAGACCCCCTTGCCCGATGGCACGCTGGTAACCTTCGCTTTGGCGGGCAACCAGAACTGCGGCAAGACCACCCTGTTCAACCAGCTCACAGGCTCTAACCAGCATGTGGGCAATTTCCCGGGAGTCACGGTGGACCGCAAAGACGGCGCCATCAAGGAACACCCCGAAACGCTGGTCACCGATCTGCCGGGCATCTACTCGATGTCCCCCTACACCAGCGAGGAGATCGTTACGCGGCAATTCCTGCTGGAAGAGCATCCTCACGGCATCATCAACATCGTCGACGCCACCAATATAGAACGCAACCTGTACCTCACCATGCAGCTGATGGAATTGGACATCCCCATGGTGCTGGCGCTGAACATGATGGACGAGGTCACCGGCAACGGCGGTTCCATCCGCGTTAACGAGATGGAGGAGCTTCTGGGCATCCCCGTGGTGCCGTTGGTTGCGGCGCGCAACGAGGGCACCGCCGAGCTTATCGACCATGCCATCCACGTGGCGAACTTCCAAGAACGCCCCGTTCGCCAGGACTTCTGCGACCCCGAAGATCACGGCGGCGCGGTGCATCGTTGTCTGCACGGGATCATGCACCTCATCGAGGATCATGCGCAGCGCGCCGGCATCCCCGTGCGGTTCGCCGCCAGCAAGCTGGCCGAGGGCGACCAGCTTGTGCTGGACGCGCTGGACCTCGACCAGAACGAGAAGGACGCCCTCGAGCACCTCGTCTGCCAGATGGAGGCGGAGCGTGGGCTCGATCGCGCCGCGGCCATCGCCGAGATGCGCTTCAGCTTCATCGAGCGCGTGTGCGCCCAGACGGTGGTGCGCCCCCATGAAAGCCGCGAGCATGCGCGCAGCCAGCGCATCGATCGTGTGCTCACCGGCCGCTTCACCGCTATCCCTGCCTTCATCGCTATCATGGCGGTGGTGTTCTGGCTTACGTTCAACGTCATCGGCGCCTGGCTGCAGGAGCTGCTGGACATGGGGATAGCCTGGCTCACCGACCAGGTGTCTGCCGCCATGCAGGCTGCCCAGGTGAACGACGTGCTGCAATCGCTGGTGGTGGATGGCGTGTTCAACGGCGTGGGCAGCGTGGTGTCGTTCGTGCCCATCATCGTGGTGCTGTTCTTCTTCCTGTCGATCCTGGAAGACTCGGGCTACATGGCCCGTGTGGCGTTCGTGATGGACAAGCTGCTGCGCAAGATAGGCCTGTCGGGCCGCTCCATCGTGCCCATGCTCATCGGCTTCGGCTGCACGGTTCCCTCGGTCATGGCCTCGCGCACCTTGCCCTCCGAGCGCGACCGCAAGATGACCATCCTGCTCACGCCCTACATGAGCTGCTCGGCCAAGCTGCCCATCTACGCGTTTTTGACGGCGGCGTTCTTCCCGGCAAACGGGGCGCTGGTGATGGTGGGTCTGTACTTCGGCGGCATGCTGGTGGGCGTGCTCGTGGCGCTTCTGCTGCGCGGCACCCTGTTCAAGGGCGAGGCCGTCCCGTTCGTGATGGAGCTTCCCAACTACCGCCTGCCCGGTGCGAAGAACGTCGGGCACCTGATGTGGGATAAGGCGAAGGACTTCCTGTCTCGCGCCTTCACCGTCATCTTCATAGCCACTATCGTCATCTGGGTGCTGCAGACCTTCGATTTCACGCTGAACGTGGTTTCCGACTCCCAGGACAGTATCCTGGCGGTCATCGCCGGCGCCATAGCGCCGGTGTTCGCGCCGTTGGGGTTCGGCGATTGGCGCATCTCCACCGCGCTCATCACCGGCGTCATGGCGAAGGAGAGCGTCGTGTCCACGCTGTCCATCCTGTTCGGCGGCGTGGAGGCCATCACGGCGGCGCTATCGCCGCTGGCCGCGCTCAGCCTGCTGGTATTCTGCCTGCTGTACACTCCCTGCGTCGCGGCGCTGGCCGCGGTGAAGCGGGAGCTGGGCGGCAAGTGGGCAGTGGGCGTGGCGCTGTGGCAGCTGGTCGTGGCCTGGGCGGTGGCATTCGTCGTCCACGGCATCGGCTTGTTGGCCGGGATCGCCTAGCAGCAGAAGGAGGCGACGGTGTCGGCCATCAATCCTGGGGTATATAAGGCGATTTTGCGCGTCCGCGAGGCGTATCCGTTCGATATCGGATGCTTTCTCATGCGCTTCCTGCCGTATATGAACACTATCGGCACCGTCACCATGCTCACGCTTTCGGGGTTCTCGTTCTTCGTGGCGGGGCTGGTGTCGTCCGCCATCGCTTTGGCGACGTTCGTCATCTCGCCGCGCGTTTCCAAGCTGGTGGACACCTATGGGCAGTCGAAGGTGGTGCCGTGGGCGTCGCTGCTCACGCTGGCGGGCGTGGTGGGCATGGCATGCATCGTGCTTCTGCACGGTCCCGATTGGCTGCTGTTCGTGGCGGCCGTGTTCATGGGGTTCTCGCCGAATCCGCCGGCGCTTGCTCGCACGCGTTGGACATTCCTCATCCGCTCGGGCAGGTTGGGAAAGGCCGCGCCCGTCATGCGCACCATGTTCTCGTATGAGGGCGTGCTCGACGATGTCGGGTTCATGTTCAGCCCATCGCTGTCGGTGGCGCTCGCTTCGGCGATCGCGCCGGTTGCCGGCATGCTGTTCGGTGCTGCGGCGTTCGCGGCGGGCGCGGTTCTTCTCGTGTGCTCGCGCGGCACCGAGCCCACTCCCGGCTGGGATGAGGCGGGAGACGGGGAAGGAGTTGCCGCGTCCGCGTCGCCCGATGGCGACTTCGCCCATCGCAAAAGCGTGATCCGCACGTCCTCGGTGGTGCGCGTGCTGTTCGTGCTCATGCTGTTCGTCGGCGCGTTCTACGGGGTGTTCGACACGTCCACCATCTCGTTTTCCGAGGAGGTGGGCGACACCACCTTCGCCAGCGTGGTGCTGATGGCATCTGCCGTGACTTCCATGCTCATGGGGTTCGTGTTCGGCATGATCCGCCTGAGCATGCCGCAATACCGCCAGTTGGTGCTGTTCGCGGCGCTCATCGGGCTGGCGTACGGCACCATGATGCTCATCGATTCGAAGCTTTCCCTGTTCCTGGTGGGCACGCTTGCGGCGTTCGCGTACGCGCCCTTCCTCATCGTTGCCAACGGCACCTGCGAGCGCGCGGTTCCCGGTGACCGCCTGACCGAGGCGATCACCTGGATGAACGCCGGAGTCACCTGCGGCATGGCATTCGGTCCCACGCTGTCGGGCAGCATCATCGATCTGTTCGGCGCCGAGCTCAGCTTCGATTTCGGCGGCCTGCTGGCGCTTGCCATCCCCGTCACGGCGCTGTTGTGCTTCCGCATCATCAAGCGCGATGTGAGGCAGGAATCCGATCTCAACGTGGTGCATTCCTCCCGCGCCGGCATCTAACCATCGGTTACCATGGGAGGCATCGCGCAGCTCGACACGCGCGGGGAAGGGGATCGTATGGACGGAACGCATCGGGAAGAAGGGCTCGGGAACGCCGCTGAACCGCGGAAGGGAAGCGCCGCCGAAGAGGTGCGCGTCGAAGTGCTCGCCGAGGAAGACGCCTTCGGCTTCGAGCCCGAAGGCGCCGAAATCCCCGCCGACACCGACTCCGACGCGCCAACATCCGATGACGACCTCGATCCCGAAGCGGATGCCGATGCGGCAGAAGAGCAGCCCATGGGCGGCGTGCGCCCGGCGGTCGCCCACGCGTACGGGAGGCGCGGATTCGGCAAGCACGCGCAGCCTTCCCGCAACGCCGACGGCGTCATCCCCGGCTTGGGCGTGAGCCCGCGCACCATCGCGCTTCTGTGCGCAGTGGCCGTGGCTTTGTCCCTGCTGGTCTCTGTGGTGGTGTCGTGCAGCATGCAGGGCGCCATGCAAGCGTCGCTCGATGCGAAGTACCGCGATTTCGAGTCGGGCATGACCGAGCAGTTCGATGCCCAGAAGGCCGAGGTGGCGCAGCTCCAAGAACGTCTGGGCGATGACGTGCAGGCGCTCGCCACCGCGCAGGAGACCAGCGCCGAGGTGGAGCAGGCCAAAGCACAGCTGCAGAGCACCGTCGATGACGCGAAGGAGTGGTCTAAGGAAGGCGACGGCCGTTGGATCAGCGATAAAACCGAGGACATGCTGAACAACGCCATCGATGTGGCCGAGCGCCTCATCGATGAAACCGGCGTGACCGATCCGCAAACCTATAAGCAGGCCGAAGACAGCATCCAAGACATCATGGATGCCGTCGACGAAGGCCGTATGTGGTAGCAAAACGCGACCGCCCGCCCCGGGGCATCCCAGGGCGGGCGGTCAGCTTCTTTTAGCAGGCGCCGCGCGGTGCCTGCTATCTGCCGTGTCCTAGTGCTGCAGGTCCAGCCACTCGATTATGGTTTCCTCGACGTCGTCTTTGATGTCGTCGTAGTTGTGGATCTCGTGGCGGTAGCCGGGGTACAGCTTGGTGAGCACGTCCTCGTGGCCGGTGTCGATCAGCCAGTTGGCCGTCTGATACACGCCTTCGCCGAAGTTGCCCACCGGGTCCTGGTCGCCGGCAATCAACAGGATGGGCAGGTCGGTGGGAACCTTCTTCGCCCAATCTTCGCCTTCGATGCACAGCATCATGTCGATGAAGTCGCGCAGGCTGATGTTATGCGTGGGATGCGTGAACGCGTCGAAGGGGTCTTCGGCATGGTCTTTCTGCACGTAGGGATCGTGGCAGATCCACTCGTTGCCCAGCTTCGCGCCTTCAGGGCAGCGGGCGAACATCCAGCCCATCAGCTCGTTCACGAACTCGGGGTCGGAGTCGTGCGCGCCGCCGGCTTCGATGACCTTGTCGAGCTTCTCGCGTGTTTCGCGGGTGTTCTTGAAGATGCCGGTGGTGCCGCAGTAAATGGCGCCGTCGAGCTCTTCGCCGTACTTCGCGGAGAAGTCGCGGGCGATCATCGAACCCATGGAATGGCCGAACATGAAATAGGGCAGGTCGGGGTACTTCTCGCACACGATGTCCTTGAAGCGCTTCTCGTCCTCCATCATAGTGTGCGGGCCCGCATCGCCCCAGTCGCCCCAGGTGTCGTTGGCGATGGCGGTGGCACCATGGCCAACATGGTCGTCTGCCGCCACGATGTAGCCGGCGTCCATCAACGCCACGATCATATGGAAGTAGCGGCGCGAATGCTCGCCGAACCCATGAACCAGCTGCACGATTCCTTCCGGTTCGGTGGCGGGGACATAGATCCAGCCGGTCACCGTGTCGCGGCCGTTGGACGAGGGGAACTGAACTTCATGAAGCATGGCGCATCCCTTCTCTTGGAAGATGGTTCGCTGCCAGACGGCTGCCCGTCTGCAGCTCGTACCCATCCATTATGGCACCATGCGGCGTTGCGCGGCGCGGCATGAAAAGGGAATCGGCCAAGTCGTCCTGCGCCAACGGTTTCAGAGCAGTTGACAAGCGCTAGCTGCAGTAGTGCACCAGGCACATCTCGATGAACTCGCGCATGTCCTCTTTGAAATCGGGAATGCGGTTTTCCAGTCCGGCGATCTCCATCGCCTCGTTCACCAGGGGGTTGTCGGTGCACCAGCCGTTGAGATTGACGGCGTGGAACAGCACCGCGTGGAACAGCTTGTCGGCGTTCTCGGCGCCGAGCCCCAGGTTCTCGCGGAAGCGCTCGGACACTTTGTCGAGGCAGTCGTAGTAGCTCTTCTTGAACGCGGCCAAACGCTCCGCGCTCACGTTGGTCTCGATGATGGTGAACAGCATGTTGCTGTAGGTGAGGTATTCGCGGTTGCTGTTCAGCTGCTCGGCCCACACCTCGGCAAGCACTTCATGCGAGTACGTGCACCCTTGCGGGTAGGCGGTCAGCAGGGAGTCGTAGAAGCTGCGGCAATAGTCGCCGCACAGCTCCAGGTAGATCTCCTCCTTGGTCTTCACATATTTGTACAGCGCTGCATGCGACCAGCCCAGGCGCTCCGCGATGGCCTTCAGCGTGATCTCGTGGTAGCTGCGTTCGCGGAACAGCTCGTCGGCAGCATGCTTGATCTCCGCCATGCGCTGTTCTTTCTGCTGCCCGCTGCGAGCCCTGATGAAATCTGCCACGATGCGTTTCTTTCTAGGTGAAGGGGCGAATAGCCGCCCGTCTTTGAAGCCAACTACAGTATAACGCATAGCGCTAAAAGTAATAATAGTGACAATAATTCGAATGTAGTATTTACAAGTGACATAATGTAACTAAAATAGAGAACACAAAGCGGTTGCGAACGAAACCGTGCGTCCCAGATGAGCAGCTGCGCAACCTCTGCGCACGCGAATGCGCGACGGGCAATGCGGCGTTCGACGGCACTGCCTGCGCAAGCCGGGCGTCAGCGGCTGCTTGGTGCCGCCCATATGGAAAGAAGGGGGATCATGAGGATTGTCATTCTGCAGGGAAGCCCCAACATCAACGGCTCCACCGCCATTCTGACAGACGAGTTCGCGCGCGGCGCGCGGGAGGCCGGCCATTCCGTCGAGCGCATCGATGTGACGCGCGCCGACGTGGCGCCATGCACCGGGTGCGTGCGCTGCGGCTACGAGGGGCCCTGCATCCAGCATGACGGCATGGACGCCGTTCGCCCCAGCATCCTCTCGGCCGATATGGTGGTGCTCGCAACCCCTCTGTACTACTACGGCATGACCGCGCAGCTGAAGGCGGTCATCGACCGATTCTGCTCGGCGAACGCGAGCATCACGCATCGCAGCCTGAAAGCCGCGCTGCTCGCCGTCGCTTGGAATGCCGACGATTGGACGTTCGACGCGCTGGTCGCGCACTACCGGACCATCGTGCGCTACCTGCACATGGAAGACGTCGGCATGGTGCTGGGCTACGGTTGCGGCACCCCCGGGATGACGAAGCGCACCGATGTTCCTCGGCAGGCATACGAGCTGGGGAAATCGCTGTAAGAGCGCTTTTGCCCGTGACCGCCGGGCGTCGGCCCGCTGCGAAAGCGGAGGGCCGGCAAAGGGAACACAGGAGACGAGACAGGGAACGAGGAAAACATGAACAAGGATCTCGGATCGCTTCTGGCGCTGTACCCCACCCCCGCGTGCGTGGTGGGTGCGATGGAAAACGGCAATAGGGGATAAGTTCGGTGTTCTCTTGGAACTTGGCGGAAAATGGCGCGTCCATCCCGCAAGAGGCGATGGCGAGACGCTAGGCGCAGCTTCTCGGGCAAGAATGATCGCGATTCGTTTGAGAAAAGGGGTTGCAGGCAATGGAATACATGGCATTGGGACATTCGGGCATCAAGGTGTCCCGCATCTGTCTGGGAGGCATGACGTTCGGCAAGGCGTCGCCCGATTTCCACCAGTGGACCATCGGTCCCGATGAGACGCAGGCGGTCATCAAGCGCGCGTTCGAGCTGGGCATCAACTTCATCGACACCGCCAACGGCTATTCGTTCGGCACGAGCGAGGAGTACATCGGCCGCGCCCTGAAGAACCTGGGCATCCGCCGAGAGGACGCGGTCATCGCCAGCAAGGTGTTCTTCAACGAGGGGCGCCTGTCGCGCAAGGCCATCCTGCGCGAGATCGACGGCACGCTCAAGCGTCTGGGAACCGACTACCTGGACCTCTATATCATCCATCGCTTCGACTACGGCACGCCCATCGAGGAGACCATGGAGGCGCTCGACAGCCTGGTGGGCGCCGGCAAGGTGCGCGCGCTGGGCGCCAGCGAGATGTACGCCTACCAGCTGCACAACATGCAGGTGGCTGCCGAAAACAACGGTTGGACGAAGTTCACCAGCATGCAGTGCCACTACAACCTGCTGTACCGCGAGAACGAACGCGAGATGATCCCCGTGTGCCGTCAGTTCGACATGGCCGTCACGCCGTACAGCCCGCTTGCCTCGGGGCACCTGTGCCGACCCACCTGGGAAAGCGACTCGCTGCGCAGCGCCACCGACGCGGTTGCCCGCAGCAAGTACGATGCCGACAGGGAGCGCGACATGCCCATCGTCGAGCGCGTGGCGGAAGTGGCGGGCAGTCACGGCATGCCCATGGCGAGCATCGCGTTGGCATGGTTGTGGAAGCGCGGCATCGAGGCGCCTCTTGTGGGCTGCTCGAAGCCCTCGCGCGTCGACGATGCGGTTGCGGCGCTGGATGTGGAGCTGTCTGACGACGAGACGGACTACCTGGAAGCGCCCTATGTGGCGCATGAGCTGGTGGGTCCCATCGGGCGTCCGGGCGAGAAGCCCCTGGCAGGCACTATCGACCCCAACGAGAAGAAATAAGGCGATTCCGTCATGGCGAAACCCTTGCATTGAACCTAGCTCCAAGGAGTAAAGTTCGAAAGCATGGAATGAAACGGAGGGGCGGGGCAGCGCCCGCGCCCCGCGGAAAGGACGAGAAATGGCAGAACGGGAAACCGGATTCCAGCCCATGTTCGGCATGGGCAACCCCAACGACGCTTATGCGCAGTACTTCATCGGCAACTCCTACCTCAACCCGCTGACCGACCCTGCGACGGCGGGCGTCGGTTTGGCTAACGTCACGTTCGAGCCGGGCTGCCGCAACAACTGGCACATCCATAACGCCGAAAAGGGCGGCGGGCAGATCCTCATCTGCACCGACGGTCGCGGCTGGTACCAGGAGTGGGGCAAGGATCCGCAGGAACTCACCCCCGGTACGGTGGTGGTCATCCCCGCAGGTGTGAAGCATTGGCATGGCGCCGCGGCGGACAGCTGGTTTTCGCATATCGCCTTCGAGGCGCCCGGCGAGGGCTGCTCAAACGAATGGCTCGAGCCAGTGACCGACGACCAGTACCCGCAGCAGTAGTCGGCGGGCGTTCGCGGCATGATGGGCCGCATCCCTCGATGCAAGAAGGGCGCATGCCTTGGCATGCGCCCTTCTTGCATCGAGGGAGTACATGGCGGAATGTTCGTTGCCAGGCTCGAATGCAGGTATAATGCGTACTTCGGGCATCGGCGGACGACTGCCCGTGACAGGATCATCAGGCGCCGCTGCGAGGCGCCTTCCCAACATTCAGGGGGCTTGATATGGCAACTGGAAACGATCGCGCCACGTGGTCGGGCAAGCTGGCGTTCGTGCTGGCGGCGGCCGCTTCGGCGGTGGGACTGGGAAGCATGTGGCGCTTCCCCTATCTGGCGGCGAAGTACGGCGGCGGCACGTTTTTGCTCGTGTACCTGGTCTTCGTGTTCACCATCGGCATCTCGCTGCTGCTGCTCGAGACCGCACTGGGCCGCCATACCGGCCTGAGCTCCATCTGCTCGTTCAAGGTGCTGGCTAAGAAATGGTCGTTCATCGGCGTGTTCATGTCGGCGGTGCCGTTCATCATCGTGCCGTACTACTGCGTCATCGGCGGGTGGACCACCAAGTACATGACCGCCTACATTACCGACGGCCCGGCAGTGCTGGCCGACGGCGGCGACTATTTCTCGAACTTCATCGCCAACGCGCCCGAGAGCATGCTGTTCATGCTCATCTTCATGGCGATCACCTACTTGGTGGTGGCCATGGGCGTGAACAAGGGCATCGAGAAGGCGAACCTCATCATGATGCCCGCGCTCATCATCGTTTCCGCGGCGCTTGCCGTGTACGCGCTCACGCAGCCGGGCGCCATGGATGGATTGGCGTTCTACCTGATTCCCGATGTCAGCAAGTTCTCGCCAGAGCTCATCGTGGCGGCGTTGGGGCAGACGTTCTTCACGCTGTCGTTGGCCATGGGCATCATGGTCACCTACGGCTCGTACCTGGAAAAGAAGGAGAAGCTCACCTCGTCGGTGATGCAGATCGCGGGCACCACCTTCGCCATTTCGCTGCTTGCCGGACTGATGATCATTCCTTCCACATTCGCCGCATTGGGGTCCGGCGAGGCCGTGGCGCAGAATGCCGGCCCGTCGCTGATGTTCATCATCCTGCCGCAGGTGTTCCACAGCATGGGCGATGCGGGCGGTATCATCGGTTGCATCTTCTTCATCCTGGTCATCTTCGCGGCGCTCACCAGCTCCATCTCGCTGGTGGAGACCTGCACCAGCATCATCGCCGACGGCGCGCGCATTCAGCGCAGGAAAGCGCTTGCCATCGTGGTGGTGTTCACCACCGTGGTGGGCATCGTGGTGAACTTGGGCTACAGCAACCTCGCGTTCATCCAGCCGCTGGGCGAGGGCACGTCCATCCTCGATTTCCTCGACTTCATCTCCAACTCGGTGATGATGCCCATCTCGGCCATCCTTACCTGTATCTTCGTCGGCTGGGTCATCAAGCCCAAGGTCATCATCGACGAGGTGCGCCTGTCGGCGAAGTTCAGCCTGGCGAAGCCGTGGAGCATCATGATCAAGTACATCGCCCCGGTGTGCATCGTGGTCATTCTGATCGCCTACGTCGCGCAGACCATGGGGGTCATCACGCTGTAGCGTCTAGTCAGGATGATTCCCCCGAATGGTTTAGCGCCCGTCTTACCCGACGGGCGCTTTTCATTTCCCTATCGGTTTTCTTCGAGGATCGGCATCGTCGTGCCGCTTCGATCTTCTACATATCGCCGTATTTGCGCATGTAGTCCAGAAGCTCCTGCCTCGAGTGCAGGCCGGTTTTCGCATAGATGCGCCCGATATGGGTGTGCGCGGTGGTTTGCGAGATATGCAGCTCTTCTGCAACGCGTTTCTGCGTGAAGCCCGATGCATAGAGGGCAAGCACTTCGGTTTCGCGGGCGGATAGCAGGTATTGCGCACCCATCATCTCGGCATTGTGGCGCAAGACCGCGCTGCGGGCATCTGCCATCGTGGAGTCTTCATCGAGACCGAGGAGCCGTTCGAGCCGAGCGCTGCCGCCCTTGTTTTGGTCCGGCGTGGAATTACCGTTCTCCGTAGAAGAGGCGGCGGCGCCTTCGGCGCCGTCGCTGTTGATCGCCAGCTGGGCGGCATAGCTCGACACATCGATGAGCTTGACCAAGATGAGCTGCGTTGAGATCAGCAGAAGCAGGCTGATCACCGTCCCGGTGAAATGGCTGTCGCTGCCGGAGGGCATCGCCCCGAGAACCACGAAACGTCCGAATGCTCGCGCTAATGTCCAGATAGCCCACACGATGGCGGCATAATAGAACGGGTCGCGCCAACCCGAGGCCAAATAGGCGATGGTCAAATGCCACACATATACCGTCATAAGCGTGCCCAGCATGGTGGTGGCGATGGCCCCGATCTCCAAGTGGTCGGGGAAGGCGCAGTACAGCACCAACGCGACTGCGGCTAGAAGCTGCATGACGATCCACACCGTTACCGTCATCGTGCGAGACTGGCGCCGAATGGTCGACACGATGAAGAGCAGGCACATGGCTTCGGTTAGCGCGAAGCAGGCGATGCGCGCCGAAAAGGTGAAGGGGATCGCCGACCCGCTGGGGAACCCGGCGAGGAAGCCGGCAACCAACGCCAGCGCTGCAAGGCCCATCGAGCAGGCGACGAGGAAGCGGCTGCTTGCTGCCCCTGAGCGCACGAAGGCGAAGTAATCATCGGCGCGTCCTTGCTCCTCATTTTCCTTGCAGCTGCGGCGGTTCGCCCATGCCAAGCAGCCGAACTGGGCAAGAACGATTGGGGCGACGGCAAGGCAGCGCATCCCGTCGGGCAGGTGGACGATGGAGAAGGTGAAGATCTGCGCCGCCATCATCCCGCCGAACACCAAGATGGCGCCACGCTCCATGCCGAGCGGCACTTCGTCGTCGTAGGCGCGTCGCAGCCAGCAGGCGATGCAGAGCGCGGCGGCGATGGTTGCCGCCACGCTCAGGCCGAACCGTACGGGAAACGTGCAGAGCCCCGTGAAACGCAGCACTCCCATGGCGAGGATGACCGCCGTTTCAACGGCGGCGGCAACGCGCACGAGCACTCGCATGAGGGGTCGCGTGCAGATGAAGCGGGTCTTGTATAGGATGGCGGCGGCGACGAGGCAGGGTATGAGAGCGACCGCTGCGGCTCCGTCGGTGAAAACGCCCTCGTCGGTGAATCGCAAACTGCCCTGAGTGGCAACGGCTAACCCCGCATAGGCGCAGGCAACCCCGAGCGCTGAGGGCCATAACGGCGCGTAATGCCCGAAAAAGCCGAGCGGCCCCCTTGCCGCAGCAGCAGTCATTGCGTCTCCCCCTGTCGTCTCATTTGCCATCGCCTTCGATCCCGAGCTGCCCTGAACCCTGCCAGATGATGGCGAATATGCGGAGCGGATGCTTGCAATTCGGTAAAACTCCAGATGGGGACCATGGTACCGCAAAGCAGGGGATGGGTGTCATCTCTTTTGGAGGACATCCGTTCCTGATGGTCACGGGCGGTTTTCCCCAAGAATCGTCTGTAAGAGAGGACGGCGCTGCGTGCCGCATGCCCATACTGGGCCCCATTGAAGCGGTGCCGGAGGAGGGTGCCGCGCAGGGAGGGGGGATCGATATGCCGATGGATGATGCTCGCCTTTTCGCCGTGCTCGCGCAATGTTTCGGCCCCGCTGCCCAAGACGAATGGGAACGTACGATAGGCGACGACGAATGGCAGGCGCTCATCGCTCGCCTTCGCGCGCTGGTCCAATGGCCCGATGCGTGGGGCGTAGCGGCTCCCGTCAAGCGTGCGCGCCGCGCCGTCCCGCTGCAAGAGTTCCTTTCCGAACGAGAGGTCGACGCTCTCTTCTCTCCGCCCTCTTTCAGCCTTAAGCAAAAGTTCGCCGCGCGCCATTTCACCGGCGGCCTGCCGGATAGCGCGCTGCCCATCGAATCTTTGCATGTCGAGTGGACCGCCGATCCGAAGCGCGGCCTGTTCGCTCGCCAAAAGGGTTTGTATTCCGCCGACACCGCGCTGTACATGCGCGATCTCATCGACGGCTTGGGCTTGGAGCTCCCGGAAAACCTTGCGGCCTATCCCGACCACCTGTCGCTTGAACTGGATACGGTGTCGTATCTGCTGGAGGCGGGTCGCGCCTCCGACGCGCGCCAGCTGTTCCTGGAACGCAGCGAATGGCTGACGGCGTACCGGCTGAAGCTCGTGGCGCTTGGGGAAGAGGCGCTGTTCTACCTGGCTATCGTCGACGCTCTTTTGGGAATCAGGGCCCAGCTTCTTGCCGAGGAAGGGCGGGGAGTCGAGTCGGCGTGACGACCGGTGCCGTTTCACGATGTTCGTTTGGCGCGGAAGCGCTCACGATAGGGAAATGACGAGAAAGATCAGAGGGAAAGAGAAAGGGGAGAAGATGACGGAAACCACCATCACCAGGCGCAGCTTCCTAGCGGCAGGTGCTGGCGTTGCTGCAGTGGCGGCCACCGGCGGATTCGTGGGATTTTCCGCCTGGGAGGCCGAGCAGGCGCATGCCGCCGGCGAGAAGAAGGCCGTGCATTCGCTGTGCAACTCCTGCTCGTCCAAGTGCGGATTCACCGCATACGTGGGCGAGGACGGGCGTTTCACCGAGATGGTCGGCGACCCCGATCATCCATACTGCGACGGCACGCTGTGCGCGCGCGGTTACGGTTACGCGTCCATTGCGTGGTCGGAGGATCGCCTGACCGACCCGCTGAAGAAAAACGACCAGGGCAAGTTCGAGGCGATAAGCTGGGATCAGGCCTACACCGAGATCTCCGACAAGGTGAAGGCCATTCTCGGTTCGGATGGCCCGCAGGCGCTCATCATGATCCAGGACCCGCGTCCGTCGGGCAGCTACTACACCAAGCGCTTCATGAATGCGCTGGGCTCGGCGAACGTCTACACCCACGGTGTGTCGTGCAACATGTCGAAGAACTCCGGCATGGTGCAAGCCATCGGCGCCGCCGACTTCACCACCGACGTAGCCAACGCCAACATGGTCATGTTCCTGGGCCGCAGCTACGCTGACGGCATCCGCCCCAGCTCGCTGCATTCCCTGCGCGATGCGCACCGCAACGGGACGCACGTCGTCGTGGTCGATCCGCGCATGAACGCCAGCACCCTGTATGCCGACGAATGGGTGCCCATCAAGCCCGGCACCGACCTGGCGCTTATCCTTGCCATGGCGAATGTGCTGGTGAGCCAGGGCAAATACGACGCCGACTACATTGCCAACTACACGGTGGGCTTCGAGGACTGGCAGCAGCGCCTGACCGAGTACACGCCCGCCTGGGCATCCGAGATCACCGGCATTCCTGCCGACACCATCGAGCGGCTTGCCAATGAAATGTGGGATGCCGCGCCGAAGGCCTCCATCGAGCAGGGCTGGCGTGCAGCGTTCGGTTGCGCGCATCAGAACTCCGGTGAGACCGCGCGTGCGCTGTGCCTGTTCAACACCCTGCTGGGCTGCTGGGGCGTCGAGGGCGGCGCGTACTTCCCGCCCAGCCAAAGCGCCGGCAAGCTGGAGGATCCGAAGTTCGCCGCGCCCCCGGCCCCGGCAGGCAAGATCATCGGCCAAGCCGAATACCCGTTGTCTTCCGGCGGCATGGGCGTTTCCACCTACGCGCTCTCGCTCATCCCCGAAGGCAAGGTCAAGGGCGTGTTCTTCTACCAGTCCAACTGCGTGGCGGGCTACTCCAATCCGGCCAAGCTCGGCGAGTTCCTGCAGTCGGCAGAGCTTTCGGTTGCCATCGATGTGCAGATGACCGAAACCTGCCAGGCCTGCCAGTACGTGCTGCCCGACACCAGCTACCTGGAGCGCCTCGAAGTGCCCGAGTTCGTGGGCGGCAAGGTGCCGGTTGTCAGCCTGCGCGATCGCGTGATCGAGAAGGTGCACCCCAACACCAAGCCTGTCGACGAGATCTTCTCGGAGTTGGCCGAGGCGTGCGGCGTGGGACAGTACTTCCAGTTCACCGTCGACGAGCTTGCCGACGCTCAACTGAAGACGCTGGGGCTTTCGCTCGACGAGCTGCGCGAGAAAGGCACCATCACCTTCCCCGAAAAGGCCCTGGCCTACGGGTTGAAGACCACCTGGGGCACCGATGACAAGAAGGTGCATTTCACCAGCGCCGCCTGCGAGGCGGCCGGCTTCCCGGCGTCGCCCGGGTGGCTGGAACCCAAGGTGATGCCGGGCGAGGGCCAGTTCCGCCTTGTCGGCGGCAAGCAGGCCGTCCACACCCACACCCAGACCGCCAACATCGAACCGCTCATGGCCATCACCAAGATGTACGGTCTCGAGCGCATCTGGATGAACGCCGATGTGGCTGCCAGCATGGGCATTGCCGACGGCGACGAGGTGGAGGTTTCCAGCGAGACCTGCACCGGGCGCACGCGCGTGAAGGTGACGCAGCGCATCGAGCCTACGTCCATCTACCTGCCCAGCCATTACGGCTGCTCGGTGCCCGAGCAGCACACCGCCTATAACGTGGGCTTGCGCCAAATGGACTTCGTGCCCTTCCATATCGAGCCCGGCTATGGCGGCACCATGTCGCAAGAGACGCTTGTCACCGTCAAGAAGGTAGGTGCATGATGACCCGCTACGGAATGCTCATCGACACGACGAACTGCATCGGATGCTACGCGTGTCGCACGGCGTGCCAGCGCCAGAACGGCCTGGACCCCGATATCGATTACATCCGCTATGAAGATCGCGAAACCGGAACGCTTCCCTATGTGCATCACGAAACGGTGCCTCTCCAATGCATGCACTGCGAGGATGCTCCGTGCGTGCAGGTGTGCCCCACCGGGGCAAGCTACATCGGCGAGGGCGGCATGGTGCGCGTCGACGAATCCAAGTGCATCGGCTGCCGTTACTGCATGGCTGCCTGCCCCTACCAGGTGCGCGTCCACAACAAGGTGACGGGCGCCGTCGAGAAGTGCAAGTTCTGCCACGCCTGGGTTTACGAGCATCCCGACACGCCGTCGAACACGTGCGTCACGGCATGCGTCACCGGTTGCCGCATCTTCGGAGACCTTGACGATCCCGATTCAGAACTGTCCCGCGCCATCGTCGAGCGTAACGCCCTGCCCATTGCGGGCGACTTGACGAAGGCCAAGATCTTCTACGTGAGGTGATATCCATGACGTACGAACCCATCTGGGGTCCCATTATCTCGTGGTACCTGTTCCTTGCGGGCCTGGGCGCGGGCGCGTTCATCACCTCCGCGTTCCTGGGCTGGCGCCACCCCGAAGCCACCTCGATGCAGAAAATGGGCCGCATCATAGCCCCGGTGGCGGTCATCATCGGCTTGGTGCTGCTGATGATCGATGCCGAAGCGGGCCTGCATAACCCGCTGCGCTTCTTCTACCTGCTCATGAACCCCGGATCCGTGATGATGTGGGGCGTGGTGTTCTTAAGCCTGTTCATGGTGGTGGCCATCGCCGCCTTCATCCTGGACCGCATGGATCGTCGGATTCCCAATTGGCTGGAGATCGCAGGCGTGGTGCTGGCGGTGTGCGTGGCCATCTACACCGGCGCGCTGCTGGGCGTGTGCAACACGTTCCCCTTGTGGAACAACGCGCTGCTGCCCATTCTGTTCCTTGTATCGGCGCTGTCTTCGGGCGCGGCATCGGTTCTGATGGTGGCCGTGGTGCGCCATGCCGACGAGTTCATCCGCGTGGGCGTTTTGAAGAAGTTCCACTTCTGCCTGCCCATCATCGAGCTGGTGCTGGTGGCGTCGCTGTGCTTCATCACCGCGCAGACTAACACCGCGGGCTTCGCGTCCGTCATGAGCTTGGTGCAGGGCGAATGGGCGCTGTGGTTCTGGATCGGGCTGGTGGCCATCGGCCTGGTGCTTCCCACCGTATTGGAAACCTGGCTGCTGTTCTTCAGCCCCAAGGAGTTCGAAGAGAGCCGCAAGGCGCACTGGATCAGCTTCTTCTCGGATGCCGGCGTGCTGGTGGGCGGTTTCCTTCTGCGGTTCCTCATCGTCGCTGCGGCGGTTCCCCTGACCATCGTGGTTCCGTTGGCGTAGCCATCCGCGCCCGGTGGGCGCTTTCGTTGGCGCCTCGGGCGGAACAGCCCATCCATCGACCCTCCTCCTGGAAAGGCCGGCGCTTATGCGTCGGCCTTCTTTGTTTCGTCGAGGGGATGCGCGGGCGGGGCGGGGTGCGGTATCATAGGGCGGTTACATTAGCGGGCGCGCATGGGCGCGCAACGCGAGGCTTAAGACGCTAGAAGGAAGTTCTCCATGTCGCTTTCCATCGGTATCGTGGGCATGCCCAATGTGGGCAAATCCACGCTGTTCACCGCCCTCACCAACAAGGGCGGCCTTGCCGCCAACTATCCCTTCGCCACCATCGAGCCAAACGTGGGCGTGGTGCCGGTCCCCGACGCGCGTTTGGACGCGCTGGCGGAGATCGACCACCCGGCGCGCATCGTGCCGGCGACGGTGGAGTTCGTTGACATCGCCGGTTTGGTGGCGGGCGCCTCGCAGGGCGAGGGCCTGGGCAACCAGTTCCTGGCGAACATCCGCGAAACCGACGCCATCTGCGAGGTCGTGCGCTTCTTCACCGACCCCGACGTGGTGCATGTGGCGGGCAAGGTCGACCCGCAAAGCGACGTGGAGACCATCAAGACCGAGCTGATCCTGGCCGACATGGCCACCATCGAGAAGGCTATCCCGCGTCTTGAGAAGGAAGCCAAGCGCGACAAGGCGGGCGCCATGAAGCTGGCAACCGCCAAGAAGGTGCTCGACGGGCTCAACGAGGGCCATCGCGCCCGCACGCTCGACCTGAGCGACGACGAGGTGGCGGCCATCTACGAGCTTCATCTGCTCACCATGAAGCCCATGCTCTACATCGCCAACGTCGACGAGGACCAGTTGGACGCCGATCTTCCGGAGATCGACGGCTGCACGCCGGTGCCCATCTCGGCGAAGGTCGAAGCCGACTTGGCCGAACTCGAGCCCGACGAGGCGAAGGAGTACCTGGAGGCCATGGGGCTGTCCGAAAGCGGCTTGGCGCGCCTGGTGCGCGAGGCGTACCGCTTGCTGGGGCTGCAGAGCTACTTCACCAGCGGCGAGACCGAGACCCGTGCGTGGACCATTCCCATCGGGGCGAAGGCGCCCCAGGCGGCAGGCGTCATCCACACCGATTTCGAGCGCGGCTTCATCAAGGCCGAAACCGCCTCGTTCGAGGACTACGTGGCGCTCGGCGGCGAGAAGGGCTGCCGCGATGCCGGCAAGCTGCGTCAAGAGGGCAAGGAATACGTGGTGCAGGACGGCGACGTCATGCACTTCAAATTCAACGTGTAAGCATCGGGCTGCGGGTGCGGCGCGCTGCCGGGCCCTAGTGGGTCGCGCATCTCTTTGAGCTGCCACAGCGAATGAGGGCCGGTTGCGCACTGCTTGCGCAGATCGTGTGATGCCGATTGCCTTGGATCTTACTCCAGGGTCTATAGTCTTCTGCAAAGAACGGCTTCGCTGCGAGCCGCCTTCCGGTTTGGAGGGTGGCTCGCTGGATGTTGGAGGTGGAAACGTGCCTGAACCGAATGCGCGCAACGTTGCGAAAGGCCAGCTGGTGGGCGTCGAGCCCCTCGCCGACTTCTTCGCGTGCACGCCGCGGTTCGCGCTGGCGTTTTCCGGCGGGACCGACTCGGCGTACCTCCTGGCGGCTGCTGTCGGGGCGGGCTGCGAGGTGAGCGCGTACTGCGTGAAAACTCAGTTCCAACCCGATTTCGAGCTGGAAGACGCGCAGCGCGTGCTGGGCGATATCGCCGTGCGCCGTCCGCTTGCGGAGGTGTCGTTCCATGTGCTGGAGTGCGATGTCATGGCTCATGACGACATCTGCGCGAACCCGCCAGAGCGCTGTTACCTGTGCAAGCGCTTCATCATGGGGGCGATCCGCCACGCCATGGTCGAAGAGGGGCTGGAGGTGCTGGTCGACGGCACGAATGCCTCCGACGACCCTGCGCGCCGCCCCGGCTTCCGCGCCCTTGCCGAGCTGGGCGTGTTTTCGCCGCTACGCCGGGCGGGCATGACGAAGGACGACATCCGCGCCGCATCGCGCGCCCTGGGCGTGGGCACTGCCGACAAGCCCAGCTTCTCGTGCTTGGCCACCGCCGTTCCGCAGGGCGTCCCCATCACGCTGCGCTCCCTGGCGCGCGCGGCTGCCGAACGCGGGGTCGACGACGGCAAGCGGCCATGGGACTATGGCACTGGCGCCGCCCCTTCGGCGCTGCAACGCAATTTGGAAGGAAGAGGTGCTTGATGGACGAGCGCGAAGCGCGCGAGCTGCTTGAGGATGTCGCCTCAGGCGAGCTTAAGCCCGAAGAGGCGCTGCTGAAGTTGAAGACCGCTCCCTTCGATGATTTGGGCTATGCGAAGGTGGACCTGCAGCGCGGCATCCGCCAGGGCGTGGCGGAGGTTATCTACGGCGCGGGGAAGACGGCTCCGCAGATCGTCGGCATCGTCGCCAGCATGCGCGCGGCGGGGCAGAGCCTGGTGCTCATCACGCGCCTGGACGCTGCGAAGGCCGAAGCGGTGAAAGCGCTGCTGGATGCCGACGCCGCTGCGGAGTTCGACTACCGCGAAACCCCGCGCATCGGGCTGGTGGGCGCACTGCCCAAGCCCGACGGCAACGGGCGCATCGTGGTGGCGGCAGCCGGAACCAGCGATCTTCCCGTTGCAGAGGAGGCGGCGCTTGTTGCGGAGGCCTTGGGTAACGACGTGCAGCGCCTTTACGACGTGGGCGTGGCGGGACTGCATCGCCTGCTGGCTCATGCCGACGACATCGCTGCGGCGCAGGTCATCGTTGCGGTCGCCGGCATGGAGGGCGCGCTGGCCTCGGTGATCGGAGGCATGGCCTCGTGCCCCGTGATCGCGGCGCCCACCTCCGTCGGCTACGGCGCCTCGTTCGGCGGCGTTGCCGCGCTGCTTGCCATGTTGAACTCGTGCGCTTCGGGCGTTTCGGTGGTGAACATCGACAACGGCTTCGGCGCCGGCTACCAGGCAAGCCTCATCAACCATCTGAGCTGCTAGCGTTCGGCTTGCGGCTTTCCCGATTCGAAAGGAAACCTCGTATGACCGTTCTCCATCTTGATCTTTCGCACGACGCCACGCGTCGCAGCATTCTTGCCGACCTGCGCGGGCGCCTGAGCGCCGAGCAGCGCGACGAGTTGGACGCATCTACGGCTGCCGCCGGCGTGCCGGACCGCCATCATCACGACATCGGCGAGGTGAACGCCACCATCGACTTCCTCAACGTGAGCGATCGCGTGAAGGAAGACATGCGCGACATCTACAGCATCCTGGCAAACGCCGAGGCCGCGGTGCACGGGTGCCCGGTGGAGCATACTCACTTCCACGAGGTGGGCAACGGCGAGGCCATCCGCTGCGTGTGCGAGATCTGCCTGGCCATCGAGATGCTCGACCCCGAGCGCATCACCGCGACCCCGGTGCAAACCGGCAGCGGCACCGTCGTGTGCGCCCACGGCGAGCTGCCCATTCCCGCGCCCGCCACGGCGGCTATCCTCAAGCAGGGCATTCCCACTTGCGAGCAGTTGGGCGAAGGCGAACTGTGCACCCCCACCAGCGCCGCCGTCATCAAACACTTCGTGGACGAGTATCGCTAGATCCGTCGCGCCGCGCCATCCTGGAGCGGCGGGCTGCGCGCCTTCCCGCCGTCCTTCGTTCGGCTTGTCTCGCGCCATCTTCCGTCGCCGCTCGCAAGCGCATCGCTTCTATCAGGCGTTATGGAGGCGTGCTTTTATTTTCCGCGGCGCGCGAGGAAATCGCCCGGGCAGCGCCGGCGCTGGGATATCATCTTTGACCATGGAACAAGAGGGTGCGCAACATGTTTAAGCTGCTGGGCTGGTTAATAAAGCTCGTGCTGACGGTCGCCATCGTGGCGGTGCTGGCGGTGGCGGGCACCAACGCGGCGGTCATCCTCGCCTCGCGCGACGGCATCGTCGACGACGTTGCCGCTTTGCAGTTCGATGCCGATGCCATCGTGGTGCTGGGCGCTTCGGTCATGCCCGACGGAACGCCTTCCGATATTCTGCAAAACCGCCTTGATAAGGCGATCGCCCTGTACAATGCCGGGGCGGCGCCCAAGATCATCATGAGCGGCGATAACGGCACCGCATCGTATAACGAATGCTGGGCGATGAAGCGCTACGCTGTGGCGCAGGGCGTGCCCAGCGAGGACGTGTTCTGCGACCATGCCGGTTTCTCCACCTACGAGACCATGTATCGCGTGAAGCATGTGTTCGGCGCCGATCGCATCATCGTGTCGACGCAGACCTACCATCTGTTCCGCGCCCTCTACGATGCGCGTGGCGTGGGCATGCAGGCGGTGGGCGTGTCCGATGACGAGAGCGAATACAGCAATCAGAGCTGGTATGATCTGCGCGAGATCCCCGCGCGCACCAAAGATTTCCTGCAAGTGCTGTTCCATGTGCCGTCCACCTTTGTGGGCGACCCTATCAGCCTGGACCAGTCGGGCGACGTGACAAATTAGCGATAGCTCGTGCCCGTTGAGCGCGGCATGGCGGTGGCGGGTTTGCTGCTGCAGCGCGGTTCTGCCTTACCGCAGCCTTCGCCGCGATGCGGCGCTTCGTCTGCCCATCCATCGATGCCGGGGTATCGCTAGGAGGCGTTTTCCCGGTCACGGGGTTCGAACGACTCGATGAGGTCGCGCAGCTCCTGGCGCTTGTGGACGTCGAGCTTCGCGTAGATGCGCTTCGAATGCGTGCGGATGGTGTTCTCCGACACCACGAGCATCTCGGCGATGCGCGCGACGGTGTTGCCGCGTGCGATAAGCTCCATCACCTCGGCTTCGCGAGCGGAAAGGCGGTAGTGCTCCTTCACCAGCGCAACCTGTTGTGCCAGGCGGTCGGGATAGGGCGGTTTGTCAGGCCTTGATGCGGGCATGGGCGCGGCTGCGGGGGCCGTTGCGGCGGTGCTGATCGGAGCCGCGCCGCCATCCTTCTTCGCGGTGCCGCCATGCTCTGCAGCGGGTTTCGCTGTGCGCTCCGGCTGCTCTTCGGGCACCCATCCCGGCTTGGATCCGATAGCGGGCTCGTCGCTGCGGGCGTCGCCGGAGGGGCGCAAAGCCACCAGCTCGATGCTCGTGTCGTGCTCTTCGAATCCCAGTGCGCGCGAGAAGCCGCCTTGTCCCACGAAATACATCAACCCGAGTAGCCACACCGCAACAAGAGCCACCAGCGCCAAGCCCGACATGCCCCATACGTTCAGCTGCTCGACGAATGTACCACCGAAAAATCCCAGGTCGTGCAGCGCGTACACCGTGCTGCCGAAGAAGCCGTAGATGAACACCGGATTGATGCCGCGGTCGCGCGATGCCTGCGCGCATTGGATCATCATCAACATGATGGCCGAACTGTACAGCGCATATAGGATGGCTGCCAGCCAGGTGCCGTATTCTCGCGGCAGCAGGGGTAGCAGCAGAAGCGCCGTGATGGCGAACGGGAAGAAGAACCGATACGCCATGACCACGTTCACGCGCAGGCTCTTGAAGCGCCATAACGCCAGCATGACCACCGCCATGGCGAGCGCGCCCGCCATGGACAGCACGTTCACGAAAGTCCCCATGCTCACTTCGCCCAGCGCGAGCGAGCGCATGATGCCGGCGGCGAACCCCAGCGCGCCCACGCACAACGCGCTGCGCCAATAGTCCTTCAGCACCCGGCGGTACACCTGCGGGTGATCGCGCGGCACGTCGGAGAACATCGGCTGGCTGCGGTCGACGGTGCGGCTTTCCACGACGATGGCCAGCCCGAACAGCGGCATGAACACCAGCGGGATCAAAAACGCTGCGATGGCCTGCGGCAGCAGGTACAGCGCGAAGTACAGAACAGCGGCATAGGCAGTGCCGGCAATGAGGTCGCGGTTGCCTGCATCCGCATCGCGGCTGGCGAACAGCCTTTGCCACAGCATGTAGAAGCCTGCAGAACCCAACCCCAGCAGCGCTCCGCCCGCAATAACCAACGGCAACGCCAGATCGTGCAGGTAGATGGCGGCGATCAGGCAGCACCAACCCGCCAGGTAAGGGGTCCCTGCCAGCACCACCGACAATCGTTTCGTGGGCCCCGGCATGAAGTAGGCGCCCAGGCTGCTTGCCAGGAAGCTGGCGAAAAACGTGATCGATTGCGCCAGGAAGAACCAGAGCAGAATCTGCGGGGTTTGAAAATGCAGCGGCAGGAAGGGAAACACCCCGCCCCAAACGCCGGTGGCGTTCACGGCCAGAAACAGCGCGTAGCCGAGCGAAGCCACGTTCGGTCGGAAAACCGAGGCGATGCCGAAAAGCCGAGCGAATATCTTCGTTCTGTCCCCCATGCCCCCAGTATACGCGAACCGGCCTGCTCGCTTGGGGCTGCCATCGAGACGCAGTCCGTGGCAAAACGGCGTTTTGGACAGCAGATCCAAAAAGTTGGGTCGAGTTGTAACCAAATCCCAGTTATGGACGAGCCCGGTTGCCCATCCAGTGGCGTTATATGCAATATGGCAATTACGATCAGGCGTTTCTTGGTCAGATTATGCAAAACAGCAGCATTTGTAGCCGAAAAAGCGGGGGACGACGGGATTTGTTCGTCCACAACTGGAGTTTGGCTACATTTTGAGGAGAAAAACTGGATCTGAACGCCATTTGATGTTCCGCTGCGCACCTGTGAGCGTAATCTGGGCGGTGTGATGCTGCTGCTGTGCGCTTGCTTGCTCGCCGGCAATAGCGAGACGCGTGCCAGCGTACTCACTTATGGGCCAAGGCAAGTGCCGCCGCCCCGCGTCCGACGCCGCGCTTGCCGCTCTGCCGTCCGCCCGCCCCTCTCCCACGCGTCTCGCGCCAATCGCCCCGATCCCGCTGCCAGCCGCGTCACATCAGCCGCCGCCCGACGCACTCTCGGTCCGGCATCAATGCCAAACCGGGCACCCCGACGCTTGACCCAACTATCGCAAACCCATGAACTGGGAAAATGCAAAAATAACCCGTTTTATGTGACACGCTCTGGCTCCAGGGGGACTACACTGTTATCAGGAATTCCCCCTTTGCGCGCTTCGGCGCGCGATGGGGACGGGGGAATGCACACAGAGAGAAAGAGGGGGAAACATGAGTGACACCATGCCAAGCCTCAGCCGACGCACGTTCGTGAAAACGACCGGCGCGCTGGGAGCGCTCGCGGCAGCGGGCGGCACGGCGGTTGCCGCCGACTCCCTGTTCGGCCAAGGCGTCGAAACCGCTCACGCCGACGAGGAGGACCAGATTGTCTGGAGCCAGTGCAACGTGAACTGCGGCGGCTGCTGCATCTTCAAATGGCACGTGCGCGACGGCAAGGTCGTGTACATGGAAACGGACGACACCGGCGACGCCGATTTCCAGGCGCGCGCATGCCTGCGCGGCCGCTCCATGCGTCGCTGGCTGAACCATCCCGACCGTCTGACGCAGCCCATGAAGCGCGTGGGCAAGCGCGGCGAGGGCAAGTTCGAGCCCATCAGCTGGGATGAGGCCATCCAGACCATCGCCGACAAGCTGAAGTACACCATCGAGACCTATGGCAACGAGGCGATCTACCGCACCTACGGATCCGGCATGTACTCGGTTACGGGCAATCCGTCCGACCGCTTGCTGAACATCCTGGGCGGCAAGTTGAACCCGCTGTACGACTACTCCACCCACATGCTGCAGTGCGTCATGCCCTACATGTACGGCAGCTCCGACAACCTCGATGACGACGGCAACCATAAAACGCTGCACAAGCCCGCGACGGCTTTCAGCCCCTACGACGCCACCAACGCCAGCTCCATGACCGAGGCTGGGCGTGCGAGCGACTTGGTGGTCATGTTCGGCAACAGCCCGGCGGAAACCCGCATGGGCGGCGCGAACATCGTGTGGGATTTCGCCCGTGTGCGCGAAGCGGTGCAGGGCCGTGGCGGTCGCATCATCAACATCGACTACCGCCTGAACGAGACCTCTGCGGGCCACTCCGAGGAGTGGCTGCCCATCCGTCCCGGCACCGATGCGGCGTTGGTGAACGCCATCGCCCATGAGTGGATCGAGAACGACAAGGTTGACCTGGACTTTTTGCATACCTACTGCGTGGGCTACGACGAGGAGACCCTGCCCGAGTCTGCCAAGGGCCAGAACAAGTCCTATCGCGACTACATCATGGGCACCGGTTACGACATGGTGGAGAAGACGCCGGAATGGGCGGCTCCCATTACGGGCATCCCTGTCGATACCATCCGCTCGCTGGCAAAGGAAATCGCCGACGCCCAGGCGCCGTTCATCGTGCAGGGCTGGGGGCCGCAGCGCCACACCAACGGCGAAGACGCCACGCGCGCCATCTGCATGCTGCCCATCCTCATCGGCAAGTTCGGCTTGCCGGGCACCAACACCGGCCAGCGCGAAGCCGAACCCTACATTTCTTTGGTTGGCGGCCTGCCCTCCGAGGCGAAGAAGAGCCATGTGAAAGCCGCCATCCCGGTGTACCAGTGGCTCAACGCCGTGGACCATGGCGAGGAAATGACCGCCACCAACGCCGGCATCCAGGGCGTGGACAAGCTTCCGTGCGGCATCAAATTCCTGTGGGAGTATGCCGGCAACTGCATCACCAACCAGCACGGTGACATCAATCGCGTGTACGACATCCTGCAGGACGAGAGCAAGTGCGAGTTCATCTTGGTGTGGGATACCGTTCTGACCGACTCGGCTAAGTACGCCGACATCCTGCTGCCCGATGCCATGCGAGGCGAGCAGCTGAACATGTACACGCAGGGTTACGCCGAGTGGTACACCGGCGTGAACGTGGGCGGCCCCGCGCAAAGCGCTCCGGGCGAGTGCCGCACCAGCTACGACGTGTGCGCCGACATTGCCGAGAAACTGGGCAAGCGCGAGGAATTCACCGAAGGCCGCACCCAGGAAGAGTGGATCCAGTACCTCTACGAGCAGGGTGCCGCCAAGGATGGCAATATGCCGACGTGGGACGAGATCAACAACGGCGGCCCCTACAAGCGCGAGCTGCCTTGCAAGATCGGCCTGGAGGACTTCCGCAACGACCCCGAGGGCCATCCGCTGGCAACGCCTTCCGGAAAGATCGAGATCTATTCCGAAACGCTGGCGTACATTGCCGAGACGTGGGACCTCGCCGAAGGCGATCACATCAACCCCATCCCCATGTTCGAGCCGGGCTTCCAGGGCTACGGCAGCGTGAACGACGAGTATCCGCTGTACGCCGCGGGCTTCCACCACAAGAGCCGCACCCATTCGTCGTTCGGCTTCATCGAGGAGCTCGAGGCGGTGGCGCGCCAGGAGGTGTGGATCAACCCCGTGGACGCCGAGGTGCGCGGCATCTCCAACGGAGACCGCTGCTCGGTGAAAAGCCCTGCGGGCGAGATCCGCATCGACGCGAAGGTGACGCCCCGCATCATGCCCGGCGTGGTGGGAATCCCGCAGGGTGCATGGCATAACGCCGACATGGAGGGCGATCGCATCGACGAGGGCGGCTGCGTGAACACGCTTTCAACGTACCATCCGTCGCCGCTCGCCAAGGGCAACGGCACCGCCCATTCGATGATCGTTCAGGTTGCCAAGGCGTAGGTGAGGGGAGGACATCATGACGCAATATGCATTCTATTTCGACTCCACTCGCTGCACCGGCTGCCGGACCTGCGAGATGGCGTGCAAGGACTACAAGAATTCTTCCGAGGGGATCTATTTCCGCAAGGTGTACGACTACGAGGGCGGCACGTGCGAGATGGACGCGGACGGCGTTTGCACCAGCAGCGCGTACGTGTACCACGTCTCGTTGGGCTGCCAGCATTGCGACAACCCCGCCTGCGTGCAGGTGTGCCCCACCGGCGCCATGCATAAAGACGCGGAAACGGGCCTGGTGAGCGTGGATGCCGGCAAGTGCATCGGCTGCGGTTACTGCCATATGGCCTGCCCCTACAACGTGCCCACGGTGGACCGCACCCTGGGGCATTCCGTGAAATGCGACGGGTGCGTCGAGCGTCTGGCGGAGGGCAAGAACCCCATGTGCGTGGACGCGTGCCCGTTGCGCGCGCTGCGGTTCGGCCCGGTGGAGGAGATGTCCGCGCTGGGCGAGGTGGCCGATATCGCGCCGCTGCCGCCTGTGAGCTACACCCAGCCCAACCTGTTCATCAAGGCAACCCCCGATGCCCGTCCTGCCGATGCGGGCGATGGCATCGTCGCTAACCCCGTGGAGGTGATGTAGCATGGAGGCCGCCTTCGCTGAGCTGCCTTTGGCTCTGTTCACTACCTTGGCGCCCGCCGGTGCCGGTGCTTTCATCGCGCTGGCCTGCGTCTTCTTCGCCGCGTCGTTCACCGACGAGCAGATGAGGAAAATCGACCGCATGATGCTCATCCCGCTGGCGGCGGTGATCGTCGGCTTCGCGTGCTCGTTCGCGCATCTGGCATCGCCGCTGAACGCCATCCATGCGTTCGCGGGCTTTGGGACCTCGCCGCTTACCAACGAGATCGTCGTGGGCAGCGTGTTCGTGGTCGTCGCCATCGTGTACGAGATCGTGGCGCTCACCGGCAAGCTGAAGGGCGCCGCCCGCAAGGGCTTCGCCGCCGTGGTGGGCATCGTCGCCATCGTGTTCGCTTGCTTCACCGGCGCCGCCTACATGATGGACACCATCGTCTCGTGGAACTCCCCGCTTGTTCCTGTCGAGATCCTCGGCTTCAGCCTGGTGGGCGGCGCTGCGTTCGCTTCCCTGGTGCTGGCTCTTTCCGGCGCCATTAGCGAGGAGATGGGCCGTCAGGGCAAGAACATCCTGCTGATCGTGGGCGGCGTGGGCGCGCTGCTGGGCGTGTTCGCCGCAGGAGCCCAGGTCGGCGGCGTGGCCAACCTGTCCAACGCCATTATCTCCGGTGCTGACTTGGTGGCCGAGGCAGTTCCGGTGCTGGTGATCGGCATCGTATGCGTGCTGGCCGCGGCAGGCGTGACGTTCGTCGTTGCGCTGGGCAAGGGCTCGGTGCCCGTTGCCGGTGTGGCCGTGGTGTTGGCGCTGGTGGGCATCTTCTGCCTGCGCCTTGCCTTCTATGCCACCGAGCTGTCGGTGGGCCTGGCCTGCTAGCTGGCTGATTCAACCCCGCATAGCAGAGCGGAAGCCCCCTTGGCGAAACGCCAAGGGGGCTTTTCTTTAGTCGGCATGATTACCTTGTTGGGGCTTGAGGCGGCAGCGGAAGCATCGCGTTCGGGCGGTGTCCGCTAAAACAGCTCCTGCGCGGTGACGAGCTCTACGTTGCCCTCCGCAGCCGCCTTTTCCTTGCAGGCGTCGGTGAAGCCCGTTTTCGCGAAAAGATATAAACGCATCGTCCGATATTGGCTGCTTGCAAGAAGCTTGGCCCTGTGTTCCAGCAAATCGAGCACGTCAACGTCGACCGGCGAATTGTTCCACTTGCATTCGCCTACGATGAGCTCTCCGTCAGTGCCAAGTGCAACGATGTCCACTTCCGCCTGTTTCTTATACTCAGGATCGTTGCCCCACCAGGTGCCGATCTTCTCCGGGGTCATATCGATGGAGTCGTCTTGCATTCTGCGCTGAAGCCATTGCCTGCATACCGTCTCGAAGACAGGGCCGACGAAGGTGGATAGGTTCCGGCTGGCGACGCGCTCGGCGATGCGATCATGCATTCCCGCATTGATGGCGGTGGCATATTTCGGCATGAACGTGTACCAGAAGCGGAACAGGTTGTCTTGCAGCCGGTAAAGAACTTGGTTTCGCTTGGCTCGAATCGCCGGTGTGATGCGCTTCACGATCATCAATTCAACCAGATTCGCCAAATAGCTGTTGAGCGATGCCGTTGAAAGATGGACGGCATTGGCGATGTCGGTGGGCTTCTCGTTGCCATTGGCGATGGCGGTGATGATGGAGTTGTAGGTGGCGGGCGATCGCATCTCTTGCATTAAATAGTTTTCCGGCTCCGCAGAAAGGAAGCTGCCTTGGCGGAATATGAAGCGGTAGTCGAAAGCGCATAGCGAACTATGAATTCACAGGTATAATTCCCAACCATCGAAAGCTTTGGGGGCTTTTCATCCAATTCAATAAGGACGGGAATCATGATCGGCAATGACGTAAGGGTCATGCTGGCGATGCTGCTGTATTTCGTGGTGGTGGTCGTCGTCGGCTTCATCTATGCGAAACGCTCGAACTCCTCGAGCGAGGAATACTTCCTGGGCGGGCGCGGGCTGGGCCCGTGGCTCACGGCGCTTTCCGCCGAAGCGTCCGACATGTCGGGCTGGCTGCTGATGGGCTTGCCGGGCATCGCGTACTTCACCGGCGCATCCGATGCCATGTGGACGGCGATCGGCCTGGTCATCGGCACGTACCTTAACTGGAAGTTCGTCGCCAAACGCCTGCGCAAGTACTCCGAGAAAGCCGGCAACGCCATCACCGTGCCGGACTTCTTCTCCAACCGCTTCCACGACTCCAAGCACATCCTCATGACCATCGCGGCGCTCATCATCCTGCTGTTCTTCAGCATCTACACGGGCAGCTGCTTCGTCACCTGCGGCAAGCTGTTCTCGACGCTGTTCGGCTGGGATTACGCCACCATGATGATCGTCGGCGCCATCATCGTGTTCCTGTACACCTTCTTGGGAGGCTACCTTTCGGTGTGCACCACCGACCTCATCCAAGGCACGCTGATGTTCTTCGCGCTTGCCACGGTGTTCATCGGCTCGGTTGCCGCTGCGGGCGGCGTGGAGAACACGGTCGCATTCCTGCAGGGCATCCCGGGATTCCTCTCCGGCATAGAGATGGCCACGCCGGTGCTTGACGAGGCGGGCAACCAGGTGGTGGAAAACGGCATGCCGCTGTTCGGGGACCCGACTTCCTACGGCGTCGTCACCATCGTGAGCGGCCTGGCTTGGGGCCTGGGCTATTTCGGCATGCCGCAGGTGCTGGTGCGCTTCATGTCGGTGCGCCATTCCGATGAGATCAAGAAGTCGCGCATCATCGCCATGATCTGGCTGGTCATCTCGCTTTCCTCGGCGCTGTGCATCGGGCTTATCGGCCGCGCGGTGGTGCCGGATGCGTTTTTGACCCAGGCCGATGCCGAGAACATCTTCATCATCCTCTCGCGCATGCTGCTGCCCTCGTTCATGTGCGGCTTGGTGGTGTCGGGCATCTTCGCCGCCGCCATGAGCTCGTCTTCGTCGTATCTGCTCATCTCGGGCTCGGCTGTGGCCACCAACATCTTCAAAGGCCTGCTGAAACGCGATGCCACCGACCAGCAGGTGATGATCGTCGCCCGGCTGACGTTGGCGGTGGTGCTGTTCTTCGGCGTGTTCATCTCGCTCGACCAAGATTCGTCCATCTTCAACATCGTGTCGTACGCCTGGGCGGGCTTCGGCGCAGCGTTCGGCCCTTTGATGCTCCTTTCGCTGTATTGGCGCCGCACCACGCTTCCAGGGGCTGTCGCCGGCATGATCACGGGCGCTGCGGTTGTGGTGGTGTGGAACATGTTCGTGAAGCCTTTGGGCGGCTGGTTCGGCGTGTACGAGCTGCTCCCGGGCTTCGTCATCGCGCTGGTGGTTATCGTGGTGGTGTCGCTGCTCACCGAGGAGCCGTCCAAGGACGTCACCGACGAGTTCGACACCTACATGGATTTGGACGTGTAGCCGTCCTGCGCCGCGCGTCGGTTGCCGTCGGCGCTGCCGGGCGGGGCTTCGCCTGCCGTGCACCGGCGCCTTTCGCTGCGCTACACTTAGAGGAAGCGCCCGCAGGCGCATGAATCCGAGCGTAGGAGGGCATCGATGGCCGATGCATCTTGGGAAAAATCCGATCTGGCTTCCGTCGCGTTGGTGGGCGAGATGCTCGCCCCGTTTTTCCTGCAAGACCCCAAGCTGGGCACCGCAGGGCCGTCGTTCCAGGCGATGGCATCGCTTGACGCGCAGGCGGCAGCGGCCGAGTGGCCTTTCGTCGATGCGCCGTGCGCGCTGGAGGCCTTGGAGCTTATGCAGAAAGGGCTTGCCGACGGCGTCGACGACGATTTGATGTGGGAATACCGCCGGCTGTTCGTGGGGCCGGGGCACAAGGCGGCGCCCCCGTGGGGGTCGGTGTACACCGACCGCGAATGCGTGATATTCGGCGTTTCGACGCTCGACTTGCGCCAGTGGATGCGCGAGCGCGGCATCGAGCGCCGCGCTGCCGAGAACGACCCCGACGATCATATCGGGCTGATGCTCGAGCTCATGACGTGGATCGCGCTCAACCGGCCGGACGACTTGGACGATTACCTGCGCCTTCACCTGCTCACTTGGGCGCCGCATTTCCTGGAATACCTGGAAGCCCAAACCACGCACCCGTTCTACCGCGGGCTCGCGCAGCTTACGCGCGCGAGCCTTCTGGGCATCCAGCGGGCGCGCGGCCTGCAGGTGGACATCCCGCGCTTCTACAAGTAGGCGGCGGCCATGGGGACGGGGTTCGAGTTCGCGCTGAGCGAGGTCTCGCTGGTGCTGTTCACGACGCTCGCGCCGTCGGGCGCGGTCGCGTTCGTGCTGATGAGCCTCCCCCTGTTCGGTGCGCGGCTGGGAGGGGGCGCAGGCGCCGGGGAGGGCGAGCAGCCTGAAGGGGCCGCCCAACCTGGCGGGGCCTCGCAGCCCGAAGGCGAACGCGCTCGGCTATCGAAGCTTCTATGCATCCCGCTGGTGGTTGCCATGGCGGGCTTGGTGGCATCTGCCACGCATCTGGGCAATCCGGACAACGCGCTGTACGTGATAGCCGGCATCGGCCGCAGCCCCCTTTCCAACGAGGTCGCCAGCGCCGTGGCGTTCCTGGCGTTCGCGGGCGTGTACTGGCTGCTTTCGTTTTCGCAGCGCTTCCCGCTGGGTGCGCAGCGCGTGTGGCTTGCTCTTTCGGCCTTGGCGGCGGCGATGTTCGTATGGTCGGTGGCGAACGCGTACGGGCGCGAGACCATCCCTACGTGGAACCTGTGGGAGGTCCCCGCTGCGCTGATCCTGAATTCCCTGGTGGGAGGCCCTGCCGTTGCGCTTGCCGGTTTCCGCGCGGCGCGTCTGGGAGCGGGGGAGCGGCATCGCTTTCTGCTGCTGGGCTTGGCTGCCGCGGCGCTCGCGGCGAACCTGGCGGTCTACATCTTGCAGGGCATCGACCTGGGAGGCCTCCGCAACGCCTTCGGGCCCGCTGCCGCCCTGGCGCCGGGTTACTGGCCGGCGGTGGCGGCGTTCGCGCTGCTGTGCGCCGCGGGCTTGGCGGCGCTCGCCCGTGCACGGCGGTTCGCCGAGCGGCGTCTTGCGCTGCTGGCGTGGTCGCTCGGCGGATGCGCGCTGGTGCTCGCCGGCATCTTCGTCATGCGCTTCGCGTTCTACATGTCGCACATGACGGTGGGGCTGTAGGACCGCTGCCGCCCCCGCACATGACGGTGGGGCTGTAGGTCCGGGCGCCGCCCCATTTGCCGCAGCCGGCGCCGCTGCGTTGCGTTACCATGATCCGGATCTAATTTCGGCCGGGGCAGGGAGGGCTGCATGGAGAAAACCGACGAGCGTTACGGAGCGTACATCGCGATCCTCGAGGAGGAGCTCATCCCCGCCATGGGGTGCACCGAGCCCATCGCCATCGCCTTGGCGGCGGCGCGCGCCCGCGATCTGGCCGGCGGGCTGCCGACGCGCATGGAGCTGGAGGTTAGCGGCAGCATCGTGAAGAACGCCAAAAGCGTGGTGGTTCCGCATACCGGAGGCCTGAAGGGCATCGAAGCCGCAGCCGCAGCCGGCGCCGTGGCGGGGCGCGCCGATGCGTGGCTTGAGGTGCTGGCCCAGGTGAGCGAAAGCGACGCCCAGCGTATCGCGCAATACCTGGCCGATACCCCCATCGAGGTGCGCCGCGCCGAAAGCGACCTCGACTTCGACCTGGTGGTCCATGCGTTTGCCCAGGTGGACGGCAAAGAGCACGAGGGAACCGTGCGCATCGCCGAATACCACACCAACATCGTGTGCGAGCAGTGCGACGACCTCGTGCTGCGCGACGTGCCGGTGGGCGGCGCCGACGGGGCCGCGTCCGAAGGGGCGGGCCACACCGACCGCAGCCTGCTTTCCATGGAAGCCATCTGGGATTTCGCCATGACGGTGGACATCGACGACATCCGCGAGGTCATCGGCCGCCAGATCTCCTGCAACACCGCCATCGCGCAGGAAGGCCTGGCAGGCGACTGGGGTGCCAACATCGGCAGCGTGCTGCTTTCCTCCTACGGCGATGACATCAAGGTGCGCGCCTGCGCGCTGGCCGCCGCCGGGTCCGATGCGCGCATGAGCGGCTGCGAGCTGCCGGTGGTCATCAACTCGGGCAGCGGCAACCAGGGGCTCACGGCATCCATGCCGGTCGTTGCCTATGCGCGCCACCTGGGCTCCAGCGACGAGCAACTCTATCGCGCGCTGGCGCTGTCCAACCTGTGCGCCATCCACCAGAAGACGGGCATCGGCACGCTGTCGGCGTTCTGCGGCGCGGTGTGCGCCGGCGCGGCGGCGGGGGCGGGCATCGCCTATCTCAACGGCGGCGGTTACGAAGATGCCGTGCATGCCGTGGTGAACGCGCTGTCCATCGTGTCGGGCATCGTGTGCGACGGGGCGAAGCCCTCTTGTGCCGCGAAGATCGCCATGTCGGTGAACGCCGGCATTCTGGGCTTCGAGATGTACCGCGCCGGGCAGCAGTTCTACGACGGCGACGGCATCGTGAAGAAGGGCGTCGAGAACACCATCGAAAGCGTGTGCCGCGTGGGCCGCGAGGGCATGCGCTCCACCAACGAGGAGATCATCCGCATCATGCTGGGCGCCTAGGGCGCGGCGGCCGGCGGCGTGCGCTCACCGCATTCCCGTCGCCAGGCACACGGCCAGCAGCACGGCAAGGAACCCGAAGTTCAGCTCGCTGAACAGCGCCAGATAGCGTTTTGCCGAAAGCGCCTGCACGCCCGGCCGCCGAATGCCGCGCTTGATGGCGCGGAAGTGGTTGAACGCGATGAGGCTTGCCAGCGACGCCACCAGGGTGCCCGCCCCGCCGATGTTCACGCCCACCAGCAGCGCCTGGTATCCGTCCACGAACGGGGCCAGCAGGATGGCCGCGGGCACGTTGCTGATCACCTGGCTGGCAAGCGCGCTGGTGAGCAGCGTGCTCTGCGACAGCAGCATCGAGAAGAAGCCCTGCACCTCGGGGATGCGCGCCATGTTCCCCGAGAACATGAAGAACAGCACGAACGTGGCAAGCAGCCCCCAGTCCACCTGCGCCAGCGCGCGGCGGTCGGCCGCCAGCAGCACCAAGAGCACGGCGCCTGCGCCCACAAGGGCGGGCACGGCGTGGAACACCATCCCCAGCGACAACGCGAACAGCGCCGCGTACAGCAGCGTGCGCCCGCGTGGGAGGTCGCGCAAGCGGGCGGGCGCGATGGGGGAGCCTGCCACGTCCCCTGCCTGCGCGGTGCTTGCCGCATCCTCGGCTTGCGCGCCGCCTGCCAGGGGCACCGGCTTGAAGCCGACGGCGCAGCACAGCGCGATCAGCGCCACCGACACGGCGAACGGCAGCGCCATGGTTCCCACGAAGTCGGGGAAGGGAATCTGGAAGCGCGCGTTCAGGAAGATGTTCTGCGGGTTTCCGAACGGCAGGATCATCCCGCCGAGGTTGGCCGCGATGGCCTGCATGGTGA
The DNA here is from genome assembly GCA_036306585.1 of Eggerthellaceae bacterium. Classification (GTDB taxonomy): domain Bacteria; phylum Actinomycetota; class Coriobacteriia; order Coriobacteriales; family Eggerthellaceae; genus Aphodovivens. Next base: position 138,858 of record JAXJZF010000005.1, read on the forward strand.
AGGCGAAGGGGATGGCGCGCTCGTTGCCGGTGGAGGCCAGCGCCACCGTGGAAAGCGGCAGCAGCATCAGCAGCGCCATGTCGTTGGTGGCGAACATCGAGCACGCCAGCGTCACGCCGACAAGCGCGCTGCCCAGCCCGCGCAGCGTGCGGAAGCGCCGGATGGCGGCACGCGCCACCACCTCGAAAAGCCCCACGTTGCGCAGCGCGCGTATGACCGCCAGCAGCGCGAACAGGCAGGCGAGCGTGTTGACGTCGAAATATCCCAAATAGGCTGCATCGGGCGGGACGAACGCCATGGTGGCCAGCGCGGCAGCGGCGGCGATGCAGGCGGTGGCGTTGCGCTGCACGAACCCGGCTGCGCGCCTTACGGCTGAATGCCGGCGCGCGAAAGCCGCGGCGCGATCCGCAGGCCCGCGTCGGTCTTCGGCCGAGCCTCGCAAAGCCATGACCCCCACCTTCCGCTCGAATTCCGATCGCGCGCCGCCGAGCCCCGACGGTGCGCAGCGCCCGCGCGCCTTGCCGCGCGAACTCGGCGCACAACTATAGCATTCCCGCATTTGCCCGGGTGCCATAGGGGAGCGTGTTTGTGTCTCTTGTTCGTTAATTCGGCGGGCGCGGGCGCGGAACCCCCGCCGTTCTTCTATAATTCGGTATTTGAACTTTGACTACACGTAAAAATCGAAGGGGGTGTGAGTTCATGCCAAGACTTCAGCTTATGGATACGACCATCCGCGACGGCCAGCAGAGCCTGTGGGCCACGCGCATGCAAATCGGCGACATGCTGCCCATCTTGCCGAAGATGGACCGCGTCGGGTATTGGGCTATCGAGGCTTGGGGCGGTGCCACGTTCGACACCTGTCTGCGCTTCCTGGACGAGAATCCGTGGGAGCGCCTGCGTTCCATCAAGGCGCAAACGCCCAACACGCCGTTGGCAATGCTCTCGCGCGGCCAGAACCTGGTGGGCTACAAGCATTACTCGCGTGAGATCTGCAACCGCTTCATCAAAGCCGCCAAGCGCAACGGCGTGCATGTGTTTCGCGTGTTCGACGCGCTGAACGACATCCGCAACGTCGTGGACAACGCCGAGGCCATCAAGGAATGCGGCGGGCACTTCGAAGGCGCTATCTCCTACACCATCTCGCCTGTTCATACCCTCGATAGCTTCCTGGAGTACGGCCAGCAGCTCAAGGATCTCGGCGCCGACTCCATCGCCATCAAGGACATGGCCGGCATGCTCACGCCGTACCGCACCGAGCGCATGGTGAAGGCGTTCAACGCCGAGATCGGCCTGCCGATCCACATCCACTGCCATTACGTCGGCGGCATGGCTCCCGCCAACATCATCAAGGCCGCCGAAGCCGGCGCCGCCATCGCCGACACCGCGTCGGCCCCGCTGGCGTTCGGCAACTCGCAGCCCGCTGTCGAGATGGTCGTCGCCGCGCTGCAGGAAAGCAGCTACGACACCGGTCTGAACCTGGACCTGCTGTTCGAGATCGCCGAATACTGGGAAGAGGTGCGCAAGCGCGGCCACTACAAGCGCGGCGTCTCCTCGCTCATCCACATGCAGGTGTACTCGCATCAGGTGCCCGGCGGCATGATGAGCAACCTGGTCGCCCAGCTGGAAGGCCAGAACGCCGCCGACCGCCTGCCCGAGGTCATGCGCGAGATCCCGAAGGTCCGCGCCGAGGTGGGCTATCCGCCGCTGGTCACGCCCATGTCGCAGATCGTGGGCACCCAGGCCGTGTTCAACGTGCTCACCGGCAAGCGCTGGTCCATCGTGTCCAAGGAGATGAAGGACTACATCTGCGGCTACTACGGCAAGGCGCCGGGCCGCATGGACAAAGACGTGGTCGCCAAGGTCGTGGGCAACTCGCAGATCCTGCCGCCCGACGTGGCGCCCGGTTCGCTGGTCACCACGACGTTCGACGAGGTTGCCGAGGAGATCGGCGATCTGGCCAAGAGCGAGGAAGACGTGCTGATGTACGCCCTGTTCCCCAACGAGGCGCGCACGTATCTGAGCAAGCACCGCACATCCGAGAAAGTCGACTTCCTGCTTGAAGAGGAGTCCAGCAACACCAAGGAGGACGATTACGTGGACATCAATCAGATTCGCGAGCTGGTTCGCGTCGCCGAGGAAAGCGGCGTCGGCGAGATCGTAGTCGAGGAGGAGGGAATGCGCATCGCCGTGCGCATGCCCGGGTCCATGCCCGCGCCGGTTGCGGCTCCTGCCGTGGCCGCCGCCCCCGCAGCTGCCGCCGCCCCCGCCGCCGCGCCTGCCGAGGCCCCGAAGGCCGAGGAGAAGCAGCGCCCCGCTTCGTGGCATTGCGTGACCGCCCCCATGGTGGGCACGTTCTACACCTCGCCCGCACCCGGCGAGCCGCCGTTCGTGAAGGTGGGCGACGAGGTCACCGCCAACCAGACGCTGTGCATCGTCGAGGCCATGAAGCTTATGAACGAGATCGCCTCCGAGGAAATGGGCACCATCCGCGAGGTGTGCCTGGAAGACGCCACGCCCGTTGAGTACGGCACCCCGCTGTTCTACATCGAGCCCTCTAGCGTTGCCGGTTCGGCCCCGGAGACAGCATGATGTTCGATAAGATCCTGGTGGCAAACCGCGGCGAGGTCGCGCTGCGCGTGATGCGCGCGGCCCGCGAGCTGGGCGTGAAGACCGTCGCCGTGTACTCCACCGAGGATGCCGACACCTACCCGGTGCGCTACGCCGACGAGGCGGTGTGCATCGGCCCCGCCCAGGCGACGAAGAGCTACCTGGTCATCCCCAGCATCATCGCAGCCGCGAAGAACACCGGCGCCCAGGCCATCCACCCGGGCTACGGCTTCTTGGCCGAGAACGCCGATTTCGCGCGCGCCTGCGTCGATAACGACATAGTGTTCATCGGCCCGAACGGCGACTGCATCGAGCGCATGGGCGACAAGTCGTCCGCGCGCGAGACCATGAAGGCATGCGGCGTTCCCACCGTGCCCGGCTCCGACGGCTGCATCGATACCGTCGAGGAGGCTCGCGAGTTCGCCGAGCGCGTGGGCTACCCCGTGCTCATCAAGGCAACTGCGGGCGGCGGCGGCAAGGGCATGCGCGAGGTGCACGACCCGGCGGATCTCGAGTCGCAGTACAAGGCGGCCCGCGCCGAGGCGGGCGCCGCGTTCGGCAACGACGGCGTGTACCTGGAGAAGCTGGTGCTTCGTCCGCGCCATGTCGAGGTGCAGGTTCTGGCCGACGACCATGGCAACCACATCGCGCTGTGCGAGCGCGACTGCTCGGTGCAGCGCCGCCACCAGAAGCTCATCGAGGAAGCGCCCTCGCCGGCGCTCACCGACGAGCTGCGCCGCGCCATGGGCGTCGCCGCCATCAAGGCCGTGCGCGCCGTGGACTACCGCAACGCCGGCACCATCGAGTTCCTGCTCGATGAAAGCGGCCATTTCTACTTCATGGAGATGAACACCCGCGTGCAGGTGGAGCATCCCGTGACCGAGCAGATCACGGGCGTGGACATCATCAAAGAGCAGCTGCGCATCGCCGCCGGCGAGCCTATGAGCTGCGCTAACCGTGCGCCGTTCGTCCCGTTCGGCCATGCGATGGAGTTCCGCATCAACGCCGAGGACCCCGACCACGGCTTCCGTCCGTGCCCGGGCACCATCACGCGCTTCGAGCCCCCGTCGGGCCCGGGCGTGCGCGTGGAAAGCTACGTCCGCTCCGGCTCACGCATCTCGCCGTACTACGATTCGATGGTCGCCAAGCTCATCGTGTATGGGCAGGACCGCGAAGAGGTGCTGGCACGCGGCCGTCGCGCGCTCGACGAGTTCGTGATCGAGGGCATCGCCACCACGCTGCCGTTCCACCGCCGCGTGCTGGAAAACCAGGTGTTCTGCGAAGGCAAAGCGTGCACCGACTTCATCGAAACGCAGATGGGAGATCTGCTATGAGCGAACTGAACATCGAGGGCATGGCCATCGCCCCGAGCGTGGTGGAGACCATCGTCACCATCGCCGTGCGCGAGGTCGAGGGAGTCGCCGCCGTGGGGTCCGCCCCCGCTAAGGGCGGCATCCGCTCGATGCTGCCCGGCAAGGTGCCGTCGCAGGGCATCGAGATCGCGGTGGACGACGAGGGCAAGCTGACGGTCGGGGTGCACATCGACGTGTTCTTCGGCCAGGTGCTTCCCGAGGTGGCCGATCGTGTGCGCAACGCCATCGCCAGCGCCATTGCCAGCCAGGTTGGCACCGAGGTGGCCTCGGTGGACGTCTACGTGGACGGCCTGCAGTTTGCCGAGTAGGGCGGCTGCCGACATAACGACAAGTGGTAACTGCACCCCGGCGGCGCCTGCTGCCGGGGTAACGTGCGAAAAGGGGCTTCGCGCATTCCGATGCGATCGAGGCGGCTTCCGTCGGCAAGACGAAGCCGGGTGGGCGTTTGCCCTTCGCGCGCCGAAACGATAAAGGGATTTTCATGGCAGGGAAACGACACCAGCGCACTGCGGCGCGTCGCGCGGCGCTCGCGCTTCTGTACACCAGCGAGATAACCGACGAATACGCCACCACCATCGCGGAAGAGGGCCGTGCGCTCGAGGAGGCCGGCCCGCTGACGGACTACGCCAAGCAGCTGGTGCGCGGCGTGGAATCGCATAAGGCGACCATCGACAAGGAGCTTGCCGCATCCGCCGAGAACTGGTCGGTGTCGCGCATGCCCATCGTCGACCGCTCCATCCTGCGTTTGGCGGTGTACGAGATGATGTTCGTCGACGAGGTTCCGGTGTCGGTGAGCATCAACGAGGCGATCGAGCTGGCAAAGGATTTCGGCGGAGAAGACGAGTCGTCTCGTTTCGTCAACGGCGTGCTGGGCCGCATCGCGCGACGCATGGAAAGCGCCGAGGGCGAGGGCGCCCAGGCGCAGGCTGCGGCAGAGGATGCCGTCGAGCCCGCTGCGGCTGCCGAACCGGAGGCCGAGCATGCGGCCGAGCCGGCTGCCGAGGAAGAATCGGCGGCAGAGCCGGAGCCGGAGCCCGCGACCGAGCCCGAGGAGGACTAGCGTCGTGGCCGCCAACCCCGCCGACACCTACTGCTCGTTCGAAGAGGTCAACGATCGCCTGAACCAGATCGTCGCAGCGGTTGCCGACGAGAATCTTCCGCTGGACGAGGCGCTGGCGCTGTACGAAGAGGCCGTGAACCTGGGCCTTCGCGGCAGCGACCTTCTGGAGGAGAACATCCAGGCGTACGACGAGGGCCACGGCGACAAGGCTGCGGAGGAAGGTGCGGAAAACCAGACGGATTCGTCCGCATCCGATCCTGCGGATCAAGGAGAGCGATCCATCCAGGCGGATGCGCAGTAGCACGGGGGTGTTTTATGGAACGCAAGAGAATTCTCGATGCGATCACATCGCCCGCCGACCTGAAGCTGCTCGATAACGAGGAGCTGGGCATCCTTGCCGAGGAGATCCGCGAGGAGATCATCGAGGTCACATCGCGCACGGGCGGGCATGTCGCCTCGTCGTTGGGCGCGGTGGAGATCATCCTGGCCGTGCACAGCATGATCGACTGCCCCCACGACAAGTTCGTGTTCGACGTGGGGCACCAGGCGTATGCGCACAAGATGATAACCGGCCGCCTGAAGCAGTTCGAAACGCTGCGCCAGTACGGCGGCATATCGGGCTTTCCCAAGCCCAGCGAAAGCCCGTGCGACGTGCACCCCTCGGGCCATGCGTCCGATTCGCTTTCCGTGGCGTACGGCATCGCCCGCGCCCGCGACATCTCCGGCGGAGACGAGAAGGTGGTCGCGCTCATCGGCGATGCCGCCATTTCCGGCGGCATGGCGTTCGAGGCGCTCAACAGCATCGGGCAGACGCAAACGCCCATGGTCATCATCCTGAACGACAACGAGATGTCCATCTCGCGCAACGTGGGAGCGCTGGTGAAGCATCTGGGTGCGGTGCGCGCGTCGGCGCAGTACCGCGTGACGCGCGACACGGTGCAGGAGCGCTTGGAGCATTTCGGTCCTGCTGGCAAAGCGCTGGTGAACCTGGGACGCAACGTCAAGGAATCCATGAAGCAGTTCTTCGTGCCCCAGATGATGATCTTCGAACAGCTGGGCATCCTGTGCACCGCGCCCGTCGACGGCCACGACATCGGATTGATGAAGGAGATGCTGGCGGTCTCGCTGGAAGCGGGGGTGCCGGTGCTCATCCATGCCATCACCCATAAAGGCAAAGGCTACGGGCCCGCCGAACGCGACCCCGAGAAGTTCCATGGCGTGTCGTCGTACGACATCGCCACGGGGGAGATCAAGAAGAAGCCCGCCGGCGCGCCCACCTACACGCAGGTGTTCGGCGATGCGCTGGTGCGCGAAGCCAAGGCCGACAAGCGCATCGTCGCCATCACGGCGGCAATGCAGGGCGGCACGGGGCTTGCCCGCTTCGCCAAGGAGCTGCCCGATCGTTTTGTGGATGTGGGCATCGCCGAGGGCAACGCCGTGGGCATGGCGAGCGGCTTGGCCATCGGCGGCATGAAGCCGGTGTGCGCCATCTACTCGACGTTTTTGCAGCGCGCCATCGACCAGATGATCATCGATTGCTCGCTTCCCGACCACGACGTGGTGTTCGCCATCGACCGTGCCGGCGTGGTGGGCGAGGACGGCCCCACGCATCACGGCATGTTCGATCTGGTGTACACGCGCATGATCCCCAACATGAAGGTGCTCGCGCCCTCCAACGAGGCCGAGCTGGTGTCGGCGCTGCACACGGCGCTGCAGCTGGGCGGGCCGTTCGCCATCCGCTACCCGCGCGGCAGCGCGGTTGGCGTGCCGCTGCCGGAAGAGCCCGAGACGTTCGAGCTGGGGCGCTCCGTCACGCGCCGCGAGGGCGACGATGTGGCCATCCTCGCGTTCGGCAGCATGGTGCAGCGCGCGCTGGGCGCTGCCGACCTGCTGGAGCAGCAGGGCATCCAGGCGCGCGTGGTGGACATGCGCTGGGCGAAGCCCCTCGACCAGGATGCCATCCGCGACGCGGCGGCCACCAAATTGGTGGTGACGGTGGAAGACGGCATCATCGAAGGCGGTGCCGGCGAAGGGGTGCTCCAGGCGCTCTCGCTTCTGGGCAAGACCCCGCAAACGTTGGTGCTGGGCATAGACGACCGTTACGTCCACCAGGGAAAGCCCGATCTTCTCATGCGCGACCTGGGCTTGGACGCCGAAGGCATCGCCGCATCCATCCGCAAAGCGCTTGCCTAGGCTGCCCGTAAAGCGCTGAAACCGCTCTTTGAACCGCATCGTGGCGGGCTGTGTTTCGAGTCCGCTACGAAAATGTTTCCCGCACGTTGCCATGCGTTTCCCATTCGGTTAACCGGGCGCGTGGGAATCGTTTCGAAACAATTCCACGGCATCATCTTCCTGTCGGCGCGCGACAGACAGTTGGAATTCGATTTGGAAACGAGGTGCAGGGAATGTTCGATACGGGAGCGACGGGCTTCATGATCATCTGTTCGATGCTCGTCTTTCTGATGACGCCAGGTCTGGCGTTCTTCTATGGCGGTCTTTCCCGTCGTAAAAACGTTGTGAACACCATGCTTATGTCGTTTGCGGTGCTGGGCATCGTTGGTGTGGTGTGGGTTATCGCCGGTTGGTCGTTCGCCTACGGCGGGGACGGTTCCATCCCCTTCTTCGGCGGGCTGGACCAGCTAGGTTTGGGCGGGCTTGTCCAAAACCTCTTGGGCGAAACCGATACCGCTCTTAGCCATGACAGCTATCCTGTCCTGGTGGATGTTGCCTTCCAGTGCGCATTCGCTATGATCACCGCGGCAATCATCACCGGCTCTGTGGCCGGCCGCATGAAGTTCGGCGCAGTTGCGGCATTCATCGCCGTGTGGTCGCTGATCGTGTACTCTCCGCTGGCCCACATGGTGTGGGGCGGCGACGGCAGCCTGATCGGCAGCATGATCGGCGCACTCGACTTCGCAGGCGGCGACGTCGTCCACATCAGCTCCGGCCTCACCGGCCTTATCCTCTGCCTGCTTCTGGGCAAGCGCCGCGAGTTCGGCGTTATGAGCTACCGCCCGCATAACGTGCCGTTCGTGGCTTTGGGCGCAGCGCTTTTGTGGTTCGGTTGGTTCGGCTTCAACGCCGGCTCCGAGTTCGCACCCGACGGCGTTGCCGCTCTTGCGCTGGTGAACACGGTTACCGCATCTGCTGCGGCACTGATCTCCTGGATGATCATCGAGCGCGTGAAGGTGGGCAAGCCCACGCTGGTCGGCGCCGCTACCGGCCTTGTTGCCGGCCTGGTGGTCATCACCCCTGCAGCTGGCTTCGTGGAGCCCTGGGCTGCGGTTATCATGGGCCTGGTCGTTTCGCCCATCTGCTACTTCGCCATCTCCTTCCTGAAGAAGAAGATCGGCTACGACGACGCTCTTGATGCATTCGGTTGCCATGCGATCGGCGGCATCACCGGCGGCATCCTGACCGGCATCTTCTGCGTGCCCGATCTGTCCTGGACCGACTTCGGCGGCCTTATCTACACCGGCGACCCCACGCTGTTGGGAGCTCAGGTTCTGGGCATCGTGGTGACCATCGTGTTCGTCGCGGTGATGGACCTCATCATCGGCCTCATCATCAAGGCGCTGTTCAAGGGCAAGCTGCGCGTGACCGAGCAGGAAGAGGCTATCGGCCTGGATGTTGCAAGCCACGGCGAGAGCGCGTACCCCGCGTACCTCGGCTTGGATTAGGAGGAGCCTTATGAAGAAGATCACCGCAATCGTGAGGCCCGAGAAGCTCGAGCCCCTCAAAGAGGCGCTGTTCGGCGCGAAGGTTAACGGCATGACGGTCTCCCAGGTTCAGGGCTGCGGCAACCAGCATGGTTGGAAGGAATACTACCGCGGCACCGAGGTCCTGCTGAACATGATCCCCAAGGTCAAGTTCGAACTGGTCGTTGACGACGCCCGCGTGGACGAGTTGGTGGACCTGATCTGCAAGACCGCGGCAACCGGCCAGGTGGGCGATGGCAAGCTGTTCATCACCTCCATCGACGAGGTTGTCCGCATCCGCACCGGCGAGCGCGGCGTGGAGGCCCTCTAGCCTGACGAGCGCACGGCCTGTGCGATCCTAGGCAATACTCGGTAGCCCTAGGATCAGCTGGGAAACCGCGTATCGGCGCGGGAGGCACGCGATGGGAATCGCGCCTCCCGCGCCGTTGTGTTTCTGATACCATGCGTGTGTCAAATAATGCAGCGCGGGAACCTGCGCTGCGGCAAGTAGGGGAAAGAGGTACCAGCATGTACGATTACAAGCCGCATGGCGTCTGCGCCCGCCAGATCAGCGTCGAGCTTGACGGGAACAAGGTGAAGGATGTCGCGTTCGTGGGAGGCTGCAACGGCAACCTGAAGGCGATCTCGAAGCTGGTGCGCGGCATGGAGGTGGACGATGTGGTGCGCATCCTGGAGGGCAACACCTGCGGCCCGCGTCCCACGTCGTGCGCCGACCAGCTGACCCGCGCCCTTCGGGAGGCCCAGGCGCAGCAATAGCTGGAGGAATTGTCGACATCATGCTGAAATGAGGGCGGCCCCGCTATCGGGGCCGCTATTGATATATACTCCTAATTATTAGAATCGCTGCGACCGGATCCGACGTCGGCGGCGGTGCATTGCACATGGAAAGGGGTGGGAAGGATGACGATGACGAACGCTGAAGCGAAGGCCTCGCGCAACACGGTCCAACGCGCGCTGGTGCTGGATGCCGTGCGCTCGCTGCATAACCATCCCACCTCGGCCGACGTGTACGAGAAGGTGCGCTTGCAGCACCCTAGCATCTCCCGGGCGACGGTGTACCGCAATCTGAACGTGCTCGCCGATCGGGGGGACGTGCTGCGGGTGGAGATATCCGACGGCGCCGACCGCTACGACTTCTGCACCACGCCGCACTACCATGCGAAGTGCCGCGTGTGCGGTTGCGTGGTGGACATCGACATGCCGTACCGCGCTGATCTGGCGGACGAAGTCGCCGACGCCCATGGGTTTTCCATCGAGGGCCATCAGATCGCCTTCACCGGCCTGTGCGCCGCGTGCAGCGCCAAGGCCGCGGCGGAAAGCGGAAACTAGCCCTCGCTGCCCTGCTGCTCCTGGCCGCTGTCGGAGGCCTGCCCGATGGGGGTGTAGTAGGTGTCCAGGATGATCTGGTACGTCCCCTCCATGTCCACGTTGAATTCGGCGTAGGTGCTGCCTTGCGTGATCTCGCCGGGCAGCGTGACCATCTGGATATCGCTTACACCGTTGTTCACCAAGCATGATGCAAGGAAGCTGTACTGGTCTAGGTCCATGTTGGTGACCGAATACTGGGAAACGGTGTTGAACAGGCTCACGAGCGTGCCCACGTTGCCTTTCGCCTGCGAGAGTGCCTGCGAGAAGAACGTGCTGACGAACTGGGTTTGGCGCGCCTGGCGGTCGAGCGACGAGTTCAGGACCGTGATGTCGCGGTATTGCACGTAGCGCAGGGCGTTGTTGCCGAACAAGACGGTGGGCTCGCCTTCGACGATGCCCGTGCCCGGGATGGACTGCAGCGGGGTGAGCGCAACGCCGCCGATGGCGTCGCTCAGCGGGCCAATGCCGTTCATATCCATGGAGAAGTAGTAGTTCAAAGGCATGTTGTACAGAAGGCGCGAGATGGCTTTTGACGTCATCTCGCTGCTGGTTGCGCCACCGTCGCCGAAGCTGTAGGCAAGGCAGGCCTGCATGCGCTGCTGCCCGGTGTAGGCGCCGTCGTCGGTGTACATGTCCACGTCGATCATGGAGTCGCGCGGGATGGCGATGGCCGTGGTCTTGCCGGTTTGCGTGTCCATGGCAAGCACCATCATGGCGTCCGATTGGCCGGATGCCTCGCCTGCCTCTGCGAAGGACTTGCGGTCGAAGCCGATCAGCAGCACCGACACCATGTTCTCGTTGAGCTGGTAAACCGTCCCGTTGTAGGTGACGGTTTTGCCTTCGTCGTATGAGGCGGCGTTGTCCGAGGTTTCCAAAGACGCGTTGTGCATGGGATCCAGAAACGAGCTCTTGCCCGATTGGATCATGTGGTTGATGGCCAGCGTCGCGCCTACGGCGATGACGGCGACGACCGCCACGATGATGCCGGCGATGATAAGGCGCTTCTTCAACTTGGAGTGCTTGCGCTTCTTCTTGCGGATGAGCGCTTCCTTGCGCAAGGGCGACTCCGATGCTTCGGCGGCGTGTCGTCTGGTTGCAGGGGCTTCCTGCCCTGCGAGAGCTTCCTGCTTGGCAGGGGCATCCTGCGGGGCGCCTGCGCTATTTGGTTGGCTGCTCATCGGTTAGCACCCCCGTCACCAGGTAGCGGTTGTTGCCTTTGCCGACGCCGTTCATGCAGGTGCTCAGTTGGACGATGCGGTCGTCGGTGGAAAGCTGGGCGCCTTCGCGCTCGTTCACCAGCATGGAGTTGGGGTGCAGCACCGAGTCGAAATACGACGCCAGAACTGATTCGTTCTTAAAGTCGAACGAGTTCAGGATGTGGCGGTCGTCGTATTCGTAAGCGGCGACGATGCGGTAGGTCAGGATGCTGTCGGGCGTGTAGATGTAGAAGAACTCGTTCTGGTCGAAGAAGGTTGGGTCCTCGAAATAATGGAGCGTGGCGAACATGGCCCCGTTGGCGTTGTTGTGCCCGTAGATGAGCGTGACCGGGTCGGTGAAGTCCTTGGAATTCATGCTCTGGCTGAACAGCGCCCCTTCGAACGACCACTCGTAATAGCGGTTGTAGTGCAGGTAGTAGGTGTCGTCGGCGGCGTGCTGGAGCACCGGGTAGTTCACGTTGGTGTTAGGAACGTACAGCCAGGCGTAGATATCGGGGTTTTGCGCCTGCAGCTCGGCGAAGTCGATGGGGTTGTCGACAGGTTCGGGCTCGGTCTGCTGCGGGGTTTCCGGCACGGGGGCGTCCTGCGCTTCCTGGGCGGCGTTATCGAGCTGCATGTTCTGCTGGTACAGCACCCAGCCGGCGGCGGAGATGGCGCACAGCAGCACGACCAGCGCGATGCTGAGGACGATTACCGTGCGTTTCTTCTTCTTGGGGTCGGCTTTCTGGTGGTTGGGGGAAGCGGAGTCTTTGTTCTGTTCGGTCATGCGGGTGAATCCTTGAAACGAGCCTTGTTCGGCAAAAGGGTAAAAAAGAGGCCCGCAGAATGCGGGCCTCTTAATTATAAGCTATCTGCAGAAGAGCGCTTGAGGTTATTCCGTGATCTTCTTGCGCAGGGCAACGCCCGTGCCGACAGCCGCCACGGCCAGAACGGCGATGCCGCCCACCAGCAGGTCGGAGCTGACGCCGGTCTTCGGGGAGGCAGCGGAGCCATCGGAGGCAACCGTGCCGGCAGGTGCGGAAGCGGTGTCGATAACCAGGGTGAACACGGACAGCTTGGTGATGGTCATGTTCACGTTGCCGTTGGCATCGACCTCGACGGCCTGCTGGTCGGTCGTGCCGTCGCCATGCTCGATGAACACGGTGCCCTTGTAACCAGCGTACTGGGAACCCACGGAGAAGGTAAGGGTCAGCGGGTTGTCCTCGCTAACATCTTCGGAGGTGATCTCGATGGAACCCATCACCTTGTCGTTGGCGCCAAGCTCGACGTTGGAGGCCTGCTTGTCGGTGGCAACGACGGTTGCCTGGCCATCAAAAACGATGCTGGCGGTCACGCCGGAGCCGACGGACACGGAGTTCTGGGTGGCCTCTCCGCTGGGGCTGGGTGCCGCGAACGCGAGCACCGGCATCGACAGAGCCAATGCGACTGCGCACACGAGGGAAGCAATCTTCTTCATGCGTTTGATCCTTTCTTCAGTTGCTTCGAAACGGGCATCAAGGCTCTTCTGGCTTAGATGCTATTCGTTGCTTGCAGCGCACTGCTTCCGCCGCAAGTGGCTTAATCCTAGGTCAAACGGCGACGACGTTCAAGCGATTTAACGGTTTTGTTTCGAAAAACCGCACGTGAAGGGCCTGAGCATGCGGCGTGCTTCAGTGCTGTGCTCGGCAACAGCTGCCGGTTGCTTTCCCATAGAAGACAACCGCGAACGCGATCCTCTTCAACGACGACGATGAGTAAATGCGGTAGTGATTTCTGGTATTGTCGATGTTCCGAGGTATTATTAAGCATCAATGTGCAGCCATGTAGCCGGCTGCTGCGCTGCAAGACGGAAAGTTGGACGAATGACGCTATTAGAACTACTCAGGCTCTTGAAAAAGCACATGAAGCTGGTGATTGCCCTGCCGGTGATTTGCGCCTTGGTTGCTGCCGGGGTGAGCTGGGGCCTTATGGCCAACACGTATACCGCCACGGTGTCGGTGTACGTGCTGTCTTCCGGGGACGAAAGCACGGGCAATACCCAGTACACCGAGCTTAACGCCAGCCAGCTGATGGCCAACGACATCGCAGAGCTTGCCCAATCGGCCACGGTGATGGAGCGCACGGCGGACAAGCTGGGCATGGAATCGCTTTCCGGGTACGACATCGAGGTGCAGTCGTCCACCACCACGCGCGTGATCGACATCTCGGTGACAAGCGAAAGCGCTGCGGGGTCCGCCGGCGTTGCCAACGGGCTTTCCGGCGTGCTTTCCGATGTTGCCCAGGATGTGATGGGAGTGCAGAGCGTGAACGTGGTGGACGAGGCCAAGGTACCCGATGCGCCTTCCGGCCCGCCGCGTGCCTTGTACACCGCCGTGGCGTTTTTGGCGGGGCTGTTCCTGGCGGTTGCCATCGTGGTGGTCATGGACATGGTGAACACGCGCGTGCGCAACCCCGAGGAAGCCGAGGAGATGCTGGGCATCCCCGTAATCGGCCGTATCCCCAGGATCAAGGGCTAAGGAGGAACTCGTGGCAAGGAAGAAGAAAACGAACTCGAATGCCCGCGAGGTCCAGAACGCGGCGAAAACGCTGTTCGCCAACATCCGCTTCATGTCGCCGGACAACCCGGTGAGGTCGCTGGTGATGACGAGCGCCGTTCCCAACGAGGGCAAAACACGCAGCAGCTTCGAGCTGGCGCGGGCCATCGCCACATCCGGCAAGTCGGTGCTGCTGGTGGATGCCGACATGCGGCGCCGTTCGATCGCGTCTCTTCTGGACGTGCATCCTGCGAAGGGCCTGTACGCCGTGCTGTCCGACGAGGTCCCGCTTGAGGCGGCCGTGGTGGCAACCCAGGTTCCCAACCTGTTCTTCTTGGACAGCGAGCCGGGCATTCCCAACCCCGCGGACATCGTTTCGTCGAAGAGCTTCCGCCGTTTGGCTTACAAGCTGGAGGAAAACTACGATTACGTGGTGTACGACACACCTCCGCTGGGCCCCTTCGTCGATGCGGCTATCCTTTCCACTTTGGTGGATGGCACGATCCTGGTGGTAAAGCCGGGTGCGGTGAAACGCTCCGAGCTGACGGATGCCTATGAACAGTTGAAAAAGGCGGGCTCCAACGTGCTGGGCATCTGTGCCACGTTCTGCGAGACTACTTCGTCTGAATACTACTACGCTTATTACACCAAGGACGGCAAGCGGGTAGACCCGACCAAGACGGAAGCTCCCGCGGTGCCCGAAGTGGCAGATGCGGCTGTGCGACCGGCGTCGGCTCCTGCTGGGAAGCCGGCCGGTAACCGTGCCGTCTATCCTGGTCAGCGGAGAAATGACTTCTCCTACGCAGCGCCCCCTGCCGTGCCCCGTGGGTCGCACATACCGGGGCGCGGGCGTGCGGGACGATGAGGGATATCCATTGCCACATCCTTCCCGGGGTGGACGATGGATCCCGCGACCTTGGTGAATCGCTGGCGATGCTGGAGGCCGCCAAGCGCGCAGGCGTGACATCCATCGTATGCACGCCGCATTGCCGCAGCCCGTACTTCGACTACGATGCCATGTGGGATGCCTTCGAGCTGCTGCAAGCACATGCCGGGGGCTTCCCCTTGACCATGGGGTTCGAGGTCAACCATTCCAAATTGATGGAGCTGGGCATGCGGTGGGTGCCGTACTTGCAGTTCGACGGTTCGGATGAGTTCTTGCTGGAGCTTTCCAGCCGTGCGGGCAAGGAGCAGTTCCAGGAATACGAGCGCACCATCTTCGAGCTGCAGGGCAGGGGGTTGCAGGTGATCATCGCGCACCCCGAACGGTACCGTGCTGTTCAGAAAGATGTCGAGGTGGCGCGCCGGTTGGTTAAGCTGGGCTGCAAGCTGCAAGCAAGCGCAGACTTCATTGCTGGGGGGCGACTGGGGGCCGAGAAGAAGCCGGCGAAAAGGCTGTTCGACGAGAACCTGTACAGCTACATTGCCAGCGATGCCCACTGCGTGGAGCACTACGGTTACCTGGCAAAAGCCCGGCAGGAATACCGCACCCGTGGTAAGCATGCGCGCGTGTGAGGCGCAAGGTAAACCAGGGGATAAATCAACGATAAAATTTGTTAAAAAGTGAAAATTGAGCAACAAAACTAACCTTAAATTTATTACACTGCTCAAGGTGCGTTGGGGCTGCAGAATTTGCGTACGTTGTCGCAAATGAAGCCTTGCGCCACATGAAGCAGTTCATCGTTGCCAACCCGCAGCTGCCAAGTTTGCGGGCTGGCAGTGGGAAACCGCAAGTAGCCGGGTCGGGCAACGCTTGACGGTGGTTGCTACATATCTTGGGAAGGGCGGGATCGTCGCTGAGAGCGCGTTCCGATCGGCCAAGGGGATGCATATCGTCGTTTTCGACCGGCTTATGTCGGGGCGAAGCCATGCTCTTTTGCCGCATCATACATACGCCGCTTAGGCACATCCAAGTGATTTACTATTCGAAAGGCGCAGGGCGTGGCTGCGGGTTGGTATGTGATTCAAACGATGAGCGGTCAGGAATCCCAAGTAAGGGATATGATTGTCCGCCTGCTTGACCCGGGCCTGGTCGATGAGGCATTCCTCCCTCGCTATGAGATGCTTCGCCGCGAAAAAGGGGTGTGGGTGAAACGCTCCGAGGTTCTTTTGCCCGGCTACGTTGTCGTGGTGACGCAAGACCCTGCCAAGCTGAAGACGGCCCTTTTGCGTGTCCCCCGGTTCACGCGCCTTCTAGGCAACGACGATATGTTCACCCGCTTGGACGACCGCGAGGTTGCGTTCATCAATTCTTTCGTTCAGCCCGGCAATCGCACGGTGAAGATGTCCACCGGAGTGATCGAGGGCGACGAGATCATCGTTTTGGATGGGCCGCTTAAGGACAGAACCGCTCTGATCAAGAAGATCGACAGGCATAAACGCTTGGCATATCTGGACATAGAGATGCTGGGTAGGAAGAAGACCGTGAGGGTCGGGCTTGAGATTGTCGCGAAGCGGTAATATGAGCAGTTTGAAGTTCGAGTTTGCGGCATGCGTGGATTGCTAACTGGGATGAGTGGGTATTGTCGTCTAGGTTGGATTGTGTTTACGGCGGTATGCTAGAGGTTAACGAAATCATCGAAATGAATAGTAGGGTTGCGACTCGTACATTGCGCAGCGGAATCGCAATGGATATCGGGGGATCCAGGGAGCGCTGGGAAGAAGATGGCGCGGTTAATGAAGCGGTCGCGAGATTGCAGACCCGCTATGTGTACCGTTTTGCTAAGCGATTTTTCGATATTGTGTTCAGCCTGTTTGTTCTGATTGCATTTTCGTGGTTGTTTCTGATAATTGGACTAGCGATAAAAATCGACGATCCAAATGGTCCGATCGTTTTTAAACAGGAACGCGTGACGAAAGACGGCAAGAAGTTCAATATGTACAAATTTCGAAGCATGTGCTCAGATGCCGAGGAGCGACTTGCGGATCTTAGGGAATTCAACGAGAAGACGGGCCCTGTTTTCAAAATGCATAATGACCCTCGAATCACACGTGTTGGTAGGGTGATCCGGAAACTGAGTCTAGACGAGATAATGCAATTCGTAAATGTTTTAAAAGGAGACATCCCTTTGCGCATATTAAAAACGCGCCCGGAATTCTCTGAGGAATCCATGGTGCGTTCGCGCTTCCCGCCAAATCTAGCACGAACAAAGGAAAGGTGTTTTCGCAGGTCGTGAGCTGTTTCTCGAGCGGCCTGCGGATGCACCGCATTTCTGGGTTCAATTGTAAACGCGTTGGCAGCATAGGAGGGCAATTTCTTGCAAAACCCGTTTTTAAGGCGGTGTGCGCATAGTGGCCAGTGATTTCACGGCCGTTTGCGAGCCCGCGCAGGCGAGGTCCGGCATGCGGGAATCGTCGTCAGGCAAAGCCAGCCGAGCGACGGCGGACAGCGGTGCCTTGGAGCGTAAAACTGTTCGTAGCGGTTTCGCGTACGACATCAATGGCGGCGGGGGCTCAACCGAAAGCTTCGAGCGCGCAAGGCGCCTCAAGGAAGAGCTTGGGAGCGCGCCAGTCACCGGCATCGAGGACAGGGTGGCGTACCGCGTTGTCAAGCGTGCGTTCGACATCGTTTTTAGCGCGGCGGTGCTCGTTGTGTTCTGCTGGCTGTTCGCCATCATCTCGATCCTCATCAAGGTCGACGATCCGAAGGGCCCCGTGTTCTTCAGTCAGGAGCGAGTTGGCAAGGACGGTAGAACCTTCCGGATGCTGAAATTCCGCAGCATGTGCGTGGATGCCGAAGACAAGCTCGCCGAGCTCAGGGAGCTCAACGAGAAGACCGGCCCGGTATTCAAGATCGCCGAGGACCCGCGTATCACCCGCGTGGGCAAGTGGCTGCGCAAGCTGTCGCTCGACGAGCTGCCCCAGTTCATCAATGTCCTGCGCTCGGATATGAGCATCGTGGGCCCGCGTCCCGCATTGCCGGCTGAGGTTGCGACTTACGACGACTACCAGCGCCAAAGGTTGCTGGTGAAGCCGGGCATGACCTGCTACTGGCAAACCCGTCGCAACCGCGATTCCATCACATTCGACGAGTGGGTCGACCTTGACCTGCTTTACATCAAGAAGTGCTCCGCATGGAGCGATTTGAAGCTGATTATTCAGACCGTGGGCGTCGTGCTTACAGCACAGGGAAGTTAGGCAATTGTTGAATTCTCAAAAAACTATAAAAGCATCCAGGCGCTATCCCATTCTCAACACATACGTTAATGCTCTCTCGCTCGACGAGACGGTTGCCGAGGTTGAGAAGGTTATTGCTGCCGGCGTGCCCACCCAACATGTGGTGGTGAACGCCTCGAAGGTGAACCTGATGGAGGCCGACCCGAAGCTGGCCGAGATTGTTAACGCTTGCCCGCTCATCAACGCCGACGGCGCCTCCATCGTGTGGGCTGCCAAGAAGCTGGGCGTGCCCCTGAGCGAGCGCGTGACGGGCATTGATCTGTTCCAGCGCCTGGTGGAGCTGTCCGCTGAGAAGGGCTACAAGGTTTACCTCTTCGGCGCGAAGGAGGAAGTTGTCTCGAGGGTTAGGGCGATTTTCGAGGAGCGTTATCCCGGCATTCAGATAGTCGGTTATCGCAATGGCTACTTCACTGAGGCCGACGAGCCGCAGATTGTGGCGGACATGGCTGCATCTGGGGCGGACATGATGTTTGTCGCGTTCAGCTCTCCTAAGAAAGAGTATTGGGTGCACAAATACCTTAATCAAATAGGAATTCCTTTCGTGATGGGCGTTGGCGGCAGTTTCGACGTGGTGGCTGGGGTGACCGATCGCGCGCCAAAGTGGATGCAGGATCACGGCTTGGAATGGTTCTACCGGTTTATACAGGAGCCTGGCAGGCTTTGGAAGCGCTACATCGTGGGTAACGCAAAGTTTGTTGCCCTTACATACCGATATAAGTTCTCAGGGAAAGGCGAATAAAGAATGGTTAACGTTATCGGTCTCGGTTATATCGGACTGCCCACCGCTCTCATGATGGCCACGCACGGCGTGGAGGTCGTGGGAACTGACTACAACGAGGAACTTGTGGCAACTCTGAATGCCGGGCATACCACCTTCAAGGAGGAGGGGCTTGACGAGCTGTTCGTCGACGCGTTGAAATCGGGCATCAAATTCACGACAGAGTATCAGGTGTGCGATACCTACATCGTGAGCGTGCCGACGCCCTACGATAAGCTAGATAAGAAGATCGACCCCTGCTATGTGATTGCCGCCTGCAAGACGGTGCTCGAGGTCGCCCCGAAGGGCGCCGTGCTCGTAATCGAGTCGACTATTTCGCCCAACACGGTGGATCGCTTTGTGCGCCCGCTGCTCATTGAGGCCGAGCGTGAGGATGTTAAGCTCGTGCACGCCCCGGAGCGCATCATCCCCGGAAACATGGTTTACGAGCTGCTGCACAACAACCGTACGATTGGCGCGGACGACCCCGAGGTGGGCGAGGAGGTTGCTAAGATTTACGCAACCTTCTGTCAGGGCGAAATCAGTGTGACCGACATCCGTACCGCTGAGATGACCAAAGTCGTCGAGAACACCTTCCGCGCAATTAACATCGCGTTCTCCAACGAGCTTGCCAAGATCTGCCGTATCGGCGGCATGGACGTGGCGGAGGTCATTCGCATCTCCAACAAGCACCCGCGCGTGAACATCCTGCAGCCCGGCCCCGGTGTGGGCGGTCACTGCATTCCCGTCGACCCGTGGTTCCTGGTGGGCGACTACCCCGAAACGGCAAACTTCATCCGTCTGGCGCTTCAGACCAACGCGGGCATGCCTGAGTATGTGCTGCATCGTGCCCACGAGGTTATGGCCGAGCGCGGGATCAAGGACGCCTCCAAGGTGGGCATCTACGGCCTGACCTACAAGGAGGACGTTGACGACGTGCGCGAGAGCCCGACGCTGCAGATGCTCGATTCCATGGAGGAGCACCTGTGCGGTGGTGCCGTGAAGGTGTACGACCCGTGGGTTGAGCGCGACGAGGTTCCGGGCCAGGTGCACTCTATGGAAGAGTTCCTGGATGGTCTGGAGATGGTGATAGTGATGGTGGGCCATTCCCAGATCAAGGGCAAGCCCGAAGTGTTCGGCGACCGCATCCTCATCGACCCGCGCAACGTGTGTGGTGACGGTGAGAACGTCTACAAGCTGTAATTCATTAAAGAGATGCAGGGAGAAGCAGGTTTGAAGAAAGTGATGCTCGTCTTCGGGACGCGTCCGGAGGCCATCAAGATGTGCCCGCTCGTGAACGAGCTCAAGAGCCGCCCCGACGAGTTTCAGACGGTTGTGGCCGTGACGGGTCAGCATCGCGAGATGCTCGATCAGGTTCTGAGTGTTTTCGATGTGGTTCCCGACCATGACTTGGCAATCATGAAGCCGGGGCAGACGCTGTTCGATGTCACGTGCGATGTGCTGCTGAAGCTGAAGGCGATTCTCGAGGAAGAGAGGCCTGACGTGGTCCTCGTGCACGGCGACACGACTACGAGCTTTGCGGCGGCTCTCGCTTGCTTCTACCTGCAGATTCCCGTGGGGCATGTAGAGGCGGGCCTGCGCACTCACGACATCTATAGCCCATGGCCCGAGGAGTTCAATCGTCAGGCCGTGGATATCGTCAGCGAGTACTACTTTGCGCCCACCAAGGCGAGTAAGCAGAACCTGCTCGACGAGGGCAAGCGTGCCGAGAAGATTTGGGTGACCGGCAACACCGGTATCGACGCTCTGCGCTCCACAGTGCGCGAGGACTATACCCATCCGGAGTTGGAATGGGCTAGCGACAGCCGCCTGATCTTAATCACTGCACATCGTCGTGAGAACCTTGGCGAGCCCATGCATCGCATGTTCCGCGCGATTCGACGCGTGATGGAGGAGCATCCTGACACCAAGGCGATTTATCCCATACACATGAACCCAGAGGTGCGCAAGGCGGCCCATGGGGAACTTGATGGCTTCGATCGGTTGCGCATCATCGACCCACTGGAAGTGCTCGACTTCCACAATTTCTTGGCGGCGAGCCATCTAATTCTCACCGACTCAGGTGGCATCCAGGAGGAGGCCCCGAGCCTGGGCAAGCCGGTGCTGGTGATGCGCGACACCACTGAGCGTCCCGAGGGCGTAGCTGCCGGCACCCTGAAGCTCGTCGGCACTGAGGAGGATGTAATTTACCGAGAGTTTAGCAGGCTGCTATCAGACGAGGATGAGTACGTAGAGATGAGCCAGGCTTCAAATCCTTACGGCGACGGGCATGCGAGTGAGCGTATTGCGGATGTGCTGGGAGGCAATCGATGAAACTGAAGAAGAGGTTCACCCTTTCTCTCAAGAACAATCTACGCTTCATACCTGATGAAGCGTACATGCGCATGTATTTCAAAGCGAAGCTCCATTACGAACCCGATTTTGAGAACCCCAAGACATTTAATGAAAAGCTTCAGTGGTATAAGCTTAATTATCATAACCCAGTCTTGACGCAGCTTGCCGACAAGTACGGTGTCCGTTCCTTCGTTGAAGAGCTTGTTGGTGCCGAGTATTTGGTCCCCCTCTACGGTGTATATGGCTCAGTCGAAGAGATTGACCTGGAAAAGTTGCCTGAGAAGTTTGTGCTTAAGTGCACCCATGATTCGCAAAGCACTTTCGTATGCACCGATAAGACGAAGTTCGACTTCGAGGAGGCCAAGAGGCGATTGCGTGTGGCTCTTGGCCGCAATTGGTATTGGCAAGGTCGTGAGTGGGCATACCTTGATATTGTGCCACGTGTAGTTGCCGAAGCGTACCTTGATGAGCCCGGCAGGGAGACCCCGACGGACTATAAATTTTATTGCTTCGATGGCAAAGCGGCGCTCGTGCAGACGGACGTTGACAGGTTCACCAACCACGACATGCAGTATTTTTCGCCAGAGTGGGAGCAGCGCGGCGACATTAATCACGAGGTTTCCGACCATGAACCCACGCCGAAGCCTGAGAACTATGAGCTCATGCTTGAACTTTCTGAGAGGTTGTCTGCGGACTTTCCGCACGTTCGTGTTGACTGGTACAACATCGGCGGAAAGCCATACTTTGGTGAGATGACTTTTTACACGGGCGGAGGCTATGATCCCTTCTATGCTCTTGAAGAGCAGCCGGATAAGCTGGACCGAGAGCTTGGCGAGCTCTTTGTGTTGCCTGAGGGAAGTGGCTTCAATACAAATAGTGCTTTATCCCGGCAGGTAGGCATTAGTTTTGCGGGAGATAGCGATGCCTAGCATTTTGATGGTTGGGCCTAGTCCAGAATCTATGGGCGGCATTGCAACAGTTGAGAAGAACATGCTTGAGGCGGCGCACCGTAGAGGCGAAGAAGTTACATTTCTACCAACGACCATAGAAGGGGGCAAGGCTAGGAAGCTGGCAACGGCTATGGTTGCGTATGCGAGGTACCTAAGAAGGCTGAAGAGTTGTGACCTCGTTCACGTTCACATGGCTTCGCGCGGCAGTTACTTTCGGAAGAAGGCTTTCATTGCAGCAGCCGCTGCGCATAAAAAGCCGGTTCTTCTTCATTTGCATGGTAGCGAGTTTGCTATGTGGTATGACGAGGAATGCACAGAGGGCCAAAGGCGTGATATCTGCCAAACATTTCGTCTTTGCAGCAGGATTGTCGTTCTGTCCGAGGAGTGGAGGGACTTCCTGCTTAACAGGCGTATTTGTGATATTGAGCAAGTAAAGGTTCTTCATAACGCAGTGAATATTCCGGGCGAAAACGTGACGGACTATACCTCTAATACCGTTTTGTTCATGGGGCGTCTTGACGAACGCAAGAGCCCAAACGTGCTTTTGCGTGCTGCGGCTCGCACTCTTCCTGCGCATCCAGATGCCCGATTTGTTTTCGGCGGAGATGGTGATGTGCGTGCATACGAGAAGCTAGCGGATGAGCTCGGCATATACGATAAATGTCGTTTCATCGGATGGGCGGCTGGCGAAAAGAAAGACGAGGCTTTTCAAAACTGCAGTATTTTTTGCCTTCCGTCTAAAAACGAAGGTATGCCTATGAGTGTGCTCGAGGCGATGTCGTACGGCTTGGCGACGATTGCGACTCCTGTTGGAGGCGTTCCTCAAATCATCAACGATGGCGTGGACGGTTTCCTGTTTCCGGTCGATGACGTCACTGCCCTGACAGAAAAGCTTGACGTTCTCATGAGTGATAATGCCTTGAAAGAAAGAATTGGCAAATGCGGTCGCGCATGTATCGAGAAGTCATTCTCCCTCGATGCCTATATGGACCAAATCGATACAATTTACGAGATCATTCGTAAATGATTTCGATTGATTTCAGCTATTTAGGTATGATGCGACTATGAGAAAGGTCATTCATTACTGTTGGTTCGGAGGAAAGCCTCTTTCTGATACGGCCGAGAAGTCCTTGGCTTCATGGAAGAGATTTGCGCCTGGATTCGAATTGAGACAATGGAATGAGGATAACTTCGATTTCGAAACCTGTGAGTGGTCGAGGGATGCCTATGCAGCAAAGATGTGGGCTTTCGTTGCGGACTACGCCAGGTTCAAGGTGCTGCATGAATACGGTGGGATCTACATGGACGTGGGCAGTGAGCTTATCCGCGACATAACGCCCCTTTTGGGTAGCGTTCCCTTCACCGCAATAGAGGAATCCTCGTTGACCGCCACGACCGGGCTGATTGTTGCGGTTGAGCCGCATGATCCTATAATCGGAGCATGCGTTGCCAGGTATGAGTCTATGCAGTTCTCTATCGACCCCGTATTTCTCGATAAGACCACTGTCAACGAGGTGTTCACAGCTGAGCTTGAGACAATTGGATTCAGGCGCGAGGACAAAGAGCAGTCTTTCGGAGGTTGGCGCGTTATGGACTCCAGGGCATTCAACCCCGTGTATGGTTTCGGCGGGTATCATATTAAGCCGTGTACATACAGCATCCACCGTTCTTCGGGTAGTTGGGTCGAGCCCAAGTACCGTATCAAGAGGAGCGTAGTGCGCAAGTGCTCGCCTTTTATTGGCAGGCGGCCTGCGCAGATTCTCGGACGAGTTCTCATGGAGGTGAGCGACGGGGGTTTGATTGAAGGGTCGAAGCGTATCCTCGGTGTTGCTCGAGAGAAGGTCGCGAAAGGACGGGAAGACTAACGTGAGCACTTTCTCTAAAGACACAATTCACTACTTCGGTGCACCGGGTGTGAAATTCGGGCGCCTGATTGGCGATTTTGGGTACCGTTACGTTTTCTACCTGAGGATGTGCCAGGCGGGGGGATTGCGAAAGCTTATTTTCACACTGCCTAGGAAGCACCTTTCGAGGAAATGCGGGCTTGAAATCTCTCCATCAACCCAGATTGGCGAGGGGTTCTATATCGGCCATCCCTATGGAATCACGATCAACGTGGATGCTAAGTTGGGGCGCAACGTCAATATTCACAAGGGGTGCACCGTCGGCCAGGAAAACCGCGGAAAAAGAAAGGGCGTTCCCACGATAGGTGACCGTGTCTATCTGGGCATTAACTCCACGATTGCGGGTAACGTTACCATCGGCAATGATGTTTTCATTGCGTCGAATACGTTTGTCAATCAAGACATCCCCAGCCATTCGATCGTCATTGGCAGCCCTTGCAAGGTTATTGAAAGGCAAAATGCGACCGAGGGTTACATCATTAACCTGGTTTAGTTCAGTCTTCAGGATAGGTGAAACGCATTTTGAAACACGTAGGCATACTCACATTCTCTAATACCGTGAACTATGGGGCGTCGCTCCAGGCGTGCGCACTTCGTAGGGCTGTGGAGTCTTTGGGCTGCGACTGCGAGATTCTTAATTACAGTAACAGGGAACTTGACGATCGCGAGCTGGGAACACATTTCTCGTTTAGCCCATCGGGTGCTGCGCGCTACTTTCTGAGGCGGGGGTTCGAACGCCGCAGGGTAGCGGCGTTTTCGCGCTTTGCCGAAACCAACTTGAATCTTACGAGCAGGCTTGACTGGGCGGCTCTCATCGATGAGGCCAAGACGCTTGATTGTATTCTTATCGGCAGCGATCAGGTTTTCAACCCTCGCGTAAACGGACACGACCCCGTTTTTTTGGGTGCGGGTATCGCAGATGTTGCCCGCGTCGCCTCGTATGCGGCCAGCCTGGGCGATGCGACGGCTGAGGCAATCACTGCGTGTGATAAGGGCGCTGCGGAGAGGCTTGCCACATTTTCGGGACTCTCGGTGAGGGAGCCTAGCTCCATGGAAGTGCTGCGTGGCATGGGTCTCGAGCCTGTTTTCATGCCAGATCCGACGCTTCTGCTCTCGTGCGACGATTGGTCGGAGCTTGCCACAGGGGAAGGCCTTGATTCCATTCCCGAGGAATACGTGCTGCTTTACACGCTCAACTCTGAGCAGAAGCTTCTGGACGGGGCCTTGGAGGTTGCGGGGCGGTTGGGCATTCCCGTCGTCTGCCTGCATTACAACACCAAAGATTTTCCTGGTGTGCTAAATGTGAGGGACGTTGGTCCCGTTGCTTTTCTTGAGCTGGTGCGTAGGGCGGCGTTCGTGTGCACAGATTCCTTCCATGGCGCATGCTTTTCCCTGAACTTTAATAAGCAATTTGTTGTAAAGACCTCCGAAGCCGCTGTTCAGAGCAACGTTAGGATCACTGACCTTTTGGCGCGCTACGGTATCGAGGACTGCCTGTACGCCGCTGGCGATCCGTCGGCGTGCAATGTGGATTACGATCGTGCTAACCAGGTTTTGGATCGCGACCGCGCTAACGCTCTTTCGTTCATCGCCGAGTGCATAGGGCTTTAGGGCCGGTACTATCCTATGTTTGCCAAGAATACTTTCTGGAATCTTGTCTACCAGCTGACCGCCGTGGTCGCCGGCTTCCTGGTCCCAAGGGCCATCATCGGAGTGTACGGCTCCGAGGTCAACGGCCTGGTGACCTCCCTTACCCAGTTCATCGGATATTTTGCGCTCGTGGAGGCCGGAATATCCGGTGCGGCGACGTTCGCCCTGTACAAGCCGCTCGCCCAGGGCGATTGGAGGGGTGTCAACATTGTCGCGTCCGCGTCGCGGGCCTTTTACCAGAAATCGGGCGCTGTATTCCTGGCCTTGATGGTAGGGCTCTCGGTTATTTACCCGGTGTTTGTTTCGGCGGGCGCGATGCTGCCATGGGAGATCGTGGCGTTGACCTTCCTTTTGGGCGCGAAGGTTGTTGTTGACTTCTTCTCGCTCTCGAAGTATAGGGTGTTCCTCACGGCCGACAAGAAAAACTGGCTCATCCAGCTCGCCTCGACTGTCTACACACTGCTGAATACCGGAATTATCATCGTGTTCTCGTATTTGCGCGCGCCTGTCGTGGCGGTCTACGCGCTGGCGCTCGCAGCCGTGTTTGCGCGAAGCGCCATCCTGGCGGTGTATACGCGACGGCGGTACCCCGAGTTTGACTGCAAGGTAGATTATGGGGACTTCAAGTTGCCGCAGCGCTGGGATGCTCTATTCCTGCAGATTCTGGGTGCGGTACAGTCGGGTGCGCCTGTTATCTTGGCCACCGTGCTGTGCGGAAACATGAGCGAGGTCAGCGTTTTGGCGGTGTACCTACTGATTTCAAACGGACTGCAGATGATTCCCAATGTGTTGGGTACGGGCCTGCAGGCTTCGTTTGGACGACAGATTGCAAATGGCGATTACGGGGCGCTTCGCGTTTCGTACAGGCCTTACAGGGCGTTGGTCTATTCGGTGTCAGCTGTTGCCTGTGGATGCGCCTTCTCGCTGATACTGCCTTTTGTTGATTTATATGCAGGGAATTTCCACGACGCAGACTACCATAACGCACTTCTCGGTTTTCTCGTGGTGCTGAATGTGTTCCTCTACCATGGCAAGTCTTCCCAGGGACTTCTAGTCATAGCCGCAGGGATGTATCATGAAACAAGGTGGCAGACCTGCATGCAGGCTCTGATTATCATAGTCTTGGGCATCCCCCTGACAATGGGGTTTGGTATCGTAGGCACCATTGCAGCTTCCTGCGTGTCGAATGCCTACCGTGTGGTTGACTTGCTGTTGTTCGAGCCCACCAGGATTTCCAGGGACACGGTGTCGAGCTCTCTTTCGGCTTTCGGGCTGTACGTCCTGCAGACTGCTCTTATTGCGATGCCCGGGTATCTTCTCTCGAGCTTGGCTTGCACCTGGACCCTTTGGGCTGCCGTCGCTGCCGCCCTGGTTCTTTGGGGCGTCGCAGTCGTGTGTCTGACGCTCGCCCTGCTCGACAAGGGCAGCTTCCGCTCCATCTTCAAACGCTTCGTAAGGAATAGATAGTCATGTGTCTTGCATCCTCGTCGCAAATCGATGCGGCGCTCTCTGCTCAGCGCGGAGCGCGTTTCTCCCTAAAGAATGGGTCGATGGTCTTCATCCCCCTGCTCTTTTACGCCTTTTTCTGCCAATCCCTTGCCTCGTCTTCCGTGGTGCTTTACGCGTGCCTCGCCGTTTCCTTCGTGTCGCTCGTCATGCATTTTCTTGCCAACGGCAGGTTTGCCAACAAGAAGTTCGGCCTGGAGATTGCGTGGGTCCCGTTCTTCATCCTTTTCTATGTACATAGCTTCGTTTTTGGAGTGAACAACCTGACGCTGCTGGTGGTTTACACCATCCTGTTCGTGTGCATGTACGCCGCATCGGGGGAGAAGGAGTGGATTTCGACGTGTATCAAGGTGCTGGTTGCGTTTGCGGCCTTCCATGCCATATGCACGATAGCCTTCTGGCTCTTTCCTGCATTGTATGCGCCTGTGAAGGCGGCGTTTTTCTCTTCGAGCTACATGGCAAGCGACTACCGATCGGGCTTCACCGCCCATTACAGCACCAACTCCATCTATTTGAGCTTTGGCCTGGTGTGTTGGGCGTGCGGGCTAATTGGGGAGAAATCCAAGCCGCGAGCGAAAGACATAATCTTGGGTGTGGTGCTTCTGCTCTCCTTGTTCTTGACGACGAAGCGCGGACCGCTCGTCGCATCCGTCGTTGCCGTTTCGATATGCTACCTCTTCGTCAACAGAGATAAGTTCACGGGTACGGCGTTGAAAGCCCTGATTATTGTTATGCTGGCTATTCTTGCCGTGGGCGTGCTGGCGACATTCGTGCCGGGCGTCGAGGCAACCCTTCAAAGATTCGTCGAACTGTCGGAAGACGAGACTGGTAACGGCAGGAGCGAGTTGTACGACTGCGCCTGGAGTATGTTCTATTCGAATCCCCTGTTTGGAAGTGGGTGGGGGTCGTATTCGAAGTACGTTGCGACGACATCGCTTGGCGCCATGTATAACAATTTGGGATTCACGTCGATGAGTACTCATAATGTCTATCTGCAGCTTTTGGCCGAGACGGGCATCGTGGGGCTGGCCCTGTTCCTAGTACCCGCTGCGGTCACGCTAATCGCGGCGATGCGGCGTTCGGCTGCGCATCGCGGGGGAGGACTCTACGGGGAGTCGTTCTGCCTTTGGGCTTGCGTGGGCGCGCAGATTTTCTTCCTGGTTTATTGCTTTTCGGGCAATCCTCTTTACGATCCGCAGTGCTACATACCGTACTTCATGTCGTGCGTCGGCGTGTTTGCTATATGCGGGATTGACACTAAGCGCAAGGACGGGGCGATCCATGGAAATCTGTAATAATCCGCAGCTGTGCTGCGGGTGTTCGGCGTGCCAATCGGCTTGCCCACTCTCGGCAATCACTGTGATCGAGGATAATCGGGGATTCTATCGTCCTAATGTGGATGAGGCAAAGTGCGTGCAATGTGGCCTGTGCGAGGCAACGTGTCCTGCCAACGGGGGGATGGCGGAGGAATTGAAGAGGGGACCGCTCGAAGTGCTAGCGTACAAGGGCACCGACCAAGAGAGGGCCAAGAGTTCCTCGGGTGCAGCCTTTTGGGCGCTGGCGCAATATGCGCTTGGCAAGGGCGGCGTAGTGTATGGCGCCTGTTTCGACGACGAGTTCCGCATTGTGCAGAGACGTTGCGTCACTGAGGGTGAGGCGCAGGCATGTAGGGGGTCGAAGTATTCACAGGGTTTTACGGGGACGACGTACGGCGAGGTTTATGAAGATCTGAGGCAGGGAAGGTGCGTGCTGTATACAGGTACCCCCTGCCAGATTGCGGGTCTGCGGAGCTTCCTTTCCAAGAAGAGCTATTCCGGACAGCTGGTAACCTGTGACCTGATATGCCACGGGACGCCGAGCAACCGGTTGTTCCGCGAGTACATCGCGTTTCTCGAACGGAAAAGCGGCAAGAAGGTGATCGGCTACTGCCATCGCCCGAAGGACAGGGGTTGGGGGGTTCATGTTGAGAAGGCGGCCTTGGAAGATGGCAGCACGCTCTACGATACGATTGAGAGCAATACGTGGCGAGACGTCTTCTACAGCAACGATGGGCTGAACTCTTGCTGCTACCGCTGCCTCTACACCGATATTCGCAGGGTTGCCGATTTCACTCTCGCTGACTTTCTTGGTGTGGACAGGTGCCGTAAAGAACTTAATGACCGAAGAGGCCTCTCTGTCGTCATGGTCAATAGTGAGCTTGCGAAGGATATTGTAGGCCAGGGTGTTTTCGAGCCTGGGGCCGTGAAGATAACAATCGACGAGGTGATTCCCGGCAACCCCATGCTGCAAAGGCCCTCAGCGCCCCAGGACGACGTAGAGGGTTTTTGGCGGGCGTACGAAAAGCATGGCTTCGAAGGGGCGGCGCGCTATGTGGGGGCCTACGGGTTCGTCAAGACTGTTAAGACTCTGGTTAAGCGCCTTATGGGTAGAGTTTGACAAACAAATAGAAGAAGAGGGTGACTTCCTTTGAATCCTATGGAATTCATCGAGCGGGCAGCGTGTTGGGCTTACGTTCGCGGCAAACTTGCTTTCCTAATGGGCAGGTTTCCCGGCCAGATAATTATGACGAAGGCGTTTAGGCGGCCCTTTTACTGCCGCGTGTCGGCTACGGGACGCATCAAAGTGGCAGAGCGGACCTCATTCAACTACGGGTGTGTTTTGATTGCCCACGAACGCATCGACATCGGCAAGGGATGCTTGTTCGGGCCTAACGTGCATGTATATGACTTCGACCACGGCATGGCGCAGGACGGCACGATGTACCGCGACCAGCCGACCAAGACCTCGCCAGTCCGCATCGGAGACAATGTGTGGCTGGGCGCGAACGTTGTTGTGCTCAAGGGCGTCACAATCGGGGATAATGCGGTTATTGCCGCGAACAGCGTCGTCTCAAAAGATGTGCCAGCGAACACATTGTTTTACGAGAAGCGTGAGCGGTGTTATAGGGATCTGCGGTAGTCGAGGACGGTTGCAGTGATGCCCTGCTTCAATATGTATGTAAGCGAGTGTTTGCTCAGCGTAATTAAGCATGGTGGCGCTTTTCGAATGGTTGAGCTTTGTTTTGAGCTTCAAAATAAACTGGCTGATTGCTTTGCCAGGGGATGAAGCCAAGACATTTTCCAACGCTTCAGATGGTGCATAGCGTAGTAGATACTTCGGACTATGGCGGGCTCATGGCATTTCGTGCGGCCTTAGCACCTGCGATGTCATTGACGGCGTGTGCTTGGGACCGCGTATTGGCGCTCACTATAACAACCTGAGCTTTAGCTACAATGGCTACCGTCTCCCCGCTATCTTGGGTGTGCTTGTCGGCTCAGTGCCTATAAAAGAAAGGCCTAAATGCAATCGAGAGACTGAAGGCTACGTAACTGGTCGAATCTGATTTGCGTCGCCTCTGTCGTTCCTACCCCGCAACTCAAACCGAGTTGCGGGGTTTCTTGGTCTTTGGGCGGATTATTCGCTGCTGGTTAACGGTCGTTAACTACTGGGGGTGACAATCGTCAAAAGGCCCTCTTTCGTCGTGGCCGCCGCTCGCCCTTAGGGCACGTCCAAAATACCCCGTTTTCCGCCTCTGGGCAGGAGCGCAATCCCGCGCTCCCTGACCCAGGGGAGGAAACATGCCCTCATCGCGAGGCTGCCGCAGCAGCTACGACTGCATCGTCAAGATCAAGGGCGTCACCGCGCGTCCGATACTGTTCAGCCAGCTCATGCGGAGCGACGGCGAGGGGGTGATAAACCCCGAGGAACTGTTCGCAGACGATCGCAGCCCCGCCTCTGAGCAGGAGCGCGTCCGTGAGGATGAGCTACATTCGATCATGCACAGCATACTTGACTGGGCGATATCCTTCCTGAGCGAGTCCAGCCAAGGCACCATCCGCGCCATCTATTTCGAGGGCAAGACCGTCAAGCAGCACAGCGAGGAGGAGTACGTCACCGTCTACGCGATCTACAAGCGCCTGGCACGCTCGTATCCCGTCCTCAAGGAAATCGTCCTTGAGGAGTTGGAGGAGCTTGACGACGAGACGCGCGCCGAGCTCGAGGCTATGTTTGGGATCGGCGGTCGCGATGGGAAGTGAGCAGATGGAAGCCGCGCAGGACGGGATGTTCCCTTGCAGCGGCGACGAGCCATTTGCCGACAACGGACCGAGCGAAGCTGCGGTTGCCGGTGCGCTGCCGCGCGAGCTTCAGCAGGACGCTTCTGCGGCTGCCCGCGATGCGCTTTGCGTCCGATACGGATCGATCCGCGTGCGCGTATCCTACGCCGGCGAGTGCAGCATCGAGGAGGCCGTGTCGCGCTACCTGGCTGCGAGCGAGAACGTGCGCGACGTCATAGGCGAGGAGCTTGCCTGACGCGATTCGACCGGCATCGGCAAACACTCCATCAACCCTGAGATTTTCGCCTTTGCCGGCGCAGAGCTGCTGAAGGCGTGGTACGATTGCGTCAGACGCATACAAGAGTCCTCGGCGTCGGTTGTTTTCTTGGCGGGAAGCGCAGCGCATCCCGAGGACATCTCAGAGCCTCCTGGCGCACGTACACATATGTGCAAAAGGAGGCCTTTTCATGCCCAGAACCAAAACGCCAAAACCAGCGGCAAGGGTTTATCGCGCCGCTAGCTACGCCAGGCTCTCCGTCGATGACGAGAGCTACGGCACCAGCGGCTCGGTGCTCAACCAGCATGCCATGATCCGCGACTTCGCCGACGCGAACGGCGGCCTGAGCATCGTCGCCGAGTACTCCGACGACGGTTTCTCGGGCTCCACCTTTGAGAACCGCCCCGGCTGGGGCAGCCTACTCGCCGACGTGGAGGCCGGCAAGATCGACTGCATCGTCGTCAAGGACCTGAGTCGCCTCGGCCGCAACTACCTGGACGTGTCGCGCTACCTGGACCAGGTGTTCCCGGCGCTCGGCGTGCGCGTGATGGCCATCACCGACGGCTACGACTCCGCAGCCGAGAAGACGCCGGCCGACGCGCTGATGCTGCCGGTGAAGAACCTCTTCAACGATATGTACTGCCGCGACGCCTCCGCCAAGACCAAGGCGTCGCTTTCCGCCAAGCGCCGCCGCGGCGAGTTCGTTGGCGCATTCGCCCCCTATGGCTACGCCAAGGGGTCGGGCCCCGACCGCGGCAGGCTTGTGGTCGACCCGGAACCCGCCGGTGTTGTGCGCGGCATCTTCGATGCGCGCATCGGCGGCATGAGCGCCGCCGGCATAGCCGCCATGCTCAATGAGAGCCTTGTGCCAAGCCCCTACGAGTATTTCGCGGCGAAGGGCGCGGCGCGCAGCTCGAACTTCTGCAAGGGGGAGAGGACCGCCTGGGACGCGCGCACGGTGCTGCGCATCCTGTCGAACGAGACCTATGCGGGCACGCTCGTGCAGGGCAAGACCTGCAAGCCCGATTTCCGGCGCAAGGCGGTGCTCCTCGTCGACGAGTCCGAGTGGGACCGCTCGCCCGGCGCGCACGAGGCGATAGTGGACCCGGCCACCTTCGGCCTGGTGCGCAAGCTGGCGCGGCGCGATATGCGCCTGTCGCCCGGCGCCAAGCGGTCGCTGCCGCTGTCGGGGTTCCTCTTCTGCGCGGATTGCGGCGCGACGATGGCGCGGCATGCGAGCCGCCGCTCCAGCGGCAAACGCTTCTACTATTCCTGCGAGACGCATAGGAAGAACCGTGCCGAGTGCGGCATGCACAAGGTGTGGGAGGACGAGCTTTCGGCGGCGGTGATGCGGGCAGTGCACGGGCACGCCCTCGCGGCGGTCGACGGCGATGGCGCGGTGAGGGGTGCCGAGGCGTACCGCCACGACAGGCGCGCCGAGCTCGCCTGCCGCCTGGAGTCGGTGGAGGGGCGCATCGAGCACAACGGCGACTTGCGGCTGCGCATGTACTCCGATTACGCGGCGGGCGTCATTGACAAGGCGCAGTACGCCGAGCTCGCTCGGGCCGTCGACGCCAGGCTGCAGGAGCTGAAGGGCGAGAAGGCCGGTATCGAGCGGGAATCGGCCCAGTTGGATGACGTGCGCGCGGAGACCTGGGAGCAAACCTTGGCGCGCTACCGCGACGCCGAGGGCCTCGAGCGCGTGATGGTCGTAGAGCTCATCGACAGGGTGCTCGTCGGCGAGGGCGGCGACATCGAGGTGGTCTTCCGGTTCGGCGACCCCGTCGCCGCATGCGCCTCGAAGCAAGAGGGGGTGGCGTGATGGCGGGCTTCGACCTCTCTGACGTGCTGGCGGCGGCGCGCGGTATCCCCGGGGCGCGCGAGGACGGCAGATGGCGCTGCGTCGTGTACCTTTCTGCCTATGACTGGATGAGCGGCTGGCTTCGCGTCCCCGATATGGCGGCGCAGTCGGCGGCGTGCAAGGCATGGCTTTCCGCCCACGGGGATGTGCGCAAGGCGGAGACCATCAGGAACCGCAACGCCGTGCGCAACGTGCGCGCCGCCTTCGACGAGCTCATGCGCGTTATTGAGAACCGCAGGGCCGACTGCGTGGTCGTGCCCGACATAGCGGTGTTCGCGCCGTGCTTCTCGGAGGCCCGCTTCTACGTCGAGGAGGTTCTGATGCCCATGGGCTTCCGCTTCGTGGACTGCGCGCGCGGCTTTGACACGCAGGGCGGCGACGTGCGGGCGTACTTCAAGGGGCTGCAGACAGAGATGTCCGATGCGCTGGCCCTGCATGCCGAGCACGACAGGCTCGCCTCCGGCGGGCTTATAAGGCGCAACGTCCCCTTCGGCTACGTCTTCGACGAGGACGCGCCCTGCGGCGCGCGCGTGGACGGCGAGGTGGCGGCCTTCGTCCCCAGAATCTTCGAGCTTGCCGCCCAGGGGCGCTGGTGGCGCAGCAAGCTGGAGGGCCAGGTGCGCGAGCTTGGGTGCCCCGGGCCCAGGCAGAGGGCCAACGAGCTCTACGGCCACAATCGGCACGCCATTGAAGGCTGGGATTACGCCGCCATCAGGAGCATGGTGACCAACCCCTTCTACACGGGGGACTTCGCCCCCGAGCGCCTCGCCAGCATCCGCATGCGCAAAAGCGGCATCCCGATCGGGTCGTTCCCTGTCATCGAAGGGCACCACCCGGCGCTGGTCGGCCGCGAGCTGTTCGAGGAGGCCAACGAGGGGCTTGCGCGCAACCGCTACGCCTGCCCGACTAAGGCCGAGGGAAGGAGGCCCTGCCGTGGCTAGGAAGTCGAGGAAGACGGCAGCAAGCGTCGCGGCGGTTTCTGCGGCGCCTGCGGCAAAGGTGTGGAGCTGCGCCGTCTACGCGCGGCTGAGCTGCAGGAACAACGGGCAGGCGGGCGACGGCAGCCTGCGGGCCCAGGTCGATTTCGTGCGCGACAGCTTGTCGGGCATGGAGGGCGTGGAGGTGGTCGGCGTCTACGAGGACAATGGCCGCACAGGCACCACGTTCGAGGGCAGGGCCGCGTTCGACGCGCTCATGGACGAGGTGCGCGCAGGCGCCGTCGACTGCATCGCCGTGAAGGATTTGAGCCGTTTCGGGCGCAATATGTACGAGACGAGCACGTACCTGGAGCGCATCTTCCCGTTTCTGGGCGTGCGCTTCATCGCGGTGAACGACGGGCTCGACACGCTGCAGGGCGACGGCGGCATCGTCGTGCCCTTCAAGGGGCTGGTCAACGAGATGTACGCGGTGGAGACGTCCCGCAAGGTGTCGGCGGTGAAGCACCGCCAGATGGAGGAGGGGGAGGTCATCTACGGCAACACGTGCTACGGCTACCGCGTGGTGCGCGGCGAGGGCAGGCTTGACGTCGACGACGCCACTGCGCCGTTCGTGCCGCTGGCCTTCTCCATGTTCCTCGACGGCGAGCGGTTGGTCGACATCGCGTCAGCGCTTGCGGAAATGGGCGCGCCAACGCCCGTCGACCACCTGGACGCCCAGTCGTCGGCGGGCTACGCGGGCGTCTGGCGCGACAGGCCGTGGTCGGCGCGCTACGTCGCCAAGATGCTCGACAACCCCGTCTACGTCGGCACGCTCGTGCTTGGCAACACCTACCGGTCGCTTTACGACGGGATTCCCGCGCACACGGTGCCCGAGGGCGAGCGCCTGGTCTTCCCCGATGCGCACCCGGCGCTCGTGCCGGCCGAGGTGTTCGGCCGCGTCCGCGCCAAGCGGCGCGCCCAGAAGGCGGCGAAGCGGGCGCAGGTGGCGGCCAAGGAGGCCGACCGCAATGCCATGCCCGACGAGCTGGCGGGCGTGTTGTTCTGCGCCGAGTGCGGTGGCCGCATGATCCTCGACCGCAGGTTCAACCCGAAGACGGGGGAGGCCCGGGGCAGCGTGTACAAGTGCCGGCGGCACCATGGGCGCGGCTGCGGCAACGACGTGCGCGTCGCCGAGCGCGCGCTGCGCATAGCCATCATGGACGAGGTCAGGGTTCAGGTCTCGACGGCGCTGGAGCTCGATCGGGTGCTCCCCGGGCTCAGGGGTAGCGAGGCTGCGGTCGACGAGAGGAGGCGGCTGCAGGCGTCCGTCGACGCACTGGCCTCGCGGGCCGCCGCGTTGTCGCGCGAGCGGCAGCGGCTCTACGAGCTGTACGCATGCGGTGGTGTGACGCTGGCCGAGTACAAGGAGATGCAGGCCGAGGCCGACGGGAGGGCGGCCGATTGCCGGGCTGCGCTCGATGCGGCCAACCGCGAGCTCGCGGACTTCGACGCGCTGCTCGCCTCAGACGGCGCGTTCAAGGAGGCGGTCGCGGCGCTTGAGGACCTGTTCACGTTCAGCCGCGACCTGGTGCTGGCGCTGGTGAGGCGCATAGAGGTGAGCCGCGACGGCGGCATCGAGATCCAGTTCATGTTCGGCGACTGGCGCGACAGGGTGGCTTCTATAGAGCGGAGGCTCGCATGATCGCACTGTACATGAGGCTCTCGAGAGCCGACGGCGACCTGGAGGGCGTCGGCGCGGTGAGCAACTCCATCGCCAACCAGCGGGCCATGCTGCGCTCCTTCGTCGAGCGCGACCCCGGGCTCGCCTGCCAGCCCGTCGAGGAGTTCGTCGACGACGGCTTCAGCGGGTCGAGCTTCGAACGGCCCGAGGTCCGGCGGATGCTAGCCCTGTGCAAGGAGGGGCGCGTATCCTGCGTAATCGTGAAGGATTTGAGCCGCTTCGCCAGGGAGTACATCGACGCCGGCACCTACATCGAGCAGGTCTTCCCCTTTCTGCGCGTGAGGTTCGTGAGCATCGCCGAGGGCTACGACTCGGCGGCGTGCAGCCTTGACTCTGCGGCGCCGGGCATAGCCATACGCAACATAGCCAACGCCGCCTACTGCCGGGACACGTCGATC
This sequence comes from Eggerthellaceae bacterium, assembly GCA_036306585.1. Lineage (GTDB taxonomy): Bacteria > Actinomycetota > Coriobacteriia > Coriobacteriales > Eggerthellaceae > Aphodovivens. The sequence continues at coordinate 175,301 of JAXJZF010000005.1, forward strand.
CGCGTGCGCAGCGCGCTCCAGACGAAGTGGCGGCGCGGGCTGCGGCCGCACCCCACGCCGCCGTTCGGCTACATGGTGGACCCGGCCGACCGCATGAGGCTGGCCCCGGACGAGCGCTTCGCCCCCGGCGTGCGCAGACTGTTCGAGCTCGCGGCCGAGCTTGCCGACCCGAGGCTCGTCGCCGCGGCGCTCGACGCCGACGGCATCGAGACGCCGGGCGTGGCGTACCGCAGGCTCGGGCTGTACGGGTACGGCAAGCGCCCCGAGCCGAAGAGCCGCCGCTGGACCGGCACGCAGGTGCAGAAGATCGTGGGCGACCCGGTGTACACGGGGACGCTCGTGACCGGCAAGACGCGTAGGCGCGTCATGAACAGGCATCCGGTCGACGTGGTGCCTGAATCGGAACGCTACGTCACCGAGGGCGCGCATCCCGCGTTGGTCGCAGACGGGCTCTGGCGGGCCGCGCAGGCGTGTCTTAGGACCAAGGAGCACCTCAAGGGAGTGGGGAAGTCTGCGCCGAAAAGCCCGTTCGCGCGTGGACTTCTCAGGCGGGCCGAGTGCGGGCACTCGCTCAGCTACCGCGCATGGAAGGCGGGCGGCGCCTTCACCTGCAAGTGCGACTGCGCCGGCGGCGACAGGCGGCGGGTGACGGAGGATGAGGTCGCAGACGCCATCGCGGCTGCCATGAGGGAAGGCGGTTCAACGTCGCGGCCTTGCGCCGAGCGCGAACCCGACCGGAAGCCGAAGCCCCGCGTCACCGCGGCGGCGAAGCTCGCGGCCTACGAGCGCTACGCTTTCGGGAAGGCGACGGCCGCCGACCTCGAAGTCCTCGGCACTCCGGCGACGGCCGCGGCGCAGCACGCCGCCGCGTCGGCCTCGCTGCTCCCGTCCGGCGCGGACAGGCTGCTCGAGGCCGACGGCGAGAAGGAGCGGGCGGCGCTTCTCTCCGCTTTGGAGGAGTACAGGCTCGATGACGTCGACAGGGCGCTGCTCAGGCGCATCGTCGAGAAGGTGCTGGTGCGCGAAGGCCCGCGCCTGGAGGTCGTGATGCGCTGATCGCCATCTCGCATTATCAAAGACACCGCGCCCTTGGCTTTGGGGCCTCAAGGGGCAGGGCAACTGCGCTCCTCGGCCGCAGGCTTTGAGGGGCGCAGTGCTGAGATAAACCCTTCTGGGAAATCGGCGCATTCTAACCATGGTGGTTAGAATGGTTGGAGTATGGGTAGAATCGAGAGAGCGATACGGCCTGCTTCCACTATGGCTGCCTGGATGGTAGGCAAGCGGATTCGGCGGGCGTCTCTTCTCGAACCAAGGCGTTGGTTTCTCGCAAAGCGTTTATTTCAGCGGCTTCTTGTCGGGCTTCAGGTACTCGGCGAGGCTCGGGGGAATCTTCCCCTCGCGCTCGATTTGCTTGTAGAAGGCGCGGGCGATGGACGAGATGTCGAAGCCGAAGTTCTCGGCGAGGGCGCGCACGGCGCGCTTCGTGGACTCCTCAGCCCTGATGGTCACCGATGCCGTGCCCATTATTTCCCCCTTCGATTGTTGCAGGACGATTGTAGAGCGATAGCGCCGGTGAGCACCTCTGGCCATTCCCGATTTCCTCAGTATTCCCTTTGCCGACGGGCCGGCGCAGCGCCGCCCGCCCGTTTGCGCCCATCCGATGTCTAAAACATGCGCGGACGCTTTCGCAATGCTTCTCCCATGTGTGTCGCACTGGTCAGTCTACTGGTCAATCCACTGGTCTCGTAAACATCGTTACCAGCGCGACGAACTGGTAGAACAGTGAAATCTACTGGTCAACTTACTGGTCAATCCACTGGACGGCGCTAGCCGTTGCCTCCCATGCGGTAGAACTGCTGTGGCATTCGAGCGGGGCGAGGGTCTTGGTGCAGAAAAAGAACTTACGCTCTGATATGGGATGGAAGGGTAGAAAGGCCTTCTGGCTCGAACCCCACCTCAACGAGGCGCCGACATAGCCGATTCGGCGAGAAATGTTTGAACGAGATATAATCGATACAGGTGGGTGGTTCGGTGAAAAAAATGGGGCAGTTTGGCTCTCACCATCCCGCCCCCAAAACCCTAGGGTTTTTTGATCTGCAGCTCACTTTATCAGTCCGAGACTCTTTGTCAAGGCCTCCATGAAATTAAACGCAGCCGCGGAGGTCGCGTCGGGGCCGGTCTGCGGCAGGAGATCGGCGTCCTGCCGTACCTCGTCGAAGAATCCCTTCAACCATCTTTCAGCCTTTTCCCTCGATTCGGCGTCACGGACGTCCTTGGAGTAGCGGACGAGCGTGATGGCTATCTCCTGCGCTGCCGCGTTGCGCATCCATTTCTTCCTGGTGGCCTTGGACAAGCTTACCCTTGCGACCGCGTCGAGCGTGTCGACCGACGTCGTGTGCCTGGAGTTCTCGCCCTCTGCAAACACGTTGATAATGCAAGAGCCGTGCGCCGCGCAGTTCCTGACAGACTTGACCTTCTTCAAGTCGTAATGGGCCCTCACGAGCGACTTGTCACCCCAGCGGTTCCCGCAGAAGCGGACGAAGTCGGCGAGGGTTCCGAACGACGTCAGCTCGAGGAATGCCCATACGGGCATGCAGTCGGCGTATTTCTCGTAAACGCCGTGGGCGTAGGGGTTTCTTGAGCTCCGCTTAATCTCGCCGTCGCGGTACTTCCGGTCCTTCGGCGAGAGCGATCCCATATAGTCCACGACTATGGAATAGCCGTCCTCGCCGTCGCGGTCTGCGACGGCTCGCTTCAGCGCTACCTTCCACGCGTGCTCTATGTGCTGCGTCATAGGGAAGAGGGTCTCGCGCAGCGTCTGGTCTAGCTCGAAGAAAGCCTTGAGCTGGGCGAAGTCGAGGTCTATGTACTCCCCGTCGTGCTTCCCACCTTGGCGCTTGGTGAACAGCTTCCTGTAGGACGTCGCCTCGTAGAAGTCGCATACGTCTGCCAGGAAGGAGGTGGCCTCCTCCTCGTCACATATCGCGAACTTGACGCCCTTCGACTTTAGGTGGGTGATCTGCTCGGCGATGGCGAGTTTGGGTTTCTGCTGCTTTGGCTCCTTTTCGCTGCAGGCTTCTTCCGTCTGCTGCAGTTCCTTGGCCATCGGGCCCCCTTCTTGATTAGACGTTGGTTGCATTACGGCTCGATTATACCTGGCATGCTGTCCGCTTTGCGGTTTTGGCCCATGGCCGTTGGCGCTCACCTTTCGGACCTATCGGTGAGGCGCGGCGCCGCCCGTTCGCCCGGTTGTGCCCATCCGATGTCCAAAACTTGCGCGGACGCGCCCTTTGGTTGGGGAAACCCAGGGAAAAACCAACGAGGAAAGGCGCAGATATGGGAACGGCTCTCTTGTGGCTCGCCGCGGGCTACGCACTGGGGGCGGCCTCGGCCGCCATGGCGCTTGCGGCGTGGGCGGTGCTGAGGACGTCGTCGGAGTGCTCGCGCGCCGAGGAAGCCGCGATGCTTCCGCCGGCGCCCAGCGGCTTTCGCGGGGGCGATCCGTCGTGACGGTGTTCCGCGTCGAGAAGAACGCCAACTACACGGTGATGTCCAACGAGCATTTGCGCAACCGCGACCTGTCGCTAAAGGCCAAGGGGCTGCTCTCTCAGATGCTGAGCCTGCCCGAGGAGTGGGACTACTCGCTCGAGGGGCTGTCCCGTATAAACCGCGAGGGCGTCGACGCCATCCGCACGGGCGTGCGCGAACTCGAGGAGCACGGCTACCTCGAGCGGCGGCGCCTGCGCGACGGCTCCGGCCGCCTGGCCGGCACCGAGTACGTGGTGCACGAGCGCGCCGTCGCTAGGACCTCTCTGCCAGAGTCCGACGAGCCTGCGTTGGATTTTCCAATGCAGGATGCCCCCGTGCGGGAAAGGCCTGCATTGGCAAAGCCAGGGCAATTAAGTAAAGAGGGATCAAGTAAAGACCTATCAAACACGTACCCATCAAAGGGTGCGCGGCCGCGTGCGAGGTGCGGCCTGCCCGAGTACGCCTGCGTGGCAGGTGATGTCCTATGAGGGCGGGCAGGCTTGCGGCCATGGACCCGATTCCCGTCAGCTGCGAGATCGACGAGGGCGACTTCGTCGGCGACGACGGGCTGCTGCGCTGCGGCAAGTGCGGCGCCGGGAAGCAGGTGCGCGTGGATTGGGGCGGTCAGACGACGATCATGCCCGTGATGTGCAGGTGTCAGGTCGAGGAGGCCGACCGGCTTGATGCCGCGCGCAGGGCCGCGGCCCGCGTCAGGTCCGTGGAGGGCTCGCCTTCGCACAAGCTCTGCCTTCCCCTGGATCCCGGGCACGAGTTCGGGCTGGGGCGCGACGACAGGCGGGGCTTCCGCATCGTGCGCGAGTACGCCCGCCATTGGGAGCAGATGGCCGAGGGAGGCCACGGGCTTGTGCTGATCGGGCCTCCGGGCACGGGCAAAACCTTCGCAGCTGGATGCCTGGCCAACTTCTTGATTCACGACGGCAAGGTGCCGCTCGTGACCAGCGTCTCCAGGGCGGAAAACGTGCTCTGGGACGCCAAAGGCGATGAGCGGACGCGCATGCTGGAGGGCATCCGCTCCTACGACCTGGTGGTCATCGACGACCTGGGCGCCGAGCGGGACTCGTCCTACATGGACTCCAGGGCCTTCGACCTGGTTGACGCGTGCTACCGCAGCGGCAGGCCGTTGGTGGTCACCACCAACGTGCCTCTCGCGCAGCTGAAGAATCCCAGGGGGCTCGCCCGCACGCGCATATACGACCGAGTGCTTGAGCGGTGCCAGCCGGTGATGTTCGACGGGCCCAGCTTCAGGGCGGCGAAGGCGGAGGAGAACCGCGCCGCGGTGCGGCGGATCCTCGACGGCGTCAGGTAAACGGGAAGAAAGGATTTCGAGATGGCGGACGATTTCGGCGACTACTCGGGCGAGAAGCTCTTCGACTGGATCTTGCGCATGGGCCAGGATGCCGGGGGGTCGGCGGCCATGGCCGCGGCGGACAGGCTCAAGGCGGCGCTGGACAACGCGCGCAAGGGTGCGGGCGCCCAAGGCCGCGATGCCGCCGGCATGGAAGCCGGCGGGCGGGAGGCGGGAGGTCCCGCGCGATGGGCGAAGCTCGACATGCACGAGTTCGCCTCCATCGAGGACTGGCCGACGCTGCAGGACATCATCGACGGCAAGCTGGACGACTGCGGCATCGCGCACGACTGGCACAAGGAGGCCCAGGGCAAGACCTACCTGCTGTTCAGGGCGGAGGACGCGCCGTCGTTGGTGAGGGCTTTCGACGAGATGTCCCGGGCGGTAGACGCCGCCAAGGAGAAGGCCTCGGCGGAGCTTGCGGCGGAGTTCGCAAGGGCAAGGGAGCGCGCACGGGACCTGGGCAAGGACCGCACGCATGGCGATCATGCGAGGACCGGCGCGAACGAGAGGCTCGCCGACAAGGCCGAGATGGCCAAGGCCGCCGCCGAGGAGCTGCGCAAGAACGCCCACGAGGTTCCCGATAGGGAGAGGGCGTTCAACAGGGAGAGGGCCCAGGGCCGATGAGGCGCTATTCGAAAGAAGGCCTCATTGCCGCCGGCCTGCTCTCCGCCGCGGCCTTCGCGCTGGGCGACCTCTGGGCGGCAGCGCTCCGCTCCCTGGAGGGGCCTTGGCTGCAGAACGTCGGCGCGGCCATGGAGGCCGTGCCGTCCATCTTGACGACGCAGGGCATCTCAGCCGAGCCGAACGCCCTGCTCGGCGGATCCATCTGCTTCCTCGCGGTGTGGCTTGCATGGGCCTACCTGGTGCAATCGCAGGGCAACCGCCGAATCGGCGAGGAGCACGGCTCCGCGCGTTGGGGCACCAAGGCGGAGGGCCTGAGGTTCGCGGACACCGAGGATCCCTTCAACAACGTCATCCTCACCGAGAGCTACGGGCTCGCAGTCGACCCCGGCAAGCGCAGGGGCAAGAGGCTGGAGGAGCGCCCCCGAAACGTCCTCGTCATCGGGGGCACCGGCGCCGGCAAGACCTGGAGGTACTCCATACCCAACATCCTGCAGATGAACGCGGACTACTTCGTCATCGACTCGAAGGGCACGCAGCTGCCGCTGCTCGGCAACGCGCTGGTGGGGAGCGGCTACGAGATCAGCTGCATGAACCTGGTGCGCATGTCGGCTTCCGCCGGCGTGAACCCCTTCTCGCTCATCCGCGACGAGGTGGGGATCATCGAGTTCGCGGAGTGCTTCATCGCGAACACCACCGGCGACAAGGACCACGTGGGCGACCAGTTCTGGGTGCAGGCCGAGCGGCTGCTCTACACCGCCCTCATCGGCTACCTGATGTTCTACTGCCCGCCCGAGGACCGCAACTTCGGCGGGCTCGTCACGCTGCTCTCGCTGGCACAGGCCAGGGAGGACGACGATGACTACACGAGCCCGCTGGACCTCCTGTTCAGGGAGGTCGAGACGGGCATGCGCCTGGTGGAGACGGGCGGCGCGCCGGCGGGCGACGGCGCGAGGAAGCCGGGCCGCGCGTTCGGCCGCCGGGCATCCTCGGGCTTCAGGTGGGTGCAGGTTGGCGAGCCGGTGGGCGTGGACGACGATTTCGTGCTGTGGTGCTACAAGGCCTTCAAGGACGCCGCCGGCAAGACCATGAAGGGCATTCTCATCAGCTGCAACACGCGGCTCATGCCCTTCTCTGTGCCGCAGCTGCGCGACCTCACCGACCACGACGAGCTGGAGCTCTCGAAGCTGGGGGATGCGGGCGGCAAGCGCGCGGTCTTCGTGGTGAGCTCGGACACGTCCTCCACCTTCAGCTTCATGCTGGCCATCACGCTGTGGCAGACGGTGAACATGCTCTGCGACAAGGCGGACGCGCTGCCCGGCGGCTCCCTGGCGCGCCCTGTGCATTTCATCTGCGACGAGTTCGCCAACGTGGGCAGGCTGCCGGACATCGAGCACGTGGTCTCGGTCATCCGCAGCCGCAACGTCTACATGTCCATCATCCTGCAGAGCTTCGCCCAGCTCAAGAGCGCCTACGGCGACGATGCCCAGACCATCGTGGACAACTGCGACACGCTGCTCTACCTGGGCGGCAAGAGCGTGGACACCCAGAAGATGATCTCCGAGATGATCGGCAAGGAGACCGTCGAGGTCAACACGCAGAACGTGAGCCGAGGCAACGGCGGCTCGACCACCACCAACACCAGCTACATCGAGCGCGACCTGATGCAGGCCTCGGAGGTTGGCCGCATGGGCAGGGACAGGGCGCTCGTGCTGTTCAGCAACGCCGCGCCGCTGCGCGACTCCAAGTACCCCACGCAGAGGCACCCGCGATACGAGCTGCTGGCAGGGCATCCGGGCAGCAGGTACCCCGGACGATTCGACTACGGGGCGTACCTGCAGGAGAGGAGGCGGCGGGAGGCGGCTTCCTCCTAGAACCGAGCGCAACGCAGGCGGCCGCCCGATGCGGGCGGCATACGACAGAAGGGAATCCAAATGCTATCGAACATCATCAGCCTGGTCTCCGGGTGCATCACCTTCCTGGGCGGCTTCGTTGTCGTCTGGGGCGCGGTGAGCCTGGGGCTCGCCATCAAGGACGAGACCCGCGGCGGCGCGCAGATCGCGGGGGCTATCTCCACCATCGCGGGCGGGGCCATCATCATCGCGGCTGCCGTGTACTTCGGCCAGCTGGACACCTCGTGGATGCCCAACTAGGGGGCGCCCATGCAGGTTGTCTACGTGCACAAGGACATCAGCGAGTACGAGGAGAAGGTCGTCGGCAAGCTCTCCGCCCGCGTGGCTGCCTGCGTAGGCGGCGGCATCGCGGCCAGCGTGGCGGCCGCCGCCTTCGCGCACCTGGTCGTCGGGGTGGAGGTGGCCGATGCCACCATGCCCGTGATGATGTGCTCGATGCCGTTCTGGCTGGCGGCCTTCTGGCGGCCCAAGGGCATGAAGCCCGAGGAGTTCGTCCCGCTGGCATACCGGCATTGGGCCGAGGACGGCGTCGTCACCTACGAGCCCGGGTTCTCCCTGGCTGCGGGCGCATGGCCCGACGAGAAGCGCAGGAGATTCAACGATCGGAACAGGCTGGCCAAGGGCTGGCGGAAGGGAGGGGAGCGCTATGAGCCCTCGAAAGGCCGGTAAGGAGGACGTCGCCGCCGCCAAGCGGGCCGTCAAAGACGCCAAAGCCGCGGCGAAGGCCGCCGACAAGGAGGCCAAGGCGGCCGCAAAGCGCGCCAGGAAAGGCAAGAGGGCGGCGGCGAGGCCCGGGCGTCGGGGCGGCAGGTACGTCCCGATCGAGAAGCGGCTCAAGAACCAGCGGCGCGAGCGCGCCGCCGGCGAGGCCGCGGCCGAGAGGGCCCGCCGCGCAGCCAAGGACGTCTACAGGCTCATCGGCTTCGACGCCCTGTACGCCGACGGCATCGCGCAGGTGGAGCCGGGGCTGTTCAGCCAGACGGTCAGCTTCGGCGACATCAGCTACCAGAGCATGGGAGACGAGTCGCAGAAGTCGGTGTGCCGCCAGATGCGCAAGCTCTACGACGGCCTGACGCCGGACGTGGGGCTGCAGCTTCTGCTGTTCAACCGCCCGCTCACCAAGGGCGAGATGTCGAACCGCAGGTTCTTCGGCCGCGTGGAGGGGCCCGCCGCTCCCTACGCCGCCGAGTACAGCCGCATCCTCAACGACAAGATGGCCGAAGGCGTGTCCAACATCATGCGCGAGCGCTACCTGACGTTCTCCGTCTCCGCCGACACGGTGGAGGAATCCGTTCCCAAGCTGGCGCGCCTGCGCTCCATGGCGGACGGCGTGCTTTCGGGCATGCGCAGCGGCACCCGCGTGCTGCGGGGCGAGGAGCGCCTGCAGCTGATACGGTCGATGACGCGGCCGGGGCGCGAGCGCGCCGAGTTCGACTACGACGACCTGGGCGTCACCCGCGGGATCACGGCAAAGGACCTGGCGTGCCCCGACACCATGGAGTTCAAGCCCGGCGGCTCGGCCAGCTGCTTCACCAGCGACGGCGTATGGTGCCAGGTGCTGGCGTTCCGCAGCTTCGAGAGCAACCTGACCGACCGCTGCCTGGCGGACATGGTGGACCTTCCCATGCCGTTGGCCATCAGCTTCCACGTGAGGGCCATGAACCCGCGCTGGTCCAAGGACTACGTCCGCCGCCGCTTGAAGTGGATCGACAAGGAGATGTCCGAGGACCAGATGGACGCCGTGAGCAAGGGCTACGACTTCAACCTCATCCCCAGCGAGCTGAAGTTCACCCGCGAGGAGGCCCAGGACGTCTACGAGTGCCTGAAGGGCGACAGCCAGCGGATGTTCCGCTACACGGGGCTGGTGTTCACCTACGCCCCCACCCGCGAAGAGCTGGACGAGCAGGCGATGCACCTGATATCGGTGGCGCAGGCGCAGGGCATAGAGCTCGCGAACCTGGACTACCGGCAGCGCGAGGGGCTGAACTCCGTGCTGCCGCTGGGACGCAACCACGTGAAGGTGGGGCGCTTGATGCTCACCGACGAGATAGCCATCCAGTCCCCCTTCGCCACCTTGGAGCTGAACGACTTCGGGGGCGGCTACTACGGGCAGAACAAGGGCAGCCGCAACCTGGTGATGCTCAACCGCAAGAGCCTGGCCAGCCGAAACGGCATCATAAGCGGCATGCCGGGCAGCGGCAAGTCCTTCGGCGCCAAGCGCGAGATGACCAACACGGCGCTGCTCTACCCCGAGGACGACGTCGTCATCATCGACCCCGCCGGCGAGTTCGGCCTGCTGGCCGAGGCCTTCGGCGGCCGCAACGTGGCGTTCGGCCCGGACTCGGAGACGTACCTGAACCCGCTCGACCTAAGCGACGTCTCCGAGCTTTTGGAGACGACCCAGCTGGCCTACAAGATCGAGGCGGTACTAGCGCTGTCCGCCGCGTCCATGGCGGAGGGCAACGAGGGCCTCTCGGACGTCGAGCGCTCGATCATCAGCCGCTGCGTGGAGAAGGCGTACCTGACCTGCGGCAAGAGCGGAGCCATCCCGCAGCTGCAGGACCTCTACGACATTCTGAGGCAGCAGCCGGAGCCCGAGGCCGAGGTCGTCGCGCTGCGGTTCGAGCGATACGTCTCCGGGGCGCTCTCCATCTTCAACCACCAGAGCAACGTCGCCTTCGACAGGCGCATCACCTGCGTGGGGCTCAAGGACCTGCCCGACAACATGCGCGCTTTCGGCATCATCGCGGTGCTGGAGGCGGTGCGCAACCGCATGTACGCGAACTTCGAGCGCGGCGTGACGACCTGGCTCTACATCGACGAGGTCCAGAGCCTCTTCGGGCACCCTGCCACCATCAGCTACTTCAGCCGGTTCTGGGCGGAGGGGCGCAAGTTCAACCTGATCTGCACCGGCATCACCCAGAACTGCACCTACCTGCTGAGCCACAAGGACGGCCGCAACCTGATCCTGAACTCCGACTTCCTCATGCTGCACAGGCAGTCGTTCGCCGACAAGGCCAAGTGGTCGGAGCTGCTGAACCTCTCGGAGCAGGAGGAGGGCTACATCGACGAGTCGGTCAACCCCGGCGACGGCCTGCTCATAGCGGGCGGGTCCCGCGTGCCCATCGTGGACGACTTCCCCAAGGGCGCGCTCTACGACCTGTTCAACACCAAGCCCGACGAGATCGCCGAGCGCAAGCGCGCCGCCTACTTCGCCAAACGCGCGGCGGGGTCCGCGGCCGGCGCCGACGAGGCCGAGGCGGCGGGCGATGTCGGGTAGGGGGTCCGGCGCCCGCAGGCAGGGCTTCGCCAGCGCGGAGTCGGTGGAGGCCGGCAACGCCAGGTTCGAGAGCAGGGGCGGCGGCACGTTCAAGGTACCCGACCAAGGCTCCTTCGCCGAGGGCGGCAAGGGCGGCGTTTGCGGAGCGGCCGATGGCGCCCCCGACGCCGCCGCGGCCAAAGACGGGTTCGCCGGCAGGGCCGGGAGCATCATCGCGGCCGGCTTCGTCGGGGAGCTCGACGACAGCGACGAGCTCTCCGGGTCCGAAGGCGCCTACCGCGCAGGAAGGGCGGCTGCGGACATCCGGAAGCGGCGCAGGGCAAGGCCCGGGCCCGACCCGTTCGCGCCTGTGGAGGACGCTGTCGACGCCAACGCCGTCGCGGCAAAGGAGACGAAGCGCGCCGTCGGAGAAGCCAGGGCCGTTGCCGGGCCGGGCGGTTCCTCAGAAAGCGCGCCCCGCTCGAAATCCCTGCTGGCAAGGGCCAAGGAGGGCCTTGGCGGCAAGGCCGCCCGCAGATCTGCCACCACCGGCGGAAAGGCCGCCGGCGGCAGCGCCCTGGGCGAGGCCCAGGCCGCGTCCAACTACGCCAGGTCGCGCGCCGCCCTGCAGGCCGCCGAGGCTGGGCCCGCCGCAGCGAAGGCCGGAGCCGGCGGAAGGCTCGCGGCGGCCGTCTCGACCGCCGCGCCCGTTCTGGGCGGGGTCTTGGCGGGCGTCGCCGCCTTCGTAGCAGCGAGCCTCATCCTCTCGACGCTCCTGGGCGCGATCGCCGGCTTCTGGCAAGACGAGCAGGACAGGGCCATGATCGAGGGCCTTCCCGGCTTCATCGCCTACGACATGGTGCTCGAGGCGCTGGAGTGCCAGGAGGAGTACGGGCATCCCGCAGGCTGCACCATCGCGCAGATCATCTGCGAGAGCGGCCAGGGCGACGCCATGAGCCAGCTGGCCACCAGGGACCACAACCTCTTCGGCATCAAGTGGGCATCGAGCTTCGCCAGCTGCCCGGAGGTCGCCGGCAAGGCGAGCTGGGCCACCCACGAGGAGGTGGACGGCCAGGCCGTCACCGTCATGGCCGACTTCACCGTGTTCCAGAGCGACGCGGACTGCATAAGGTTCAGGAGCAGGGTGCTCCTGCAGAACAGCCGCTATGCGGACAACGCGCTCATCAAGGAGGCCATCGCCGACCGCGATTCGGACAAGATGGCCGAGGGCCTGAAGGACGCGGGCTACGCCACGAGCTCGGAGTATGTGGAGAGCCTGAAGTCGGTCATGAGGACCTACAACCTGTACCGCTTCGACGGCATGGGCGTCGACGACTTCGAGAAGGGCGCGGCCGGCGGCGACGCCATCGTGCAGGCCGCCTACAGCCAGCTGGGCGTGCCCTACGTCTGGGGCGGCTCGACGCCCGGCGTGGGGTTGGACTGCAGCGGCCTCACCCAGTACTGCTACCGGCAGGCGGGCATAAGCATCAGCCATTACACGGAAGACCAGCTCAAGGAGCTCACCGTCGTGCCGCTGTCGCAGGCGCGGCCGGGCGACATCCTCTACAAGTACGGCCACGTGGCCATCTACGTGGGGGGCGACGAGTACATACACGAACCGCGCACGGGCGACGTGTGCAGGAAGGCGACGGGAATCTCGTTCTTCACCTGCGCCCTCAGATACACCGGATAAGGAGATTTCGAAATGGAGAAGAAGACGAAGGCACTGGCCGCCATCGCGGCGGGCGCGCTGGCCATCGGGATCGCGCTGTCGGTCGCGAGCTGCGCCCTGCGCTCGGCGGAGACGGATCAGCAGGCCGTACAGGAGGAGGCGCCCGTCGAGGAGGCCGCTCAAGGCCAGGGCGCCGCGGCGCCCGCGGCGCTCACGTCCTACGAGCTCGCCTGCTCCAAGGGCTGGAAGAGCGACGCGGGCTCGCTGCAGATGTCCAAGGGCATGGTCATCGAGAAGGGCGCGGACGGCAAGATCCACGTGCTGACCGTTTCCGAGGTGGAGGAGGCCGACGCCGGCAAGCAGGCCGTGTTCACGGTCGCCGGCACCGACGAGGATTCGCAGGACAGCGTCACCTGGACGCTGATATTCGACCGGTCCGGCGGCGCGGCAACCATGTCCAGCGACGACTTCAAGGTGAGCAAGAAGTATTCGGAGGGCGTCGCCGAAGGCACCGTATCCGTCAGCGGGATGGACGAGGCATACATAGGCCTCGTCGGAGGCGACGCGGAGCCGCTGCGCAAGGCGCTGGCTGCCTATATGGCCAAGAACGTGCCCCAGGCGGCGTCGGCCTCCTTCGACGGCGAGGCGTCCGTCGACTTCAACGCCAAGACCGTCTCGGCCGCGTTCCACGCCGACGACGCCGCAAGGACCGTCCTCGTGGTGACGTACGCCGACGGCAAGTTCACCGTGTCGGGCTAGGGGGTCGCTTTGCTTGAGAGAATCGGACGGGCGGCGCCTGCGCAGCGGAGGTTCCTGCTCTCGCTCGCGGGCAGCGCGCTCTTCTGCGCGGCGATGCTCTGGCTGCCGCAGCCTGCGCACGCCGACATCGCCGACACCGTCAACTCGTGGCTTTGCGGCATGCTGCGGGACTTCTGCAACTGGATCTTCGGAGCCCAGGTGGACGTGCTCAGGTCCATCGGCGCCGAGGGCGTGCTCTCCGCCAGCTTCGAGACCATGCTGGGCGGCTCCGGCACCGTGAGCATGTACGACATCGTTCACGGCGTGTGGGAGAGCGCCATCCTGCCAATCGGCTGCGGGGTGCTCTCCTTCGTGTTCACCGTGCAGCTCATCAAGATCAGCCAGCGCATGGACGGCAGCTCCAGCATGCCGGCGGTGAAGGAGGTCGTCTTCCTGCTGGTGTTCTTCGCCGTGTTCCTGTTCCTGGTGCAGCACTCCTTCGAGCTCATGCAGGCGCTCTACGAGGTGACGCGCATCGCCATCCAGCGGGTGACCGACCTCTTCGGCAACGGCGCGGAGCTCGACATGGGCAAGGTGTCCATCACCACCACCGACGACGACGTGCCAGCGCTTTTGGGGATGGCCGTGGTGGCGCTGGTCAGCTGGGTCGTGGTACTGGTGGCCTATATCGTGGCGCTTGTGGTGAGCTGGGCCCGCGCCATCCAGCTCTACCTGATGGCGGCGTTCAGCCCCATACCGTTGAGCCTCATGGGCCTGGAGGACACCAGGCAGATCGGCATCGGGTACCTGCGCAGCTTCGCCAGCGTGTGCCTGGCGGGCGTCATCATCCTCGTGATCCTCGTAAGCTTTCCCGTGGTGCTGGGCGGGCTCGATGCCGTGAACGCCGGCACGGGCACGCCGATGGACAGCGTCGTCGGAGGCCTGAGCTACGCGCTGCAGTATCTGGCCGTCTGCGTCCTGCTGATACTCAGCCTGGTGAAGAGCGGGGCCTGGGCTCGCGACGTCATGGGCGGATAGGGGCCGGGCGCGAGTCTTCGAAAAGCCTGGCCACACAGAGAAGCCAAGGGCGGCACGGACTCCCGTGCCGCCCTTTTTTCGGCGCGCCTTGTCCAAACGGCGGCCTTTCCCGACTTGGGGTAGGGCGGCGCGCCCGCGGACCTTTCCCGGGAAGGAGGGCTTTCTGCCCGCGAGCGCGCCGCCCGTCCGACGAGGCGGGCCGCACGGCCCGCCCGAACCGTTTTGAAAGGAAGGGCGCATGCCTAACGAGAGCAAGAGCGTCTACGTGACGCTCCACAAGAACTTCGTGAGGGAGGGAATCCCCTACACGGATCGCGAGACGGGCGAACAGCGCACGTTCAACTCGGCAACCATGCCCAGGGGCACGTCGATCGACGGCCGGGACGTGAGCTTCTTCGAGTTCTCCCCGCTGTACGTGAACGAGTCGCGCAAGGGGGAGGACTATCGCGACATCCCGTTGCTGAAGGGCCGCGAGGTGTGGCTGCAGAAGACCGTTCTCGGCGAGGACGGGAAGCCGGTGCTGGACGCCGACGGCGGCAAGGTGCGCGAGACGGTCAAGGTCATGCCGGAGCAGGTTCGCCTCGCCTTGGACCAGCAGCGGCAGGACTACCTCGCCTCCTTGAAGCAGCGAAGTCTCCACGACCGGGCCGATGCGGCCACCCGCGGCGCGCTCGGCCGCGCGCAGGACGACCAGCCGCGCCGGCAGGGCCTGGCGCACGACGATATCCCGTTCTAAGGAGGCGGCCATGACAGCGAGAGCAACAGAGACCGCCGCCTTGTCGAAGATCGTTCGGATCATGATGAGCGTGGCTCTGCTCGTCGGCATGTGCGCATCGGCGCCCATGCAGGCGCAGGCCTCCGAGTCCGTCGAGGTGACCGTCGGCGACGACGTCCCCTACGCCGGCTACTTCACGACGCGCATGTGGGCCGACGGCGAGGTGGCCTACTGCGCCGAACCCGCGGCGGGCACGCCCGCGCCGGGGACCTACTCTAAGTCGGGCATCTCCGACGGCGACCTGGCCGCCGCGATGTGGTTCAGCTACGGCGCGCCGGGCTTCGACGAGTCCGTGTTCCCGGAAAGGTGGTACGACGGCACGGGTTGGAGCGAGGATAAGTACCTGGTGGCGAGCCACGTACTGCTGTCGTTCGCCTACCAGGGCTCGCGCGGCGAGGCGGCTTACGGGACCAACGCGCAGTTCGAGAAGTGGGCCAAGGACGAGCTCCTCGGCGACACCTGGTCCAAGGTAAAGAACCGTGCGGACGAGGTGTCCACGGGCTTTGAGGCCTTCTCGGTGAAGACCGGCTCCGCGACGCAGGTGCTCATGAGCTTCACCTGGAAGACGGGAGGCCTCAAGGTCGCCAAGGAAGACTCGCAGGCAGGCAGCGCGCCCCAGGGCGACGCCAGCCTCGCCGGAGCGAGGTTCGATATCGTCAACGCCTCCGGAAAGAGCGCGCTGGTCGACGGAAGGTCCTACGGCGACGGCGAGGTCGTGAAAACCATCGAGGCAGAGTGGGACGCTGCGGCGAAGGCGTACGTGGCCGCCACCGGGTCAGGCGACCTGCCGTGCGGCGTCTACAAGGTCGTCGAGTCGCAGGCCCCCGAGGGGTACCTCGCCTCGGATTGGTCGAAGACGGCGAAGATCAAGGAGAACGGCGAGGTCGTCGACCTGACGGGCGGCCCCTGCAAGGACGACGTCGCCCGCGGCGGCGTGCAGGTCACGAAGTCCGACAGGGAGCTCGGCAAGTCCGAGGCTCTGGGCGGCGACTCCCACGGTGCGTTGGGCTGCGGCTCCACGCTCTCCGGCATCGAGTTCGCCATAACCAACGAGTCGGCGGCTAAGGTGCTGGTCGGCGGCGAGTGGTTCGAGCCTGGCGAGACGGTGGCCACCGTGACCACGGCGTGGAACGAGGAGGCGGGCGCCTACACCGCGCAGACCGCCGCCGACGCGCTGCCCTACGGCACCTACGCGATCCGAGAGACCAAGAGCAACGACTCCTACCTGCTGACCGACGGCGAGCCCAAGACGTTCCAGGTCCGCGAGAACGGCGCCATCGCAAAGGCCTCCTCGGGCGGCGGCGAGCTCGAGTTCTTCGACCAGGTCATCCGCAACGACCTCGAGATAGCGAAGATGGCCGAGGACACCAACGAGTCCCTGCAGGTCGCCTTCAAGGTGACCAACGAGGCGACGGGCGAGGCCCATGTTGTCGTGACCGACAAGAACGGCAACGTCTCCACGGCGTCCTCCTGGAACAAGCACAGCGCCAACACCAACGGCAACGACCGGCTGCTGGGCGTCGGGGCAGTCAACGCCTCGGACATGGACCCCAAGGCGGGCGTGTGGTTCTCCCTCGGCGAGGACGGCTCCGTCGCCGAAGTCGACGACGGTCTGGCAGCGCTGCCCTTCGGCAAGTACACGCTCGAGGAGCTGCGCAGCGACGCCAACGAGGGCTACGACCTGATCAAGAAGACGTTCGTCATCGAGCGCGACTCCTCCGCCGCCAAGGCGGTGTGGATGAGCCTCGACGACAAGGAGGGTCCCAAGGTCCAGACCGAGGCCACGGACGCGTCCGACGGCGACCATGTGGCTCAAGTCTCTGGCGAAGTCACACTGTCAGACACCGTGTACTACGAGAACCTCAAGACCGACGGCACCGAGTACACCGTCACGGGCACCCTCATGCTCAAATCCACCGGCGAGGCGCTCGTCGGTGCTGATGGCAACCCCGTGACCGCGAGCAAGACCTTTAGGCCCAAGCAGCGCTCCGGCGAGGTGGAGCTTCAATTCGCCTTCGACGGGAGCCTGCTGGCGGGTGAGGACGTCGTGGCCTTCGAATCCCTGGTGTCGGGCGGCGTGGAGGTGGCGGTCCATGCCGACATCGATGATGAGGGGCAGACCGTTCACCTCGTGGGCATCGGCACCACGGCGACCGACAAAGCGGACGGCGACAAGCTCGTCACCGGTGTCGACATCACCATCGTCGACGAGGTCGCATACGAGGGACTGACCCCCGGCGTCGAGTACACGCTCGAGGCTGCGCTGATGGATGCCGAGACCGGCGACCCCGTGACCGTCGGCGGCAAGCAGGTTGCCGGAACCGCAACGTTCGCCCCCGACGAAGCCGACGGCGTCCAGGCGGTGGAGCTCGCATTCGACGGCACCGGCTTGGGCGGTAAGGGCGTCGTGGTGTTCGAGAAGCTCTTCGCCGCCGGCGCGCAGCTCGCAGCACACGAGGACCTTTCCGACGAGGGGCAAACCGTCACCGTCGTCGAGATAGGCACGAAGCTCACCGACGCCGAGGATGGCGACCAAGTCGTTGCCAACGGCAAGGTGAAGCTCGTCGACACCGTGGAGTACAAGGGCCTTGTCCCTGGCGAGACCTACACCGCAAACGGCACGCTCATCGACAAGTCGACCGGCGAGACGCTGGTCGATGCCGGAGGCAATCCCGTGACCGCCACCGCCGAGTTCGCCCCCCAGGCGGCCGAGGGCATTGTGGAGGTCGCCTTCGAGTTCGACGCGTCCCATCTCGAGGAGGGAGCGGCCCTCGTGGCCTTCGAGCGCTGTCTCGATGCCAAGGGCAACGTCGTCGCCGTCCACGAGGACGTCGACGACGAAGGCCAGACGGTGGTGGTCGACAACCCCGACACCCCCGAAGTTCCCGATGCGCCAGGCGAGAAGCTGGACAAGACCGGCGTGGACCTCATGCCCTATATGCTGGGCGCCGGTATGGCCCTCGCGGCTGCCTTGGCACTCGCTGCATACGGCTTGCAGAGACGCAACCCCGACGACCCTGAGCCCGACGACCACGGGCACGGAGAGGAAGCGGCGGAGCGCGAGGCCTAAGGCCGACGCCCGCTCGAAAGCAGGAAGGCGGCCTCGGGCCGCCTTCCTTGTGGATATGGAGGAAACCATGGAAGGAACCACCCGAGAATCCGGCATCGAGGACGTCGCGGGAGCGTTGGAGAAGACGGGAAGCGGCGGCAAGCGCTCCGATGGCGGGCATCGATGAGGGGCAAGGCCAAATCGCGCATCGCCCTCGTCCTCGCCGCAGCGCTCGCCTTGGGGGCCGTGGGCGTGCTGTCGTCCATGGCCTGGCTGACCGAGAGGGCGAGCAACCTCGATCCCGATCCGAGCGGGGTCGAGGCAATCGGCGCCGAAGACGAGGCGGCCGGAGAAAACGACGGCTCCGGGGGCGTCGACTGGGGCTACTGGCAGGGCGTCAACCCGGACATCATCGGATGGGTCACCGTGCCGGGCGCCGGCATCGACTACCCGATCGTCCAGGCCCATGAGGGCGACCCCGACCACTACCTCCGCTACGACGTGTACGGCGGCTGGAACTACCACGGCGTGCCCTACCTGCACTGGAAGTGCGCAGATGATGGCCTGCTGGGCGCCGGCAACGCCCTGGTGTTCGGCCACCATCTCAACGACGGCACGATGTTCTCCGCGTTGGCGTGTTTCTCGGACGCCGGTTACGCGGAGGGGCATTCCCCGATCATCCTGCAGACCCCCGAGGGCGACGCCGGGCTGAGGGTGCTTGCGGTCGACGTTGTCGATGCCGGCCGCGAGGGCGCCAAGGTTGAGTTCACCGACGACGCCGAGCATGCGCAATGGCTTGCCCGGGTCGTGGCCGACGCCGACCTGAGTCTCGTCGGAGAGGGCTTCGACTTCTCGTCCGTGAAAAGCGTCGTCACCCTCTGCACCTGCAGCTATAACCGCTGGGGCAACGAGCGCACGCTGGTGATATGCGCCGTCGACGCGCTCGGGTGATGCAGGGGTGGGCGCGTTCGGCGCCGATGCGCGCCTGTCGCACGAAGCACGGGCGCGTGCGATGTGAATCATGGAAGTCCGCACGTGAAAGGCGAGATCGATGGCAAAAGGCAAGGCAAGAGGCGGCGCCGAGGCCGCAGCGAAGCGCGACGAGGAGCTCAGGCGGACCATGGAGCGCCTCGAGGAGGGCGTGAGGGGCGTCTTCGAGTCGGCAAGGTATCGCCGCTACCTTGCCGTCATGTCGCGATTCCACAGCTACAGCGCCAACAACTGCCTGCTCATCGCGATGCAACGCCCGGACGCGACGCTGGTAGCGGGCTATCGGGCCTGGCAGGACAAGTTCGGCAGGCAGGTGAGGAAGGGCGAGCGCGGCATGAGAATCCTCAGCCCGGTCGTGGTCATGGTGAAAGGGGAGGGCGACGACGTCGGCGAAGCGCTTGACGGCAGCGCCGGAGATGGGCCCAGGCGCAGGCTCGCGGGCTTCCGCCTGGCCACCGTGTTCGACGTGAGCCAGACCGAGGGAAGGGAGCTGCCTGCCTTGGGGGTCGACGAGCTGACGGGCGGCGTCGCCCGGTACGAGGCCGCCATGCGCGCCGTCTCGGAAGTCAGCAGGTACCCCGTTTCGTTCGAGGACATCCCGGGCGGCGCGAAGGGATTCTTCTCGAGGTCCGAGCCCAAGCGCATCGTGATCCAGAAGGGCATGTCCCAAGCGCAGACCCTCAAGACCGCCATCCACGAGCTCGCCCACAGCGTCATGCACGATTCCGGGTCGGAAGGGGAGGGGCCCGCCCTGCCGGGCCGTGCGACTCGCGAGGTCCAGGCCGAGAGCGTCGCCTTCATCGTCTCGAGCTGGCTTGGGCTCGACACCGGCGACTACAGCTTCGGGTACGTGGCCGGGTGGAGCGAGGGCAAGGACCTCTCCGAGCTGAGGGCCTCGCTCGACGAGATACGCGGCGCTGCCCATGGCATCATCGGCAGCATGGAGCAGAAGATGGCCGAGAACCGTGAATCAGAAGGGCTCGAGCGCGTCCGCGCCCTCGAGCACAAGCCGGACGCAGCCTGCAGGAGCCTGTCCGAGCGCGCGGCCATCGCAAGGAGGGCGTCCGCCCGCGACGACCACGCGCCGCGCCTCCCCGACAGGTCCGATAGGTGAGCGCCGGGGCGCTGCACGCGATGACGTTAGCGGGCGTTCGCGCAGCGCCGCCTCACATGAACCATCTGAATACGGCTCGGAAGAGCCATGCGAGGAACGCCCCTGTGGCGACGATGGCCCGTTTAATCCATTTCATCGAAACCTTCCTCCCCGCAATCTGCGCCGCCTGCCTGGGCCATTTCCTCGTCCTCGGCCTCCCTGAAGGCGGCAACCGGGTAGCCGAACAGCGGGCATATCTCGGCTTCGTCGCTGGCGAGCTCGGGGCGGGCCCGCTCCAGGTACCTGAACAGCGCGACGGCCTTGGCGTTGGTGCCGGCGCCCATGGGGCCCGAGTACCACTTCATGCACGCCAGCTCGAACTTGGCGGCATCCACCAGGCACCCGCCCTGGGACCAGGTTAAGAGCCGGCCGTCCAGGGAAACGCTCTCGATGTCCGGCACCTCGCTGGAGTCGATGAGCTTGAGCCTGGGCCCGCGGATTCGGTCGGCACTCGCCGACGCCTCGTCGTCGCTCGGTGCCGATTCCTCCATATGGTGCTCGTAGACGACCAGGTGTTGCCCGTCTTCGCCTTCCTCCCAAACGACGTCGAACTCCGTGAGGATGTTCGCCCTGCCGAACACGGCGCCGCCGGTGAGGCTGTTGCTGTCGAAGCACTCGTGGTGGCCGTCTGAGTACGTCACCTCTAGAATCATCTCGCTCTCCTGTCCCTGTCGCTTCGCTGCTGCTCCTGCTGGATCTGCCGCAGGCGAGCCGCCTGCTCGCCTGCGCGCGCGGAGGCGTCGGCGCGCTGTCTTTGCCAGGCGTACTGGTCCATGGCGGTTCGTGGTCTTGCTTTCGCCGCTTTGGCGGGCAGCAGCCTCAGTTCCTCGGTGGTCTCCTCTGCGTGGCGCAGCTCGCTCGCCGCCCTGTCGTCGCCCCTGCGCTCCATAGCTGCGATGCGGCTGCCGAAGTCGGCCATGCAGCGGATGCCGTACCTCGAGCAGAGCTCGAGCGCCGTCGCCATGTTCTCCAGCTGCGCGTAGTCCTTTACCTCGACCGCCTTCGCTGCGATGGCCGCGATTTGACCGGGGTCGATCGCCGTGCTGCCCTTCAGGGCGCCTTCGACGGCCTTGCGCCCGTAGGCGAGGCCGAGGTTCTCCCCGCGGATCCTTTTCGACGGGTCTTCCGCCATCGAGTAGAGCCAATCCGAGCGGCCGCCCTTCCTTGAGGCTTCGCTGACGTCGACGCCCATCAAGCCGAGGATCTGCAGGTATTCGCCCGGCGTTTCCGCCGCCCTCTTCGCGATCGTTACGCGATTGCGGATGTCGGCCACCCACGAGTAGCCGCCCTTCCCGGCTATCTCGCGCTCGGCCCTCCTGACGTAGACGACCTGCCTGGTCTTCGGAGCCGCCCTGCCCTTCGCGGCCGACCGCCGCTTCTCTTCGTCTGAGACGCCGACGAAGAAGCTCAAGCCGCGTTCTTCGGCGAGCCGTTGAATCGAGGCCTGCATCTTCCGCGGGTCGGGGTTCTGGAATCGGTTTCCTGTGGCGAGGTTTGTGTTGTTAACCACCACGTGGGCGTGCATGACCTCGTTGGCGTTGTCGTCGTGGAACACGGCGGCGCACTCGTAGTCGTCCCAGTTCTCGCGGACCCAGGCCCTCGTCAGCTCCCGCAGCTGTGGGAGCGTCACCTTGTCTTTCGGGTCGGGGGAGACGATGAAGTGCATGTATGTTCGCGCGCGCTTGCCGCGCCATGGGGTGTCGTTGCCGTTGGCGATGCGGGTGAGGTCCATCTCGGCCGCCCAGTCGACGTCCTGCTTCAAATCGGGGTCGAGCTCCGCGTCTCGCTCCTCGTCCCACGAGAGGTTGTACAGGTCGACGGCCAGGGCGCGGCCGTCCTTCTGGAGGTAGTCGGAGACGCCGCGAACGCTGGTGTGCCCGGCTATGGGTTTTATAACGGGCATGCTAGTCACCGCTTACGATCGTGGAGCCGGCTATGTCCGTCAGCACGTACTCGATCACCTGGCGGCCCTGCTCGACTTCTTCGAGCTTCTCCTCGGCTTCTGACAGCATCTGGCCGAACGTGCCGTACTCAGGCGGGCTCCCTCTCCGGATGAACAGCGCGATGGTGTTCAAGGCTCGCACCGCCTGGTTGTAGTGCCGGCCCCACCGGATGAGCTCTGCGAGCATCTTGGCCATGGTCCGGTTGTCGATGACGTAGACGGCGCCTTTGCCGGAGGCGCTTGCCGGGATCCTGATGAGGGTCCGCAGGTATTCGGAGCGGGCCATGCCGGCGAGCTGCGCCGAGGCGGTGAGCCTGTCGAGGTCGTCGGATGTCATGCGGCAGCTGACCATTTTGGGGTAGTCCATGGACTTGCCTCCCTTCGTCGGTTGCGTGTCTCCAGGGGCGCGGGGAATCCCCCGCACGAGGGCTGCCGGCGCGCGGTCTCGGCGCGCCATGCCGCCCGTTTCGGCGGCGGCCCCGGCGGAATGCCGCGGGCGGGGAGGAGGTCGGAGACGCCGCCGCGGCGCTCCGCCGGAACCGCCGCCGCAAGCACTATCCCGTATCTGTGATACGGGATAGGTAGCTTGCTAGCCCAAGGGGCCGGAACTCAGATTCCGGCCATTTGCCAGCGGGCTCAGAATGAGCCCGTGGTTCCGGTCCGTCTGCGGGCTCGTTTTGAGCCCGCGGCCTCAGCATCGCTGCGGGGTCGATCTGGGCCCGCGATCGCGCGCAGGTCGCGCACGCAGCGCTCGATCTCGTCGAGCTGGGAGGCGTCGACGGCGGCGTTCTCGTCGGCTGTGCCCGCCGCCTTTCGCAGGGCCTTGAGGGCCTTGGCGACGAGCTTGCCGACCGCCTCGGCCCCTGGCCCGCCGGCCTCGCGGATCAGCTTGGAGGTATCCGCCCTGCCGGCGTTCGCGGAGGACTTCTCCTTGTAGAGTCTCGCCTGGGCATCGGGGTCCATGGCGGCGAGTGTGGCGATGTCGGTGTCCGAGAGGTTTCCCTCTATCGCCTCGGACCTCCAGTCCTCGGTGAGGCCCTGCTCGACCCTTCGCGCGGTCTGCTCCTGGCGCTTTATGGTGGCGGGGCTGACGTTGCGCCCCGTCTGGTTGCGGATGATCGCCGCCTTGAGCTCCGCGGTGCGGACGCCCTTCAGCTCCGGGTTCTCGGCGCGCATCCGCTCCACCTGGATGCCGAGCGCCTGCGTGGCCTTGGCCCGCTCGATGACGTTGAGCTCTCGGGTGAAGTAGTTCGCGGTGTGCAGGAGGGTGACCGCCTGATCGTCGCTGACGCCCTCGACGATGCGGCAGGGCATGCGCCCGAACGCAGGGTTGTCCTTGGCCAGCAGCGCGTAGGCCGCCTTGCGCCTGTGGCCAGACAGCATCTGGAAGCCGCCGTCTGGCTTCCGACGCACCATGGGGATGTCTGTGAGGCCGTCCTTCCTGATGGATTCCGCGAGGCTTTTGATGCCGTCCTCGTCCATGGAATAGGCGACGTTCGCCGGATGGTCCTCGATGGCCGCCACCTCGATCTCCTCGACGGGGAACCTCTGCTTCGCCTGCCTGTCCTCGTCGAGCACGCCCGCCAGGCTGAAGCGCTTGGCGATGTCGTCTACTCGTCCCATAGCCCAAGCTCCCTTCCCAGGTTCTCGTAGTCGACGGCGGCGCGGTTGCCGGGCATGAACTCCACGATGGGCTTCCATTCCCAGCTGCCCTCCTTCACCTTGGCGGACTCGTGGATCACGGTGCGGAACTGCTGGTCGGGGAAGAAGCGGTCGAGGATCGCCTCGCCCACGGCCTCGGCGTTGGTCATCCTGCCGGGCACGCAGGTGCGCAGGATCCTCCAGCTGGGCACGGGCAGGCGCAGCTTTGTGGCCACGAGCCGCAGCGAATCCACCACCGAGGCCGTGCCGCGCATGACGGTGGAGTCAAGCTTCACGGGGATGATGACGTCGCCTCGCCCGCTGGTGGCCACGTAGGCGCAGAGCACCAGCTGCTTGGCGCTGGGGGCGGTGTCGATGATCGCGACGTCGTATTCGCCTGCCGCGTCGTCCAGCGCGAATCGCAGCGACTGCTCGGCAAGCAGCAACTCGTTCTGGTTGATGAGCGCCAGCGTGGCCGGGATGACGCGCAGGTTGTCGGTTCCGCTGTCGTAGGCCATCTCGCTGACGGTCATGCCCTCGTAGAGCAGCCCGATGACGTTGGCCCCGTCCTCCGCCTGCTCGTAGAGGCCGAAGTAGTCCGTCGCCGACGCCTGGGGGTCCAGGTCGATCAGCAGCGTCCTCTTGTCGTGCCGCGCGCAGAGCGTGGCCAGGTTGACGGCGGTCGTGGTCTTGCCCACGCCGCCCTTGAAGTTGCTGACGGTGATAACTCTCACGGTTTTCCTCCTCCTTAGTCGGTTTCGTGCCCGCTGTGATACGGTCGGATGCTAGCAGCGGGGCGCGCGCCGCTGCCCGTCGGGTCGGCGGGCAGCGAAAGTGTCCAACGCGCCCCGGTTTCCCGGACCCGTCACGCGCCGGCCTCGGCCAGGGCCGGGATCGCCCTCGAGTTCGCCCTGGCGGCCAGGTATTGGCTCACTGCCTCCTCGAGGCTGCACTCGCCCGCGTAGCTGACCCTGGTCTTGATGCCCCTCGCGCCTGCCGCGCCGCCTCGCGCCGCGCCGGCGATCGCCGTGGCTCTTTCGCCCGACGGCTGCGCGATCGCTCTGGCTCCGTTTCCGGTGGCTGCTGTTCTCATGCTGCGTCGCTCCCTTCTCTCTGCTCGATCCGGCCTTGCTCGGATGCAAGCCCGGCTTGCATCCGCTTGGATGCCGATCCGCGCGCGACGGCTCCGGCGGAGCCGGCTTCACGAAGGCGAGAGCCGCCATCTCCGCCAAACCCGGTTTCCGCAGGGCCCTTCCCCGGGTTTTGCGGGGATGTCGTGTGGGCGGCGCAGCCGGGGTCCTCGCGCGCGACAGCCCCGCGGCGCCTGAGCGCTGCGAGCCCGTCCGGCTCGGAGGACGTGCGTGGGATTCCCAAGGGGGCGTGCCCCTTGGGCGGGGCATGGGGCGCGCAGCCCCGTGCGCGATGCGGCTTCCGGGGTTTTTCAGCGGCTTTCCCGGCGGAGGGGCCAGGCGGCATCCCAGAGCCGGCGCAAGCGCGCTGGAAACCCGTGGCGGGAGGGGTGCAGGGGCCGGGGCTGCCTGGGAGCGCGAGGGTGGACCCTCGCAGCCGAGGCGCCGCCGCGGCTGGGGACGCGGAGGGGAAGGAGCCGCTGGCTGCGGCCCCTTCGGCCTCCGGAGTCGGCTGCTATGCGAAGGACTCCGCGAGCGAGCCCAGCTTGTTGATGTGGTGCCTGAGCAGGGCCCTTCCGGCGTTGACGACGATCATGTCGATGCCGTCGAAGCGGACCGGGACGTCGCCCTCGGGGGTGTAGCCCTCCAGCCAAGTGGCTGCCAGCAGCTCGAACTGCTCGCGGGTGAGGTTTCCCTCGCTGAAGCCGCCCTCTTCGCGGTTGGCCGCGGTGACGTCGATGAAGACGATGGCGTCCTCGTCCATGGCCACCAGGTCCAGGCGGCCCGCCACGCTCTCGCAGCTCCAGTTCCGGTCCAAGACCTCGTAGCCCTTGCGCTCCACGAATCGGATGGCTGCTTCGACCGCGCGCTCGTGCAAGTTCTTCATAAGTGACCTCCTGAGTCGTTTCTGGCCCGCCCCTTTGGCGTGCCTCGCGGCGCGTGGGCCGCATGGGCCCGCTGCCGTGCAAGGGGGAAAGGAGAAGCCGACGGCAGGAGGCGCCGTTGTCCGAAGCCCGCAGGGCGGTTTGTTTTCCCCGGCGTCCCAGGGGCGCTGGGGAAAAGAAATCGGAGAACGTCGACGGCCCTTGCGCGGTATGAGCGGGGGCGTGCGAGCGTGCGTGTTCGAGAGCACGGTGGCGGGTCGACGGCGACGGCGCGGGGTCGCGGGGCTTGCGTGCGCGGTTTCGGGGCGTGTTCGCTGTGCGCGGGGGCGTGGGGCTTAGAATGTACGCGAGCGGAAGGAGCGCGAATGAGGGTCGGTTACTGCAGGCCGCCAGCTGGCCATGGTCCGAATAAGCAACGGGAGGCGCTGGAGGCGGCTGGCTGCGAGCTCGTGGTGGACAGCGGCATCGCATCGCTGCTGGGGTCGGTCGATGCCGGCGACGTTGTTGTGGTCGCGTCGCTCGGGGCTCTGGGCTCCACCTCCGCGTCCGCGGTGAGGGCGGCGCTCGAGATCGGGGCGAAGGCCGCCGAGCTGGTCGTCCTCGACCAGGGTATCGACACGTCAAAGGAGGAGCACGGGGCGTTCTTCCGGCATGCCGCCGCCATCATGGGGGTCGACGAGGGCCGGAAGGGTCCTCGGGCGAAGCCCGGGCATTCGGGCGGCAAGTCGAAGGTCGATCCCAGCGCCCTGGCCAACGCCATCGGCATGTACCAGAGCGGCGATTACAAGCTGTCCGAGATCACCTCGGCCACCGGCATCAGCCGCAGCACGCTGTACCGCAACCTGCCGAAGGGCGGCGACGGCGACGGTTAGCTGCTCGGGGGCGTGAAGGCGAAGGCTCCCGCAAGCCTCCAACCGAATAGCGGCAAGATCGTGAGCGCCCAGGGATGCCGGCGCTTCTGCGCCCTGCCAAACTACGATTACTTCGCCAAGCGCATGGGCGACCAGCGCGGATGGCGGCTGCAGTACGCATACTCCGAGTACGTGTCCGCATGCCGCGAAGCCGGCGAGAGGCCGTACGCGTACTCGAGCTTCTGCACGGGCTTGCGAGGGTGGCGGCGTGAGATGGGGGCCGCCGGGATTCCCGAGTGGTACCCAGGCGAGTACATGAGAACCTACTGGTCAAAGGGGTCGGCGCTGATCGCCGGCGAGCAGGCGGCGTTCCCGGTGTTCGTGGCCGCGATGGCCTACAGCGACGCCACGTTCCTATGCAGGGCGGACGATATGGGAACCAAGAGCTGGATGACCTGTTGCCAGCGGGCCTTCAGGTCGCTCGGCGGCGTGCCGTACGTGACCGACTGCGCGCAGTGCAAGGTCTCGGTCACGGCTCGCAGCACGATCGAGGCGTTCGCCCGGCACTACCGGACGGTGCTCTACGGCGCCAGGCCGAAGACCGCGAAGGGGGCGGAGGGCGCCGGGAAGCCGCTGGACGCGAGGACCGTCTCGCACGTTGCGAGAAAGGTGATCGCGGATGTAGCGGGCATGGACTTCGCGAGCTTGGAGGACCTCGATGCCTACGTCGAGGGGAAGCTGGAGGCGTACAACGCCATGGGATCAGAGGACGGGCCGGCCCGCTGGACGCTGTTCAAGGAGCGGGAGCTTCCGCAGATGCTGGAGCTTCCGGCGGAGGACGCCGATTTCGCTACGTGGTCGACGCGACTCGTTCGGGACGACTACCACTTCGTTGTCGACGGCGTGCGCTATTCGGTGCCATGGCGCTACTCGAACGAGGAAGTGCGCGTCAGCTGGACCGACGGCGAGGTTCGCTCATACCTCAACGGAGAACTGGTCGCCCGGCACGAGCGCATGACCGAGATGCGGGGGCGGTGCACGGTGACCGACCCCGCGCACAGGCCGCCCGGGCACCGTTGGTTCGCAAAAAGGATGGACGACAGGTTCCTGGCGCTCGCTAGTGAGGAGGGCCCCAATGTGGTGCGCGTCATGAAGCGCGTGCTCTCCGCCTGCAAGAAGGAAGGCAAGGGGTTCCGCACCTGCAAGGAGTTGATCGACTTGAGGAAGACGCCGTCGGCTGCCGGGGTCACTTTGGACGAGGCGTGCCGCGCGGTCTTGGACGGCGGCGGGGAAATCGGCGTTGCCGAGGTCATGGAGAAGCTGGCCGGTGATGCCGAATGAGCGCGCTGCCCTACAGGGAGATCATCGAGCTGCGCTCGGTGGGGCTCAGCTTCGAGAAAGTCGCCTTCCTCTGCGGCTGCAGCGCCACGAAGGCGTCCGCCGTCTCGAGGCGAGCCGCCGAGCTGGGCCTGGGCTGGCCCGTGCCGGTGGAGCTCAGCGACGACGAGCTGGCCAGGCTGGTGGATCCCCGCGACGCGGCGCGCTGCAACCCCGTCGACCTGGAGGATATCCAAGGCCGTGCCGGGCGCAGGCTGGATGCGGACGACGTCGAGGAGGCGTATGCGGCGTACGTCGCCCTTTCCGTGGACAGGCCGCCTTATGTCTTCGCGACGTTTCGCGAGAGGTTCGTGCAGCTGGTCAAGGCCCAGGCGAGGGGCGCGAAGATGCTCGTCAATTGGCATCCCGGCGAGGAGGTGCAGGTGGATTGGGCCGGCAGGAAGCTCAGCCTGTACGGCGCCGGCGAGGAGGTGACGCCGGTGTCGCTGTTCGTGGCCACGCTGCCTTACAGCGACAAGACCTTCGTGCGCGCGAGCCTGGAGATGGGCATGCAGTCGTGGCTTGAGCACCATAAGGCGATGTTCTCGTACTTCGGCGGCGCGCCGCTCTTCGTCGCGCCGGACAACCTCGCAACGGGAGTGGTGTTCGACGAGAATCGCGAGCGCTCGATCCACCCGCGTTACCAGGAGCTGGCGGATCACTACGGCGCCATGGTCCTGCCCGCACGGGTCCGTACGCCCACCGACAAGGCGGCTGTGGAGAGCCATGTGCGCATCATGGCCAACAGCATCGCCGGCGTGCTTGAGCAGATGCGGTTCACGAGCCTCGGCCAGCTCAATCTGGCCATCGCCGAGCTGCTGGAGGTCTACAACGACCGGCCAGTCGTGGCATTCAAGGGGCGCAGCAGGAACGAGATTTTCGAGTCAGAGGAGCGCGAATGCCTGCAGCCGCTGCCGGAGGCCGAGTTCGCGCCTGTCACCTGGAGAAAGGTCGGCGTCTCCTTCGACGGCGTGGTGAGGGTGCGCGGCAACTTCTACGGCGTGCCGCCGCGCTATGCCGACCGCAAGGTCGCCGTGCGCATCGCCGAGGACGCCATCGAGGTCTACACCGCCGACAGGCGGCAGTGCATCGCAAGGCATCCGCGCAGGGAGGACGGCGCCGAGACGTTCGAGGGGCTGCCGGGCGTGCACCCCGACCGGTTCAAGCCGCTTGACGTCTGGTGCGAGGAGCATCGCCGCACGCGGATTCTGGAGCAATGGGACTACGATGCCAACGGCGGTAAGGGCCCGCACGACTGCGTTTGCCGCTCTGGCAGGCCGGTCCATTGGAGATGCCCCGACTGCGGGTTCGAGTGGGTGGAGGCGCCCGCCAGGAGAACGGGCCGCTCCTTCGACGACTGCCTAGCCTGCGCGGACGTCGCGTTGGTCCCGGGCAAGAACGATCTGGCTACGGTGAGGCCGGACATCGCCGAGGAGTGGCATCCGACGAGGAACCCGCTGCCCGCGAGCGCGGTCTTCCCCGATTTCAAGCAGCAGGTGTGGTGGCTCGGCAGGTGCGGTCACGAGTGGCGGGCGCCGATTGCCAAGAGGGTCAACAGCCGTGACGGCGCCCTCTGCCCGTATTGCTCCGGCAGGAAGGCCCTCAAGGGATTCAACGACGTCGCAACGCTGTGCCCCGAGCTTGCCGAGCTCTGGCATCCCGTGAAGAACCGGAACCTGACGCCCGACGCGGTGAGCATCGCGAGCCACCGCGAGGTTTATCTGTGGGACGGCGTGATGACGCGCATCTGGAGGCAGAATCCCCGGAAGTGGCTGGAAGAGCACGGGCGGGCCGAGCTGCTGGCCCCCTTCGACTCGTTGGTGGAGGAGGCCCGGGCGCTGGACGCCGCCGATGGGCGCGCGTGCCACGGCATCGGCCACGGCAAGTCCAGCGTCAAGTGGTCGCGCTTTCTGAGGGAGGCGGAACTCAACGTCAGCTTCGAGGAATGGTGCCTGCGGTTCGGGCATGCGGATCTGCTGGCGCAATGGGACGAGGAGCGGAACGGGCCCCTCAAGCCGTCCGACGTCTCGCGCTGCGATTCCGCCCGAGTGTGGTGGCGCGGCGAGTGCGGCCACAGTTGGCGGCTGTCCGTGAGGACGAGGGCGTTCAACGATGCCGGATGCCCGTATTGCGGCAGGAGGCTGACGTTGGAGGGCTTCAATAGCGCCGAGTGCCTGGACGCGGGCATCCTGCACCTTTGGCATCCCACCAAGAACGGCGACCTGAAGCCTTCGCAGGTCTCCGACCGTACGGCCAAGAGGATCTGGCTGCAATGCCCGACGTGCGGGTATGAATGGCGCGAGAGCCTGCGGGGGACTCGCAAAGGGAGCCGCAAGTGCCCGTCGTGCCATGGGGGAAGGGGACACTATCTC
Organism: Eggerthellaceae bacterium; assembly: GCA_036306585.1. GTDB lineage: Bacteria > Actinomycetota > Coriobacteriia > Coriobacteriales > Eggerthellaceae > Aphodovivens. The sequence goes on from JAXJZF010000005.1 coordinate 205,603, forward strand.
GCCAAGGGCAGCAACGACCTCGGGTCAAAGAGGCCGGACGTCGCCAGGCAGCTCGACCCCGAGCTGAACGGCGGCCTGCGCGCCGAGGATCTCCACGCCCACGCAGGCGCCATGGTGTGGTGGCGCGGATCGTGCGGCCATGTCTGGCGCGAAAAGGTGAGCATGCGTTCCATGCGCGTCGACGACAGCTGCCCGTACTGCAAGAACCGCAAGCTGCTGCGCGGCTTCAACGACCTGGCCACCGCGTATCCCGAGCTCGTGGCCGAATGGGATTTCGAGCGCAACGGCGACCTGGGGCCCGACGGCGTGAGGTTCAACGCGACCAAGCAGGTCTGGTGGAGGGGAAGCTGCGGCCATGAATGGCAGATGTCGCCGCGCCAGCGGGCCGCCGAGGGGCTGGGCTGCCCGTACTGCTCGGGCCATCGCGTGCTCGCCGGCTTCAACGACCTCGCGAGCCGGCATCCCGAGCTTCTGGCCGAGTGGGATTGGGAGCGCAACGGCGACCTGAGGCCCGACGGCATCGTCTCCGGCAGCGCGAGGAGGGTCTGGTGGAGATGCGGGCGTGGGCACGCATGGCAGATATCCTCCTACAACAGGACCGGCGGCGCCGACCGCGGTTGCCCCTACTGCGGCGACCGCAAGGTGCTGAAAGGCTACAACGACCTGAGGACGACGCATCCCAAGATCGCGAGGGAGTGGAACAAGGAGCGCAACGGCGACCTGAAGCCGACCGACGTGATCGCCAACTCAAACAAGCGCGTCTGGTGGAAGTGCAGGGAGGGCCACGAGTGGTCCGGCCTCATAGTGAACCGAGCGCGCAAGGGCAAGGCGGACCCGGGCTGCCCGTACTGCTCGGGACGCAAGGTGCTCGCCGGCTACAACGACCTGGCCACCACGCATCCCGACATAGCGGCGATGTGGCACCCGCGCATGAACAAGCGCTTGAAGCCCGCCGGCGTGCAGGCCATAAGCCGCAAGCTCGCATGGTGGCGCGGCGAGTGCGGCCACGTCTACCAGATGGCCGTCCGCGACAGGGTGGGGGCCAAGCCGGGCTACTGCCCGTACTGTTCGGGGAGGAAGAGGCCCGAGAGGCCGATAAGGCTCGACTAGCCCTCGGCCCCTCGGCGAGGAAGGAACGGGGGAGGCGTCGGCGCCTCCTGCCCATAGGCGTGATCTTGCGAATATTGGACTGGACGGCTATGCGTGGCGGTTATGGGGGTCTGCATCGTTTTCGATGCTGGATTTATGTATACGTCGACGCTGATGCGAAGAATCGTCCCATTGGGAATCTGCCCCAATGGGACGATTTTCTATCCGATTCGAAGGCAGCTTTTCGGAGCTGGTTCATCGTCGATGACGGTCGGAATGAGCTGCAAAAGTCTGGAGGTTCAAACTCTAGGAAACAGATAGCTCAGCTATCTAGTCGGAGCATTTCTGCAGGTAATCTTGTTTTTTCGTCTTGACAAAAGGGTTGTCGGTCGTGGGACCCCGTCCGGCCCTCCCTTCCGAAGTTGCTTATTACACTCCTCGCCAACGTCAGCGCCTGCTCGTCAAGAGCGGCATCACCTGCTATTGGCAAACGCGAAGGAACCGCGATTCCATCACTTTTGACGAGTGGGTCGGTCTGGACCTTTGGTCAGTTTTGCGACTGGTTCGGCGGTAATCCTTTGACCGAATACGCATATCGCGTTGCCGGAAGCGAGGATGACTGGAAAGAGGCGAGCCTCCTCGGAGGCAAGATTCGCCTTGATGATGGCGTGACATACGAAGTGGCTTACGCCAAGTACTCCGGCTCGTTCTTGAATCCAAAAAAGGAATGGGTGGAATGCGGCTCCTTCACCGTTCAGAGCTATTGGAATGTGAACGTGTCCGTCACCGGCCCTGACGAGGGCGGCGTCGAGAAGCTCGTCAATGGTTCTTCGACCGGCGAGGTCATCGGGGACGGCGGAACCGTCGCGGTCGAAAACGGAGGCTCGGTTCAGTTCCGGGTGCATGGGGTCGATGGATACAAGGCAACGTCTTTGAATCTCAACGGCTACGATGCCGCGCCCGATTCCCTCTTCGGGTTTACCGGGATGGACGGCGATGTCACCATCGCCGTGGCATACGAGGCCAATGCCTCCGTCACGTACAAGGTGGATGTCCCCAATGCGACGGTCAGCTTGAATGGCAGTGCCGTCGAGTCGGGGTCCGAGGCAACGGCGAACGCGGACGACGACACCACGATCGCGATCGCTCCGGATTCCTCCGACGGCAAGCATTACGCGGTGGAGGGCATCACCGTCGCGAACCAGACGACGGGGGAGACGAAAACGTTCGCAGCCGACTCCATCGGTTTTTCCGATGGCGTGGCAACGGTGACGGTTTCCAAGGACTTCTATTCCGCAGACGATGTCTGCACGGTGAGCGCCGATATCGTCGAGTGCTCCATCGCATTGCGCGGCGATGCCCTGAAGGTTCCTTGCAGCGGCATGTCGGATAAGGCGGAAATTGAAAAGCGCATTTTCGATGCGCTGGTCGACGGCGAAGGGTCCTACCCCGAGCTGTCCCAGCAGGATGTCGTCATCGAATACGATGCGGGCCATGGCGCTTGGGAATCGGTCGACTATGACCCCGGTTTTCTTGGCACCCTCGCCGGTCGCCACGCTTTCGGCCAGGACGGCAATTCCGAAACCATCCGCATCTCCTATAAAGGCAACGATCAGTATCCTGCCATGAGCGTCGAGACCGGTATCGAGCTGACCGACCCTCGTCCCGTCACCGCATTGACGCTCAACGACGGCGTTTCGGTGGCGTACGCTTCCGAGGACGAGATGAAGCAGGCCCTGTTCGATTCCCTTATCGCATCGCTTACCACCGCCGACGGCGCTTCCGTCCCTTACGGTATCGATGACTTCGATTTCTCCTTCACGCGCAAGGTGGGAGAGCAGGATGTCACCGTCTCCTACAAAGGCGTGGACGGCCCGGACGGCTATCAGCCCTGCAGCGCAACGGCGACGGTCACGGTGACCAAGGGCAAGGCGTCCGTGTCGGTCAACTCCCAGAACGTCACCTACGGCGACGAGATCGGGAGCTTGGTGACGGCGACCCCCGACGACTGCATGCCCATCGTGATCATGGCGGGCGTCAATGGAAACGGCGAAGGGTACATCGGCCTCGATTTCAGCAGCATCACCCTGGATGACCTTGCAGGCAGGGATCTTCCCCTTATCGGCAATCAATCGCTGCAGGAGTTCTTCACGGGCGTCCTTGGCGACGAGTTCAGCCTCAACCAACTCAAGGGCGCGCTGGACGGCCTGCAGAACCTGGGCATCAGCGACTCCACGGGCATCATCGATGGGCTCAATCGGGCCTTCGACCTCATCGAGTCCATCTCGCCTTCCCTCTTGGACGCGAAGGTGCACTTCGGCATGGACCCCGAAGATGCCGGCTTGTACACCGTTGTGGCGGTGACCGCCAGCCCGAACTACGATACCGCCTTCGGCGTGGGGTACGTGACCATCAAGCCCCAAAGCCAGGATGTGTCGCTGTCCTTCACCCATGAGGTCGAGAATGGCCTGATCTCCGCCGATGACGTACCGTCGTTCGATTTCGGCGTGACTGCGGTCGACGGCCAGGGCAACCCGATCGATCCCGATACGGTTCGCATCTTCTACACCGGCGTGACCACCGAAGGCGACCTGTACTACGGTGCCGATGCGCCTACGCAGCCGGGCGCCTATGTCCAGTCGGCGATGGTCTTGGGCGGAAACTACTTCGCCGCGCCGATCTCCCGCGCTTACGCGATCGGGCGCTACAGCACCGCAACCGCGCTTGACGGCTTCGAGGACAACGCGCGCTCCGTCGCCTACACCGGCGATCCGGTCCAGCTTGGCGCGACCGTCACGCTCGCGAATGGCGAAGTCGTCGAAAACCCCCAGATCGACTGGCTGTTCTTCGGATACACCAATGGCGGCAAGCTGTATGCGAGCTCGTCTGCCCCCACCGAGGCGGGGCGCTATGCGGTGACCGCCTTCTACGAAGGCGATGCCACGAAGGGGATTTCGATGGATTCGGGCACCCTGACCATCGAACGAGGCGATATCGCGGTCACCCCTGCGGCGAACGACTGGACCTACGATGGCTCTCCGAAGGAATTCGAATTCGCTTCGTCGCCTGACGGCCTGGACGGCTTCACGGTGGAATACCGGGCCGATTCCGCCGAGGATTGGAGCACCGAGGCCCCGGTGGATGCCGGCAAGTACGAGGTGCGCGTGACGCGTGCCCAGGATGCGAACCTGAATGCATACGAGGAGGTCTTCCCGTTCACCGTCAAAAAGGCGGTCGAGCCCGATATCGTTGAGGACGAGGTGACTTTCGAGCCCGCTTCCGATGGGCTGACCGTGACGTTCCCCGATCCGACCCTCGTGTACGAGTGGGACGATAACCCGGAGTTCTCTTCGCCCGAAGAGGTGCGCGGCGGGGTTTCCACGTTCTCCGCGCCCTCCGATCCCGGCGCTCCGTTCTTCGTGATCGACCAGCCGGGCACTTACTACTTCCGCGTCAAGGGGGATATCGACCACGATCCTTCGCTCCATGCCTTCTCTGTGACGGCGGCGCGCGTGACCTTCGATGCAAATGGCGAGGGCGCCGTCATCGATGGCAACGGCAGCTGGATGCTCCGCAGTGGCTCTTCCATGGGGGCCGACCTGCCCAGCGCCAGCCGTTCCGGCTACACGTTCGAAGGTTGGAGGACGGCGGATGGAGCCGTCTTCGACGAGACCACGCCGGTGAACGGCGATATAACGGTGTACGCCGCATGGTCTGCGGATGCTGCCAAGCCTCCGGCGGGCGGTTCCGGCGATCAAACGACGGAGCCGAACGACCCCCAGGATCCCGCCGATCCCCAGGATCCCACTGACCCCCAGGATCCCACTGACCCCCAGGATCCCGCCGATCCTCAGGATCCTGCAGATCCGGTGAACCCTTCGCCCGTCGATCAGGAGGGCGATGCGTCCACCGGGAATGCGTCGGCTGAGGGCTCCGCATCTGCCATCCCGGCTACCGGAGACTCCCCGATCGCGTTCGCCGTGGCGGGCGGCTGCGTCGCCGTTGCGGCAATCGCCCTCTGCGTGGCGCGGATGCGCATGCGCCGCCGGGGCTAGCGGTTGAAGAAGCGGGCTCGGGCTGCGAGGGCTCTCGCAGCCGCGAGCGCGCCAAGAAGGGCTGCGCATGCCGTCGCGGCAAGCACGGCGCCCGTGCTGTCCCCGGTGCGCGCAAGCCCGTTGCCACCCTGTCCGGACGCATTGTCGTCCGGGCGGGGATCGGCGTTGCTCGAAGGGTCGGTGACGGCGTCGTCATCGAGGTTGTCAGGATCGTTCGGGCCTGTTTCGTCGTCGGGGTTTTCGCCGCCGTCGTCATTCGGCACGTTGTCGGTGCCGGGGTCGGTGTCCGGGCCGAGCGAGGGCCCCGCGGGCTCATCGGCCTCCACCCCGTAAGCGCGCAGCACGAACGTCACGGGGCTGTGCGGGTCGGAATATGCGGGCTCGGCTGCTCCGTCGCGTAGGAAGAAGCTTCTGATCTCGGTTTGCGGGTCCGCGGTGTACAGCGGGTTGCCGTATTCGTCGACGTTCTGGTCGGTCCCGAGGGTGACGGCGCCGTCCGAGGAAACCAGCTCTATGGCGATGGCGCCGTACCCCGAGGGCACGGAAGCGCTTTCATCCACCTCGACCGTCGTGTAACCTGCATGCTCGACGGTTCCCTCGGCCAAGATGATGGCCTGAGACGGGTCGGTGTCGGGCACATGGTTTTCGTCGACGGGGTAGTACGAGATGCGATAGTCGGCGCCCTTCGAGGTCGTCATGAACATCACTTCCGACAGGCGCTCCCCGGCAGCGAAATCGTACACGTTCGCGCAGGCGAGGGTCGCCTTGCCATCCGACGATGCCTCTTTCGAGTTTACGGTCGCCACCGCGCCGTCGGAGTCGAGCGCGTAGACGGTGCGATCGGTTACGGGACGTGCGCCTGCTATCGCGTAGTTCGGGCTATGCGGGTTATCCTGCAGGATCGTGCCGTCTTCGTACGATACCCAGATGTAAGGGGCCACCTCTCCGTCGGCGAGTTCGCTGTTCTTCACCAGCCAGGCGCCGTCGTTGTGCGGAAGCTCCCCTTCTTGCGGGGCGAAGTTCTCCTTCGGGAAGCTGTCGTCCCATCCGACGATGCATATGGAGTGGTTGGCATAGCTTTCGCTGAACGCTGGGCACCATAATGCGGCGGTGTCGGGATCGTAGAGGTCGAGCGACAGGTTGCAGCTGGTCGCGACGCCGCCATAGTTCCTGATCGCTTCTTTGACTTCTTCGGGCGACGCGTCGTCCAGATAGGCGATATCGGTGATCTCCAGCGCATTGGGCGCGGTGGAAAGCTTTTCCGGGGGCGTTTCCTCATAGTAGATGCCCATGGGGTCCGACTCGCTTCCGGTGTAATAGGGGATATCCGATTCGAGCTTGGGCCCTTTTCCTGACATTAGGTAGCCGGTCACCATGTCGCCGTACCCCGAGTCGTCGCGTGTGCCGCGTGTCATCCAGCCGTACGCGGGGGAGATCCCCGAGGCTTCTTTCGCTGCGTTCAGGACCGACCACGGAATAGCTTCCTCCGACAGGTCGATGCTGCTGCTTGCAAGCCCATTGGCGATGGCATAGGATTCCACCGCCGCCATGCCGGCGAATGCCCAGCACATGCCCCAAGGGGCTTGGTTGCGGACGCCGGACGTCAGCCCAAGCGGGCGGGGGTCGTACGACGTCTCCTCGGCGTTGGCGGAGGCCTCCGTGGCAGCCGTCCCGTCGCTTGCCGGCTCGGCATAGGCGGGTGATGCGGCAGGGGCGAGGGATGCTGTCAGCAGGAAAGCAGATGCCAGGCCGATAGCGCGGTTGGCGGGCGTTGCTGCGGTTTTCGAACGGCGGGTGGGATGGGTGGACACGGCGGCTCCTTCGGCAGCGGTTCGGCTATGATGCGGCAGCCATTCTACTCCGCCTCGGCGTGATGGCGGCCCCGGCATTTCTTTTCCAGAAAAGCGCCGCCGTTTTGCGGGCTCCCGATACCAAACCGTCATCTTCCTATTCAAATGGGTCTAATATAATCCCAAAGGCAGCATTTACACCGACCCCGCTGTTACCCATGTTGAACCACGCACGAGTGCAGGAGAGTATGATGGAAATGCGTCTCACGATCACGCAGAAGGCCGGGCGCGCTGTTCTGGCGGCGATCCTCGCGTTGGGCACGGTGCTCATCGTCGACGGATCCGCATATGCCGAACCGTCCCAGCCCGCCGTCTCGGCTTCCGCCGACGGATCCGCCGCTTCGGCGACCGCCGATGCCCAGGCTTCCTACCAGCAGTACCTTTCCGACAGGACGCCCACCGGCTCCTCGGTCGGCTGGGGGGATCTCTATTACGATGAAAGCTACGACGGCACGCCCCTTTCGCTGCTGGTTGACGGCCAGGAGCAAACGTTCGACCATGGTTTCTGGGCCCATGCCGATTCGAGCATCTATTTTAACGACATCCGGGAATACGGCTACGAGCGCTTCGAGGCCATGGTGGGCCTGTCCCACACCGCCCGCGTTACGGGCAAGAGCGCCGAGGTCGTGTTCAAGGTGGTCGCCGATGGCCAGACGGTCTGGCAAAGCGATCCCATGACCGAGCGGAGCGATGCCGTCGAGGTGTCGCTCGACGTGTCCGGCTACAAGGTCATCCAGCTGGTTGCCGAGGCGGTGAACAAATCCGCCCATCCAAACAACCATGCCGTGTGGGCCGATGCGAAGTTCATCAAGCCGCAGGCGACGCCGTGGCTGTCGGTTTCCGATAAGGAGTTCTCCAACCCCGAGCAGGTGACCCCGGCCAATATCCTGGAAGGCGCGTTCGCCCGCACGCTTTCGGGCCCCGTGGGCGAAACCGATGCCCCTGTCGTCGGAAGCGACGGCACGCTGCGCAACGGCAAGGAGGGCAACGACCTTTCCGATGCCATCACCTACTCCACCGACTACGTTGCGGGGAGCACGGGCAATTTCTCCATCACCTACACCGTCGAGGACGCGCAGGGTCTGGTGCGCTCCCGCACCGTCGGCATGACCGTGCGCGGCGACGAGGTGTTCTGCGCCGATGCCGACCTCGATTATCTGACCACGCCTTTCGCCAGCTTCCTGTATGCGGGGCGCGACTACTTCGACGAGCAGGGCAAGGCTGCGTTCGACCTGTCGGTCAAGACGCTGCTCGATTTCGGAAACGATGTCGACCGCTACCAGCTGGTGAACCACTGGGGCCAGGCCTGGAAAGTCACCATCAACCTTCAGGAGCATGGCATCTTCATGCCGACTGCCGATGCGAGCTACCTGTGCAGCACCATCATGGACTGCGAGCCGCGCACCTTCCATGTGAAGGACTGGGGCACCCAGGTGACGTCCAAGGGCGGCGTTGCCGAAACGGTGACGTTCTACGTTGCGCCCAAGTACGGCGAAAAGGATGCGGACGGCCAGGTCTACTACCACACCCGCTTGCTCCAAACCGAGGTCAACGCTTCGCGCTTCCTGGCGAACATCCAAGATGGCATGACCGATGCGCAGCGTTTGCGCGCGGTGCTTTCGCCTTATTCCGGTTGGATCCGCTACGAAGGCGGCGGCCAGGTGATGGACGAGGCGCTCGCCGACGGCAGGTCCGTATGCGGCGGCAATGCGCGCGGCAGCATCTACCTTTCGCAGCGCATGGGCATCAAGGCCTATTGGGTGCGCACCACCTCGCATGCATGGAGCAACGTGAAGCTCAACCGCGACGACAGCGGCGTGTCCGGCGATAGGGGGCTGTACTACCGCATCGACCTCCTTGCAGGATCGAGCTGCTTCATCTCCATCGACGCCAATCATCAGGGTTTCCATGGGCACCATAAGGAGCTCCACTTCAACCGCATGAAGGGCTACCCCGACATGGTTTCGGAAAACTACCCCTATGCCTGGACCGCTTGGCCGAGCGTCTCGCTCGATGTCGAGGACTCCTGGGTGGTGCTCGCTCCCGAGGATGCCGCCACCTTCGATCCGGAAAAGCTCGTGATCTCCGCTTCGAGCATCTACGAGGGCGATCTGAAGGATTCGGTCGAGGTGGATTGCGGCGAACTGCGCGCTAACGACCAGGGCGTGTTCGACGCCGGATACTATCCCATCGTCTACACCGCTGCCGACTCCCGTGGCAACAAGGCTACCGCCACCGTCAACGTGCAGGTTGTGGGCGGCGACGTGATCAGGGCGAACGCCGAGAACTGCGCTCAGAACACCAACAGCACGTTTTTGCCGGACGCCGGCGGCAACCTTCCCAGTCTGTGGAACGGCTCCGGCGAGGCGGTGTACAGCTACGGCATCGCCCAGAACGACGGCGGCAAGTCGGTCACCTACGATGTCGATCGCGGAAACGGCGCGCGGCTCACCTGCCTCGATGCATGGGTGGGGCTGCATCGTTCCACGCGCGATAGCCAGTGGGGATACAACGGCAAGGTCCGCTTCATCGTGAAGGCGTCCGTTCCCACGGCCGATGGCGGCTTCGAGGACAGGGTCCTCTACACGAGCGCCGATATGACGCGCTACACCGTTCAGGAGCATGTGCTCGTGAAGATCCCCGAGGATGCGGTGTCCGTCACGCTGACCAGCGAGTCGCTTGGCAACGGCAACGGCCATGCGCGTTGGGGCAGCCCGCGCTTCTTCACCTCCGATATTCTGGACGAGGTCCCCGTGGCTCCGGCTATCTCGGGCGTCGAGGATGGCGCCGTGTATTCCCATGCCGTCACCCCCGACGTCGAGGGCGCGTCCCGCGTGAACCTGTATCGGAAGAACCTTCCTGTGGTGGTCGACCCCGACACCGGCTTGCCGGTCGAGGACGGCTCTGCCGAGACGAACGCCGATCTGCCGATATCCGCAGCGCTTGCGCCCGGCGATTGGGGCGACGAGGTGGCTGGCTACCAGGTAGGCGATTCCATCGAGGACGAGGGCATCTACACCCTTGTGGCGGTCAACGGGTACAACCAGAAGGCGATGGTGTCGTTCACCATCGACCATAGCGCCGCGCCCGACGATCCCGCCATTTCGTTCCCCCAGATGACGGTGGGCGAGGAAGGCCCCTATGCGATCGAGGTGCATGGACCGGAAGGCGCCGGCTATTCCTATGAGGTTGCTGACGAGACGATCCTTTCCATCGGAGAGGACGGAACGATCGTTCCCCGTGCGGCGGGTTCCACGGCGGTTTACGTGACCATGGAGATCGCCGGATACGACTACGGGCCTTACGAGGTCATCGCCACGGTGGACCCGCGCACGGTCAAGCTCAAAACCGATGACGCGACCATCGACGCCGGGCAGCTGCTGGATTCCATCGGCTGTCGGATAACCGAAGGCTCGCTTATGGAAGGCGACTCCCTCGAGGGGCTGCCGTTCGAGGTCACCGACGCCGAGGGCAACCCGGCCGACTACTCCCATCCGGGCACCTACCAGGTGAAGGTGCAAGGCTCTGCTTTGGGCTCCAACTACTCCGTCGAGGTCGAACCCGGCACCCTTACGGTCAAGAAGATCGAGACGACGCTCGCAGGGTCCGATGCGACCGCGACGTTCGGCGACGTGATCGATGTGTCCGCCTTGTTCGACGCGGATCCGGTTTCGGATCGCATCGAATACCAGATCGTCGCTGGGTCGGGCACGACGGGCGAGGGAATCCTCGATGGCCATGTGCTCGAGGTCTCCAAAGTCGGCGCATTCGTCATCAGGGCGTATATCCAGGCCGATCAGGACCATGCTGCAAGCGAAGCGGTTGCCACGCTGACGGTGGATAGAAGGGTGCTGGCGGCAAGCGATTTCGCCCCGCTTTCGAGCAGGGTGTACACCGGCGACCCGATAGAGCCTCCGGTGCACGCGGTCGGGGCGCTGTCGCTCCAGGACTTCACGGTGTCGTATCGCGACAACGTGAATGCCGGCGCGGCCGCGGCGGTGGTGACGGGCGTGGGGAACTGTTCTGGGCAGGTGACGTTGGCATTCGCCATCGAGCGTGCCCAGGCCGATGCCTCCATGACCCATGCGGAAGGCCTGGTTGCAGCCGGTATCCAGGGTTCCGTCACGCTGCCCGCGCTTCCCGAGGGCGCGGCCTACGGTGCGCCCTCCAGCGCTGACGGCGCCGTTTCGTCGCTGAGCGTGAATGCCGGCAAGCTGACGTTTGCGGGGGCCGAGGATGTCGTCGCCGGGCAGGTGTACGAGGTCTCGGTGCCCGTGAGCGGCGCGCTGAACTACGAGGACTACCGGATTGTCGTCTCCTTGGCGGGCGCGGATGCCGATCCCGGCACCATTCCCGGGCTCAGCATCTCCTTCCCCGAGATGACCATCGGCGATGGGGGCTCGCACCGGGTCGGCGTGAAGGCTCCCGCAGGTGCTGCGATCTCCTACGAGGTGGAGGACGAATCGATCCTTTCGATCTCCGCGGATGGGTCCATCGCCACCAAATCCGCCGGTTCCACGCTGGTGAACGTCACCGTGTCGGTGGACGGGGTCGAATACGGCCCGTTCCCCTACCTCGCGGTCGTGTCGCCGCGGCACCTGGCGGTTGCCGTGGGCGATGCCCAGATGTTCACGGGAGCGGCGCTGCCGGCGTTCAGCTGCGAGCTCGAAGGGTCGCTGCTTCCTGGCGACAGCTTGGGCGATGTCGCGTACTCGGTGATCGATGAGGCGGGCGCTCGCGCGGACACTTCGGTGCCTGGGACCTACCGCGTGATCGCCGATGTCGCGGATCTGGGCTCCAACTATCAGGTGGAGGTCCTGCCCGGCGCGTTGGCGGTGCTCCAGGAGACGGTTGATGCCTCGAATCTCGATGACTGGGTTTCCGTTTCCTTCGATGACTCCAAGGTCGCCGAGGGGGCATGGGTGAACGGCCCGGTGACCGTTTCCTCCCTTGGGCGGACGGGCGCTGCGGGCGTGTACGATCTGGTGCTTGCTGCTGGCGCTGCGTCGGCCCTGGGCGCAGATGATGGAAAGTCCATCCAGATCGATGCCGAGGGCGAGCTCTCCACCGTGCTGCGCCTGGGCGTTTCGGCCGGACAGGGTGCCAATGCCGGTGCGTTCACGTCTGCCTTCGACGTGGTGACGCGCATCGACGAAACCGCTCCGACGGCAAGCGCGTCCGTTTCGTTCGCCGGCGGCGAAGCCGATGCCGATGGCGCAGCCGGCGGCGCGGTCAAGGGCGAGGGCCCGGCAACCGTGCTGATCGTCGCCGATGATGTCTTTCCCGCGGGGGCGAACAAGGCAAGCGGCGTCACCCAGGTGCGCGTGGAGGTGCGCTCGGCGGATGGCCGCACCGTCTTCTCCGGCACCGAGGACGCTTCCTCCACGTCGCTGGAGCTTGCCGACCCCGGCGCCTACACGGTCTCTGCCGTCGCCATCGATGCCGCCGGCAACGAGAGCGCTCCGGCTGTTCTGGAGCTTGAAGTGACCAAGGCTGCCTCCGACGGTTCCGAGGCCGATCCGGATGGCGGCCAGGGCGGCGGCGACGAAGATGGGTCCGGCGGCACCTCCGATAACGAGCCGAATGGCGACGAGGGGTCTGGCGGCACGCCGGGCGGGCCTTCGGGCGGCGGCGAAGGAACCGGAGGCGATGCGGGCGGCGCGCCCGGGGGCGACGGCGGATCGACCGGAGGCTCCGGCGGTGGCGACGGTTCTGCAGGCGATGACGCCTCCGGTCCTGCAGGCGACGGTGCCGATACGGGTGCCTCCGATTCCGAAAAGGATGCCGGAGAGCTGGCATCTACGGGGGACGGGGCGGCATGGGCGGCTGTGCCGGCCATCGCAGCGGCGTTTGCCGCCAGCGCGGTGCTCGTCTTCTTGGCGATGCGCCGTCGCGACTAGCGTCTGAACGTCCAGGTGATTGAAGACGCCGCCCTTTGCCCGCGAGGTGCAAAGGGCGGCGCTCGTTTGCTTTAGGATGCATGCTTGGTGCAGGAGTAGTGCGATTCGGGCGTTTTCGAGCCGGCTGGGCTTGACCGCCGCCCGAGGCGGATTATCATTTCGCACGTGAACATCTGGCCTTCCGGAAGGATGAGGGGCATAGCGTGAAATCTACGTTGAAACGCACGTGGGCCGAGATCGATCTCGACGCGCTGGAGCATAACTACACCGTCCTGCGCCGCCGTGTGGGCGAGCAGGTCAAGTTCCTAGGCGTGGTGAAGGCGGATGCCTACGGGCACGGTTCCGTGCAGGTGTCGCACGAGCTGGAGCGTCTGGGCGCCGACTACTTAGCCGTCAGCAGCCTGGACGAAGCGGTCGAGCTGCGCGAGAACGGCGTGACCATGCCTATCCTCATCTTGGGTCATACCCCGCGCGGCGAGGTGGGGACCCTCATCCGCTATGGCATCACGCAGGCGGTGTCGTGCCTGGCGAAGGCCGAGAACTATAGTGCCGAGGCATCGGAGCTCGGCGCCACGCTGAAGGTCCACATCAAGGTGGACACCGGCATGGGACGCTTGGGCTTCCTGTGCGCTGGCGACCGTTTCGACGAGGGCGTCGACAACATCGTCTACGCCTGCGGGCTGCCCGGCCTCGAGCCGGAGGGCATCTTCACCCATTTCGCCGTTTCCGACGAGGACGAGCAATGGTGCCGCGAGTACACGCAGCGTCAACTCGATCTGTTCCTGCGCGTCATCGATGCCGTGCAGAAGAAATGGGGGCGCTCCTTCGCCATCAGGCATTGCGCCAACACGGGAGCCGTGGCGCGCTATCCGGAGGCGTCGCTTGACATGGTGCGTCCGGGGCTTCTGCTGTATGGCTACGGCCCCTTCGCCGAAGAGCTGGGGCTGCGTCCCGTCATGAGCCTGAAATGCGCCATCCAAACCATCAAGATCTATCCGGAGGGCGCCCGCATCAGCTACGGCGGCACCTTCGTCGCCCAGCGCACGACGCGCGTGGGCGTGCTGCCCTACGGCTACGCCGACGGGTTCTTCCGTATGCTGTCGAACCGGTGCAGCGTCCTCACCTCGGACGGCCTGGTGCCCCAGATCGGGCGCATCTGCATGGACATGTCCATGGTCGACCTCACCGATGCCCCCGACGTCAAGGTGGGCGACACGGTGGAGATATGGGGCGCGGGCAATCCCATCGAGAAGATGGCGGAAGCTGCCGATACGATCCCCTACGAGCTCACCTGCGCCGTGAACAAGCGCGTTCCGCGCGTCTACCTGCGCGACGGCAAGGAAGTCTCCCGCGAGCTCATGCTGCGGATGTAGCGCGCTGCAGGGCGGGCGCCGGTTCGCTTCGCCCTGCAGCTGTTCGAGAGGGGTGCAGGGGTCCCGTCCGATGCTTCGATGCTCGGACCGATGTCCCGATCAGGCTGCCCCTTCGATTTCCATGGTCTCCATCTGCTTGCGCGTGACGCCGTTCTTCCTTCCCAGGCCTTCCCAGTACCGGGTGGAGGCGGCGATGAAGATCCGCTTCGGCAGGGGCATGCGGGTGCTGATCTCCCGGCTTTCGCTGCGATCGATCGCTCGGGCGAGCTTCCTGACGGCGCGGCTCACGAGGATCTTGAACGGCGTGTCGAGGATGGCCTCGCCGCTGCCTATCTTCAGGGCCGACCCGAAGCGGAACCCGTTCTGCTCGCAGAACAGCCGGACCATCTCCACGGCGACATCGTTCTGCTCGGGCTCGATGAATCCGCAATTGACCAGAACCGACACGGCGGGCTTATTCTTCGGGGGGTTGGCTTCGAGCGCTTTGAGGAATTCGAGCAGCGTCGAGGGGATCCCATCGGCGTAAAGCGGAAATGCCAGCAGCACGTTGTCGAACCCTTCCATCGCGCGGCAGAGGTCGACATGGTTCCTCTTCGTCAGGGCGAACGTCGCCGTCTCCTGCTTGCTCCAGCGCTCGAACAGCTGCGCATAGCGTTTGGAATTGGAACGCGGCGCGCGCGGGCTTGCGTTGATGATCATGGTTTTCGCCATGGTGAAACCACCTCCCTCGCGATGCGGTCGATCTCGTCTTCCTCGGCGAACAGAACCCGATGCTGCTCGAAGCTCATGTTGTGGGCGTTTCTGTCGACGAGCTTGCAGAACAGGTCCTTCTCGCGATCCGAAAGCGCCCCGTACCCCACGATGGTCGCCCGTTTGGGGACGACGGCGCGCTGCACATGATGGGTTTCCCCGTTCACGAGCCTGATGAACGCTTGCTGAACGGGGATGGCCCGTTCGAGCATGGTTTTCATGGGGGTGTCGTAACCACCGAACTTCACTTTGCTCACATAGACGACCTCGTCGCTTTTCGCGATAAGGGGGTACACGTTCACGGCGTCATCGCGTATCACGCATTTCCCCGGGGTTTTCGTCCAGCAGCCGAAACACCCCACGCAGTTGGCGATCTTCGCCTCCGCGATATTCACCATGCGCACGTCGTCCTGGAGCTGGGGGAGGTCCAGATGCCGGTCGGTCAAGATCAGTTTCATGGTCGTCCTCCTTTCCGGGCGACCAGTCGGTCGTTTCACATCTGGATGATAGCCTATGCGTTCGCGTCTTATCCGATGAGCTGGTGAAAAGCAGAAAAATACTACTAATATAGTAACAATTAAAGGAACGCATCACGGGAAGGGACGCGCGGGCGCGCGCCCGTCTTTCGATGCGGCGCGCGCCCGCGCATGGCGAGCGGTCTGGCGTTTGAGGGCCCCTACTTGCGTGTTCGGCTGCGCGCGTATGCAGCCAGCGCAAACGAGCCTGCCAGGATCGCTGCGATGCCGATGAGGGCATAGGCGAGCGGATCGCCGGTCTGGTTCAATGCGCTGGGGGAGCCGGGGGCATCGCCAGCGGTGCCGTTGCCAGTGCCGTTGGGGGTCGATGGTATCGCGGGGCCGCTAGGCTCGGAGCCGCCATGGTAGCTGTTGAAGAACTCCAGGGCTTCGGCAGGCGATCCGTCGGGGTTCGAATAGGATACGTTCGCCTCCAGCATCTGGGTTCCATCTTCGGCGGTACGCGAGGAGATTGCCAACGTGACGGTCTCAACGCGTGCGTCGTAGGTCATCCCGTCAAGCGTTGCGCTTGATCCGTCGCTGCTGTACTGCGCGCCTTCCGGTATGACTTGCCGTACTTCGTAGGTGAAGGTTTGCCCGATCAGGCTTTCGCTGTAGGGGATGTCGATGGGTCCGAAGGAGAACGATCCTGCGGTATTCGAAACTTTCAGCGTCGACGGAAGCGGGGCCGATCCGCTGTTCTCGCCCACGGCGGCGATGGAGAATTCGAACATGCCGTCTGCAAGCGGGCGGGAGCCTGTCTCGTCGAAGTAGCGAACGTGCCCGTCGAAGGCGGCCTGCGCGGGCTTGGAGGCGCGGATGTTGGAGAAAACGGGCAGCATGGCATCTTCCGCCAAGCCGCCGGTTCCCTCGAGCTTCTGCCAAGGGCCGTAATCCCCGGATGAATCGATGGTCCGCTTCGAGACCGTCGAGCTGAATTCCAGCGTGTTGGAGCCGCTCTTGCTCTGTCCCGTGACGACCACGAGGTACTGCGCGGTGTCATACGATATCCCCGAGGCCGTGAATCCGTTATCCGCGGTCGCCGAAGGCGGAAGGCTCTCACTCAGCAGGAAAGCCCGGGTGGTGCTTGAGCCCAGCGGAGCGGAGGCCTGAAGCGATGGGAACTCGATGGACCCGTCGACGGTGTTGCGGGCGACCATGGGCGCGCCGAGGGGCATCTCCGATGCCGGGTCGACCTCTTGCGCGTAGAACGCGAACTCGCCATCGGCAAGCTTTGCGCCTGAAAGCTCTTTGCGCGCCTGCAGGGTGAACGATCCCCCGGTCGAGCGGTACTCGTTGACGAAGCTGACCCCGAAAACGGGCTCGGAGCCCACGCTGTAGGAGAGGGAGGCAAGGGAGAGCTTGCCGGTTATGCTCGCTTTCGCGGAAACGGTCACCGTGAAAGCGGTCGTATCGTAGGCGACGCCTTCAAGCGGTTCGGTTCCGCTGGGAATGCTTTCCTTGACCACGTAGCGATGCTCGCCGGGCTGGGTGATCTGCAGGCCTTTCAGCAAGAAGCTGACGGGAACGCCTGCTTCCGCGGAGCGATTGACGGCGACGATGGCGTTGCCGTCGGCGTCGCGCACGGGCGTGGTGCCGTCTTCCTCGAACAGCTGGAAAACGAAATCGCCCGATGCGGCCGCCTTCCCCTTCAGCACTTCGAGCCCGCCGATGGGCATCGAGAACGGGGAATAGGATTTGGTGTTGGTGAATGTGGCTACGCTCGTGCTGTTTCCGACGATGGCTCCTTGCGTTCCGGTCGAGGTTGTCGCATATCCCGAGGCGGTTTCATCTTGTTCGGAAACGCTGTAGGAGGCTCCTGCCGGTAGACCGTCTATCGTCAGGGTAGAGCCGTTTGCTTCGGGGGAAGCGGCAAGGCTGAACGATGCGGTTCCGTTCTCGAAGAAGATGGAGGTTTTCGCGCCGGTCCCGTCTACGGCGTCGAACGTGCCCGAAAGGGGCGCGCCTTTTCTGTCAGCCACGCTCACCGCGAACGAGAATGTGCGGCCGGCTTCGGCTTCGTCCGCGGCGGCATCGCCGTCGATCTTCTTGGTGATGGCCAGGGAGCCGTATTCGTTCTTTACGTTGAGGAAGCACGCTGCGGTGACCGCATCGGCCTGCACAGTCCCCTCCACCGTGCTCGTGTTTTGCTTGGGGGCTTCGTCGATGCCCGAGGATACGGTATAGCCTGTGTTCTCAAGATCGCCGGCATTGGTCTCGGTGACGGTGAATTCCGCGGAAGGGGAGAGGCCGGGAATGAGGATGCCCTCGCTCCCTTCCACTCCGCTGACAGTGGCGATGCCGGTGTTCGTGTCGTCATATCGGCTAAAATCGATGGTCATGCTGCTGCTGTTTCCTGCGGAATCGTATTTCTCCGCAGGTAGAGATTTCGCTCCGGACTCGGTGAGGCTGAAAAGGTTCTCGATGATGATTTTGTAGGCGCAGGGCGTGTTTTTATCGCCGGAGTTGCCCCCGATGATGTTCACGATTGCCAGCGCTCCCGACTTCTTGACGTTGGTGAAGCTCGCGGCGGCGGCAGTGCTCCCGATGGTGCCTTCGGCGCCGTCGCTCAGCACGAGGTAGTTGCTGCCGATGTCGGTTTCGACGATCTGGTAGCTGGTTCCTTGGGGAATGCCTTCGATCGTCG
The DNA here is from genome assembly GCA_036306585.1 of Eggerthellaceae bacterium. Lineage (GTDB taxonomy): Bacteria > Actinomycetota > Coriobacteriia > Coriobacteriales > Eggerthellaceae > Aphodovivens. Next base: position 223,782 of record JAXJZF010000005.1, read on the forward strand.
CGGTTTGATTGTCGGCGAGCTCGATGGAAAGCGATCCGTATTCATCTAGTGCGAGCTTCGTGCCCTCGGCGCCGTCGATGGAGACCGGGAACGACCCCGAGAGCGGATTGTCCTCAGCATCTTTCAATGTGATGGAGAAGCCGAACTGTTCGCCCTCGCTTGCTCCGTAGGCGTGCTTCGTCAGCGTCAGCGAGCCGTATGCCCACTTTTCGTTTAGGAACGTTAAGGAGTCGATCTGCCCGCTCTCGGTTATGGTTCCGGAGGGGCTCGCGGGGTCTGTTCCTTGCGTTTGGATCGAGGACGTTTTGCTCACGCTTGTCGTGTAGTCGTTGCTGCCAATTTCCTGCACTTGGTAGCTCGATCCCACGGGAAGCCCACAGATGGCAATGGACTGCCCGTCGGCAAGGGCTATCTCGCCGCGTTCGAGGGATAGGACCCCTTCTTCATTCGTGGTGGCGGTTCCCAGCGACCATGCGTCCCAATTCGAGGGCACTTGCCCTTGGAACAACCCGTAGGCGAATTGACCCTGCAGGGGGTTGCCGTTTTCGTCGCTGAGCTTCACCTCGAAGGAGAACGATTCCGACGGGTCGGCGCCGTTGCCGGCCACCTGCTTGGACAGCGTGAGGGATCCTCCCTGCTTGGTGTTGGTGAACGACACGGAGGATTCCCCTTCGACGATGGATTGCTCTCCGGTTTCGCTCGAGGAACCCGAGGCCGTTTCGCTTCCGTTCGCGGCGATCGAATACGAGGCGGCGAATCCGCCGTCGCCCGCTTCCTTCACGGTGTAGCGGGTGCCCTCGGGCAGGCTTTCGAAGGTGGCGGATTCTCCGTCTTTCAGGCTGAACGTCGCAACGCCGTTGTCGAGCTCGATCATCTCGCTTGCGTTTCCGTTCGCGGAGAACGGGATGGTGCCGGACAGGGCATTGCCCTCCGCATCCGAGAAAGTCGCTTCGAAGTTGAAGGCGCGATCGGAATCGGCGGGGAGCAAGGGCAGGTACTCGCTTTGCGTTTCCACGTGCTTTTCGACGGTGAGCGATCCCGTCTTTTGCGCAGGGGCGATGGCGAACGTGCCGTTGTTGCCGAGGCGGGCGGAAAGCAGCGGGCGGCCGAGGCTCGAATAGTCGCTCACGCTGATCTGCTTGACGTAGGGCGCCGAAGCGGTGGCGTTCGGGCTTTTGGCATAGTCTTCTAGCATGGCCGAAACGATGTATTTCGGCGTCCCCTTCTTGACGGAATACTGCCCGTCGGCGGATTGGAAGAAGCTCCCGCCGTCAAACGAAGAGCCGCTCGCTGTCGTGTACGGCTCGATGGACGTGACGGCCTCGGCGGGAACTTCGGTTCCGAACTCGAGGTTGTCGGCCCGGTAGTAGGTGTCGCGGAAGTAGTACGTCTGTCCTGCCTCAGGGGCGGATTCCAAGGGGACGAGCTGGCTTGCGTCCGGGGTTTGGCCCTCGGCGAGATCGGTTCCCGCCGCCAGGGTGTAGAGGGGAGTGTCCTGCGTGAACGAATAGTACGAGTTCGTCGAGGCGGCGACGGCGGACATCACCGTTTCGGCAACGGCGGAGGCGCCGCTTCCCTCGAATGCGTTGGTATGCAGAAGGTATTGCCCCGAAGCGTTCTTCGTTGCGGAGGATCCGAGCACCTCTTGGATCTCGTCGGAGGTTACCTCTTCCCCCGACTCGATGCGGTCGGCCAGCTGCGCAACGCTTTCACGCGGACCGACCTCGTAGACCAGGCGCAGCGGAACCGTCGATTCGGCATCGGAATCGAGCGTCATGGACACGCTTTCATCCAGATGCTCGGTGACGTACGCTTTGCGTGCGGGGATGCTGTCGGCGGGGATGGTGAGCAGAAGCTGCTGGTTGCCGGTTTCCAGATTGGTTTCCACCATCACCACGAAATCGTAGAGCGGGACATCATCCCCGGTGTATTGGCTCTCGATGTTGCCGATGTAGAAATACGTTTGGCATACGGCGGTCGCGCCGGCTGCCACGGCCGCTTCGATGCTCGCCTTGGCGGATGCCGTGGCATTGCCTTCCCAATCGCCCGTCTCCGCCGCCGCCAAGACTTCGTTGGAGGCGAAGGTGTACCCGGCGCTTCCGGTTTTCACCATGGCGTGGGAGGGATCGACGAACCATGAGACGTAGTTGGAGTAGTCGTTCGCCCCGCGGTAGGCGAATTGGCCGTCGCTGTAGGCATCGTAAAGCAGGCTGTAGGCGTCCCATCCCAGGTTGTAGCGCGTGTTCAACGAGTTCATGATGTAGTCGACCTCGTGATACGACTCCACGTCCCAAGGGTCCGCGAAGCTTGCCGACATGGCTTGCGCCGCCTTCGACCCATCGAGGAGATCGCCTTGGTAGAGGATCCCCTCGACCTTCTTCACGTTCATGAGATCGCCGATATCGTCTTGAACCCTCAGGCGATCCGAAGAATCGGAGGCTGTGCCTTCTCCTTCGTTGACGGGGGAGTTGTATTGGATGCCGAGAATACGGTCCACCGCTGCGCCGAACCCTCCGCCCAGCGCGCCGGCGTCCGTTGCGAGGAAGTAATCGCTTGCCCCGTTGAAGGCGTAGTTGTCGTCGGCGGATAAAAGCCCGTCTATGGGCTGGGGGAATGCGACGGTTTCGCTTTTGATGCCGCCGGTGCCCGTTCCGTAAAGGTCGAGGTCCACCGATTGAGCTCCCGTTGCCGCGGCTTGGGCATACGAGGTGCGCGCCTGCTTGAGGTTGTCCGTCAAGTCGACGGTAGCGGTTCCGACGGTGTCCGTTATCTTCGCGGATTCCTGTTCGGAAGCGGTTTGGAGCACGTATGCCGCCATCCCCGTTGTGTCGAGGCCGACGGTCCAGACGTCAAGCGATCCGCCCGACGCGCCACTTGCATTCATCTGCGCATAGGCGCTATCGATTGCTTGCTGTTCGCGTTGCATGGTGAGCAGCGTAGCGAAGGCTGCATCGGTTCCGAACCCGATGGAATTGTGGTTTGCCGGCATGGATCCCACGAATCCGTCCTGCTCAGCAGTTTCGTTGACGTAGATGGGAGGGTTCGCAATATCCGTGTTCGCCATCAACGGGACCGCTGCGCCCATTACGACGAGCTCGGGCTTGCGGGGCTGATCGGCGGATGCGACAGCCGCGCCTTGCTGCAGGATGTTCGACGCTTCCGATATGGCGCGTTGCAGATAGGCGCTGCCGCGAACGACTTCGCTTTTCGTTCCGATGCCGGACGTGGCGGGCGTGGCGACGGGCTGGAGACCCGATCCGCCTCCGGGAAGATCGTCGGAAAACACCACGAAGTCGCCGTTTTCGTCGGGGGTATATGAATCAAGGGGCATGAGGATGGTCACGTCGACGCTGTAGCCCACCACCGCGATGCGGGATTTCGGCTGGGCGCCTGTCGAATCGGCGTTTTCGTCCATGAGCCGCCCGATGGATTCGTTCAGGGCATCGGCGATGTGGGCGGCGTAAGGTTTTCCGTCGTAGTTCAGGGAAGCCATCGCCGAATTGAGGCTCACGATGAAGACGACATCATGGGAGAAAGGGGTCTCCTTGCGAACGGTCGAGGATGCGGATATCGTCGACAACCCGACGAGGAAGTCGTTGGCGGGATCGTCCATCGACGTTTCGGGGATGCCCGATGCTTCAGCTGATGACTCGTCGGCGTATACCGATTTATCGATCCAGATGCGCCCGGATTCCTCCGTGCTGTATGAGCGATCGGCATCCGTGGACGACGAAATGTCGAACAGGCCCTGCCAAGATGACGATGTATCGGGATCGGCTATCTTCTGCACGCCGCCAGGCGATGCTGTGGCGAACGCCGAGGCAGGTGCAAGCGATAAAGCGAACAGGAACGATGCAAGTGCCGCTGCGATCTTCAAGGAAGGCATTTTCATGGCGCACTCCTCTCGGCAATGCTGATGCATTTGACGCAATATGATCAAGTGTAACACACGAAAAAGACATACTCCCAGATAGATCGCTATCTAAGCGGAGGGCATGCTTGTTTTCCCGTTGCTAGGGGCGTGGTTTTGCCAAAGCTGCGGTACAGCGTACCCGTGCCTGTTTCCGTTTGGCGATGGCGATACAATGTCATGGCAGATACCACGTTCGAAAGGATGCGCCATGGAAGAGGGAACCATTGGGGAATCGACGGTGTATTTCACCGATTTCCGCTGCAAAACCGATGAGGGGCCGGCGCGCAAGCTTGCCCGGCTCATCGAAAAGGCGGGGCTGGGCGATATCGATCTCGACGGCAAGTTCGTCGCCATCAAGATGCATTTCGGAGAGCATGGCAACATGAGCTACCTCCGCCCGAACTACGCGCGTGCCGTCGTCGACTTCGTGAAGCAGCACGGGGGAAGGCCTTTCCTCACCGATTGCAACACGCTGTATCCCGGCAGCCGCAAGCATGCGCTCGAGCATCTGTATTGCGCATGGGAAAACGGCTTCACGCCGCTTGCCGTAGGATGCCCTGTCCTTATCGGCGATGGGCTTAAAGGCACCGACGACATCGCCGTTCCCGTTGCGGGCGGCGAATACGTCAAGGAGGCGCGCATCGGACGTGCCATCATGGATGCCGATGTGTTCATCTCGCTGAACCATTTCAAAGGGCACGAGCTCACCGGATTCGGCGGCGCCATCAAGAACATCGGCATGGGGTGCGGCTCACGTGCCGGCAAGAAGGAGCAGCACAGCAACGGCCAGCCCGTCATCGATGCCGAGAAATGCCGCGGCTGCATGGCATGCTTGAAGGAATGCGCTAACGGCGGTTTGGCGTTCGATGAGCAAACCGGCAAGATGACGGTGGACACGGGCAATTGCGTGGGATGCGGCAGATGCATCGGCGCGTGCAACTTCTGCGCGATCGATTTCGCCCAGGATGCCGCCGTTTCCGAGCTTAATTGCAGGATGGCGGAATACGCCAAGGCCGTCGTGGACGGTAGGCCCCAGTTCCACATCTCGCTGGTATGCGATGTCTCCCCGGTGTGCGATTGCCATTCGGGCAACGACGCGCCCATCCTTCCCGATGTGGGCATGTTCGCATCGACGGATGCCCTCGCCATCGACCAGGCGTGCGTCGATGCCTGCCTGAAGCTCGAGCCGTTGCCGAACAGCGTTCTGTCCGACAGGATGGCGGCCGAGGGCTTCGAGGACAAGCACGATCACTTCGAGAACACCACGCCCGAAGCCGAATACAAGACCTGCTTGGCGCATGCCGAGAAGATCGGTCTGGGCTCGCGCAACTATCGCCTGGTGCGTGTGAAGTAGGGGGTATGGACCTGCCCTCGCTTTGCGGCGCTACGGCCCGGCACGGGGTGCTTCCCGTGCCGGGCCGTTTTGGCTATAGGGATCTCAGGTTGTCGCCCTCGGCCTCGTAGACGAGTTTTCCATCGATGAAGGTGCAGAGGGGCTTTGCGGCGAGAATCTCCTCCGGGGATGCCTCGAAGAGGTTTCGGTCCATGATGACCACGTCGGCGAGCTTGCCGGCTGCCAAGGTCCCGATGCGGTCTTCGAAGTTTTCCACGTAGGCGGCGCCGAACGTGTACGCTTGGAGCGCCTGCGCCAAGGAGATGCGCTGCTCGGGAACGAACCCGTCTTCCGGGCTGCCGTCCCAAGGTTGCTTGCGGGTGAGCGCGGCATAGATGCTTTCCATGGGGTTGAGGTTCCACACGGGGGCATCGGTCCCGAACGCCATGATGGCGCCCGCGTCGATGAGCGACTTGACGGGCCACATGAACGGCCGCCATTTCTCGCCTAGGAGGATGGGGTAGCCTTCGATGTTCAGAACCGAGTGGACGGGCTGCATCGATGCGACGACACCGAGTTTCGCGAAGCGTTCGAAATCTTCGGGCCGGCAGCTTTCGATATGCTCGATGGCGTTATGGAGGCCTTTCGCCCCGTTTTTCCTTTGAACCGCTTCGAACACGTCGAGCGCTTGCTTAACCGCACCGTTGCCGATGCAATGCAGGCGCACGCTCATCTCTGCCGCATCCGCCTCGTCGATCATGGCGTACAGCTCGTCGTAGCCGATGGTGGGTGCGCATTCCGAGCCGTCGTCTGCATAAGGTTCTGTTTGGACGGCGGTGTGCGCCTCGCTCACCCCGTCGATGAGCTGTTTCAGACCGGCGAAGCGCAAATGCTCGCTTGCCAATTCCGCGCGGAGCCGTCTTGGGTTCTCCAAGCCGGGTTCCATCTTCAAGAAGCAGCTGATGCGGATGGGAAGCTTGCCCTCCTTCTCGAACTGCTTGAGAACGCCGATCGAATCGTTTTCGGGGATGCCTCCGTAAGGGTAGACGTTTCCCGTGGCGGTGACGCCGAATGAAAGCGCTTCGTCGATAACCGTGCCGAGCGCCCGGTCCATGTCGGCGGAGATGTTGCCCTTGCCCCAGATGGGATCGTTTGCCGGCGGTTCGAAGTTGAGCCCTGTCAGATGTCCGCTGTCGTCGCGTCCGAGCCATCCGCCTTCGGGGTCGGGGGTGCTGTCGTCGTAGCCGACGGCCTCCAGGCCTTTGCTGTTGGTCCATCCGACGTGCATGTCCCATGATGCGATGTAGGCCGGACGGTCGGGCACCAGCTCGTCGAGCAGCTGCTTAGTGGGCTTCTCGCCGTTTTCCCAGCCATCGAAGTTGAGGTCGCTGCCCATGATCCATTTGTTCTCCGGGTGGGATTCCGCGAACTCCTTGATTTTGCTGCATACCTCTTCTTTAGTGGAGACGCCTTCGAGGCTGAGCGTGAAGTCCTCATCCTTCATGACGCCGTTTTGAATGAAATGAGTATGCGCGTCGTTGAAACCGGGGAGCACCAACCGATCCCCTGCATCGAAGATGGTCGTCGAAGGTCCGATGTATTGCTGGGCTTCGTCGAAGGTCGTCACTCCGACGATTTCCTTCCCCCTGATTACGACGGCGCCTGCTTCGGTTTCAAGTGTTTGAGCGGTGAAGATGGTCGAGCTTTTGATGATGGTATCGGCATACTCGGTCATGTTGGCTCCTTTCGCTATGCCTGGGGTGGCGGTAGGCTTCGTAAGAAGGCTGCCGCATCCGAAATGAAAGCGTGCGGGCCGCAGCATCTAGTCGAGGGATTGGATGCTGCGGCCCATTTTACGCTCTGGAGGGCTTTGCTAGTCGTTCTCGCATGCGGGCGCGGCGTTCTTGCGCGTTGCGGCAACCCAAACCACGGAGACGGCGATGACGATGATGAGCACGACGCCGAAGACCGGCCAAATCTGCACGGCGGTTGCGCCCGTCGCACCCATCAGGCCCGTCAGCAGGTATGAGCTGCCCGCAGCGGCGAGGCCGTCGGAGAAGGCGACGATGGAGGTTGCGGTGCCCACCTTCGAGGCTGGCACGAGTTCGGCGACGCGAACGTAGAAGTAGCAGAAGTAGAAGGGCCATACCAGGCCGCCGACGGCAACGCCGATCACGGTGACGATGGGCGTGGGGAACAGCCCCATGCCGATGAACACCAGCCCCAGAACGATCATGGCGGGGACGTACACGAAGCTCTTCATCTTCTTGTAGAAGAACCCGAACAAGGCGGAGGTGACGGCGGTGCAGATGGTTGCCACCGAGGTGATCAGGCCGATGAACGCCTCATCGCCGACTTGGGCGTCCGCCACGTACACGGCGATCATGTACAGCATGACGAAATAGCATATCGCCACGAAGAACACCTGGATGGCCAAGGGCACCACCTTTTTCCACCAGCCCGCCTGGACGGGAGCGTTTGCCGAGGATGCGCTCGGAGCGTCTTTTTCGCCCCGCTTGTCCTTGTTTCCGTTGAAGTTGGGAAGGAACACGATGAGCATGACGAGGATCGGAACAGCGATGAGGTAGGTGCGGAAGGCGTTCTGCCACGCGGTGACGGCAAGGATGCCCGCGATCGCCGACATCAGCGCGCCCATGATGGACATGACCGAGTTGTACCAGCCGACGTACTTTCCGTGTTCGTCCTCGTTCGTGAAAAGCTCCGCCAGGATCGAGAGGGCTGCGGTGTTGGTCATGCCCCAGCCCACGCCAGTGGCGAGGCAGCGCAGCGAAACGAACAGGTAGATGTTTTCAACGGCGCCGAACACCGCGCTTGCCGTGAAGATGGCGAAGCCGATGACCATGACCCATTTCTTGTTGATCCTGTCGCAGAGGACTCCTGCCAGGATGCCGAACGGCAACCCGACCAATGCGGGGCCGGTGATGCCGAAGTTGATGAGGGCCTCGGGGGATCCTGCGAACACGTCGTAGAGGTTCGCGGTGATCGGGCTGATGACCAAGTCGCCCAAGGTGCACATCGACGAAAGGAACAGCGCTAGCAGCGCGAGGAACAGTTTCCCTTTCGACATGCTTTCTGCGGTTGTCATAGGTGCCGCCTTTCTTTCGAGCCGGGCTTTCCTGTGCCCGACGCCTTTACACTGCCGCAAAGGCTAAGGCGGCGTTCTGGCCGATGCCCCTGCCGATACGCATGGGTCGATATGGTTTTGGGTTCCAGGTGCATGGCGGGATGTCGCCGGAACGTCGATTAGGGCCGTTCGGCAGTTATGAAATGCCCCATAAAGATCGTATGGTTCACGCTGAAAGGAGGCCCTCCGGTCCGGCCATTCGTCATAATGGGGAAAATGGGTGCATGAAGGAGGGGAACATGCAAGCAAATCGTGCGTTTCTCATTCCGCCGGCCTATGCGGGGGCGGCGCTTCACCTTGCATGGACCTACCTGACGTTCTACGCGAACACTGCGGGGATCGAAGCGGCGGCGCCCGTTTCTCTCATGAGCGCCGCTTATTCGCTGAGCGCGGTGGTCATGGTCGCGACGTTGTTCATCATCGCGTTCTCGAAGGGGATCGGGTCAGCGCAGCTCACCTCCATCCCGGTGAAGATCATCACGCCGTTTGGGCTTTCTGTTGGAACGCTGCTTTTGGTGACGAACGGGTTCGACTACCAAAACGACTTCACGCCGCTTGTGGTTGCCGGCGCCCTTCTCACGGGTGTGTTTTCGGGCATCCTCGTCCAGCAATGGGTTCTGGTGTACAGTCGTATCGGGCTAAGGACCGCCGTATGCAGCTTTCCCGCGTTGATGGCCGTGGCGTTGGGTGTGAGCATATTGCTCATGTACCTTCCCCAGCCGGTGATGTTCGCCGGGATGGTCGCGCTTCCCATCGTGTCGGAGGCAATGCTCCATGCGGCGCGTCACAGCATAACGCCGTATTGCGACATAGACGAGCATACGAGCGACAAGCCGATCAACTTCGCTCTTCTCCTCCTTCCCATGGTTGTCTTCTCGTTCGCTTCCGGGTTCCTCGATTTCTTCTCGGACCGCAGCGCGTACACATTCGTGTTCTATGCGTTGATGGGCTTCATCCCGCTCGTGCTGGCGGGGGTGTTCATTATCTTGACGAATCGCGAATACCTGGTTCCCACGCTTCTTGTCCCCGTCTTCTTCCTCGTCGCGCTATTCGTCCCCTTCTTCACGCTGTACAGCGACACGTTCACCGCCCAGTTCATTTCCATCGGGGAGCTTGCGGCCGAGGTGGTCTTGCTTCTTTGCACGATTGGCTTTGCCGGGTTCTTCTCGCTCAGCCCGTTTAAAACCTATGCGCTCAGTCGCGCCGTGTATGTGCTTCTTAGCAGCATCGGCTGGTATGCGGCGGAATTCACGAGTTCGTCTCTGGATGCTCTGGGCAGCTCGTTGGCGTCGCTGACCATCGTGTTCGTGAGCATCGAGGTCGTCAGCGTCGTCCTCATAGTGGCAATCGTCAAAACGCAGAAGGCCGAACTGGTCGAAGCCGAACGAAGCGACGCTTTGACGGCGGATGGTTCGGAGGGGGAAGGGTTTGCCGCCCTCGAAGCAGGGTTGCCGTCCGTCGGCAAAGGTGCGAGCGCGACGTCTGCGAACCTTCCGTCGACGACGTCCGACGCGGTAAGCGCTTCGGCGCAAGATGACGGGCGATCTTCGCCCGCCGGGGTTTCGCACGCTTTCGCGGCGAGCTGCCTTGCGCTAGGCGAGCGGTTCGGATTGTCGAAAAGGGAGATCGACGTCCTCGGGCTGCTAGCGCGCGGGTTCTCGTCGGCGAGGATCCAAAGCGAGCTCTACATTGCCGCTGGAACGGTTAACTACCACACGCGCAACATCTACGCCAAGTTGGGGGTGCATTCTAAACAGGAGGTCATCGACTTGGTGGCGAACGAGCTTAAGGGCAGATCCTCGAACGCGCCCGCGGACCGACGGTAGATCCGGCCGGATGCCGTCACAGCACCTTGCGCCGCACTGCGGCTATCACGACTTTTGTAACCGGATACGCCACGACTTCATAGGCGGTTTTCAGAAATGCCTGGGAGGCGATCATCGTCACGATGACGCTGGCATCGAACGTCCCGGCGAATGCGACGGTGATGAAGATGAGGGAGTCCACCGTCTCTCCCAGCCCGGTGGAGACGATGCACCTCATGAACAGCTGCTTGTCGAACCTGCGTTTAAGCCGCGTCATGACAAGCGAGTTGAGCAAGCTGCCGCATAGGTATGAGATGAGCGATGCCAGCAGGATCCTCAGGGAGCTTCCGAGCGTCGCGGCGAACGCGTCGTTCATGGCGGGGTCGAAACCGGGCAGGGCGATGGCGATCTGGTACATCACCGCGGCCACGGTTATGGCGATGAACCCCATGCCGATGGCGCGCCTTGCCCGGGCGAACCCGAACACGTCGGAGAGTATGTCGTTGACGATGTAGACGACGGGGAACGTCAGTATGGAGGCGGGCAGGGTGAAGATCGCCAGATCGAGCGTTTTCGCTGCTAGCACGTTGGACACGATGAGCGCGCAGCAGAACACGACCGTGAGCACGCTGTAGACGCGCTCGTTCTCGACCGCCTTGACGGTGCTGGGGGATTCAGGGGCGCTGCACGACGCGGTCATGTTCGGGGTTCCTGCTTTCCGGTGGAAGAAGTTCGGCTGGCACTTCGCCTGCCATGCGCTATCGGTCGCCCTATTGTACCTTCCGCGTGCGCTATTCTCGTCCTGATACTGGAAGAGGACGGCGTATTCTGTAAGCGCGTTCGAAGGTATCGTCTGCTGTCCGGGGAGGGGGGATGGCGTTGGAAGGGTTCGACCTTATCAACACCGGCATCTGGTCCATCGTGCCGCCGCTTTTGGCATTGGGCTTGGCGCTTATCACCAAGGAAGTGTACTCGTCGCTGGCTATCGGCATCTTCTCGGGCATGCTCATCTACCAGTTCACGCTCAACGGTGCAGGGTTCGACCAGGTGATCGCCTCGTTCACCATGGTTCCCCAGATGATGGCCGAGCAGATCTCCGGTAATGGCGCGCTCATATTGTTCTTGGCGTTGCTAGGGGCGCTGGTGGTGGTCATAGCCATCGCCGGCGGGTCGCGCGCGTATGGCGATTGGGTGTCCAAGCATGTGAAGAACCCACGCCTTGCCCAGCTTCTAACCGCGGTGCTGGGCATTCTCATCTTCGTGGACGACTACTTCAACTGCCTTACCGTGGGTGCGGTCATGCGCCCGGTGACCGATCGGTTCAAGGTCAGCCGCGAGAAGCTGGCATGGCTCATCGACTCCACGGCGGCGCCGGTCTGCATCATCGCCCCCGTGTCGTCGTGGGCCGTTGCGGTCGGAGGTTACCTGGGCGAGGACGGCTTCACCACGTTCGTCCAATCCATCCCATTCAACTTCTACGCGTTGCTCACCGTGTTCTTCGTGTTCTTCATGGTCGCGACCGGGCTTGATTTCGGCTCTATGCGCAAGGCGGAGCTTCAGGCGCGCGGGGGCGGCCGTGGCCGCATCCCCGATAAGGGCAGCGCGCTTGAAGCGGTGTCGAGGATGGGCATCGCCGGCAAATCCGAATCCGATCTTGAGGGGCGTCCCGATGTGCCCTCGGTGGTTACCGAGGAGGCGGATATCGATGACGCCGCGCGCAGCGCGATGGAGGAGTACAAGGGCTTGGACATCTCCGATAAGGGGCGCGTGTCCGACTTGGTGGTTCCCATCGTCGTGCTGATCGTCTTCTCCATCATCGGCATGCTGTACGTGGGCGGTTTCTTCAGCGGCGTCGATTTCGCCACGGCCGTGGGCGTCGATCCGGTGTCGGGCCTGTGCATCGGCGTGTGCGTGGCGCTGGTCGTGGCGGGGGCGATGTTCATCCCGCGCGGGCTCACCACGCTTGCGGGCTTCATGGAAGGCGTCGCCGAGGGCGTCCGCTCCATGGTGGGCGCCATCATGATCTTGGTCTTGGCATGGAGCCTGGGCGGCCTGTGCCGCTATCTGCTGGGCACCGGCGAGTTCGTGAGCGGGTTTTTGAACGGCGTGGGCGTGGAACTTGCGTTTTTGCCGTGCATCCTGTTTTTGGTCGCGGCATTCATCGGCTTTGCCATGGGCACCTCGTGGGGCACCATCGCGCTGATCCTGCCCATCGTGGTGGGCGTGTTCCCGCCGGATACCCCGTTGTTCCTCACCGCTGTCGGAGCCACGTTGGGCGGTGCGGTGTACGGCGATCATGTGTCGCCCATCTCCGATACCACCATCCTTTCGTCGGCGGGCGCGAAATGCAACCATCTGCGCCACGTGTCCACGCAGCTCCCCTACGCCACCTTGGTGATGGTGGCATGCTTCGTGTGCTATGCGGCGTCGGCATTCGTCGATAACGTGCTCGTGCTGCTGCCGCTGGGCATCGTGCTCATCGTTTTGGGCACGCTGGCTTTATCGAAGGGGAAGATCCCCCTGCCGGGCGGAAAGGAAAAGTAAGGCAGTCTTTCGCTGTACGGGGCGAGTCGATCGAGGACCGCTCCTTGGGGACCGCCCCATGCCGACCTGCGTCCGAGGTCGGCATGGGGGCTCCTCGTTTTGAATGATCGCCTCAGGTACGCTGTTCTGCGCTTCCATTGTTCTCGGGAGTGGTATAACGTGGACTGCAAGGGGAAACCGCTGCTCGACGCCAGGGGCTGATCGGGCGTCGCGCGGCCTGTCGCTAGCGAAAGGCGATGATCCTACCATGAAGATCCAAAGCGTACGTGCCATTCCCGTTAGGCTGCCGCTGCCCCACGTGATGGAGTGGGCGACCGGTCGCATGACCGCTCAATCCCATGTGCTGGTGCGCATCATGACCGACGAGGGCATCGAGGGCATAGCCGAGGCGATCCCGCGTGAGAACATCTACGGCGAGACGCAAGCCGGCATGGTGCATGTCATCAACGACCACCTTGCCCCGCTGATCGTCGGGCTCGACCCTTTCGATACCGAGAAGATCCATGAGAAGATGGAATTCATCAAGAGCAACCTCGCTGCCAAAGGCGGTATCGACGTGGCTCTGTGGGACATCATCGGCAAAGCATGCGGCAAGCCCATCTTCAAATTGCTGGGCGGCTATCGTGAAAGCATCAAGCCCAGCCGCATTCTGTGGCTTTCCAGCGATGAAGTGCTGGCCCAGCAGGCGCGTGAGCTGAACGAACGCGGCTACCGCGCGTTCAAGGTGAAGGGCGGCGCGAACCCCGACGACGACATCCGCCGCATCCATCTGCTGCGCGAGGTGGTCACGCCCGATACCAAGCTCTACATCGACGGCAACCAGCTGTACACCTATTTCGGGGCGAAGAAGGTGTACGACGCCACGCGTGGGGAGCTCGATTACTTCGAGGAGCCCATCAATGCGCAGAACGAGCGCGATCGTGTGCGCCTGGCCCATGCGATCGACATCCCCATCACGGGCGATGAAAGCAACTTCACGTTGGGCGATATCGCGCATCAGATCGACATCGATGCGCTGTCCATCCTGATGATCAAGATCCCCCGTGCCGGCTTCACCATCGGCCGCAAGGCGGCATCGCTGTGCGATGCGTTCCAGCGCCCGATGATGATCGGCTCGCAATCGGAAAGCGATCTGGGCATGACCGCCATCATCCACATGGCCTGCGGCATGAAGGCGTTCAGCTATCCTTGCGAGTTCATGGATTTCGAGCAGGAGGGCCGTCCAAGCCTCATCAACGAGTCCATCCGCTTCGAAGACGGCTGCGTGTACCCTCCCGAGGGTCCGGGCCTGGGCGTCACGCTCGATGAGGACGCGGTGCGGAAATACACGATCGAGCTGTAAACTTCGGCGCTGACGGCGGCGGACAGAGGGCTGCTCTTGACCCGAGGCATGAGAAAGGCGGGCGCCGGATGTTTCCGGCGCCCGCCTTTCTGCGTCGATGGGGGGGTAGGGGCTATTCAGCCATCAATCCCTCTTCGGACATATAGGATTTCAGGTCCTCTTCCCATGTCGGCATGGTCACGCCGGCGATGTCGAGCATCATACTTTCCAGCACAACGTTTTCGGCAGTGCGCTTGTCCTCGGTGGGGACCAGCACCTCTTCGGGCTTGTACCCTGCATATTCCAGGATCTTCGCGGCGAAGTCGTAGCGGCTGGTGCTTCCACGCGACACCATGTGGAAGGTGCCGGTCGCGCCTTTCTCGAGCGCGCGGATGATCATGTTCGCATAGAGCGCCACGCTGGTGGGCGCGGCGAACTGATCGGTGCGTGCTTCGATTTTCCCGCCCTTCCGGGCAGCATCCAAGATGGCCTTCATCTGGCCGCTTTGCGCATGGTAGATCCATGACGAGCGGATGATCAGATGGTCGGTCGTGGTATTTCGCACCATCATCTCGCCGGCGCGTTTCGACTTGCCGTAGGGCGTGTTGGGCTGAGGGCTGTCGAATTCGTTCACGGGCTCGGAGAGCTTCGAGGAGTACACGTCGTCCGAAGATACCTGCACGATCGTCGCACCCACGGCGTTGGCGGCAAGCGCCACGTTGCGCGCGCCTACGGCGTTCACTTCGTAGGCCTTGATGCGCGTTGCCAGGTTGGTGGCGTCGCGCCTGATGCCGGCGCAGTTAACCACGATATTGGGTTGGATCTCCTCGGCAAACGCCTCCAAACGCTCCTGCTCGCATACGCTCAGCGCGAGGTCGGTGCCCACCACGTTGTAGCCCGCCTCTTCGAAGCGACGGGTTATCTCGGTGCCGATGAAGCCATCGGCACCGGTCACCCACACGATTCCCTTGTTGCTCATATGTTCACCTCGTACGGTACAGCTTTCATTGCCAAGTGCGGCAGGCTGCAGCATAGCATGCGCGTGCTGCAGCCTGCCGCGGATTGCCGCGGAACGGGCCGGTTTAGGCGGAGGCTTTCTCCTGCCCGCGTTGCTTGCGCGAGATAGCCAGCTGCGCGCCGCATACTGCCACGATGACGACCAGGCCTATTACGTCGGATGCGGCACCGGGGATCATCATGCCCAAGCCGCCTGCTGCCAGCAAGATGCGGAACACGGGGTTCAGGTGGCGTCCGAACAGCGTGTTGGTCAAAGCGCATTGCAGGCCGAACATGCCGCCTAGCGCGGTCAGCGTGTTGAAGATGACCGCGAAGGCGGTCACGTCGTCTCCCACCATCAGCAGCACGGGGCTGAAGCAGAAGATGTAGGGGACCACGAACTTCGCGATGCCGAGCTTCGTCGCGTTGACCGCCGTCATCATCGGGCGCGACTTCGCGATGGCGCTTGCCGCGTAGGCCGCCAGCGCGACAGGCGGCGTGATGTCGGCGGCGATGCCGAAGTAGAACACGAAGAAGTGCGCGCAGATGGGGTCGATGCCCAGCTGGATGAGGATGGGGGCGCAGGTGGATGCCATGATGCAGTAGTTTGCCGTGGTGGGCACGCCCATGCCCAGGATGAGGCAGCAGATCATGGTGAAGACCAGGCCGATGATCACCCAGTTGCCCGCCATCAGGACGATGACGTTGATGATGGTGGAGGCAAGGCCGGTGACGGTGATGCAGCCGGCGATGATGCCTGCCATGCCGCAGGCAACCGCGACGGGGATAGCGCTCTTGGCGCCGGCGGCGAACGCGTCGGCGGCGGTGAGCAGCGCGAGCTTCACAGTCTCGACGAACACCTGACCGAACGTGGCGCCTTCTTCGCGCTCACGCCAGTTGGTGGTCAGGAAGTTGATGAAGCCCACTGCGAATGCGGCGGCGATGGAGATGGCGGCGGACACCGCCATCGTGCGGATGTTCGCGGTGACGATCCACACCAGCAACACCAGCGGGATGATGAGGTAGCAGTTCTTCAAGAGGTATTTGAGCGTGGGGAGCTCGCTGCGGTCGAGCCCGCGCAGGCCGAGTTTCTTGGCTTCCAGGTGCACGGCGATGAAGATGCCGGCGAAATACAGCAAAGCGGGAATGATGGCTTTTGCGGCAACTTCCATGTACGGTATGCCGATGTATTCGGCCATCAGGAACGCTGCAGCACCCATGATGGGGGGCATGATCTGCCCGCCCGATGACGAAGCCGCTTCGACGCCGCCTGCGAACTCGGGCTTGTAGCCCACCTTCTTCATCATGGGGATGGTGACCGATCCGGTGGTCACCACGTTGCCCACCGAAGAGCCCGACACCATGCCGCAGAGGGCGGAGGAGATGACGGCGACTTTCGCCGCTCCGCCGCTCGACCAGCCGGCGATCTTGTTGGCCAGCGCGATGAAGAAGTTGGCGATGCCGGTGCGCTCCAGGAACGCGCCGAAGATGACGAACAGCACGATGTAGGTGTAGCACACGTTGATGGGGGTGCCGATGACGCCCGACGTGGTGTAGAAGAGGTTGGTGACCACGCGGCGCAGCGAATTGTAGAAGTTCGGGTTGTTTGATGTGCTGACCTGCCAATACAGTGCATAGATGACCAGGCAGCCGGCTACGATGATGATGGGCAGGCCCACGCAGCGGCGGCACAGCTCCACCAAAACCAGGATGCCCACGATGCCCAGCACCACGTGGATGGGCTCGATGCGGGTGCCCATCATCAGGATATCGGTGGCGTTCACGGCGAAGTACATGAACGATGCGAATCCGAGGATCATCAACACGAAATCGTACCAGGGGATGTGGTTGACCTTGTGGTTCGTCTTTCGCGCCGGGTACATGATGAATCCGATGACGATGACGAATGCCAGGAACCGCGCCAGGCGCGCTTCTGCCTGCTCGGTTGAGAACAGGGTCATGATCAGGCAGTAGACGGAGAAGATCACCATGAGAGAGGTGGTGATGACTGCCGGGATCCCCTCCCAGATGCGCGTGTTGGACTCGCGGTCGTATTTGCGCATCACCGCGTCGGCATCGATTTCGGCATCCGCATCGACTCCGGCGATGACGTCGTTTTCGACGTCGGCGTTTTTCTTTTTACGCTTGAATAGAGCCATACAGCCCTCCTTGCGTTTCCTACTTCAAATGAAGAGCTGCAGCGGGTTTCCCTGGCTGCAGCTCTTCGGACGAACGTTTACCGTGGCTCGCGCGTTGCGCGTGCTTACTTGGTTTCCACCGTGATGCCCTGCTCCTCATAGTACTTGGCGGCACCCGGGTGGTAGGGAACCGACGTGATGGAGGCCGCTTCCTCCAGGCTCAGCTCCTTGTACTTGGCGTGTGCATCGGCGTTTTGCTCGGCGCCATCGAACAGCGACTTCGTCAGGTTGTAGACGGCGTCTTCGGACAGGTAGTCGTTGGCCAGGATGACGGCGCCCACCGAAACGGTGGTGGTGTCGGTGTCGAGCCCGTACACATCAGCCGGGATGACGGCCTTGGCGTAGTAGGGCGACGTCTGCAGCAGCTTGTCCACATGCTCGTCGTCCATGGACACCAGGTAGGCGGTCTTGGTGGTGGACAGGTCGGTGATGGCGGTGGTGGGGGCGCCTGCCACGATGAAGGCGGCGTCGATGAGCTCGTTCTTCAGCGAGTCGGCGGAGTCGGCGAACGACTGGTACACCGGCGTGATGTCGTCGAGCGTCAGGTCGTAGGCGCCCAGGATGTCGACGGCGTTGAAGTACACGCCGGAGTTGGCGGCGCCGACGGACACGGTCTTGCCGGCGAGGTCGGCGACCGTCTTGATGCTAGGATCGCACGTGACGATCTGGACCTGCTCCTGGTACAGATCGGCGACGATGGAGAAGTCCTGGTACCCACCCGAATCCTGGAACAGGTTGGTGCCGTCGTAGGCGTACGCCAGAACGTCGGACTGGCAGAACGCGATGTCGGCATCTTCGTCCTGCAGGCCCTGGATGTTAGCCTGCGAACCGTTGCTGGAAAGCGCGGTGACGGACAGGCCGTAGTCGCCGTTGGTGGCGTACTGGGCCAAAACGCTGCCGTATGCGTAGTAGGTGCCCGACTCGCCGCCGGTCATGAAACGCATGTTGGTGGTGCCGCCCTCTTCGGAGCCGCCCGACTCGCCGCCGCTGCAGGCGAACAGCCCGACGGCGAGGACGCCGGCGCAAGCGGCTGCAAGCAGCGCCTTGATCTTCTTCTTCATATATCCTCCTCCTATTCTCGATTTCCTTACGTCCCGGGATCCGATGTGCATAGGGCATGGTGGCGGGACGGTGAATCTTCGAACAT
Source organism: Eggerthellaceae bacterium (assembly GCA_036306585.1). Lineage (GTDB taxonomy): Bacteria > Actinomycetota > Coriobacteriia > Coriobacteriales > Eggerthellaceae > Aphodovivens. The sequence goes on from JAXJZF010000005.1 coordinate 242,184, forward strand.
TTTAGACAGAATTTACGCAATCCATACGTAGAACGCGATATTTAACAAATTATTTCGGTGAATCCACCAGATTGAATGGTGATGCGAGGCGGAAAGGCGTATGGTGGCATGCGTGCGGCGCCTCGGCGGCGCCTGCGCTGTTAAGGAATGTCTTGGAGGGATTGCCGTGGTCGAATCGTGGGATTGGCTGATCCAACTGGTGGAGACAGGCTCGTTCACCCATGCCGCCGAAAAGCTGCACATCTCGCAGCAGACGCTCAGCGCGAGGCTGGCGGCTTTGGAGAAGGAGCTTGACGCCAAGCTTGTGGTGCGCAGCTCCCCGATCGCCTTAACCCGAGCAGGCGAGGCGTTCATGTCGTATGCGCATGAGCAGAACGAGGCCTATCTCACCATGATGCGCCGCATCGGCGATGCCACGGTAGGCGGTGCCGGCAACCTGAAAGTGGGCATATCGAACATTCGAAGCCGCGTGATCATGCCGCACGTGATCAAGCAGTTCAATCGGAGCATGCCCGGGGTGGGCATCCGGATCATCGAGGGAACCAACGAAGAGCTGGTGAGGCTTGCGGAGCAGGCGAGCGCCGATGTTGTCGTCGCCCGTTTCGGAGGCACCCACCCCGGCGTGACGGTGAGGAGGCTCTACCGCGAGGAGATCGTGCTCGCTTTGAGCGAGGAGCTGATCCGTAAGGCGGTCGGCGCGCCCGCCGCTGAGGCGGTGCGCCGCATCGGCGAGGAGGGGCTCTCGGTCTTGCGCGACTGCCCGTTTCTGCTCACTTCGCTCGACGACATCACCGGTCGCGTGGCACGCAGCGAGCTGCGCGCTGCTCGGATAAAGCCGAACGTGGCCGTTGAAGCGGACAGCCTGGCCACGCTGCTCTCGCTGTGCGTGGCGGGGGTGGGGGCGGTGTTCTGCCCGGCCAACGTCCTCGACCTGAATACCGACATCACCCGAGACCTCGTCCGCGTGCATCTTTCCGAAGCCGCCAGCCACGATATCTCGCTAGGTGTGCCCTCCGATGCCGAGCCGTGGACGCCGGTGCAGCTGTTCGAGGACATTGTGGGCGCCCTGTTCGGCGACGCCCCCGCTCCGGGTGAGGAGGAGTAGCGCTTTCGGCGGGGCGCCGCCCGCCGTCGAATCGGATGATTTTGCGCTTGCACGGTTGATCAAGGGCGAAATTCCCCATTGCAGACGTATGCTTAATAGCTGTTTGAGTGTTTGCGAGAAGACGAGGCTTCCCCTATGGAAAACGTTGAACAAGCTGCGTCGGGTGCGGATGCGCCGTCCGTCGTCGTCGTGGGCGCCGGCGTGGTGGGCTGCTGCATCGCGCGCGAATTGGGCCGCTATGCCGTGCAGGTGACGGTGCTGGAAGCGGGCGACGATCTTGCCTGCGGCTCGACGCGCGCGAATTCGGGCATCGTGCATGCGGGCTTCGATCCTCTGCCGGGCACGAACAAGGCGCGCTTCAATGCGCGCGGTTCGGCTCTGTATCCGCAATGGGCCGCCGAGCTGGGGTTCCCCTTCTTACGTAACGGCTCGATGGTGGTGGCGTTCTCCGACGAGGAGATGGCGGGGCTCGACGAGCTGCTTCAACGCGGGCGCGCCAACGGCATCGAGGGGCTGCGCATCGTCGGCGCTGAAGAGGCACGTGGGCTGGAATCGTCCCTGTCCGACCGTGCGAAAGGCGCGCTGGTTGCCGAGACGGGCGGCATTTGCGACCCGTACGGCGTGGCGCTGGCAGCTGCCGAGAACGCGGCGGCAAACGGGGTGCGTTTTCTGTTCGACCAGCAAGTCGAGGCGATCGAGCCGATCGCCGTTCCCGAAGGATCCTGCAATGCGGGGGCGCCGCTATGGCGCGTGCGCACTCGGCAGGGGCTTTCCCTTGACGCATGTGCGGTGGTGAACGCCGCCGGCATCCACTCCGACGAGCTGAACAACCTGGTGAGCGGCCGAAAGCTTTCCATCACCCCCGTTCGCGGCGATTACATTCTGTTCGAACCGGCTTTGGGCGGCACGTTCCATCACACGATGTTCCAGGTGCCCGGGCCTGCTGGCAAGGGCGTGCTGGTGTCGCCCACCGTCCATGGCAACCTGTTCGTGGGCCCCGATGCCGTGCCGCAGGAGTCGAAGGACGATCTGGGCACGTCGCGCGAGGGGCTGGGATTCATCATCGAGAAGGCGCGTCGCACCTGGCCCGAGTGCTCCACCCGCGGCATGATCACCAACTTTGCAGGCTTGCGCGCCTCGGGCGAGTCCCACGACTTCGTGGTGGGAGAGGCCCCCGATGCACCCCGCTTCTACAACGCCGCGTGCATCGACTCGCCCGGACTGACCGCCGCGCCCGCCATCGCCGAGGAGCTCGCGTCGCAGGTGGCGGACGCGTTGGGCGCGGCGGGCAATCCGTCGTTCGACCCGCATCGCGCCCCCGTGAAGCCGCTGGCGCTCATGGACGACGAGCGCGACGTCCGGGCAGCCGTCGCGGCCGATCCCGCTTGGGGCAACATCGTGTGCAGCTGTCGCAAGGTCTCGGAAGGCGAGATCGTGGCGGCGCTCCGCGGGCCGTTGCCGGTGCTTTCGCTTGATGCTCTGAAGTGGCGTTGCGGGGCGATGATGGGCGAATGCCATGCCGGCTTCTGCACTCCCAAGATCCTGCGCATCGTGTGCCGCGAGCTGGGCTGCGCCCCCGAAGAGGTGGACAAGCGCCTGCGCGGTTCGTGGATGGTGGCTTCGTCGCGGCCCGATTACGTGGAGACGGCGCGCGCCGAGGAGGGCGTTTGGCCTAAGGCTGCCGGGCCGGCCGACTTCTACGATGTGGCGGTGGTGGGCGCCGGCGCCGCCGGTATGGCTGCGGCGAAAGCGGCGGCCGACGGCGGCGCGCGCGTGCTGATGGTCGACCGCGGCACGCGACTGGGCGGCATCCTGTGCCAGTGCGTCCACAGCGGTTTCGGCTTGGAGCGCTATAAAGAGGAGCTCACCGGGCCCGAATACGCCGAGCGCGAAGGCGCCGAGCTCGCCGGACTGGGGATCGACTCGATGGAGGGCGCCACGGTGCTCACCGCCCAGCGCGAGGGCAGCGGCGCGGGCGCGCTCTTCCGCCTGGGGATTGACGTGCCATCGGGTTTCCGCAGCGTGACCTGCCGCGCGCTGGTGCTGGCCACCGGGTCCCGGGAGCGCGGTTTCGGCGCGCTGAACGTGGCGGGCGAGCGTCCCTCCGGCATCTACACCGCCGGCTCCGCGCAATCGCTCATCAACCTGCAGGGATGCCTGCCCGGGCGCCGCGCGCTGGTGCTGGGATCGGGCGACATCGGCCTGATCATGGCGCGCCGTATGGCGCTGGAGGGCATGGAGGTGCTGGGCGTGCACGAGATCATGCCCTATCCGTCGGGCCTGCGCCGAAACATCGTGCAGTGCCTGGACGATTTCGGCATCCCGCTCACGCTGTCCTCCACGGTCACGCGCGTGGAGGGCTCCCGCCGCCTCGAGGCGTGCTGGGTGCAGGCGGTCGATCCGGAAACGCGCACGCCCATTCCCGGCACCGATCGGCGCATCGAGTGCGACACGTTGGTGCTTTCGGTGGGGCTTATCCCCGAGAACAAGCTGGCCGACATGCTGGGTTGCCAGCGTGACCGCGCCACCGGCGGCCCGAAGGTGGACGGCAGCTTCATGACTTCGGTGCCCGGTGTATTCAGCTGCGGAAACTCGTTGCACATCCACGATCTTGCCGATTGGGCGTCGGCGGAAGGCGATGTTGCCGGCGCGGCGGCGGCGCAATGGGCGCGGGCCGGGCAGCCGGCGGGCGGGCGGCGGGAGGTCGCCGTGATCGCCGGCGAGGGCGTGGGGCATGTGGTTCCCCAGCGTTTGGCGATAGACGCTGCGGATGGCGCGCAGTTGGAGTTCCGCGTGTCATCGGTGATGCGCGGCGCCGAGTTCCAGGCGGTGGGCATTGCCGTCGATGGCTCGCAGGAGGTGCTGGCGAAAGGGCGCGCGCTCATCGCCGTGCCGGCCGAGATGGCTCGCCTGCGCCTGCGCGGCGCCGAGATTTCGCGCTTCGATTCGATAGAGGTGAGGGCCCGTGTCCGATAACGCGCAGCTGAGGAAGATCACGTGCATCCGCTGCCCCATGGGGTGCGTGGTAACGGTTGAAAAGGATGAAGGCGGCGCGGTGTACCGCGAGGGCGCCACATGCGCGCGCGGCCGCGAATACGCGGTGGCCGAGGCGACGCAGCCCGAGCGCACGGTGGCCACCGTCGTGGCGGTGCGCGGCTGCGGCGAGCCGCTGAGCGTGAAGACCGCCCGGCCTATTCCCAAGCAGTTCATGCAGCAGGCCGTGGAGCAGATCAAGGGCGCGGGCGCCGCGCTGAGCCTGCCCGTCCATGCAGGCGATGTCGTGGTGGGCGACCTATGCGGCACGGGCGTGTCCGCCATCGCCACAAAGACGCTGCCGTAGCCGGGCCAGCTGCAGCCGGACCATGTGCGGGCGGGCTTTCAAGACCCGGCCGCGGCTGTTTCCGCATCGGCTAAATTCTCGTGTGCAGGGGATGAATTCCCCGTGCGCGCACAGGGGAGCATGCTATACTAGTTCGGCTTGCGGGAAAGGCTCGCAGGCATAGGAAATGTTGGCCCCCGAGACATGTTTTGTAGCAGGCCCCACAAGGCAGGCGTTCTGCATAAGCGAACATGGTGAATGCAGCAATCAATCATGACGAAGGGTCCCCACACTTTGAAAGGGGTCCGTTTTGACCGAAATCAAGAACCCGTCCATCATCGACTTCTCCGACATCGATGACGATCAGATGAATGCCCTGATCGACGGCACGCTGACCGACTTCGACGAGGGCGATCTCGTTGACGGCACCGTCGTTAAGATCGAGCATGACGAGGTGCTGGTGGACATCGGATTCAAGAGCGAAGGCGTCATTCCGCTGCGCGAGCTCTCCATTCGCAAGGACGCCGATCCGTCCGACATCGTGAACCTCGGCGACAAGATCGAGGCTCTGGTCCTTCAGAAGGAGGACAAGGACGGTCGCCTCATCCTGTCTAAGAAGCGCGCCGAGTACGAGCGCGCTTGGATCTCCGTCGAGGAGAAGTTCAAGGCCGGCGAGAACGTCACCGGCGAGGTCATCGAGGTCGTCAAGGGCGGCCTGATCCTGGACATCGGCCTGCGCGGCTTCCTGCCGGCATCGCTGGTCGACCTGCGTCGCGTGAAGGATCTGGACATGTACCTGGGCACCGAGCTGGAAGCCCGCGTCATCGAGATGGATCGCAACCGCAACAACGTCGTTCTGTCCCGCCGCGTGCTGCTTGAGGAAGGCCGCAAGAACGAGCGTGCCGAGATCCTGGCCAAGCTGTCCAAGGGCATGCGCCTGAAGGGCACCGTCTCCTCCATCGTGGACTTCGGCGCCTTTGTGGACCTGGGCGGCATCGACGGTCTGGTTCACATCTCCGAGCTGTCCTGGAACCACGTCAACCATCCTTCCGAGGTCGTCAAGGTCGGCGACGAGGTGGAGGTCGAGGTGCTCGACGTCGATCTGCAGCGCGAGCGCATCTCCCTGGGCCTCAAGCAGACCACTCCCGACCCGTGGATCAAGCTGGTCGAGTCCTACCCCGTGGGCACCATCGTCGATGGTCGCGTGACCAAGGTTGTCCCGTTCGGCGCATTCGTCGAGCTGGGCCAGGGCATCGAGGGCCTGGTGCACATCTCCGAGATGGCTCCGCGCCACATCGACACCCCCGCTCAGGTCGTCAAGGCCAACGACACCGTCAAGGTCAAGGTCATGGACGTCAACCCCGAGCGTCGTCGCATCTCCCTGTCCATGAAGGCTGCCGCAGAGGAGCTGGGCTTCGAGATCTTCGTCGACGAGAGCATCCAGGCCGAGGAGCGTCCCGCCAAGCGTAAGAACGACAAGAAGCGCGAGGAGGCTCGCCACGAGGAGTCCGAGTCCAAGCAGGACTAACTCCGCGACGGCAACCCTGCCTAGCAGTTTGATCTAGGCTGCGGTATAGGCTGACGCTAAAGGCGCCCCGCAAAAGCGGGGCGCCTTTTTTTTGTGCGCGCAGCTGTACGTGCGGACGCGCTCGAGCGCGGTGGTGCGCGGGCGCTTGAACTGATTGGCTTGCGTGCGGGACGTGCGGCTGTGCGCGCGGACGCGCTCGCGTGTACTTGCGCGCGGCAGCTTGTGCGGGTCTGCTCGCTTGCAGGCGCGCATGCTGATGCGCCGGAGTTTGCAACGGCGTGCTACGGCCGGCTCGCAAACGGTAGATTGAATAGATTCGCCCGCGCGCCGGTTTGGGTGGGTCTGCTCGTGGGTCGTTTTTCGCGCGAGATGCGCTCATAAGCAGCTCAGATCCAAAAAACAGTCTCGAAGTGTAGCCAAACTCCAGTTGTGGACGAGGCGCTGCCCCGAAAACAGCCGATTCGGAGCCTTCTAATGCGATTGCTTTGTAGGAGGGTGACATCATCCCAGGTCAGAGCAGTGTAGATAAATCAGTATTCTGCTCGACGCGGATGGCGCTCGTCCACAACTGGAGTTTGGTAGCTTTTCAGCGAGGAAAACTGGACCTGATGGCAAAAACACCGCAATGCGCGGCGTTCGGGCGGCAGCTAGACCGAACAGCGGAGCATTAAGCGCGCTGAATGGTGGGAGTGCTGGGGCAACGGGCGCGCTGAAGAACGGGAGCGCTAGGGGCAGCCGTGGTGCTGGGAGTTCGCGATCCCCAGCTTGGTTAATCGGTGAACCAAGCCGGGGAGGCAACGCCGGCTGACGGGGCTCTTTGGTCGCCCCGCCAGCCGAACGGCGCTACTGGACGCTAACCGCTTTGGGAATGCTGCGCACGAGGGCCTCGCACGACTTGGCGACGGTGGATTTGGCTGTGTCAGCTGCGTATTGCTGCGTGCTCTTCAGCTCGGCGCGCTGGTCGCCTTCGGTGTGCTCGGGCAGGTAGTCCGCCACCGCGGAATGAACCATGTCGATGTAGGCCTGCGCACCGGCATTGGACAGGTGGGTGCCATCGCCGTCGAACCACTCGCCGTGATTGGCTGACAGGCTGTACCAATCGATGAGCTCCACGTTGTCGTAGCGGTCTGCTGCACGCTGCAGGGCATCGTTGGTCTCGGCCATCCACGAGGTGGTAGAGCGTGTGTTGATGAACCACAGGTGCTTGTCGGAGCCCACGGTCGCCACGATGTCGTCTAGCTGCTCATCGGTGGCCACACCGTTGGTGCCCAGCGCAAACACCACCACATCGCCGACGATGTCCTGGGCGGCATACGTGCTGTAGATATCCTGGCCGACGTACAGTTGGCGGTTGACTGCCGCATCGATGGTGCCGTAGGGGAATGTCTCCTGGAAATTGGGAATGGCGCGCACCGACACCGAGTCGCCGATCATGAGGATGTCCAGCTTTGGCTGCTCGCTCTGGGCTATGCTCGCCAACGATTCGGCGGAGGGTCCTCCCACGTGGGTCGACTCATCTTTCAGCAGGTCGCCACCTTCGAGCGCCGAGGTGTCGGGCACGAAGACGAGCCCGCCCACGGCCACCAGCACCAGCACCACCGAAGCGATGACGGGTACCACGTGGCTGCGCGCCCACCCGGCGATGGTGGTGCGGTGGCTGACGAGGTCTTTGAGCAGCGCGCCGACGGCTCCATGGCGGATGGGGTTCTCGACGAAGGTATACGAAAAGGCGGAGATGGCGATGATCGCCGCAAGGGTGAGCAGCATCAGCCACCAGGGGGCTGCGGAAAGGCCGTTAGCGGGCATCATCAGCAGCACCAGCGGATAATGCCACAGGTAGATGCCGTAGCTGCGCTTGCCTATCCACACGAACGGCGGCAGGCCCCAAAACCTGCCCAACACACTTGCGGGATGCACCATGACGGCGATGACGATGGCGGAAAGCACCGAACACAGCACCAGGCCGCCGTAGTACAGGAAAGGCGAGAAGCCATCGGCAAGCGCCACCATCAGCAGCAGCCCGATGAACGCCACGACGCCCACGCCGTCCAACACTATACGCGTGCGTTTGGCGATGCGCACGCTGTCGGTGGCACCCAGCTGGTTGGAAGGCCATACCAGTGCAAGCCATGCGCCGATGAGCAGCGAGAATGCGCGCGTGTCGGTGCCGTAGTACACGCGGGACGGGTCGCCGTGCGGATCGAACAGCACGCCCATCTCGATGGCTGAGCACAGAGCCAGCACCAGCGTGACAATGCTGAGCGTGCGTTTCTTTACCCCGAGTTTCATCAGCAGGAACAGCAGCACTGGCCATATCAGGTAGAACTGCTCCTCGATGGAAAGCGACCAGAAATGCGTGACGGGGGAGGGCGAGCCCAGCGCATCGAAGTACGACACGTTATGGAAGATCTGCCACCAGTTGTTGAAGAAGAACAGCGACGGCAGCACGTCGGGCCTCAGCTTGGTGAGCAGGGCGTGGTTGAAAAGGGTGCACAGCACCGCGATACCCACGACGGAGAACACGATGGCGGGGAACAGGCGCCTCACGCGCCGTAGCCAGAAGTCGGGCAGGTTGATGCGTCCGGTGCCTTGGAACTCGATCACCAGCAGGCTGGTGATGAGGTAGCCCGAAAGCACGAAGAAGATGGTGACGCCCAGAAGGCCGCCCTTGGCCCAGGGCATTCCCATATGGTAGGCGATCACCGCTAGAACGGCGAAGGTGCGCAGGCCATCCAGCGCAGGGATATAGCGCGATTTCGGGCGGACGGGAGCCGCCGCACTTGCGCCCGTGCCGGCGCAGCCGGCCTGCCGCCGTTTCGAGCCTGCTCGTTCGCCAACGGCGGGCGTGCTGGGTTCGGCGTGCTTGCCGCCGGAGGCGCCGCTTGCTTGGCTGGCGTGGCGTGCTGCTGCTAGGTCGCGCACTTGCTGCGCGGTGCGCGCTCGCGTGTGTCTGCCAGCGCCTTCCTCTTGGCGGGAAGCCGAAGGGACGTGCTGCGCCGTGCGCTCCGAAGCCTGCGTGCGGACGTCGTGCCGACGGGCGAAAAACTGGGAGTGTCGTGGCGAAGAGGGCATGCGCATCCTTTTCGGTCGATCGATGTAACTGCCGCGCCTGTGCGGGTGCGGCTCTCCAGTATAGCAGCACCGGGCAGGCGAAACCCCAGTTCAACGATGTTGGCCGGCAGATTGAAACGCAGGCGTGAACTTTCTGCCGTCAGGCGCCTTTCGGTCCGGACGGCTCGGCACCTTGCGCGGTCGTCCGGTGGCGTCGAGTGAGAGAATCCGCAGGATCGCCGCCGTCAAGCAGCGCATCCCCGCCCCAAGCAGCCCGGCCCGCTCCCGGGCGGCTGCTACAATGGAAGGCATCAAATGAAGGGAAGGGGTCGCAATGCTGGTTTTGGTGGTGAACGCGGGGAGCTCCTCGCTGAAAAGCCAGCTCATCGAAACGGACGGCAAGCTCACGCTGATGAAGTGCCTTGCCGAGAAGGTGGGCACGCCCAATGCATTCATGAACGTGTCGTTCGCCCCCGAGTTCCAGAAGGTGCGCTACAACATGGCGGGTAAGCGCGTGGAGGAATGCCTGGCCAAGCTGTTGGAGGTGATGGTCGACGACATCGAGTCGCCGGTGAGCGCGCTCGACCAGATCGATGCCATCGGCAACCGCATCGTCGCGGGCGGGGAGTACTTCACGCGTTCTGTGGTCATCGACGCCCAGGCGCGCGAGAACCTGTCGAAGTGCGAGGAGCTGGCGCCGCTGCACAACCCGCCCGCCGACGCCTGCATCGACATGTTGCACGATCTCATGCCCGCCACTCCGCAGGTCGCCGTGTTCGACACCGCCTTCCACGCCACCATGCCGCCGAAAGCGTTCATGTACCCGCTGCCCATGCGCTACTACGAGCAGTACCACATCCGTCGTTACGGCGCGCACGGCACCAGCCACCGCTATGCCGCGCAGCAGGCGGCGAACCTGCTGGGGCGTCCGCTGCGCGACCTAGGGTTGATCACCTGCCATTTAGGCAACGGGGGCTCCATCGCGGCGGTCAACCATGGCAAGTCCATCGACACCACCATGGGCTTCACGCCGTTGGAGGGCCTGATGATGGGCACGCGCTCGGGCAGCATCGACCCTGCTATCATCACCTACATCATGCGTCGCGAGGGCATCTCGTTCGACGAGATGGACGCCATCCTCAACCGCGAGAGCGGCATCTTGGGCATCTCTGGGCGCAGCGGCGACATGCGCGACGTGCTGGCGGCAGCCGACGCGGGCGACGAGCGCTCCCGCCTGGCCATCGACATGTACGTCTACCGCATCCAGAAGGCCATCGGCAGCTACTACGCGGTGATGACGCGCACCGACGCGGTGGTGATGACCGCCGGCATCGGCGAGAACTCCGCCGCATTGCGCGAGCGCATCTTCGCGGGGCTGGCGCACATGGGCATGATCCTGGACAAGGAGCGCAACCAGGTGGAAGGCGCCATCGGCATGAACCGCGTCATCAGCATCGACGACAGCCCCATCAAGATCTGCGTGGTCACCGCCGACGAGGAGATCCGCATCGCGCGCGAGACCGACAGCCTGGTTAGCCAGCTGTAGCATGGGATGCGAGGCGAAGTCGGGGAAGCGCGTGCCGGGAGGCGGTGCGATTGCGGCAGCCGGTGGGGCACGAACGAGCGACGGCGGGCACGGTGCCGCGCGGATGGCGCGGCAGACACCATGAAGGGAAAGGAGCGCGGCACGTGAGCGAGCCGCAACGCATAGCGCTAGGCATGAGCGGCGGGGTGGACAGTTCGGTCGCCGCGGTGCTCTTGCAGCGCGCAGGCTACGAGGTTGTGGGAGTGACCTGCATCTTCCACGACGACGAAGCGGCGCATGATGACGCGCGGCGCGCTTGGGAGGTGTGCCAACGCGTGGGCATCGATCATGCGGTGGCCGACTGCACCCAGCAGTTCGAGCGCTGTGTGGTCCAGCCGTTCGTGCGCGCCTACGCCGAGGGCCTCACCCCCAGCCCGTGCGTGGGCTGCAACGCCACGTGCAAGCTGCCGGCGCTTCTGGAAGTGGCCGACCAGCTGGGCTGCCAGAAGGTCGCCACCGGCCACTACGCGCGCGTGGCGCGGCTTTCCGAAAACGGCCGCTACGTGGTGAAGACGGGCCTCGACGAGCACAAGGACCAAAGCTACATGCTGGCGCTGCTTTCCCAAGACCAGCTTTCGCGGCTGGTTCTGCCCTTGGGCGGGCTCACCAAAACTGACGCGCGGCTGCTGGCGCACGATGCCCAGCTGCCTGCCGCCGACGCGCCGGAAAGCCAGGATGTATGCTTCATCAGCGGCGATTATCGCGATTTCCTCCACGCGCGCGGGGTGGCAGACGCCCCGGGCGACATCGTGTCCGCCGATGGGAAGGTGCTGGGTCGTCACGAGGGGCTGTTCGGCTTCACCGTGGGCCAGCGCAAGGGCATCGGCGTAGCCGGCCCCGAACCGTACTATGTGATGGAGAAGCGCACCGCGACGCGCCAGCTGGTAGTGGGCACCGCCGCCGAGGCGCGCATCGGCGGCTTGCGCGTGGCGAACATGAACTGGCAGGCGTTCGAGCGCTTGGACGGCGAATGCGAGGCGACGGTCAAACTGAGATACCGGAGCCGTCCCGTAGCGTGTATCATTACACCTGACGAGGGGGTTCTCCCGACGGCGGGCCCCGAGCAGGACGCGGGCGGCAGCGCGTCCGACGGAATGGGTGCGGGCGAGGGCGCGCGGCAGGGCGTCGCAGTGCACCTGCGCAGCCCGCAGCCCACCACCGCGCCGGGCCAGTACGCTGTGTTCTACGAAGGCTCCACCGTCTTGGGCGGGGGCACGATTCAGGAGGTAAGGCAAGCATGAAGAAGCTGTTCATCATCGGCGGCATGGGCGCCGGCAAGTCCACTGCGCGCAAGGCGCTCGTCGACGAGGGGCTGCCCTACATCGACCTGGACAAGGTGGGGCATCAGGTGCTCGCGTGGGACATCGTGAAGGATGACGTGCGCTCCGAGTTCGGCGACGATGTGTTCGACGAGAACGGCGAAGTGGTGCGCAAGAAACTTGCCGCCGTTGCGTTCGCCACCCCTGCCGCCACCCGCGCGCTCAACCGCATCACCGTCCCGCGTATCGAGGACGCGTTCATGGACCAGCTTTCCGAGCTGGAGAAGGAAGGGCATGAAGCCGTGGTGGTGGAGCAGTCGGTGTTCAAGAACCGCCAGATGTCGCTGGCGTACTCCGCCGACGTGGTCATCGCCATCCTGGCGAAGTTCGAAACCCGTGTGCAGCGCGCCGTGGCTGCCGGCTGGGAGGAAGACGATGTCCGCCGTCGCATGGCGCGCCAGATCTCCGACGCCGAGCGGATAGAGGAATCCGACGTGGTGTTCAATAACGACGGCACTCCCGACGAGCTGCGCAACCGCGTGCTGTCGTGGTGGCATGACTACCGGGCGCGCGGCTATAAGCTGGCATAGCCCGTCGTATCAAGCGAATGGAAAGGCCGCGGCTCCGATGGGGGTTGCGGCCTTTTTCGTCTTTCGGGATGGCGCGTGCGCGGCGCCTGCCGTACACTTGCTGCGGTAATTTCGGGAAGGGGTTGAAATGCGCAAGAACATCCTCATCATCGCCACGGGCGGCACCATCGCATCCATGGAGGACGGGCGCGGCCTAGCGCCGGCGCTTTCCGGCTCCGAACTGGTGGGATACGTCCCCGAGATCAACGACGTATGCGATTTCGACATCGTGCAGCCCATGAACATCGACAGCACCAACATGCGTCCGCGCGACTGGCTGCGCATCGCGGGCGAGGTGCGCGAGCGCTACGGCGACTTCGACGGTTTCGTGGTGCTGCACGGCACCGATACCATGGCCTACACCGCCGCCGCGCTGTCCTACCTGGTGCAGGACAGCCCCAAACCCATCGTGCTCACCGGGTCGCAGCGGCCCATGGCCAGCGCCTTCACCGACGCGAAAGTCAACCTGTACCAAAGCCTGCTGTACGCTGCCGACGACGCTTCGCGCGACGTGTCGGTGGTGTTTGGCGGGCAGGTGATCGCCGGCACGCGTGCTCGCAAGCAGCGCACGCTCAGCGACAACGCCTTCGTGAGCTTGAACTTCCCGGCGGTGGCGCTTATTCGCAACGGGCGCATCATCCGTGCCGGCAGGCCGGCTTCGGGCGGTAACGGCCCGCGGTTCTACGACGCGCTGGACGAGCGCGTGTTCGTGTTGAAGCTCACGCCCGAGATGGATCCGTCCATCTTCGGCGTTCTAGCGGGAAGCTACGATGCCGTCATCGTGGAGACGTTCGGCATCGGCGGCATCCCCGAATACGACAATGCCTCCTACCGCCGCGCCATCTTCGATTGGGTGGATTCCGGGCGCACGCTGGTTCTGACCACGCAGGTCCCTGAAGAGGGGCTCGACCTGGGGGTGTACGAGGTTGGGCGCGATTACGTCGATCATCCGGGCATTCTCCATGGTGGCGACATGTCCACCGAGGCGCTGGTGGCCAAGACCATGTGGGCGCTGGGCCAGACGCGCGAACCCGCCCGTTTGGCGGAACTGTTCTATCATGTGATCAACCACGACCGCCTGCCCCTGGAATAGCGGGCGGCCGGCTTTTGCCGTGCGCGGGCTGTGCCGTTAAACGCAGCCGCCGGCGCGCCGGCAGGCAAGCGATTCCCTAAGGAGCGAACACCGATGGCCCATCTGTCTAATCTGGAAGGCGTGGCGATGGAGGGCAAGCTGCCCTCGGTGCGCCTGGCAAACACGCCGTTCAAGGTGGTTTCCCCCTACGAGCCGGCGGGCGATCAGCCCCAGGCCATCGAGAAGCTGGCCCGCGGCGTGGAAGAGGGGTTGCGTTACCAGACGCTTCTGGGCGTGACGGGCTCGGGCAAGACGTTCACCATGGCCAAGGTCATCGAGGCGGTGCAGAAACCTACGCTGGTGATGGCGCCCAATAAGACGCTTGCCGCCCAGCTGGCAAGCGAGCTGCGCGAGTTCTTCCCCGATAATTCCGTGGTGTATTTCGTGTCCTATTACGACTACTACCAGCCCGAGGCCTATGTGCCCTCGTCCGATACTTTCATCGAGAAGGATGCCTCCATCAACGAGGAGGTGGAGAAGCTGCGCCATGCGGCCACCTCGGCGCTGCTCTCGCGGCGCGATTGCGTGGTGGTGGCGTCGGTCAGCTGCATCTACGGCATCGGCAGCCCCATGGACTACGCGGGCATGGCGGTCTTTTTGGATAAGCAGAAGGAGGCGGATCGCGACGACGTGATCCACGACCTCATCGACATCCAGTACGACCGCAACGACTACGAACTGAAACGCGGCACCTTCCGTGTGCGCGGCGATTCGCTGGACGTCTTCCCGCCGTATGCCGATAACCCCATCCGCGTGGAGTTCTGGGGCGACGAGATCGACCAGATCGCCGAGATCGACAACGTGACGGGCGAGGTGCTGGGCGAATACGAGGCGCTGCCCATCTGGCCGGCGTCGCATTACGTGACCGCGCGCCCGAAGATGGATCACGCGCTGAAGACCATCCGCGAGGAGCTGCGCGAGCGCCTGCAGCAATTCAAGGCGGAAGGCAAACTGCTTGAGGCGCAGCGCTTGGAGATGCGCGTGAACTACGACCTGGAGATGCTCGAGACCATGGGTTTTTGCAGCGGCATCGAGAACTACTCGCGCCATCTGGACGGGCGCGAGCCGGGCGAGCCGCCCTACACGCTCATCGACTACTTCCCCGACGATTTCCTGTGCATCATCGACGAAAGCCATGTGACCGTGCCGCAGATCCGCGGCATGCACGAAGGCGACCGCAGTCGCAAGGTGACGCTTGCCGAGCACGGGTTCCGCCTGCCCAGCTGCCTGGACAACCGTCCGCTGCGCTTCGACGAGTTCGAGGAGCGCGTGCCGCAGTTCATCTACGTTTCGGCCACGCCAGGTGATTACGAGGAGAAGGTGAGCCAGCAGGTGGTGGAGCAGATCATCCGCCCTACGGGCCTTTTGGACCCCGAGATCATCGTGCGCACCAGCGCCAGCCAGATCGACGACATCATCGACGAGGCGAAGGAGCGCGCCGCCCGCGACGAGCGCGTGCTCATCACCACGCTCACCAAGAAGATGGCCGAGGATCTTACCGACCACTTGCTCGACCAGGGGGTTCGCGCACGCTACATGCATTCCGACATCGCCACCCTCGAACGCGTTGAGATACTTTCCGATCTGCGTCGCGGCGAGTTCGATGTGCTGGTGGGCATCAACCTGCTGCGCGAGGGCCTCGACCTGCCCGAGGTGTCGTTAGTTGCCATCCTCGACGCCGACAAAGAGGGTTTCCTGCGCAATCACCGTAGCCTCATCCAGACCATCGGCCGCGCCGCCCGCAACGTGAGCGGCCAGGTGATCATGTACGCCGACAAGATCACCGACTCCATGGACCGCGCCATCACCGAGACGCGCCGCCGCCGCAAGATTCAGATGGCTTACAACGAGGAGCACGGCATCGAGCCGCAGACCATCCGCAAGGCCATCAACGACATCATGGGATACGTCACCGATGAGGTGGGCAACACCACCGCCGAGCAGGTGAACAAGGAGCTCGCCGAGCTTTCGCGCGAAGAAGTGCTGCGCATCATCTCGTCGATGGAAGACGATATGGCAGCCGCCTCGCGCGATATGGACTTCGAGGAAGCCGCGCGCCTGCGCGATCAGGTGGTGAAGCTGCGCTCCAGTGTGGAGGGTGCAAGCGAGGAGGACGTGCTGAAGGATCTGAAGCGCACTGCCCGCAAAGGCTCCAAATACGGAGCACGCAAGCACCGGTAGCGCTGCGGCGCGCCGACGGCGAGGGATGCCGTCGGGTGCGGCAGTCGGGGCGCCTGGCTACGGTTGGGCGGGCAGTTGGATGCTGAGGTCGACGGGGGTGTCGATGCCGGCAACCTGGCCGTCGTTGGCGTACTGCCATAGGGTGAAATCAAGCGGGCCGGTGGGCGCCTGCTCGTCGTATTCGGCGAACCAAACATCACGTCCTCCCAGCTCGGAGGACAGCCTTGCTGCGGCATCGGCGCTGCCGTCCAGATAGGCGAAACGCGACAGGTCGGTGCGGTTGCCGTAGACCATGGTCTGGTAGCCCGCCGCTTCGATGGTCTCGCAAAACGCCGTCAGGCAGGCGGTGAGGTCGGGGCCGCTCATGGAGTTCCCGCGCGCCTCCGTGCCGGCCAGCGCCTCGTGATCGAACACCACGGGCATCTGCAGCTCGCGGCCGGCAAGCAGCTCCAGCGTGTACTCGGCCTCCTCGCGCGCCTCGTCGGGGGTTGTTGCCTGCGAGAAGAAGTACACGCCCACATCCAACCCGGCCGCCCGCGCGCCGTCGATGTTATAGGGGAAATACTCGTCCATCGCCAGCCCGCCTTCGGTGTATCCGCGGTTGCCGATGCGGATCATCGCGAAGTCGATGCCGTCGCCTGCCACTTGCTGCCAATCGATGTATCCCTGGTGGTCGGATACGTCCACGCCGATGCGTGATGCGACGGTGCCGTCTTGCAGGTACGCCAGCCGATCGCCGTCCCATTGCAGGTTCGACCAGTCGTATGCGCTCTCGAAGGGCTGGGGTGCAGATTGCCCGGGCGAGGACGAGCAAGTTGATGCACCGATGCCGATTGCCAGGCACAGCGTCAGCAATGCCGCGATGAACGCCGGGAACCGCCAGGAAGCCGGCCGCATGCGGCGTGCGCTCGCATGTTGCCCGCCGGCATGTCTGAGAAAGGCGCTGTTCGCCCAGCGGTCGCCGTTTGCTCCGGCGCGCTTGCCGTGGGAACGGGGGCGCCGATCGCGGTCTGTCGGCTGCGGGAATAGGTTGTCGCGGTGTCTGCCCATGCTGGCATCGTAGCAAATGGGGCTGCTGCGGCAACGGCTTGCGCCGAACACCCCGACGAAAAACAAACGCCGAGCTCCGAATCTTCATGCTTCGACGTCCGTGCGCCGCGGAGCCCCCGTGCTGCCCTACAGCTCCTTGCCGCTGTACAGGCGCATCGTCACCGCGCAGCTGATCGCATAGAGCGCCAGCGCCGCCGCGACCGCAACCGCCACGATCGGCAAAAGATTCGCATCGTCGGATGCGAAGGCTATGAGATCGGCCATCCAAGGCGTTTGCGCGGTGCCGGCCAGAACGTCGCCCAGCGCGGGCACGGCGATCACTACCAGCAAGAAGCCGATCACCGGGACGATGCGCGTCGCCTTGGTGATGCCATAGCGCATGATGAACGGCAACATCACCGCGGTGGCGGCAAGAATGATGCATGCGCCCGAAGCTGCCGAGGCAACCAACGGCAGTGGATCGCTTTCGGAGGCGAGCGATGCTGCCGCTTCTGCGGGAATGGGCAGGTAGGGCGCCGCGTTCGCTAGCGTGAGCGCTATCGCGATGGCCAACAGCGCCATGAACGCCGTGATGGCAAGCACCGCCGCATAGCGTCCCGCCACGATGGCGCCGCGCGAGATGGGCAGGCAAGCGCGGTAGCGCTCCCAGCCGTTCGCGTCATCGTATGCCGCCAAGCTGAACACCGCCAGAAACGGCGTCATGGCGGCGATGCAGGCCACCAACGCGATGGAACTTTGGATGGAGACGCCCACCACCACGCCCACGATGAGGTAGATGACCACCATCTGGACGAGGATGGTGCGGATGGAGGCGAACTCGCAGAGGATGGCGGCCTTCATCGGGTCTCTCCTTTCAACGTGAGTTGCAAGTAGTCATCGATGGTGGCTCGATCGCACGCCACCTCGGGGAACAGCTTCGCGAATGCGAACCGGTCGGGCACCAGCACGTCCACGCTCATGGGCTGGCGGATCCATCGCAGCCCGCCTTCCGCGAACAGGGCGCTATCACGCATGCGCTCGAACTCCATCGTGCGGCAATGCGCCACGCCGGCGATGTCGGTGATCAGGTCTTTCTCTATATCGAAGGCGATACGGCCCTGGTCGATGCATACGATGCGGTCGGCGATCTTCTCCAAGTCGGTGGTGATGTGGCTGGAGATCAGGATGCCGCGGCCCTCGTCGGCCATGAAGGCGCGCAGCAGGTCCAGGATCTCGTCACGTGCCATCGGGTCGAGTCCGGCGGTAGCCTCGTCGAGCACCAGCAGGTCGGGCTCGTGCGCCAGCGCGCAGGCAAGTTGCAGCTTCATGCCCATGCCGCGCGAGAGGTCCTTGATCTTCTTCTTCGGGTCGAGGGCGAACCGCCTAAGCAGGTCTTCGAAGAGTCCTTGCTTCCAAGCGGGGAAGCTCGCCTTCATGATGGTCGCAGCGGTTTTCACGGGAAGGTCGCCGATGAACGGGCAGGTGTCGAACACCACGCCGATGCGGCGCTTCAGGCGGCGGGCTCGGGCATCGTCTGCATGGGGGCCGAACGGCTCTCCGAACAGAAGAGCCTCGCCCGCATCGAGTTCCATCAGGCCCATGAGGGCACGGATTGCCGTGGTTTTTCCGGCGCCGTTCGCGCCGATGAGGCCGACGACGCAGCCGGCGGGGACGGCGAGGGAGACATCGTCCAGCACCGTGGCGCCGCCGTAGCGCTTCGTCAAGCCGTGTGCGTCGATGAGGTTGGTCATGGCAGTCCCTTTCAGTTGGCGCGCGGATGTGCCGAGCGCGATGGGCGGGGGAGGGTTGGACGGTGCGGCAGGGGAGGGCGAGGCTTTCGGGGAGCGGATGGGGCGGGTCGCCCCATCCGGCTGCTTCCCCAGATAGCCGGGCTATTCCTGCGCTAGAACGTCCAACATGTCGTGAAGGTCGCCAAGCCCGATACCCGCGCCGCGGGCTTCCCTCACGGCGCTGCCTAGCAGCTCCTCGATGTGGCGCAGGCGCTCCTCGCGTAGCAGTTCGGCATTGCCTCCTGCCACAAAGCTGCCTTTGCCCTGGACGGTTTCGATAAAGCCCTGCGCCTCCAGCTCGGCGTAGGCGCGCTTGGTGGTGATCACGCTGATGCGCAGGTTGCTTGCGAGCGCGCGGATGGAGGGCAGCTGCTGGCCATCCTGCAGCTCGCCTTGCAGGATGAGCTCTTTCATCTGCAGGACGATCTGCTCGTAGATGGGCTTGCCGCTTGCGTTGGAGATAACGATGTCCAAATGGGCTCCTTTTCCGCATCCGCCCTTCGCTGGCAGCCGTTCCGCCTGAGGACGAAGGGGCGGTGTCGGTGCATCGAGCGTCCCCGATGCACGGGCGTGCCGCGGCGTCCCGCGAACGCGCCGAGAGGGCCGGTGCGCCGCCGGACGCCTCCCCGGGCCCCTGCACGGTTTACTGTACAGAGTGTATATACCCGATATGCACACTATAAACACCAGTGACGGCACTGTCAAGCGCCGCTTGCCGCCGCTTGGGCTATAGTGGAGCGCAGCGTTACCGTGAAAGGCGCGCTGCTGAAGCGCCGAAGGGAAAGGACCTGCCATGGCCGACGTCCTGTTCGTCGAATATCCGAAATGCTCCACATGCAAGAAGGCGAAGGCGTGGCTGGACGCCCGTGGCGTGAGCTATGACGACCGCCATATCGTGGAGGATAACCCCACCGCCCAGGAGCTTGCGCGATGGCAGGGCGAGAGCGGTCTGCCGGTGCGCCGTTTCTTCAACACTTCGGGGCAGAAGTACCGCGCGCTGGGCGTGAAAGCGATGCTGGATGCCGGCATGTCCGACCAGGAGGCGCTCGATCTTTTGGCAACCGACGGCATGCTGGTGAAGCGCCCCATCGTGGTGGGCCCGGACTTAGTTCTGGTGGGCTTCAAGGAAGCGGAATGGGAGGGCCTCCTCGCCTAGCCGAGCAGGGCGGCCCTTGCCGGGGTAGGTTGGCGTACGGTGCAGCATCCGCCAGGGGGTCGCGTCTTGCGGTGTCGGTGCGCCGGCATGCGCCGGGTGCGGCTGGTATACTGAACGGCAAACCGTTGTCTTCCCAGCAGATGGGGCGAACTCCATGATCGATGAAATCCAAGTTCAGAACCTCGCGCTTATCCGCGAAGCATCGCTTGTGCCCTCGCGCGGGCTCACCGTGCTCACGGGCGAGACGGGCGCGGGCAAAACGGCGCTGCTCTCTGCGCTGAAGCTGCTGATGGGCGAACGCGCCGACAAATCCGCTGTGCGCGAGGGTGCGGATGCTCTCAGCGTTTCGGGTCGCTTCTTCGCCCGAGGCGGTGCCGATGCGGAAGATCATGTGGCCGTGCGCCGCGTCAGCGCCGACGGCCGCTCACGCGTGAGCATCGACGGGGCAATGGCGAGTGTCGGCGAGTTGGCGCGCACCGTGGCGCCTACCATCGACCTATGCGGCCAGCACGAGCACCAGCGCCTGCTGAAGCCGGCGGAGCACGGCCGCATGCTGGATGCCTGGGCGCATGAGCAGGTAGAGCGGCCGCTGGCGGGCTACCGTGACGCCTTCGAGCATGTCAAACAGGCTGAAGCGGCGCTCGCGCATGTGCGCGAAGCGGGCGAGGCGTCCTCGGCGCGTTTGGAGGAAGCCCGTTTCACCCTGCGTCAGATCGACGCGGTGTCGCCTGAGGAGGGCGAATACGAGCGTCTGGCCGCCGATCTAGCACGTTCCGAGCATGCCGAATCATTGGCTACGGCGGCGCAGGCTGCCCACGAATCGCTTGCGGGCGACGGCGGTGCGTTGGATGCGCTGGGCGCCGCCATCTCCGCGCTGGATGCGGCGGCACGCCATGATGAGGTGCTTGCCGGTTACGCTGACTCGCTGCGCGAGGCCACCTATGTGCTGGAAGATGTTTCCCGCGAGGTGCGCGACTACCGCGACGGGGTGGAGTTCGATCCCGAACAGCTGGCGTTCAAACAGGAGCGCATGGCGGCGTTGCAGGGGCTTCTGCGCACCTACGGGCCCACGATGGACGAGGTGCTCGCCCGACGCGATGAGGCGGCGGATCTGATCTCGCTGGTGGACGATGCGGCGGAGCGCGAGGCGCAGGCGCAACGCGAGCTCGATGCCGCCGAGCAGGAGCTGCAGCAGGCGGCGCAGGAACTCGTCGCGGTGCGCGCGCAGGCCGCCCCGCGTTTCTCTGAAGCCGTGACCGCCCAGATGGCGCGCCTGGAAATGGGCACCGCCCAGCTGGTGTGCCAGGTGGAGGAGCTGCCGCGCAGTCAATGGAGCTCCGGCGGTCCGCAGTCCGTAGAGTTCCTGTTCCGACCTGGCGCGAGCATGCAGCCCCGCCCGCTTGCGCGTATCGCCTCGGGAGGCGAGGTCAGCCGCGTGATGCTAGCGATGAAGGTGGTGCTGGGCCAAGCCGACGACGTGGACACCTTGGTGTTCGACGAGGTGGATGCCGGCGTGGGCGGCTCGGTGGCGAATGCCCTTGCCGAGGTGCTGGCCGATCTTGCTCGCACCCATCAGGTGCTGGTGGTCACGCATTTGGCCCAAGTGGCGGTGCATGGCCAGGCGCATTACATGGTGGAAAAGCGCGAGGTGGAAGGCGGCGTGCCGGAAACCAGCCTGCGCTTGCTGGACGATGAAGAGCGCCCTGCGGAGATCGCCCGCATGCTCTCCGGAGACGCCACCGCGGCTTCGCTGGCCCATGCCCAAGAGATGCTCGCGGCTGCGCACGGGGAATAACGCTCCCAAAAAGAGGCTTCGCCGACCCGAAGGCCGGCGAAGCGGAGGGGAAGGGGCCCTGTTTTAACGGGCTAATCGTCCACGCCCATGCGCGTTTCCAACTGATCTTCCGCGCTGTCGAGCGTGTTCTCGGCGGTGTTCAGGCGATTATCGTAGTTCCAGAACGTCTCGCGATCGAGCGACCCTTGGCGATAGGCGGCTTCGATCTGGTCTTCCAGCATGTCGCCTTCGTTCTGCAAGGTCTCAAGCGGCGCCTTCGCGTCGAAGTAGGCTTGCGGCCTTGCCGCGTAGTCCTGCGGGACGGCAACCGCGTTGGCGGTGTCGGCCGCGGCGGTCGCACGCGATTCGAAATCGGCGATGGCGGATTCGAGATCGGTATCAGGGGTTCCGTCGGAGGAGGCGGTTCCGGCGTCAGGGTCGGCGCCGCCGTTCGTCGCGGCGTCGGACTGCGTGCCGGTGGCCGCCGCATCGCCCGACTGCTGGTCCTGCAGCTGGTTGATTTCGGTTTCCATCCGGTTCAGTTTGTCGAGGATCTCCTGGTCGGAGCTCGATGACGAGCATCCGGCAAGGAGCGCGCCCGAAAAGGCGAGGGCGCATGCGGCGGAAACGATGAGTTTGGGGGTTGGTTTCATGGCCTACCTTCCTCTCTGCAACTCAAAGCATACTCAAATGGTTCTTCGAGACTAGCAAATTGCCATGCAAAAGAAAAGGCCCCGCAGCATGCTGAGGGGCCTTCGTTACGCAATCGTTGTCGGATTGCGGGGGATCGCCTGGATCGGGCGGCAAGGAGGGGTAGTGCTGCCCGATCCCAAGAAATGGCAGAGGACGGTTTAGCTCCGACCCTGCTCGACGGGGAGTTCCGTTTCCGTTCCGCTTCCACCGATGCCCGCCTGCTTGGCGGCTTCGGCGCGCTTGCGCTCGTCGATCTTGACCTCGCGTTCGAGATCGGTGTCTTCGCGGCCTTCAAGATAGGTTTTCATGGAGTATTGGGTGATGTCGGAACGATTGATGACGCCCACGATTTTGCCATCGTGCAGCACGGGCACCTTTTTCAGATGATTCTTGCTGAGCATGCGGCATACCTGCGGCAAAGTGGTGTAAAGGTCCACGCCGATGACGCCTTTGGTGCCGATGTCGCGGATGTTCATCTTCATGAGATGCTCGAGCTTCTGATCGTAGGTTTCCTCGTCAGCGCGCATCTGCATGATCATGACGACGGGGTCCATGTAGCTATTCGACTGCGTGGAGAGCAGGCGCATGATGTCGCCGTCGGATACGAATCCAACCGCTTTGCCCTCCTTGTCCACTACCGGCGCACCGCTGATGCCGTGCTCCACGAAGAACTTCATGGCGTCCACGACGGTTGCATCGGGGGAGAGGCTCCATACGGTGGGCTTCATGATCTTTTCGACCATCGTGTGCTCGCGGCTTTCGGTTTTGCGGTTCTTGGCGTCGTTCGGCTTGTTCTTCACGAACAGGATGGTGAGCGCAAGGGCAAGGGCGGAAAGCACGACGGCAGCGAAGAACGCCGCGTTGATTCCCAGAATGCCCGCCTGAACGGCATCCATCGATCCCGACAGCGAGCTGGAGACCGCCATGTCGATCGAGACGAGCAAAGCGGTGCCTAGCGAACCCGAGACCTGACGCAGGGTGTTGTTGACCGAAGTGCCGTGGTTGAGGACCTTGTTGTCAAGCGAGTTCATCGCCCACGTGGTGATGGGCATGTTGACGAGGGACAAAGAGAACATCCGGATGGTGTAGATGATCGTGAGCCATGCCACATCGGTGGAGCTTGAAAGCGTGGCGAACCCAATGGTCGAGATGGTCAGGATGCTCAGGCCGATGATCGCCAGGATGCGCGGGCCGTATTTATCGAACAAGCGACCGGCGAACGGGTTCATGATGCCCATGAGGATTGCGCCGGGCATGAGCACGAGGCCGGAAACGGTTGCCGAAAAGCCCATGTAGCTTTGCAGGTAGATGGGCATGAGCACGCCGGCTGCCAGCAGCGACGCCTGCACGATCATGCCGATGGCCGTGCCGATGAGGAATCGACGGTTCTTCAGCACGCGCACGTTGAGCATGGGCTGGTCCATCTTGAGCTGGCGGCGGAAGAACGCGATGAGCACCGCTAGGCCGACGAGCGTGATTGCGGCATCCATGACGTTGATGCCCACCGATCCGATGGTAGAGAAGCCGTACAGAAGCGCGCCGAAGCCAACGGTGGACAGCACGACCGACAGCTTGTCGAGGCTAGCATTGGGGTTGATGGGGTTGGTGTGCTTGAGCACGAAGATGCTCACGATGATGACGAGCGCGATGAGGGCGACGATGGCATAGAACATCACGCGCCAGCCGAAGTTGTCGATCACCAGGCCGGAAACGCTGGGGCCGACGGCGGGGGCGAATGCGATGACGATGCCGAAGATGCCCATGGCCGACCCGCGATGCTCGGGCGGGAACGTCAGCATCAGCACCGTCATGACCATCGGCATCAGAATGCCGGCGCCGGCTGCCTGGAGAAGACGGCCTACGAGCAGCACGGGGAAATTGGGGGCGATGGCCGCCATAAGGCTTCCCACGGCGAAGATCGACATCGAGACTATGTAGAGGATTTTGGTGGAATGCTTGTCGGTGAGGTAGGCGGTGACGGGAATCATTATGGCGTTCACCAGCGTGAACCCGGTGGTGAGCCATTGCACCGATGAGGCGTCGATGCTCATCTCGGCCATGATCGCCGGCTGCGCAGGCGTGATGACCGTCTGGTTGAGCACCGTGACGAACGTTCCGAAAACCATGATGGCCAACATCACGATCTGCTGTCTTGTCAATCCGTAAGCTGCCATAACATTCCCCCTCTGGTCCGAAGCGCAAGGAAGCGCCTGGATCTTCCGCGATCTCGGTCCGATGGACTGTGGACGGAAGAGCACCCAAGCGCTTTCCTCGAATGATTTATTGCACTGAGTATAAAAATAAGTTTGGTAGATGTGAACCCCGAGTATAGAAAAATGTGCTAAGGTCACGTAAACGGCACATTTCGAGCTGCGCGAAGGCTGCCGCCGATGAAGGCGCAGCTCAGCGTTCAGGGAGGAAACCAATCGTGGACGGTTCGGAAGCAATCGGGCTACGCGAGCGCAAGAAGATCAAAGCTCGACGCACCATCGAGCGCGTTGCGCTTGAGCTGGTGCTCGATCGCGGTTACGACGGAACCACGATCGAGGAAATCTGCGAACGTGCCGAAGTCTCCAAGAAGACGTTCTTCAATTATTTCCCGTCGAAGGCGGCGGTCACCACCGGGCGCGTGAACGCGTTTCCCACCTCCGAGCAGCTGGTGGACATGATGGAGGCGCACGCCGAGATGTGCTACCTGGACGTGCTGGTGAACATGATCAGCGCCGACTTCATGGTGAGCGGGGACGACGAGATATCCGAGCTGCGCCAGAAGGTGCTGCGCAGCATGCCCCAGTTGTTCTTCCGCGGGCAGCGCGATCTTCTGGACGTTCAGAAGGCCGTAGCCGAAGCGGTAGGTGCCTACTTGGAGCAGCATCCCGATCAGCGCTTGATGGAAGACCATACCGTTGGCTACGAGGCGCTGGTGGCGTCATCGTCGGTGACGGCGCTAGTGCGTACGCGATCGATGCAGCATGTGTTCTTCAACGAGCCCGCCAGCGCCGACGACACCCGCCGCATGCTGGCGGCGTACCTGTCCGCGCGCGATTAACCGCTAACAGCCAAGGCTTTCGGCTCCGCCGAGGGAAGGAAGGGCAATCCCCTATGCGCGATTCCATACTCCTGTTCGACCTGGATGGGACGCTCACCGACTCCAAAGACGGCATCCTGAACTCGGTGCGCTACGCATTGCGTCAGATGGGGGCGCCTATCCCGTCCGAGGATGTATTGCGCACCTTCATCGGGCCGCCGCTGGTGGAGTCGTTCCAGGCATGCTGCGGCTTCGATGAGAAGACGGCGTGGGACGCGGTTGCGCGCTACCGCGAGTACTTCGGCGATAAGGGCCTGTTCGAGAACGCGCCCTACGAGGGCATTACCGGCATGCTGGATGCGCTGCGCGGCGCCGGCGCGCGCATGAGCGTGGCCACCTCGAAGCCCACGGTATACGCCGAGCGTATCGTGGAGCGCTTCGGGTTGGCGGGCTTCTTCGACCAGGTGGTGGGCAGCAACCTGGATGGGTCGCGCACGAACAAGGGCGAGGTCATCGAAAGCGCCATGGAGTTCTACGAAGGCGCCGACCTCGCGGCGTTCACCATGGTGGGCGATCGCAAGCACGATATGCTCGGTGCCGCGCGCAATGGCATCAAGGCGGTGGGCGTGCTGTACGGCTACGGCACGCGCGAGGAACTTACGGCGTGCCATCCGGCGCAGCTGGCGGCCTCTATCGACGAGCTGCAGCAGGTGCTGCTGGCACGATTGAGCTGCCGTTAATGTTCCGAAATCTGCATAATGCCTGTTGAGACAACGATTTGCAAGAACCTGTCAAAAGGGTGCTTGACAATATGGCGCACCAGTGTGCTAAAGTAACCCCACAATTGAATAGCCTAAACCGATGAGGCGAAAGTCAAGCCGTCATGAGCACTCACAGAGAGCGGGCGCAGCTGGGATTCCCGTAGGAAGCTGGGCGGTAAATGGTTCGCCGAGGGAAAGGGGAAAGGAAGGCGCGGGGCGTATGCATCCAAGCCGACCGAGTATCTGGACCGTGAGCCTGCGTTAATGGCAGAACATGTGTTGGCATGTTCGTGAGAGGGCTTTGCGCATGCAGAGCCAATAAAGGTGGCACCGCAGATCGAAAGACCTGTCCTTTAGAACTCTAAAGGACAGGTCTTTTTCGTTTCCGCAGCCATCGGATTGGCTTCTCGCATTGCGCCTTTCCCATCCGCGACCGCGTGCCGGCAGGAAACCAGCCCGGTGACGGGCGCTAATCGGCGGCGAAGCCGCCAGAAAGGATGGGAATCATGGAATCCCGCAAGAACGAAACCGCAACCACGACCGTCGCAGTTCAAGCAGCGGGAGGCGGATCAGCAGCCGGCGCTTTGCGAGGTGCGAAGCGCTCGGTGCGCCCGGCAGACAAGACGAGTGGGCTGACGGTGCGCGATATCGTACTGGTGGCGGTGCTCCTTGCCGCGGGGGCGGTGCTCAAACTCACCGTGGGGTCGGTGTTCGCCTCCATGGGCATGAAACCCAACTTCGTCATCGCGATGTATTGCCTGGCGATCATCCTGGTTCGCCCTAAAGTGGGCCAAGCTGTGATCATAGGCCTGCTGGCTGGCCTTATCTGCCAGATCCCCATGATTAACGCCACGCCGCTTCTGAACATTCCTTCCGAGATCCTGGGCGCGCTGGTGTGCGGCTTGCTCATCAAGGTCCCCATGCGCATCGGCGGCAAACTCGATCTTAATCCCCTCGTCAGCACGTTCTTCTCGACGCTCGTCTCCGGCAGCGTGTTCGCGTTCCTGTCCGTCTACATCAATGTGATGTCCACCGGCGGCGACCTGTTCGTTGCCTTGGCGGCGTATGTGGCGATCGTTTTGGGCACGGCGGCATTCAACTGCGTGCTCGTTCAGATTCTCGCGCTTCCCCTCGCGAAGGTTCTCAAGCGCTAAAGGCAGTAGGGGAATGGGGCAGACGATGCAGAACATGATCGAGATCAGCGGCTTCTCGTTCCGCTATCGCGAAATGGAAGAACCTGCGATCCGGGAAGCGGATCTTGCGATTCCCGCCGGTGCGTTCGTAGGCGTGACGGGCGCAGCGGGGTCAGGGAAATCCACGCTCACCTACGCGATGAACGGGATCGTCCCCCATTGCTATCCGGGCGACTTCTACGGTTCGGTGGTGGTGGATGGGATGGATGTGTGCGAGTGCGCTCTCACCGACATATCGCGTTCGGTCGGAAGCGTATGCCAAGACGTCGAGAGCCAGTTCGTCACATCGGTGGTGGAAGACGAGATGCTCTATGGGTTGGAGAATTTCGGCATCGCCCATGAAGAGATAGAACAGCGCGTCTCGGCTGCTCTCGAAGATATGGGGATAACCGACCTGCGCGATCGGGTAATCGCCTCGCTATCGGGCGGGCAGAAGCAAAAGGTCGCCATCGCCTCCATCCTGGCGCTTGCGCCCAAGGTTCTCGTTCTTGACGAACCGACTGCCGAACTCGATCCAGCCAGCTCCGAGAACGTGTTCATGCTGCTTGCCCGCTATGCCCGCGATCATGGCACCACGGTTGTGGTGGTCGAGCAGAAGATCGCCCTGCTTGCCCGGTATGCCGATATGCTGGTGGTGATGGAGAACGGAAGCATCCGATTCGCCGATGCGCCGGAGCGCGTGCTCTCCCATGACGAGGAGCTGCGCCGCATCGGCGTGAATTGCCCGCGCGCCACGACCCTTGTGAACCGCATGCGGGCGCATGGCGTGGCGTCGCCGGGGGCGGTGCGCACGGTAGACGAGGCATGCTTCGTGCTGGAAGGGGTTTTGGCATGATCGAATTCGACGACGTATTCAAATCCTATGATGCCGCCCATCCCATCTTGAAGGGGGTGAGCTTCACGATCGGCGACGGCGAGTTCGTCGCGCTGGCGGGCACGAACGGTGCGGGGAAATCGACGGCGATGCGCTTGGTGAACGGACTGCTTCTGCCCGATAAGGGCGAGGTCCGTATCGACGGGGCGCCCACGACGAGCCTGCGCACGAGCGAGTTGGCTCGTCGTGTGGGGTTTCTTTTCCAGAACCCCGATCGCCAGATCTGCTGCCCTACGGTGCGCGACGAGCTTCTGTTCGGATTCCGGGCGCAAGGCCGCGACGGCGATGAGGCGCGCGAGCAAGTGGGGTTGATCGCCGGCGAGCTCGGGCTCGATCTCGACGCCGATCCCTTCCTGCTTAACCGCGGATCGCGTCAGCTGCTTGCCTTGGCGTCGATCGTGGTGCTTGCGCCGCCTGTGCTTGTGCTCGACGAGCCGACGACGGGGCTGGATTGGCTGGAGTGCGGACGCGTGATGGACGTGATCGCGCGGATGCATGACCGCGGCACGACGGTGGTGATGGTGTGCCATGACATGGAGGTGGTAGCCGACTACGCCGAGCGAGTCATCATGCTTTCCGACGGCCAGGTGGTGGTTGACGGTCCCACGTTCGAGGTGCTGCGCGATGCCGAGGCGCTTAAGCGGGCATCGCTGATGCCGCCGCAGATCGTCGAGGTGTCCGAGCAGCTTATCCGGGAGATGCCCGCGCTTTCGGCGACTGCCGTGGCGCGTGCGAACACGCTCGATGAGATGGAGCGCGCTCTCACGCAAGTCCTTGCAGCCCGGTGCGGAAACGCCGCCGTCCGACGCCGGACGGCAATGCCGAAAGATGGCGAGTCGGCGCAGGAGCGCGTGCGCGACGGGCGCGGGTCAGCGAAGGAAAGGGTGCGTTGAGCATGAATGGGTTTTTGGAATACGTCCCGGGCACGAGCCTGCTGCATCGTGCCAACCCCTTGGTGAAACTCATCGGGGCAATGGTGTTCGCCATCGCGTGCTTCTGCACGAGCAATCTGGTTTTTCTCGTGATCATGCTTGCGGTGGCGGTGCTGCTTGCTGGTTCCTGCGGCATGGTGCGCCAGGTAGCGGGGCTCGCCCGCGCGGTGTTGGCGTTCTCAGCGATCTTAGCGATCGTCCAGCTGCTCACCACGCCTGCGGGAACGCTGCTCATCGCGCTGCCGTGGGGCTACCTCGGCACGGGGAGCCTGATGGCGGCGCTTACCACGATCGTTCGCCTGACGGCTGCGGCGATCCCGTTGTTCCTGGTGTTCTACGTCACGCGCATGAGCGATCTTGCCAATGCCGCCGTAAAGATGCTCCATGTGCCCTATAAATATGCGTTCGCTTTCACCTCCACGGTGCATTTCATCCCCACGTTCATGAACGACATGAAGGGCGTCATGGAGGCGCAGACCGCGCGGGGCGTCGAGTTCGACTCGGGCGGGATCGTTCGCAAAGTGCGCCTGATGGCCCCTTTGTGCCTGCCGCTGCTGATGTCGTCGGTGCGCAAGACGAACAGCGCAGCCATAGCCGCGGAAGTGCGCGGGTTCAACTTGCGCACGCGCGAAAGCGGATACAAGGAGTACCCGTTGGCAGCGCGCGATGCGGCGCTTATGGCGGCCGCGGTGGTGCTGCTTGTGGCGGCAGTGACCTTGACGCTGCTCGCTTGAGGCACGGTTGCGACGCCGGCTTCTGTGGTATGCTCGGGCGGTTGTTCGTATTCCGTGGCCGAAAGGGGTCGCATGCTCGACATCGGATGCCATCTTTCCATTTCCAAAGGCTTTCTGGCCATCGCCCAGCAGGCGGTGGGGCTGGGCGCGTCGACGTTCCAGTTCTTCACGCGCAATCCGCGCGGCGGCAAGGCGAAGGCCATCGACCCTTCCGATGTGCGGGCGTTCCGCGAATACGCCGACGAGCAGGGGATTCATCGCATCCTCGCGCATGCTCCCTATACGCTCAACCCTGCATCCCAAACGGAGAAGACGCGCGAATTCGCCCGGCAGACGCTGGCCGAGGATCTTGCGCGGATGGAGAACACGCCCGGCCAGCTGTACAACATGCATCCCGGAAGCCATGTGGGGCAAGGTGCCGAGACCGGCATAGAGCTCATCGCCTCCGCGCTTAACGAGGCGTTGCGGCCCGATCAGACCACGACGTTGCTGCTCGAGACCATGGCGGGCAAGGGCAGCGAGATCGGGCGGAGCTTCGAAGAGTTGGCGGCCATCATCGATCGCGTGGACCTTAAGGACAAGGTCGGCGTGTGCTTGGACACCTGCCATGTATGGGATGGCGGCTACGACATCGCCGGCGATCTCGACGGCGTGCTGCGCGAATTCGATCGGACGGTGGGACTCGGCCGGCTGCGTGCCATCCACCTGAACGACAGCTTGAACCCCTGCGGCGCGCACAAGGACCGCCATGCGCGCATCGGCGAGGGTTTCATCGGCTTTGACGCGCTTTCCGCCGTCACGCGCCATCCTCTGCTGCGTGATCTGCCGTTCTACCTGGAAACGCCGCAAGAAGACGTCTCGGGATACGCCGACGAGATCGCGCGTTTGCGCGAGGCGTGGGAAGGGTAGATTGCCATGGAGCGAATCACTGCGAAAGACGGCGCCGGAGCATACTGTGCGCCGGCGCGTTTCGCGCAGGTGGAAGGCGATTGCCTGCGTGGCGTCGCCATCGACCGGTTGGGCGCGTTCGAGGATGCTATCGAGTTGATGGAGAGCCAGCTTGCCGACGTCGCGGGAAAGCTCGATCGTTTGAAAGCGCAGGGGAAGATCCGCGGCGCGCAAGGCCAGCAGCTCCTTGCTAGAAAGCTCGTGCTCTCCAGCACCCTTTCCCTTTTGAGAGCGCGCAACGGCGAATAGGGGGGTTGCGGTTGCCTGATTAGACCGCTGCTCGTCTGTTGGCGCGTGACAGGACGCGCGCGACTTCGGCTTCGCGTTGCGCGAGGGCTTCGGGGAAGGGGATGGGCTTGGCGGGGTCGGCATCGAAGGCGCCGGTCTGCTTCGTGAACCACGCAACGTCGCGCCAGGCGCCGCATTTGAACCCGGCGTTGCGCTGAATTCCCATGGTGTCGAACCCGAACCGTGCATGCAACCGTTCGCTTGCGGGGTTAGGAAGCGTCACGCGCGCGTAGGCGCAACGGACCCCCTGCAGGGAAAGCAGGTCCAGCAGCGCCTCGTACAGCGCCGATCCGAGTCCGTGGCGCGCGGCATCGTGTGCGAGGTAGACGGACAGCTCGGCATTCCAATCGTAAGCCGCGCGGTCGGACTGCCGATGAGCGTAGGCGAACCCGACGATGCTCCCACCCCGGCAGGCGACGAGCCCCGGGTAGAACGCCAGGATGCCTTCCATCCTGCGTTGGAACTCGTCGGGCGCGGGTTCTTCCTCCTCGAACGTGACCGGAGTGTGCGCGAACGGCGCGTAGACGAGGCGGATGCCCTCGGCATCCTGCGGCGTGGCAAGCCTGATGGCAAGGCGGTCCGATGCTGCATCCGATTCCATAGCGACCCTCCGGTTCTTCGGCGTCGTCGGTTGAACGTATGCAGCCAATGATACCCCTAGGCGGATGCCGATGCGCTGCGGCGCGGCGCAGGCGCGTTCGGAATCCACATCCGCCCTTGCGGGTTTACGGAGCTTTTTCGCAGCGCCTTCGCGAGTTTGCGCTATACTTTCGCGATGCATCGCGAATGCGATGAACGGCATTGACGAAGACAGCGCCTTGCGCGCACGCCGCCATCAGAGACGCGCCTCACCGGCTGAAAGGGCGCGGACGGCTTGCAGGGCGATTCCCTTCCGAGCTGCACGGCTGAACGCGGGGCCTGGGTGTGCGGGCGGACGCTTCAAGTAGGCCGTGCCGGGCGCCTCCGTGATCGGGCGAACGAAGCGGGCGGCCAGCCTGTTGCTTCGGCGTTGCGCCGGGGCGGAGGGGCGAGCGCCGTCAACCGAGGTGGTACCGCGAGAGCCTGCTCCCGTCCTTGGATTTCCAACTTGGATGTCCAAGCGGGAGCAGGCTTTTTGTTTTCCCGGGCAGGCGCGCAGCGCGGCCCGGCGCATGCGACAAGGAAAGGACGGAGGACGCATGGCGATTGTTGACGAATTGGCAGCGCTTCAAACCGAAACGCTTGCCGCCATCGAGGCAGCGGCCGATTCCGCCGCGCTCGAGCAGGTGCGCGTGGGCGTGCTGGGCAAGTCCGGCACGTTGACGGGGTATCTGCGCGGCATGGGTCAGGTGCCCAAGGACGAGCGCGCCCAGGTGGGCAAGACGGTCAACGAGGTGCGCAATGTGGTGGAGGAGGCGCTGTCCTCGCGCAAGTCGGCGCTGGCCGCCGCCGAGTTGGAGGCCTCTATGGATGCGAGCGCCGTCGACGTGACGCTGCCGGGCCGCTGCCAGCAGCTGGGCACGCGGCATCTCATCAACCGCATCATCGACGAGGTTTCCGAGATCTTCCTGGGCCTGGGCTATTCCATCGCCAACGGTCCCGAGGTGGAGACCGAGTACTACAACTTCAACGCGCTAAACGCTCCCGAGGATCATCCCAGCCGCGGCTTGGCCGACACCTTCTACGTGGTGGATCGCTCCGACGACACGCATAAGCATGTGAAGGGCGAATCGGGCGTGCTGCTGCGCACCCAGACCTCGCCGGTCCAGGCGCGCGTCATGGAGGCGCAGAAGCCCCCCATCTACATCATCAGCCCCGGCAAGGTGTACCGCCGCGACGTGGCCGACCCCTCGCATCTGCCCCAGTTCCATCAGATCGAGGGCCTGGTGGTGGACGAGGGCATCACCTTCGGCGATCTGAAGGGCACCCTCGAATACGCCTGCAAGCAGATCTTCGGCGAAGAGCGCAAGACACGTTTCCGCGCCCACTACTTCCCCTTCACCGAGCCGTCCGCCGAGGTGGATGTGAGCTGCGGCATCTGTCACGGCGAGGGCTGCCGTTTCTGCAAGGGTACCGGCTGGCTCGAGATCCTGGGCTGCGGCATGGTGGACCCCAACGTCTACGGTTACGCGGGCATCGATCCCGAGAAGTATTCCGGGTTCGCGTTCGGCATGGGCGTCGAGCGCATCGCTTGCTTGAAGTACAACGTCCCCGACTTGCGCATGCTGGTCGAAGGCGACATGCGTTTCCTGCGTCAGTTCTAGGAGGGCGAATATGAAAGTATCTTTGAAGTGGCTCTCCGAATATGTGGAGGTGCCTACCGATATCAAGGAGCTGTGCGACCGGTTGGACCTCACCGGCACCGGCGTGGAGGGTGTCGAGAAGCTGGGCGCTCAGTTCGACCATGTGGTCACCGGGCAGATCGTGTCCAAGGAGAAGCATCCCGATTCCGATCACATGTGGGTCACCCGCGTGAACGTGGGCGATAAGAACGTCGACGCCGACGGCAACCCCGAGCCGCTGCAGATCGTGTGCGGCGCGCAGAACTTCAACGAGGGCGACCATGTGGTGGTTGCCATGATCGGCGCGGAGCTTCCCGGTGACGTGAAGATCAAGAAATCCAAGCTGCGCGGCGTGGTGAGTTGCGGCATGAACTGCTCGGCGCGCGAGCTGGGCCTGGGCGGCGATCATTCGGGCATCATGATCCTGCCCGAGGATGCGCCGATGGGCATGCCGTTCGCCGAGTACGCCAAGCTGGGCGACACCGTGCTCGATCTTGAGATCACGCCCAACCGCCCCGACAGCCTGTCGGTGGTGGGCCTGGCGCGCGAGCTGGGCGCGATGTACCGCCGCGACTACTCCAGCCCGCTTGCCGAGATGGCGGGCAAGCTCGAGCTCGACCAGCAGGGCGCGCCCATCGAGGACGAGGTGAAGATCACCATCGAAGACGATGTCCGCTGCCCCCGCTACACCGCCCGCGTCATCCGCGGCTGCAAGGTGGGCCCCAGCCCCGACTGGATGGTCGAGCGCCTGGCGGCCATCGGCCAGCGCTCCATCAACAACATCGTGGACGTGACCAACTACATCCTGTTCCTGCTGGGCCAGCCCCTGCACGCCTTCGACCTGGGCAAGCTTAAGAATGCCGACGGCGTGGCTCATGTGGTCATCCGCGCTGCGGAAGACGGCGAGAAGCTGACCACGTTGGACGGGGAGGACCGCGAGCTCACTTCCGACATGACCGTCATCTCCACGCCCGAGCTGGGCGCGGTGGCGCTGGCAGGCGTGATGGGCGGCCTGGAGACCGAGGTTACCGACGAAACCTGCGACATCCTGCTGGAGGCCGCCGCCTTCGAGGCGGGCCGCACCAGCCGCACCAGTCGCAACCTGGGTCTCATCAGCGAAAGCTCCATGCGCTATGAGCGCGGCGTCGACGATCATGAGATCGAGCTGCGCTCCGCTGCGGCCGCCATGCTCATCGCCGAGGTTTCCGGCGGAACGGTGGCGCGCGCCGCTTCCAACGATGCGGGCATCGTGGACGTGTGGCCGCGCGTGAGCGTTGCCCCGCAGCTGCAGTTCCGCATCGAGCGTTTCAACAAGATGATGGGCGCAAACATCCCGCGCGATTTCATCGTGGAGATCCTGGGACGTTTGGGCTGCCAGGTGTCCGATGGCGAGACCGAGGCCGTGCTCTCCGTGGTGGCCCCCACGTTCCGCCCCGACCTTGAGCGCGAGATCGACCTGTACGAGGAAGTGCTGCGCCTATGGGGCATGGACCGCATCGAGTCGACGCTGCCGGGCGGCCCGGGCCGCGTGGGAACGCGTAGCGAGGCCGAACTCAAGCGCGACGTGGTGAACCGCGCCCTGCGCGCCGCCGGCATGAACGAGACCATGACCTATTCGTTCGCCCAGCCCGACGATCTCGAGCTTCTGCGCATGAGCACCGAGGGCCTCGGCGAGCCGGTCGAGCTCATCAATCCCATGAACGCCGACCAGTCGGTGCTGCGCCGCAGCATCGTCCCCGGCCTGCTGCGCAGTGTGGCGCACAACCAGGCGCACGGCGTGAAGAACATCCAGCTGTACGAGATCGGCGAGACGTTCCATGCTGCCGAAGGCCGCCAGCTGCCTAAGGAGCGCACGCGCGTCGCGGGCGTGATGGCGGGCGCCATGGGCGACGTTTCGTGGAATGCCAGCCCTGCGCCGTTCGATTTCTTCGACGGCAAGGGCGTCATCGAGAGCCTGGTGCGCGAGCTTGCCATCCCCAAAATCCGCTTCAAGGCGCTGTCCGCAGAAGATGCCCCGCACTTGCAGCCCGGCCGCGCCGCCCAGGTGCTTTCCGGCGGCACGGTGCTCGGCTGGGTGGGCGAGCTTCACCCGTTGGCCGTCGACGCGTTCGAGGCGCATGGCCCGGTGGTGGCGTTCGAGCTGGAGCTTTCCGCGCTCATCAAGAGCAGCCAGCCGGCGCGCCCGTACGTGGACGTGCCCACGTTCCCAGCGGTGGCGCTGGACGTCGCCTTTGTGGTGGGCGAGGACGTCACGCACGAGCGCATGATGCAGTGCATGAGCTCGGCGGGCGGAAAGCTGCTGGAGAGCGCGCATCTTTTCGATGTGTACCGCGACGAAGAGCGCGTCGGCGCGGGCAAGAAGTCGATGGCCTACGCCCTTACCTGGCGCGCCGCCGACCGCACCCTCACTAGCGAAGAGGCCGAGAAGGCCCAGCAGAAGCTGATCAAGAAGGTATGCGGCGCCACCGGCGCCGAGGTGCGCGGCTAGCCCTGCACGGCAACACGCTGCAGCATAGCGTTTGAAACCCCCGTCGGCTGGTGCCGGCGGGGGTTTCGTTCGGAGGGGGGTTTGCGGGTGGCACGCGTGCTAGCGGCGATCCGGCCGAACGCCTTGGAGAGGCGGCGCGGTTCGACCGGATCCGCCGGCAGGGACGGGCCGCGCATGGTACAGTGGTGCCAAGATCGGCGTGCGAAGCCTCCCTTCGCGCCGTGGCGGAAGGTGGTGCTCCGGTGGCGGACAGGCGGGATAGGCCCTATGTGGGCGATTATGGGCAGCCCATGCAGGGGGCGGGCCGCATCGCGTCTGCCAGCATCTCGATGGTGCTCCTTGCCTGCGCAATCGGTTTCGCCGTTGGCGTGGCGGTGTGGGGCGCGCTTTCGCTTTCCAGCCTGCTCGTCTCCTTGCTGTGGCGCGGTCTTCCCGCAGTGTTTCCCTTCGATGCCTGGTGGCTCCCTCTGATTCTATGCCCGCTGGGCGGATTGCTCATCGGATTGTGGACGCGTGCCTTTCATAGCGCGCCCGAACCGCTTGATGCGGTGATGGGGCAGGTGCGCGCCACGGGCGGCTACCGTTTGCGGGGCGGCGCTGCGAGTTTCGTGAGCTTCCTGTTGCCGCTCGCGTTCGGCGGATCCATCGGCCCCGAAGCGGGCCTTTCGGGCATCATCGCCGCTGCCTGCACGTGGATCGGCCGCACGCTCAAGCGCGCTGGGCTGAAGGTTAAGGCGGTTGCCGACCTCACCGTGTCCGCCACACTCTCAGCAGTGTTCGGCGCGCCGTTTCTGGGCATCGTCATGAATGCGGAAAGCCAGCCGCGCATCCCCTCGCCCGATGATTATGCGTTGCGTCGGTCGGCGAAGCTGCTGCTCTACACCGCGGCTGCTTTCGGGGCGTTCGGCGGCGCGGCGGCGGTGTCGGGTCTTTTGGGTGGGAACGCGGGCCTGCCGCATTTCCCCTCCATCCAGGCGGCGGGCGCGCAGCTGCTGCTCGTCGTCCCGCTCTCGCTTGTCGGATGGGCGTTGGCGCTGCTGTTCCATGCATCCAATCACGTATTCGGCGCTTTGGGCGCGCGGTTCCGCGATGAATCCATCCTGGCGCCCGTCATCGCCGGCGTGGCGTTGGGCGCGGTCGCGCTCGCGTTGCCTGGCGTGCTGTTCTCGGGCGAGGAGCAGTGCCGCTCCATTATGGGAAGCTGGGGTGCCGCCGGCGCGTTCGCGCTTATCGCGACCGGCATCGTGAAGGCCGTGGCCACGCCGCTGTGCCTGAACCTCGGTTGGCGGGGCGGCAACTTCTTCCCGTGCATCTTCGCTGGCGTGAGCGCGGGGTACGGCATCGCGACGCTTGTCGGCATCGACCCAATGCTGTGCGTCGTGTCGGTCACCACGGCGTTCGTTGCGGGCATGACCCGCAAGCCGGTGCTGTCCCTGGCGCTGCTGCTTTTGTGCTTCCCCATCGACGGCATTTTGGTCAGCGGCGTCGCGGCGGTGGTGGGGGCGGCGCTGCCCATCCCGCGTGCGCTGATGGTTCGGAAAAGCGACGCCGCGAAAGCGGGGTAGGGAGGGTAGCGACCATGTTCCGGGAACCGAAAAACGAAGGCAAGGCAGGGCGCGTCCGCTCGGGCGTCGTCCTGTGGCGAACGATGAAGGCGGTGGGCGCCCAGCGCATCTTCTCAGGGTATTTGGCGTTCCTGCTGATCTGCTGCGGGCTGTTCTGCCTGGTCGAGCCCGAGACGTTTCCCACCTACGGCAACGCTGTATGGTACGTGTTCCAAACCATCACCACCATCGGGTTCGGCGACATCGTGCCCGATGGCGCCCTCGTGCGCGTCCTCAGCGTGGTCATCGGACTGTCGGCGCTGTTCGTGGTGGCGTTGCTCACGGGCGTCACGGTGAGTTTCTTCAACGAGAAGATGCGCCTGCGCCGCAACGAGAGCTTCATCGAATTCGACCATGGCATGGAGCGCCTCACCGAGCTTTCCCCCGATGAGCTCGCCCGCCTCGAGCAGCAGTACCGCGCGTTCCGGAAGCGGTAAGGCGTGTCCCGTGCGCTGTTGCGGCTTCGCGGGCAAAATCCCGAAAAGCTGAGCGGCTGCATGCGATCAAAGCATCCGACCGCTATACTAGCCTCCGAAAACAACAACGACGTTTCGGAAGGATACGGGAATGTACGACGGAATGGCAGTGCCGGGCCGCAACGATGAATGTTGGTGCGGCAGCGGCAAGAAATACAAGAAATGCCACATCGACATCGATGCGCGCCTGCAGGATTGCTATGAGCGCGGGCTGGAGGTGCCCTACCGCAGTCTGCTGAAGACCGCGGCAGACATCGAGGGCATCAAGCGCAGCGCGGCCATCAACATCGGCGTGCTGGACTATGTTGCCGAGCACATCGCACCGGGCGTGACCACCGAGCAGATCGATCAGTGGGTGCATGATTACACCGTGGAACATGGCGGCATCCCCGCCGACTTGGACTTCGAGGGCTACCCGAAAAGCGTGTGCACCTCGGTGAACGAGGAGGTGTGCCACGGCATCCCGTCGCCCGACGTGGTGCTGAAGGAAGGCGACATCGTCAACGTTGACTGCTCCACCATCTTCGATGGCTACTTCTCGGATTCCTCGCGCATGTTCTGCATCGGCAAAGCGGACCCCGAGCGCGAGCGTTTGGTGCGCGTGACGAAGGAGTGCGTGCAGAAGGGCCTGGAGGCCATCAAGCCCTGGGGCTTTCTGGGCGACATCGGTGCGGCGGTGAACGCCTACGCCCAGGAGAACGGCTACAGCGTGGTGCGCGAGTTCGGCGGCCACGGCATCGGGTTGGAATTCCACGAGGATCCGTTCGTGAGCTTCGTGTCCGAGCCGGGCACGGGCATGGTCCTAGCGCCGGGTGTGTGCTTCACCATCGAGCCCATGGTGAACATGGGCGGCTGCGAGATCGACATGACCGACCCCAACGGCTGGACGGTGCGCACCGCCGATGGCATGCCCACTGCGCAGTGGGAGGTGCAGCTGGTCATCACCGAGACGGGCTACGAGCTTCTGTCCTGGTAGCCGATTAGAAAAGTGCAGGCGCCGCCGCGGCATCGCTCGCGGCGGCGAAAAGAAGAACCGCCCGGAAGGCTTCCGAAAAGAGGCCCTCCGGGCGGTTCCGCGTTTTCGTTTGGCTTCCCGCGCCTATTCGGCGGAAAGCAGCGTGATGTCGAAGTTGAGGTCCTTGCCCGCCAGCTCGTGGTTCATGTCGAAGGTGACGATGCCGTCTTCGATGGACTTCACGAACACGGGGAAGGGCTGGCCGTTGCCGTGGCGCATGTAAATGGTGTGGCCCACCGGCAGCTGGTCGCCGTTGGGGATCTGCTCCAGCGGCACTTTCTGGACCAGGTCCTCGCGCCATTCGCCGTACGCCAGCGCGGCGGGGATGTGCGCCTTGACGGTCTGTCCCACTTCCATGTCCTTCACGGCCTGGTCGAAGCCGGGGATCATCTGGCCGGCGCCGCAGGTGAACTCCAGCGGCTGATTGCGGTCGATCGACGAGTCGAACTTCGTGCCGTCGTCGAGCGTGCCCACGTAATGGACCTTTACCTTCTTGCCTTCGTTGCTCATTGGATCTCCCATCCGTTATGCGTGAAACGTCGTTTTGCGTGCCGTCTAGTCTAGCGAAACCCCTCGCGCGGCGCTAGCGTCGCAGCTGCTCCTCCTCGATATCGGCCAAAGTGGCGCGCCGCTGCACCAGGTCGGCAAGCGGTTGCAGGAAGGGCTGCTCGTCGGAGGGCAGCCCGCGGGCGGCGATGCCCATCAGCTCGTCGCACAGCTGAGCTGCGGGACGGCCGTAGGCCTGCGCGTCGTAGCCGCGCGCCATCAGGTCGGTCTTGGCGACTGCCACGTCGGCCTCGCCCAGCCCCTCGAACAGGCCGTCCAGCGCATCGAGGCCCTGCTCGGTGGTGAGCAGCCCCTTCACCAGCGCGGCGTAGGCGATGGCGTGGGGGATGGGCAACGCGTCGGCGGGGCGGATCTCCACGTAGGTCTTCACGCGCACGTCGGTGAAGAACATCGAGGCCATGTGCTCCACCTGGGCACGCGTCATAGGGGTGTCGGCGTAGATGCTGCCGAAGGTGCGCTCGGTGTAGCAGCAGCCCTCCCTCTTGCAGGGGATGAGGATGGCCGGCGTGTCCAGCAGGTATTCCGCGTAGCGCTCCAGCGTGAAGCCCTCATCCAGCGATCCGGGCACGATGCCGCAGCGGTCGGGGTCGCATTCCTGCCAGATCTTGGTGCGCACCAGCTTGTGCGGGCGCGGCTCGCCCTCCAGCATAGGGCTGTTGTCGCACATCAGCGCGAACAGCGGGCCGGCGATGCCCGCCAAGCGCATCTTGCGCAGGCAATCGGCAGTGCTGTGGTAGTCGATGGACACCTGGGTGGAGGCGCTGCCGCGCATCATGCGCATGCCCCAGGGGCCGCGGTCGTTGAAGTACATGTTCATGAAGCGGTAGCGCCGCTTGGGGATGAGCGTGAGCTCGGCGGCGCGGGCGGTGGGGTGGTAGCCCACCGTGAGCGCTTTCATGCCCTGGGGGGCGAGGTGCGATTCCAGAAGCCCCTCGAAATCGTCGAACGCCTGCCGGGCGTCTGCCAGGCGCTCGAACGGCCCGGCGGAAAGCTCCACCTGGGCGGCAGGTTCGATGGTGACCGCCGCGCCGGGGCGCGCGACCCCCAGCAGATCGCCCTCTTCAT
This sequence comes from Eggerthellaceae bacterium, assembly GCA_036306585.1. Classification (GTDB taxonomy): domain Bacteria; phylum Actinomycetota; class Coriobacteriia; order Coriobacteriales; family Eggerthellaceae; genus Aphodovivens. Next base: position 282,649 of record JAXJZF010000005.1, read on the forward strand.
CGTGGGTCCCCTGGGGAAAGTCGGCCTGCAGCTGTCCCAGCAGCCAGGCGATGCCGTGCTCCTCGCCGTACGACACCGGCGTGCCGTCCTCGCGCACCACGGTATGCTCGAGCTCGATGCCGAGGCGCTCGGGCGCGCCCTGGGGCTTGATGCCGCTTTCGATGAACGACACCAGCTCCTCGATGTTGCGCTGGCGGGCGGGTTGGTCGTCGCGCCGGCGCGCGGTCGCGCCGGTGAGGGCCTGCGTCTGCCGGATGGAGGCGGCAGCGCCGCCGGCGTTTTCGGCTGTTTTATTCATGTAAGGGGCTTCCCCTTTCCGTGCAATCCCTACAATGGCTTTTGACTTTGTATACAATAGCTTGTCGGTCGCGTCGCGACGAGAGCGCCGCGGCATTTCGAACCGATTTGTTACTCGCAGAAGGAGGTTGGGCTTGGACGCACGCGTGACAAGGCGCACGGCGATCCTGCTGCTGCTCGACATCGTGCTCACCTATGTGGCGTACTGGCTCGCTTCGGCGCTCACCAACGTCACCGACGAGGTGTTCGTCAATAACGAGATCTTCTTTGTGCTGGGCATCCTTGCCGTCATCAACGTGGCCACGCTGGTCGCGTTCAAGCTGTACAACAACCTGTGGGAGTACGCCAGCATCGACGAGGCCATCCACATCGTGATGGCGGTGGTGCTGTCCACTCTCATCGGCGCGGTGTTCCTATGGGTTATCGACGTGCGTCTGCCCATCCGCGTGTTCGTGTGCTCGTGCATCCTGCTCGTGCTCATGCTGGGCGGCACGCGCTTCGTGCTGCGCGTGTTCCACCAGAAGCGCCGCGCCTTCACGTCCACGCAGAGAAACGCCGACCGCCCGCGCACCCTGGTGGTGGGCGCCGGCGAGACCGGCTCGCTCGCCATCGGGCGCATGTCGTCGAAGGACCCTCTCATGCCCGGTATCCCCGTCGTCGCCACCGACGACGATCCGGCGAAGCGGGGCAGTCGTATCCACGGCGTGAAGGTGGAGGGCACCACCGACGACATCGTGGCCCTTGCCGACAAATACGATATCGAGCAGATCGTGGTGGCCATTCCCTCGGCGACAGTTGAGGAGCGCAAGCGCATCTACGGCGAATGCACCAAGACCAACTGCCGCCTGCGCACGTTGCCCAACATCCGCGAGCTTTCGCTGGACGAGGTGGGCGATGTGTCGCTGCGCGACGTCGATGTTGCCGACCTGCTGGGCCGAGAGGAGATCGTGCTGAACACCCGCGCGGTGTCGGGCTACATCTCCGGCGAATGCGTGCTGGTCACCGGCGGCGGCGGTTCCATCGGCAGCGAGCTGGTGCGCCAGCTGTGCCAGGTGGCGCCGGCGCGCATCGTCATCTTCGACATGTACGAGAACGACGCCTACCTGCTGCGCAACGACTTGCTACGCCAGTATTCCGACATCGACATCGTGGTGGAGATCGGCAGCGTGTGCAACCGCCGCCGCATCGAGGACGTGTTCGCGAAGTACCGCCCCGCGGCGGTGTTCCATGCGGCCGCCCACAAGCACGTTCCGCTGATGGAGGTGTGCCCGCGCGAAGCCGTCTACAACAACGTGTTCGGCACGCTGAACACCGTCCGCGCCGCCGATGCCTACGGGGTGCAGCGCTTCATCTTCATCTCCACCGACAAGGCGGTCAATCCTACCAGCGTCATGGGCGCCACGAAACGCATGGGCGAGATGGTGGTGCAGCACTACGCGTCGACGTCGAAGACCATTTTCACGGCGGTGCGCTTCGGCAACGTGCTGGGCTCCAACGGCAGCGTCATCCCCGTGTTCAAGCGCCAGATCGCTGCGGGCGGTCCGGTGACGGTCACCCACCCCGATATCGAGCGCTACTTCATGACCATCCCGGAGGCGTCGCGTCTGGTCATCCAGGCAGGCGGCATGGCGCGCGGCGGCGAGATCTTCATTCTCGACATGGGCGAGCCGGTAAAGATCGTCGATCTGGCGAAGGGGCTCATCCAGCTGTCCGGCCTCACGCCCGACGTGGACATCAAGATCGTGTTCACCGGTTTGCGCGAGGGCGAGAAGATGTACGAGGAGCTCCTCATGGACGAGGAGAGCACGATCCCCACCAGCAACCAGTCCATCATGGTGTCGTCGGGCAAGGATATCGGCTACCGCGAGGTGGCAAAGAAGCTCGATTTGCTGGAGTCGGCGCTAGAGATGACCGACGACGAGGCGATCGCCTTGCTCGAGGAAGTGGTGCCCACCTACCGCCACACCACCAACCATAAGGACAACGACTGATGCCGGAGCTCCTCCGGCATCGTTTTCATTCGGAAGGTTTTCAAAGGAAGAAGAGGGCGAACGATCATGGCCATCAAAGCGGGAGTAGTCGGAGCAGCGGGTTTCGCGGGCATCGAGGCGGTGCGCCTTCTGACGGCGCATCCTGATTTCGACCTGTGCGCCATCACTTCCACCGAGCTTGCCGGCACGCGCCTGGCGGATGCCTATCCTGCGTTCGAGGGCGTGAGCGATCTGCGCTTCCTCGCCCATGACGACCCGGCGCTCAACGAATGCGACGTGGTGTTTCTGGCGGTTCCGCACACCGCTGCGCTGGCGGCGGCGCCTCGTTTCATCGACCGCGGCATCGCGGTGGTCGACCTCTCCGCCGACTTCCGCTTGAAGGATCCGGCGGTCTACGAGAAGTGGTACAAGGTTCCCCACACCCAAACCGGACTGTTGGAGCAGGCGGCGTTCGGCCTGCCCGAGCTGTTCGCCGAGGAGCTGGCGCGTGCGGCGCGCCAGCGCGAGCAGGGCGGCGTGGCCCTGGTGGCGTGCGCGGGCTGCTATCCAACCGCCACCTCGCTGGCGGCGGCTCCCGCCATCCGGGCGGGTTTCGTGCGCGACGACGCCCCCATCGTGGTGGATGCCGTTTCGGGCGTGACGGGCGCGGGCAAGAAGGCCACGCAGCGCACCCATTTCTGCTTTGCCGACGCCAATGTGGAGGCGTACGGTGTGGGGACGCATCGCCATACGCCCGAGATCGAGCAGATCCTCGGCGCGCCGGGGCGCGTGGTGTTCACGCCTCATCTGGCGCCGCTCGGCCGCGGCCTGCTGTCCACGGTCACGCTGCCGCTGCGCGACGACGCCCCTTCCGATGTGCAGGCCTACATCGACGAATACCGCCGCGCCTATGCCGAAAGCCCCTTCGTCGCCGTGCTGGACGCCGGACATCAGCCGCGTACCGCATCGGTGGCGGGCACCAATCGCGCGCATATCGGGCTCGCCGTGTCGGAACCGGCTCATATGCTGGTTGCCACCGGCGCCATCGACAACCTGGGCAAGGGCGCCGCGGGCCAGGCCGTGCAGTGCGCCAACATCCTGTTCGGGCTGCCGCAGGACGCCGGATTGGCAGGTGTTTCGCTTTCCGTCTGAGGCGATTATCAAAATATTGCATAAATTATTAAAAAGATACTAGAAAAACGAATATATAGGTGCATAATATCGCATCGACAATGACGGTGGCGGCGCTTGGGAGCTGCCATCTGCTTTGAGACGCGCGGTTCGCGCCTTGGGGCTACGACAGGAAAGAAGCAGAGGGAATCAGCTATGACAGGTGAGCAGTGCAAGGGCCATCCCATCGCGGTGGACGATCTCGTGCCGCTCGGCGAGCATCCGGGCCGCGCGATGGACGGCTGCCAGCTGCCCGCAGGGGTTTCGTTCGTCGAGGGCGGCGGTGTGACCAGCGCCTTGGGCTTCAAGGCGGCGGGCGTGCATGCCGGGTTCCGCAAGAACCCGGAGCGCTTCGACATGGCCTTGGTGGTCGCCGACCAACCGTGCGCCTGCGCGGGCACGTTCACCCAGAATGTGTTCTGCGCCGCGCCGGTGACGGTTTCGCGCGAGCATTTGGACGGGGTTTCGTACGGCATCGCGCGTGCGGTGGTGGTCAACTCGGGCATCGCGAACGCTGCGACCGGCAGCCGCGGCCTCGAGACGGCGCACGAGATGGCGCGCATCACGGCGGACGCCGTCGGTTGCACCGAAGACGAGGTGATGGTGGCGTCCACCGGCGTGATCGGCCAGCACCTGCCGCTCGACCCGTTCAAGACGGGCGTCCCCGCGGCGCTGGCGGTCCTTTCGCGCGACGGGGGCAACGATGCCGCGCGCGCCATCATGACCACCGACACCCATCCCAAGGAGGCGGCCGTTGCCTTCACGGTGGACGACCCCGCCTACGAGGGCATCGTGTTCACCGTTGGCGGCATGGCAAAGGGCTCGGGCATGATCATGCCCAACATGGCCACCATGATCAGCGTGCTCTCCACAGATGCGCCGCTCACCGCCGATGTTCTGCATGGAGCGCTGGTGGCCGCCGTGGGGAAGAGCTTCAACAAAGTGACGGTGGATTCCGACACCTCCACCAACGACAGCTGCTTTCTGCTGGCAAGCGGTGCCGCGGCGCCCGGCGCGCCGTCGTTCGCGCCCGGCTCGGCGGCATACGCCGCGTTCGAAGGCGCGCTGCAGGCGGTGTGCATCAACCTGGCGCGTCAGATGGCCGAGGACGGCGAAGGCGCCACGCGCTTGGTGACGGTGAACGTCACCGGGGCGGCCAACGCCGAGGACGCCGACCGCGCGGCGCGCACCGTGGCGAACTCGCCCTTGGTGAAGACGGCCATCACCGGCCACGACGCCAACTGGGGCCGCATCGCGGGCGCGATCGGCCGCTCGGGGGCAACGTTTCGTCAGCAAGATGCCGCCATCGACATCATGGGGCTTCCCGTGTGCCGCGGCGGGTTGACTGTTCCCTTCGACGAGGACGAGGCCCTGCGCCGCTTCGAGCAGCCCGAGATCGTCATCGACATCGACCTCGGCGCCGGAGACGCCGCCACCACCATGTGGACCTGCGACTTCTCCCACGAGTACATAACCATCAACGGCGATTACCGAACCTAGGTTCCGCCGGGTTGCCGTCGGCGTGCGACGGAGACGCGTTCTCCTGTCGCACCCCTGGGAGTGTTGGAAAACGTTTAGGAAGCTAGTATGAATTACGACAAAGAGACGCGGCCGCATGGGGTGTCCAACCTGACGGCCGAGGTGCTCACTGAGGCGATGCCCTGGATCAAGAACTGCACGGGCAAGACCATCGTCATCAAGTACGGCGGCGCTGCCATGGTGGACGCCAAGCTGCGCGCCGAGGTGATGGCCGACATCGTCCTTTTGAAGATCATCGGTGTTAACGTGGTCATCGTGCACGGCGGCGGCAAGGCCATCACCGAGGAGATGGAGCGCCGCCAGCTGGCCGTGCGCTTCGTCGACGGCCAGCGCGTCACCACCGACGAAGCCATGGAAGTGGTGCGCACCGTGCTCACCGGCAAGGTGAACCAGGAGCTGGTGGCCGCCATCAACGTCCACGGCAACCTGGCGGTGGGCATCAGCGGCGCCGACGCGGGCACCATCATGGCGAGCCAGGCAGACGTGCGCCTGGGCCGCGTGGGCAAGATCGAGCGCATCAACAGCCAGCTGGTGGAGGACCTTGTGGCAAGCGACTTCATCCCGGTGCTTGCCACGGTGGGCATCGACGATCAGGGCGGCTTCTACAATGTGAACGCCGACGTGGTGGCAGGCCACGTGGCTGCAGCCATCGGCGCCCACAAGGTGATCTTCCTCACCGATGTGAACGGCCTGTACGAGGACTTCTCCAACAAGGATTCGCTGGTGTCGCGCATGACGCTTGCCGAGGCGAAGGACCTGGTGGCGGGCGGTACGCTGGCATCCGGCATGATCCCCAAGATGCGCTCGTGCATCTACGCCATGGAGTCGGGCGTGCACCGCGCCCACATCATCAACGGCACCATTCCGCATGCCCTGCTGCTCGAGCTGCTCACCGACAAGGGCATCGGCACGATGGTCGACCAGGCGAAGGCCCCGGAGACAGGCGACGCCAAACCGCTTGGCACGTTCGCCTCGCGCCTGGCGGTGAACAACTAGAACGGCCGCCGTGCAGGCGGCATCCCGCAGACACGCTGTCCAACTAGGAAAGGAGCTGTGCGACCTATGAGCCTCGCCCAGCAACAGGAATTGGAATCCGCATACCTCATGCCCACGTTCGGGCGCAAGCCGGTCGAGCTCGTGCGCGGCGAGGGCATGGAGGTCTTCGATGACGAGGGCAAACCCTACCTCGACTTCATCGGGGGCATCGGCGTGCTTTCGCTTGGCCATTGCCATCCGAAGGTGACGGCTGCGCTGAAGCAGCAGGCCGATACGCTCATGCATGTGAGCAACTACTATTACATCGAGCACCGCGGCGAAGTGGCGAAGACGGTGTCCGACCTACTCAACGCCAAGGTGCCCGAAGCCGAACGCGTGCCGTGGAAGAGCTTTTTCGCCAACTCCGGCGCGGAGGCCAACGAGTGCGCCATCAAGCTGGCGCGCCTCTATGCGAAAAAGCACGCTGACGAGGGGGCGACTGCCCCCGACCTCGTCGTCACGCTGAAGGGGAGCTTCCATGGGCGCACGCTCGCCTCGCTTGCCGCCACGGCCCAGCCGGCGAAGCAGGAGGCGTTTCAGCCCCTGCCGGGCGGGTTTGCCAGCGTGCCGCTCAACGACGTCCAGGCGCTCGAGGAGCTGTTCGCCCAGCAGGGCGGCCGCATCTGCGCGGTGATGCTCGAGCCCATCCAGGGCGAAAGCGGCGTGCACCCCTGCACGCCCGAGTTCCTGCAGGCGGCGCGCAAGCTCACCCAGGATTCCGGGGCGCTGCTCATCTGCGACGAGGTGCAGTGCGGCATCTTCCGCACCGGTGAGCCGTTCGGGTTCCAGAACTTCGGCATCCTGCCCGACGTGGTGACCATCGCCAAGGGCATCGGCGACGGCTTCCCGCTGGGCATGTGCGCTGCACGCGGCGAAGCGGGCGATACGTTCCAACCCGGCGATCATGGCTCCACCTTCGGGGGCAGCTGCTTGGCCGTCGCGGCAGCCCAAGCCACGCTTTCCGCCCTCCAGGAGGAAGGAGTGGCGGACAACGTGAAGGCCGTCGGTGCCTATCTGCGCGAGAAACTCGCGACGCTCCCGCATGTGACCGAGGTGCGCGGCTACGGGCTGATGCTGGCCGCGGAGCTCGATGGCACCGTGGATGCCAACTCGATCGTGCTCGCGGCGCTTGACAAGGGGCTGCTGCTTAACGCCACCGGCCCGCATACCCTGCGCTTCCTGCCTCCGCTGGTGTGCGGGAAGCAGGATGTCGACGCCCTCGTCGCACGTTTGGGGCTGCTGCTATAATGGCCAGCGCCAAGAAAGGGGGAGCGACGATGCAGGACAGCAGGGCGACCACGCGGCGCCATCGCCGTCAGGAAGCCATCCGCTCCATCGTGCGCTCCTACAGCGTGAAAACCCAGCGTGATCTGGTGGAGCGCCTGAGCGATCAGGGATTGTCCTGCACGCAGGCCACCGTGTCGCGCGATATCGTGGAAATGGGGCTGCAGAAGGCCGCCGACGGCTGCTACGCGCTGCCCGAGGAGGAGCGTGTGGCCCGCCTTGCCGCCGAACTCGTCACCGAGGTGAAGGTGGGCGGAACCATCGTGGTGGTCAAAACCCATCCCGGTGGGGCTCAGGGTGTGTGCGCGGCGCTTGACGATGCGCATCTTCCCGGGGCGCTGGGAACCGTGGCTGGCGACGACACCATCATGATCGCGGCGGAAAGCTGCGAGGCGGCGGAGCGTGTTGCCGGGATGGTCGAGCGGCTGCGACGACGATGACGCTTCCAGCCGGCGCGGCGCAGGCGGTTTCCCGTGAGGCTGCCCGGCATCTACCGATGGGAACGACGGCATGCCGCAATGCATGGCCGAAACGAGATTTGGAAAGGTTTTGAACATGGCAGAGCAGAAAGAAAAGTGCGTCCTGGCGTATTCGGGCGGCCTGGACACCTCATGCTGCATCAAGTGGCTGCAGGAGGAGAAGAACGTCGACGTCATCGCCGTGGTGGGCGAGGTCGGCCAGGAGCATGACGGCCTGGAGAAGGTGCGCCAGAAGGCGCTGGCAACCGGCGCCATCGCGTGCCATGTGGTGGACATGCGCGAGGACTTCGCCAACGAGTACCTCAGCGCGGCGCTGGCGGCCAACGGCCTGTACGAGAACCGCTATCCGTTGGTGAGCGCGCTTTCCCGTCCGCTCATCTCCAAGCACCTGGTGCGCATCGCCCATGAAAGCGGCGCGAAGTACATCGCGCACGGCTGCACCGGCAAGGGCAACGACCAGGTCCGATTCGAGACCAGCATCCTGACGCTGGACCCCTCGCTTGAGATCCTTGCGCCGGTGCGCGAGTGGGATCTGGGCTCCCGTCCGAAGGAGATCGCCTGGGCGCGCGAGCGTGGCATCGAGGTTCCCGCCACCAACGATAAGCCCTACTCCATCGATGACAACCTGTGGGGCCGCGCCATCGAGTGCGGCGTGCTCGAGAACCCCTGGAACGAACCCCCGGCCGACATTTACACCATGACGGCCGATCCGGAAAGCGCCCCCGATGAGCCCGAGTACGTGGAGGTTTCCTTCAAGCAGGGCGTTCCCTGCGCCATCAACGGCGAGCAGAAGAGCTACCTGGACATCATCTACCAGCTCAACGAGATCGCCGGCCGCAACGGCTACGGCCGTCTGGACATGATCGAGAACCGCCTGGTGGGCGTGAAGAGCCGCGAGTGCTACGAAGCTCCTGCCGCCCTGGCCCTCATCGAGGCCCACAAGGCGCTTGAGGACCTGGTGCTCGAGCGCGAGGTGCTGCACTACAAGCTGGGAATCGAGCAGGAGTGGGCGCGCGTGGTGTACTACGGCCAGTGGTTCGGCCCGCTGAAGCAGGCCCTCGACGCATTCATCGCCAGCACCCAGCAGTGCGTCACCGGCGACGTCCGTTTGAAGTTCTACAAGGGCAGCTGCGTTGTCCGCGCCCGCAAGAGCCCTTATTCGCTTTACGACTTCGGCCTTGCCACCTATGATGACGACGACACCTTCGACCACAAGGCGGCAAAGGGCTTCATCGACCTGTATAGCCTGCCGGCGAAGGTCTGGAGCGCGAACCGCCGTCAAACCGGCGCCGCGGAAGCCCCTCAGGCGTAAGCGCCGCTTATTTTCCAGTAATCGTCCAAGCCCCTGCTTGCGAGCGGGGGCTTGCCTATAGAAGGAGAAAACCCATGGCACTTTGGTCGGGTCGGTTCACGGAAGGCGTGAGCGAGTTCACGCAGGAGTTCGGCGCCTCGCTGCCGGTGGATAAGGCGCTGTACGCGCAGGACATCGCCGGTTCGAAGGCCCATGCCCGCATGCTCGCCGCCCAGGGCGTGATCTCCCAGGAGGATGCCGATAAGATCCAGGCGGGGCTCGACGACATCAAGGCGCGCATCGAGGCGGGCGACTTCGAGTTCGACATCAACAACGAGGACATCCACATGTCCATCGAAAGCGTGCTCACTGCCGAGATCGGCGATGCGGGCGCGCGCCTGCATACCGGGCGTAGCCGCAACGACCAGGTAGCCACCGACACGCGTCTGTACGCAAAGGAACGTTGCGACCAGCTGATGCAGGCCAACCTCGACCTTCGTCGAGCGCTTCTGCACCAGGCCCAGGAGCACTTTAACGTGATCCTGCCCGGTTACACACACCTGCAGCACGCCCAGCCGGTGCTGTTCAGCCACCATATGCTTGCCTACGTATGGATGCTCACGCGCGACTTCGAGCGCCTTGCCGCTGCCCGCCGCGCGGCCGACGCCAGCCCGCTGGGCGCCGCGGCGCTGGCCGGCACCACCTATCCGCTTGACCGTCAGATGACGGCGCGCGAGCTGGGTTTCTCCCGCGTCATCCCCAATTCGCTGGACGCGGTGTCCGACCGCGACTTCCTGCTTGACCTCATGTACGCCTGCAGCGTGTCGTGCATGCACCTGTCGCGCCTGGCAGAGGAGATCATCTTGTGGTCCACCAGCGAGTTCGGCTTCGTCACTCTGTCCGATTCGTTCAGCACCGGCTCGTCGATCATGCCGCAGAAGAAAAACCCCGATTTCGCCGAGCTCGTGCGCGGCAAGGCCGGGCGCGTTGTCGGCGATCTGGTGGCGCTGCTGGTGACCATGAAGGGCCTGCCTTTGGCCTACAACAAGGATCTGCAGGAAGACAAGGAGGGCGCCATCGACGCCGCCAAGACGCTCGAGCAGTGTTACACCTGCATGGCGGGTATGATCGGCACCATGACGGTGAACCCCGACGCCATGATGGCGCAGGCGAAGAAGGGCTACCTTGCCGCCACCGACGTGGCCGACTACCTGGCCAAGAAGGGCATGCCGTTCCGCCGTGCGCACGAGGTGGTGGGGCACCTGGTGCTGCTGTGCGACCAGCGCGGCTGCGACTTGGACGACCTGTCGCTGGAGGACTTCAAGGCGGCAAGCGACCTGTTCGATGCCGATATCACCCAGGCGCTCGATCTGGAGAGCATCGTGGCTGCCCGCACCACCGAGGGCGGCACCGGCCACGAGGCGGTGAGGGCCCAGATGGAGAAGGCCCTCGCCCAGCTGGAGGCCGATGAGGCGCAGCTGGCATAGCGCCTCTTTCCATCGCATGGCTCGACGCGGCGTCCAAGGGGCGCCGCGTCTGCGTTCAGGGGCTTTCCCGTGGGTGCAATGTGAAGCGTACTGTGGTGTTTCCTTTGGGAAGAAGTGGCGCTTCGCCGCCGATGCTACAATGGCGGGAAGTGTTTTCTGCCGAGCGCCGGCGCTGCATCGCAGGCGGCGCGGCGCGGACTCGCCGGAAGGCGGCGGGTCGGCTCGGCCGATGCAGGAGGTGACGCGTGGCTTCACGCTCGATCAAACATAGAAACGGCACCAAGAAGCGCCACGGCCATGCCGTGCTGCTCGCCGTGCTCGCCGTGCTGGTGACCGCGCTGATCGCCGGGCTGGTGGGCGCGTGGGCGATGTGCTCGTCATGGCTGGAGGACCTGCCCGACTACACGCAGGTGAACGCCTACGACACGCCGCAGGCCACCACGGTGCTCGCCAGCGATGAAACCACCGTTTTGGCGGAGTTTCAGCTGGAGAACCGCGATCCCATTCCGCTGGACCAGGTGAGCCAGTATGTCAAGGACGCCACCATCGACACCGAGGACGAGCGCTTCTACGAGCATAAGGGCGTCGACCTTGCCGGCGTCGCCCGCGCCATCGTCGTGAACCTCACGGGCGGTCAGGAGGGCGCTTCCACCATTACGCAGCAGCTGGTGCGCCAGACCATCCTGTCGTCGGAGATGAACGACATCACCATCAAGCGTAAGGTGCGCGAGATGTACTTGGCGCTGAAGGTGGAGGAGACCTACTCCAAAGACGACATCCTGCGCATGTACCTTAACACCATCAACTACGGTTCGGGCGCCTATGGCATCCAGGCGGCGGCCCAGCGTTATTTCTCCAAGGATGCCAGTGACTTGACGCTGGTTGAGGCGGCGACGCTTGCCGGTATTCCGCAGTCTCCCACGTACAATAACCCCATCGACAACCCCGATAACTGCGTGGCGCGCCGCAACGTAGTGCTCGATCGCATGCTCAGCAACGGCGATATCTCGCAAGAAGACCACGACGCCGCCGTGGCGGCACCGCTCGAGTTGAACGTATCCGATCTCAGCACCGACGGCATCTATGCGTACCCCTACTTCACCAGCTACGTGCGTGACACCCTGCTTAACGATTACGCCTATACCACCGATGAGCTGTTCAAGGGCGGTCTGACCGTGGTGACCACGCTCGATCCCAAGACGCAGGATGCCGCCGAGGCGGCAGCCGCGACCAAGCTGGAATCGTCTCCGTCGGCGGCGGAGGTGGCAATTGCAGCGGTCGACCCCGACAACGGCTACATCCGCGCCATTGTGGGCGGCAAGGACTGGAATGCCAGCAAGGTGAACCTGGCCACCGGTTCGGGCGGCGGCGGCCGTCCGGGCGGTTCCACGTTCAAGACGTTCGGCCTGGTGACCGCTATCAAAGAGGGCATCGATCCTAACAACACCTACGTCAACTGCGGCGCCACCGCGCAGTTGCCTGGCTGGGAAGTGCACAACATCGGGCACCATGACTACGGTACGCGCACCATCGCCCGTGCGTTCGCAGTGTCATCCAACACGGGCTTCGCCCGCCTGGCCATGTCCATCGGCCCCGAGAAGATCGCCGAGACGGCGCGCGAGATGGGTATCGACTCCGAGCTCACCGCCGAGGGCGGCTTGGTGCTGGGCGCCGACTCGTCGCCGGTGACGCCGCTTGAGATGGCGGAAGCCTACGCCACCATCGCCAGCGGCGGCATCCACCACGATGCCACGCCCATCCTGCGCGTGATGGATGCTCAGGGCAATGTGCTCATCGACAACAGCAACCCCCAGGGCGAGCGCGTCTTGAGCGAGGAAGTGGCCCATGCCGCCGAGCAGGTGATGGAGGGCGTCGTGAACACCTCCGAGGGCACCGGCCGCGCCGCGCGCCTGAGCAACGGCCAGACGGTCGCCGGCAAGACGGGCACCCAGGAGAACAGCATGGACATCTGGTTCTGCGGCATCACCCCGCAGCTTTCCGTCGCATGCTGGCTGGGCGATCCGAACAACCAGGTGACCATGGGCAACGTCACGATGGCGGACACGTTCCGTAATTTCATGGAAGTCGTGCTGGAAGGCCAGCCCACAGAGGATTTCCCGGACGCCGACGATCCCGAATACGAGGATTACGACGACGAGGAATATGATATCTTCTCGTCGTCGGCGCAAGCCGGCCAGTGGTCGAACGCCTCGGAGAGCCAGTCGGATGACGAAAGCGGCAACGAGCAGGGGGATGCCGCGTCTTCTTCGGGCGGTAGCACCGCCCATGCTGGCAGCAGCGGGTCGGGCGGCTCCGCCGGCTCCAATACCGGCGGCGGCGGAGGTGGCGGCACCGAGCAATCGGGCGGCTCCAGCGGCGAGGCCGCGGGAGGGGGCTCCGCCGGGGAGACAACGGGAGGCAGCGGCAGCGATGCCGAGGCGTCCGCGCCTGCCGAACAATAATCGCATGATTCCAACGTGAGAAGGGAAACCACACCGATGTCTTTTTTGAATCGCAAGACGATGGCAGGGATTCTGGCACTGCTCGTTGCCGCCGCGCTGGGGCTCGGCATGCTGGCGGGCTGCTCTTCGAACAGCGCCGTCACGCAGCAGCAGAGCGATAACCGTAATTACATGTCGCAGGTCAACCAAGTGATGGACGATCTGGAGTCGGCCCTTGCGAACTTTACCGACGCCGTGTCGCGCGATGACGTGGTGGGCATGCAGACCCAGGCAGAGAACGCCCTGGCTACGCTCGACGATCTTTCCGGCATCGAGGCGCCCGAGGACCTGGCCGACGTGAAGAGCGGCTATGAGGAAGGCGCGGGCAAGCTGCGCGATGCGTTGAACGACTACGTCGCGCTCTACACCGAGATCAGCAGCTCCACCGACGCGCAGCCCTTCGACTGGTCCACCTACGATGCGCGCCTGGCCGAGATCCAGCAGGGTTACGACGACGGCATCGCCAAGCTTAAGGAGACCGACGAGCTGGCCGCCAACAAGGAGGGCGGCGATGCCCAGCAATCCTCCGACGATGCTTCCGGCGATGCCCAGCAGCAGGGCGACGGCGACGCCCAGTAACGCCCTATTCCAAAATCGCTATGCCGTCGGCCCCGTGGACACGGTGAGCACCACCATGCCATCCCGCACTTCCTGGGCGAACACGATGCCCGCCGCCACGGTGTCGGAGGGCTCTTCCAGATAGCCCGCTTCGTAGCCGGCCAATGCGCGTGCCGCTTCATCGAGAGTCATCCCGATGGTGCTGGGCGCGGTCGAGGGGTCGTCGGTGTTCGCCTGATCCCCATCGTCGGATTCCCGCTCTGCTTTGCGATCCGAGCCGTATTGCTGCGCTTGGCTTCCGTTGAAGTCGTTGTCGTAGGCGGGATCGGGTGTGTCGGGAAAATCCGTCACGGGCACGTCGGCCAGCGCGGCGCTCATGAAATCATGCCAAAGGCGGTTGCAGGTGACCCAGGAAGGGGTCTCGATGCTGCCCGACGGGTTGCCGATCCACGTGGAGCATGCGAGGGTGGGGCTGTAGCCCACCAGCCAATGGTCGGCGAAATCGTCGGAGGTTCCGGTCTTTCCCGCCACCGGCTGCCCGTTGGACGGCCCCGATCCATAGGCGGTCCCCTCGCCGGTTTCGAACACGGTGCGCAGCACGCGGGTGGCGGCGCCGGCAACTTCCTCGCTCAGCACGCGTTGCGAGGTGTCGGGGGCTTCGTAAATGACGGCGCCCGAGGAATCCTCGATGCGCGTGATGATCACCGGGTCGCGGTGGATGCCTCCAGCGGCAAGCGTGGCATAGGCCGATGCCATTTCCAGCGGCGTGACCGACGAGGCGCCCAAGGTGATGGTGAGCACCTCGCTCAGATCCGAGGAAATGCCCATCTTGTGCGCGGTGTCCGCCACGGCTTCGGGCCCGATCTCCTGCGTCAGGCGGATGTAGCCGGTGTTCGATGACACCGCCGTGGCGCGCTGGATGGAACGTATGCCGTAGTTCGCGCCGCCGTAGTTCGCGATGACGGTTCCGGCGTCGCTTCCCTCCGTGAGCGTGATGGGCGAGGTGCAGTCGATGCGCGTCGCCGGGTCGATGCCCGCCTCGATGGCGGCCACCAGGGCGAACGGCTTGAACGACGAGCCCGCCTGGCGTCCCGAGCCTCCCGATCCGGTGGCGAGGTTCACCTTGCTGGCGTTCCAGTCCTTGCCGCCTACCATCGCGCGCACTTGGCCATTCGTCGGGTCGACGGCTACCAGCGCCGCATCGAGGTCGGCGGGCATGCGTGTAAGCTGCGCGTCGCGTGCGACCTCGGCCTGCGCCTGCAGAGCAGGGTCGAGGGTGGTGTAGATGGTCAGCCCGCCCTCGAACAGCTGGGCGTACGAGCATCCATAGGGGTTGTTCTCGGTGAGCAGCTGATCGCGCACGTAGCTGGTGAACTGCGGGTAGGCGTAGATGCCGTCGGCAGGCTCGGCGGGCGCGGGGTTGAGCTCGAGCGGCTCGGCAGCCGCGGCGTCGTGCTCTTCCTGGGTGATGTCGCCTGCCTGCAGCATGCGGTCGAGCACCACGTTGCGCCGCTGCAGGCAGGCGTCGGGGTGCGTTTTGGGGTTGAGCATCTCGGGCGATTGGGGGATGCCCGCCAGCGTCGCAGCCTGCGCCAGCGTGAGGTCGATGGCGTTCACTTGGAAATAGTTCCATGCCGCCGCCTGGATGCCGTAGGCGCCGTCGCCGTAGTTGATGGTGTTGAGGTACATGTTCAGTATCTCGTCTTTGGAGTAGCGGTCCTCCATCTGCACCGCCAGCTCGATCTCGCGCACCTTGCGCTCGAAAGTGATATCGGTCGCCTCCTGCGAGAGGACCGTGTTGCGCACCAGCTGCTGGGTGATGGTCGAGGCGCCCTCGAGGCTGTTCCCGGAAAGGTTGTTCACCACGGCGCGGGCGATGCCCTGCAGGTCGGCGCCGTTGTGCTCGTAGAAGCGGATGTCCTCGGTGTCGATGGTGCCGCGGATGACGTAGGGGCTCACCTGGTCCAACGTCACCGGATCGCGCTTCTCCAGCTGGAAGCGGGCAAGCAGCGTGGTGCCGTCGGCGGCGTACATCACCGACTCCTGCGCGTAGTTGAACGCATCGGTGTCGTCGAGGCTGGGAACATCCTGCGTCCAGCCCTCCATCATCTTCAGCCCGCCTTGCACCGCCATGGCTGCCAGGAACACGCAGGCACCGAGCGCGAACAGGGCAGCCCACGCCGTGGCATGGGTGCGCGATTGCCGCTGTTTGCGCCGAATCTTCATAGGGTGAATTATACTAGCAATTCGAATATCGCCGTCCGCCCGCTTCTCACCAAGGATGCTTCCCATGGATGAAACCACCGCCCCCATCTTGCTTCCCGTCTCCTCCGATGCCCCCGAGGCGCCGTTCCCGCCCGCACGAGTGGAGCTGCTCGCCCCGGCCGGGGGCCCCGAAGCGCTGCGCGCCGCCGTGAGCGCGGGCGCCGATGCGGTGTATTTGGGGATGGAATCGTTCAACGCGCGCCGCGGCGCGAGCAACTTTTCCCCCGAGGAGCTGGCGCAGGCGTGCGAGTACGCGCATCTACGCGGCGTGCGCGTGTACGTGACCATGAACACAGCCGTGCTTCCCGGCGAAGTGGCCGCTGCGTTGGAAGCGGCGCATGAAGCGTATCGCGCCGGGGCCGACGCGTTCATCGTTCAGGACATCGGCCTGGCGGCCCAGCTGCGGCGAACCTGCCCCCAGGCCGAGCTGCACATCTCCACGCAGATGAACATTCACAACGTGGCCGGCATCGAGGCATCGGCTCGTTTGGGGGCCTCGCGCGTGACGCTGGCCCGCGAGCTGTCCCTCGGCGAGATCGAGCTGCTGTCCCGCGAGGCGGCGCATCGCGGCATGGAGGTGGAGGTGTTCGCCCATGGGGCGCTGTGCGTGTGCTACTCGGGCCAATGCCTCATGTCGTCGCTCATCGGCGGACGCTCCGCCAACCGCGGCATGTGCGCGCAGGCCTGCCGACTGCCTTACGAGCTTCGAGAGGACGGCTCGCCCGAGCCGCTGCCCGCGCCGGGGGAGCACCTGCTGTCGCCGCGCGACCTGTGCACGGTGGACCTGCTGCCGCAGATGCTCGCCGCCGGCGTGGCATCGTTCAAGCTGGAGGGTCGCATGAAGTCGCCCGATTACGTGCATGCAGTCACGCGGGTGTATCGTGCCGTGCTCGACCGTGCGCTCGCCGGCGATGTTGATGCGCACGCGACCGAGGAGGAGCGACGCGTGCTCGCCGAGGCGTTCTCGCGCGGGTTCACCACCGCCTACCTCGAGGGCGAGCGCGACAACGGCATCATGAGCTATGGGCGCCCGAACAACCGCGGCGTGTTCGTGGGACGTGTCGCATCGGTGCGCGACGGGCGCGCGTTCATCGCCTGCCAGCGCGACCTGGCGCCCGGCGACGTCTTGGAGTTTTGGACCAAGCGCGGGCATTTCGCCTGCACGCTCGACGAGATGCGCACCGATGCGGCGGGCAATGTGGCCACCCGCCCCGACCGCCCGGTGGGGAAGGGCGATCGCGTGTTCCGCGTGCGCAGCTCCGCCGATGCCTACGTCGACGATGCCGCCCGTCCGCGCGTTCCCGTGGAGGGGCGTGCCATCCTGCGTCTCGGCCAGCCGCTGCGCATGGAGTTCTGGCTGGCGCAGGATGCGCGCGCCTTGGAAAGCTTCGATCATGCCGCTTCGGCACGAGGCGCGGCGGAAGGGCCGCAGGTGGAGCCGGCACGCACCAAAGCAGTGTCCGTCGAAGATGTGCGTGCTCACGTGGACCGCTTGGGATCCACGCCGTTTGTCCTGAAAGCGCTCGACATCCAGCTGGATGAGGGCGTGGGCGTGGGCTTCTCGACGGTGCACAAGGTGCGCGCGACGGCTCTCGAGAACCTATGCAGCGCGTTGGTGCAACCCTGGAAGGGGAGGGTCGAAGCGCGCCCTGCGTCGCTTCCTCGTCCCGCATCCCCCTCGGGCGAGCGGGCATGCCGGGTGGTGGCGCTGGCGACCAACCCCGCCTGCGCGCGGGCGGCGAAGCGCGCAGGCGCCGATGCCGTGTACGTGCCCGCCCTCAACTATAAACGCGGCGGCGCACAGATGGCGGGCTTGCGCGTGGACGACATGGACCAGGCAGGCTATCCCAAGCAATGCATCGTGGTGCTGCCCGCCGTGGAGCACGAGCCGGTCGGGCGTTCCCGCGAGGCGCTCGTCGGCACCGATGACGTGTGGGAGCGCGTGGCGCCCGGGCGGCCCGTGCTGGCCGACAGCTTGGGCGCGCTGGCACGTGCGGCGGGCGAGGGGGCGCTTCCCGAGGCGGGCCCCCATCTGCCGCTGCTCAATCGCGATGCGCTGCAGTGCGCCGTCGACTTCGGCGCGCGGCGCGTGTGGCTTTCCCCCGAGCTCACGTTGGCGCAGATCGAGGAGCTGGGCCGGCGATCCCCCGTTCCGCTGGGCATCACCGTCATCGGCTCGCAGGAGCTCATGGTCACCGAGCATTGCCTGCTGATGAGTCAGGGCCCTTGCAACCAGGATTGCGCCGTGTGCCCGCGTCGAGCCGTGCCGCATGCGCTGCGCGACCGCAAGGGCTTCGAATTCCCCGTGGCGACCGATGCCTTAGGGCGCGGCCACTTGTACAACGGCGTGCGCCTGGACATCGCCCATGCCGTGCCGCAACTGCTGGCGGCGGGGGTGGACGCCCTGATGGTGGACACCTCGCTCATGAGGATGGAAGATGCCGGGAGCGCTGTGGCGCGTGCAGTCCGCGCCCGCAACCTCGCCTTGGAGGACGGCTCGTCGGTGCCCAAGGCGCCCGGCGCGACCACGGGACATTTGTTCCGCGGCGTTTCGTGACGGGTGCGCCGGCTGCGGGGCGCGGCCCGCGCTTTCTGGCGCCGCCTTCGTTCCAATAAATATCACCAACCGAGAATAATTGGGCGGATTTTCCGCTGCGCTCGATTGGGGTTGTGGCACAATAGACAGGTTAAGGCGCGCGTGCCCCGTCCCGTCTCGGGCACCCGTCCGCAGGCTCGCCGGCGGCGCGCAAGGAAATCTAGGAAGAGTTTGGAAGCACTATGGCAGCTGGCAACGCACGTCGCAAGAAGAAATCGTCCATGTCCGATAAGCGCCGCAACCTCTGGTTGCTGGTGCTTTGCTTCGTTTTGGCCATCGGCGCGATCTTCATGTTCACGCCCCCGCAGGATAAGATCAACCAGGGCCTCGACATCCAGGGTGGCCTGTCGGTGGTGCTCACTGCGACCGGCGAGAACGGCCAGGCGCCTTCCACCGAGGACATGGAGACCTCGCGCGAGATCATCGAGAGCCGCGTGAACGCCCTCGGCGCATCCGAGGCGGTGGTCC
Organism: Eggerthellaceae bacterium; assembly: GCA_036306585.1. Taxonomy (GTDB): domain Bacteria; phylum Actinomycetota; class Coriobacteriia; order Coriobacteriales; family Eggerthellaceae; genus Aphodovivens. The sequence goes on from JAXJZF010000005.1 coordinate 301,589, forward strand.
AGATCCAGGGCAACGACCAGATCCTGGTGCAGATTCCCGGCATGTCCGACACCCAGGAGGCGCTCAACACCATTGGGCGCACTGGCAGCCTGGTGTTCGCGCGCTTGGATTCCTTTACCGATCAGAATGTGGTGCAGCAGATCCAAAACGGTCAGTACGGCTCCAACCAGGTGGTCTACGACGATCTGGGCAACGCGTTTCCCACCGATGAGACCGTCGACCTCGAGGTGCCCGAAGGCACCTACACCCCGCTCATCACCGGCGAGAACATCACGCAGGTGTCGGTGGGACAGGAAAGCCAGACGTCGGCCGACTACGCGGTGAACGTGACGCTGGATAGCGAAGGCTCCCAGGCGTTTGCCCAGGCCACCGAGGATCTGGTGTCCACTCACGGCCAGATCGTCATCATCTTGGACGGCGTGGTGCAAAGCGCTCCTGCGGTGCAGTCGGTCATCACCGGCGGGCAGGTGTCCATTACCGGAGGCTACACGCTCGACGAGGCGCAGAGCATGCGCACCGTTCTGGAGTCCGGTTCGCTGCCGGTGAGCTTCGAGTACTCGCAAAGCCAGGTGGTCGGTCCGACGCTGGGCCAGGACGCGCTGGCATCCGGCGTGCTGGTGGCCATTATCGGCCTTATCGTGGTGCTGCTGTACCTGCTGTTCTTCTATCGTGGCTTGGGCCTCATCGCCGCGGCGATGATCGCGGTGTTCGCCGTGTTCTACCTGGGCCTGCTGGCCACGCTGTCGCATTTCGGGCTGTTCAGCCTGTCGCTGGCCGGCATCGCTGGCGTCGTGCTGACCATCGGCATGGCGGCCGACTCTTCTATCCTCATCATGGAGCGCTTCCGCGAGGAGATCCGCATGGGTCGCTCGGTGCATGCCGCCTCCAAGACCGGCGTGTGGCATGGCATCACCACCTCCATCGACGCTGACCTGGTCACTATGGTCAGCGCCCTCACGCTGTTCTTCTTGGCGGCGGCTTCGGTGAAGGGATTCGGCCTCACGCTGGCGCTGGGCATCGTGTGCGACATCGTGGCGATGCTGGTGTTCTTCATGCCGGTCATCCGCCTGCTGGCGCCGCACGTCATGGTGAAGCACCCTGCGTTCTGGGAGATCAAGGACTGCCTGGATTTGGCGGAAGCCGAGCGCGAGGGGACGCTTTCCGGCAAGCCGAAGGGCCGCTTCATTAAGCGCGACATCGACTTTTTGGGCAAGCGCCGCATCTTCTTCGGCATCGCTGCGGTGATGATCGTCGCGGCATTCGCCATCGTGGGCATCCGCGGCATGAACTTCGGCATCGAGTTCCAGGGCGGCACCTCCATCAGCCTGCATGACACCGGCGACGTGTCCATCGAGCAGGTGCGCGACGCCTTCGCCGAAGCCGGCGAGCCTGACGCCGTGGTGCAGACCACCCAGGCCGACGGGCAGGAGGGCTTCCTCGTGCGCACCGCAGACACCTCTGCCGAGAACGCTGCGGCGGTGGCCAGCACGGTGGCCGACCAGTTCGGCTGGACGCATGATTCCATCGAGGTGACCACCATCGGCCCCGACTGGGGCGCCGGCGTTATCCAGGCATCGCTCATCGCGCTGCTGGTCTCGTTCGCGTTGATCATCGTCTACATTGCCATCCGCTTCGAATACAAGATGGGAGTTTGCGCCATCGTGGCGCTGCTGCACGACATCATCATCGTCGTGGGCGTATACGCCCTGGTCGGACGCGAGGTCACTCCCAACGCGGTGGCAGCGCTGCTCACCATCTTGGGCTATTCGCTTTATGACAAGGTGGTCGTGTTCCACCGCATCAACGAGAACATGAAGTCCGATGAGGGCAAGTGCTCGTTCATGACGATGGCGAACCGTTCGCTGAACCAGGTGATCATCCGTACCATGAACACCTCCATCGCGCAGCTGGTGCCGGTCGTGGCCATGCTGCTGTTCGGCGGCGAGACGCTGAAGGACTTCGCGTTCGCCATGACCATCGGCCTGGTGTGCGGCGCCTACTCCACCATCTCGGTGGCCACGCCTCTGTACAGCATCTGGAAGACGCGCGAGAGCCGCTATGCGCACCTCGCAAAGAAGTACGGCACGCACGTCGAGCGCTGCTACCTGGGCTATCTGCCCAGCGACCCGCATGTGAAGGGCCTCATCGAGGCGATGGAAGGCGGCAACGCGCAAACGGCTGACGCTGGCGAATCCGAAACGGCGGAAGGCAAGAGCAAGGAGGCTGTTGCCGAAGCGTCGAAGGCAAAGGAGCCGTCGAGCGTCAAGAATCCGTCCAACGCGGGGAAGAATCGCGCGACCAAACGCAAGCACGGCCGCTAGCGGCCTGGATCCGAAGACGAGGGCGCTTCGCACGGGGCGCCCTTTTTCATGGGGCCGAGGGGACGGGTCTGCGCGATTCCCGCTTCTGCTTTGTTGCGGGGTTTGAGCTAGCGACGGGGCAGGATGCGCACTTCGTCCCAGCTGCGGATGCGCTCGCAAGCGCCTTCCATGTCGAGCACGCCGTAAGCGAACCCCTTGCGCACCAGATCGGGCGGCAGGTAGCCGTCGTATTTCTCGAACAGGGGCACCTCTCCGGGATATAGCAGCTCCATGGGGTCGAGCTTCCCTGCCTCGTAGGCGTCGGCGACGCGCGCCAACGCCAGCATCAGCTCGTCGGGCGACCCCGGCAGCTTGAACTGCAGATAGTACGGACGTGCCGACTCGATGCCCTTGATGCCCAGCTCCGGTGCGAGCAGGATCTTTATGATGCGTTCAAGCGCCAAGAACGCGTAGGTTCCCAGCCAGGGCAGCAAGCACCACATGTTGCCACCCATGTTCACCAAGGGGGAATCGGCCAGTCCGGCGTTTTCCGCTACGTGGCGCGCCTGGCGCAGGCGGGCCCGCGCGTTACGCATCAGGTAAGGATAGATCGCATCCTCTTTCAGCGTCTGGCGCATGCGCGCCAGCACCCGCGTGTTGATGTCGCCCGGGCAGTCGCCAAAATACGCGGGCACTTTGCCGCGCACCATGGTGCAGTACACCAGGTGGCGCTTGTGGTCCACCTCGTCAACGACCCATACGTGCCCTGCGATGGCGATCTTCTCGCCGGCAGGAGGCGGCTGGACGATGGTGCCGATTTCCTGCGACTCGCTGCGCACGGTGTACTCCACGTTTTCCTGGAACACCGCGTAGAATTTGAACGAGTTCACGATGCGCTCGCCCGCCAAACCCACGATCAGCCCGCCTTCCTCGGTGAGTTGAATGAGGTCGGTGTCCAGCAGATGGTGCAGAAGCATGCGGAAGTCGTCCTGCGTCACCAGCATGAAGGGGGCTAGGGGAAGCACGTGCTCGGCCAGGCGGGCAGGTGATAGTTCGCCCTCCGAAGCCAACGTGGCAAGCGTCTGATGCAGCAGCAGGCTGTAGGGCAGGCGGTCCAGTCGCGGCGGTTCTACCCAGCGCTCCTCCAGGTACAGCTGCACCAATGCGATGCCCTGCAGCAGCTTCCATGGGATGCTCTCGGGAGTGAGCGAGCGTGCTTCCGGCTGCTCCTCGCGTATGACGAAGCGCATCTCCTGGGGCGCGCCGCGCCGCCCGGTGCGGCCCATGCGCTGCAGGAACGACGAGACCGTGAACGGCGCGTCTATTTGGAAGGCGCGCTCGAGCCTGCCGATGTCGATGCCCAACTCGAGCGTCGCGGTGGTGACGGTGGTGAGCGCGGTGGAGTCGTCCTTCATCAGCGCTTCGGCGCTTTCGCGGAACGGCGCGGATAGGTTGCCGTGATGGATGAGGAAGCGGTCGTGCTCGCCCTGAGCCTCGCAATACTGGCGCAGCGTAGCGCACACGGCCTCGGCCTCTTCGCGCGAATTGACGAAAACCAGGCATTTGCGGCCGCGCGTGTGCGCGAAGATGTAGCCGATGCCCGGATCGGCGGTGACGGGGGCGGTGTCAGTGGGCGCTTCGTCCATGCTCGCGGCGCCGGCGATGGACGGGCCGTCCTGTCTCGGTTCGGCGCCTGGCGCGTTGTCCGCGCCACCCGGCGTTTGGGGAGCATGTTTTCGGACGGTATGCGCGATCGCGGTCGCCTGCAGCTCCGGAGCTGCAGGCGTAGCTGCCCCCGCCACCGGCCAGGCGCCTTCGTCGGTGGCTTGCGGGCCGTTCACATAGAAATGCTCCATGCTCAACCGCCACGTGCGGCCGGGGTCCTGGATGGAAGGGATGACGGTCGCGCGGCCCGTCCCCGCAGCAAGGTAGGCGCCGGTCAGCTGGGGATCGCCGATGGTGGCGGAAAGCCCGATGCGGCGCGGGTTCACGCCGGCCAGGCGGCCCAGGCGTTCGATCAGGCACAGCGTCTGCCCGCCTCGATCGCCGCGCAGCAGCGAATGGACCTCGTCGATGACCACATAGCGCAGGTCGCAGAACAGCCGCGCGATGCTGGAGTGCTTGCGCAGCAGCATCGCCTCCAGCGATTCGGGTGTGATCTGCAGGATGCCCGAGGGGTTCTTCATCAAGCGCGCCTTGCGCGAAGCGGCCACGTCGCCATGCCAGTGCCACACGGGGATGCCTGCCTGCGCGCACAGGTCGGTCAGGCGCTCGAACTGGTCGTTGATGAGCGCTTTCAAAGGTCCGATATAGAGCGCGCCCACCGAGTGGGGCGGGTTCTCCCAGAATTCCGTGAGGATGGGGAAGAATGCCGCCTCGGTCTTGCCCGATGCCGTGGAGGCGGCCAGCAGCACGTTGTCCTGGGTGTTGAAGACGGCATCCGCCGCCGCCACCTGGATAGCGCGCAGATTCTCCCATTCGTGCGCGTAGATGAAATCCTGGATGAAGGGGGCGTAGTGCTCGAACGTTCCCATGACGCGCCTCTTACAGCGTGAACTCGGCGTAGGGGGCCTCATCGTCCTGCGCGCTGCCGTGCGCGCCGGCAGCCGTGCTGCCGTTGCCGGGAGCGGGGGTGCTTGCCGCCCCCGATACCGCCTTGGACGCGGCAGCCTCCGCCACGCGCAGCGGGGCGGGCGTGGCGACGCTCAGCAGCTCGTCGATGGACACCTGGGGGTTCTGGCAGGCGATGTCCAGAAACTCCACGAAATCGCGGATCGCCTCGCGTGGCGTCAGGTGGCTTTGCGCCCCCACGCGCGAGAACTCAGCCTGGAGGAAGCGCGCCAGATCGCCGTCGGTGAGGGTGGGCTCGTAGCCGTTGAGCTGCGCATGGATGCCCGCGAGCTTCTCTGCCAGCACCAGCAGCTCCTCGTGCGTGAGCGGCTCCAGGCGGATGACCGGCGCCAGCAGGTCGAAGCGCCCCTCGCCGGCGAAGCGGCCCTGCGCCAGGCGGCTGCGCAGCGCCTCGTAGCTGTAGATGCCCCGGCGCTGGTCCTCGATGGATTGCGGGGTGCCTCCCATGATGATGCCGATATGGCGCGCCTTGCCCTGCAGGGTGTCGTTGTACATGGTGAGGATCTTCTCGTAATTGTACTGGCGCGTGATGGAGTTGGGGATCTTGTACAGGTTCACCAGCTCGTCTATGAGCACCACCAGGCCTTTGTAGCCGGCCCCCACCAGGAAGGCGGCCAGCAGCTTCAGGTAGTCGTACCAGTCGTCGTCGGAGATGACGGCGTTCACGCCCAGCTCCTGGCGCGCTTCGGTCTTGGTGCGGTATTCGCCGCGGAGCCATTTGACGACGTTGGCCTGGACGGTATCGTCGTCCTCGCGCCAGGCGCGGTGGTACAGCACCAGCAGCCGGGCGAAGTCGTAGCCATGGACCATCTCGCGCAGCTGCTGCACCATCTCGTGGATGCGCGCCTCCACCTGCTCGTCGAACGCGGGGTCGGCATCGTCGACCCCCGATGCGGACACCTGCGACCTGATGCCGTCCAACCAGCGGTCGATGACCAGCTGAAGCGCGCCGCCGTCCTGGCAGGTGCGAGTGGAGAGGTTGCGCATCAGCTCACGGTAGGTGGCAAGGCCCTGCCCGCGCGTCCCCTGTAGGCGCCTCTCGGGCGACAGGTCGGCGTCGCATACGGCAAAGCCCTTGCCCATGGCGTGGTTGCGGATGGTCTGCAGAAGGAAGCTCTTGCCGCTGCCGTAGCGCCCCACCAGGAAGCGGAACGACGCGCCGCCGTCGGCGATCAGGTCCAGGTCGTGCAGGAGCGCCTCGATCTCGCGCGTGCGGCCCACGGTGATGTAGGGTAGCCCGATGCGCGGCACCACGCCGCCTTTCAGCGAGTTGACGATGGTCGCGGCGACGCGCCGCGGGACCTTCTGCCCCAGCGGCACCGTCCGGTTCGCCGCGGAAGCCGCGATGCCCTGTTCGCTCATGCCGTGAATCCTTCCATATCTTCAATGTAGTCTTCCAAGATCGCCGGCTGCCCGTCTTCCATCTCGATGGCAATGTCGCCGATGAGGTCGAGCGCCTTTTCGTTGATGGCGTCCACCATCATCGATTCGGGGATGCCCGCCGACTCCAGCGCCTCGGCGCGCCGCGAGGCGGGGGAGTCCTCCAGCAGGCAGCGCAGGTAGGCGGTTTCGGTGGGGGTGAACGGGGAGGCCGGGTTCTCCTGGCTCGTCCCGCCTTCGTCGACTGCTGCGGGCGGAGGGGTGCTTGCAGCTGCATCGGCGGCCGCAGCCACGGCGGCATCCCGTTCGGGTTGCCCGGGCGCGCTCCCGGCGCCTTCCTGCTCCGTTGAGGCGACGGGAGCTGCAACGGGCGTTTCGGCTGCGGCCGTCGTCTGCGCGGTCTCGAAGCGCTCCTCGTCGACGAGCAGGGCTTCGCAGGATGCCGCCGCCGCGGCGCGGATGCCCTCCAGCCGGCTGAAGTCGAGGGAGAACGCGGGCGGCTGCTCTTCGGCGGCTGGTTGCGCCGTGCAGTCGGCGGGGGCCGGGCCGGCGCTCGCCGCGGGCTTGCGGCGCGTCTTTTTGCCGGTGCGCCGCTTCTCCTCGGCCTGCTCGGCCTTGCTCTCCATCTTCTCGCGCGCCGCCTTGCGCTTGGCGGGCGTGGGGCCCCCGTTGTAGCCGGGGTCCTCCTTCAGCGCGCGCAGGAACTCCAGCTGCGCGGAGTTGTTCTCGGCGTAGCGGCGAAACGCTTTCCCGGAGCTTTGCGGATGCTTCCAGTTCTCGTCGGGGTCGAAGGACGACACCGCCCGCCCGCGCTCGCTTGCCGCCTCGTCGGGCTGCGTTGCGGCGTGGCGCGCCGCCTTTCCGGCGCCGACTCTGGCAGCTGGCGTGAGGCGCGCGTCGTTGCGCCGCGTTGGGGAGACCCCCCTTTGCGCCTGCTGGCGCGCAAGATCGGCCCCGGTGCGCAGGATGGGCTCGTCGCGGTAGGCCGTCCCGCCGGTCGACGATCCGGTTCGCACGCGTTCGGCTTCGAGGATGCGCCGTATCAGCCGTTGCGCGTACGCCACACTGCACCTCCTTCGCCCGTCGATTGCCCGTAGGCGCATTATAAAGCGAAAATGCGTTCGCGAAAACATTTGTACGGTAAAACCACGCGTGGCTAGCGATGCGGGGAATGCAGGGAATCGGGCGTGCGTCCGCGGCTGGCGAGCCTCATATGGTACCCTTGCGGCAGAGAACGATCGCCGGGCGCGCCGCGCCTGCGCGGAAGGAGGATCGCATGAGCGAAGAGGTACGCACGGGCAGCGCCCCGAATTTCTGCCCGCCGGTGGAGGAGGGCATCACCTTCACCATGGAGGACGAGCACGGCGACGAGACCGTCATGGAGTTTTTGGGCCTCGTTCTGCACAACGGCCGCCGCTACGGGTTCTTTTTCCCGGTGACCGAGGACGAGCCCGCCAAGTCGTCGGGCGAGGTCGTGCTGCTGGAGGTGGTCGAGCTCGACGAGGAGGGCCAGCCCGCCGCCTTCGAGCTGGTGGATGACGAGGGCATCGCCAACGAGGTGTACGCCGACTTCAAAGAAGCGACCAAGGACATCTACCGCTTCGAATAGGGCCCGCCCGTCGCCTGGAAGCCGCACGCTGCGGGCTCCTACAGCGCCAGCGGCTCCCAGGTCCCCTCGATATCGCAGAGCCATGCCCGCGCGCCCTTCATGCTGAAGAAGGTCAGTTCGGGCGCGTTGGGTCCCTCATGCTGCTCGCCGAGCGCCAGCAGGTGCTCGTAGCCTGCCTGGCGCACGTTCGCGCCTGCTCGGTCGTCCAGGTCGGCTTCGCCGCGCAGGATGATCCAGCCGTGCCCCGGTTTCCAGGCGGTCAGCTCGAACTTCGGGTTTGCCTTCAGCTCGCGGTAGACGTCTTTGCCGGTGGCTGTGCAGAACCACAGGCGCCCGCCTTCGAGGGCGGCGAAGCTGAACGGGCGCACATGGGGCTGGTCGCCCTCGCAGGTGGCCAGGTACCAGGCAGGCACGCTGGTGAGGTACTCCAAGATGGTGCGCAGCCCTTCGGAGGCTTCGCCGGCGACGATGGGGGTGCCGGTTCGGTCGACGGGGCAGCCCGGCTTCTTCTTCATGCTCGTTGCGTCCATTACCACTCCGATCTACAGGGGGATGAAATTCGTCGCGATGCTGCAGCACAGCATGGCCGCCAACATGCACGCCGCCACGGCGTCGTTGCGCGAAAGGGCCATGGGGTGCAGGCGCGTGCGTCCTGCGCCTCCGTGGTAGCAGCGCGATTCCATGGCTGCCGACAGCGTTTCCGCATGGCGGAACGCGCTGGCGAACAGGGGTACCATCAGCGAAAGTAGCATGCGCAGGCGCCCTTTGGAGAACGTGGCGCCACGGCTGATCTGGGCGCGGTACACGATAGAGAGCTCCTGGGCGAACTGCGGCAGGAAGCGCAGCGCGATGCCCATCATCATGCTCAGCTCGTGCGCGGGGACGCCCACGCGCGCCAAAGGCGCCAGCAGATGCTCGAAGGCGTCGGTGAGGTCGAGCGCGGGAGTGGTCAGCGTGAGCAGGCTCATCCCCAGCAACAGCAGCACCAGGCGGCAGGATACGAATGCGGCCTGTACCAGGCCTCCTTCGCTGATGCGTATGGTCCACCACTCGAACAGCACCTGCCCGCCTTGCATGAAGAACACGTTCAGCAGGGCGGTGATCACCACGATGAACGCCAGCGGCGCGATGGAGCTCAGCGCTTTGCCCAGCGGGATGCGCGCCGCGGCGAAGAACACGATGGCGAACACGGCGCATGCGGCGAGCCCGATGAAGGTCTGCGCCACGAACACGATGACCATGAACGCAAAGGCCCCCACCAGCTTCGCGCGCGGGTCCATGTGGTGGACGGGGCTATCCCCCGGCCAATAGCGCCCTATGATGGCGGCGTCAGGCACGGGTCGTCCCTTCCGCTGCCGGCCGGTTCCTCAGATCGTTCGCGATCGCATCGGCGAGCGACTCCACGTCGTAGAGGCGCTCGGGCAGGCGGAAACCGGCATCCCGCAGCGCTGCGGCGAAACGCTGGGCGGCCGGGGCGTCCAGGCCGACGGAGCGCAGGCCCTCCACATCGGCGAATACCTCCTGCGGCGTGCCGAGGGCGAACACCCTGCCCTCCGAGAGGACCAGCACGCGGTCGGTCAGGCGCGCAAGGTCCTCCATGCTGTGGGAGGCCATGACCATGGCGAGGCCGTTACCGTGCAGCTCCTCGATGAGCTGCAGGAACTCCTCGCGTGCCACCGGATCGAGCCCTGCCACCGGCTCGTCCATCACCAGCATGCTCGGGCGCATGGCCAGCACGCCGGCGAAGGCGACGCGGCGCTGCTGCCCTCCCGAGAGCTCGAAGGGGCTGCGCTCGGCGATGTCGGCTTCGTCCAGGTGCACCAGCTGCAGGGCCTCGCTGACGCGCGCCTGCACCTCGGCGTCTGAAAGCCCCAGGTTGCGGGGGCCGAACGACACGTCCTCGCGCACGGTGGCGGCGAACAGCTGGTGCTCGGGGTACTGGAACACCAGGCCCACTTCGTGGCGGCATTCCTGCGCGACCCGCTTGTCGGCGAGGTCGCGGCCGCCGAACAGCACGCGGCCCTCGGTGGGGTGCAGAAGCCCGTTGCAGTGCTGGATGAGCGTGCTCTTCCCGCTGCCGGTGTGCCCGGCAAGGCCCAGGAACTCGCCTTCGGCGACCTCGAACGTCACGTTGCGCAGCGCCCAGGCGCGCCCGGCACCCTCCGCGGAGCCCCGCTTGCGGCGCTCTTTCGGGGCCTCGTAGGAATAGCTCACGCCTTCGAATGCAAGCGGCATAGCTCCTCCTTCAGCTCCTCGGGTCGCACATGCACGTTTACGTGCGACCCGCGTTCGCGCAGTGCCAGCGACAGCGCGCAGGCAAACGGCACGTCCAGATTCAGATGCTCCAGCATGCCGGCGTCGCGCAGCACCTCGTCGGGCGCGCCCTCGCAGGCGATGCGCCCGGCGCTCAACACCACCACGCGGTCGGCCAGCGCCGCCTCTTCCATGAAATGTGTGATCATCACCACGGTCTTGCCTGCTTTATGCAGGTCCTGGCACAGCTTCAGGAATCCCGCGCGTCCGCGCGGGTCCAGCATCGAAGTGGCCTCGTCCAGTATGACGATCTCAGGGCGCATCGCCAGCACGCCGGCCGCCGCCACGCGCTGCTTCTGGCCGCCGGAAAGGGCGGTGGTCTCGCGCTTCTGGAAGCCTGGCAGCCCCACGGCCTCCAGGCTCTCGTCCACGCGACAGCGCAGCTCGTCGGCGGGCACGCCCAGGTTCTCCGGGCCGAACGCCACATCGTTTTCCACAAGGCTTGCCACTAGCTGGTCGTCGGGGTTTTGGAACACCATCCCGGCGCGGCTGCGGATGGCGTAGACGTTGCGTGCATCGGCGGTGTCCATGCCCAGCACCGTCATCGATCCCCGGTCGGGCGTCAGCAGCGCGTTCATGTGCTTGGCGAGGGTCGATTTTCCCGAGCCGTTGCCGCCAAGGATGGCCACGAACTCTCCCTGCCCGATGCGCAGGCCGATGTCCTGCAGCACGAAGGAGTCGCCGTCATAGGTGAAGGAGACCCCTTCAGCCTCGATGGCGGCTGCCTCGGGTGCGGCGGGTTGCTCGGCGGCTTGTTGCCCGGTTAGCGTCATCAGCGGCCCCTCACTTGCTTTTTCCTCGGGGTGATCAGGTTGGAGATGCTTTTATACACCGCCAGCGTCAGGACGGCGTTGATGACGCCCTTGGCCAGGTTGAACGGCAGCAGGATGGGAATGATCATCGAGACGACGGCATCCAGGGGCACGCCCAGGTACGCGGGGGTGATCACCAGGTTGCCCACGATGGCCATGATGAGGGCCGCCACGACGCTTGCCGCCAGGCCCGCGATCGCCCGCGGAAGCGTGCGCTTGCGCTTGTAGACGAGCGCAGCGGGCACCACGAAGCCGATCACCACCAGGATGTTCATCACCGCGCCTGAGAAATCGGCCATCAGCAGTCCGTGGATGATGGCGCCGGCGATGCCCACCGCCAGGCCCGATCCTGCGCCGAAGGCGAAGCCGCACACCATGGCGGGCATGGCCGAGGCGTCGTACTTCAGCCAGGCGACGCCGGGGATCAACGGGAACTCGATGAATGACAGCAGCACGCCGATGGCGCACAGAAGCGCCATCACCACCAGTTGCCGGGTGCTCCACCTGTTCGTGTTCTGGATGACGGCGCTGCCGCTCGCGTTGCTCGATCCGCCCATGGCGAGCTCCTTTCGGCAGGCCTTCGTCCCAAGAGGGTTCGCTTTCCGGCCTGCGAAAAGAAAGACGAGCCCGTACGGATTCCTTCCATACAGGCTCGTTGGGTCCGCGTTCGCCTGCGCGCTGTCGCGCGGCGTGGGCGGATTCCTGCCTCTTCCATCCGGACTGTGACCGTTGGTCTTGGGATCTCACCAAAATCAGCCTGCGCGGCGCCGTTGCAGGCGCCTCTGCAGGGTCGCGGACTCGCGGCTGCGCGGATGGCCGCGCGCCGGATCACCGCCAGTGAGGAATTTCACCTCGCCCTGAAACAGAATCCATGCGGTCATTGTAACGTTGCCCCCTGCACGCTGCAATAAGGCCGTTTCCAAACCGTTTCGGCACGGGCGGGGGAAGCGCCCCTTCGAGCGCCGTTCGCGGATGGCCTGCAGGCACGATGCGGCGAAATCAGGGCGAATGCCCTATAATCCTGAAATTCGCCCGCGTTCGCGCGGACAAGGAGAGGGTTTTCGATAAACAGGGCATTCCATATGGATTTCATTCAACTTCTTAACGACATCGATGCCATGGTGTGGGGCGTGCCGATGATCGTCATCCTGCTCGGGTCGCATCTGTACCTGACGTTCCGCACCCGCTTCATCCAGCGTAAGCTGGGCACGGCCATCAAGCTGTCCGTCACGAAGGACCCCGACGCACCCGGCGACATCAGCCAGTTCGGCGCGCTGGCAACGGCGCTTTCTGCAACCATCGGCACCGGCAACATCGTGGGCGTGGGCACCGCCGTTTTGGCCGGCGGCCCGGGCGCGGTGTTCTGGATGTGGCTCACCGGCGTGTTCGGCATCGCCACCAAATACGCCGAGACCTACGCCGCGGTGAAGTTCCGCGTGCGCGACCACAACGGCAACATGCTGGGCGGCGCCATGTACGCGTGGCGGCGCGCCTACCAGCGCAAAGACGGGTCGTGCCCGTGGTGGGCGCTGCTCGGAGCCGGCGCGTTCGCCCTGTTCGCCGCCGTCGCGGCGCTGGGTACCGGCTCGGCGGTGCAGTCCAACGCCATGGTCAACATCATCCAGGCGAGCGTCCCCGACGTTCCCAGCTGGGCGCTGGGGGCGATCGTGGTGGTGCTGGTCGCCCTGGTGGTGTTCGGCAGCGTGCAGCTCATCGCGCGGGTGTGCGAGAAGCTGGTGCCCATCATGGCGTTTCTGTACCTGGTGGGCTGCGTGGTCATCCTAGTGATGAACGGCCAGTACGTCATCCCCGCGCTCGAGACCATCGTGCGCTGCGCGTTTACCGGCGAAGCCGTGTTCGGCGGCGCGATCGGCTCGGGCCTGATGGTGGCGCTGCAGTTCGGCTGCGCGCGCGGCCTGTTCTCCAACGAGTCGGGCCTGGGCTCGGCGTCCATCGTCGCCGCGGCGGCGTCCACGCGCAACCCTGCGCGCCAGGCGCTCGTGGCCATGACGGGCACGTTCTGGAGCACCGTCATCATCTGCGCCATCACCGGCATCGTTCTGGTGTCCACCATGATGGCCCATCCCGACATCGTCGCCTCAGGTTCGCTTTCCGAGGGCGTCGACCTCACCACCGCGGCATTCTCCGCCATTCCCGTTGTGGGCATGCCGGTGCTTACCATCGGCATGGTGACGTTCGCCTATTCCACCATTCTGGGCTGGTCGTACTACGGCAGCCGCTGCATCTCGTACCTGTTGGGCAAGCACGCCGTGCGCCCCTACCAGGTGCTCTACGTGCTCATGGCGTTCTTGGGCGCGGTGGGCATCGGCAACGTGGCTTGGACCGTCTCCGACATCGGCAACGCGCTCATGGCGCTGCCCAACATCATCGTCGTGCTGTTGCTGTCGGGCTTGATAGCGCGCGAGACTAATCACTATGTCTGGGACGGCAACCTCGACGAGAAATCCTCCGACGAGATTCCCATGATCGAATCGAAATAGCATCTCCCCGCCTTTCGCGGGCGGCGCCCTACGCGCCTGCATGGCAGCGCTGCGCCCGCAACGGTTGTTGCGGGCGTTTCTTTTTCCTGTCGGAGTGCTACCCTGTTCGGGAGGGGAAAGGGCGTTTCCGTCAGGGGGAGGAGATGCTATGGAAGCAGGGCGCAACGGTAGGGGCGTCGTGGCGGCGCTGTGCCTGACCAGCTTCGGCCCGCTATCCTTCGGCCTCGGTTGCGCGGGCGTCTTCTATCCTGCCCTTTCCGCCAGCCTGGGCGTGAGTCCCGGGCTGCTCAGCTATTACACCTCGGCGCTGTGGATCGCCGCGTTGGTGACGCTTCCCGTGCTGGCGAAGCTGTTCGAGCGCATTGGCGCCCGCGCCTGCGTGACGACGGCTTGCGCACTCGTCGCCCTTGATCTCGCGGCGCTTTCGTTCACCGGCGGCTTCGTCTGGTTCATGGCGTGCGGTTGCGTGATGGGCGTCGCCGTGGCGGTCCTGCTGTTCCTTGCTCCCTCGACTCTGGTCAACGAATGGTTCGCGAAACGGGCGGGCCTGCTTCTGGGCGTGGTGACGGCGTTCGCGGGCATCGGCGGCATGGTGTGGTGCGCCGTGGGCGGCGTCCTCATCGAGCTGTGGGGCTGGCAGGCGGCCTACCGGGTGTTCTGCGTCCTCGCGGTGCTGCTGGGCGCGTTTCCCTCCCTGTTGCTTGTGACTGATGCGCCGGGCATCGGTGGGCGCATGCCCTCCGACGAGGCGGGCTGCTGCAGCGTGGATGGCGGGGAGGGGACCGCGCGTCTCGAGGACGGCGCCTGCGGCGATGCCGACGGCGCTGCGGAACCGGCGCCGCCTGCTGGCCGGAATGCCCGGTCGGTGCACCTCGCCGCCCATCGCCATCCGTACCTGCCCTATCGGCGGGAAGACGGGTCCATCGCCCCCGCAGCGCCCGTGTCGCAGCTCAAGCCGTCCGTGGCGGCGCGCGTCGCCAGCCTGCGAAAGGGGATCGCGGCGCCTTTGCCGCGGTGCCGGGGGGAGGTCCCTCAAGGCCCCGCCGGGCATCCGCTGCCCACCGAGGTGGGCGTGCCTGCCAAGCGGGCGCTGCCCTCGGGGCTTTTGCTGCTCATCGCCGACATCGCCTTCATCCTCAACTTCGGCATGTACGTGTACTTCGTCATCCCCTCGTTCGCCGACGGGCTTCCGATCGCGGCGTCGTTCCCGCTTCTGGGGGCCCTTGCCTCGTCGGCGGCCATGGCGGGCCAGACGGTGTCGAAGGTGGCGTTGGGGTTCGTGGGCGATCGCGCGCCGGCAGCCGCCACCATCATCGGTATCGTGGCGGGCTTGGCGGGCATCGCGACGCTATGGTTCTTCCGGGCGCAGGCGCCCGCCGTGCTTTTGGGCGCTTTGCTGATCGGCGCGTGCTGCGGTGTGGCGAATGTCATGATGCCGGTGTTCACGCGTTTGGCGTTCGGCATGCGTGACTACCCGCGCATCTATGCGCGCGTTTCCATGGCGGCGTCGCTGGGTGCCATCGCCTCCGGCTTCCTGTGGGGCACGGTCATCGGCGTGAAGGGCGGCTACGTCGAGCTGTTCGCCGGCGTGTCGATACTGCTTGCTGTGGCGTTGTGGCTGGTGGCGGTTTTGTCCAGGCGGCTTAGGCGCCACGGCGTCCGCTAGCGTCCCGCCCGCCGCCCGCCTTTCCAACCGTGTGCGTTCGTCGTCGTCTCTTCACCGTCCAAGCGCTGTTCCGGCAGGTTTTAGCGCCCTATAAAGAACCAATTCCCCCTCTTTCCGACTGCTTTCGGCTGCTCTGTGCCCTTTGCACAAAATATTGCGCTCTCCCTATGCTCGGGGGAGGGTGACGCGCACGCTTCAGCGACTTATATTCGTTACAAGCTCTCATAGGTCTCGCGAGCCCTCTGAACGAGAGAAGTTAGGGGCGCACCGCTAGGTGCGTTTAGTTCGCCGTCTGCAAAATCGCCGGCATAGGGCCGCTGCGCTTTGCTGCCCGCGCCTGCGGTAGGCGGCTAAGCTTTGGAGGGTGTATGAATCAAGGAGTTTCCCGTTATGTGAGGCTGGTAGCAGCCTCGCTGATCATGATTTGCACGGGCATCATCTACATGTGGAGCGTGTTCAATGCCGGCGTGAGCGCCGCGCTGCCGGGCATGTCTGCCACCGACGTGTCCGATTTCGCGTTCACGTCATCCATCATGATCACCCTGTTCTCCGTCGGCGCGCTTTGCGGCGGCCGTCTGCAGGACAAGTTCGGTCCTAAGATCATTATCATCATCGGTTCCATCTGCTTCGGCCTGGGCGTGTTCCTCACGTCGTTCACCATCGACATGGGCCCCGCTCCCACGTGGCTGACCTTCGGCGTCATCGGCGGTTTCGCGGTGGGCTGCACCTACAATTCCGCTATTCCGTGCATCCAGAAGTGGTTCCCGGATAAGATCAACGTCTGCAGCGGCATCATCGTGTGCTGCTTCGGCTTGGCCACCGTGGTGTTCACCCCGGTCGCCCAGATGCTCATCGACGCGTACGGCATCCATGCCACGTTCCAGATCCTGGGCATCGTGTTCGCCGTCGTTTGCCTGCTGGCTTCCATCTTCATCAAGAACCCCGAGGCAGGCTGGCTGCCCGAGGGCTACGTCCCCGCTACCAGCAAGTCCAACATCGCCCAGGTGCAGGTTCCGTTCAGCAAGGCCATCAAGACCCGCCAGCTGTGGATCATCATGCTGACGCTGTGGTTCATCACTGCCGGCTACTTCTGCATCAACCCCATCCTTCGTCAGCTGGGCATGGCGCGCGGCTTGGACGAGGGCTTGGCTAACGGCATCGTCATGGCTTGCGGCTTGGGTCTGGCAGTGGGCCGCTTCGCCGTGCCGTTCTTCGTGAACGTGCTGCGCGGCCGTCGCAACACCGCCCTCACGCTGGCTGTTCTGGTGTGCATCGTGTCCATCGCGCTGATCTTCGCGCAGGGCATCGCCTTCATGGTGCTGGTGTTCCTGCTGGCCGCATTCGCCGGCGCTCCGGGTGCCACCTACTCTCCGTGGACGGCTGAGAACTTCGGCCTGGAGAACCAAGGCGCCAACTACGGCTTCGTCATGATCGGCACCGGCCTGTCCTCGCTGATCTCCTTCCGCCTGTGCAACCAGGTTATCGCCCCGATGGTCGGCGGCCTGGGCGCAAACGGCGTTGCGGTGAACACCGCCATGTACTTCGTGGTGTCGCTGGTCTTCGCCGTCGTGTCGGTCCTGCTGCTGCTGGCTTTCAAGACCTACAAGGAGGGCAAGAAGGACGCTGCCGCGAAGTAGCGTTTCCATCCAGATCGATCCGCAAGGCATCCCCTCCGACCCTTGCGAATCCGCAGACCCCGCCCGAGCCTCCCTCAGGTTCGCGGCGGGGTTTTTTCGTTTCGGGGAGGCGCGGGCGGGTTGCTGGCGAGGGACGCTGCATGCCGGTGGGGAGCCGCGCATTATACGGCGGCGCAGGTGTTAGGGAAGCCGTGCTTCGGACGGCGGTGCGTTCGGGTATCATGGGCGCATGGGAAAACGCAAGGGAAATAAGCGCGCCGCGGCTCATGGCGGCGCATCGCTGCGCGACATGCTGCGCGAAGGGCAGGAGGCCGGAAAGGCGGGCAAGGGAGCATCGAGGCGTGCGGGAGTGCGCCTGCGTTCCGATAAGGCCGAAGCACCTGCTTCGCTGCATCTGGGAGGCGATCCGCATCGGCGCATTGCCGTGATCGGCGGGGGAGCCGCCGGGCTTGCCGCCGCCATAGCCGCTGCGCGGACGCTGCATGCCGAAGGGCGTTTCGCCGCGGACGCGGTGGTGCTGTTCGAAGCCGACGACCGGGTGGGTCGGCCCATCCTTGCGACGGGCAACGGCCGCTGCAACTTCTCCAACGCGCGCATTGACGCAAGGCGCTTCCGCAACGCGGGCTTCGTTGCCCAGGCGCTCGCGTCGCTGGAGGCTGCCTCCGGCCACGCGGCGTGCGCGGGGCCTGGCGCCCCCAACGCCGTGCTGCGCTTCTTCGAGCGGGCCGGCTTGGCTTGGCGCGAGGAGGGCGAGGGGCGGCTGTACCCTGCAACCGGTAAGGCATCCACCGTTTTGGATGTGCTGCGCGCCGCCGCGGCGCGTCTCGGCGTGGTCGAGGCTTGCGAGCACCGTGCCGCGGCGGTAGAGCCGCCGCGCGGCGCCGGCGGGCTGTTCCATATCCGTTTCTCCGACGGCGCCATCCAGCATGCGGCGGCGGTCGTGCTGGCGGTGGGCGGCAAGCACGCCCTCGGGCTGCAGCCCAATGCCGACGGCGGGCGCCTGCTGCCGGGCTCCTATGCGATCGTCCCCCCGCGGCCGGTGCTGGGGCCGTTGGCGGTGGCGGAAGCCGCGCCCAAGCAGCTGGACAACATCCGCGTGCGCGCCCGGGTGACGCTTGCCGGCTTCGATGGCGCGAAGGCCGTCGAGCGGGGCGAGGTGCTGTTCCGCTCCTACGGCGTGTCGGGCATCTGCATCTTCAACCTGTCCCGTTTCGCCGAGCCGGGCGACAAGCTGCTCATCGATTTTCTGCCCGCGGTCGAAGAGGGCGCACGGGAGGGTTTCCTGGTCGAACGTTCCCGGCGCCTTGCGGAAGGCGGCCTGGTGGATCGCAGCGCGGACGGCGTTTCGAACGAGGCGCTTCTGCGCGGCTTGCTGCTGTCGCCGGTGGCGCGTACGGTTCTGAAGCAGGCGGGGCTCGCCTTGGATGCGCCATTTTGCGAAGAGGACGCGCCGGCGCTCGCCCGGGCGCTTTCCGCCTTCCCGCTGACGGTCGAGGGCATCGGCGATAAGCGCCAATGCCAGGTGCTGCGCGGCGGGCTGGATGCGGGCTGCTTCGACCCTTCGACGATGGAATCGCGCATGGATGGCGGGCTGTTCGCCGCGGGCGAGGCGCTGGATGTGGACGCCCCGTGCGGCGGCTGCAACCTGCACTGGGCATGGGCGAGCGGGCTGCTTGCCGGGATGTCCGCGGCGCAGTGCGCCTGCGGGCAGGGCGTAAAGCCGAGGGAGAGCGAGGGTGCGGATGCTTGAGGTCTCCAATGTGAAGCTGTCCCTCGACGCGGGGCTTCCCGATGGCGAGCGCTTGATCCGCCGCGCCGCCGTGCGCGCGTTGGGCGTGAAGTCCGCGCAGGTGGAGGAGGTCCGCCTGCTCAAGCGCAGCGTGGATGCGCGCAAAAAGGCTGCCGGCGACGTGCATTTCATCGCGACGTTGGGGGTATCCCTGACGGATGCGTCGCAGGAAGCGGCGCTGGCCGGGGGGAGGAACGTCAAAGCCCATGCGCCGTACCGCCCGTTGGAGATCCCCGCGGTGCCGGTGCAGGCGCGCGATGCCGAACCGCGCCCCATCGTGGTGGGCACCGGCCCGGCGGGGCTGTTCGCCGCCCTGGTTCTGGCGCGTGCGGGGCTGCGCCCGCTGGTGCTGGAGCGCGGCGGCGACGTGGACGAGCGCCGTGCCGCCGTGGCTGCGTTTGACGCGGGCGGGCCGCTTGCGCCTACCAACATCCAATTCGGAGAGGGCGGGGCGGGCACCTTCTCTGATGGGAAGCTCACCACCAACGTGAAGAGTCCCTACCTCCCGCACGTGCTCCATTGGTTCGTGGAGGCGGGAGCTCCCGAGGAGATCCTCTGGAAGGCGAAGCCCCACATCGGCACTGACCTTCTGGTGGACGTGGTGCGCACCATGCGAGAGCAGATCGTCCGGGCGGGCGGGGAGGTGCGCTTCCATGCGCAGCTCGACGGCATCCGCTTCGAGGACGGCGTGGCCGCCGGCGCCCGCGTGCGCGATTGCCGCTCCGATGCAGGGGGGCGTGCGGAAGAGATCCCCGCCCGCCGCATCGTGCTGGCATGCGGGCATTCGGCGCGCGACACCTTCGCATTGCTGTATGGGCTGGGGCTTGCGCTCGAACAGAAGCCGTTTTCCATGGGTGTGCGCATCGAGCACCTGCAAAGCGCCATCGATCGTGCGCAGTACGGCAAGGCGGCAGGGCATCCGGCGCTTGGCGCGGCCGATTACAAGCTGGCGGTGCATCTGCCCGATGGACGCGGCGTGTACACGTTCTGCATGTGCCCGGGCGGGCAGGTGGTGTGCGCTGCGAGCGAGGAGGGCGGCGTGTGCGTGAACGGCATGAGCCGTTTCGCGCGCGACGGCCGCAACGCCAACAGCGCGGTTCTGGTGGGCGTGGGCCCGGAGGACTTCGGCAGCGATCATCCGCTGGCGGGCGTCGAGCTGCAGCGGCGCGTGGAACACGCCGCCTACCAGGCGGCGATGGCGGCGGGTGGCTCGCCCTACCAGGCGCCGGCTCAGGCGGTGGGGGACTTCCTCGCCGGCCGGCCCTCGAGCGGGCCCGCATCCGGCAAGCGCGCCGTGCACCCCACGTATGCGCGCGGCGTGGCATGGTGCGATCTGCGCGATTGCCTCCCCGCCTTCGTGGCAGACTCCATCGTCCAGGCACTGCCGCTTTTCGATAGGCGGCTGCATGGCTTCGCCGATGCGGCGGCGGTGATGACCGGTGTCGAGGCGCGCAGCTCGAGCCCGGTGCGCATCGTGCGCGGTGCCGATTACCAGGCGCATCTTCCGCAGACGCCCGACGTTGCCAGCGGCCTGTATCCGTGCGGCGAGGGGGCGGGCTATGCCGGCGGCATCACCAGCGCCGCCATCGACGGCCTGCGCGTCGCGCTTTCGCTGGTGGACGAGCTTGCGGGCGGGTTGTGCTAAGCGCCTAATGCGCGCCAGATGTCTTTGTGACATGTGCAAGAAGCCGTTTTCGGCGGCCCTTCCCGGTGAGGCCGGGCGGCTTTGTCGCCTATAATGCTACTCGTTTACGTGCCGGCGACGACAGTGGCCCTTGCAGGGTTTTCCAGGCGTTTTGCCTAATGAGCCGCGTGATCCGGATAAACTTCCGGCCGTGTTGCTGCTCGCGCCGACGCGGTTTGCCGGCCGACGGGGCGCGGTGCCGGGCGCCGGATGCCGGCGGCGGCAAGGGTTGACGAGCGGGTGCGAATCCCGGGGCAAGGAGCGATTCATGATCCATATAGTCGGGGCGGGCAGCGGCGCCGTCGATCTGATCACGGTGCGCGGTGACAGGCTTTTGCGCAACGCCGACGTGGTCGTGTGGGCGGGCAGCTTGGTGAATCCGGCGCTGCTCGAGGCGTGCAAGCCGGGATGCAGCATCCACGATAGCTCGAAGATGACCCTCGAAGAGGTGATGGACGTCATGCTCTCCGCCCACGCCGAAGGAAAGGAAGTGGTGCGCCTTCACACGGGCGATCCCTCCATCTACGGGGCGATCCGCGAGCAGATGGACCTTCTGGCGCAGCACGGTGTCCCGTTCGAGGTGGTCCCCGGCGTCTCCAGCTTCTGCGGCGGCGCGGCTGCGCTCAATGCCGAGCTCACCTTGCCGGGCGTGAGCCAAAGCGTCATCATCACCCGTCTCGAAGGCCGCACTCCCATGCCCGAGGGCGAGAAAATGCCCAAGCTCGCCTCCCATGGCGCGACGATGGTCATCTTCCTGAGCGCGGGCATGCTTGACAAGCTGCAAGCTCAGCTCATGGAGGGCGGGTACGCCCCCGACACCCCTGCCGCCATCGTGTACAAGGCGACCTGGCCCGACGAGAAGGTGCTGCGCTGCACCGTCGGAACCCTCGCCGAGACAGGTGAGGCGAATGACATCAAGCTCACCGCGTTGGTGTACGTCGGCGGCGTGCTCGGGGACGCCTACGATCGCAGCATGCTGTACCATCCCGGGTTCTCCACGCTGTTCCGCGTGGCGAGCGCCCCTTCCATCGAGAAAGGGGACGGGTCGGACCGATGAGCCCTCTCGTCGAACAGGAAGGCGGCGCAACGCCCGGAGGGCGGTTCGGCGTCGATGAGCGTTTCCGCTACGTTCCATCGGGCATGAAGCGCCTGCGCCGCGGCTACACCACCGGCACCTGCGCCGCGCTCGCCGCGCAGGCGGCGGCACGTGCGCTGCTGCTGGGGGAGGATCCCTCCGAAGCGTCGCTGGTCACCCCGGCGGGCATTGCCGTCCGCGTTCCCATCGAGGAGGTCGCACGGGACGAATCGTCCGTCCGCTGCACGGTGAGGAAAGACGGCGGTGATGACGATGACGCGACGGACGGCATGGCAATCTGCACGCAGGTGTCGCTGCGTCCCGACGGCGGCATGGCCGTCGAGGGCGGCAAGGGCGTCGGCGTGGTGACGAAGCCGGGCCTCGACCAGCCGGTGGGGGCGGCCGCCATCAACCATGTCCCCCGGTCCATGATCGCCGACCAGCTTCGGGCGGTCGCCGCCGAAGCGGGCTACGAAGGGGGCCTTGCGGCGACGGTGATAGTACCGGAGGGGGAGCGCGTCGGAGCGCGCACGTTCAATCCCCAGCTGGGGATCGAAGGGGGCATTTCCATTCTGGGGACGTCGGGCATCGTCGAGCCTCGCAGCCTGGAGGCCCTTCGCGCCAGCATCGAGGTGGAGATCCGCCAGGCGGCGGTGCTGGGCGGCGGGCGCGTCGTGATCACACCCGGAAACTACGGGAGCGATTTCGTCGAGAAGCGGCCGCTTTTGAGCGCGATCCCGCGGGCCCAGTGCGCCAACTTCATCGGCGACGCCCTGGTGTTCGCAGCCCGCGCCGGGGCACGGCAGCTGCTGCTGGTAGGGCATATCGGCAAGCTCGCGAAGGTGGCGGCAGGCGTGATGAACACGCATTCGAAGGTCGCCGATTGCCGGCGCGAGGTGATGTGCGCCCATGCGGCGATTGCCGGCGCCGATCGCGCTTGCGCGCAACGCCTCATGCAAGCCGCTACGACCGATGCCTGCTTGGAGATCCTGGACCGGGCGGGGTTGAAGGAGCCGGTGGCGTCGAGCTTGGCCGAGGAGGTCCAGCGCCATCTCGACCTGCGTGCGCCCGATGGGTTGCAAGTGGGGGCGATTGCCTTCGATGGGCAAAGGGAAGAGCTGTTCCGCACGGCGGGCGCCGTCCGCCTGCTTGGGGATTGGGGGATTTCGGATGAGCGATAAACCGATGCTGTTCGGCGTGGGCGTGGGCCCAGGGGATCCCGAGCTTCTCACGCTCAAAGCGGTTCGGACCATCGAACGCTGCGAAGCGATCGCCGTCCCCCGCACGGCTCGGGGGGCGACCGTCGCCTTGGACATAGTCCGCGGCGCGGTCGACCTTGCAGGCAAGGAGATCGTCTACCTCGACTTCGTGATGAGCCGCGACCCCAAGGTTGTCGCGCAAGGGCATTGCGACGCCGCGGGCAAGATCGTCGCGCAGCTGGAGCGCGGGCGCGATGTCGCCATGCTCAACCTGGGCGATGTGAGCATCTACGCCACCTACAGCCGCATGAAGGAACTGGTGGAAGAGGCGGGCTATTCCACCTGCCGCATCCCCGGCGTCCCGAGCTTCTGCGCCGCCGCGGCGCTGCTCGACGTCGACCTTACGCCCCAGATGAGCGCCCCCCTGCATATCGTCCCCGCAGGCTGGGGCGACTTGAGCGGCGCTTTGCAGCTGGAAGGGACCAAGGTCGTCATGAAGGCGGGCAGCGATCTGCCCGCGCTCAAAGAGGAGCTACGCCGGACGGGGCGCTACGAGGACGCGATGCTCGTGCGCAACTGCGGCCTTCCCGGTCAAAGCGTGGCCTACTCGCTGGACGACGCCGAAGACGAGGGGGGCTACTTCGCGACGATGGTGGTGCGTTCGTGAATGCGGAGTTCATCGCATTCACCGAGCGCGGGCTGCAGCAGGCGCGCCGATTAGCCTTGTGCCTTCCGGAAGGGGCGCAGGCGCGAGTGGCGCGCGGCTTCGGCCCGGGCAAGGAGGCGCTTTCCGCTTGGGTGGAACGGGCATTCGCCGAGGCGGATGCGCTGGTGTTCGTGGGCGCTGCCGGGATAGCGGTGCGCGCGATAGCGCCTCATGCCGCAAGCAAGGCGAAGGATCCGGCGGTCATCGTCGCCGACGAAGCGGGGCGCTGGGTCATTCCGTTGCTGTCGGGCCATATCGGCGGCGCCAACAGGCTGGCGCGGCTGCTCGCGTTGGGCACGGGGGCGCAGGCGGTGCTCACCACTGCGACCGACGTCCGGGGCGTATGGGCGGTCGATGATTGGGCGGTGTCGCATGGCATGGTCGTCGCGAACCCTGAGCGAATCAAGGGCGTTTCGTCCCGCCTTTTGGCGGGCGGAAGGGTCCGGCTCGCCTGCGAGCTTCCGCTTGAAGGGCGCCCGCCCGCCGGCGTCGACATCATCGATGCCGGCGGCGTTTCGGCTGGGTTCCCCGCTCCCGACGTGGCGGTGTCTCCGTACGACCGCCCCTGCAAGGACGAGGCGCTCCGCATCGTCCCCCGGCGCGTCGTCGTGGGCGTGGGGTGCCGCCGCGGCGCTTCGGAGGAATCGCTCGGGAAGGCGATCGACGGCGCCCTGGCGCTGGCGCGGGTCTTGCCCAGCGCGGTGAAGGAGGTGCGCAGCATCGATCTGAAACGCGACGAGCAGGGCTTGCTCGGACTTGCAAGGCATCGCGGATGGCCGTTGCGGTTCTTCTCGTCGGACGAGCTCGCGGCCGTTCCGGGCGATTTCCCCGCTTCCGCGTTCGTGGAACGGGTTGCGGGCGTCGACAACGTGTGCGAGCGGGCGGCAGCGGCGCAGGGCGAAGCCGTGATCCTGCCAAAGACGATAATCGAGGGCGCTGCGGTGGCGGTGTCGTTGGATGAGTGTCCGATTCGATGGAATGAGGAGTAAATGGGCAAACTGTATGTGGTGGGCATCGGACCGGGCGGCAAGCAGGGGATGACGTTCGAGGCGCGCGCGGCGCTCGAGGCCTGCGATGTGATCGTGGGCTACACCACCTATGTCAAGTTGGTGATGCCGCTGTTCCCCGGCAAGGAGGTCCTTTCGACGCCCATGATGAAAGAGATCGACCGCTGCCGCATGGCGATAGAGCGCGCTGCCGGAGGAGAGGCGGTCGCCATGGTGTGCGGCGGCGATGCCGGCGTGTACGGCATGGCGAGCCCCATTCTCGAATTGGCCGCCGGCGACGAGCGCGTCGATGTGGAGGTGATCGCCGGCGTCAGCGCGGCGCAAAGCGGCGCGGCGGTGCTGGGCGCCCCGCTCTCGCATGACTTCGCAGTGGTGTCGCTGAGCGACCTGCTCACGCCTTGGGAGGCAATCGAGCGGCGGCTGCGGGCGGTTGCTCAAGCCGATTTCTGCCTGTGCCTGTACAATCCGCGCAGCAATAAGCGCCCGGATCACCTCGCCCGCGCGGCGCGTATCCTCTTGGAGGGGCTTCCCGCCTCGACCCCTTGCGGATGGGTGCGCAACATCGGGCGCGATGGCCAGGAGTCGGGCGTCCTCACGCTCGGTGAGCTTCCCGCGCTCGAGGCGGACATGTTCACCACCGTGTTCGTCGGCAACAGCGCCACGCGCATCGTCGATGGGCGGATGGTGACGCCGCGCGGCTACCGGACGGAGCGTGCATGATGCTAGTGACCGTGGTGGGAGCGGGCCCGGGCGACGCGTCTTTGATGACGCTCGCCGCGCGCGATGCCATTGCGCAGGCGGATGCCGTCATCGGCGCGAAGCGCCTGATCGAATCCGACGTCGTCGCGCAGGCGGCTTTGGCGGCGGAGCGGTTCGCCGAGGTGCGCACCGGTGCGATCGTTGAGCTGCTGCGCGCCCATGGGGAGTGGAACCGCGTCTGCATCGTGATGAGCGGGGACATCGGGCTGTTCAGCGGCGCCGCCGCGCTGCGGGAGGCGCTTGCTGCGGAACCTTCGGTGCGCGTCGACGAGGTCCCCGGGATCTCGTCCGCCCAGCTGTTGGCGGCGCGCCTCGGGCGCCCCTGGCAAGGCTGGCGGTTCGAAAGCGCCCACGGCGTCGCGTGCGGCATCGAGGCGCTTGCCGCCCAGGGAGGGCCGCTGTTCCTGGTGACCGGCGGTGCGAACACCATCGCGTCGCTTTGCGCGCGTTTGGCCGCGGCGGGGCTGGGCGATGCGACGGTTTCCGTGGGCGAGCGCCTCTCATACGATGACGAGCGCATCACCTGCGGTTCCGCGGCCGAACTCGCCGATGGGGACTTCGATCCCCTTGCGGTGATGCTTGTCGACCCCCCGCGCGGCGGTCGCTTGTGGCCGTGGAGGACGGGCGGCATCCCCGACGAGCTGTTCGAGCGCGGGCGATCCCCCATGACCAAGCAGGAAGTCCGCGCGGTTTCGCTGTCGAAGCTGCGCGTGGGCGAATCCGACGTCGTCTTCGACATCGGCGCGGGCACCGGCTCGGTGACGGTGGAGCTCGCCTTGGCCGCGCCGCGCGGCACCGTGTACGCGATCGAGCGCGACGCCGAGGGCATCGAATCGACGCGGAGGAACATCGAGCGCTTCGGGCTGGGTAACGCGGTTGTCGTCGAGGGAACGGCTCCTGCGGCGCTCGAAGGGCTGCCCGCGCCCGATGCCGTGTTCGTAGGGGGAAGCGGAGGCGGCCTTAAGGCTATCTTGGACAGCGTGCTTGCCGCCAATCCGGCTGCGCGCGTGTGCGTGACCTGCGTGACGCTCGAGACGCTTTCCCAGGCATCCGCGCTGCTGTCGGATGCGCGCTTCGCCGATTTCGATGCGGTGAGCCTGTCGGTCGCCCGCTCCTCGAAGGCGGGGGCGTACCATCTGATGCGCGCGCTCAACCCGGTGCACGTGCTCTCCGCGCGCGGCGCCGCCGCGCCTTCGGAGGGGGCATCCCATGCTTGATATTCCCCGCATTCTGATATGCGCCCCGTCCAGCGGCTCGGGGAAGACGACGATCACCTGCGGGATCCTCCAGCTGCTCGCCGATCGCAGCCTTGATCCGGCGGCGTTCAAGTGCGGGCCCGACTATATCGATCCCCAGTTCCACCGTCGCGTGGTGGGCGTCCGCAGCGGCAACCTCGACACGTTCTTCACCGACGATGCCGTCACGCGCTCCCTGCTGGCGCGCGGCGCGCAGGGGTGCGGCATCGCCGTTTTGGAAAGCGCCATGGGGTATTACGACGGCGTCGCGGGCATCGAAGCCCGCGGCAGCGGCTACGACGTCGCGCGGGCGACGCGGACGCCCGCCATCCTGGTGGTGGATGCGCGCGGCGCGTCGCTTTCCCTTGCGGCGACCGTTTCCGGGTTCGTCCGCTTCGCCAGCCCTTCTCATATCGCCGGGGTCATCCTCAACCGGTGCTCCAAAGGGGTCTACGACCGTCTGAAGGACGCCATAGCGGAACGCGCCGGCGTGCCCGTGGTGGGGTATGTGCCCCGCGATGACCGTTTCGGGCTGCAAAGCCGGCATCTCGGTTTGGTGGGCGCCGCCGAAGTCGACGACTTGCGAGGATGGTTGAAGGGGGTCGCCGATGCCCTTTCCCAGACCATCGATGTCGATGCGCTGCTGGATATCGCGTGCTCTGCCCCCGCGCTGGAGTGCGAGCCCTATCGCACGGAGGCGGTGTGCGATGGCGTCCGGCTGGCGGTGGCTCTCGACGAGGCGTTCAATTTCTATTACGCCGAGAACCTGCGCATGCTGGAGGATCTGGGGGCCCGGCTCGTTTTCTTCAGCCCCTTGTCCGACGGGCATCTCCCCGAAGGCGTCGACGGGCTGTACCTGGGCGGCGGCTACCCCGAGCTGCATGCCCGCGAGCTCTCGGAGAATGCCGCGTTGCAAAACGAGATCCGGGCGGCAGTCGAAGGGGGGCTTCCCACTGTTGCCGAGTGCGGGGGGTTCCTTTATCTTCAGCGCGAGCTCGAGGATCCATCCGGCGTCCCGTGGCGCATGGTGGGCGCGCTGCCCGGCCATGCGTCCAACCTGGGAAAACTGCGCCAATTCGGGTTCGTGGAGATACGGGCGCAGCGCGATTGCCTCTGCTGCGATGCGGGTGATTCCATCCGCGCCCACGAGTTCCACTATTGGCATTCCGACGCCCAGGGGGACGCGTTCGTCGCCAGCAAGCCGTCCAGCCCCAAGCAGTGGCCCTGCATCGTCGCGACGGAATCGCTGATGGCGGGCTTCCCGCATGCGTACTATCCCGCCAACCCCTCGTTCGCGAGGCGGTTCGTGGAGGCTATGGCGCGCCGGAGGCAGTGCGATGGGAGCTAGCCGCCGTGCCGCGCCGTCGTGAGCGCGGTAGGTTTCGAAGAAGACGGCGAAGGACGATGGCGAAGACAAGGAGGCTCTCTGATGACGGAGATGCTCAAAGGGGAAACCGATCAGGAACGGCAGCTGATCGCCTGCCTGCGCGTCGGCGTGGAGGCGCTTTTCGAGGAGGGAGCCGAAGACCGCTTGAAGTCGCTGGTTGCCGGCATAGCGCCCGCCGATGAGCGGGCTGCCCGTCAGGCGCGCGCGCACTGGGATGCTTTGGCCAAGCCCCTCGATGGCTTGGGGATGCTGGAGGACGCGATCTGCAGGGTCGCCGCCGCCCAAGGCGACAGCCGCGTGAGCATGCGCCGGAGGATGGTCGCGGTGTTCTGCGCCGACAACGGCGTGGTGGCGCAGGGCGTTTCGCAAAGCGGCCCCGACGTGACCTCGTCGGTGGCGCGCGGCCTGTGCGAGCGCACCACGAGCGTGTGCGTGATGGCGCGCAACGCGGATTGCATGGTGGTCCCGGTCGACGTCGGGATGCTCGAAGACGTGGATGAGCCTGGGCTGTTGACGGCGAAGACCGCCCACGGCTCCTGCGACATCTCCTGCGGTCCCGCGATGTCCCGCGAGCAGGCGGCCTATGCGATGCTGGTCGGCGCGCAGGTTGCCATGACGGCGGCGGAGTCGGGCGTCGACGTGGTTTTAGCGGGCGAGATGGGGATAGCCAACACCACCACCAGCGCCGCCGTTGCGTGCGCGCTGCTGGAGGGCGATCCCGAGCGCCTGACCGGCCGCGGCGCCGGCCTGTCATCGGAGGGGCTTGCGCGGAAGGTCGCCGTCGTGCGCCAGGCGCTCCGCGAAAACCGCCCCGATCCGAGTGATGGCCTGGGAGTTGTCTCGCAGGTGGGGGGCTTCGACATCGCCGCCATGTGCGGGTTCTACCTGGGGGCGGCGGCTGCGGGCAAACCGGCGATTCTGGACGGTTTCATCTCGTGCGTCGCCGCGCTGTGCGCCCAGCGCATCGCCCCCGCAGTCGGCGGGTACCTGTTGGCGAGCCATGAATCGGCGGAGCCCGCCGCGGCGGACGTCTTGGCGGCACTGGGCCTGCAGGCCCCCATCCATGCGCGCCTGCACCTGGGCGAGGGGACCGGGGCGGTTGCGCTGCTGCCGCTGCTCGACCTGGCGTTGGCGGTGTACGGGGATTCCCGCACGTTCGATACGGCGGGCCTGGATGCGTACGAGCACTTGTCGTAGGGACGCGCGGCGATGGAGGCGATGAAAGGACGGGCCGGCGGCCCTGCCGCTGCGGATGCGCTGATCGTGGGCGCAGCCGGCAGCGGGAAGAGTGCGTACGCGGAAGGGTTGTGCGTCAGCACCGCCGCCGCGCGCTCGGCGCGGCTTCTGTACCTGGCGACGATGCCGGGGGAGGGGGAGGACGCCCGGAAGCGCATCGAGCGCCACCGCCGCTTGCGCGCGGGGAAGGGCTTCGACACGGTTGAGGCGCTGCATCTTCTTGCCGCAGCGTCGCCCCGCTTGCTGGATGGCGCCCGCGGCGCGGTGGCGCTGGTGGAATGCCTCGGCACGTTGGCTGCCAACGAACTGTTCTCGAAGGAAGGCGAAAACGCCGGCGCGGAACCTGCGCCCGTCATGGACGAAGGGCGTTTGCGGGCCGTTCTGGGGGAGGCGGCGTGGGTCGAACTCGACCGCTCCCGGGTGGCCCTCGATCCGGCTTCCGCCGCGGCGCTCGATTGCGTCGTGCGGGGCACGGCCCTTTGGCTGGACGCCGCCGAGGCGACGGTGATCGTGTCCAACGACGTGTTCGCAGACGGGGTCGCCTACGATGGTCCGACGCGGATCTACCAGGCGGTGCTGGGTGCTGCGAACAGGGTGTTCGCGTTGCATTGCGCACGGGTCGTCGAAGTGGTCTGCGGCATTCCCGTGCCGCTTAAAGGGGGGCTTGCATGAAGTGGTTGCTTTCCATCGCCGTGGCGTTCGGCATGTACTCGCGCATTCCCGTGCCCGCTGTGGCGTGGCGCGAGGATTCGATGCGCTATGCCCTGTGCGCGTTCCCGCTCGTGGGCCTTGCGCAGGGCCTTGTTTGCACGGCGTGGGGCGCGCTGTGCCTTGCGGTGGGCATGCCGCCGCTGCTGTGCGCTGCGGGGCTTGTCGCCATTCCTCTGGCGGTCAACGGGGGCATTCACCTCGACGGGCTGGCGGACGCATCGGACGCGCTGGCGAGCCATGCGTCGCGCGAGCGCATGCTTGAGATCATGAAGGACTCCCACATGGGGGCGTTCGGGGCCATCGCGCTGTGCGCCCACATGGTCCTGTTGTTCGCCGCCCTCGCCAGCTGGGAGTTGGATGCCGCGACGATTTGGTGCTTCCCATGCGTGTTCGTGCTGAGCCGGGCGCTTTCCGGCTGGGCGGTGGCGTTTTGGCCCCAAGCGCGCCGCGAGGGCATGGCGCGCAGCTTCTCGGACGGCGCATCGCGTCGGGCGGTGGGCGTGTCTTCGGCGCTGTTCGCCTTCGCCTCTGCGGCGGGCTTGGCAGCAGCGGGCGGCGGTCCGGGGGCGTGCGCGGTCGTTGCCGCAGCCGCGATGACCGCGTGGTACCGCCATGTCGCTCTGTCGCGCTTCGGCGGCGTGACCGGCGATGCCGCGGGATGGTTTCTGCAGTGGGCGGAGCTTGCATGCTTCGCCGTGTTGGCGATAGGGGGGATCGTCGCATGATCCTGGTCGTGGGCGGTGTTTGCTCGGGCAAGCGCTCGTATGTCGTCGATGTCCTGGGGTTCGATCCGAGCGATATCTCGGCCGATCCCGCATCCGCCGCGCCGGTGGTCGTCGATGTTCAGGAAGCGGTCCGCTCACAGGGCGGCGAGGAGCTCATGCCGCTGCTTCTGTCGAAGCGCGTCGTCGTGTGCGATGAGGTGGGGTGCGGCATCGTCCCCGTCGACCCCGCTGAGCGTGCTTGGCGCGAACGCGTGGGGCGGCTGTGCTGCGATCTCGCGGCGCAGGCTGAAGCGGTAGTGCGCATGTCGTGCGGTATCCCGCAGATCATAAAGGGGGAGCTGTGAGGGTGGATCTCGTCCGCCACGGCGCGACGGCGGGCAATGGGCAGAAACGCTACCTAGGCGGCTCGACCGATGAGCCCCTGTCCGCGAGCGGCATCGCGGCTTTGCGCGCGCTGCCGGCCGACAGGGCCGTCGCGCTCGTGTACGTAAGCCCGCTCCAACGGGCGGTTGAAACCGCGCGCATCCTGTTCCCCGAAGCCGAGATCGTGCGGGTGCGCGCGCTGCGCGAGATGGAATTCGGGTCGTTCGAGCGCAAGAACGCCGACGAGCTCTGCAGCGATGGCGCGTACCGCAGCTGGGTCGACGGCGGATGCGAGGGACGCTGCCCCGGAGGGGAGTCCCGCGGCGAGTTCGTCGACCGCTGCGTCCGTGCGTTTCTCGCCTGCATGGCGAAGGAGGAGGAACGAGGTGCCGACCGCGCGGTGTTCGCGGTGCACGGGGGCACCATTATGGCGATCCTCTCGGAATTAGCGGATCCGGCGATCCCCTACTTCGAGGCATCCGTGCCTCCGGGCGGCAGGTGGGAATGCGACTGGGATGGCAAGAGGCTGGTCGGGGCGCATCGCACGGCAGAAGGGGCGGCGCCATGCTCACGATAGCTGCGGTTGCCTGCGGGTTTGCGCTGGACGCGCTGCTGGGCGATCCCCGGCGGATCCCCCATCCGGTCGTGGCGATGGGGCGCGCCATCGCCTGGCTCGAGCCGCGGCTGCGCACCGCCTTTCCCGATTCGCCGGCGGGAAGGCGCCGCGCCGGCGTGGTCCTCGTCGCCATCCTGTGTGCGGGGTCGTTCGGGATATCCGCCGCCTTCGTCCTGCTCGCCGGCTGGCTCAACCCGGCGCTGGGATGCGTCGTGGAGGCGTGGCTGTGCTACCAGGCGCTCGCCGCCTGCGAGCTGAGGCGCCAGAGCATGCGCGTCGTGCGCGCGCTTGCCGATGGGGGCTTGCCCGCCGCGCGCAAGGCGGTGGGTATGATCGTAGGGCGAGACACCGCCGAGCTCGACGAGGAGGGCGTGCTGAAGGCCTCTGTGGAGACCGTCGCCGAGAACACCGCGGACGGCGTCGTGGCGCCTTTGGTGTATCTGATGGTGGGCGGCGCGCCGTTGGGTATGCTGTACAAGGCGGTGAACACCATGGACTCCATGGTCGGCTACAAAAACGACCGCTACATCGACTTCGGCCGCGCCGCCGCGCGCGTCGACGATGCTCTGGGCTTCATCCCCTCGCGGTTCGCGGCGCTGTGCATGGTCGTTGCCGCGCCGCTGGCGGGGCTTTCGGCGAAAGGCGCCTGGCGCATATGGCGGCGCGATCGCTTCAACCACGCCAGCCCCAATTCTGCCCAGACCGAGTCGGCAATGGCGGGGGCGCTCGGGGTTCGGCTCGCCGGCGATGCGGTGTATTTCGGCAAGCTGGTGAAGAAGCCCACGATGGGGGATTCGCTGCGCCCGATCGAGCGAAGCGACGTTGCCCGGGCAAATAGAATGATGACCATTGCCAGCGTGCTCGCTTTGGCGGTTTCAGGGATGCTGCGCGCGGCGATCGTTGCGACGGTCTTCGCGCTGATATGAGAAAGGCAGGACGAATGCGGCACAGTGAAACGCTGCCGCCCCATGGGGGCGATATCGAGACGTTCGAGGAATGCTACGGATGCCGTCCGTTGGATTTCTCCGTCAACACCAATCCGTACGGGATCTCCCCTGCTGCGAGGGAGGCGGCGATCGGGGCGCTCGAGCATGCCGATCGCTACCCCGATCCGCAATGCCGCGCCCTGGCGGAGAAGCTCGCGCGCCGAAACGGGGTGGAGCCCGGCGACGTCCTGGTGGGCAACGGGGCGTCGGATGCGATCTTCCGCCTGATGCGAGCCCTTGCGCCCCGCACGGCGCTGGTGTGTGCGCCGACGTTCTCGGAATATGAGGCGGCTTGCGTGCGCATGGGCTGCGAGGTGCGCAAGCATCGGCTCGATCCCGAGCGCGGCTACGTGCTGGACGAGGGGATTCTCGACGAGATAGCCGGCATCGATGCGGTGTTCCTCTGCGAACCCAACAACCCCACCGGGCGGGTCGACGATCCGGCCCTGCTGCGCCGCGTCCTGGACCGATGCCGCGCGGAGGGTTGCACGATGATCGTCGACGAATGCTTCAACGGGTTCTTGGCCGATCCCGAGGCGGCGAGCCTGCGCTCCCTGCTGGCGGAAAACCCCCATCTCGTCATCATCGACGCGCTCACCAAGACGCACGGCATGGCGGGTTTGCGGTTGGGGTACGCGCTGTGCACCGATGAACAGCTCATGGATGCGGCGCGCGCGGCGGGGGTCCCGTGGTCGGTTTCGGTCCTCGCTCAGGAGGCGGGGTGCGCCGCTCTCGACGACGAGGGGCACGTCCGGCGCGCGCGGGAGCTTATCGCCCGCGAGCGCCCGCGGCTTGCCGAGGGGCTGTCGCAGGCGGGGCTTGCGGTGC
Source organism: Eggerthellaceae bacterium (assembly GCA_036306585.1). Classification (GTDB taxonomy): domain Bacteria; phylum Actinomycetota; class Coriobacteriia; order Coriobacteriales; family Eggerthellaceae; genus Aphodovivens. The sequence continues at coordinate 334,744 of JAXJZF010000005.1, forward strand.
TCCCGTCGGAGGCGAACTACCTGCTTGCGCGCTCCCCGGTTCCCGATCTGCCCGCCCGCCTCGCCCGAAAGGGGATCATGGCGCGGGACTGTGGGACCTACGAGGGCCTGCCCGCCTGGTGCGTCCGGTTCGCGGTGCGCCTGCCGCAGGAGAACGACCGCCTGATCGAGGCGGTGCGCGAAGCGCTCGACGACGACGGAAAGGCGGTTGGAAGATGACGGGCAAGGCGAAGACGCTCATGGTCCAAGGCACCATGTCGAACGCCGGGAAGAGCATGACGGTGGCCGGCCTCTGCCGGTATTTCAAGCGCCAAGGGTTGCGCGTGGCCCCCTTCAAAAGCCAGAACATGGCGCTCAACAGCTTCATTACCGACGATGGGCTCGAGATGGGTCGCGCGCAGGTGGTGCAAGCCGAGGCATGCGGCATCGCCCCCGATGTCCGCATGAACCCCATCCTCCTCAAACCGGAGGGGGATGCCGGCAGCCAGGTGATCGTCAACGGCAAGGTACGCGGATCCATGAAGGCGGTCGACTACGCCCGCTACCGCAAGAACCTCATCCCCGATGTCCGAATGGCGTTCGAATCGCTGGCGGCGGAAAACGACCTGGTGATCATCGAGGGTGCGGGCAGTCCCGCCGAGATCAACCTGGGGCAGGACGACTTGGTGAACATGGGCATGGCTCGCATCGCCGAGGCGCCGGTGCTGCTGGTGGGCGATATCGATCTGGGCGGCGTGTTCGCCCAGCTGTACGGCACCATGGAGCTGCTTGAGCCCGAAGACCGCCGGCGCGTGCGCGGGCTGGTGGTGAACAAGTTCAGGGGCGACGCCTCCATCCTGCGTCCCGGGCTAGGGATGCTGGAAGAGCTGTGCGGAGTGCCGGTGGTGGGCGTGATGCCCTATCTGAGCGTGGACATCGATGACGAGGACAGCCTCGCGACGCGCCTTTCCGCCGCAGCCGGGGCGCTGCTCGACATCGCGGTCATCCGCGTGCCGCGCCTGTCCAATTTCACGGATTTCAACGAGCTGTCCCGTCATCCCGCGATGGGGGTGCGCTATGTGGACGATCCTCGCAGCCTGGGCCGCCCCGACCTCGTGGTGCTGCCGGGCACGAAGAGCACCATGGGTGACCTCGCCTGGCTGAAAGAAAGCGGCATCGCATCGTGCATCCGCGCGCTCGCCTCCGCCGGGACGCCGGTGCTGGGGGTGTGCGGCGGCTACCAGATGCTGGGGGAGCGGCTGGAAGACCCTGTCGGGGTGGAAGGCGGCGGCGCCATGGATGGTTTGGGCCTGCTGCCCGCCTCCACGGTGTTCTCGTCGGCCAAGACGCGCTCGCGTGCAACGGGGCGTTTTCACATCGGCAGCGGCTTCTTCTCCTGCCTTGACGGCTTGCAAACGCAGGGGTACGAGATTCACATGGGGGCAACGCGCGTTGCGGGAGCTTCCCCGCTTTCGCTGGAAATCGAAGGAGGGGAGCACGAGGATGGCTCGGTCGCCGGCGACATCATGGGGTCTTACCTGCATGGCCTCCTGGATGCGGCCCCGGTGGTTGCAGCCCTTGCGGACGCGCTGCTTGCGCGCCGCGGCCTGCCCCCCATGGGGGCGCAGGTGCCGGATGCCTCCGAGCACAAGGAAGCGGAATACGAAAAACTGGCAGACGCCGTTGAGGCGTCGTTCGACACCGCGATGCTGGCGCGCATCGTGGAGGAAGGGGTTCGATGATGGGCATGGTCGAAAAGGCGGGAAGCGAGCTCACAGTCGCACCGCATGATATCGAGCGCAGGAGCTTCGAGATCATCTCGAAGGAGCTGGGAAGGGAGTTTCCCCCGCTGATCGATCCGGTCGTGAAAAGGGTTATCCACGCTACTGCCGATTTCTCGTACGCCGACTCGTTGCGGTTCTCGGAGGGTGCGGTTGAGGCGACGCTCGATGCGCTGCGCAGTGGGGCGACCATCGTCACCGACACGAACATGGCGCTTTCCGGAATCAGCAAGCCGGCGTTGGCGAAGCTGGGATGCACGGCGGTCTGCTACATGGCGGACCCGGATGTGGCACAGGCTGCGCGCGAGAAGGGAACGACGCGCGCCCATGCCTGCATGGAGAAGGCGTGCGAGGTCGAAGGCCCCTTGATCATCGCCATCGGCAACGCCCCCACCGCCCTCATCCATCTGCTCGAGCTGAGGGATGCGGGCCGTATCGACCCCACGCTCATCATCGGGGCGCCGGTCGGGTTCGTCAACGTGGTGGAGAGCAAACAGCGGCTCGAGGAAAGCGATGCCCGCTTCATCGTCGCGCGCGGCCGCAAGGGCGGTTCCACGGTGGCATGCGCGATCGTGAACGCCCTCCTGTACACCATTACGCGCGGCGCAGCTGGGAACGCGGCGCGATGACGGCGCGGGAATCCGGCGTGCAGGGCATGGTCGCCGTGTTCGCCGGGACGGTGGAAGGCAGGCGGCTGTGCGAATTGCTGTCGACGGCGGGCAGGCCTGCCCGCGCGTTCGTGGCGACCGAATACGGAGGCGAGCTGATAGAAGGGCTGCCCGGTATCGATGTGCAGGTGGGTAGGCTCGACGCGCTTGCCATGGGCGGGGCGATCGCAGGATGCTCCCTGGTGGTCGACGCCACCCATCCCTATGCCGTCGAGGCGAGCGGCAACGTGCGAGCCGCAGCGAAGGCCGCGCAGATCCCCTACCTGCGGCTCGTCAGGCCGTCTACGCTGTCGGAAGGCGACGCTGGGGATGGGGAGGAATCCTATGCCGGGACGATAGCTGCGATCGTTTCGGATGCCACGTCGGCTGCAAGGTATCTGGAGGGCGTCGAGGGGGATGTTCTGCTCACCACGGGTAGCAAGGACCTTCCCGCTTATGCGGCTGCCAACGGGTTGGTGCAGCGCTGCTGGCCGAGGGTCCTTCCCGACGAGAACACAGTGAGAGTCTGCCGTGAGCTGGGATTTCCCGAGTCCCATGTCATTTGCATGCAAGGACCGTTCGCCAAGGATCTCAATGTGGCGATGCTGCGTCATTGCGCCGCTCGTTGGCTGGTGACCAAAGATACGGGGCGTGCCGGCGGGTTCCCCCAGAAACTCGAGGCGGCACGTGAGGCAGGGGCAAGGGTGGTGCTGATCGGCCGCCCCGACCCCGATGAGTCGGGACTGTCCCTCGAGGAGACGGCGGCGCTGCTGGATTTGTAGTCGCCGCTTTGCCGTCCAGGCGCCAGCCTACGGCAATGGCAGGTCGGCGATGTCGTAGGACACGGGGATGCCCTTCTCGCGCGCGAGCGCTTCAAGTCGCGCATTCGCCGCATTCACGGTTCCATAGCGCTCGACCGTGCGCAACACCGCTTCGCACCTCGTTAGCGCCTGTTCGGCTCGTTCGAGCGCCGCATCGCCGATGGGTTCGAACGGCTGCTCTTCGATGACTTCGCTGGCGAGGTCGCGCGCGAGCGCCCAGTCGACGTCTCCGATTGCGAGCACTCCTGTCGCAAAACCGATCCCCTGCTTTTGCAGAGCGCGGAACGCGGGGATGCCAGATCCTCCGCCGGCGATGACGAACACGCGCGGCGTTTCGTCGGGTCGGGCGAGCTCGACGCTGCCGAACAAGGGGTCGTAGCTTCCCTCGTCCAAGTCATAGAGTTCTTTGATGGTGTCGCGTGTGAAGATCTCCTCGGGCGCGCCGAATCGGAACACCTGGTCGCCTTTCACGCACAGGACATAGTCGGATATCTTCTGAGCCATGTCCAGCTCGTGCAGCGACATGATCACAGCGATGCGGTCCTTCTTGGCCAAGGAACGCAGGATTCCCAGCAGCTCGACCTGATAGCGCACGTCCAGAAACGACGTGGGCTCGTCGAGCAGGATCACGCGCGGCTCTTGGCATAGGGCGCGCGCGAGGAGCACGCGCTGCTTCTGGCCGTCGCTGATGCGCATGAAATCCTTGTCGCGTATCTCCCATGTGCTCGTCAGCCGCATGTACCGCTCGACGATGTCGCGATCCGCATCGGAGAGGATTCCCATGCGGCCTGTGTAGGGGTAGCGGCCAGTCTCGACGATGTCCTGGCAGGTGAGCATTTCCGTGCGCAGCCGATCGGTGAGGACCACCGCGAGCTCGCGGGCGAGCTGCTGCGAGGACAGCTCGACGATCGCACGCCCTGCGAGCCTCACCTCGCCGGAGATCGCGTCGAGATGGCGTGCGATGGTTTTGAGGATCGTCGATTTGCCGGCACCGTTCGGCCCGATGAGGGTGAGGATGTCGCCGCTGCGCAAGGATAGCGCGATATCGCGGATCAAGGGGGTGCCGTCGTAGCCTACGGCAAGGTTTTCCGTTTCGAAGTAAGGGCGTTCGGCGTTGTCGGCAGTGCGAGTCATCGGGTCTTCTCCCTCTTCATCAGGATGTAGATGACCACGGGGGCTCCGAACAGCGCGGTGACCGCGCTGATGGTCACTTCGGTGGGCGAGAAAATGGAGCGGGCGATGAGGTCGCAGACCAGGCAGAAAAGCGCTCCGCCCAAAAAGCTCGCCGGCAGCACGCGGATGGGCTTTGACGACCCGAGACCCGCTTTCACGAGATGGGGGACGGCGATGCCGACGAACGATATGGGGCCGGCGAACGCGGTCACGCACGCAGCCAGCAGGCTGGAAAGCAGGATGAGCGAGATGCGGAACGCCAGGATGTTCACGCCCATGCTCCTGGCATAGGCCTCGCCCAGCTGGAACGCGCTGATGGGTTTCGAGAGGAGGAATGTGGCGATCGAGGCGGGGAGGCATACCGCGCACATCATCGCGACATCGTTCCAGTTCGTCCCGGAGAAGCTTCCCAACGACCAGTTCTGGAGATTCACGATGTTCTGATCATCGGCGAAGGTGATGAGGAAATCGGTGGCGGCTCCGCAGGCATAGCCCACCATGACACCGGCGATGATGAGGGTCGCCATCGAGCTGACCCGTTGCGATACTATCAGGATGAATCCCATCACCGCCAAGGCGCCGACGAAAGCCGCCGCCACCATCATCCACGAGGGCATCGCCTGGTTGGAGCCGAGCAGGACGATCATCACAAGGGCGACGACAAGCTTGGCTCCCGAGGATACTCCGAGCGTGTAGGGGCTTGCGATGGGGTTGTTGAAAAACGTCTGCAAGAGGAAGCCGGATAGCGCGAGCGCTGCTCCCAGCACGATGCACGAGATGGTGCGGGGAAGGCGGATCTCCCATATGATCTGGCTGAACATGCTTTCGTCGGGCCCTTTTGCCACCGCCTGCAGCGCCTCTAGCGGGGGTATTTCCACGCTGCCGATGCAGAGGTTGGCCACGATCAGCGCGAACGTTGCCGCAACGAGGATGACGAGCGTCGTTGCGAAACGCGCCGTCCTGCCCTTGTCGTCGTAGGATCCGGCGAGGCGCCGACCCTTCGAAGGAAATGCGTGGTTGTGGGAATCGCTGCGCTGCATGGCGTCACTGGAGTCGACTGAGGAAGGTCGTTTGCGCATCGTGGCCCTCTGTCAGAACGCGGTGCATGTCCGCCACGATGGTGCCCGTGTTGGTCATCTGCTGGTACATATCCTGATCGGTGCACCATACATCCCCGTTCTGGACCGCTTTGAAATTCGCTAGCAGAGGGTTTTTCGCAACGAGGTCATCGAGGGACGCGACGCCGCCATCGACGGTGGCGTTGTAGATGACCACGTCGGCATCCTTGGCGGTTGCATAGAAATCCTCCATCTCCAAGGTGACGGTGGAGGTGGCGCTGTCGTCGTCCAGGTCGCCGAAGATGTACTCGCCGCCTGCGAGCCGGATCATCTGCGGCACGTAGTCGCCGGATTTCCGTGTGACGGCTGCTCCGTTGGAGTTGATGTAGAAGAACGCCACGGTTTTGCCCGTGGGCTCGTCGTTGGTTGCCTGCTCCACTTGCGCGACCTGTTCATCGAAGATGTTGGCTGCCAAGTCGTCTTTGCCGAGCAAGGCGCCGTACAGCTTGATCCATTCCAGGCGTCCGAGCGCCTCGGATTCGTAGCTCGACTGGTCCACCAGCACGTTGACGCCCAGGTTCTGGAGCTTCTCCTTCACTTCGGGACTGTGGTTGATCATGGTGGATTCCACGGCGAGCGACGTGCCCGACTCCAGCACCGTTTCGTAGTCGGGAGCGTTGTATTTGCCTGCGTAGATGATGGAGCCCGACTCCATGGCATCGTTGAAGCTGTCGATGGGGCAATGGTCCAGCAGGATGCCGGACACCCCGATGCTGCCTATGGCGTCGAGGGCGTCGAAAAGGCACACGATGTTCGCCGCAACCATGTAGATGTTGTCGAGCGGCTGTTGGGCGACGACGATGTCGTCGGCGATGCCTTCGGGTGCTTGGGAGCCTTCGGGGACGCTGAGGAACCGCGTGCCATCGGCAATGCAGACGAGCTCGTAGCCCCCCTCGTAGCGATCGATGGAGAAGTTGCGCGCATGGGAAAGCTCGACGGAGCCGGTGGGGCTCCACCCGCATCCCAGGTCGGCGTTATGCCAGGAGCTGTCGGTTCCCTGCTCTTGCGCAGCGGCTCCCTCGCCCGACGATGCGACGCCGGTTGAGCCGCAGGATGCGAGGGGCGCGAACAGCAACGCCGCCATGGCGAGTGCCATGGCGGCGCCGAATGCGCGGCGGGACAGCGTCCGAATATGCTGCTTGCCGGTCACGGCTCTCATCGGCCTCCTTTCCGGCGGACGACGAGGACGATGGCGGCGATGACGACGATTGCGACAATGCAGCCGCCGACGATCAGCACGGGGCTCGGCCCGGCGCTTGCCGGTGCGTCCTCCTCTGCGGCGGCGGGGGCGCTCGACGCGTCGTCGGAGGACGCCTGCAAGGTCGTCGAGTCGAAGGTCAGCGTGTAGTCGATCATGTGAGGCGAGCCCATGGCGACGGTTTCCGCGCTGACGGGCAGCGCTTCATCAAGCGCGCTCACGGGGATCTCGAACGTCGACCCGCCGTCGATGGTGGTGGGCTGGTACTCGGTGCCGTCGACGACCATGAGGTCGTAATTCGAGCTGCTCCATACGATCTTGGCGGTCATCTCGCCGTTTTCCACCTCGAGCGAGGCGGGCGATTCCACCGTCGCTTTGCCGCTGCCGCCGCCCAGTTCCACTGCGACGGAATACGACCCGTCTGCCGGAGGCTCGGCGGCGAAGGCGGAGAAAGGAACGAGCAGGCACGCTGCCAGGCTCAAGGCGACGATTGCTAGCGTTTTTCTCATTGCAGGACCCTTTCGGATAGATGGCGATGCCGTTATGCGGAGATGCTGTCGGCGGGGATGCCGTCGGCGGTGAAGGTGAGGTTTCTATCGTACCACTGCTCCTTCTTGGTGCTCCAGGCGGCGCAGGGAGTTGCCACGTTCAGCTGCTCCACGGGAATGGTGTAGGTGTAGCGTCCCTCGGCGTCTTCGACGAAGGGGATGCACTCGTCTTCGGCGGCGTTTGCCGCTTCTTCCGCCGTTCCGGGGAACAGCTTGCCGTACCCGGTGCCGCCCAGCGTGATCACGCACGACATCGCTCCGTCGGCGACAGTCAGCTGCGCTGCCTCCACGTTGAACATGCTGGAGTCCGATTCGACCTTGATGTCGTAGGTTCCGGCGGCGATCTTGCTCGCATCGAGCGGCTCGGTGGAAGCCTGCTGCGTCTGCTCGGGGGCGTCGAGGGCGGGGGAGTCGATCGCCGCTTGGACGTGGCGGACGTAGATCTCGTCGATCGCGGCGATTTGGCCGAGGCCTTCCAGGACGCTTTGCGTCTGGAAGCCGGCAGCGGTGAACTTCGCCGCCCAGGAGGCCGCATCGCTCTCATCCGCCATGTCGTTGTTCGCATGGTCGCCGGCGACGACCATGAAGGGGCGCAGCACCGCCTTGGAGAAGCCGGCAGCTTGCGCCGCTGCGATCACGTCCTCGCAGGTGGGGGAGGCTTCGACCGTTCCCACGAAATACTGGTTCAGCCCTTGCGCGGCGAACGTCTGCTGCATGGTGACGTAGTCCTGGTTCGAATCGGCCTCGGTGCCGTGGCCCATCAGCACGATCGCCGTCGCGCCATCGTCGAAACGCGCCATGTCATCGACGATGGCGGAGGCTACATCCGAATAATCCTGGTCGGAGGAGAGCAGCGGCGCGCCAAGGGAGATCGTTTCGAAGTTGTCCTTATAATCAGCGAGCGCGTTGGCGAGATCCGTGTACTCCAGGCCCGCCATGAGATGAGTGGGCTGGACGTAGAGCTGGGTCACGCCATCCGACACGCAGCGGTCGAGCGCCGCCTGCACGTTGTCGATCTCGATGCCGTCCCGCTCCTTCAGGATATCGATGATGGTGTCGGCGGTGAAGGCTCTACGCACATCGTATTCCGGGTACCGTTCGCGGATGGCGCATTCGATGGCGCCGATGGTGATGTAGCGGGTGCTGGCATAGCTGGTGCCGAAGCTCACGACCAGGATGGCGGGCTTGGCGCTTTGCTGCCCGGCGTTCGCGGCTCCGCCCGAAGCGGCATCGCCGGCGCTGCAGCCGGCAAGCCCGAAAGCGGCGAGCCCGGCGCCCGCGAGGGCGGCGCTGCCCAGGAACGAGCGGCGGGAGAGGAATGGTGTGGAGACCGTGGGTTTCATGATGTTCCTTCCTTATTAGTACAGGGGCCTCTTCTCGGCGAGGCGGGCTGAGGAAGGAAAGAAAACGCGCCGGGGCGTGGTCGCAGCGGGGCATGTCCCATGTCCGCTTCACGCATGCCTCCCGGGGTTCACAGGGGGTCGGCGCAACGGCAGAGCCGTCGGAGAAGGGCGAAGCAGTCTGGCTCGGGCAGATGCCTGCCCACACAGTAATGTCCCTTGCCCGGGATTCCCACCCGGTTCCCTTCGCAAGCCCCCGAAACGCGGGAGTCGATCTCCGCTATTCTTTTATCCGCTCCCATTGCCGAGAACTTGCGCAAATTATAATGGGCGGTAAGTTTCAGTGTCAAACCACCGAAGAAGGATGGACGGGTCCCGCTGACTGCGTTCGTTTGTCATTTGCCCCGTCCGACCTGGCACAATGGGGATGACGGCATGTCTCGCAGGGCGGAATGCACCGCACTGCGCGAAAGTGCTATGCGAACTGCACAACGCCTTCGTGCGGCGCATGCCCTGCTGCGATGACTCGATGACAAGCGCCGGGCGCTCGCACAAGCGGGTGATCGCCTTTCGATGCGATGGGGCGAGGGAGAGAAAGGAAAAGGGCAATTATGGGCGAAACGTACGTGATCGCGCTTGATCAGGGAACCACTTCATCACGGGCGGTGCTGGTGAATCGGCATGGCCGCATCGTGGATTCCGTGCAAAACCCTTTCCCTCAGATCTTCCCGCAGCCGGGTTGGGTCGAGCATGATCCGCGTGACATCCTGTCCTCTCAGATGGGCGCGCTTACCGAGCTTCTGGTGAAGAACGGTCTGGGCCCCTCCGACATCGACAGCATCGGCATCACCAATCAGCGCGAGACCGCCGTGGTGTGGAACCGCGAAACCGGCCAGCCGGTGTACAACGCCATCGTGTGGCAGTGCCGCCGCACGGCCGGTATCGTCGACGAGATCGCCGGCGACCCCGAGATCGCCCGGACCATCACCCAGCGCACCGGGCTCATCCCCGACCCGTACTTCTCGGCAAGCAAGATCAAGTGGATCCTCGACAATGCTCCCGGCGCACGCAAGGACGCCGAGGCGGGCAAGCTCGCCTTCGGCACCATCGATTCCTGGCTCATCTGGACGCTCACCAACGGTGCCGTCCACGCCACCGACGTAACCAACGCCAGTCGCACCATGCTGTTCGACATTCACGAGATGCGCTGGGACCCGTGGTTGCTCGACCTGTTCGGCATTCCCGCCTCGATGCTGCCCGAGGTGCGCCCCTCGTCCGGTGATTTCGGCATCACGTCCAATCCCGGCATCGTGGAGGGCATCCCCATCCGCGGTGTGGCGGGCGATCAGCAATCGGCGCTGTTCGGGCAGTGCTGCTTTAAGCCGGCGCAGGCCAAGAACACCTACGGCACCGGCTGCTTTCTCCTGCTGAACACGGGCAAGGAGGCGTGCGCGTCCTCACATGGGCTGGTGACCACCATTGCTGCCTCGGCGCCGGGCGAGGGGCCGATCTACGCGTTGGAGGGTAGCGTGTTCATGGCGGGGGCCCTATTGCAATGGCTGCGTGACGAGTTGGGCCTTATCTCGTCGGCTGCGGAAAGCGAGGAACTTGCGCGTTCGGTGCCCGATACCGCCGGCGTGACGGTGGTGCCCGCCTTCACCGGGCTAGGCGCGCCGTACTGGGACTCCCAGGCGCGCGGCGCCATCCTGGGGCTTACGCGCGGCACCAACCGCGCTCACATCGTCCGCGCGGCGCTGGAGTCGCTGGCGTTCCAGGTGGCCGACCTGGTAGGCGCTATGGAAGCCGATGCGGGCTTCTCGTTCCGCGAGATGCATGTGGACGGCGGCGCATCGGCGAACGATTTCCTCATGCAGTTCCAAAGCGACATACTGGGCTGCGCGTTGCATCGTCCTGCCTGCCTGGAGACCACCGCGCTGGGCGCGGCTTACCTCGCTGGGCTCGCCGGCGGCTACTGGTCGGGCACCGACGAGCTGTCCTCCTTGCGCGAGAGCGAGAAGGACTTCACGCCCGAAATGGGCGAGAAGGAACGTGGAAGCCTTTTGAATGGTTGGCATCAGGCGGTTCGGACTGTCATGGTGCATTAATATAGGCGCATCGGCATCGAACGGGGGAGGAACACGATGAACATCAGCATCGCAAGCGACCATGCAGGATTCGAGCAGAAAGAGGCCCTGCGCGACTATCTGACGGCGCAGGGGCACATGGTCTGCGACCGCGGCCCGGCAAGCGACGATAGGGTGGACTATCCCGATTACGCCGCGCCCGTCGCGCGCGATGTGGCCGAAGGCGTCGCCGAATACGGCGTGCTGGTGTGCGGGACCGGTATCGGCATGGCGGTGGCGGCGAACAAGATTCACGGCGTGCGCGCGGTCAACTGCATCAACGTGCAGTTCGCGCAACTCGCGCGCGAGCATAATGACGCTAACGTGGTCACGCTATCCGGGCGCTTCGTCGATCTGCAGGAAAACGAGCGCATTTTGGATGCGTTTTTGTCCACCGGGTTCGGCGGCGGGCGCCATGCGGGCCGCGTGGCGAAGATCATGGCGCTCGAAAGCTAGGGCGTTTGCGGGAAGCAGGTAAGGAGCATCTCATGGCAACGGACCATCGTCCCAGTTGGGATGAGTATTTCATGACGTTGGCGAACGAGGTTGCCACGCGCACGACATGCATGCGCCGCGCAGTGGGCGCCGTCATCGTCAAGGATCGTCGCATCTTGGCGACGGGCTACAACGGCGTTCCCACCGGGCTGCGCCACTGCGACGAGACCGGTTGCCTACGTCAGGAACTCGGCGTGCCTTCGGGACAGCGTCATGAGATCTGCCGCGGCCTGCATGCCGAGCAGAACGCCATCATCCAAGCGGCGCGCTACGGCATCAATATCACCGGTGCGTCCATCTACATAACCACTCAGCCCTGCGTGGTGTGCGCCAAGATGCTCATCAACGCGGGTATCGACGAGATCATCTACCAGAACCCCTACCCCGACGAGCTGGCGATGTCCATGCTCGAGGAAGCGGGCATCAAGATGCGCGTCTACGAAGGCGAGGGCGGAGAAGCTGAAATCTAGCTGAAAGCGCCCGGTCAGGTGGTGGGGCGGGCGATTGCGACTCGCCAACTCCCCCTGCAGGGAGGGCGGTGGCGGCGTGCTCTGCAGGGCGAGTTTCCCGAGTGGCGATTCGGCTCGCCGCTGCCCCAAGTATGCTTCCGCTCACCAAAAAATGCCGCGGGAAAATACGGTTTTTTTCATAAGACCGTAACCTTTCCGTTATTATACGGGAGGTTTTGTAACAGGAGGGGCGCCTAGGGGCGCCGGGACGAAAGCAAGGTATGGCACTAGCTATCGTGTTAGGGGCTGCGTCGGGAATCGTCGGGTTCCTGCCGCTGTATGGAAGCCTCCAGTTGGCGAAACGGGCTACAAGAACCAGCAATCTGGGCCACATGGGCTCGCTGCTTCTGGGGGTTCTCGTATCGATCGTCATTCTATTTTGCGCTGCCATCGCCTGCGTGCTTATCGCCCGCGCCGTGGCATTGCCCTTCGTGTTGGCAGAGGTGCTGGCCCTCATCGTCGTCGCCATCGGCTTCGGCGTGATGCGGTTGGTGCGGAAATAAGACGGAAAGGTAAGCCTCGTGAATCCAGTAGAGACGCTATCCGAAGGTGCGGTGCATCTTCAGCATTCGTTCGATCCCTCCTTGGTGATCGATTTCGGGAATGGCTATGGGATCACGCAGTACATGATGTACGTGATCCTGGTGTTCGTCCTGACGCTGCTCGTTGTCCTGTTGATCGGCAAGCGGCTCACGCTCGTCCCCAAGGGCAAGTTCACGAACATGGTCGAGTACGGCTACGAGTTCGTGCGCAAGGACATGGGTGAGAGCGCGATCGGCCATGGTTACAAGAAGCATCTGCCGTTCTTGGCGACGCTGTTCTTCTTCATCCTGATCGCAAACTTCATCGGTTTGATCCCCGGTGCTAAGGCCGCTACGGGCACAATCTCGGTGACCTGGGCGCTGGCCTTGATTTCTTTCATCTACTTCAACTACTGGGGCGTGCGCGCCCATGGCGGCTGGGGCTACATCAAATCCATCGCGCCGTCCGGCCTGCCCAAGCCCATGGTTCCCGTCATCTGGGTGTTCGAGTTCATTTCCCTGGTGCTTCGCCTGCTCACGCTGGCTGTCCGACTTTACGGCAACATGTTCGCCGGGCATATGGTCCTAGGCATCTTCGCTCTGGCGACCAGCGTGTTCATTCAGTCCGCCATCGCAACGGGCAACGTGCTGTTCGGTCTCCCGCCTATTGGCTGGATGCTGCTGCTCATCGCCATGTACGCGATGGAGACTCTGGTGGCGTTCCTGCAGGCTTACGTGTTCACTACCTTGTCGGCGGTGTACATCAGCCTGGCGACGAGCGAGCACTAAGGTGTAGCGGCCGGTTCGTCCCGGCATGCCGCCTGCGGCGGCGCAATGCGCCAGAAGGCGCAATCGATTTCGGTAACTTGGCCGGACGCCTCGTCTGGCTGGGGGAATAAAGGTAAGGCCTCGGAAGAAAGATCCCAGGCCGTGCAAAAGGAGGAAAGAAGTGGAAAGCATCCTGGTAATCTCGGCACTGAAGGTTATTGGCTACGGCCTGGCCGCCATCGGCCCTGGCATCGGCATCGGCATCGCCTGCTACGGCTGCTGCGTCGCGACCGCCCGTCAGCCTGAACTGCAGGGCCGTCTGTTCACGAACTTCATCATTGGTGCTGCTCTGGCTGAGGCACTGGCCCTTATCGGCTTCGTCGTCGCCCTCATCCTTTAAATTCCCGTTGTTGCACCGCAGTATGAGCAACGGTCTTAAAGGAGGAGCGAAGGTGAAAGAAGGAGCAAAGAAAGCATTCGCCCGTTTGGGCGGGGTGGTTGTTGCCGCAGGCACCGCCACCTGCGCTTTCCCGGCCCTCGCTTTTGCAAGCGAGGAATCGAGCGGTATCAGCGCGATTCTCCCCCAGATGGACGAATTCGTGCCGATGCTGATCGCCTTCATCATCCTCTGGATCATCCTCGCGAAGTTCGGCTGGCCTAAGTTCGAGGCTATGCTGTCCAAGCGCGAGAATACGATCAAGGAAGCTCTGGAGAAGGCGGAGAGCACGCGCGTCGAAAGCGAGCGCGTCCTCGCCGAATACCAGCAGCAGCTTGATGAAGCGAAGGCGCAATCTGCCCAGATCGTGGCGGATGCTAAGAAGACGGCCGAAGCCGTGAAGGCCGATATCACCGCTAAGGCTCAGACCGAGGCGGCAGCCATGATCGAGAAAGCGCGCGACGCCATCGAGGCGGAGAAGAAAGCCGCTGTCGCCGAGCTGCAGGGCTCGGTGGTCGACCTGTCCATTTCCGTGGCGGGTCGTCTGATCGGCGAGGATCTCAACGATGACCAGCATCGTAAGATCATCGAGCGCTATGCGACCGAGGCGGGCAGCTTCAATGCCAACTAATCGCCTTGTCGTCAAAGAATCAATCGCCGTGTACGCGTCGACCTTATTCGACGCGGTAAGCGCGGCTGACGGCCAGGACGGCGTGCTGGAGGTGCGCGACCAGCTGGTTCAGGTTGCCTCCGCCATCCGTGGCAATGTGGATCTTTCCACGGCCCTCTCCGACAGCGCGTTCGCGCCTGAGCAGAGGGGCGAGCTGGCACGCAATGTGTTCGCGCAGTGCAATCCGGCTCTTGCCGAAGTGCTGGGCGTCATGGCCGAGCGCAACGAGACCAATTTGATCTCGCGTGTTGCGGCCGCCTACGAAGAGCAGCTGGGAACCAAGCTGAACCTGTGCGTGGTCGACGTGACCACCGTGGTTCCGCTGGACGACCACCTGCGCGACGTTATCACTAAGAAAGCCGAAACCGAACTGGGGATGAAGGTCGTGCTCGAAGAGCACGTCGATAATTCCCTGTTGGGCGGTATCATCATGAGCGCGAATGGCAAGCGCATCGATGCAAGCATGCGCTTCCAGCTGGCCAATGCCCGCAACGTGCTCAAGCAAGCAACAGTAGATGGAGGTGAATGCTAGTGACTGAAATCACCGCACAGTCCATTGACGAAGCTCTGCGCAAGCAGCTGGCCGCCCTCGAAGTAAGCGTCGATTCTCGCGAGGTCGGCACGGTCATCCAGGTTGGTGACGGTATTGCTCGCGTCGACGGCCTGCGCAACGCCATGGCCGGCGAGCTCCTCGAGTTCATGGGGGAGGGCGGCAAGACCGTTTACGGCCTCGCCCAGAACCTCGAAGAGGACGAGGTGGGCGCCGTGCTCTTGGGCGATGTCACCGCAATCAAGGAGAACGACCAGGTCCGCACGACCGGTCGCATCATGGAGGTTCCCGCCGGCGATGCTCTGCTCGGCCGCGTGGTGAATCCGCTGGGCATGCCGCTGGACGGCAAGGGCCCCGTTGCCACTACGGCAACCCGCCCGGTCGAGTTCAAGGCGCCCGGCGTCATCAGCCGCAAACCCGTGCATGAGCCCATGCAAACGGGCATCCTGGCAGTGGACTCGATGATCCCCATCGGCCGCGGCCAGCGTGAGTTGATCATCGGCGACCGCCAGACAGGCAAAACCGCTATCGCCATCGATGCCATCATCAACCAAAAGGGTCAGGACATGATCTGCATCTACGTTGCGATCGGTCAGAAGGCCTCTACGGTTGCCGGTGTCATGGAGACGCTCGAGAAGTACGGCGCGATGGACTACACCATCATCGTGTCCGCTACCGCAGCGGATTCTGCACCGCTGCAGTACATCGCCCCTATGGCAGGTGCTGCAATGGGCGAGTACTTCGTGTACAACGGCGTCGATGGCAAGCCTGCCGGCCCCGAGAACCCCGGTCGCCACGTGCTCATCGTCTACGATGACTTGTCCAAGCAGGCTGTGGCCTATCGTCAGATGTCTCTGACCCTGCGCCGCCCGCCGGGACGCGAGGCTTACCCGGGTGACATCTTCTATCTGCATTCTCGTCTGCTCGAGCGTGCTGTGAAGATGTCCGACGAGTACGGTCATGGCTCCATGACGGCTCTGCCCATCATCGAGACCCAGGCAGGCGACGTGTCGGCATACATCCCGACCAACGTCATCTCCATTACCGACGGCCAGATCTTCCTGACCACCGACCTGTTCTTCCAGGGCCAGCGCCCTGCAGTCGACGTAGGCATTTCAGTGTCCCGCGTTGGCGGCTCCGCGCAGACCAAGGCAATGAAGTCGGTTGCCGGCACCCTGCGTCTGGACCTCGCTTCCTACCGCGAGATGCAGGCGTTCACCCAGTTCGGCAGCGACCTCGACAAGGCCACGCAGGATCAGCTGAACCGTGGCGCGCATATGACCGAACTGCTGAAGCAGGGTCGTTACGTGCCCATGCCGTTCTATGATCAGGCGATCGCCATCTACGCCGCCGGTCAGGGCTATATGGATGACATTCCGGTTCGCGACGTCGTCCGCTTCCGCGGAGAGATGCTCGAGTACCTGCATGCCTCCCATGCCGACCTGGTGAAGAGCGTCGAGGACGAGAAGAAGTTCACCGACGAGACGAAGGCAGGCCTGAACAGCGCGATCGAAGCGTTCAAGACCCAGTTCCAGCCCTCGATGTAAGGAAGGTAGCTTATGCCCAACCTTCACGACATTGAAAGGCGCATCAACTCGGTCAGCTCGACGAAGCAGATCACGCGCACGATGGAAATGGTGGCAGCAGCCAAGATCCGTCGCGCAACCGAGCGCGCGGAGAATGCTCTGCCGTGGGCGAACATCATCTCCAACATGCTCATCAGCACGGCAAAGTATGCACCTCTTGATACCGAGCCGACGCTGCAGAAGCACGAGGAGCTGAAGAAGGCAGTCGTCGTCGTCGTTACCTCCGACCGTGGCCTTGCCGGCGGGTTCAACAGCAATGTGCTGCGCCACGCCGAAAAGGTCATCAAGGAGAAAGAGCGTCAGGGCATCGAGGTTGAGGTCATCGCATGCGGCAAGAAGGCCATCAGCTACTTCACGTACCGTGGCATCAAGCCGGTGTTCGAGTTCCGCAACCTCTCCGCTGACCCCACGTACGAGGAGGCCGCTGAGATCTCCCAGTACACGGGTGACGGTTACCACTACGGGCGTAACGATGAGGTCATCCTCATCTTTAACCATGCGAAGAACAACGCCGAGCAGACGTTGATCCAGCAGCAGGTTCTGCCCGTGGACCTGACGCCGTATGCCGACATCTTGGGCCTCAAGCCCAAGGAGGAAGATGTTTTCGACTACTTCCGCGAGAAGGATCTCGAGAGTCTTCCCGGCGACATCCACTTCGAGCCTGATGCCGAAACGTGCCTGTTCGAGCTGATGAAGGCGTACCTGCGTAACACGTACTACTACGCACTCATCGACTCGGCGGCTGCTGAGCAGGGCGCTCGTCGCTCGGCAATGAAGTCGGCTACCGACAACGCCAACGAAATGGTCGAGACATTGACCAGACTGTATAACCGTGTCCGTCAGGGTGCCATCACGACTGAGATCACCGAGATCGTCGGTGGCGCAGCGGCTTTGGAGGAATAAATGACTGAACAATTGATTACCAGAGAGGAGCTGCAGGCCAGCAAGGGCGCAACCGGTCGCATTGTGCGTATCGTCGGCCCGGTCGTGGACGTCGAGTTCCCGCCGGATCAGATGCCGGCTATCTACAACGCCCTGACTGTTGACGCAAAGACCCTGGCCGGCGACCTCCACCTGGTGCTGGAAGTTGAGTCCCAGCTTCCCGGCAACCTGGTGCGCACCGTCGCCATGAGCTCCACCGACGGCTTGATCCGCGGCCTAGACGCCGTGGACACCGGCCATCCCATCATGATGCCCGTTGGTCCGCAGACCCTGGGCCGCATCTGGAACGTCATGGGCGAGCCCGTCGACGAGAAGCCGATGCCCGAGGTGGAGGGCTACATGCCCATCCATCGTCCCGCACCCGACTTCGAGGACCTCACCACCACGACCGAGATCTTCGAGACCGGCATCAAGGCCATCGATCTGATCGAGCCCTTCATCAAGGGCGGCAAGACCGGTCTGTTCGGCGGCGCTGGCGTTGGCAAGACCGTTATCATCCAGGAGCTCATCAACAACCTGGCGCAGGAGCATGGCGGCACTTCCGTGTTCACCGGCGTCGGCGAGCGTACCCGCGAGGGTACCGACCTGTACCTGGAGATGAGCGAGTCCGGCGTTATCGAGAAGACCTGCTTGGTCTACGGCCAGATGAACGAGCCTCCGGGAGCGCGTCTGCGCGTCGGTCTGGCCGGCCTGACCGCTGCGGAATACTTCCGCGATCAGGGCCAGGACGTGCTGCTGTTCATGGACAACATCTTCCGCTTCACTCAGGCCGGCTCGGAGGTGTCCGCACTGCTGGGCCGCATGCCCTCCGCAGTAGGCTACCAGCCCACGCTGGCTACCGAGATGGGCGACCTGCAGGAGCGCATCACGTCCACGGCTTCCGGGTCCATTACCTCGGTGCAGGCTGTTTACGTGCCTGCTGACGACTTGACCGACCCGGCGCCTGCCACGACGTTCACGCACCTCGACGCTAAGACGGTTCTTTCCCGTTCCATCGCCGAGCTTGGCATCTATCCCGCCGTGGATCCGCTGGAGTCCACCTCTCGTGCTTTGGAGCCTGCCATCGTGGGCGAGGAGCACTACCGTGTGGCCACCGGCATTCAGGAGTTGCTGCAGAACTACAAGGACCTGCAGGACATCATCGCCATCCTGGGTATGGACGAGTTGTCCGAGGAGCAGAAGCTGACCGTTAATCGCGCTCGTAAGGCGCAGCAGTTCCTCGGCCAGTGCTTCCACGTGGCAACGCAGTTCACCGGCCTGCCCGGCAAGTACGTCAAGATGGAGGACACCGTTCGCTCCTTTGCTGCCATTCTCGACGGCGAGTGCGACGAAATCCCTGAGCAGTGCTTCCGCATGAAGGGCTCCATCGACGATGTGTACGAGGCGTACGAGCAACTGAAGAAGGAAGAAGCAAATGCCTAAACCTTTCCGCTGCATAGTGGCCATTCCGACGCGTGCCCTGTTCCAGGGTGAGATCTATTACGCAAATGTGCCTGGCAGCGAGGGCGATTACGGTGTGATGGCCGATCACGAGATGAGCGTGACCACCAACCGTCCCGGCGTGCTGACTCTGTGGCTCGATCCTGAAGGCAAGAAAAAGAAGTACTTCGTCACGTATGGCGGCTTCGCCCAGACGTTTGGCGACCAGCTTTCTGTCCTTGCCCGCATGGGCAGGGATGCCGACAAGCTCGACGTGGAGGATACTCGTCAGAAGCTGGCTGCGATCACCCAGAAGATCGCAGAGCTCGAACAGTCCCACACGGAAACCGATGCGGCGGTTCTCGAAACCTCCCGCGTCAGGAAAGAGTGGTACGAGTTGCAGCTTCATGCGGTCGGCGCCGACAAATAGTCGCGTCCGGCACATCGTCCGAAGCGCCCAGGCCCAGCCTTTTCGGATGGGCACTGCATACAATAAAAAAGCCCCGGTTCGCCGGGGCTTTTTTATTGCGCGATGGTGTGGGTGCATGGGGGCTAGGCGGGTGATGTTCGCGCCTGAGTCTTGCCTAGGTGCCGTCATGTGCTCGGCGCGACGATGATGATAAATCGTGGAGGAAGGTCGGTTACGCGCCCTGCACCTCGCGCGCGTTCATGATGAGCATCTGAAGGCGGTTCTCGATGTTGGCGAAGCTCACGTCAGGGTCGTAGTCCAAGGGCAGGATCTGCGCTTTGGGGAACAACTCCTTCAGGCGTTTCGCGATGCCGCGGCCTACTACATGGTTGGGAAGGCATCCGAACGGCTGAAGGATCACGAATGCGCGGCACCCCTTCTTCGCGTGATGGAGGATCTCTGCAGGGATGAGCACGCCTTCGCCAGCATCGAAGGTGTGGTGAATGATGGGATCGCTATCCTTCACCAGCTCTGGCATGCGAACGGGCGGCTCGTAGAGCGGATGCGCCTTTCCAATGCGATCGGCGAGGTCGTGGGCGAAATCGAACACCTTGTTGGCGACGGCGTACCAGGCGGCCTCCTGCTTGGGGATGTCCACATGAAATTCCTTCACCTGGGCGTTCTTGTAGAAATAGGTTTTGCGTATGACGTCGGTCATGCGCGCTTCGATGACCTCCATCCCGTTGCGCTCGAGGTAGTCCTCAACGTGTCGATTGGCGCCGGGGTGGAAGTTCAGCAGATACTCGCCCACGATGAGCACGGTGGGTCGGGGGTGCGAGCGGTCGTAGGGGATGCGTGCCATGATGCCTATGGCCTTCTTGAACCCGGAGGCTGCGCCGCGCACACCGTGCTCCCGCATGCCGTCCATGATTGCGTCGAGGGCCTCATCGAATGCTTTGTTGGAGGCGCCGGGCTCGAGCTCGTAGGGGCGGATCTTGCGCAGGAGCGCTTCCAGGGCATCGATCATCGGCAGGCCCACTGCGGTGCGAATGGCGGCGGGGACGCTCATCTTGAAGCCGGGATGCACATTGTGTGCATCGATGTCGTCGTTGGTGATGATGGGGACGTTCTCGTATCCGGCATCGTCAAGCGCCTTGCGTAGCAGCGCCTCGTAGTGGGTCAGGCGGCAGTCGCCGATGTACTTGCCGGTGCCCAC
This sequence comes from Eggerthellaceae bacterium, assembly GCA_036306585.1. GTDB lineage: Bacteria > Actinomycetota > Coriobacteriia > Coriobacteriales > Eggerthellaceae > Aphodovivens. Next base: position 354,992 of record JAXJZF010000005.1, read on the forward strand.
GGCCACGTCGGAATCATCGTACTTCCCGCTCTCCAGCGCGGCGAGCGATTCGCCGATCGTCATCTGTGCAGGGAAGCAGATATCGTTGTGGGCGTATTTCTTTCCCAGGCGTATGGCCTCCTCTCCGCCAACGTCCAGCGCGACGGCGCGCACGCCCTGACGGCAGAACGTGGCGCTCATCAATCGCGCGAACGCATGCGAGGTGTTGGGCACCAGCACGATTTTCTCGCGGCGGTCCTTCTTAGTGAACTTCACCGGGTAGGGGTCGGGCAGCATGCGCTCTGCTGCAGGATCGAAGGTCCTGCTATGCGCGGCTCGACGTTCATTGACCGTTTCGATGAAGGAGCGCACGCGAATGCGCAGCGGGCCGGTGGCATCGCTTTCATCGACTTTCAGGATGAGCGGCGTCTTGGTACCGCCCGAAGCCTCATGCATGAGGCGGACGATTTCGTCGGAGAGGTAGGCGTCATGGCCGCATCCGAAGCTCACCAGCTGGACAAACTCGAGTGCAGGGTCGTCCGCTGCGATGATGGAGCACCCCAGCATGCGCGCATGGAAATTGTTCACGATGTCCAGGCGGCTGCGCGACAGGTCCACTTCCGTGGCGCCGGGAACGGCATCGGGCGGCAGCACGGGAATGCCCATGCTGCAGAATAAGCGCGGCAGACCGTGGTTCACCAGCGGGTCGTTGTGGTAGGGCCGCGAGGCGAGCACTAGCGCGTAGGACCCCTTGCTGCGCGCTTCCTCGATCACTTCGGAGCCCCGCTTCATCAGGCGGTCGCGGAAGGAGGCCTGGGCGGCGTCGGCTGCCTCGATGGCGCGCGCGGCGATGTCCAGCGGCACATCGTATTGCGAATGCAGGTAATCGGCCAGTTGGCGGTAGCGGTCCTTGTCGGAGTACCAGTGGAACAGCGGCGCATCAAAGGGGATGCCGAAGCGCTTCTCGGGGTTGTCGGAGTTGCGGATGACCAGCGGGTAGCCCTTCACCACGGCGCACATCCACAGGCTGGTGTCCTGCGCATTCTCAGTGGGCACGGTGGTGATGATGGGCATGAAGATGCGGTCGACTTTCGCGTCGGCGAGATCGCGCAAGTGCCCGTGCACCAGCTTCGCCGGGAAGCATACGGTGTCGGAGGGCACGTTGGACAGCCCGCGCTCGTACAGCTCGTGGGTGGATGGGCCCGAAACGTGTACTGAAAAGCCCAGCGATAGGAACAGCGTGCGCCAAAACGGCAGGTTGTCCCATAACGCCAGCACGCACGGCAGACCGATCACCTCGTTGCGCATGGGTAGTAGCGACGTGACGGGGGTTTCCTCGAGCAGCAGTTCCTGGCGGTAGGCAAACAGGTCGGGTGTCGACTGCGCGGTTTTCTGGATGGCACGCAGCTGACGGCGCACCTCCTCGTCGCGTGGGTCGCCCACCACTTCGCCGCGTTCGCAGCGGTTGCCTGTGACGAACGTCGAACCGTCCGAGAAGGTGATGAGCGTGCGGTTGCAGTGGTTGCCGCAGAAGGGGCAGGGGCTGTTGGCTTCGCGCGTGTAGGAGAAGTCGTCCATGCTATCGAGCCCTATGAACGTCGAGGCGATGAAATCCTCGTCGGCGGCGCGTTTGCGCTTAGCGATGAGCGCGGCGCCGATGGCCCCCATGATGCCGGGGTAGGGCGCGCGCACCACATCGCGGCCGAGGTAGGTTTCCAACGAGCGTAGCACGGCATCGTTTTTGAACGTGCCGCCCTGCACAACGATGCGGTGGCCGAGCGTGTCGGTGTTGGCGATGCGGATGACCTTCGTGAACACGTTCTCGATGATCGAGCGTGCCAAGCCCGCCATGATGTCGTCAGGGGTCTTGCCGCGGCGCTGCTCGGAGACGATGCTGCTGTTCATGAACACGGTGCAGCGGCTGCCCAGAACCGCGGGGGCTTTCGAGCGGATAGCGGCATCGGCGATGCCCGACACGGGGATGCCCAACGACGCGGCGAACCCTTCCAAAAAAGAGCCGCATCCGCTCGAGCATGCCTCGTTCACCATGATGTCGGTGATGATACCGTCATCCAGCCAGATGGCCTTCATGTCCTGCCCGCCGATATCCAGCACGAAGGTGGCGTCGGGCACGAATTTGGTGGCGGCGGCGGTGTGCGCCACTGTTTCGACGGTGTGGCAGTCGGCGTGGAGCGCCCGCGCGAACAGGGCCTCGCCGTAGCCGGTGGTGCCGCAGGCGAGCACTTCCACTTCGACGCCCTGTTCACGATAGCGATCGCGCAGGTTCGCGAGCGCGCAGCGCGCCACATCCAGCGGCGAGCCCTCATTGCCGGCGTAGTAGTAGTCGATGAGGTTATCACCCTCGTCGATGAGGGCGAACTTGGTGGTGGTGCTGCCCGAGTCGATGCCCAGGAACGCGCGCAGCTTCCCGTCGCGCGCCGCCATGGCGCGGGGCGGCTCGGGCGCGGTGGCATGGCGGGCGCGGAAAGCGTCGAGCTCTTCGGCGGATGCGAACAGAGCGGGGGCGGCTTCATGGTCGGCGCCTAGCTCCGGTTCGTTGGCCAGCTGCCTTTTCGCCTCATCGAAATCAATGCGGGCGGGCTCCTGGGCGAATAGCTCGTCGAGGGCGAGCGCGGTGCCCAGCGCCACGATGGTCTCGGGGTGCGCGGGGCGGATGGCCTGGTCGTCGGTGAGGTGCAGGCGCTCGCAGAACACGCGCACCAGGGTGGGATTGAACGTGAGGGGGCCGCCTTCGAAGATGACGGGCGGCACCACGTCGAGGCCTTGCGCCAAACCGCCCAGCGTCTGCTTGGCGATGGCATGGAATGCCGACAGCGCGAGGTCGGCTTTCGAGGCGCCCTGGTTCAGCAGGGGCTGGATGTCGGTTTTGGCGTACACGCCGCAGCGCCCCGAAATCTCGTAGACGGTGGTGCCTTGCGCTGCCAGGTCGTCGAATTGCTCGACGGGCACCTTCAGCAGCGAGGCTATCTCGTCGATGAACGCGCCGGTGCCCCCAGCGCAGCTGCCGTTCATGCGCATGTCCGCCACGCCGGGCTTCCCGGTGGAATCGTCGGCGGCGAAGAACACCATTTTTGCATCTTGCCCGCCCAGCTCGATGGCGCAGCGGGTTCGCGGATGCAGGTTGCGTACAGCGATGGCGTTGGCCACTACTTCCTGCACGTAGGGCACGCGCAGCATGTGGGCGATTGCCTCGCCGCCCGAGCCGCACACGGCCAGGCGCGCCTGGATGCCGGGGAAACGCCGCTCGATGTCGACCAGTGCGTTGCGCACGCTCTCAGCCTGGCGGGCGTTGTGGCGTTTGTAGCTGAAATGCAGGACTTCGCCGGTGGTGGGGTCGACGACGCAGGATTTCGTGGTGGTGGAGCCCACGTCGATGCCGATACGCAGGACCGTGCCCTCGCCGCTTCCCTCCAAGCGGGCGCAGTCATCTCCCTGCACCTGTGGAGAGACGGCGCCGTGGCTGCCGGCGATTGCGATGCAGCCCGAGACGATGTCGCGGTCGGTCTGGCTCATATGCGATAAGCTCTATCGTTTCCCACATGCCCATCGCGGGGCATGCCGCAGCGATGAGCGCAAATGCATTTTTTAAACATGGTTTACTTAGTATAGGAAACAATCGGGGCGACTAGATCGACAATATCGAGATACCTGTTGAATTAGGTGCGACCAAACGGGGATCGGGCTTGGTGGGGCAGGGTTTTCCGCAATCCGTGCGTTGCGGCGTCGGGTCGCCTGCTGGACACCGCGGACGTCGCCGATCGGTTTCGTGGGATCCACGGCAAAATCAAAGCCTATGCATCGCCGGGTTTTTCGCTACCCTTTACTCACATGCTTTTCGCGGTGCGATTGCGGCGCGAGCGTTCACCGCTGGCCGGGCGGGGCAATCCCTGCATTTCCGCACACGAACCAAGATGAAAGAGAGGGTTTTCCCGTGAAGGGCAAGGGCTTTGCGCTGCCATTGGCGGTGCTTTACGTCGGCGCGTTCGTCGCCGGCTTCAACGAGAATCTGGTGAACATGGCGCTGATGGGCGTTATGGACGAGTTCGGGGTCGATTCGGTGACAGCGCAATGGCTGGTCACCGGCTACATGATCGTTGCCACGGTGATGGTGACCTCCATGGCGTTCCTGTATCGGCGCGTCAAGCTGCGCAAGCTGTTCTTTTACGCCGCCGGTCTTAGCTGCATCGGCTCGGCCATGGGGCTGTTCGCCTTCAACTTCGCGTTGCTGCTGGCGGCGCGCCTCGTGCAGGCGGTGGGCACGGGCATCTTCATCCCGTTGATGATGAATGCCATCTTGGCGCTGGTGCCCAAGAACCGGATGGGCACCTACATGTCCATTGGCAGCTGCATGATCACGTTCGGCCCGGCATTCGCCCCGGTGGTGTGCGGCGCCTTGGTTACGTGCTTCGGGTGGCGCAGCGTGTTCTCGGTGCCGCTTGCCCTCATGGTGCTGCTCGCGGTGGCGGGCGCCGTCTTGCTGACGAACCTGGAGAACGACCGGGCGCACCTGGACGCGCCGTCGGTGGCACTGTCGGCGGTGGCGCTGTTCGCGCTTTCGTTCGGCTTGGCCCAGCTCACGCTCATGCCCGTCGAGGCAGTCATGTCGCTTGCCGTCGCCGTTGTTGCGGCGTTCGCGTTCGTGATCCGGCAGCTGCGCTGCGAACATCCCCTCATCGAGCTCGCGCCCTGCCGCAGCATCAGATTCTGGCCCACGCTTCTGCTGGTGATGGTGGCCATGATGACCTCGTTCTCGTTGAGCGTGCTGCTGCCTTTGTATTTCGAGGGCGCGATGGGCATGACCGCTTTCGTGGCGGGCGTCATCATCTTGGTGCCCGTGCTGGTGAATGCAGGGACATCGCTTCTGGCGGGACGCATCATGGACAAACGCGGGTCGTGGCCGCTCATCCCCGCGGGGTTCGCCATCGTCGCCTGCGGGCTCGCCCTGCTCTCCTTCACGAGCGCATCGCTTTCGCTGCCGGTGGTGTTCGTCGCGATGGTGCTGGCGTATGCGGGCGTGGGTTTGGTGTTCTCTCCGTCCCAAACGGCGGGCTTACGCACCCTGCCGCCCGAGCAGAATCCCTACGGCGTGGCATTGTCCACTACCGCCGTGCAAATCGCCGCCTGCATCGGGCCGTCCATGTACATCGGCATCATGTCGTCGGCGCAGGCGGGCGCGCAGTCGCTCGGCGCCCAGATGGCGGCCGCGCAGGGATTTTCCGTCGCCATCTTGGTGGCTGGCGCCATCGCCCTGGCGGGTTTCGTCATCTCGCTCGCGTACACGTTGGCGGAGCGCCGCCGCGCGACGGCTCCTGTCCGCAGACGCGCGGGCGGCGGGAAGGCGCGTGCTGCTGCCGGCACCGTTGGAGCGGAGGCGGCTTCCATCGCCTCGTTCATGGAGCCCGATCCTTACACGCTGCCCGTCACGGCGAAGGTGGGCGACGCCATGCGCGCATTCGTCGATCTGAAGGTGGGCGGCATGCCCGTGGTGGACGGGCGCGGCAACGGAGTGGGCTACCTCTCCGATGGCGACATCATGCGGTATCTGGCAGACTCGCAGGCGTTGATGAGCAGCGCCTATTCCCTGATCGCCGCCGCGAACGCCCAGGGCATCGACGAGCGCGTGCGCGAACTGGCGCAACTGCCGGTTTCCGACGTGGCCACCTCAGCTCTGGTGTCGGTTGGTTGCGACGCCTCCCTCAAGGACGTCTGCGCTCTTCTGGCGCAGCATAAGATCAAGAAAGTGCCGGTGGTGGACGGCGGGCGCATCGTGGGGACGGTGAACCGCTCCGACGTGCTGCGCTACGCGATGGAGTCGTACCTGAGCGCGGGGGAGCAGCTGCAGGCACGCTAGCAACGGTTCGCATGGACATCGGGGCGCGTGTCCGCATGGGCGCCGGCGATGCTCGCCCGCCCCTGCAGCACCCAGATCCAAAAAACCGGTCGCCCGCGCTACCAAACTCCGGTTGTGGACGAACGATCGCCCCGAATCAGCCGTTTTTCGAGCCCGTTTGCTGCAATATTCTGCAGTTTGAAATCGCCGGTAATAGAAACACCAGGTCAGAACTATGCTGCTCGGATCGCCGTTCGGGGTCCCCGTCAGATGCTCGTCCACAACCGGAGTTTGGTGGCAGTCGGCGGCGGATTTTTGGATTTAAAGCCCGAAAGCCGTCAAACCTACGTTGGATTGTCCGTTGCCCCGAAAATCCATCGTTTGTTCGCTGAGTTAACCATGCAATACTTGTCCGATGCTGCTATGATTGCAACCGAGAAAAACAGGTCGGCACGCATCTTCAACGCGCTTCATTCCCACTCATCGGCGTGCCGGTACCAGCGACGATTTCAGCATGCGAGAACAGGATTCGAGGCTCGGCCATGGCATTCGTGCATCTGCATAACCACACTGAATATTCCCTGCTTGACGGTGCGACCCATATCAAAGACATGGTGCGCCGTGCCGCCGAGCTCGACATGCCCGCAATCGCCATCACCGACCACGGCGTGATGTCGGGCGTGCCGGAGCTTTCCGACGCCTGCGACGCGGTGGAGAAGGAGACCGGCAAGCGTGTCAAGCCCATCTTCGGCTGCGAGGTGTACTTCACTACCGACGAGGAGCTGAAGAAGGACCGCAAGCCCCGCCTGTACCATCTGCTGCTGCTCGCTAAGACCAACGAGGGCTATCACAATCTGGTGAAGCTGGTCAGCGAGTCGCACGTGGACAACTTCTACTACAAGCCGCGCACTACCTTCAGCATGCTGCAGCAGTACGGTCGCGGCATCATCGGCTCGTCGGCGTGCATTGCGGGCATCATCCCCAAGCTTCTAGACAACCGCCAGTTCGATGACGCGGTGGAGTGGGCGAAGCGCTTTGCTAGCTGCTTCGACGAGGGAGACTTCTACATCGAGCTGCAGAACCAGGGCATCCGCACCGACGGCGGCCTCACGCAGACCGAGCTGAACCACCAGCTCACCGCCGTGGCGAAGGCGGCGGGGCTCAAGACCATCGCCACCAACGACTTCCACTACCTCACGCGCGAGGATGCGCGTGCACAGGACATCATGCTGTGCATCGGCACAGGCTCGTCGGTCAACGACACCAACCGGATGAAGTTCGCCAACGACCAGTTCTACATGAAGACCGAGGAAGAGATGCGCGAGGCCCTGCGTGACTTCCCCGAGGCCTGCGACGAGACGGTGCGCCTGGCCGAGAAGTGCAACGTGGTGCTCGAGCGCGACTCCATTCTGCCTCGCTTCCCCTTGCCCGAAGGCGAAACCGAGGAGAGCTGGTTCCGCAAGCGCGTGAACGAGGGAATGGTCGAGCGTTACGGCGACCCGGTTCCCAAAGAGGCGCGCGACCGCGCCGACTACGAGATGAGCGTTATCATCCAGCAGGGCTTCCCGGCATACTTCCTCATCGTGCAGGAATACATCGAATGGGCACGCAGCCAGGGCATCGGCGTCGGTCCGGGCCGTGGCTCGGCTGCAGGCTCCATCGTGGCGTATGCCATGAAGATCACCGACCTCGAGCCGCTGTCCAACGGCCTGCTGTTCGAGCGCTTCCTTTCCCCGGAGCGCGTGGAGATGCCCGATATCGACGTCGACTTCGAAGATGAGCGCCGCCAGGAGGTCATCGAGCACATCCGCCAGGTGTACGGAGAGGATCACGTGACCGGCGTCATCACCTTCGGCAAGCTGCAGGCGAAAAACGCCGTGCGCGATGCCGCGCGCGTGCTGGACTACCCCTACAGCGTGGGCGACCGCATCACCAAGATGATCGGCGACGAGCTGGGCATCACCATCGACGCAGCGCTCGAGAAGAATCCCGACCTGAAGAAGGCCTACGACGCCGAGGAAGACGTCCGCCAGGTGATCGACGCCGCGAAGTCCATCGAGGGCTTCGTGCGCGGCGAGGGCGTGCATGCATGCGCAACCATCATCTGCCGCGATCCCATGGACGACCATGTGCCTGTCAAGCGCGACACCAAGGGCGGCGGCATCATCACCCAATACGACGGCCACTACACGCCCGACCTGGGCCTGCTGAAGATGGACTTCCTGGGCCTGCGTACCTTGGGCGTGCTCTCGCGCGCGTGCCGCAACATCAAGGACCGCTACGACATCGACCTGCGTCCCGAGGATATCCCCATCGACGACGAGGACGCCTTCGCGCTCATGCGCTCGGGCAACATGGACGGCCTGTTCCAGGTGGAGGGCGCGCTGTATGTCAGCCTGTTCGCGCGGCTCCCACCGCACCGGTTCTCCGACATCGTGGCTTCCATCGCCCTGAACCGCCCCGGCCCGTTGGAGTCGGGCATGGTGGACGACTACGTGAAGGTAGCAAGCGGCAAGACGCCGGTCCACTATTATGACGAGCGCCTGCGCCCTATCCTCGAGGAAACCTACGGCACCATGGTCTACCAAGAGCAGATCATGCGCATCTCCATGACCATGAGCGGCTTCTCTGCCGGTAAAGCAGACAAGCTGCGCAAGGCAATGGGCAAGAAGAAGATCGAGGTCATGCGCCAGCTTCAGGAAGACTGGAACAACGGCGCGGTGGAGAACGGCTACTCGTTGGAGATCGCCAAGACCATCTGGAACGACGCCGAGAAGTTCGCTAAGTACGCGTTCAACAAATCGCACTCAGCTGCATACTCCATGCTGGTCATGCGCACGGCGTACCTGAAGGCGCACTACCCCAATGAGTTCATGGCCGCAGTGCTGTCCAGCTACATGGGCAACACCGACCGCCTGATCCGCTATATCGCAAGCTGCAACCACAACGGCACCCCGGTGCTGCCGCCCGATATCAACTCGTCCAACGCCGAGTTCACGCCGGTCGACAACGGCATCCGTTTCGGCTTGGTGGGCGTGCGCGGCGTGGGCAAGAACGTCGCCGAGGAGATCATTGCCGAGCGCGAGAAGAACGGCCCGTATTCCAGCCTGCACGACTTCGTGAACCGTCTGGATGCGAAGTGCTACAACCGCAAGACGCTCGAAGCGCTCATCAAGGGCGGTGCGTTCGATTCGACAGGCTACACCCGCAAGCAGCTGATGTACTTCGTGGATGAGACGCCGCTTCTGGAAAGCGCGTCCAAACGCCAGAAGGACCGCGACCGCGGCCAGGTGAGCATGTTCGACATGTTCGCCGACGACCCCGATTCCGGCTTCGACGAAGACGTGCCCGCTCCCGACGGCGTGGAGTGGCCCAAGCGCCAGCTGCTGGCCTACGAGAAGGAGATCATGAAGATCTACGTCTCGGACCATCCGCTGCGCCCCTACGAGAACGCCATATCGCACATGACGAAGTACCAGATCGGCGATCTTGCAGAGCGCGAGAAGGAGATCAAATCCGCCGTGTTCGTGGGCATGGTCTCGAACGTTGTGGTGAAGCTGACCAAGCGCGGCACCAAGATGGCCACGTTCACGCTCGAGGACACCACCGGCTCCATCGAGGCAATCTGCTTCAAGTACGAGGATTACGCCGACGCCATCCATGAAGACGCCATCGTCAAGATCAAGGGCAAGTTCGAGCATAACGATCGCGGAAACCAGATCCTGGCCTACGAGGTGGAGAGCATCGAGCTTTCCGAAGAGGATGCCATCCCGCAGCATTTGGAGATCAACTTGCAGATGGGCGATTTCAATCAGACCACCTCGCTGCGTCTGAACCGCATCCTGAAGTCCTATCCCGGACGCGACGGCGTGGTGCTGATGCTCAAGCAGGACGACGGCCGCAAGTTCCGCGCCGAACTTCCCGTGACGGTGGACGCCACATCTCAGGTGATGTTGTCGGAGATCCAGGACCTGTTCGGCAGGCCCGTTTGGCTTGCTTCATAAAAAAGGGGCGGCCATAAGACCGCCCCTTTTTTCTTTATTGCCCTGTCGCGGCAGGTTATCGGAAAGTGAGCTCGCCGGTTTCGGGGTCCATAGCGTCGACGATGGCAAGTGAATGAACGTCGTATCCCTCGGCGCGCAGGTTGTCGCCGCCCTGCTGGAATCCCTTCTCGATGGCGATGCCGATGCCCTCGATGGTGGCTCCGGCGTATTTGCAGATCTCGATGAGGCCGGTCATGGCGCAGCCGTTGGCCATGAAGTCATCGATGATCAGCAGGTGGTCGTCGGGGTTGATGAACTTCTTCGACACGATCACGTCGAACTCACGCCCATGCGTGAAGCTTTGGATGCGCGTGCAGTACACGGTGCCGTCGAGGTTGATGCTTTGACTCTTCTTCGCGAACACTACCGGCACGTTGAACACCGCGCCGGCGATGGCGGCGATGCCGATGCCCGATGCTTCGATGGTGAGGATCTTGTTGATGGGGCGGTCGGCGAAGTGATGCTGCCATTCGCGGGCCATCTCGACGAACAGGTTCACGTCCATCTGATGGTTCAGGAACGAATCGACCTTCAACACGTCGCCGTTCTTCACCACGCCGTCCTTGCGGATGCGATCCTCCAGAAGCTTCATCGCAGCACCTTTCCCCTTCCGGCGCGCCCCTTGCGGGCGCACGTAAAAAACCCGTAAGCCCAGTGTAGCTAAAACGGCAGCTTTGCGGGGGTTCTGAAGGAAAAACGCGTAAGGTTTTGCAGGTGGGGAAGGGGAAAGCTTGTGAAATCGCGCGCAAGGTCGCTGGGGTATGATAGGGGGATGGTTGGGAAAGGAGACCCCGTGGCGGGAATGGATCAGGCGCGCGCCGCGCTGAAAGAGCACTTCGGATACGACGGTTTCCGCCCGGGTCAGGGCGATGTCATCGCCGCGATTCTTGCGGGCCGCGATGCGCTTGCCGTGATGCCCACTGGCGCGGGCAAGTCGCTGTGCTACCAGGTGCCCGGCGCGGTGCTCGAGGGAATCACGCTGGTCATCAGCCCGCTGGTGTCGCTCATGGGCGACCAGGTGCGCGCGCTCGAGCTCGCCGGCGTGCCCGCCGTGTACCTTAACTCCACGCTTTCGCCCGTCGATCAGGCGACGGTGCTGCGCCAGATGCTCGAGGGCGCCTACCGCATCGTGTACGTGGCGCCCGAGAGGCTTTCCGATGGCCGGTTCCTGTCGGCCGCGCAGCAGGTGCGCATCCCGCTGGTTGCGGTGGACGAGGCTCACTGCGTTTCGCAATGGGGCCAGGATTTCCGCCCATCGTATCTCGGCATCGGCGACTTCATCGCCCAGCTGCCGCACCGCCCCGTCGTCGCGGCGCTCACCGCCACGGCTACCGAGCGCGTCCGCAACGACATCGCGCGGCTGCTGGGCCTGCGCGACCCGTTCACCGTGATCACGGGCTTCGACCGGCCCAATCTGCACTTCGGGGTGGAACGGCTCGACGCCAAGCGCAAGCTGGCGCGCGTGGCATCGTATGCGCTCGAGCATGCGTCGGAAAGCGGCATCGTGTACTGCTCGACGCGCAAGGAGGTTGAGCGTGTGCAAGAGGCGCTGGTGGAGACGGGCGTGCGTGCCACGCGCTACCACGCCGGCCTGTCCGCTGTCGAGCGGCGGCGCAACCAACGGGCGTTCATCGCCGACGACGCGCCGGTGATGGTCGCCACCAACGCGTTCGGCATGGGCATCGACAAGTCCAACGTGCGCTATGTCATCCACCACAACATGCCGGCGAGCATCGAGGCGTACTACCAGGAGGCGGGGCGTGCCGGCCGCGACGGCGAGCCTGCCGAGTGCTTGCTGCTGTGGAACGACGGCGATATCGGCACGTGCCGTTTCTTCATCGAGAGCGATTCGGGCAACGACGAGCTTTCCGCCGAAGAGGCCGACCTGGTGCGTCAAACCCAGCGCCGTTTGCTGGGCTCGATGTGCGGCTACTGCTTGACGACGGATTGCCTGCGCGGCTATATCCTGCGCTATTTCGGCGAGGAGGCGCCGGGGGTCGTCAGCTGTCGGGAGGATGCGGCGGGCGAGGAGCGGCTTGGCAGGCAGCGTTGTTGTTCGAACTGCGATGGCGGGTTCGAGGCGCTGGATGTCACCGAGCTTGCACGCTCGGTGCTGCGATGCGTTCACGAGCTGCGGGGGCGCTTCGGCAAAGGTATGATCGCCGATGTGCTGCGCGGCGCCAAGCCCGAGAAGCTGCTTGAGTTCGGGTTGGATCAAACGCGCAACTACGGGGTGACCGACGCGTCCAAGGAGCAGATCAAAGAGGTTATCGAGTTGCTTGCCTCGCAGGGGTATCTGGACATCACCGAGGGACGGTTTCCCTTGGTGGGGCTCGGCCCACGTTTTCGCGAGGCGGGCAGCGACAGCTTCCGCATGTCCATCAAGCGTGTTGCGAGCAAGCGGGCGAAAGCCTCCGGCGCGGGCGCGAGGACGTTCGGCTCAAGCGGCACCGGAGCCGATTACGACGCGGTTCTGTTCGAGCGCCTGCGCGCCCTGCGCAAAAGCATCGCCGACGAGGCGGGGCAGCCTCCCTACATCGTGTTCTCCGATGCGGCGTTGCGCGACATGTGCGCGAAGCTGCCCCGCACTCCCGATGAGTTCCTGGAGGTGTCCGGCGTCGGCCAGACGAAGCTTTCCCGCTACGGCGACCGGTTTCTGTCCGAGATCGCCGACTACTTCGGAGAGAGCGGCGGCCCCCAGGGCGCATAACGCGGTCCTGCCAGCTCGCATAGCCGCTTGCCCGCGCCGCGGCATAGGCCGGTGGCCGAGCAGCGCCTTGCGCGCCCATCTAGAGTTTAATATGTGTGAAATGGGCAAATGCGAATCGGCGTTAGCGAAGAGGTATGCATCGTCCGACGCAGGTGGCTTCAACGAATCCGTATTGGCTTGTTTTGGGCGCAGAGGGGCGGTTCGCCTGGAAAATTCGGTCTGCAGGCCGTGTTCAAGCGGCGAAACGTCAACGGAAACGGCGTTACGATATATCGTATGTTGCATCGTCGTGGGGCTAGGCCCTGCAACTTGGGATGCGCTGGAAGGGGGACTGGGATGCCGGGCAGGCCCGAAAACGAGCAGAACTCCGCAAACGAGTGCAAGCGTGCATGCGAGCAGGAGCGCGCAGGTGCGCAGGATCCTGCATACCCGCAGGGCGCCTCGAGCGCGCAGGGACTCGCAAGCGAACAGGGGCTTGCCGGCAAGCTATGGCGGCTTGTTGCGAAGAATCGGCGGCTCGTTATCTTGGCTGTGTGCGCTGTCGTGTTCGTGGCCTTGCTCGAAGACGTGCTGGAAGGCGACCTCAGCCGCATCGATTCGGCTGCCCGCGCGATCATCGTCGAGAGGCTGCGCGCCGATTGGCTCACACCCATCATGGAATCGATCTCGGCGCTAGCCACTCCGGTTTCCCTTGTCGTGCTGCTGCTGGTCATCGTCGCGTTCGCGCCGGGCAAGCGTCCGGGTGCCTGCGCGGCTGCCAACCTCGTTCTGGTGTTCCTGCTCAACCAGGCGCTTAAGTTCATCATCCAGCGGCCGCGCCCCGAGGGGTTCCAACTTGCTGCCGAGCAGGGGTTCAGCTTCCCCTCGGGCCATTCGATGGTCGCCATGGCGTTCTTCGGGCTGTTGATGTGGGTGGTGTGGCGCTACGAGCGTGACCGTGCCACGCGCATCGGCTGCTGCATCGCGTTCGGCGCCGTTATCGTGCTGGTGGGGGTGAGCCGCATCTACCTGGGGGTGCATTACGCCTCCGACGTCGTGGCGGGCTTCTGCGTGTCGCTAGCCTGGCTGGCCGTCTACACGCGCGTCGTCGCGCCATTGTTTTTGGGGCCGGCGCCCCCGAGCGAGTGCTGAGCCGCATCGAGGGTTTCCGCCGAGTGCGCTCCGCCGTCTGTTAAACCTTCGCGCAATGAGTGCCTCCGCCGGGAAAGGGCGGCGGCGTTTGCTATCATGGACGAGTTGAAGCCGCAGGGCATCTGCCCTGGGGAAGCGCGCCGCCGGGCTATCCGGCGTCGGCGTTTCCGGCATGCGAAAAGCGAAGGAATCCCAATGACCCAGCATCTTACCGAAGACGACGTGCGCGGCATGGCCGCGTATGCGCGGATTGGCCTGGACGAGCAGGAGCTCGCCCAGATGACGGTCGATCTGAACAGCATCATCGACACGCTCGAGCCCATCACCGAGTTCGATTTAGAGGGCGTGGAACCCACGTTCCATCCCATCGGGAGCCTGTCCAACGTAATGCGCGAGGATGTTGAGCAGCCCTCCTTCACCCAGGGGGAAGCGCTCGCCAACGCGCCGCGCCAGCAGGATGGCAGCTTCCTGATCCCCTCCATCCTGGGCGAGGGGGGCGATCGCTGATGAAGGCCGAGATCATGCAGATGGGCGTGCGCGAGATCCGCGAGGGTTTGGCGGCGAAGGAGTTCTCGGCAGCGGAGGTCGCCCGTGCGGCGCTCGATGCCATCGCCTCGCGCGACGGGGACGTGCATGCATTTTTGGAAACCACTGAGGATCAGGCATTGGAGGCAGCGCAGCGCGTCGACGACGCGGTCGCTGTCGGCGCCTTAGACGAGCTGGGGCCCTTGGCGGGCGTTCCAGTGGCATTCAAAGACAACATGAACCAGCTGGGTACGCATACCACGTGTTCGTCCCATATGCTGGAAAACTACGTCTCCCCCTACACGGCAACCTGCGTGCAGCGAGCCATCGATGCGGGTGCCATCCCGCTTGGCAAGCTGAACATGGACGAATTCGCTTTCGGGTCATCGACCGAGACCTCCGCGTTCGGTCCCACGCACAACCCGTGGGACCTCCAGCGCGTGCCGGGCGGAAGCTCGGGCGGAAGCGCCGCGGCGGTGGCGGCGGGCATGGCCTGCGTCACGCTGGGCAGCGATACCGGTGGTTCAATTCGCCAGCCCGCCAGTTTCTGCGGCGTTGTGGGCGTCAAGCCCACGTACGGCATGGTGTCGCGCTACGGCGTGGTGGCGTTCGGCAGCTCACTCGACCAGGTAGGCCCCTTCGCGCGTAGCGTGGAGGACGCCGCTTGGGCGCTTCAGGCCATCTGCGGGCACGATCCGCGCGACTGCACCTCCCAGCAGGTCGTCACCGACTTTTTGGACGCGGTGCGCGAGGGTGCGCAGGGCGTCGCGGGCATGCGCGTGGGCGTGGTGAAGGAATTCATGGAGGCGAGGGGCCTTTCGTCCGAGGTTCGCGCAAAGGTGGAAGATGCCACCGAGGCGCTGCGGGCTGCCGGCGCGAACGTCGTGGAAGTTCAGCTCCCGCATGCCGATGCTGCCATCAGCGCGTACTACGTGCTGGGCCCCTGCGAGGCGTTCTCGAACCTGGCGCGCTTCGACTCGGTGCGCTACGGCTTGGCTGACCCTGGACATAAGGACCTTTCAGGTCAGTATGAAGCCAGCCGTGCCAAGGGCTTCGGCGCTGAGGCCAAGCGCCGCATCCTGCTGGGCAGCTACCTGCTGTCCGCGGGCGTCTACGACAAGTACTACTATCCCGCGCAGCAGGTGCGCACGCTCATCACGCGCGATTATGTGGGGGCGTTCCAAAAGTGCGACGTCATCTTGGCTCCTGCCAGCCCGCGCACTGCGTTCAAGTTCGGCGAGATCAGCGATCCGGCGCAGATGTATTTATCCGATATCTTCACCGTGCCCATCAACATTGCGGGCAACGGCGGCATGACGGTGCCGGTGGGGTTGGGCGGCGAGACCGGCCTGCCCGTGGGTGTGCAGATCGTCGCACCCCAGTTCAAGGATGCGAATATGCTGCGCGTGGCAGCGGCGCTCGAGCAAGCGTACGGCCCGGCTCCCATCGCGCCCGCGTTCGCCGGAGGAAAGGCGGGTGAGTAGCGTGAAGAAGCTCAACGAGGTGCTGAAGGATTGGGAAGCGGTTATCGGCCTGGAGATTCATGCTGAGCTGACCACGCTCACCACCAAGATGTTCTGCGGCTGCAAGCTGGAGTTCGGTGCGCCGCCCAACACCCATACCTGTCCGGTGTGTCTGGGCTTGCCCGGTGCGCTGCCGGTGCCCAACAAGGCGGCCATCGAGTCCATCGTGCTAGCGGGTTTGGCCACCAATTGCGATATCGAGAAGCATTCGATGTTCTACCGTAAGAACTACATGTACCCCGACATGGCGAAGAACTTCCAAACCACGCAGGGCCCTATTGCATTCTGCATGCGCGGGCATCTTGACCTGGAAGTGGACGGAGCGGGAGCCAAGGAGCGCATCGACCTCGAAGGCCTCAAGCCAGGCGAATCGGGCGCGCCCGGCACCACTGCCGCTAACGTCACTCGCACTGAGGACGGCTATGTGGCGCATGTGGGCATCACGCGCATCCATATGGAGGAGGATGCTGGCAAGATGGTTCACATCGGCGGCGACGAGGGCCGTATCGCCGGCGCCACGCACAGCTTGGTGGACTACAACCGTGCCGGCACCCCGCTCATCGAACTGGTGACCGAGCCCGACTTGCGCACGCCCGAGGAGGCGCGCCTGTTCATGCAGAAGCTGCGCCAGATCTATTTGGCAATCGGCATCTCCGACTGCTCGATGGAGGAGGGTAGCCTGCGTTGCGACGGTAATGTGAGCTTGCGCCGCCGTGGGTCTTCCGAGTTGGGCACCAAGACCGAGCTGAAGAACATGAACAGCTTCAAGAACCTCCACGACGGCCTTGCCTACGAGATCTGCCGGCAGGCCGAGGTGCTGGAGGAAGGCGGCATCATCTACCAGGAAACGCGCCATTGGGACCCGTCGGCCAAACGCACTATCGTGATGCGCGTGAAGGAGACCGCCGACGATTATCGCCTGTTTCCCGAACCCGATCTGGCCCCCTATGATCTCACCGACGAGTTCATCGAGGGAGTGCGCGCGAAGCTGCCCGAGCTGCCCGACCAGAAGGCGGACCGCTACCAGCGCGACTTCGGCTTGTCTGCCTATGATGCGCGCCATTTGGTGGAGCATCGCGCAACCGTGCGCTTCTTCGAGGCGTGCATGCAGCAGGCGGGCAACGATGCCTCCAAGCTGGCCAAGCCGGTGGCGAACCTCGCCATCAACGACCTCGCGGCGCTTATGAATGCCGATGCGTCCTTCGACCTGGGGCAGTGCCCGTTCACGCCCCAGCGCGCCGTGCAGCTCACGCGCCTTCTGGCCGAAGACGCCATCTCGTCCAAGCAGGGCAAGCAGGTGTTGGCCGCCGTCCTCGAGGAGGACAAGGACCCGGAGGTGATCGTGGAGGAGCGCGGCATGAAGCAGGTGTCTGACGCCGAGGCCATCGAAGCGGTGGTCGACTCCGTCATAGCGGCGCATCCCGACGAGGTCGCGCGCTATAAGGACGGCAATCAGAAGCTCATCGGGTTCTTCGTGGGCCAGTGCATGAAGGAGATGCGCGGCCAGGGCAACCCGAAGCTCATCAACCAGCTGCTCGCGCAGAAACTGGGGTAGAGAGATCATGTGACCGGTTTTTCCGACCGGCTTGTCGAAGGGGGTTCTGCCATGGATCGTGGACTGGTTCATGTGTACTATGGTGACGGCAAAGGGAAAACCTCCGCTGCCGTGGGGTTGGCCGTGCGCGCTGTCGGATCGGGGCTTTCCGTCTGCTTCGCGCAGTTCATGAAGTCGGGTGCGTCAGGCGAGCTGGATGGCTTGCGCTCGCTTGGTGTGCGCGTGGTGAGTGGTGCACAGGGCAAGTTCAGTTTCCAGATGAACGACGAGGAGAAGGAACGAGCGCGCATCGGGAACGAAGCGGTGCTCGACGAGGCGTTGCTGCTCGCAGATGACGTGCTCGTGCTCGACGAGGCGATGGATGCCTGCCGGAAAGGATTTCTCGATCGAGACCGTGTACTCCGACTGCTCGACGAGAAGCCCGCGTCCGTTGAAGTGGTCATCACCGGTCATGCCCCCGATCCGGACTTCCTTGAGAAGGCCGATTACGTGACCGAGGCCGTGTGCTGCAAGCACCCTTATCGGGAGGGGGTGCCTGCCCGCAAGGGCATCGAATACTAGCGTGCCAGCTTGTTTTCCGTGCTTACGGATGCCCGTCTGGGAATACGAAAAATGCCGCATCCGACCGGATGCGGCATTTTTATGCACGAATCGCTGTTGCGGCGCGAGGCTTACCAGTCGGTTTCGTTGTGAGCCTGGATATTCTTCGTGATCTCGTCATAAACGCCGGGGAAGGTGCTGACGCCCAGACCCTGCGACATGGCGGGGATGAAGAACTTCTTGCGGTCGCCCATGTAATCGAACATGTCGTCCACCTGGGCCTTGATGGTTTCAGGGGTCCAGCTGGGAACATCGACGGCATCGCTGTCGAGACCGCCCATGAACGAGATCTGTCCACCGTACTGATCGACGAGCTTCGGAAGCTCGTTGGGGCGCAGCAGGGGGCCCTGCCAAACGTCGATTCCCATTTCGATCATGAAGGGCACCAGCGTCACGCCGTAGGTGTCGGAATGATGGGCGATGACCTTCACGCCGTGCTCGTGGTAGTACTTGTAGACTTCCTTATAGGGATCCAGGAAGAACTCCTCGAACATTTCGGGCTTCATGAACGTGGACTTTGCGGTTCCCCAGTCGTCATGATGCAGCAGGGCTTCGGGGTGCAGGTACTTGCAGATTGCCTCTGCCTGCTCGAGTTCGACTTCGGTGATGATCTTCATGATTTCATGGATTTCATCGGGGCTGTCGTACAGGGCCATCAGGGTCTCGGTGATCTCTGCCAGGTCATGCAGGCGTTCGAACATGCCGGGAAATACGACGGCGGTGACCATCTGCTCGTTGGTGTCGATCTTCTCGGCCTGAGCCTGCAGCGGCTCCCAAATGGACGGGACATCCCAAACGCCCTTCGGGATAGTGGTCAGCTGATCTTCCCACTCGTCGATATCCTTGATGACGCGATGCTCCATATCGTGCATGGGCATGCGGCCCTGCTGGCCTGCAACCTGGAACGTGACGCCCCATTCGTCGACCATGCGGCCATCGGCGTCCAGGGTGCGGTCGCATACCGGGTTGGCGATGATGCAGCCGAAAGCCTCCCACTGGTTCACGTAGCGGTCGGGGTTGCCTCCCGTGATGGTTTCCATGAAGTTCTGTCGTTTGGTGAGCATGAGCTTTCCCTCCTTGGTAGGGGAATGACGTCCGCGGCGGACGCGCCCTCCCTCTTCGAGGCGCGTCCAGCGGTCAAGGGCGCTGCCTCCCTGCGGCGCCCTTGGTTGTTCTCGCTAGCTTACGCGTTGAAGTCTGCAACCGCCTTGAAGAACGCGTCGATGTTCTCCCACGGGGACATCGGCGGCACGTCGCAGCCGGTGGAGATGACGAAGTTGGGGTACTGCGAGCACTCTTTCAAGATCTCGGTGGTCTTCGCGTACACGGACTCCGGGGTGCCGTTGCGCAGCTGGCCGGCCGGATCGACATTGCCCATCACCAGGACGTCTTTGGGCATGAGCGGCAGGATGTCGGCCATATTGATGGCGTTGCCGAAGTGATAGCCCATCGCGCCGTTGGCGATGATGGAGTCGACGGTCTTGACCACGCCGTTGCCGCAGTTGTGATAGAACACGCCGAACTCGTCGGTCTGCACGGCGTCGACGACCTGCTTGCAGTACTTGGCGGAGAACTCCTCGGCCAGATCGGGCGAGAGCAGGCCTGCCAGGGGCTCAGCCATCAGGACGCCGTTGGCGCCGCGTTCTTTGAAGGCGTTGGCATAACCGATGATGAACTGGGTGGCCTTGTCGAGCACGGCATGAACAAGCTCGGGCTCCTCATAGCACAGGATCATGATCTCGGAAACGTCCATCAGACGGCCGGCCAGCGAGAAGGGGCCGATGCAGCCGGCGAGAACAGGACGATCGGTGATCTCCTTGACGGCGTTTTCGATGGCGTCAAGGTAGAGCTTCGTACGACCGGCGCCCACTTCGGGCACCTCCAGGTCATCAGGATCGGAATCCTCGTCCACGATGGAGCCCACGACGGTGGGAACCTCGTCATCGGATACGACGATCTTGCTGCCGAAGGCCTCGGCTTCGACCGAAAGGTCCATGAAGCTCACGCTCGCGGCGGTATCGCAGCGCTCGGCGACCAGGCGCATGGCCTCGGCCTGCTTCACGCTGTCGTTGATGAGGTCCTTAACCGTGATGCCCAGCGGCTGAATGGCCGGGAACGACAGGACCGGGAGTGCCTTCTTCTTGTCGGCAGCGATGGTCTCCGCTACCCATTTGCGCATATCCATGCTCGATCCGCCCTTTCTACGCGACGAACTCGGCGGCCAGCTCAGCTGCCACGTTCGCGGCCTCGCCGGCATCGTCGGTGTAGCGGTCGGCGCCGATCTCGGTGCAGTATTCAGGGGTGATGGGCGCGCCGCCGATCATGATCTTCACCTGATCGCGCAGGCCGGCTTCCTCGAACGCCTTGACCACGTTGGCCATTTCGGGCATCGTGGTGGTCAGCAGGGCGGAGCAGCACACCAGGTGGCAGTCGGGGTTCGCCTGAACGTACTCGACGAACTTCTCGGGGGCGACGTCGACGCCGAGGTCCTCGACCTCGAGGCCCTTGCCCTCGATCATCATGCGCACGAGGTTCTTGCCGATGTCGTGCATGTCGCCCTTGACGGTGCCGATAACGGCTTTACCGGCGGGCTCGGCGCCCTCGTCGACCAGGTAGGGCTTCAGGATTTCGGTGCCGGTGCTCATGGCGCGAGCGGCCACCAGCATCTCGGGCACGAACACCTCGCCGGCGCTGAACTGATCGCCGATGATGCCCATGGGCTTGATCAGGCCTTCTTCCAAAATGGTCTTGGGGTCGATGCCTTCTTCGAGCGCCTGGGGCACCAAGGCCTTAACCTCCTTGCGCTTGCCGCGCAGCACTGCGCTCGAAATGTCTTCCGTCAACGACATAGGATCCTCCTATCCTGTTTGCTTCCCGCAGCAGCGGGGCGGGCGGGCTCCATGCCCCGGTACCCGAACGGTTCGTGCAGCCTGTCCGCACGTGCCTTTCGCCTGCGGCGACTGTGCGCCTTTTGCGATAAGGCGAGGATACGGCGCATGGGCGGCACCCTCAATCGGCGGAGCGCCCCATGAGGTTCGCAGCCAATTGGTCGATCCGCACAATGGATGATACGATACGATATGATGAAATGACAAACCGTGGAATCAACCCGTGTCGGTAACGCTCGCCAGCCCTCTGCCGCACTTGCGTTGGGTGCGAGCTTCACAAGAGGAGATGCTCTATGGAGGTACTCGTTTTCAAAGGATCTGCCGCTGGAATTGACGACGAGGATTCCGGTCCGGAGGGGGGCTTCAGCGCAGTATGCGTTTCCGAGGGGGATACCCTGCTCCGCGTGCTACAGCGAGAGGGCTTTGAAGTGTCCGCGCCTTGCGGGGGCAATGGCACCTGCGGAAAATGCGTCGTGGAGGTTCAGCGTCCGGCAGGGACGTGGGTGCGTGTTCTGGCGTGCCAGACCGAAGTGGAAGACCATATGAAGGTGCGCCGCGTTCGCACTGCGAGCGGCGTGCATGTGGAAGGCGACGTTTCCGATGCGCGGGCTGCTGCGCATTTTCCGCTTGACGCCGCCGCCGAAGGCGATCTGGGCGTTGCGGTCGATTTGGGCACAACCACCATCGCCGCGTACCTGTTCGACGTGAGCACGGGAACCTTGCTGGGACAAAGCGGAGCGCCCAATCCCCAAGCTTCGTTCGGCGCGGATGTCATCAGCCGCATCCACGCGAGCAGCAGCGGTGCGCTTGAAGTGCTTCAGGATGCGGCGGTGCGCTGCATTCGCGGTCTCGCGCGCGACCTTTGTCGACGTGCCGGCGTGGAAGAACGTCATATCGCCCGATGGTCGGTGGCGGGCAATACCGTTATGGAGCACTTGCTGTGCGGTCTTTCCCCGGAAAGCATAGGATCCTACCCGTTCCGTCCGCAGACGCTGTTCGGGGATATGCGTCGCGTGCGCGGTTTGGGCAAGACGTTCATGGCGCCTTGCATGTCGGGATACGTGGGGGGCGATATCTCCGCAGGCTTGGTGGCATGCGGTATCGACGAGCTGGCGGGGGGCTCCGTCTCTTCCGGTGGGGCGATGCGCACCGTTCTCTTCGCCGATTTGGGCACTAACGGTGAAATGGCGCTTGCCTCGGGCGACGACCTCATCTGCTGTGCAACGGCTACCGGACCCGCATTCGAAGGTGCGAATATCTCCCAGGGCATGCAGGCTTCCGACGGCGCCATCGATGCGTGCCGATTCGAAGGGGGCTCTTTTCAGATCCGCTCGGTGGGCGGGGCTGAACCGGTGGGCGTGTGCGGCTCGGGGCTTATCGATGCGCTTGCGGCTTGCCTGCAGGCGGGCGTGGTCGACGATACGGGCCGCATCCTCGGAGAAGACGAACTGCCCTCCGATCGCAAACATCTGGTGAGCATGCGCAACGGCAAGCCGGTGGTGTGCCTGACGCCCTCGGGCACCGTCGCTCTCACGCAGAAGGATGTCCGTGCCCTGCAGCTGGCAAAAGCCGCTGTGTCGGCGGGCATCTCCTGCCTGCTCGCCGAGGCGGGCGTGAAGGCATCCGATGTGGATGCCTTCGTCATCGGCGGTGCTTTCGGTACGCATTTGCGCCCGGAGGCCGCCGCTCATGTCGGAATGTTTCCCAGGGAGCTTCTTCCCAAAGTCCGTTTGGTGGGCAACTGCGCTGGGGCGGGCGCATGCGCATCGCTGCTTTCGTCCGAGGCGCGCGATCGCATGGCGCGCGCGGCGCAGCGCGCTCGCTACACGGAACTCTCTCTTGATGAGAACTTCTCTGAGGCGTATATCGACGCGATGGAGTTCGAGGAGGCGATCGTGTGAACCAGACGCTGGATGCTGCTTCGCTCAAGCGCATGGTGGAGCAGGCGGGATTTGATTGCGTCGGCGCGGTTTCCGCTGCCGATCTGCGGGTGCGCGACGAGGTGCGCGACATGTGCGCCTCGGGGCATTGCCATATGTACGGCAAAAGTTGGGGCTGCCCTCCTGCTTGCGGCGATCTCGATGAATTCCGCGCGCTACTTGCGTCGTGCTCCGAGGGCTTTGTGTTCCAGACGGTAGGACAACTTGAAGACGAATTCGACGGCGAAGCCATGATGGAAGCGGAATCCCTGCACAAGAAGCGGACCGACGCTCTTGTGGATGAGCTTGCCGCAGCGGGGGTCTACCCGCGCGACTGCGTGGTGCTGGCTGCGGGGACTTGCTCGCGGTGCCGGCCGTGCGCTTATCCTTCTCCATGCCGCTTTCCCGACAGGCGCACAGTCTCGATGGAAGCAGCGGGGCTGCTAGTGACCGATGCCTGCACTGCTGCGGGAATCCCTTACAATCATGGGAAACTGACCATGGCGTATACCGGCTGCGCTCTGATCCGCTAAATCGTTGATCCTGCGCGGGGCGTTGCGGTTCCGGTTGGTGCTTGGGGAAGGGGAAACCGATGGTCATCACGGTTCGGATACTCGTTCATGAGATCGAGGAGCGGTTCGGCGAAGTGCTTGCCGGCTCGCTCAACCAGCGCCGTCAGTGCTCGGATGCGCGTCTTTTGGGAAGTGATCCGTGCGATCCGGCCTTCTTCTACGTGGCGGATGCTGCTTCTGCGAAAGAGCTTGCCGCCCAAGGCGGAACCGATGCGGCGGTGCTGGCGGTTGGCGAGGCTGCTGTTCCCGCTGCCGGTCAGCTGGCATTGCGTGGTCAGGCGACGTGCTTGGAGGTGTTCACCTTCGTTCAGGGGGTGTTCTCGCGGTATCGTGCATGGCTCGAGGAGATGGACCGCACGCTTATACGCAACGAAGGAGTGCAGGGGCTCTTCGATGCGAGCGAGGAGTTTTTGCGCAATAACACCGTTATCGTGGATCCGGCGTTGAAGCTGCTTGCGTACACCAAGGGGATTCCTTGCGACGATCCTGTTACGGTGGACCTGATCAAGCATGGCTACCATACCGAGGAGAACATCAGGAAGTTCCAACTCAACCGTCGTTTCGAACCGTGGGCGACCCAGAACGGCTTTATCATCAACGATACTCGCGAGATCTGCAAATACACCACGGCGGTGTTCACATTCAAAGCGGCGGGCTCGTTCTCGCTCATCGTGGTGATGATGTGCAATAATCTCGATCCTGCGCCATGGCTTTTGGACACGTTCATGATGTTTTTGGTGCGTGTCGCCTACTATTCCATGCGCGACTACATGGAAGGGAGTCCTTCAGGGAGCGCCTTCACCGCTTTTATTCACGATATCCTAAGCGGCACCCTTTCCGATGAGGGCGAGATAGAGGAGCGCAGGCGCTTTCTTAACATCCCCGCTGACGGTCCATTCTGCCTGTTCAGCATCGACGTCTCGCAGAAAAGGCCGCTTGCTGCCCGTATCATTACCGATATAGCGCGCTCCATCGCGCCTGCGCGCGCCATGCTGCACGGCACCGAAGCGGTGGTTCTATGCTTTAACTGCCACGGGATCGATTGCCCCATTGGCTGCCCCATCGATGGTTGCCCGCCTGCCGGACCAGGCGTGCAGCGCCGTCTCGGCTCTGTGTTGGACGAATACGGCATGGAAGCAGGACGCAGCGTTCGGTTTGATCGGCTGTCGTTTCTGCCTACGGCTCTCGAGCAAGCGCGAATTTCCTTGCGTACGGCGCATACGCTGCGCATGGGCGGGGGCGATGAAGGGGACGTACGTCCCATTTTCGGCTTCGACGACTTGTATTTCGACTACGGCATCATGACGCTCTCCCGCGGCAATCGCGACCTGTTCACCTCGTTGCGCGTCTGCCGCCAGCTTAATCGCATCCGATGCTACGACGACGAGCACGGCACCGACAATTATCGGTTCTTGCGAGAATACCTGCGTTATGAGCGCCGGACTACAGTGGTTGCCGAAAAGTTGCACATGCATCGCAACAACGTGCGCTACCGTGTGGAGCGCCTCGAGGAGCTTTTCGGCATCAACACCGATGACGATAGTGAGCGGCTAGAGCTTTCGTTGGGCTTTCGCATGCTCGACTCGTTGACGAGATAGAGGTGCGGTGCCGGCTTTTGCCGTATCGGTGGAGAGAAAGTCGCGCCGCCGAAGTCCCTTCCGCTTTGTTTTCCGCGCCGCTGCGACGTGCTCGACAACTTTCGGCGTAAGATCTTCGTGAAATAGCTTGCTTTAGCACTCTACTGTGATAAAGTGGCACTCGCCGTTCAGCCGGACCGACGGGGCGGCGCGCGGGTATACTGTCTTGCGCGAAAACCGAAACCGAGAGATGCCGAATGCACGCAGGGAAAGGAAGCGAACAGGATGGATATGGTGACGCCGGCGGGGTTCCGCGATGTGCTGGCGCAGGAGGCCGCCGAACGCGAGCGCATCAGCGCGGCGGTGCGCGACCTGCTCTCGTCGCGGGGGTACGTCCCCATCGAGACGCCCACGCTCGAGGTGATGGACGTCATGCGCGCCGGGGGTCACATGACGGGCGCGCCGTTCAAGTTCTTCGATTCGCAGGGCGATCTTCTGGCTATGCGCCCTGACGTCACGCTGCAGGTGGCGCGCATGTGCGCCACGCGCTTGGCGGGGCGGCCCGGCCCGTTCCGCTTCCGCTACCAGCAGCGCGTGTTCCGCGAAACCGAAGGCCAGATGCGCGCTGCCGCGCGCGAGGTCACGCAGATCGGCGTGGAATGCATCGGCCCCTCGGGCGCCCAGGGCGACGCCGAGGTGGTGCAGCTGTTCTGCGAGGCGTTGCAGACCGCGGGCGTCTCGGATTTCGTCATCGCGGTTGCCACGGTGGGCGTGCTGCGCGCGCTGTTGGGCGCCAGCGGGGCGCCGAAGCCGTGGGCCCAGGCGGTGCTCGCGGCGTTCCACTCCTCAAACTTCGTCGAGCTCGATCAGCTCACCGGCACCGATTGCCCTGTGCCGCCGGTGTTCGCCCAGGCGCTGCGCAAGCTCCCGCGCATTCGCGGCGGCCGCGAGGCCATTCAAGAGGTGCGTGATCTGGTGGCGCCCCTGGGCTGCGAGGACGGCTTGGACGATTTGGCGGGCATGTGCGAGCAGCTGGACCGGGCGGGCGTCGGCCGGCGCGTGCGCATCGACTTCTCGGTGGTGAGCTCGTTCGACTACTACACGGGCATCGTCTTCGAGGCCTACGCTCCCGGCTTGGGCTCGCCTTTGGGCAGCGGCGGGCGCTACGACAACATGGTGGGCGTCTACGGCGAGGACCGTCCCGCTGCCGGCTTCGCCTTCTTCCTAGAGCAGGTGATGGCCGCGCAATCCGCTGGTTTCTCGCCGGCCGGGCCCGATGCGCAGCGACCGTTGCGCATCGCCGTCCCCAAGGGCGCGCTCAGTGCGGGCACCATCGAGGTGCTGTCCGCGGCGGGCTTGGATGTGACGGGGCTTGACAACCCCGGGCGTCAACTGATCATCAGCAACCCCGGCGTCGACTACGTCATCGTGCGCCCCACCGATGCCCCCGTGTTCGTAGAGCTGGGCGCAGCCGACTGCGGCATCTGCGGCAAGGACTCGCTTCTGGAGGCCGACGTCGAGGTGATGGAGCTTGCCGACCTGAAGTTCGGTGGGTGCCGCTTCGTCGTGGCCGAGCCCGCCGGCGCCCGCGAGGCGGTGGAGGAGCGCTACCGCCGCCTGGGTTCCATCCGCGTGGCTACGAAGTACCCCCGCATCGCCGCCGCCCACTACGCCAAGCGCGGCATGCAGGTGGAAATCGTGAAACTGCACGGTAACATTGAGCTGGCACCATTGACGGGTATGGCCGAGCGTATCGTGGACATCACGGCGACCGGCACGACCCTTCGTGAGAATAACCTGGTGGTGGTGGAGGACGTCCTGCCTTCCACGGCGCGTTTCTTCGCGAACGCGTGCTCGTTCAGGACCGATCCGCGCATCGCCGATCTCGCCCGTGCGCTTTCCGCGTGCGCTGGCACCGATAAGGAGGATGAGTAACCATGCGCCGAGTGATCCTTGCCGAAGACGAGCAGTTCACCAACGTCCAGCTGAAGCGCCAAAGCGCGTTCAACCCGCAGGCGCTTGCCGCCGCGACCGATATCATCGAGCAGGTGCGCGAACGCGGGGATGTCGCGCTGCGCGAGTACACCGAGCGCTTCGACGGCGTGAAGGTGGAATCGTTCCGCGTCCCGCAGCAGGCAATCGAGCAGGCGCGCGGGAAGGTGAAGCCCGAAACCGCCGCGGCGCTCGAGCAGGCGGCCGCGCAGATCCGCGAGTTCCACGAGCGCCAGCTGCAGCAGAGCTGGTTCTCGGTGCGCGAGGACGGCGCGCTGGTGGGCGCGAAGGTGACGCCGCTGGAGTCGGTGGGCATCTACGTTCCCGGCGGACGCGCGCTGTACCCCTCCACGGTGCTCATGAACGCGCTTCCCGCCGCTGTCGCTGGCGTCGAGCGCATCGCGTGCGTGACGCCGCCCGCCAAGGACGGCACGGTGGACCCCGCCATCCTGGAGGCTTGCCGCCTAGCGGGTGTGACCGAGGTGTACACCGTGGGCGGCGCGCAGGCCATCGCGGCCCTGGCGTACGGCACCGAGAGCATCCCCGCCGTTTCCAAGATCACCGGCCCGGGCAACGCCTACGTGGCGGCGGCCAAGAAGATCGTCTCGGGCGACGTGGGCATCGACATGATCGCCGGTCCGTCGGAGGTGTGCGTGGTCGCCGACGAGACCGCCGATCCGGCGCTGGTCGCCATCGACCTCATGGCGCAGGCAGAGCACGACCCGCTGGCGGCGTGCTATCTGGTGACGTTCTCGGAGGACTACGCCGACGAGGTTGAGCGCATGGTGGGCGAGCACATGAAGTCCTCCACGCGCGCCGAGATCACCACCGCTTCTTTGGCCGACCAGGGCCTGGCGGTCATCTGCAAAACGCTCGAGCAGGCGTTCGAGACGGTCAACGTCATCGCTCCCGAGCACTTGGAGCTGCACATCCACCACGCCATGGACTCGTTGGGCCGCGTGCGTAACGCCGGCGCCATCTTCCTGGGCGCCTGGACCCCTGAGGCCGTGGGCGACTACGCCGCCGGCCCCAACCACACGCTGCCCACCGGTGGCACGGCGCGCTATGCCTCGCCGCTTTCCGTGGATGACTTCATCAAGAAGTCCAGCGTCATCCAGTACAGCCCGCAGGCGCTCGGCCGCGACGCCGACATCGTCATCGCCATCGCGCGTCACGAGGGGCTGTGGGCGCATGCGCGTAGCGTCGAGCTGCGCCGCGACATCCTGGTGGAATCGGGGTCGTTCGGCACCGGTGCGGTGCTGGACGTGCAGGCGGGCGATGCCGATGAATAGCGTGCGCCCTTCTGCCCCGCAGCTTGCGGGCATGGAGCCCTACGACCCGAAGTACCTGCCGGCCGACACGCTGCTGTCGGCCAACGAGAACCCTTCCGACGTGGAGGAGGAGCTGCGCCGCGAGATCATGCGCGAGGTGCGTCGCGTGCCGCTGAACCGTTATCCCGACCCGCTGGCAAACGATCTGCGCGACATGATCGCCGAGGCCAACGGGCTCGATCGCAACCAGGTGCTTTTGGGCAACGGAGGCGATGAGCTGCTGTTCAACATCGCGCTTGCCTGGGGCGGCCCCGGCAGGAGGTTCCTGAACCTGCCTCCGACGTTCTCGGTATACGCCGCCAACGCGCGACTCACCGGCACCGAGGTGGTGGATGTGCCGCGCCTGGCCGATTACTCCATCGACGAGCAGGCGGTGCTCGATCGCGTGGCGCAGGGCGACATCGACTACCTCATCGTCACCAGTCCGAACAACCCCACCGGC
Source organism: Eggerthellaceae bacterium (assembly GCA_036306585.1). Taxonomy (GTDB): domain Bacteria; phylum Actinomycetota; class Coriobacteriia; order Coriobacteriales; family Eggerthellaceae; genus Aphodovivens. The sequence goes on from JAXJZF010000005.1 coordinate 383,630, forward strand.
AAGCTCGCCGACGGCGAGTTCGTCAAGAGGGTTTTGGAAGCCACCGATGCGCTGGTGATGGTGGACGAGGCTTATTTCGAGTTCTCGCGCCGCACCGTGCGCCCGCTTCTGGACGTGCATGAGAACCTGCTGATCCTGCGCACGTTCTCCAAGGCGTTCTCGCTGGCGGCGGTGCGCATGGGCTACCTGCTGGGCAGCCCCGAGGTCATCCGCGAGTTCATCAAGGTGCGCCAGCCATACTCGGTGGACGCGGTGTCTCAGGCCATCGCGCGGGTGGTGTACGCCAACCGGGCCAAGTTCGAGCCGGGCATCCAGTCCATCATCGACGAGCGTGCTCGCCTGCTTGACGGCCTTTCGCGCATTCCCGGCGTGACCGCCTACCCCTCCGACGCGAATTACGTGATGTTCCGCATCCAGGATGCCGGCGAGGTGTGGCAGGCGCTATTCGACCGCGGCGTTCTGGTGCGCGATTTCTCGCGCTCGCAGTATCTGGAGAACTGTCTGCGCGTGACGGTGGGGACGCCCGCGGAAAACGACGCGTTCTTGGCAGCGCTCAGGGAAGTGGCGATCGCCCGGCTGTAGCGGGGCGTTTTCACGGGGCGGGGCCGCGATGAGGCGCCGCCCGCTTCGAAGGGAAGGTAACGGCATGGGGAGATCCGCGCGCGTTGAGCGCACGACCAACGAGACCTCGGTGGCCATCGCCATCGAACTGGACGGCGCCGGCCACGTCGACGTGCTGACGGGCGTCGGTTTTTTCGATCATATGCTCGAGGCATTCGGCCGCCATGGGCTGTTCGACCTCGACGTCGACGTGAAGGGCGACCTGCAGATCGACGGCCACCACAGCGTGGAGGACGCCGGCATCGTGCTGGGGCAGGCGTTCGCACGCGCCTTGGGAGACAAGCGCGGCATCCGCCGGTTCGGCTCCATCGTACTGCCCATGGACGAGGCGCTGGTGCTGGCCGCCTGCGACCTTTCCGGCCGCGGTCAGCTGCACTGGGACGTGCCGTTGCCGCCGGTGATGATCGGCGAGTTCGACGCGTCGCTGGCGAAGGAGTTCTTCATCGCTTTCGCCGCCAACGCCGGAGTGACGCTGCATGTGCGCCTGCTGGCGGGCGAGAACGCCCACCACATCGTCGAGGCGTGCTTCAAGGCGGTTGCGCGTGCGTTGCGCGAGGCGGTCGAGGAGGACCCGCGCATGGGAGATGCGCTCCCTTCCACGAAAGGCGCCCTGTAAGATGATCGCGGTGGTCGATTACCATAAGGGAAACCTCATGAGCGTGAAGCGCGGTCTGGAATGCGCCGGCGCCGAGGCGCTCATCACCGACGATGCGGGCGAGATCGCTCGGGCGGATGCCATCGTGCTGCCGGGCGTGGGCGCGTTCGCCGACGCTTCCGCCACCATGATCGAGCTGGGTCAGCTCGACGCCATTCGCGACCGGATCGCGGCGGGCGTGCCGTTTTTGGGCATCTGCCTGGGCATGCACCTGCTGTTCGAGGAAGGCGTGGAGGGTGCTCCCGACGAAGACGATGAGGAATCCTCCCACAACGCGCGCGGGTTGGCCGTGCTGCCGGGCGTGGTGACGCGCATGCCGCGCACCGATGCGCAGGGGACGGCATACAAGGTTCCCCATGTCGGTTGGAACACCGTGGGCTTCGCCGGCGATGCCCCGCTGTTCGAGGGCATTCCCGGCGGGGAATACTTCTACTTCACCCATAGCTACATCGCGCCCGACGGTCCGTTCGCGGTGGGTTCCACCACGCACAGCGTGACGTTCCCCAGCGCGGTTCGCTACGGGCAGCGCTGCTACGGCGTGCAATTCCATCCCGAGAAAAGCTCCGATGCGGGCGCGGCGGTGCTGCGCAACTTCGTGCGCATCGTGGAAGGGGCGTGAGCGCCATGTATCTTCTTCCGGCAATCGATATCCTGGGCGGTAAGGCGGTGCGGCTGCAGAAGGGCGACTATTCCAAGGTGACCGTCTACAACGACGACCCGGTGGCGCAGGCGCACGAGTTCGAACGGGCGGGCGCCGAGTGGATCCACGTGGTCGACTTGGACGGCGCGCGCTCGGGCATTCCCGAAAACGCTGCCATCGTCGAGCGCATCGTGCGCGAGACCTCGCTGAAGGTGGAGGTGGGCGGCGGCATCCGCACGCTGGACGCCCTGTCGCGCCTGGCAGACATCGGCGCCGCGCGCATGGTGCTGGGCACCGCGCTGGTGAACGACCCCGAGCTCGCGCGGGCCGCCGTCGACCTGGTGGGCGGCGACCGCCTGACGGCAGGCATCGACGCCAAGAACGGCGAGGCGGCCGTGTCGGGGTGGATCGAGGGCTCCGGCGTCGCGGCGACCGACCTCGCCCGCGCCATGGGCAACGCCGGCTTCGTGCACCTGGTGTACACCGACATCGCCCGCGATGGCATGCAAACCGGCATCGACCCGCAGGCGTACCGGCTGATGGCGCAGGCATTCGGACATCCCGTCATCGCCAGCGGCGGCGTCTCCTGCGCCGCCGACATCGCCTCGCTGGCGCCGGTGGCGGAAAGCATCGAGGGCGTCATCGCCGGGCGCGCCATCTACGAGGGCACGCTCACGGTGGAAGACGGCGTGGCGGCCTGCAAGGAGGCCTTATGCTAGCGAAACGCGTCATCCCCTGCATGGATGTAAAGGATGGCCGCGTGGTGAAGGGCGTGAACTTCGTCAATCTGCGCGACGCGGGCGATCCCATCGAACTGGCGCAACGCTACGACGAGGAGCGTGCCGACGAGGTGGTTTTCCTCGACATTACCGCCACCAGCGATGATCGCGCCACCACGGTAGAGCTGGCGAGCCGCGCCAGCGAGCAGCTGCACCTGCCCTATTGCGTGGGCGGGGGCTTTCGCAGCGTCGCCGACATCCGCCGCATGATCGCCGCCGGCGCCGACAAGGTGTCGGTCAACTCGGCTGCCGTGGCCAACCCCCAGCTCATCACCGATGCCGCCTATGCCTTCGGCACCCAGGCCATCCTGTGCGCCATCGACGCCAAGCAGGTCGCGGGCAATCCCAACAAGTGGGAGGTGTACGTGCACGGCGGGCGCAAGGCCACCGGCATTGACGCGGTGGAATGGGCCCGCGAGGCGGCGCGTCGCGGAGCGGGCGAGATTCTGCTCACCAGCATGGACCGCGACGGCAGCCGCGAGGGCTTCGATTGCGCGCTCACCCGCGCAGTGGCGCGCGCGGTGGACATCCCCGTGATCGCCTCGGGCGGGGTGGGGAAGCTGGAGCATTTCGCGCAGGGCGTCTTGGAAGGCGAGGCAGATGCCGTGCTGGCAGCTAGCGTGTTCCACTTCGGCGAGCTCACCATCCGCCAGGTGAAGGAGAACATGGCAAGCTACGGCATCCCCGTGCGCTTGTAGCGGCGGAGTTCGAGCTCGTCTTCGCTAAGAAGGCAGTCGGCGTTGCCCGCGTTCGCCAAAGTCGCTTCGTAATCGTTTCCGCTCCATGCCGTCTTGCCGTCTTCATCAGCGCGAGGGCTTGTTTGCCGCTGGGTTAAAACTCGAGGCCCCCTGGCGCGGTTCCGCGCGAAGCGGCTATGATATCATCCGGAAAAACCGAGGTTTCCCCGCCAATCGCAAAGGAGCGCCTTCATGGCAAAGATCAACAAGAACTACCAGAAGCTTCCTGGAAGCTACCTTTTCTCCGAAATCGCGCACCGCACGCAGAAGTACGCCGAGGAGCACCCCGACGCCAAGCTCATCAAGATGGGCATCGGCGACGTGACGCGCCCGTTGGCCCCCGCGGTGGTGCAGGCAATGCATGACGCGGTCGACGACCTGGCGCATGCTGAGACCTTCCACGGCTACGGCCCCGAGCAAGGCTACGATTTCCTGCGCGAGGCCATCCGCGAGAACGACTTCATCGCGCGCGGCGTGGACATCGACGTCGACGAGATCTTCGTCTCCGACGGCGCCAAGTCCGACTGCGGCAACATCGGCGACATCCTGGATGTGGACAACAAGGTTGCCGTGTGCGATCCGGTGTATCCCGTGTACGTGGACACCAACGCCATGGCCGGCCGCGCGGGCGACTACGACGAGCAGGCGCAGGGTTGGACCAACATCCACTACATGCCCACCACCGCCGAGAACGGCTTTTGCCCGGCCATCCCCGAGGGCAAGGTGGACGTCATCTACCTGTGCAGCCCCAACAACCCCACCGGGACGGTGCTCAACCGCGACCAGCTGAAGGCGTGGGTCGACTACGCCAACGCCAACGACGCCATCATCATGTTCGACGCCGCCTACGAGCGCTTCATCATGGAAGAAGACGTGCCGCATTCCATCTTCGAGATCGAAGGCGCCAAGACTTGCGCCATCGAGTTCCGCTCGTTCTCGAAGACGGCGGGCTTCACCGGCGCGCGCTGCGGCTACACCGTGGTGCCCAAGGCGCTGGTGCGCGAGGGCCAAAGCCTCAACGCCATGTGGAACCGCCGACAGACCACCAAGTTCAACGGCGCATCGTACGTGATCCAACGCGGCGCCGCTGCCGTCTACACGTCCGAGGGCGCGCGTCAGATCGAGGAGACGCTGAACTACTACCGCCGCAACGCGAAGGTCATCAAGGAAGGGTTGGAGGCATGCGGGTTCATGGTGTACGGTGCGGTGAACAGCCCTTACATCTGGTGCAAGACCCCCGACGGCATGGGCTCGTGGGAATTCTTCGACAAGCTTCTGCACGAGGCGAACATCATCACCACCCCCGGTGCCGGCTTCGGCCCCTCCGGCGAGGGCTACGTGCGCCTGACCGCGTTCGGCGATGCCGACGACGCCGTGGAGGCGATGGAGCGCATCAAGAAGATGATGGCCTAGCAACTGCGAACGACCAGCGCCCGGCACTGCGCCGGGCGCTTTGCGTTTATCGGGAGAGATCGGGAGAACGGTATGGAACTTCCCCAGTTGAAATACAACGAGGCGGGGCTCATTCCCTGCATCGTGCAGGACGCCTCCACCCGCGAGGTGCTGATGATGGCGTGGATGAACGCCGAGTCGCTGCGCCTGACATTCCAGACGGGCGAGACGGTGTTTTGGAGCCGCAGCCGCCAGGAGCTGTGGCACAAAGGCGCCACCAGCGGCAACACCCAGAAGGTGGTGGAGATGCGCTACGATTGCGATGCCGACTGCCTTCTGGCGTTGGTGAATCCGGCAGGACCGGCGTGCCACACAGGCGCCGTCAGCTGCTTCTACCGCACCCTTGAAGGCTAGGGCGCCGCGTCGACGCGGTTTGTGCGTGATGCCCATTGACGCGCCGCTGCCGCAGGTGCAAGGTTGGCGCTAGCGATACCGCGCGCCCGGCGCGCAGAGGGGAAGGGGAGTGTCCATGCTGTCCGACAAGGCAAAGGAGCTTCTGGAGAAGCTCGATCTGGAATATCCGTGCATCGCCATCAAGTTGCATCTCGAGCGTCCGGTGTGTTCGCATTACGAGGGTGATAAGCTGGCGTTTTGCCAGTATGTACGTCATGCGCAGGCAACCGGCGAGCATTTCTTCATCACCGCCGAGGACGACGACTGCTACGGCAAGCTTGCCATGGGCATGATCGATATCCCCCCGGTCACCGGTAGCGGCCAGGCCGGCTACGATTTCGGCGTGTACAAGGCGCCCATCGCCAACCAGCAGCTCTATCAGAAGCTGCCCCGCATCATCCGCGGAACGGTGCGCTATGTGGAGTTCTGCCCGGCAACCAGCGCCGATTTCGATCCCGACCTACTGATGTTCGTTGCCGATTTCCCGCAGGCCGACATCATCATGCGCGCCACCAGCTACATCTCGGGCGATTTGTGGGAATCGAAGTCATCCCCGGTCATCAGCTGCGCGTGGATGTACGCCTATCCCATCATCAGCGGCAAGGTGAACCACATCACCACCGGCTTCTACCACGGCCTGAAGCGTCGCGGCGCCTATCCTGCGGGGCTGCGCATGATCGCGGTGCCCTACGCCAAGATCGACGAGCTGTTCCTGTCGCTCGAGCAGATGGATTGGACGCTCATCGCCTTCCGCGAGGATGACGAGAGCAAGGCGGAGCTGGCGCGGCGCATGGAGCATTGGCAGGAGATGGGGCGCGACACCGGCACCTCGGTCGATTTGCATTAGGCGGGTCGGAGAAGGGCGGGTGCCCGCACACCGGCAACCCATGCTGACAGGGCCCCGCGCGCCGTTCGGCGGGCGGGGTTTCTCTTCTGGCTATTTCCCCAGCAGGTGCCGCACGGCGGCGATAGGGTGCTTGGCGAGCATGCGCGGGCCGCTGTAGCGCATGGCGGCGCGGATAAGCTCGCGCATCTTTGGCGCATAGCAGTGGTTGCCGCACTCCTCGCACGATGTTTTCACGTCCATGTTGCGGCAGCGCTCGGTGCGCAGGACCGCATAGGCGTCGAGCTCGGCGCATACGGCGCACACGGCCTCGTCGCAAAACGCCCGGTGCGTGCGCGCCGCATCCTCGTGGGTTCCGGCGCAATGCATGGCGATCATCTGCGAAATGGTGCGCTTTTCGCGTTCGCGGCGGCGTGCGGTTTTCGGACTGTCCTGTTCCATGGACCTATTTTTACCATGATGCGCCGGCGTTTCCACGCTGCTGCTAGGGGCCCGCGCGCATCCTCGGCGAGCGGTGCCGGCGCCTCGTGGTTTCCGAATGGCGCCTGCGGTTTTCGCGCTTGCCCGCACGGGGGGCATGCGGTACTATATGCGCAGTTCGTTTCCGTTGAAGCGCATCGCCAGCGGAGTCACCCGACGTTTTTCGGAATAGGATCTCAGCCATTCTCGTTCGCCTTTGGGAATCCGTGCGCGTATGCGCATGTCCACGCATCCACCCACACATCTAAGGAGGCCAGGGTGAAATTCTTTCTGGACACCGCCGATCTCGACGAGATCAAAGAGGCAGCTAGCTGGGGCGCGCTGGCGGGCGTGACCACTAATCCGTCGCTGTACGCCCGCATCGGCGGCAAGCTCGACGATTTCCACAACCATATCAAGCGCATCTGCGACATCGTGGGTCCGGAGTGCCCGGTTTCTGCCGAAAGCGTCGCCATGACGCGCGACGAGATCGTCCGCGACGGCCGCGAGCTGGCCGCCATCGCCCCTAACGTCGTGGTGAAGATCCCGACGATGGTGGAGGGCCTGGCCGCCACGCGCACGCTGGCAGACGAGGGCATCCGCGTGAACATGACGCTGTGCTTCAGCGTTCCGCAGGCGCTGCTTGCCGCCCGTGCCGGCGCCCGCTACATCAGCCCGTTCGTGGGCCGCTTCGACGACATCTCCGAGGACGGCCTCGAACAGGTTGCCAACATCGTCACCGCCATCGGCAACTATGATTTCACGAAGAACACCGTCAACGGAGAGCGCGTGGAGATCATCGCCGCCTCCATCCGCAGCGCCAACCACGTGACGCAGGCCGCCCTGATGGGCGCCGACATCGCCACGGTGCCGTTCGCCACGCTTAAGAAGTGCGTCCAGCATCCGCTGACCGATCGCGGGCTCGACACGTTTTTGAAGGACTGGGAGAAAGTTCGTAACGCATGATCGAAGAAGAAATGACCGCGGCGCCGGCTCCCGAGCAGGAGCCCGCCGCAGCCCCGCGCCGCCGCGCCTCCCGCAAGACGGCTTCTGCCGAAGCCGATCAGGCGCAATCGGCGCAACCCCGGGATTCCGAGCAGGAACCCGCAGCGCGCCGTCGCGGCCGCCCGCGCAAAGCGGCGGCTGCATCCGACGAGCAGGACAAGTCCGCCGAAGCCGCGCCGGATGCGGAAGGCGCGCCGAAGCGCCGCACCCGCAAATCCGCCGCGAAGAAGGCGGCGGAAGGTGAGCTGGCCGGCAAGCCCGAGCAGCAGGAGCAGGGCAAGGAGCCCGCTTCCGGCACAGGCGATGCTCCTGCTGCCGAAGCCTCTTCCCATGAAGGCTCGAAGGGGGGTTCCGCCCATGAAGGGCAATCCGGTTCCCGTCGCCGCGGCCGCCCGCGCAAGACGGTGACGACCGACACCGGCAAGGCAGTGTCCGAGGGCCAGGGTAAGGAGTCCCGCAAGGTGGGGCACCAGGGCTCTTCCCAGCAGGCCGCCGAGCGGTCCCGCCATGAGGGCAAGAACCAGCGTTTCCAGCGCAACGACAACCAGGGCAATCGACATCAGCGCCAACGCCGCAACGGCGGTCAGCGCGAGGTGCAGCCCAGCGTCAACAAGGATGAGCTCGCCAAGTTGAAGGTGGCCGAGCTGCGCGCCAAGGCGGCGGAGCTCGAGCTTGATGCGGCGGGCTTGAAGAAAGCGGAGCTTGTCGACGCGGTGTACGAGGCGAGCGTCAAAGCCGAGGGCTTCATCGAGGTCACCGGCGTCTTGGACGTCCTCGCCGACGGGTACGGCTTCCTGCGCACTCAGGGTTACCTTCCCAGCGAATCCGACTGCTACGTGTCGCTTTCCACTATCCGCCGCAACGGTCTGCGCAAGGGCGACATGGTGCACGGCGTGACGCGCCCGGCGCGCGAGAACGAGAAATACGCCGCCATCCAGAAGATCATCAGCGTCAACGACGTCCCGGCAGAAGAGCTGGGCACGCGCGTGAAGTTCTCGGAGCTCACGCCCATCTACCCCGACGAGTGCCTGCGCATGGAGCACGGCAAAAGCGCCATCACCGCACGCGTCATCGACCTGGTTTCTCCCATCGGCAAGGGCCAGCGCGGCCTGATCGTCAGCCCCCCGAAGGCGGGCAAGACCACCATCTTGAAAGACGTCGCATCGGCAATCACCGCGAACAATCCCGAAGTGCATCTCATGTGCCTTCTGGTCGACGAGCGCCCCGAGGAAGTCACCGATATGCAGCGCTCCATCAAAGGCGAGGTCATTTCGTCCACCTTCGACATGCCTACCGAGAGCCACATCGCTGTGTCCGAACTGGTTATCGAGCGCGCGAAGCGTCTGGTGGAATGCGGCAAGGACGTGGTCATCCTGCTGGACAGCATCACGCGTCTGGCGCGCGCCTACAATCTGGCGCAGCCCGCATCCGGGCGCATCCTGTCCGGTGGCGTCGACTCCACGGCGCTGTATCCGCCCAAGCGCTTCCTCGGTGCCGCGCGCAACATCGAGAATGGCGGCAGCCTCACCATCCTGGCATCCGCGCTCATCGATACCGGTTCCAAGATGGACGAGGTCATCTTCGAGGAATTCAAGGGCACGGGCAACATGGAGCTCAAGCTCGACCGCAACCTGGCCGATCGCCGCATTTTCCCGGCTATCGACCCTGTGGCGTCGGGCACGCGCAAGGAGGACTTGCTGCTCGATCCGCAGCAGGCGCCGCTCATCTGGGCGGTGCGCCGCATCCTGGCGAACCTCAACAACACCGAACGCGCCATGGACATGCTCATCAAATCGTTGAGGCAAACCGATACCAACACCGAATTCCTCCTGCGCACCGCCAAGAAGGCGCAGCATGCGAAGATGGATTCGGCGGTGGAACTGTAAAGCGAAGCGAATCCCGCCCGAACGGGGCCCTTGCCCCGGCCGGGCCCGAGGAGGGTCCATGTCTCAGTTGAACAACGAGCCGGAAGCCGGCGCGGACCGCGCATCCGGCGAGCCTGCGGGGCAACCCCAGACGGTTCCGCCTGCACCCCATGCCGTCGCGCATCCTGCGCACTCGGCGGGGCAGCAGTCTGCGCAGGTGCCGCCTGCGGGGCAGGTTCCGCCCGCCGGGTGGCAGGCGGCGACGGGCTGGGGGCAGCCCGTCGCATACGCCCCTGCGCCCGCCATGAGGAAAAGCCGCGCGTGGATCGTTGCCTTGACGGCGGTGGTGCTCGCGTTTTTGCTGGTGGCGATGGGGATGCATTCGTGTACGTCGCTTCTTGCCTCGTCGATGGGGGTCTCCGACGGCGTCGACCCTGCGGCGCAGCTCACCGAGGACGCTGTGGGTGTTGTCACCATCGACGGATCTATCCAGTACGACGGTACCTCCTCGAGCCCCGAGGGGCTGAAGGCCCTGCTTGACAAGGCGTCCGCGAATCCCCGCATCAAAGCGGTGGTGCTGCGGGTCGATTCGGGCGGCGGCACGGCAACCGCCGGCGAGGAGATGGCAGAGTACGTGAAGGAGTTCGACAAGCCCGTGGTGGTTTCGAGCGCCTCCCTCAACGCTAGCGCTGCCTATGAGATCTCGTCGCAGGCCGAATACATCTACGTTGCGAAGACCACGGCCATCGGCGCCATCGGCGCGGTGATGCAGATCACCGACACCTCGGGCCTCTTGGATATGCTCGGCATCAACATCGAGAACATCACCAGCTCCGAGAGCAAGGACTCCACTTACGGCGATCGCCCCCTCACCGATGAGGAGCGGGCGTACTACCAGGCGCAGGTCGATCAGTCCAACGAGGTGTTCATCCAGAATGTGGCCGAGGGGCGGGGCATGGACGTCGAGGCGGTGCGCGCCTTGGCTAACGGCATGTCCTACACCGGCATCGATGCCGTCGAAAACGGGCTTGCCGACGAGATCGGCACCAAGGAAGACGCCGTCGCGAAAGCCGCCGAGCTGGCGGGCATGTCGTCTTACGCCACGGTCGACCTCGAACCGGACTCCAACGGCCAGCTTTCGGATATGCTGGACCTGCTTGCGGAAAGCGACATCTCCGCCGAAACCTTGGCGGACATTTTGAATAAGTTGGGAGATGCAACCGATGAACGATAACGACGAATTGCGCACGGCGGATGCCGGACAGCCCGAGGATCCCGCCGCGGCGGAGCGCGCCGCCCGCTGGGAGGTCTCCTTCGTAAAGCGCGAGGGGAGCCGCGAGGTGAAATGGCCCCGCCGCGCCGTGGTGACGGCCGGCATGCCCTATGGCAACAAGGCGCTGCATTTCGGGCACATCGCCGGCGTGTTCATTCCTGCCGACTGCTTCGCCCGCTTCCTGCGCGACCGCATCGGCGCCGACAACGTGCGTTTCGTCTCGGGCACCGACTGTTTCGGCTCGCCCATCAACGAGGGGTACCGCAAGTTGGTCGAGGCTGGCGAGTTCGACGGTACCATCGCCGATTACGTCAAGCGCAACCACGACAGGCAGAAGGCGACGCTGGACGCTTACGGCATCAGCCTGTCCATCTACGAGGGCTCGGGGCTCGGCCATGCCGGCACCGTGCACCAGGCGGTGAGCGAGTACTTCATCAAGGGCCTCTACGAGGCGGGCGTGCTGCAGCGCCGTTCCACCCTGCAGTTCTACGATACGCAGGCGAACACGTTCCTCAACGGCCGTCAGGTGGTGGGCCGTTGCCCGGTGCAGGGCTGCAAGTCCGAGCATGGCTACGCTGACGAATGCGACCTGGGCCACAGCTACGCCCCCGAGGACCTCATCGCTCCCAAGTCGACGCTGTCGGGTACCGTGCCCGAGATGCGCCCGGTGGAGAACTGGTACTTCGACTTGCCCGCTTTCGCGGACTTTCTGCGCGGTTACGTCGAGACGCTGCACGAGGACGATGAGATGCGCGCCATCGTGCCTCAGGTCATCGGAGAGTTCCTGGCGCCGCCCATCATGTACGTGAAGAACGAGCTGCGCGAGCAGTTCGACGCCATCGCCGACCGCCTGCCCGCTCATACCGTGCGCGAGGCGGAGAAGGGCAAGCAGAGCTTCGAGGTGGAGTTCTCCGACATCGAGGCGCGCGACCAGGCGCGCACGGTGATGGAGGAGGCCGGCGTTCGCTTTCGCACCGGCAAGACGCTCGTGCCCTTCCGCATCACGGGCAACATCGAATGGGGCGTGAAAGCGCCCGTCCTCGAGGATGTGGAGGGGCTCACCGTGTGGTGCTGGCCCGAAAGCCTGTGGGCGCCCATCTCGTTCACCATGGCCGCCAACGACGCGCTCGGGCTGCCGCGCGGCAGTTGGCATGACTGGTGGTGCTCGTCCGACGCGCAGGTGTATCAGTTCATCGGGCAGGACAACCTGTACTTCTACGGTGTGGCGCAAACCGCCATGTGGGAGGCCCTAAGCAAGCGCGACCTGCTGACCGGCAAGCCCACCGACCAGCCGTTGCGCCAAACCCGCCTGATCGCCAATCATCACATCCTGTTCGGCAACAAGAAGGCTTCGTCATCCGGCGCGGTCAAGCCCCCATCGGCCGACGAGCTGCTCGACCATTACACCGTCGAGCAGCTGCGCGCGCATTTCCTGGCGCTCGGCCTTGATCAGAAGTCGGTGGGATTCAAGCCCAAGCCGTTCTTGGCCACCGAGGAGGAGAAAGCCGACCCTCGCGTTGCCGATCCGGTGCTGAAGGAAGGAGCGTTGCTCACCAACGTGTTCAACCGCCTGGCGCGCAGCTGCTTCTACGAAGCGCAGAAGAACTTCGACGGCCTCATGCCGCTGGGCAAACCCTCACCCGAGGCGGTGGAGAAGGTGCACGATGTCATGCGCACCTACGACTTCACCATGCATCGGGTCGAGCTGCATTCGATCATGTCTCAGATGGACGAGTTCATCCGTTGGGCGAACAAGCGCTGGGCCGACGGCATCCGCCAGGCCAGCAACGATGGGGACGAGGCGCTGCGCCGCCAGGTGCTGCTCGATTCGTTCTACCTGCTGCGCGTCTGCTGCCTGCTGATGCATCCGGTGGTCCCTGCGGGCTGCGAGACCATCTGCGACTACATGGACTTCGCCCCCGAGGAGTTCTTCAGCTGGAACTACGACTTCGAGGGCATGGGCGAGCTGTGCTCCGCCGGTGAGATCAACGCGGGCGGCCACCCCGTCCGCGAGCTGCCCCCGCGCTTCGATTTCTTCAAGAAGCACGAGTCGCAGTACTAGAGTTTCGCCGGTCTGCCGACCGCCGGAACCGTTCATCCGCCGAGAGGACCCGAGGGTTCGGACCTTCGTGCGATCCCGTGGGCTTGCGTACCCGTGTACGCGGTGCCCGCGCGATTCCGCGAGTATCCGTATCTCGGGCCCTCTCGGCTGTTTACGCTCAACCTGATCCGCACTGCCGTGCGGGCAGTTTCTCGAGAGGAAGCCAATGCTGCATGTCGACATCTTCACCGATGGCTCGTCCCGGGGCAATCCAGGCCCGGGCGGGTACGGCTCCATCCTGCGCTTCGTCGACCGCAACGGCCGCGTGCACGAGAAGGAGCTCTCGCAGGGGTTCCGCCTCACCACCAACAACCGCATGGAGCTGCTCGGCGTCATCATCGCGCTCGAGGCGCTGAAAAGCCCCTGCGAGATCACGCTATATTCCGATTCCCAATATGTGGTCAACGCGTTCAACCAGCATTGGGTAGACGGCTGGCTCAAGCGCGGCTGGAAAAACGCCAAGAAGGAGCCGGTGAAGAACCCTGACCTGTGGAAGCGCCTGCTGAAGGCGAAGGAGCCCCATGACATGACGTTTGTGTGGGTGAAGGGCCACGCCGGCCATCCCGAAAACGAGCGCTGCGACTCCTTGGCCACCGCTGCTGCCGATGGCGACGCCCTCATCGAGGATGAAGGATTCGCCGGAGCCTAGGGGCGCTTCCGCCCAGCTTGCCCATCCGGTCCGTCTGCGCCCGCCAGTTCGTCCGATACGCCCGGCCCGCCCTGCGCTAGGCTAGAGGGCGTTGCGGGTCGCGTCTTCGGGGTTGAGGCTCATGCTCTGGAAGCGATCGGCCATGTATTCGTTGTCGAAGTTGCGCGCCATGAAATGCTCCATGGCGCTTTCGGGCTGGTTGCCGGCCATGCGCTCGTACCAGCAGTCGAACGACAGCAGCGTCATCACGCAATCGACCGCCATCAGCGCCGCGCATAGGCCAGTGAGCGTGTAGCGCCAGTTCCAGGGGATCAGGTTCACCAGCCTCAACATCCAAGGCAGAAGCAGCTTCGTCCACACGATGCCGAGTGTGCCCCACATGCACATGAACAAGGTGCTGGTGCGCCCTTGGAACAGGATCGCTACGGGGTCGGGGCACAGCCCGAACAAGGTGGACCCCGTGTAGTCCCACGCCAAGATGCCGAAGGCGAATTGGAAGAACCAGCTCGCCAGGTACTCGAAGACCCCGCCGATGGCGGCGCTCACCAAAAACACCATGATGAGCGGGGCGTGATGGAACCGATTGAGCGCCATGGTCATAAGCACCGCCCCCACGCCGTAGATGGGCGAGAAGGGCCCGAACAGCAGACCGGCGCGATCCTGGAGGTGCCCTGGATCCACCACGGCGAAATGGTAGGCGGTTTCGAGCACCAAACCGATGACGCTGGCAACCGCGAATATCCAGAACAGGTTGAAGAAGTTCAGCGTGATGTAGCCCTTGCCGGTCTCGTCGAGCCCGAGCGTGCCCTCTTCGGCCTGCTCGCGCGTTTCCATGTCGCGCAGCTTGCGCTGCAGCGCGCGTTCCTGCGTCAGGGAAGGGTCGAGCCACGAGGCGAGCACGATGGTGATCACCAGAAACACCAGCAAGGGGATCTTCACCTCGTTGATGCCGTCGAGCATGATGTCGCAGGCGATGATGCCGGTGGTGACGAATGCCGCAGCCTCGGCGGTTTGCGCTGCGCCGCGTCGTTTGTCCAGCAGAAGGCGGATACCCAGCACCAAAAGCAAGGAGAACAGCGCCACGAGCAGCGCCATCTCGCAGATGAAGATGATGAGGTTGGCAGCGGATGATTCGAGGGTGAGCTGGAACTCGCCGCGAAGGAGACCCCAGAGGAAGATGGTGGCGAGCACCACCGCCAGGATCAGGGCGGCCGAACCGCTGACGATGCACAGCACGCCATACACTTTGGCTATCAACGGTATACGGTAACGGTCCGGCGCAGCGGCGCTCGGACCGTCTGCAGGTGTGGGCAGCTCGGTCATGGACGCTCCTGGGTTAAAATGAAAAGGCGGGGTGAAAGCGCCCGCACCCGATTGTCTCCCTTAAAGTATAGCGGCGGTTCCACCAGCGGCGATCATCGCCTTGGCAGGTGCCGCGATTTGTTCCCCAGATGTTGCTCGGTCGTTGCCCGGAAGGCTGGGCGGGGCGGGCGCACGGTAGGACAGGACGGGCTCGCAGTCGGGCGGGGCCGTCCTCGCGGTAAAACGGAACCGGGCGGCGGTTGCCAAAGCGCTGCCCGGTGCGGCGGGCCGGCGCGCTGCTAGCGCGCGGCCTCCTCGATCAGCCGGCGCACTTCGTCGATCCCCGTTCCCTTCGCCGAGGAGGTCACCACCATCGACGTGTCCTGGGGAAGCTGCAGCTGTTTGGCCAGGGCGGAGCGTTGGCGCGCCTGCTGCTGCTTGGAGAGTTTGTCGGCCTTCGTCAGGACAACCGCGAACGGCAGCTCCCGCTCGATGAGGAAGCCCACCATGGTCTCGTCGAGGTCGCTCGCGGCATGACGGATGTCGATGAGCGACAGGACCAGCGCGAAGTCGCGATCCTGGTTGAAATAGCCCTCGATGAGCTCCGACCAGCGGTGCAGCTCCGATTTCGCCACCTTCGCGTAGCCGTAGCCGGGCAGGTCGACGAAGCGCGCCTCGTCGGTGGCGAAGAAGTTGATGGTGGCGGTTTTGCCCGGCGTCTGCGAGACCTTCGCCAGGCCCTTCCGGTTGAACACCTTGTTGATGAGCGAGGATTTTCCCACGTTCGAGCGTCCGGCGAACGCGATCTCGGGCAGCGTCGACTCGGGCAGCTGCGAAGAGGTGCCGAAGGAGCGCTCGAAGCTGACTTTGTTGAAATTCATGCGGATTCCCCCTCGCCGGCGTCGCCGCGCCATGCCGGGGGCGTCGCGGGCGTGCCTTCTTGTGTTTTCGGCCAGTGTACCATGCCGGCGGGCATGCGCGCCGCTGCGGCGGTAGGCTCTTGCCTGTCACGCGCTCCTCCTTCCGGTGCTTCCTCATGGCCGTGCGCGTCTGCAGGATCGGCGGGCCTCCCGCAACTCCGCGCAGGGGGTGTTTTCGGCGCCTCGCACCGCCTATTCGTGCCCAGCTGGGACTATGGGGAAGCGGTGCTTTTTTCGTATTATCCACCGTTTCCGCTTCAGGAAAAAGTTTCATACGTGCCGACCTGCAAAAACATAATATTGGGGTATGTTGCTCAAGAAAACACAATATATTGTGTTCGAAAAGGGTTATTATGGACTAGTCGATAAAGCGATGCCGTTCACCGGATCCGCTTTGAAAAATGTAACGTTCTAAGTAACAATTTGGTCAGCTAACCCACGAGAGAACAAGTCCGCGAACCCGCCTCCAACGGGTTGCGGAGGCGCTTCAACGCGCCTGGAAACAAGAAGATGAGAGGCGAAGTCGATGAAGATCATCAAGCGAAGCGGCACCGAAGTTCCGTTCGACATCGAGAAGATCGTGCATGCCATCAAGGCTGCCAACAACGAGTCGGATCCCGATGAGCGCCTGACCGAGGATCAGATCGCCCTGGCCGCCCACAGCGTGGAGTGGCTGTGCGAGCGCGCCGGTCACACCGTGTCGGTCGAAGAGGTGCAGGACATGGTCGAGAACCAGATCATGGCTGCGGGCCGCTACGCCGTCGCGCGCCGCTACATCATCTATCGCTACGTGCAAAGCCTCAAGCGAACCTCCAACACCACCGACGACCGCATCCTGTCGCTCATCGAATGCAACAACGAGGAAGTGAAGCAGGAGAACTCCAACAAAAACCCCACCGTCAACTCGGTGCAGCGCGACTACATGGCCGGCGAGGTGTCGAAGGACCTCACCATGCGCATGCTGCTTCCGCAGGACATCGTGAAGGCGCACGAGGAGGGCATCATCCACTTCCATGACGCCGACTACTTCGCGCAGCACATGCACAACTGCGACTTGGTGAACCTCGATGACATGTTGCAGAACGGCACCGTCATCTCCGGCACGCTCATCGAGCGCCCGCACAGCTTCTCCACCGCCTGCAACATCGCGACGCAGATCATCGCTCAGGTGGCCAGCTGCCAGTACGGCGGCCAATCCATCTCTCTCACGCATTTGGCGCCCTTCGTCGACGTTAGCCGCCAGAAGATCCGCCGCCAGGTGTTCCAGGAAGTCAACGAGCTGGGTCTTGAGGCTCCCGTCGAGAAGATCAACCATGTGGTCGAAGAGCGCTTGCGCGACGAGATCCGCCGTGGCGTCCAGACCATCCAGTACCAGGTGGTCACGCTTATGACCACCAACGGCCAGGCGCCGTTCGTGACCGTGTTCATGTACCTGGGCGAGGCGCGCAACGACGCCGAGCGCCACGATTTGGCCATGATCATCGAGGAAGTGCTGCGCCAGCGCTACGAGGGCGTGAAGAACGAGGAGGGCGTGTGGATTACGCCGGCGTTCCCCAAGCTCATCTACGTGCTCGAGGAAAGCAACATCCACGAGGGTTCCCCGTACTTCTACCTCACTCAGATGGCGGCGAAGTGCACCGCCAAGCGCATGGTGCCCGACTACATCTCCGAGAAGAAGATGCGCGAGCTCAAGCTGTCGAAGGGCGAGAAGCCAGGCGAGGGCGACTGCTACACCTGCATGGGCTGCCGCAGCTTCCTCACGCCCGACCGTTCCGGCAACGGCTTCGGCAACGTGGCCAATGCCGGTAACTACGAGCCGGGCAAGCCGAAGTACTACGGCCGCTTCAACCAGGGCGTGGTCACCATCAACCTGGTGGACGTGGCGTGCTCTTCGAAGGGCGACGAGCAGAAGTTCTGGAAGATCTTCGATGAGCGCCTGGAGCTGTGCCATCGTGCTCTGATGTGCCGCCACAACCGCCTGAAGGGCACGCTGTCCGACGCGGCGCCCATTCTGTGGCAGTACGGTGCGCTGGCGCGCCTGAAGAAGGGTGAGACCATCGACAAGCTGCTCTACGGCGGCTATTCCACCATCAGCCTGGGCTATGCCGGCCTGTACGAGTGCGTGAAGTACATGACGGGCAAAAGCCACACCGATCCGGAGGCCACGCCGTTCGCCATGCAGGTGATGCAGCACATGAACGACAAGTGCACCGAGTGGAAGGCCGAGAGCGACATCGACTTCTCGCTGTACGGCACGCCGCTCGAGTCCACCACCTACAAGTTCGCCAAGTGCCTGCAGCGCCGCTTCGGCGTGATCCCGGGCATCACCGACAAAGGCTACATCACCAACAGCTATCACGTGCACGTGGCCGAGGAGATCGACGCTTTCACCAAACTGAAGTTCGAAAGCGAGTTCCAGCGCCTTTCCCCCGGCGGCGCTATCAGCTACGTCGAGGTACCCGACATGCAGGACAACCTGCAGGCGGTCGTCCGCGTGCTGCAGTACATCTATGACAACATCATGTACGCCGAGCTCAACACCAAGAGCGACTATTGCCAGGTGTGCGGCTTCGACGGCGAGATCCAGATCGTCGAGGACGACGGCAAGCTGGTGTGGGAATGCCCCAAGTGCGGCAACCGCGACCAGGACAAGCTCAACGTCGCCCGCCGCACCTGCGGCTACATCGGCACCCAGTTCTGGAACCAGGGCCGTACCGAGGAGATCCGCGACCGCGTCCTGCATCTGTAGGCGCGCAGCCCGCCGGCTGGCCGGCGGGCTGATGATCCTGCCTTGCGAGGGGCCCCGGTGCCCGATACCCGCGAGGTCTCGATGGCGAGTGCGCTTCGCCCGCAACCGCCGGGATCCAGCGGCAGCGGGCAATGCAACGGAGCCCCGCCGCCTTGCCGTTGGGCTGGCGGGGAAGGGGACGCCTGTGGCGGATTGGGCGGTTCGGCTTCCTGCCTGCTGCTTTATACTCGACTTGATAGATCACGCTGCGCGAAAGCGGTTGCGAGCAGGGAGGGCGCGATGAACTACTCCGAAATAAAGCATTGCGATATCGCCAACGGGAGCGGTGTGCGCACAAGCCTGTTCGTCTCCGGTTGCCGCCGACACTGCCCGGGATGCTTCAACGAGGAGGCGCAGGACTTCGCAGCTGGCGAGGAGTTCACGCCCGAGGTGGCGCAGGACATACTCGACAGCCTGGAGCCTTCCTTCGTCGACGGTCTCACGCTGCTGGGAGGCGAGCCAATGGAGCCCGAGAACCAGCGCGGCTTGGTCGAATTCATCGAGCGGGTGAAAGAGCGCTTCCCGAAGAAGACCATCTGGTGCTTCACCGGCTACCTGCTCGAAGACCTGCTGGAAGGCGGCCGCAAACGCACCGACGTCACCGACCGCATGCTGGCATGCATCGACGTGTTGGTGGACGGCCCGTTCCTCGAAGACCAGCACGACATCACGTTGCGTTTCCGCGGCTCGGCGAACCAGCGCATCATCGACCTTCCCGCCACGCTGACGACAGGCGAGATCCGCCCCTGGCAGGACGACCCTTCCTACGCAACGCACAGCATGTAGCGGAGAAGACGCGTCGATTTCGTGAAGCGCTGCAGGCGCCGCGAAATGCCCCCTTGCATTCAGAAGCGAGGGAAACTAAACTAACTGAGTTTCTATATTTCACATGCTTGCGCGACCCAGTCCGCTAGTGGCCACCGGAAAAGGCTGCGGACGGAGGGGATGACCGTAGGCAGAGGACTAACGAATGGAGAGCAGAATGACCAAAATCGGCATTCAGACCCTGCTTGATGCAGGCGCACACTTCGGCCATCAGACGCGCCGTTGGAACCCCAAGATGAAGCCCTACATTTTCGGTAGCCGTGGCGACATCTACATCATCGACCTCAAGAAGACCCTGATCGGTCTGGACAACGCCTACACTTTCGTGTCCGAGACCGCACGCAAGGGCGGCACCATCCTGTTCGTGGGCACCAAGAAGCAGGCCCAGGAGCCCATCTCCGAGGCTGCCAACCGTTGCGGCATGCCCTACGTTAACGCCCGTTGGCTCGGCGGCATGCTCACCAACTTCGTGACCATCCGCACCCGTGTGAACCGCATGGAAGAGCTCGAGGCCATGGACGCCGACGGCCGCATGTCGCTGCTGCCCAAGAAGGAGCAGATTCTGCTGCACAAGGAGCTGGGCAAGCTGCAGACCAATCTCAACGGCATCCGCAACATGAAGCGCGTCCCTGACGCGATCTTCGTGATCGACACCAACCGCGAGGAGATCGCTATCAAGGAGGCCCGTCGCCTGAACATCCCCGTCGTGGGCACGCTGGACACCAACTGCGATCCCGATGACGTCGAGTACGGCATCCCCGCCAACGACGACGCCATCCGCTCCGTCCGCCTGCTGGCCGACTTCATCGCCGACGCCGTCGTCGCCGGCACGGGCGCTCCCGTGACCGCTGCCGACATGGGCGCCGATGCTGCTCCGGCGGAGGAAGCCGCACCGACCGAGGAAGCTGCAGCCGAAGAGGCCGCCGCTCCTGCAGCCGAATAACCCAGGTTAGGCAAAACGCCCCTGCCTTGTGCGGGGGCGATCGTTTCGAGAAAGGAAACTCACCAATGGCAATCACCGCTTCCATGGTCAAGGAACTGCGTGAGATGACCGGCGCCGGCATGATGGAGTGCAAGAAGGCGCTCACCGAAGCCGACGGCGACATGGACAAGGCCGTTGACGTCCTGCGCACCCGCGGTCTGGCCGCTGTTGCCAAGAAGGCTGGCCGTGCCACCAACGAAGGCACCGTCATGGCAATTGTCTCCGACGATGCTAAGGCTGGTGCTCTGGTCGAGCTCAATTGCGAGACCGACTTTGTGGGGATGAACGAGAAATTCAAGGGTTATGCCGAGAAGATCGCCCGCGCCGCGCTGGCCAACAAGCCTGCCGACATGGATGCTCTGAAGGCTTCCGAGATTGACGGTGAGACCGTCGATGCCATCGTGACCGACTGCATCCACGTGATGGGCGAGAACGTGCAGCTTCCCCGCTTCACCGTGGTCGAGGGCGGCGCTGTCACATCCTACATCCACGGCGGTGGCAAGATCGGCGTCCTGGTGACCTTCGACGTCGATGGCATCGATCCCACTTCCGAAGGGTTCGTGCACTACGGTCGCGATGTCGCCATGCAGGTTGCCGCCGTCAACCCCATCGCCGCAACCCGCGAGGATGTCCCCGCCGATGTCGTCGAGCATGAGATGGGCATCTACAAGGCACAGGCTGCGGAGTCCGGCAAGCCGGCAAACATCCAGGAGAAGATCGCCACCGGCCGCATGGAGAAGTTCTTCAAGGAGCAGTGCCTCACCGAGCAGGAGTTCGTCAAGAACAGCGATCAGACGGTGAACGAGTACACCGCAGAGGTTGCCAAGAATCTCGGCGGCTCCATCAAGATCACCGGTTTCAAGCGTTTCCAGCTAGGCGAAGCATTCTAGTTTCGTCGGCCCACGGCCGATGAAACGGACCGACGCTACGAGGGGCCCCTGGCACCTGACCTTCGTGGAATCCCGCAAGCTTGCGTACCGAACGCTACGTCTGCGCGATCCCATGAATCTCGGGCGCCAGGGCCCCTCTCGCTTATTTATGTTCGATCTGGCTGTCTAGGGCAACGACCCTTGAA
Organism: Eggerthellaceae bacterium; assembly: GCA_036306585.1. Lineage (GTDB taxonomy): Bacteria > Actinomycetota > Coriobacteriia > Coriobacteriales > Eggerthellaceae > Aphodovivens. The sequence goes on from JAXJZF010000005.1 coordinate 404,995, forward strand.
TGGGTCGTTTTTTATTTGGGGAAAAGGCCTGGTCGTCGCGCCGCTGGAAACGAAGCTTCAGCACAACAGCATCCTTCCCAAATCCGCGCGAAAAAAGGCCCCGCGATATGCACGGGGCCTTTTTTCGCTTGGGTTCTTGCTTCCTTTACAGGAGGAACCGGTTCGGGTTGCCTTGGCGATGGACCTCGCCTTCCTTGCGGTCGGCGACGTTGGGCCCCTTCGTCAGGAAGAACTCGCAGAAGCGGCACACTTCCTTCACGGAGGCATCGTAGTCGCGTTCCGGATTCAGCAGGATGCCGAAGTCGTACTCCACCTTGTGGGTGGGGCGCTGGCAAGCTGCGTAGTGGCAGTCGGCGGGGCAGGGCTCGCCAGGGATGTTATGAGGGCAACGCGATTGCATCTCCTCGTCGCAGCCGCGCTGCTCCCAGCAAAACGCCATGGAACCTTCGCCTTCTTACGCCAGATCGGCGGGCACGACGCTGGTGACGCCCGGGACGCGTTCCTTCAGGATGCGCTCGACGCCATGCGCCAACGTCATCTGGGACATGGGGCAGCCCTTGCAGGCGCCCTGCAGCTCGACCTTCACCACGCCGTCTTCGGTTACGTCAACCAGCTCGACGTCGCCGCCATCAGCCTGCAGGCTGGGGCGGATCAGCTCGAGCACTGCCGCCACATCGTTTTTATCGACCATGGGAATCTCCTATCTCAGTCGGTGTCAAGTTCCGCACGATTCTACCACACCCCGTGCCAGCGCATCCGCAGCTAGGTGAGCGGCTTCCAATCGCTGCCCAGAACCACCAGTATGTCAGTATCGAATGTGTAGTAGTCGCCGCCGTTGATCACGCGCCCGTTGCTCAGCGAATCGCGAACCTCGTTGGCTGCTTCCTCTAATGTGGCGTCCTTGTAGATGATGAGCGTCTCGTCATAGGCAGGGGAGTCGGTGTTGCCCGTCTCGGTGACGTTGAATCCGTCGGCCCCCAGCTGCTCGGCCATCTGCGCGGCAGCCCCGGTGATGCCGGCGCCGTTGCGTACGGTGATGGTGAAGCTGCCGTGGTTGACGTCGGTGTCGTTGGCTGCCTGCTGTGCCTGCTGCTCGTTGCTGGGCTGGCTGCCCGCGTCGATGCTCTCCATGAGGTTCGTCCAACTGTCGGACGATGCCTGGAACACCGTCACACCGTCGCGCTGTGCTTCGCTTCCCGGCACGCGTTCGATGTCGATGTCCCCGGCGGCTATGCCGCTGAAGGTGCTTGCCAGGTCCATGGCGTCCTGCGAGGCGAGATCGGTCGCCGCTGTGCCCGATACGCTGTCGATCATGGTGGCGTCACCCAACACGCCCTGCCCGCCTGCGAGCTTCTCGACGATGGCCGCTATCACCGCGCACTGCACCTTCGCCTGCCCGTCGCGCCCGTCGGTGTAGTTGTACGCGCGCAGGAGCGTAGGAATCTGCTGCGAACCGATGGTCTGCTGCCCTGCGGGGATGTATACGTCGCCGGCGCGCGGGTCATCGACCTCCTCCGCGAGGTCGACCGTGATGCCGCCGAGGGTGTCGACCAGCCGGCCGATGCCGTCGACGTCGGTTTCCGCATAGTGGGCGATGTCGACGCCGGCGAATTGCGCCACCGCCTTGATGAGCGTGGCGTCATCGACGGACGCCGCATCGCGTAGGCGCCCGCGCTCGCCATTCCCATAGGAGATTTGCAGGTTGGCGGGTAGCCACACCAAGGTGATCTTGCGCGCGTCTTCGGCTACCTGCGCCAGCACATAGGCGTCGGGGCCGCCCTCGTCGGAATAGCCCTGCGCGGCGCCCAGCTCGGCGGTGAGCAGGACGTAGTAGGACGATTGCCCATCGGCGGGGGCAACCAGCGCATCGGCGGCGTTGGAGTCGCCCAGCGACATGCGCCCGCTCACGGACGAGAAGAACACGGTGAGCCCCACCGCCACCGCGGCCGCGATGGCAAGAACCACGCACGCTGCGACCACCAGAACCCGTCTTCGACGGCTTTTCCTTTGGATCTCGCGCGTGTACTCCCAGCGTCCGGCGCGGCGCGAGTACGCCCGGGCGCTCTCCGCGGTGGTGGAGGAGGGCATGAACGTGCCCACCTGGCCATGGCTTGCCCGCCGTGCCCGCCGTGCGCTCGAGAACTTCACCGATTCGGCGTTCATGTGGCGTCCGCCCGCCTTTCCGGCGCGCGCGTCGCGGGGGACGCTGCGGCGTTGCGGCTGGGCGCTGTGGGTGCCGTGCGGCCCCACCATGGACGAGCGCACCTGGTCGGACGTCTTCTTCACGCTTCGCGACGTGGAAGCGCTCCTTCGCCTTTGAACCATTGCAGAACCTGCCCGCTAGTCTTCGACGGTGCAGCGTTTGAGGGTGGCGCCCAGCGAGGCGAGCTTGCCGACGTAGTTCTCATAGCCGCGGTCGATGTGCTTGAGGTTGTGGACGCGCGTCTCGCCCTCGGCGACGATGCCCGCAAGCACCAGGGCTGCTCCGGCGCGCAAGTCGGTGGACGACACGTCGGCCCCTTGTAGGGCGGGCACGCCCTCGACCAAGGCATGATGGTCCTCGATGGTGATGTCGGCGCCCATGCGCGCCAGCTCGCTGGCGAACATGAAACGGTTCTCGAACACGTTCTCGGTGATGATCGAGGTGCCATCGGCGAGCGAGGCAAGCAGCATGAACTGCGCCTGCAGGTCGGTGGGGAAGCCGGGGTGAGGAAGCGTCTGGATATCGGCGGGCGCGATGGGGCGCGTGCGCGACACGCGGATCCAGTCGTCGCCGTGCTCGATGTCGCAGCCCATTGCCGACAGCTTCATCAGCGCCATGCGCAGGTAGCTGGGGTCGATGCCCTGCACGGTCACCGGTCCGCCGGTGAGCGCGCCGCCCACCAAGAACGTCCCCGCCTCGATGCGATCGCCTACGGTGGTGTGTTCGCAGGGGTGCAGCTCGCTTGCGGGCACGCCGTCGACCTCGATGACGGAGGATCCCGCGCCGCTCACCTTGGCGCCCATGCCGATGAGCATGTTTGCCAGGTCGACGATCTCGGGCTCGCGCGCGGCATTCTCGATGATGGTGTGGCCCTCGGCGGCGACGGACGCCATCAGCATGTTCTCGGTGGCGCCGACGCTGGGGAAATCCAGCACGATGTCGGCCCCGTGAAGCCCGTGGGGCGTGGTGGCGTGCAGGAAGCCATGCTTGACCTCGAAGCTCACGCCCAGCGCCTCCAGGCCGATGAGGTGCATGTCGATGGGGCGCGCGCCGATCTGGCAGCCGCCCGGCATGGCGACGCGCGCCTCGCCAAAGCGTCCCACGAGCGGCCCGAGCACCGAAATGCTCGCGCGCATCTTGGAAACCAGCTCGTAGGGGGTCTCCCATTTGTCGACGGCGGCGGTATCGACGACGAGCGTGCGCCCGTCGTCGCCACCGCGCTCGACGGTTGCCCCCAAGCGGCGCATGACCTCCTCCATCACGGCGATGTCGGAGATATGGGGGACGTTGTGGATGACGCTGCGCCCGCGGCCCAGCAGCGCGGCGGGCATGAGTTTCAGCGCGGAATTCTTGGCACCGGAAACCCGCACCTCGCCAGCGAGCGTGCAGGTCCCTTCAACGATGATGATCTCTTCAGGCATATAGGGTTCCCTTTCTATGGTCCCTACATTATACGAATCGTGCGGCGCGGCGCCTGCGATCCCTCATCTTCGCGGTCAACTTTCACGCCGAAAGCAGAACCGGACGCCTTGGTCGACGCCTCCTTTCCAAGCGCTGGCGAAGTGGTAGAATCTTCTGCGTTTTTTGAGGAAATGAGGGAAATGGTGAATACAGACAACGCATCTTCTGCCGAAGCGCCCGCAAAGCGCGAGCATTTCGCGTCGCGCATCGGCTTCATCTTGGTGGCTGCCGGCTGCGCCATCGGCTTGGGCAACGTGTGGCGCTTCCCCTATATCACCGGCGAGTACGGCGGAGGCGCTTTCGTGCTGCTGTATCTGATCTTCCTGGTCATCTTGGGCCTGCCGGTGATGGTGATGGAGTTCGCCGTGGGCCGCGCCAGCCAGAAAAGCTGCGCGCAGTGCTTCGATGTCCTGGAGCCCAAGCGTCGCTTCCACTGGTTTTCCTGGTGGGGCTACATCGGCTGCATGATCCTCATGATGTTCTACACCACCGTTGCCGGATGGATGGTTGCCTACATTCCCAAGATGGCCTCGGGCATGTTCGACGGCGCTTCGGCGGAAGCCACGGGCGCGGCGTTCAATATCATGCTGGCAAACCCCGGCGAGGTTATCGGCTGGATGCTGGTGGCGGTGTTCATCGGCTTCGTTATCTGCGCCATGGGCCTGCAGAAGGGCGTCGAGCGCATCACCAAATGGATGATGGCCATCCTGTTCGTGGCAATGATCGCGCTGTGCATTCGCGCCATGACGCTTCCCGGAGCGGGCGAGGGCATCGCCTTCTACTTGGTGCCCGATTTCAGCCGCATGTTCGCTGGCGGCTGGGCCACGTTCGGCGAGGCGGTGTACGCCGCCATGGGCCAGGCGTTCTTCAGCCTGTCGCTTGGCATCGCGGCCATGGAGATCTTCGGCTCAAAGGTGGGCCGCGAGCGCAGTCTCACCGGCGAGGCCGTCAACGTTACGCTGCTCAACACGCTGGTGGCCATCCTGGCGGGCCTCATCATCTTCCCTGCCTGTTTCGCCTACGGCGTCACGCCCGACTCCGGTCCGTCGCTGGTGTTCGCCACGCTGCCCGTGGTGTTCGGCCAAATGCCGTTGGGCAACATCTGGGGCGCGCTGTTCTTCGTGTTCATGAGCTTCGCCGCGCTGTCCACCGTCATCGCGGTGTTCGAGAACCTCATCAGCTTCTCCATGGACAAATGGGGCATGTCGCGTCTGCGCGCGGTCGCCGTCAACGGCGTGTTGGTGATCATCCTCAGCCTACCGTGCGCGCTGGGTTTCAACGTGCTTTCGGGCGTGACCATCCCCGGCATCGGCGACATCCAGACCATCGAGGACTTCATCGTGTCCAACAACATGCTGCCGCTCGGCTCGCTGGTGTTCGTGCTGTTCTGCACGTGCCGCTACGGCTGGGGCTGGGACAAGTTCCTGGCTGAAGCCGACGCCGGCGTGGGCATGAAGTTTCCGGCGAAAACGCGCCTGTGGGTGAAGTACGGCATCCCGGTGCTCATCCTCATCATCTTCGTGATGGGCTACGCACCGAAGGTGAGCGCCTGGTTGGGGCTTGCCTGACGCTAGAGAGTGGATGCGTCGCGCCGTCAGGCGCTGTATCGGGAAGGGCGGGAAAGGGCGAGGCGGCGCGTCCCCGCCCTTCTGCTACAATGGCCGGAAAGGGCGGGTCTTCGACCGGCGAAGGGAGGACCGGATGGGCAAGGCGTCGTGTCCTGCATGCGGTGCGCACGATCTGGACGTGTGCCGCTATGACACCATGCTCGTGGTGCGCTCCGACCTCGCGCTGTTCACGCTCACTTGCCCCTCATGCGGAACATCGGTTTCCACGCTGCAGCGCATCCCCTTGCAGCTGCGCGAGGAGGTTCGCTTCGCCGCCATCGAGGTGGATGCGGGTATGATGGGACGCTGATTCGGCGGAAACAGGGGAGGAGGCGCCACGACCGCCCGTGCCTTCTCAGCCCGAAGCTCAGCGGCGGCTTCCAAGGACTCCCATGCTCAACGATATCTTCCAAAGCCTCGACCCGGTGGCATTCTCCATCGGCCCCGTCGCGGTGCGCTGGTACGGCCTCGCCTACGTGCTCGGTTTCGCGTGCGCGGCGCTCATCGTGTGGCGCATCGCCAAGCGCTGGCGTGTGCGCGTTAGCGAGGACGCGCTGCTCACCATTATGCTGTGCGCCATCGTCGGCATCATCGTGGGCGGGCGTTTGGGGTACGTGCTAGTGTACGGAGACGGCTACTACTTCAGCCATCCGCTGGAGATCCTCGCGCTCAACCACGGCGGAATGAGCTTCCATGGCGGACTCATAGGCGCGCTGCTTGCAGGCATCGTGGCGGCCAAGTTCACCGGCATCCCGTATCTGACGCTCGCAGACATCGGCTGCATCGCCGCGCCGCTGGGGCTTCTGTTCGGTCGGCTGGCGAACTTCGTTAACGGCGAGCTGTGGGGCGCGCCCACCGACCTTCCCTGGGGAGTGGTGTTCGGAGGAGCTGCGGGCAACATGCCGCGGCATCCCTCGCAGCTTTACGAGGCGCTGCTGGAAGGCGTCGTTATCTTCTGCGTGCTGTTCGCGCTGTCGCGCAAGCTGCCGCCGCGTCCGCGCGGCACGTTTCTGGGCGTGTTCCTCGTCATGTACGGGGCGTTCCGCTTTCTGGTGGAGTTCGTGCGCGAGCCCGATGTCCAGCTGGGCTACCTGTGGGGAGGTTGGCTGACCATGGGACAGCTGCTCTCGCTTCCCTTGGTCGTCGTGGGCGTTTGCGTGCTGATTCATGCCGTTCGCGCGAAAAAGCCGCAGCAGGGTCTTCCTGAAATGGCACAAATAAAGTAACATATGGACATCCGCACAGCGACGTGCCGAATCCGTAACGGCACGGCAGATGCCGGCCGGCGCGCCGCCTGCGGTGATACCATAGGTCCGATGCGGCGGGCATCCGCCTGCCGTGCAATAAGAGAAGAGGGGTTTCCCATGGATGTCACGTTCTACAAATGCGCCCATTGCGGCAACGTCGCGATCAAGCCCTGGGATGCCGGCGTTCCGCTGGTGTGCTGCGGCGAGAAGATGGAGGCGCTGGTCGCCAACACCACCGACGCCGCTACCGAGAAGCACGTTCCCGTGGTTTCCGTCGACGGCTCCAACGTGCATGTCGAGGTTGGAAGCACGCTGCATCCCATGACCGAAGAGCATCTCATCGCCTTCGTCGTCCTGGTCACCGAGAAGGGCTACCAGGTGGCCCAGCTTACCGCGGCTGACGAGCCCAAGGCCGATTTCGCCGTGGCTGCCGGCGACGCTCCGGTGAAGGTGTACGAGTACTGCAATCTGCACGGACTGTGGGTGGCCGAGATCTAGTTTCGGCCGACTCCGGGCCAGACCGCCCGGAAAACACAGAAGGGGCCCGTCGCGGAAGGCTCAGCCGGAAGCGATGGGCCCCTTCTGTGTGGAATGCGCGCAGGCGGGCCAACTGCCCTCTTTACATTCAGCGGGGCGGTGGTACTATAGACAAGCTTGTCTAGCCTTGGTCGGAAACCAAGGCGCCTGAAAAGGAGAACCATCATGAAAAAAGGGATCCATCCCGACTACGTCGAGTGCACCGTCAAGTGCAGCTGCGGCAACACCTTCGTCACCCGTTCGACGAAGCCTGAGCTGAAGATCGACATCTGCAACGCCTGCCATCCGTTCTACACCGGCACGCAGAAGCTGATCGACACCGGCGGACGCGTCCAGCGCTTTGCCGATAAGTTCGGCAGCGCAAAGGAGCGCGTGGCCGAGCGCGAGGCCGCCAAGAAGGCTGCCAAGGCCGCTGCTAACGCCGAGCGCGAGGCTGCCAAGAAGGCAGAGCGCGAGGCCAAGGCCGCCGAGAAGGCCAAGCGTGCCGCCGAGTACGCCAAGAAGGCCGAGGCTGAGGCTGCAAAGGCCGAGGCTGCCGAGGCCGAAACCGAGGCTGTCGAGGCTGCCGCCGAAGAGGCCGCTGCCGAGGCTGATGCTCCTGCCGAGGAGGCTGCCGCCGAATAGCGTGCAGCGTTGAAAGCACTTGCTTTGAAAACGAGGGCGTCCGGGTAACCGGGCGCCCTCGTCGCGTGCTAGCACCGCTTCCCTTCGCTTCCTTCTATCGGGGCGTTCCCACCTAGAGGCCGCTGCGCCATTCTACGGTCGCGTTCCTGTCCGGCGACTGCGGCTCCGTCCGACGGTCTCAACCTCGTCCAGCTGCCGTGGCTCCGTGTACGCGTCGTCGCGCCCCGCGGTTACATCCGCACGTGCCGCCGCCTCCCGACGGGCTCCTTGACTATCGCCGGATTCCGGCGTATCACAGTAGCCAACTCCCTTACATATGCGAGCAACCCGACGGCGCATCGCGCAGGCCGGCCGGATAGCGTCGCGCTGGGAACGGAGGAGAGGAAGCCCCGTCATGGTGCCTGTGCGGCTCGAACCCGGGAATTCCCGCCTACCGCAGCGTTTTCCCGCTCGCATGACAGGGGTTGTGCGTCACAACAGGAGGGAAGATTTGGATAAGAGGAAGGTCAACCGCGTAGTCTGGTTCGTCGTGGGGGTCGTGCTCAGTTCGTTCGGCATCGCTCTCATCACGAAGGCGGCATGGGGCACATCGCCCGTGTCCACCATACCCTATGTGCTCAGCGACAGGTTCCCGCTCACTTACGGCGAGTTCACCTTCATCTGCAATACCTTGTTCGTGGTGGGGCAGTTCATCCTGCTCGGGCGCGAGCTCCGCGCCATCCAGTGGCTCCAGATGGGCGTGAACGTGGTGTTCAGCCTGGGTATCGACGCCAGCATGGCGCTGCTGTTCTGGGTTCCCGAAGGAATTATCCCGGTGGACATCGCGCTGGTGGTGCTGGGCTGCTGCTCGCTTGCGTTCGGCATCAGCCTGGAGGTGGCATCGAACGTCCTGTTCGTGCCGGGTGACGGCATGGCCCGCGCCATCGCCATCCGCCTCAACGCCGATTTCGGCAAAGTGAAGGTGTGCTTCGACGTGTCGCTGGTGCTCATTGCGGCGCTGCTGTCGCTGATCTTTTTCTTCCATTTGGACGGCTTGGGGCTGGGCACCATCATCTCGGCGCTGGCGGTCGGGCGCTTGGTGACGATCTTCACCATGCATGTGCCGCTGGTGTCCTATGTGGCCAAGCTGAAGGAGCGCCCCGTTGAAACCGCGCAGGCGGAAGCGTAGGAGGGCGCTGCGCGGGGGCTACGCGAGCTTGCGGGAGCTTTCCGGTGCCGCCGGCACCTCGGTGCGCTTCCCAATGATGCGCTTTGCCGCTTTTGATCCCGAAAGCTCGCCGAATGCCGCGCCGCCCACGATGAGAGCCGCTCCAGCGATCTGCGCCGGCCCCATGGGCTCGCCGAGGATGAGGGCGGAGAGCGCTACTGCGGAAAGCGGTTCCAGATAGCCGCAGATGGCAACCGTTTGCACGGGTAAGCGCCCGATGGATGTGAAGTACATGAGGCACCCCAAACCGGTGTTGACGACGCCAAGCATCAGCAGCGGGGCGATGTCGCCTGCGCTCACGGGGATGGCGAGCGCCGTGGGGCCTTGCGTGATGGCGAGGAAGCCGGCGGACACCAGGAAACCCGCCGCCAGTTGGACGAATGTGCCCCTGATGCCGGAATCGCCGCGCTGGGGGCAGGCGAGCGCAGCCTTTTTGCTACAGATGACCATGGCCGCATACAGAACAGCCGATGCTGCTCCCAAGAAGATCCCGTGCGGGTCGTTTCCGCCCTCGAGCGCTTGCGCGCTCACCAAAAACGCCCCGCCAGCGACGGTGGCGAACCCTGCGACCTTCGCCGCGTCCAACTTCTCGCTGAACAGCAAGGGCGAAAGCGCCATCACGATGACGGGGCCGCAATAATAGATGAGCGAGGCGGTTCCCACCCCCACCAGTCGATACGCCTCGAACAGGCAGATCCAGCTCGCACCCAGCGCCGCGCCTGCGCAAAGCTGCAGGGCCAAAGCCGCGTGCTTGCCGGCGGGCGCCGCTTCGATCGCGGCATGCGCACCAACGCCCTCCTCGCTGCGAGCCGTCTTCCTACGTCGCGCCAATGCGAGTGCACCCAGCAGCGCGCCTAGGAATAGCGATCCCAAAAGCGTGCGTGCAACGACTATGTCCAAAGAGGGAAGGGCGACCAGCGCGGCGACGATGCCGTTCGATCCGAACAAGAGCAGCGAGGAAAGGTACACTGCGTACGATTTCCCCATCATAGCCTCCTGCGGTCGACGCCCTGCGCATGTTGAGTAGGGGAAGCGACGGTGGCGCTTGGCAAGCTTGGGGGCTATCGCGCATGCGCCGGACGGGATGGAACCGCCGCTTCCGTTGGAATCAGTGTGCCACGCCCCCTTTCATTTCAAAAGCGAATCTTTATCATGGAAAACATGATGAAACAGAATGGATAAAGGAAATCTAAAGGAGGCCCCATGCAGGCGCTGCAACGCTATGAGGCTTTTCTCCAAGCGGCGGACAAGGGCAGCTTCACCCGCGCCGCCGAAGCGATGCAATACACGCAGTCGGGCGTGAGCCGCATGATCGGCGAGCTCGAGCGGCAATGGGGCCTGCGGCTTCTGGCGCGCAGCAGGGCGGGGGTGCGCCTAACGGCGGAAGGGCGCCAGCTCATCGACCAAGTGCGCCGGGTGTGCGACGAGCAGCGGCGCCTCGACCAGCTGGTGGCGCAGCTCAACGGGTTGCAGACGGGCCTCATCCGCATCGGCACGCTGTCGAGCATGGCCACCCATTGGCTTCCTCGCATCGTGCGTGAATTCCAGCAGGATTATCCCAACATCGAATACGAGCTGCTGCTGGGCGACTACCTCGAGATCGAGCAGTGGGTGCTCGACGGGCGCGTGGATTGCGCGTTTCTGCGCCTGCCTGCCCATGCGCAGCTGCAGACGAAGTTCCTGGCGCGCGACCGCTTGATGGCCGTGCTGCCGGAAGGCCATCCGCTTGCGGGCAGGGAGCGCGTCCCGCTTGCCTGCCTGGCACAGGAGCCGTTCCTGCTGCTGCAGAAGGGCGGCAACGACGAGATCCTGCAGCTGTTCCGCGCCGAGGGCCTCAGCCCCGACGTCCGCTTCACCACGTGGGACGACTATGCCATCATGTCCATGGCGGAAAACGGGCTGGGCGTGTCCATCCTGCCCGAGCTCATCCTGCGGCGTTGCCCCTACCGCATCGAGTTGCGCGAGCTCGATCCGCCGGCGTGGCGCGACATCGGCTTGGCGGTGAGGGAGAGGGAGGACCTTCCTCTTGCGGTCGATCGCTTCCTGCGGTATGTTCCTTCCGCTATCGAATGAGGGAGGGGACGGCATGCCTATCGTCGACGTGCGGGAATGGGATCCGCAGCGCCTTGCGGAAGATCCGCGCATAGCCGCGTTCGCTCCGGGCGCCGACGATGCGCGTTTGCGCGACCACGCCGCCTGGGCGCTGGGCTTGGGTGATGCCGTCGCGAGCGGCGTTTTGGAAAACGACGTGCGCGAACAGGGGCTTTTCGTGGCGGAGTCGAGCAAGGTGGCGCATCGCGCGTTGGACGCCGGCATCGTGCCCTGGGCGGCGTTCATGGAGTTCAAATGGCTGGCGAAGTCGCGCGATCTGGTCGAGCGCATCCTGGATGCGCATCCGTCGGTTCCCGTCTTCGTCACATCGGCCGAGCAGTTCCACCAGGTGACGGGCTATCAGGTGACCCGCGGGGCGTTGGTGGCCATGGTGCGCCCGAAGCTGCCGATCGTGGAGGACGTCGTGCGCGGCGCGCGGCGCATCGCGGTTCTGGAGGATGTCAACAACTACACCAACATCGGCGCCATATTCCGTTCGGCCGCCGCGCTGAACATCGACGCGGTGCTGGTGACGCCTGCATGCCACGATCCGCTGTTCCGCCGCGCGGCGCGTGTGAGCATGGGAACAGTGTTCCAGGTGCCTTGGACGCGCATCGGGCAGGTGCGCAACTGGGCCGGGGAAGGCGTGCCGCTTCTGCATGGGCTGGGGTTCAAGACGGTGGCGCTGGCGCTTACGGACGATTCCATCCCCGTCGACGACGCGAGCCTTGCCGCCGAGCCGCGTTTGGCGCTGGTGCTGGGCGCGGAGGGCGACGGCCTCGCCCCGGAAACCATTGCGTGTTGCGATTTCACGGTGCGCATTCCCATGCGCGCGGGCGTCGATTCGCTGAACGTCGCCGCCGCGAGCGCTGTGGCGTTCTGGGAGCTGAGGGCGCGTGGCTGACGAGCTCGCGACTGACAAGGAGGGGTTCATGGGTTCTCAAGGATTGGGTTACATGCTGGCGGTCGCCCAGGCGATTCTGTACGCCTCGATGGGCGTGTTCGCCAAATTCCTGTACAACACGGGGCTGAACCCGCAGCAGGTCACCATCATGCGGTTCGTGCCGGCGGCGGTCCTGCTGGCCATTGTCATCGTGGTGCTGCGCAAAGGCAAGGTGTTCAGCCGCACGCCCATGGTGTACGTGCAGGGCATCTTCTTTGCCGCAAGCGCTTACCTATATATGCTGACGGTCGACGAGCTCACTGCGGGGCTCACCACGGTGGTTTTCTATTCGTATCCTGCCGTGGTGGCGATTTTGGCGGTGCTCGTCTTCCACGAACGGTTCACGCTGCGCACGTTGCTGGCGCTTGTGCTCGCCCTGGCGGGCATCGTGTTCATCTCGGGGATCTTGTCGGCCGATACCATCCAGCTTTCGCCGTTGGGGCTGGTGTACGGCATCGGGTCGTGCCTCGCCTTCGCCGTCTACTCGCTGCTGGGTCAGGCGACGGTGAAGAAGGAGGGCCAGCTCACCATCTCGTTCACCATGAGCGCCATCAGCTCGTTGATCATGCTGGTGCTGTATCCTGCTCAGTTCCCCACGTTGCTGCAGATGGATGCCATGCAGTGGATCATCTGCATCGTCATGGCGATCCTGTGCACGGCGCTGCCCATCCCCATGCTGCTCGCCGCCATCAAGCGCATCGGCGCCACCAAGGCGTCGCTCATCGGCATCTCCGAGACGCCTTTCTCGCTTCTTTTGGCGTTTCTGGTGCTGGGCGAGGTGCTCACCGCGTTTCAGGGCATCGGCTCGGCGCTCATCGTGGCGTCCATCGTCGTGACCACGCTGCCGTCGGGGAAAGGGTCCTCCGGTGACGGCGGAGCTGCGGGCGGCGACGGCGCCGCAGACGGTGTTGGCCGGGATGATTGCAGGTGAAGGGGGAGCTGCAGGCAGCGACGACGGCTCAGCCCAGCTCGCGTAGCGCGCACGTCAGGTACAGGCCGTTGTCGGAAAGCCCAAGGTGGCGGTAGTACTCCCGCGTTCCCACCGCGCTGATCACGTTCAAGGAGGAATAGCCGTGCTCGCGCGCGATGTCGCAGGCGCGCTTCACTAGCGTGCGTCCCAGCCCCCGGTGCTGCGCGCCGCCGCTGGTTCGGTGCAGCCCCGCCACGCGCCCGTACACGTGCACCTCGCGGATCATCGCTTCGCCCGGCCCGATGGGGAAGGCGGCCGATTCCTCTTCGAGCGCTTCGACGGCGCCGGCGTGGGGCAGCGACAGGCGCAGGAAGCCGGCGATACGCCCCTCCGGCGTCACCCATTGCAGGAACACTTCGTCGCTCACCGTGGTGGCGTAGAGGATCTCGTCCAAGCGCAGCTCGTCTTCTGCAGCGCCGGCCACGCTGATCTCGCGATGGCGGATCTCGGCGACCTCCGTTCCCTCTGCTGTCGCACGGCGATCGGCTTCGGCTTCCACCATCTGTCGGAGGTTGATCTTCTTGTTCCCCGTCAGGATGTCGTTGGCGGGGATGTCGCGGATCATGCGAGACATGCGGCAGTAGGCGGGCGTCGCCAAAAGGTCGCTGGTCAGCACGTCCATCAGTTCGTCTTCGTCGTAGGGGCGCCACGCACCGTTCCGATAGTGCTCGACCAGGCCGGTCCCCTCCACGAGCGCGCATGGGTACAGCTTCACCTCGTCGGGGACGATGGCCGCGTCGGCCATAAGGCGGAGGTAATCGCGCTTGTCGGCTTCCGGGGTGGAGCCCAGCAGGTTCACCATGAAGTGGGCGTGCGTTTTGAACCCGAACAGACGCGCAAGCTCGAAGGCGCGACGGATCCGGGCAGGCTCGATGCCGCGCCGGTTCAGGCCGAGGATGCGCCCGTCCAAGCTCTGGATGCCCATCTGAACTTTGGTGGCCCCCAGGCGCCGCATGTCGGCAAACGCTTCCGCGTCCACCGCGTCGGGGCGCGTCTCCATCACCAAGCCGACCGCGCGATGGGCTGCCCGCTCGTTGATCGCCTGCTGGCGCTCTACTTCATCCCAGCCTGCGTTCTGCCAGGCGGCGATGCCTTCCCATGGGGTGCCTTCGCCGTACAGCATGGGGAAGGCCTGGTTGTACGTTTGCTCCCCTTCGTCTACGAGGTGCTGGGCGGACCGCACACGCTGGGCGCAGGCGGCTTCGGTGCGGGGGATGCCCGCTTGTTCGTAGCGGGTGCGGCGAGCGGTTATGCCGGCGCGCGTCGTTTCGTCGTCGCCTGCCTCGTTGAGCGCGCGGAACAGCTCCGAGGCGAACCAGCGCCGGTAGGGGGCGGGGTAGTCGTTCCAGGTGCCGCCCAGGATGATGAGCTCCACCTTGTCGGTGACGTGCCCCATCTCGTGCAGTGCGCGCAGGCGCGAGGCAACCTGCAGGTACGGGTCGAACCAGTTGCGCTCGGCGCGCTGGCAGGCGGGTTCGTCGGCGACGTAGCTTTTGGGCATGCGCAGGTCGTTGGGGCAGTACAGGCAGTCGCTACCGCATGGCCAGGGTTTGGTGATGACGGCGACGGTGGCTACGCCCGATGCGGTGCGGCGCGGCTTCACCTGCAGCAGCGACAACAGCCGGCGCTCGATTGCGGGTTCGATGCCCCAGCTTTCCCAGCGCTTCGGCTCGGTGTCGCGCACATTCTGGTAGAACGGCATCAGGTGCTTTTTCGCCACATGGTCGGCGTTGTCGGCGATGCCGCGGTTCGCCGCGCGGATGATCGCTGCCAGCCGCTTGTCGCCGACCTGCTGCCCGTCTTGAGTGCTGCCGGCCTGCCGCTCCGCTTTCAGCTCGACGACGACTTGCAGGATGATCTGTTCCAACCTCGGTTCCATGACATGGTATTGTAAGCTACCCGCCTGCCTCGGCAAGCCGCCAGCCCGTCTCCGTCACTGGCAAACCCGCCATCCTTGAAAGCCTGCCGCCGTTCCGGCGGGGGTGTCTATTTTTGGGCGCCTTGGACGCGGAGGGACTCCGGGGAGGTCTTCAGATCCAAAATCACTGCTCGAATCACAACCAAACTCCAGTTGTGGACGAGCGCTATTGCCTGCCGTTTTTGACTTGTCTAGCCGTCAACTGTTTGAACTGAGGTTTCGCCGATGCTGAGAAAGCTGCCGCGTAATGCAACCGCTTAAAATCCGCCAAAATCGCTCTTCCGGGCATCTCGATTCGTCCACAACTGGAGTTTGGTGGCGAGATCGGATGCGTTTTTGGATCTGGGGCCTGCAGCTGCATCGTGCGGCGCGAATCGCGTCCCACAGTGCTTCATGGAGTCGCCTTCAGCACGCCGCCCCCGTCGCAGAGGGCGGCGTTTGGGCGGACGTTTGGGTCGACTCGACCGCGCGACAGCGCCACGCCGCGCGGAATGCTCATCGCCTTTGTCGAGGCACGCGTGCTGCATCCTCCCGATTGCGGCGCGTGGGCAGCGGGCAACGGGTAGAATGCATCCAGGAAAGGGGGAGGCATGGATACGCGCACGGTGCAGATGCTCAAGCGGATCAACGACGGGTTTTACCGTCGTTGCGCGGCTTCGTTCTCGCAGACGCGTCAGACCGGCTGGGCGGGCTGGGAGGCATGCGCGCCGTTCCTGCTCGCAGCATGCCGCGATGCCGAGGCTGCTTCTGGCAGCGAGGCGCGGGAGCTTGCCGTGCTCGACCTTGCGTGCGGCAACGGACGTTTCGAGGCATTCCTTTCCGGGCGGCTCGCCGACGTGCGGGTGAGCGCGCTTGCGGTCGATAACTGCGACGATCTTCTAGCGAAGGCGCGCTCGGTGGCGGTGTTTCGCCACTTCGATGCGCTCGAGGCGCTCATAGGGGGCGATTCGTGGGCGCAGGCGCTCGGTGATCTCGGCAACGCCCCTGCCGACTCTGCCGCGCCAGCGCCCTTCGGGTCGTTCGACGTCGCGGTATCGTTCGGTTTCTTCCATCACATCCCCTCCGCCGCGCTGCGCGCCGAGGCGCTGCGCCAGCTGCTGGCGGCGGTCCGCCCGGGCGGCTTCGCCATCGTGTCGCTGTGGTGCTTTTTGGAGGACGATCGCCTTGCTCGCAAGGCGGAGGTGTCGCATGCCCGGGCGCTGCGGGAGCTCGACCCCCTCCATCCCGCGATTGGTGCCATCGCCTCTCAGCCGCCCGCCGCTGCCGCAACCCCGCCGTCGCCCCAGCCTGCCGCCGCGAGCCCGCTGCGGGGCGGGCTCGCCGCCCGGCTCGAGTCCAACGACCGCTTCCTGGACTGGCAGGGTCAGCCCGGCCTGTGGCGCTACTGCCACAGCTTCGACGACGCCGAAGCCGACCGTCTCTCGGCCGCGGTCGCGCTCCAGGCGCGGGAGGTCGCGCGGTTCCGCTCGGACGGAAAATCGGGGCGGCTTAACATTTACCTGGTGTTCCGGAAACATTGGCCTGTCACAATAGGCGCATCCGCCACGTATCGTTGAAAGGAAGCGTCAATGAACCTGGTTTGCCTTGACCTCGAGGGCGTGCTGGTGCCCGAGATCTGGATCGCATTCGCCGAAGCGACGGGCATCCCCGAGCTCAAGCGCACCACGCGCGACGAGCCGGACTACGACAAGCTCATGGAATACCGCCTGTCCATCCTCGCCGAGCACGGCCTGGGTTTGCCGCAGATCCAGCAGGTCATCGCCGGCATCGACCCGCTGCCCGGCGCGCGCGAATTCCTGGACGCGCTGCGCGAGCGCACGCAGGCGGTCATCATCAGCGACACCTTCGAGCAGTTCGCCGCGCCCCTCATGCGCAAGCTGGGCTGGCCAACGCTATTCTGCAATACGCTTGAAGTTGCAGACGACGGCAAAGTGACGGGCTATGCCATGCGCTGCCCGGAAACCAAGCTCACCACGGTTCGGGCTTTTCAAAGCTGCGGCATGGAGACCATCGCCGCGGGCGATAGCCACAACGACTTGGGCATGATCCGCGCTAGCAGGGCGGGCTTCCTGTTCCGCAGCACCGACGCCATCAAGGCCGAAAACCCCGACATACCCGCTTTCGAGGATTATGACGACCTGCTCGCCGCCATCGAAGGTGCCTTATAGCCTTCCCGCCTGCTCCCCGCCTAAAGTTATGTACAATCGAACGACGGGCTTTTGCTTGCCGTGACGCGCAAGGCGCGCGGGTGCGGCATGCAAGGGAAGGGGAGGCAAGTGCAGCAGCTTTCTATAGCGCCGAAATCCGCGGCCGACGCTCAACTCGGTCCGGTGGTAGATCGGTTTGCGCGCCGCATTGAGGCGTTGCCGCCAGGAGTGTGCCCCGTGGCGGCGCAGGCGGCGCTCCTGCATGCCGGCGCGCTTCAAACCTGTGGGAAATGCGTTCCGTGCCGCGATGGGCTTCCGCGCTTGGCGAAGATGGCGGATGCCGTCGCCGCATGCGAGGCGGGCGAGGGCGCGCTGGACGAATGTCGCGAGCTTGCCGAGATGATCCGCGCCACATCCGATTGCGCCATCGGTTACGAAGCCGCCAATGCTTTCCTTGAAGGCCTCGAGCAATTCTCCGAAGAGTTCGAAAGCCATGTCCGCCGTGGGCGCTGCCTCGACGGCGTAGGCCAGTCGGTGCCCTGCGAGACCATGTGCCCGGCGCACGTGAACGCCCCCGGCTACATCGCACTGGTGGCGGAGGGACGCTACGCCGAGGCCGTGAACATGGTGCGCAAGGACAACCCGTTCCCCACGGCTTGCGCGTTCGTGTGCGAGCACCCGTGCGAGGAACGTTGCCGGCGCATCCTCATCGATGCGCCGCTGAACATCCGCGGCATCAAGCGCTTCGCGGTCGACCAGGCGCCCGCCGACCGGGTGCCCGCCCCGCCGCGCAGCGTGGACACCGCGCGCACCGTTGCCGTCATCGGTGGCGGCCCTAGCGGTCTGACCTGTGCGTACTTCCTAGCGCTGATGGGGCATCGTGTGACGGTGTTCGAGGCGCGCGAGCAGCTGGGCGGCATGATGCGCTACGGCATTCCGGCCTACCGCTTCCCGCGCGAGCGTCTCGACGAGGACATCCGCGGCATCTTGAACGCCGGCACCATCACCATCCGCTGCGGCGAGCGGATCGACGCGCAGCGGATGCGCGAGATCGCCGATACCTACCATGCGGTGTACGTTGCCATCGGCGCGCAGAAGGGCAAGATGCTCGACATGCCCGGCGCCGGCGCCGAGGGCGTGATGTCGGCCGTTGAGATGCTCGGCTTCATCGGCGATGGCGACTACCCTGACTTCACGGGCAAGGACGTGGTGGTGGTGGGCGGCGGCAACGTTGCCATGGATTGCGCGCGCACCGCGGTTCGCGCCGGCGCCGCCACGGTGTCGGTGGCGTATCGCCGCCGCAAGGAGGACATGACGGCCCTGCCCACCGAGGTCGAAGCCGCCATCGCGGAAGGCGTCGAGATGATGGTGCTGCAAGCGCCTTCGTCTATCGAGGTGGACGAATGGGGACACTGCCGCGCGCTCGTCTGCCAGCCGCAGCATATCGGCCCGGTGAAGCGCGGCCGTCCCGCGCCGGTGGCTGCCGACAAGCCGCCGGTGCGCATACCCGCCGATGTTGTGCTGATCGCAGTGGGACAGGATATCGACGCCGCCCCCTTCGAGGAATGCGGCATGAGCACCACCTGGGGCCGTTTCAACGCCGACGAGCGCCTGCATGCAGCGGGCGGTCCGAACAACGTGTTCGTGGGCGGCGATTGCCAAACCGGTCCCGCCACGGTGATCAAGGCCATAGCCGCAGGCAAGGTCGCGGCGCGCAACATCGACGCCTACCTGGGATACAATCACAAGCTCGTCTGCGAGGCAACGGCGCCCGACCCGCGTCCCAACGACCGCATGGCGTACGGGCGCGTGGAGCTCATAGAGCGCCCCGCGCGCGAGCGCAAGGTCGATTTCGAAGACGTGGAGCTGGGCATGAGCCTCGAGGAGGTGCGTCAGGAGTGCGGGCGCTGCCTGCGCTGCGACCACTTCGGCGCCGGCGCCGAGGAAGGGGGAAGGCAGCAGTATGAATAACATCATCATCGATGGCGAGCCCGTTATCGCCCGCGAGGGTGCCACCATCTTGGAAGCCGCGCGCAAGGTGGGCGTGCGCATTCCCACGCTGTGCTATCTGAAGGAGCGCAGCCAGGTCGCCTCATGCCGTGTGTGCGTGGTGCAGGTGGAAGGCGAGCCCTACCCGGTGCCCGCCTGCTCAACCCCCGTGCGCGACGGCATGGAGATCGTCACCGATTCCCCTGTGCTGGACGGCTATCGCCGCATGGCGCTGAAGCTCATTGCCGCGAGCAAGGGCGCGGCCCTTGCAAGCCAAGCCGATGGGGAAGGCGCCGACACCGAGTTCTCCGCGCTGTGCCGCAAACTCGGCGTGTCCCTTGCGGAAGATGACGGCCCGGCGGCGGGGCTCGAACCCGCCCGGCCTCGCAAGCGCGAGCGCGTGGAAGGCAACCCCTTCCTGTCCTACGACCCCAACCTGTGCATCGAATGCCAACGCTGCGTGGGAGCCTGCAACAAGGCGGCGCGCAACCACAGCCTGCAGTCGCGCATGCGCGGCTCGCATGTGCTGATCGACGCCCCGTTCGGCTCCGACTGGCGCGCCACCGACTGCGAGTCGTGCGGCAACTGCGCGCAGGCGTGCCCCACTGGCGCGCTCTCGTTGAACTCGAGCCTCGTGCGAAACGACGCCGTCATCGAGGAGACGTCCCGTTTCGTGCGCACCACCTGCCCCCACTGCGGAGTGGGCTGCCAGCTGGAGCTGGAGGTGCGCGGCGGGCGCATCGTGGGGGCCCGCGGCGCGAACGGCGCGTCGAACAGGGGGCTTCTGTGCGTGAAGGGCCGCTCGGCAAGCTACGACTTCGTGAGTGCGCCCGACCGGCTGACCACGCCGTTGGTGCGTGACGCCGTCACCGGCAAGCTCGAGCCCGCCACGTGGGACGAGGCGTTGTCGCTGGTGGCCGACCGCTTCACGCGGCTGCGCGAGGAGCACGGCGGCGAATCGCTCGCGGCGTTCGCCTGCTCGCGCTCCACGAATGAGGATGTGTATCTATTCCAGAAGATGGCGAGGGTGGCGCTGAAGACGAACAACGTCGACAGCTGCGCCCGTGTTTGACACAGCCCCAGCGTCGCCGGTCTGGCGACAATGCTTGGGTCTGGTGCGATGACCAATTCCATAGACGATATCGTCGGGTACGCCGACGTCATCATGCTGGTGGGTTCCAATCCCGAGGAGGCGCATCCCGTCATCGGCATGCGCATCCGCCAGGCGGTCGAGCGCGGCTGCCGGCTCATCGTGGTGGACCCGCGCCGCATCGGGCTGGCCGCGCGCGCCGACATCCACCTGCAGGTTCGTCCCGGTACCAACGTGGCGCTGGCAAACGGCATGGTGAACCTCATCATCAAGCTTGGCCTTGCCGACCAGCAATTCATCGACGAGCGAACCGAGGGCTTTCGCATCATGCAGGCCCAGGTGGAGGAGTTCACCCCCGATTACGTGGCGCGCACGTGCGGCATTACGGTACAGGATCTGGTGTCCGCTGCGAAGATGTACGCGACGGCCGACCATGCCGCCATCCTGTACTGCCTGGGCGTCACCGAGCACACCACGGGCACCGACGGCGTCATGGCGCTGTCCAACATCGCCATGGTCACGGGCAACCTGGGCAAGCCGGGCGCGGGCATGAACCCGCTGCGCGGCCAGAACAACGTGCAGGGCGCTTGCGACATGGGCGCCGGCCCCGACGACTTCCCCGGCTATCAGAAGGTGGCCGATCCCAAGGCGCGGGCGAAATTCGAGCAGGCGTGGGGCGTCGATCTGCCGGCGCATCCGGGAGTGAAGGCAACGGAGTGCTTCCCCGCTATGCTGCAGGGCGACATCAAGGGTCTGTACCTGTTCGGTGAGGATCCGGTGCGCACCGATCCCGACACCCATCACGTGCTCGAAGCGCTGTCCAAGTTGGATTTCTTCGTGGTGCAGGACCTCTTCCTCACCGAAACTGCCAAGCTCGCCGACGTGGTGCTGCCTGGGCGCTGCTATGCGGAAAAGGAAGGCACGTTCACTAACACCGAGAGGCGCGTGCAGCGCGTGCGCATGGCGGTGGAAGGGCCCGAGGGCACGCGGCTGGACACCGATGTCTTCACCGAGGTGATGAACCGGATGGGCTACGCGCAGCTGCGGCTTTCCGGCGCTCAGATCATGGACGAGATCGCCAGGCTCACGCCTGCCTATGGCGGCATGAGCCACGCACGGCTGGACGGCGAGGCCTATGATCGCGGGCTGCAGTGGCCGTGCACCGATGCGCGGGATCCGGGCACGCCCATCCTGCATATCAGCACGTTCTCGGGAAGCGTGGGCGCGTTCTCCACGCCCGACTATATCCGCTCGGCGGAGCTGCCCGATGACGACTACCCGCTGGTGCTCATGACCGGCCGCGTGCTATACCAGTACAATGCCTGCGCCATGACCGGGCGTACCCCCGGCACCTCCGAGATCGAGGGGGGCTCGTTCATCGAGCTGAACACGGCGGACGCGGCGGCGTTGGGTATTGCCGACGGCGACTGCGTTCGCGCATCGTCGCGACGCGGCTCCATTGAGACCATTGCGCGCGTCTCCGACAAGACCAACCCTGGCGAGACATGGATGCCTTTCCACTTCCAAGATGGCAACGCCAACTGGCTTACTCACGCCGCCCTCGACCGCGTGTCGAAGGCGCCGGAATACAAGGTGTGCGCCATCAGGGTCGAGAAGGCCTAGGGCAAGGGGTCCGAGGAGAGGGGGAGCGCGATTTCCGGCAGGGCCTCAATCGGCCAGATCTTGATCAAAACTTGATCTAGGGCTTACACAATGCATACAAGCCGGATGCTAGCCTATGCAAGGCGTTTTTCCGGGCTTAATTGCGCCTTCAGGGCGCGGGGGGAGCACGGGCTGCGCTATAGTGTTGGCAACGAGAATGGAGGTCCTTGGAAGCGTATGGAAATCGCAACCCTCGTCGTCGTGGCAATGGTCATCGTTACCGCTTTGATTTTCGACTTTACCAACGGCTTTCATGACACGGCAAATGCAATGGCGACATCCATTGCCACCGGTGCCCTGAAGCCGAAGACCGCGGTCATCGCGGCTGGCACGCTCAACCTTGTGGGAGCGTTCCTCTCGACCGAGGTGGCACAGACCATCTCCGGCGGCCTGATCAACGAGCAGCAGGTCGCCATCGGCCCCGAATTCATCTTCGCCGGCTTGGTGGGCGCCATCCTGTGGAATCTGCTCACCTGGCTTGTGGGACTCCCCTCCAGCTCTTCCCACGCGCTGTTTGGCGGCCTTGTGGGAGCCGTCATCGTCGGTGCGGGCGTCGAGGGCGTCAACTTCGGCGGCGTGCTCACCAAGATACTCGTTCCCGCCCTGGTGTCGGTGGTGGTGGCAGCGCTCGCGGCGACATGCGCCACTAAACTCATAGGGCTCGTAACCAAGGGCATGGACGAGGCCAAGGTAGAGAACGGCTTTCGCCACGGCCAGACCGTCACCGCCTGCTTGGTGGCGCTTTCCCATGGCACCAACGACGCCCAAAAGACCATGGGCATCATCACTCTGACCCTTATCGCCGCCGGCTTGCAGCCTTCCGGCTCCGGTCCCGAGCTGTGGGTCGTCGCCATCTGCGGCCTCGCTATCGCCCTGGGCACCTATATGGGCGGCTGGCGCGTCATCCGCACGTTGGGCAAGGGCCTCACCGAGATCAGCACCCCGCAGGGCTTTGCCGCCGAGGCTAGCTCCGCGACCACGATTCTGGTATCCTCCCATCTCGGGTTCGCGCTTTCCACCACGCAGGTGTGCTCCGGTTCCATTATCGGCTCCGGCCTGGGCAAGGGTACCCCGGTGAACTGGAAGGTCGCCGGGCGTATGGTTATCGCATGGCTCGTCACGTTCCCGTGTGCGGCAGTCGTCGGCGCTCTTGCTTGCGCGATCACCAAGATCGGCCTCCCCGGCGTCGTCATCGTCGCGCTGCTTGCGATCGTGGGCGCGCTCGCCATCGTCCGGCTGTCGCATCGCAATCCGGTGAACTCCATGAACGTCAACGAGTCCGGCGATGTGAAGATCAACGCCGAGCCCACGTCCTCCGTGGCGCAGGCTGCTTAAGAGGGGGAGTGAGAGAGTATGATCGAGCAGGAAATCATCAGCTTCGTCACCGTTTTGATTGTCGCGGTCGGCGTGGCATGCGCCATCAGCTTGCTGTATGCGCTGGGCTTGCGTCTGTGGGCGCGCGGCGCTGTCGAGGCGGAAGGCGGCGCGCACATGCTGCCCCGTCTGTTCTCGTGCGTGTGCTTCGTCGCATGCATCGCCATCGTGCTGTTCGCGCTGTGGCTCATGATTCCGCTGTTCCACCAGTAGGAAGCTTCTGCGACCCGCGCTTTCGCGGGTCGCTTTGCTATCGTCCCGTCAAGTTCGAGTGAGAGAAGGCAGAAACCATGACGAAGATTCTCGTTGGCATCGATGGCACCGAGCGCGGCGAGCGTGCGGTCGAGTGGGCGGCGCGCTACGGCGCTCGCGAGGGCGCTTCCCTCAAGCTCATCGCGGTGGTCGACCCCAACCAGGCGCGTGCCTTCGGCATCGATAGGCAGACTGGCGATTCCGCTATCGACGAGATTCTGCAGGTTTCCAAGGCGAAGGTGATCGAGCGCTATCCCCAGGCGCAGGTGGAAACCGCCATCGCAGTGGGCAAGATCGTCGACTGCCTGGTCGATGCCGCCGATGGGTGCGACATGATCGTGATGGGCTCGCACCACGGCGCTTCGGTGGGCGAGACCGTCGGCGGCGCCAAGGGCTTGCGCGTGTCGGTTTCGGTGGAGGTCCCCACGGTGGTTATCCCCTCCGATTGGGACCAGGATTCCAAAAACCACCGCATCGTGGTGGGTGTCGGGGCCGACGAGTCCAGCGTCAACGCCGTCCAATTCGCCGCGCGTGAGGCCATCGCCGACGGCGAGCAGCTCGACCTCGTTTCCGGCTGGGGGCTGCCTGCGCTGCTCACAAAGCCCGCGGAGGCCATGGGCGGCGGGCTCGATCCGGTGGGCGAGCAGTACCAGCGCAATCTCGACCAGCTTGCCGAGAAGCTGAAGGCAGAGAACGAGGGTCTCGACGTCGTGGCGCACGCGGTCGAAGGCTCTTCCCCCACCAAGGCGATCCTCAACTACGCCAAGGACGCCAAGCTGTTGGTGCTGGGCACCCATTCCCGCACCGCGCTAGGTCGCACGCTGTTCGGCTCGGTGACCCACAGCGTCCTTCTGAACCTGTGCGTTCCCACCGTTATCGTCCCGCAAAAGTAACGGTTTTCGGAACATATCGCGGAATGCCTATGTAGCCCGCCTGCGGATCGCCCGATCAGCAGGCGGGCTTTCCTATAATAAGCGCCATGGATATTCTTCTGATGATAGTTGCCGCCACCATAGTGCTTGGCGTGCTGGTGTTCATCCACGAGGGCGGGCATTTCCTGGCTTCGCGGTTGTTCGGCGTGCGCGTCACCGAGTTCATGCTGGGCATGCCCGGCCCAAGTATCGGCTTCACAGCGGGTGGAACACGGTTCGGCATCACGCCCATCCTGCTGGGCGGTTACGCTCGAGTGTGCGGCATGGAGCCGGGCGAGATGAGCCCGCACCTTCAGCCCGTCCTGGCGGCGTTGTATCGCCGCGGCACCGCCACGATGGAGGACATCGCGGTGGACTGCGGTATCACCGCCGAGGAAGCCTATGAGGCTCTCGAGGAGCTGGTGGAGTGGGGAAGCGCGGTCGCACCGTTGAAAAGCGATCGGTTCAACACCTATCGCGCTCCGAAGGGCTACCCTCTGTCCAAACGGCGTCGCGCATGCAAACATGCGGCGCATGTCGCGCCGCCGGTGGAGGGGGACGGCGCCCGTGTGCTCGCGCAGGGCGAGCCGCGTCCGGTGCCCGACCCCCGTGCCCTCTTCGAAAGCGAATTTCGGCAGCAGTATCGCAGCCTGCCGTTCTGGAAGCGCTCGGTGATCCTGGTGGCGGGCCCTGCCATCAACCTGCTGTTCGCCGTCATCGCTTTCGTGGTGGTGTTCACCTTCATCGGCACCGATGTGCAATACGCCGACACCGGTGAGATCGCCCACATCACGCTCGACCCCATCCAGGCGGTCCAGCTGGGTTTCTCCTATATCGGCGCGGTGGTGCAGGCGGTGGCGGGGCTGTTCAACCCGGCAACCGCTGCCCAAGTGGTGGAAGGCTCCACCTCTATCGTGGGCATTGCCGTGATGTCGGGCAGCGCCTTTCAGGCGGGCTTGAGTCAGTTTTTGCTGTTCATGGCTATGATCTCCACCTCGCTGGGCATCATGAACCTGCTGCCCATCCCGCCGCTTGACGGCGGGAAGTTCATCGTCGAGGTTATCCAGAGGGTTTCGCGGCGCACCGTATCGCCGCGCGTGATGAACGCGCTTTCCCTGGCAGGCATGGCGTTGTTTCTCTGCCTGTTCGCGGTCATGCTCAACCAGGACGTCCAACGTTTCGTGCTTGGCAACTGGTAGGTGCCCGTGGATCGCGGTACAATTTTCGAACATGCGATTTCAGGCTACGGAGGTTTCATGCAATCAGGTGAGCAAACGCGGCAGGCGCCGCCCAATCGGCTGACGCGCCAGGTGATGGTGGGTTCGGTCGCTGTGGGCGGGGGGGCGCCCGTGGCGGTGCAGTCCATGCTCAACGCGCCCGCCGACGACGCGCAGGCCAACCTGGCGCAGATCCGCGCGCTCGCCGATGCGGGGTGCGAGATCGTGCGTATGGCCATTCCGCGCCGCGACTGCTTGGACACGTTCGAGCAGGTGTGCGCGCAGTCGCCCCTGCCGGTGGTGGCCGACATCCATTTCGACGCGCACACCGCTATCGAGGCCGCGCGTCGCGGCGCCGCGAAGCTGCGCATCAACCCCGGCAACATCGGTGGCTGGGAAAAGACCGACGCGGTGCTCGACGCCGCCGGCGAGGCGGGCATCCCCATTCGCATCGGCGTGAACGCGGGTTCGCTCGACGAGGCCATCGCCGCCAGAGCCGACCTCGATCTGCCGCACAAGCTGGCGCTTTCGGCCACCGAGTACGTGCGCCACTGCGAGGAGCGCGGCTTCACCGACCTGGTGGTCAGCGCGAAGGCCCACGACGTCATGGCCACGGTGCGCACCTACCGGCTGCTGGCGCGGCAGATCCCGCAGGTGCCGCTGCACATCGGCATCACCGAGGCGGGCACGGCCTTCCAAGGCGTGATCAAATCCGCCTGCGGCCTTGGGATCCTTTTGGAAGAGGGCATCGGCGACACGCTGCGCATCTCGCTCACCGACGACCCGGTGCGCGAAGTGCGCGCCTGCTGGACCCTGCTGGCAGCGCTCGATCTGCGCCGCCGCCAGCCCGAGCTCATCAGCTGCCCCACCTGCGGGCGCTGCCAAGTGAACCTCATCGGCTTGGCCCAGCAGGTGGAGCGCCGCATTGCCGATTTGAGGAAGCCGCTGAAGGTGGCCGTCATGGGGTGCGTGGTGAACGGCCCGGGCGAAGCCGCCGACGCCGACATCGGCGTGGCGTGCGGCAACGGCGTGGGAATCGTGTTTTCACAAGGCAAGACCGTCCGCAAGGTCGAGGAGGACCGCATCGTGGACGCTTTGATGGAGGAGATAGAGAAACTATGACGAACAACATCATCCGCATGAGCACGCTGTACGCGCCCACGCTCAAGGAGGACCCTGCCGACGCCGACATCGCCTCGGCGAAGCTGCTGGTGCGCGCCGGCATGGTGCGCAAGGAGGCGTCGGGCTTATACTCCTTCCTGCCGCTTGGCATGCGCGTGCTGCGCAAGATCGAGAACATCGTGCGCGAGGAGATGGACTCCCACGGCGGCCAGGAGATGCTCATGCCGTTCGTCCAGCCCGCCGAGTTGTGGCACCGCAGCGGCCGTTGGAACGTGTATGGCGACGAGCTTCTGCGTGTGACCGACCGCCACGGCAACGAGTTCTGCCTGGGCCCCACCCACGAAGAGGTCATCACCGACCTGGTGGACAACGAGCTGCGCAGCTACAAGGATCTGCCCAAAAACCTCTACCACATCCAGCTGAAGTTCCGCGATGAGCGCCGTCCCCGCTTCGGGCTCCTGCGCGGGCGCGAGTTCATCATGAAGGATGCCTACAGCTTCGATGCCGACGAGGAGGGCTTGGACAAGAGCTACCTGCAGATGCGCGACGCCTACTCCAAGATGTGCAACCGCATGGGTTTGGAATACCGTATCGTGCAAGCGGATTCCGGCCAGATCGGCGGCAGCGGCTCCGAGGAGTTCATGGCGCTGGCGGAGGCCGGCGAGGCCGAGCTCGTGCAGTGCGCGTGCGGTTACGCTGCCGACGTCGAGGCTGCGGCATGCAGCCCCAAGCCGGTCGCGTACGGGACGGCCGAGCTCACCAAGATCTCCACGCCCGGCGTGCGCACCATCGCCGAGCTGGCCGAGCATCTGGGCTGCCCTGAGGCCGCCTGCATGAAGGCCTTCGCCTGCAAGGACGAGCAGGGCTGCATCTGGGTGCTGTTCGTGCCAGGCGACTACGAGGTCAACGAGGTGAAGGTCGAGAACCTCATCGGCGTGTTCGAACCCCTCACCGACGAGGAGATGAAGGACGCCGGCTTGGTGAAGGGCTCCATGGGCCCCGTGGGCCTGCCCGAGGGCGTGAAGGTGGCCGCCGACTCCAGCTTGCGCGACATGCCGTATTGGGTGGTGGGCGCTAACGAGGACGGCTTCCACTACGTGGGCGCCGGCTTGGACCGCGACTTCAAGGTGGACGAATGGGCGGACCTGTGCATGGTGCGCGAAGGCGATCCGTGCCCGGTGTGCGGCAAGCCCCTTTCCCATGCGCGCGGCATCGAGGTGGGCCAAATCTTCAAGCTGGGCGACAAGTACTCCCGCGCTATGGACGTCACGTTCATGGACGAGCAGGGCAGCGAGCGCTACTTCATCATGGGCTGCTACGGCGTGGGCGTGTCGCGCACCATGGCGGCCGCCGTCGAGCAGAGCCATGACGATAACGGCATCATCTGGCCGTTCGCCATCGCGCCGGCGCACATCTGCGTCATCCCGCTGACGGTTGGCGACGACACGGTGCAGCCCGCCGCCGAGCGCCTGGCCGAGAAGGCCGCCGAGCTGGGCTTCGAGGTGGCCATCGACGATCGCAACGAGCGCGCCGGCGTCAAGTTCGCCGATGCCGACCTCATCGGCTGGCCGCTGCAGGTCATCGTGGGCAAGCGCGGGTTGGCCGAGGGCAAGGTGGAGATCAAACGACGCCGCACCGGCGAGCGCCGCGACGTCGACCTGGTCACCCTGCAGGAGCTGTTCGGTTTCGCCTACCGCGCCAGCCGCACCGCCGGCCCCCTCAACGTGTTCGCCGGATTGTTCGAGGAAAACGCCGAGTAGCGTTCCTGCGGGCGATGCTCGGTCCCTGTGCCCGTTCGCGGCTGGACGGACCGACAGCGCAAGCCGTATCTGCGCACTTGCCCGCAAACATCCTCAGCGCACGGCTTCGCTGCCGGCGTCTCGATAGGCCCCTCTTCCCGAGGGGCCTTTTTCTTGTGTGGAAGGGCGTCGGCCCTGCCCGGATTCCCGTTGTCTGTTTCTCAACATTTGCGGGTTCGCGTTGCCCTTTCAGGCGGTTTGGTGCATTATGGAGCAAAGGGCCGCTTCGTCGCCCGCAACGGTTTCTTGCAGGGCGCCGCGGTCGCAAGCTTATGCTGCTCAGGCAGAGGCAAGGAGGGTTGTCATGGCTAACATCGGCGACGGTTTCAAAGACATCTTCTTCGCAGGCATCGGGGCGCTCGCCATCACGGGCGAGAAGGCGAAGGACGTGGTCGACCAGCTCATTGCCAAGGGCGAATTGACGGTCGATCAAGGCAAGCAGATCAACAGCGAGCTCACCCGCAAGGTGGGCGAGGCGGCCGACACCGCCCAATATGAATTGCTCAAGGCGCGCATGAAGGTCATGTCGCCTGAAGAGCGCACGGCGTTCGCCGAAAAGGCGGCGCAGATCGCCGCGGACATCAACGCGCAGGATGTTGCCGGGGAGACAGCCGACGATGCCTCCGAGGATCCCATCGACGTCGAACCTGCGGAAGATCCCGTGCAAGAATAATGCATACCCGAAGCGGGCCGTCATTTTCGACGGCCCGCTTCGTTTATCGATCGGATGCATCGCGCATCCGGGAATAGTTGGTCGCATATGCCCTTAGCGGAAAACACGCTGCTGAAATACTTCTTCTCTTCCGGGTCCGATTTCGATCCTGAGAAGCGATTCAACCTCACGCGGAAAAACCGCATGAAGCGCATGCGCGAGATCCTATCGATTCTGCAGCATTACCACTTTCTGCGGGGGTTTCAGCCGGTGGGCTTCCGGCATATGCTCGAGGACCTCGGTCCCAGCTTCGTGAAGATCGGCCAGACGCTTTCCACCCGCTCGGAGATCCTTCCCAAGGCGTTTTGCGACGAGCTGGCCAAGCTGCAGATGGAATGCGATCCGCTGCCGTTCGGTCGGATCCTCGAGGCCGTCCACAACGTCTACGGCGACAAACAGGGCGAGGTCTTCGATGCCATCGACCCGAAGCCGCTCGGCAGCGCCTCCCTTGCCCAGGTGCATAAGGCGCGCCTGGTCAACGGCGATATCGTGGCGGTGAAGATTCAACGCCCGGGCGTGAAGGCCACCATGGCGCAGGATATCGATATCATGCGCATCATGGCGCGGCAGGCGTCGCGCTTCATGAAGGACAACCAGATGCTCGACCTGCAGGAAGTGGTCGAGGAGCTGTGGGCTACGTTTCTGGAGGAGACCGACTTCGAGCGTGAGGCGGAAAACCTCCAGGAGTTCGCGCGCCTGAATGCCGATTGCGCGTTCATCGGCTGTCCGAAGGTCTATCCCGAGCTCTGCAGCGAATACGTGCTGGTCATGGAATACGTGGAGGGCGTGCGCGTCTCTGATACCGCCGAGCTGAAGCGCCGCGGCTACGACTTGGAGGAGATCGGCCGCAAGGTGCTCGACAACTACGCCACGCAGATCCTCGACCACGGCTTCTTCCATGCCGACCCGCATCCGGGCAACATAATCATCCGCGGCGGGCAGATCGTCTACATCGACCTGGGCATCATGGGCCGGCTCTCCCCGCGCGACCGTGCCGGATTCGGCAACATTATAAACGCGGTGGGCAAGCAGGACGCTTCCGAGCTGAAGGATTCGCTCATCGCCTTCGCCGCATCGAAGGACCTCGAGGCTATCGATCACACGCGCATGCTCGCCGAGCTCGATTCGCTGTTGAAGGACTACGGCTCCTGCGATGTGTCGCAGATCGATATCGGCCAGATGCTCACTGACATTCTGGCGCTCACGCGCGCATGCAAGGTCACGCTGCCGTCATCCATCACCAGCGTATCGCGCGGCATCGTCACGCTCGAAGGCACCATCGCCCCGTTCATCCCCAACGACAATATGGTGGGCATCATCAACGAGCATATCAAGCGCACCGCCGACAAGGGGCAGGCCGCCATCGATGCCGTCGAGGACCTCGTCCTCGCGCTGCGTGGGGCGGGGAAGGGCCTGCTTGACGCGCACCGCTACGGCGGCGAGGCGCTGCACATGCTCACGCGCGGCCAGATGAAGGTGAACATGGAGATGCTCGGTTCCGAAGCGCCGCTGAACAGCCTGGCGAAGATCGTGAACCGCCTGACCATCGCCCTCATCGTGGCGGGACTGTTCGTGGGCGCGTCGATGCTCTCGCTTTCCTCGATGGAGCCGCGCCTGCTGGGCGTTCCCCTGCTGGCGTTCTTCGGCTACCTGGGGGCGGCCATCCTGTCCATCTGGGTGATCGTGGACATCTGGCGCAAGAAATAGCCGCTTGCCCCTGCGCCGGTCAGTCGGTCCCTTCCCGATTTTGGGCGCTCTTTCTAACCGGGTGGGTTTTCCACTTCCTCGAGCACGCCGATCAGGAGCCGCATTCCCGGCTCTGCGCGTTCGGGCGGATCAAGCTTCGGCTTCCCTGTCCTGCCCGGTCGCCCCGTTCGCATAGGCCTGCTCTACCCAGCTTTGCGTGACATCTAGGAAGGCTCGCGTGGCGGCGCTCGCGGTGTCTAGGGACCTCAGCGCTATGCCTACCTTGCGCTCGGCGGTCTTCTCGGGAGGCAGCACCGCGAGGGGGAAGGGGGCGTCGCGCACAATCAGTCCTGGCAGCATGCTATAGCCGAGCCCAGCGCTCACCATGCTCATCACCGCGTAGTCGCTGTCGATGTTGAAGCGCATATGCGGCGTCACCCCCACCCTGGCAAAGTATGCGTCGATTTCCGAGAACCGCCCGCTTTTCAGGCGGATGTAGGGCTCTTCGGCCATGTTCTTCAGCGGGAAGCTCTCGGCTCTGGCAAGCAGGTGGTCGGTCGGGAGGGCGACCAGCAACGGATCTTGCCGCAGATGGATGGCATGGAGCTTGCGCGTGAGCGGCGCCACCACGAACCCGCAGTCGGCGTCGCCGCGCCAGAGCATCTCCTCCAGCTTCTCCTGGTCATCGTCCAAAGTGATGCGCAGCTCGATGCCTGGGTGCTGGGCGGAGAACGCCTTGGCTATGCCGGGCAGCCATTGGATGGCGGTGCTGGTGAATGTCACCACATGGACGGTGCCTGCCTCGAGGTGCTTCACCTCGCCGATCCGCGCGGCAAGACGACGCTCCGCGTTGCTCACGTCCTGCACCCAGGGGAGGATCTGCTCGCCTTCGGCGGTGAGGTGCGCGCCGCCGTAGTCGCGCACGAACAGCTGGCATTCTAGCTCCTTTTCCAGCGCATTCACCAGGTAGCTCACGCCTGCTTGCGTGTAGCCCATGGCCTGTGCCGCCTCTTTGAAGCTTCCGGTGCCTGCCACTTGCAAGAACGCCTCGTAACGCTGGTTTGCCATGCGGGCCCCTTTCCGTCGAGCGGTACGGCAACGACTGTGCGCTGCGGTGTTGTCCGGGCATGCGAGCGCCGCCTCATTTAGCATCCTGCAGCGTTGCTCTGGCGTGTGGCCGCTAGCCCCATTGCTCGCGCCCTGCGGCGCTGCCGGGCCTTGTCCGTCTCTGCTTGTTGCGTGCGGCGCGTGTTTCCACCCTTTTTTTCATACATGATACCAGCAGCGATAAGAAAATCTTGAAATTATGATAGGAAACTCCCGTTTTACTTTCGATTTACGCTTTCCTACCATGGAGCCATCGAATCCGTTCATTGCAACCCTTGAAGGAGGCGCTCCGGAATGCTCGCCAAGCTCGAAAACGCCCGTTGGCTGTTCGCTGGCAGTGTAGTGCTGCAAACGCTCATCTTCGGCTTGGGGAGCGCCGTGACCAAAGTCGCCTACGACAGCGTATCGCCCCTGTGGTGCATGGTGCTGCGGTTCGGCATTGCCTTCCTGATGTTCGCCATCCCCTTCGGCGGGCGCGTCCTGCGCGAGCTGCGCGCGGCGCGTCTGCGCGATTGGGCGCCGGCGGCTTTGGGCATGGCCGTGTCCTATATCGCCGCCAACGTGGCGCTCGACCTCACCACCGCTACCAACGTGGGGTTCCTCGTGGCGCTTCCGGTGGTGTTCGCGCCTTTCATTGCCATCCCTGTCCTGAAGAGGAGCTATAGACTGCATCATCTGCCGTTCCAGGCAGCGGTGGTGGCGGGGTTGTTCCTGCTGTGCTCCAACGGCGGCGCATTCGCGTTCGGCGCGGGCGAGGCGCTCGCGCTGCTGGGGTCGGTGGGGATTGCCTGCGCGCTTGTGTTCGGCGAGAAGGGTCTGTCCAGCCTTAGCGTGGCGACCGTTTCCACCACCCAGGTCGGCATGACGTTCGTTCTTTCCCTTGGTGCCGCGCTCGCTTTCGAGCCTCCGCTGGATGTGGCGGCAGTTCAGCCGGTCGCCTGGGGCGTCATCGCCTTCCTCGCGCTGGCCAGCACCTGCCTCACCTTCGCGCTGCAGAACTTCGCACTCACCAAGCTGGAATCCTCCACGGTATCCATGCTGCTCACCGGCGAGCCTATCTTCACCGCGCTGTTCGGTTGGATGATTCTCGGCGAGACGCTTTCGCCGGCGGGTTTCGCCGGATCCGCCATCATCGTCGCCTGCGTGGTGGGCGAGACCTACTTCGATGCCCGCCAAGCCAAGCAGCCGCAAGCAGCGTCCAGCGCGCCTGCCCCTGCAGCGGCAGGCGCTCCGCGCCGTCTTGGAGCATCCTCCTCCGCCTCGGCCTAGCATCGGCGGCTTGCGTCGTCAGCCGCCTTGCGATCGCCGCACCCGTGCGGGCGGCATCGCCGCAAAACCTTCAGCTTCTCGCGTCGCCGTTGCCCCTGCGGCGGCAGGCGCTCCGCGCGGTCTCGCCACAGCCGGCGTGCCCATGCGGGCGGCACCCCCGCTCCCGCAGCGGGCAGGGCTGTGCGCCTTGCTGCATGCCTCGCCCGTGCGGACCTCTTTGCCGTCCTGCCACCTGGCCACGCTGCCGTCCTACCATCCCGTTGTTTGCCGTCTCCCCGGAGCTCATATTCCGGGATTTCCCTCCCGGATTCGAAAACCTGCCTGCTCGCGCAACCAAACTCCAGTTGTGGACGTCTGGCGTTCCGAAAACGGCCCATATAGCGGTCTGCCGGGGGAGTGGATCTCGGCACCAAAATCAGACAGCTATAAAGCACCAGGTCAGAAGCTTGACGCAATGGACTCGGGTTAAGCCGCCGCGATCCGGCTCGTCCACAACTGGAGTTTCGTTGCGGTTTGAGGAGGAAAATTGGATCTGGCAGTGAAAATCGTCCATAACCGTGTGTTTCGTCCCACCCCGCGCTAGGCGCATCCGAATGATGAACGAGGAGTCCCACATGAGTCCCTCACGCTGTTTCCCAGCGTGAGGGACGCCTTCGCATATACGATGCATCTGCCCTTCGGCGTCTGGATGATGGATCGAGGCCCATCACGCAGCCCCCGCGCAACCTCACCGCAACGCCCTGCAAGGCCTCTTAAGCTGTCGGGCGCAGAATCCTCATTTCTCGTCGGCGCGGTGCTGGCGCTCGCCATCGTCGTGTGCGTGCTGGTGGTGCTATGCGTGCGCAACTGCAAGTCCGATAAGGAACCCGTCCGGGAATCGCATAGCACCGTCGATGCCGAAGGCGTGCGCCACTCCCTCGTGGAGGCGATGGACGCATAGCCGCTGTCCATCGCCGCCTCCGCCCACATGGCCGAAGCCGCCCGGATGCTCGCTGCATCCGGCGCCAGCGGCGCCATCGTCACAGACGAGGACGGATCGGTCCAGGGCTTTCTTTCCAACGGCGATGTGCTGAAGCTCTTCGCCGACGAGATGAGCACCGTTTCCGGCGGCGCTTCATGGTGCTGCGAGAACTCGATGACGAGAACGTCTACGATCGCGCAAGGCGCCTTGCCGACATCAGCGTGGGGCAGATGGCCACCCGCCAGGTCGTCTGCGTCGGCACCGACGTCTCTTTCGAGGAGGCGTGCCGTATCCTCGCGGAGAAGCGTCTGGAGGAGCTGCCCGTCGTGGAGGATGGCAAGCTGGTGGGGGCGTTGCATCGAAGCGACCTGCTGCGCGTCATCGCGATCGTGCTGGAGGAAGCCGAGCGGTAAAGCGCCGTTTCTGGGGGAACGCCACCCGCCCGGCGCGCATCGCCCGGGCGGCGTTCGAGGGGCCTCATCAGCAGCATTCGGGACTGCCGGCGCCGTGCTTGGCGGCGGCACGCTAGCGCAGCAGCGCGAAAACGGTCGCCGCGGGCACCGTGCCCTCTCGGATGATGCGCACGCCGCCTTCCGCGGAGGGGTCCGCCGCGGCAACGGTGCTGGCAGTAGGGCCGGGGGTGGGACCGCCATCCAAGTACAGCGCGACGGCGTCCCCGAGGCTGGCCGCCGCCTGCTGCGCCGTGCAGGGCGAC
Organism: Eggerthellaceae bacterium; assembly: GCA_036306585.1. GTDB lineage: Bacteria > Actinomycetota > Coriobacteriia > Coriobacteriales > Eggerthellaceae > Aphodovivens. Next base: position 439,816 of record JAXJZF010000005.1, read on the forward strand.
GCCTCGCCCGACAGGTTGGCGCTCGAGGTTGCCAGCGGCCCGCAGGCGGCCAGGATGCGCTGCGCGGTTTCCGAATCGGGGACGCGCACCCCCTGCGTGCGGGGGAGGGGCGCTCCTTCATCGATGCGCACGGTGGCGAAGGGGCATTCCCGCTCCGCCGTGCAGATGGGCGAGAAGCCGCCGGGACACAGCGCGCGGGCGAGCGCGTCAAGCGGCGCGGGCAGCGAAAGCCCGTAGCTCTCCAACGCGCCGAGCGAGGGCAGCAGCACCTGCACCGACTTTTCCGCAGGGCGGCGCTTCGCCTGGAAGATCTTGGCGACCGCGGCGGGGTTCGCGGGGTCGGCGGCAACGCCGTAGACCGTGTCTGTGGGGATGACCACCAGCTCGCCCGCGCGGATGAGCGTAGCAGCCAGCGCGATCGACTCCTCGTCGACCTGCCTGATGCCGTATGCCGTGCTTGCCGTCATGACCGTGCCTCCGCGCCCGCGCCGCTAGGCGCCGGGCGTGCCGATCTGCGCCTGCAGGGCGAAGTCGGGTACCACCACGTTGATGCAGTACAGCGCGAACACGATCGCGAAGAACACGATCACCACGATGAACAGCACGTTGGCCGCATTGTTTGACAGCCGGCCCATCAGCTTCTCCAAGCCGGGGTAGACGATCCAGGTCATGAGCGTGGCCACGGCGCCGAACGCCAGCGAGTTCTGCAGGCAGATCTGCCCCATGAAGTTGCAGAACATATTGCTGTAGTCCCACAGCGGGTACACGCCGTCGACCGGCTGGTTCTGGATCAGCCCCAGCGTCAGCTCGATGGCCGAGCACACCAGCGTGTTCACGACGAAGCTCGCTGCCACCGGGCCCCAGCCGTTATGGATGCGGCGCTGCAGCGCGTTTTTGATGGGGTATAGGACGAGCGCGCATGCCACCGTGCCGAACCCGTAGACGGGGAAGGGGTAGAGCCAGTCGCTCCAGATCTGCGAGTTGGGATCGTAGATGCCCGGCACGATGCCGTATTTGATGAGCAGGCAAAACGCCGCTTCCATCCAATGTCCCACGATGCTGAACAGGCAGAAGTAGATGATCAGGCTGCGCCAGAACGCCCAGGTGCGCGGGTTGTAGAACGTCTGCTTGGCGCTGTCGAGACGCTGCTCGACGTGCTTGCGCGAAAACGGGACGGTGAGGACCGCCCGTGCACGGCGCGAGGTGGCGAAGTAGGTGAGCACGACGATGTCGCCCGTGCACAAAGCGAGCTGCGAGCCGAAATCGAACGTGCCGGTGATCAGGTTGTAGCCGCTGCCCACCACGATGTTGAACGCCGAAAGCCCGATGGCCAGCACGCGGGTGGAGCGGTAGCGCTGCCACAGGAACCAGAACAGCACGCTGTCGACGATCACGTTGAAAAGGTCGAGGAACTCGTTGAAGTCGAGCTCGTAGTTGCCTTTGATGAGCGTGGTCAGATACACCACCGATGCCACGATGTTCAGTGCGAAGAACACTTGCAGCAATCGCATGAAGCCCAGTTTGCGGGGATTGAAGCCGTTTTCGAACTCATCGCCGTCGGGGCCAAGCGGCTCGCCTTCGGGGACGCCCTCGCGTGTGAGCCTGATGCTGTAGGCGAGGTAAACGCCCAGTGCGGGGAATGCCAGCGACAACAGTGCCGTAAGGATGGAGATCGCGTCCGCCTGGCCGGTGGCGACCACAGCGAACAGGTCGGAAATCGCTAGAAGCATTCCGATCGTCGCCACCACCATGAACGGCACGATCTTGTGCGGCTTCTTCGCTCCGCGCCGTCCCGAAAGCCCTATAACGACGTAGACGATGCCCGCCAGCAGCATCAGGATGCCGTACATCAGCAGCGAAACCGCCACGACCGGTTCGTCGGAACCCTCCAACTGGGTGGCGGCCCCGTTAGCGGACGACAGGTCGAAGGAGATGGTGAGCTGCGAACCTTCGGGAATGCGCGAGAGCGCGTCCACGCCCAGCCCGATCGAGACGCCTCCCAGCACGATCAGGAGGACCCCGAGCACGATGGTGATCCAGGAAAGGACGAGAAGCGCTTTTCTACGCGGTGACATAGGCTTCCTTTCTGTAAGCGATGCCCCCCCATTGTGCCGCATGCCGCGCCGTCCGGCAAACTCCTCCTCCTCCTGGGAGGAACGCTTGCTGGCGCCCGCCCCTCCGCCCGCTCCCGGTTGCGAGCGCCCCGCCGTCCGCGTCCTGTCTCCGCCCCTCCGCCCGGCATCGCCGCCGTCCGCCGCCGCGCCTGTTTCCAGAGCGTGAATATTCGATTGGCTTTTCCGTGGAGGCGGATTTCGCAGGTACAATGAAACCCCGTGAATGAAACCTGCACGGGAAAGGCAATCCATATGGCAAAGCACATCTTCGTTACCGGCGGCGTGGTCTCGTCGCTCGGCAAGGGCATCACGGCGGCATCGCTGGGGCATCTGCTGAAAGCGCGCGGCTACAAGGTGACCATGCAGAAGATGGACCCCTACCTCAACGTGGACCCCGGCACCATGAGCCCGTTCCAGCATGGCGAGGTGTTCGTCACCGATGACGGCCATGAGGGCGACCTCGACCTGGGCCATTACGAGCGCTTCATCGACGAGAACCTCTCGCGTGAAAGCAACTTCACCCAAGGCTCCATCTACCAGACCCTCATTTCCCGCGAGCGTCGCGGCGACTTCCTCGGCGGCACCGTCCAGGTGATCCCGCACGTGACCGAGGCCATCAAGGAGCGCATTCGCCGCGCGGCGGAGCAATCCGGCGCCGACGTTGTCATCTCCGAGATCGGCGGCACTATCGGCGACATCGAGTCGCAGCCCTTCATCGAGGCTGCCCGCCAGTTCAAGAAGGAGAAGGCGCCGGGCGACGTGCTGTTCGTGCACGTGACGCTGGTGCCTTACATCGCCGCTGCGCACGAGGTGAAGACCAAGCCCACCCAGCACTCGGTGAAGGAACTGCGCTCCTGGGGCGTCCAGCCCGACTTCATCGTGTGCCGCAGCGACCACGAGATCAGCGACTCCGTGCGCCAGAAGATCGCCCTGTTCTGCGACGTGGCGCCCGACGACGTGCTAGCCTGCATCGATGCTCCCTCCATCTACGAGGTGCCGCTGTCGCTGCACGCCCAGCACTTCGACGAGAAGGTGTGCGACAAGCTGGGTTTCCCGCATAACGATATCGACCTCACCCCGCTCAAGACGTTCCTCCAGGCGGCGCATGACTGCACTGGCAAAGTGGACATCGCCGTGGTGGGCAAGTACGTCAGCCTGCCCGACGCCTACCTGTCGGTGATCGAGGCGCTCGGCCACGCCGGCGTCGCGCACGGCAAGCACGTCGATGTGCACCTCATCGACGGCGAAGAGCTCTCCGACGACAACGCGCAGGAGCTCCTCGGCGACATGGACGGCGTCCTGGTGCCGGGCGGCTTCGGCCAGCGCGCCTTCGAGGGCAAGATCGCCGCGGCGCGCTATGCCCGCGAGAACAAGGTGCCCTACCTGGGCATCTGCCTGGGCCTGCAGGCGGCGGTGTGCGAGTTCGCGCGCCACGTGGCGGGTCTGGAGGGCGCAACCTCCATCGAGTTCGACCCCGAGGCGGAATACCCGGTGATCGATCTCATGCCCGAGCAGGAGGACATCGAGGACAAGGGCGGCACCATGCGCCTGGGCGCCTACCCCTGCACGGTCGAGCCCGGCACGCGTGCGGCGGAGGCCTATGGCGAAGAGGTCATCTACGAACGCCATCGCCATCGCTACGAGGTCAACAACGCCTACCGCGGCGTGCTGCAGGACGCCGGCCTGGTTATCTCGGGCATCTCGCCGAACGGCCGCCTGGTCGAGATGGTGGAGCTGCCCGATCATCCGTGGTTCGTCTGCAGCCAGGGCCATCCCGAGTTCAAGAGCCGTCCCACCCGACCCCACCCGCTGTTCAAGGCCTTCGTGGGCGCTGCGATACAATGCAGCAATAAGTAAGCGCGTTGCAGCGCACGCATCGCTGCAACGCGTGCCGTAGCAGGGAAGGGGAGGCCGCATGCGCATCGCCGACGCCATCGACGACTTTCTCTCGTACCTGCGCATTGAACGGGGCCGTGCGCCGCTCACGCTGGAATCCTACACGCGCGAGCTCGCCGGCTACCGTTCGTTTTTGGAGGGACGCGGCATCCAAGATGCCGCGTCCGTCATGCGCGAAGACGTGGCGGCCTACGAGGAGGCGCTGTCGAAGCGCGGCCTGGCCCCCTCCACCGTGAAGCACCGCATCTCGGCGGTGAAGGGCTTGCACCGCTTCCTGGTGCGCGAGGGCGTCTGCCCGGCCGATCCCTCCTCCAACATCCCCACTCCCAAGCAGCCCCGGCGCCTGCCCGACGTTCTCTCCATCGCCCAGATGAACGCGCTTCTGGGCCAGCAGTTCCCGCCCACCGCCGCCGGCTTGCGCGATCGCGCCATCTTGGAAGTCCTTTACGGAAGCGGGCTGCGCGCGAGCGAGTGCTGCGGTCTGAACTGCGACGACTGCCTGCTCGACGAGGGGTACCTGCGCATCCGCGGGAAAGGGGGCAAAGAACGCGTCGCCCCCATATCGGGAGCGGCCCTGAAGGCGCTGTCCGCCTATCTGCAAGACGCGCGCCGCGAGCTGGCAGATCCCGCCCGCCCCGTCGCGGCGGTGTTCCTCAACGCGCGCGGAGGGCGCCTCACGCGGCAGAGCGTGCACACCATAGTCGCCCGCGCGGGGCGCGTCATCGGCTGCGCGCATTTGCATCCCCACACGCTGCGCCACTCCTTTGCCACGCATCTGCTGGAAGGCGGCGCCGATCTGCGCGCCATCCAGGAGATGTTGGGCCACTCCGACATCTCCACCACCCAGATCTACACTCACGTCGACCGCTCGCACGTGCGCGAGGAGTACCTGCACGCCCACCCGCGCGCTTAAAACGCGCCAGATTCCTTCACAAAGTCTCCCATTTTGCCCCACGGCGTTTCCGACCCCATATGTTGTGCTTGGTGAACCCTCGTAAACCCATATGTGGGACGATGGGGGAGAGCCTTCCGTCATCCATCCTCAATCACTGTTTGAAACGGCCTCTTTTCCCACGTAGTACCTTAAATGAACGCTAAATTTCATTGCGTGGTGGGACAAAGTGGGATACAATTCCAGGCATCGGGATACCCGTGGGACGAAGTGGAGAGGAAGGAATGGCCAAGGTCGCCGACACCAGCAATGGGGCGCAGGCAACAGCCGCTGCCGATGCCGCCGATGGTGCGCGCGCGACGTTCGACCTGAACGGCAAGTACCGTTTCAAGGTGGACGACAAGGGCCGCGTCTCCCTGCCCGCCAAGTTCCGCAAGGTGGTTCCGAAGGATCTCGTGGTAACGCTGAACCCCAAGGACGACTGCCTGTGGGTGTTCGACTCCGACGGATTCAACCAGTGGATCAACCAGCTGTTCGTGGATCGTTTCGGCAAGTACGACTCGTCCGACACGATGCACATCGAGCTTCGCAGCGCGCTGAAGGCGCGCTCCGAGGATGTGCAGGTGGACTCCTCCGGTCGAATTATGCTCCCCGCGGAAATGCGCGGCACGGTCGACATCGACAAGGACGTGGTCATCGTGGGCAACACCGGTTACTTCGAGGTGTGGGACGCGAAGCGTTACGACCAGAAGAGCGCGGCTGTCGACCTCAGCCTGCTGTTCCACTAGTCGTAGGACGTGAGCGGTATGACAAACCAATATCGGCATATACCGGTTCTGCTCGCCGAGTGCCTCGAATATCTACAACTGGAAACGAAGCACACATTCGTGGATGCAACGCTCGGCGGCGCAGGCCATTCCCTCGAGGTCGCCAAACGGCTCGGTAGGGAAGGCACGCTCATCGGCATCGATCAGGACGACGCGGCGCTTGAAGCCGCCGGCCTAAAACTCGGGATGATGCCGGAGGAACGCCGCCCCTCCATCGAACTTCTGCATGGCAACTTCGGGGATATGGACGAGCTGCTCCTTTCCGCGGAGGTGCCCGGGATCGACGCGTTCCTGTTCGACCTGGGCGTTTCGTCTCCGCAGATCGACGTGCCCTCACGTGGCTTCTCCTTCAAGGAGAACGGCCCCCTTGATATGCGGATGGATCCGGGGAAACAAACCCTAACCGCGCAAGAGATCATCAACACCTACAACGCAGCCGATCTCGCTCGGATCATCCGTGCCTATTCGGACGAGAAATGGGCCAGCCGCATCGCGGATTTCATCGTGCGCGAGCGCGAGAAGCAGCCCATAACGCAAACCCAACAGCTGGTGGAGGTCGTCAAGGCCGCCATCCCCGCCTCGGCACGTCGTGCCGGCGGGCACCCGGCGAAGCGCACGTTCCAAGCTCTGCGCATCGAGGTGAACGGCGAGCTGGACGTGCTGCGGCGCGGCCTCGACGCCGCCATCCGCTGGCTCAACCCCGGCGGTCGCATCGCGGTGATCAGCTACCACTCGCTGGAGGACCGCATCGTCAAAGATGCCTTCGCGCACATGTCAAACCGGTGTACCTGCCCTCCCGACCTGCCCATGTGCGTGTGCGGGAAAAAGCCGATATTGAAAGTCATCACCCGAAAGCCCCTGCTTCCCACTGCAGAGGAAATTGAAAGAAACCCCCGCGCGCGCAGCGCTAAGCTGCGCGTCGCGCAACGCTTGTAGCCGGACGGCCCGCAACCTTCCGGCGAGCACGAGACGGTCGAGACGCCGCTGGATGGATGAAAGGAGGCAGCCGACATGAGCGCAGCACCCGCATACGCCTACCCTCAACCGAGTCGCCGCCCCCAGCGCACCGGCCGCCCCGACGTCCGCGCAATTCCCGGCGGAGGCCGCCGCGCCAACGAGAGCGCCGCCGCTTCCCGAACGTCGATCCTCGTCAAAGTCGTCATCGCGGCGCTCGTCGCCTTTTCCTTGGTGTGCGTCGCGCGCGTGGCGCTTTCCGCTGCAACCGTTTCGGCTGCTGTGGAAACCCAGCAGCTCAACCAGGACATCTCGTCCATCCGCGAGCAGAGCAACGCGCTCGAGGTCACCCAGAGCACCCTTTCGAACCCCTCCAACGTGAAGGCGACCGCCCAGCAGCTGAAGATGGGCGCGCCCGCCACCACCGAGTTCCTCGACCTTGGCGTCGATGTGGTCGCCACCGATGATACGGGCAACCTGTCGTTGACGCAGAGCCTGGAGCGCGCCGGCGGCCTGGAGGAATAGTCGCATGGCCTCCGATAAGCCCGGTTCCCGCAACCGGCGCCCGCGGCGCAGCCGCGAGAAGGGGCGCCGTTCCTCATCCCAGCGCCGTGCACCCGAAGCGGTGCAGGGCATCAGCTCCAACCGCGTGTTCGTGCCAGTGCTGCTGTTCCTTGCGCTGGCACTTATCGTCTTTGCCCGCCTCTTCTACCTGCAGGTCATCGTGGCGGGCGAGTACTCCGAAAACGCTCAGGATGCCCGTACTGTCGCGGTGAGCGTCGAGGCGCGCCGCGGCACCATCTACGACCGCAACGGCAACGTGCTTGCCATCAGCGTGGATGCCACCACGGTGTACTGCAACCCCTCCGAGGTGGACAATCCCGCCTACGCCGCGCAGACCGTCTCCGAAGTGCTCGACGGCAAGCTGTCCGACTACCTGCAAACGCTCAGCCAATCCGACTTGCAATTCGCCTACCTGGCGCAGAAGATCGATGTAGAGCAGGGCGATCGCTTGAAGCAGCTGGTGGACGAGCGCGGCATCAAGGGCATCTACTTTCTCTCCGACACGCGCCGCGACTACCCCAACGGCCAGGTGGCCGGCCAGGTGGTGGGCGCCTGCGAGGTGAAGATCGACGAAGACACCGGTTCGGAATACTACTCGGGCATCTCGGGCTTGGAGGCCTACTACGACGACATCCTGTCCGGCACGCCCGGGCGCTACGTTGCCGAGCGCGGCAAGGGCGGCATCCCCATTCCCGGCGGCGTGCACGAAGACACCCCTGCCGTGGACGGGCAGGACATCGTGGTGTCCATAGACATCACGCTGCAGGGCTACGTGGAGGAGCGCCTCGCTGCCGGCGTCGATCAGATGGGCGGCGAAGGCGGAAGCTGCGTGATCATGGACGCGGGTACCGGGGAGATCTATGCGGCGGCCTCGCTTCCGTACTTCAACCCCGCCGATCGCTCGGAGGTGGAGGAGGGCGCCACGCAGCTGAAGTGCGTGACCGATCTGTTCGAGCCCGGCTCCATCTTCAAGACGGTGTCTACCCTGGCGTTGCTGGAAACCGGCACTATGGGCCCCGACGACGAGCTGTACTGCCCCTCCTATATCACCGCCGACGGCTACACCATATCCGACGCGCATGATCGCAACAGCATGACCATGACGCTGCGCGAGATCCTGGACCAGTCGTCGAACGTGGGCATTTCGCTGTCGGTGGAGAAGATGGGCTTCGACAAGCTCTACGATTACATCATCAAGTACGGCCTGCACAAGGACACCGGCGTAGACTACCCCGGCGAAGGCCAGGCCGACACCGACGTGCTGGGCTACATGGTGCCCTACGAGGACTGGACGAAGGTGACCGGCTACAACGTCAGCTTCGGCCAGGGCATCTCGGTGACGCCCATGCAGATGGTGCGCTTCTACGGCGCCATCAACAACGACGGCGTGGCCTGTACCCCTCATTTCCTCATCGCGAAACCGCAGACGGACGAGGTCCCCGAGTACGCCACCGAGCAGATCGTCGATAACACCGAGGTGTTGCCCACGCTTATCGACATGCTCAAGACCGTGGTCACCGACGGTACCGGCAAGGCTGCCGCCATCGACGGCTACGAGGTGGCCGGCAAGACCTCCACCGCCGAGATCTACGACGAGGTGAACGGCGGCTACCGCCCCGGCGTGTACAACATCGCGTTCACCGGCTTCCTGCCCGATTCCAGCAGCCAATTGGTATGTTTTGTGGGGGCCAACGAGGTTCCGGGCGCCAGCACGACCACGCAAATTTTTAAAGATATAATGACTACGGCAATCGATCGATTCAAGATTGCTCCTGAGGGGTAAAACCCCAGATGAGCGATTGATCTGAATAAAGGGGGCAGAATGACGAAAACGTGTGCCCAGCTGTTCGAGGGCATGGACTGCACCATTTTGGGCAATCCCGGGGAGGAAGTTTCCGGCATCGCCTACCGCAGCGATGCGGTGAACCCCGGCGATGCGTTCTTCTGCATCGTCGGGTTCAAGGTAGACGGGCACTCCTTCGCCCAGGACGCCATCGACCGCGGGGCCAAGGTGCTCGTCGTGCAGCGCAAGGTCTACCTCGCCGACGCCACCGATGTCACCGAGGTCGTGGTGGCCGATACGCGCAAGGCCATGGCGCTCGCCGCCTCTAACTTCCATGACCATCCTTCGCGCGATTTCGATCTGGTGGGTGTGACGGGCACCAACGGCAAGACCACCACCACGTTTCTGGTGGAGCACATCGCGCGCGTGGCCGGCAAGCGAACCGGCGTCATAGGCACGGTTGGCGTGAGCGTGGGCGACGAGCACGAGAAGTCGCAGCACACCACGCCGGAATCGCCCGACTTGCAGGGCCTGTTCGCCCGCATGCGCGATGCCCGCTGCGACGTGGTGGCGATGGAGGTGAGCTCTCATGCGCTGGATCTGCGGCGCACCTGGGGCACCCGCTTCGCGGTGACCGCCTTCACCAACCTCACGCAGGACCACCTGGACTATCATCACACCTTCGAAGCCTACTTCGAGGCGAAGGCGCTGCTGTTCTCGTCGGATTACCCGGCGAAGCGCGTCATCTGCGTGGATGACAAGTGGGGCAAAGAGCTTCTGCGCCGCTGCTCCGATGCTGGCGACAGCGTGATCACCACCGGCTTCGATCCCAGCGCGCAGATTCACCCGGGCAAGGTGGAATACGCCCCCACGCACACCTCGGTCGAGCTGCACGTGCGCGGCGAGCTGTTCCGCTTCGACTACCCGCTGGTGGGGCGCTTCAACGTGTCCAACATCATGAACGCCTTCGGCATCGGGCTGCAGCTGGGCATTCCCGCGCCCGCCATCGTGCGCGCGCTGGAGGAGGCCCCGCAGGTGCCCGGCCGTTTGGAGCGCGTGCATGCCGTCCATGACGGCGGCGTGTCGGTGTTCGTCGACTATGCGCACACCCCCGACGCGCTCAAGAAGGCGCTGGGGTCCATCATCGCGCTCACGCCGGGGCGCACCATCTGCGTGTTCGGCTGCGGCGGCGATCGCGACGCCTCCAAGCGCTCCATCATGGGCCGCGAGGCGCTCGACGCCGACTACGCCATCGTCACCTCCGACAATCCGCGCAGCGAGGATCCGCTGGCCATCATCGCCGACATCGAAAGCGGCATGACGGCGGGCAAGGGCAAATACGAGGTGGTCCCCGACCGGCGCAGCGCCATCGCGCGCGCGTTGGAAATTGCCCAGGCGGGCGACTCGGTGCTGCTTGCCGGCAAGGGCCATGAGGACTACCAGCTGGTGGGTGATAAGGTGCTGCATTTCGACGATCGCGAAGTGGCGGCCGAGGAGCTCGAGCGCCGCTTCGGCGGCGAAGAGGGCGGGGAGGCCTGACGATGAGGCTCTCCCTCGCCGACATATGCGCCGCCGTCGACGGTTCCTACCTGGTCGTGCCTGCCGAGCCCGACGCCCTCGCGACGGGGCTCGCCTGGGACTCTCGTCAGGTGGCGCAAGGCGATGTGTACGCTGCGCTGCCGGGTGAGCGCGTCGACGGCGTGCGGTTCACCGCCGCCGCCCTCGATGCGGGCGCCGTGGCCGCCCTGGTGGGGCACGAGCCCTCCGCGGAAGCGCTCGAAGCGGCGCGTGCGGCAGGCAAGGCCGTCATCCTGGTCCCCGACGTGCAGGAGGCCCTGTACGGACTGGCGCGCCTGTGGCGCGGCCGGTTGAAGGGTCGCGTCATCGGGCTTACCGGTTCGAGCGGCAAGACCACCACGAAGAACCTCGTGCGCGACGTGCTGGCTGCCGCATTCCCCGTCACCGCCACGGCGGGCAATCAGAACAACGAGCTGGGCGTGCCCAACACCCTGCTGTCCGCGTCCGAGGACGACGGCGCCGTGGTGGTGGAGATGGGCATGCGCGGCCTGGGGCAGATCCGGCATCTGTGCTCGTTTGCCAAGCCCGATTGGGGGCTGGTCGTGAACGTGGGCACCAGCCATATGGAGCTTCTGGGCTCGCGCGCGAACATCGCCTGCGCCAAAGGCGAGCTGCTCGAAGCGCTTCCACCCGGCGGCTGGGCGTTCCTCAACGCCGACGACGACTACGCCGGTTTCATGCGCGACCGCGCCTGCCTTGAAGAGCGCGGCGTGCGCGTGGCGCTCTTCGATGGCTCGCGGCAGGCGCCGCAGCGTGCGCGCGCGCTGGCGGAAGGCCGGGCCGACGGCGCGCTGCGCCCCGGTGACGCCCTGGTGTGGGCCGAGGACGTGTCCCTCGACGAAGGGGGGCGCGCCTCGTTCTCGCTGCACGCCGACGGTTTTCCGGGCATGGGCGAAGCCTGCCGTACCGCATGCCGCCTGCAGCTTCCCGGTATCCACAACGTGGGCAACGCCTGCGCCGCCGCCGCAGTGGGCTGCGCCATGGGCATGGGCATCGACGCCATCGCTGCGGCTTTGGCCCAGTCCCAGCCTGAAAGCGGCCGAGCGAAGATGGTCGAAGCGCCCTCCGGCGCGCTGATCGTCGACGATTCCTACAACGCGAACCCCGATTCCATGCGGGTTTCGCTGCGCGCGTTCGCCAGCCTGAAGGCCGATCGCAAGATCGCCGTCCTAGGCGACATGGGCGAGCTGGGCGATTATTCCGAAGAGGGCCATCGCCAGGTGGGTCGCGACGCCGCGGCAGCCGGGGTGGACCTTCTGGTGTGCGTGGGCCCCCTGGCGCGCGGCATCGCGCAGGCGGCGCAGCAGGAGGGCCTGCCGCCGCAGGCGGTCCGCTGCGTCTCCGACGCCGCCGAAGCGCTTGAATTCGTTGCGCCGCTGGTCGGCGCAGGCTGCGCGGTGCTGGTGAAGGCATCCCATTCCGTGGGCCTTGAGAAAGTGGTAGAAGGGTTGGTAGGTTAGCGTGTTCTCCGTGTTCTCGAACTACCCGACGTTCCTCGTTTTCCTCGCGGTGGTCATCGCCGCCGCGCTCACCATGGCGATCATGCCGCTGTGGATCCGCTCGTTGCGTTCGAGCCATATCGGCCAGCAGGTGCGCGCCGACGGCCCGCAAAGCCATCTGGTTAAGCAGGGCACGCCCACCATGGGCGGTGTGATCATGCTAATTGCGGTCGCCATCACCATCGTCCTTCTGGCGGGGCCGTCTCCCGAGACGTTCCTTCTGTCGGGGGCAACGCTCATCGCCGGGTTGCTGGGCCTCATCGACGACGCGTCGAAGGTCATCCACGAACGTTCGCTGGGCCTCACGCCCAAGGCGAAGCTGGTGGGGCAGTTCGCGGTGTCCACGGCTTTCTGCCTGCTGGCGGTCAACCTCGTGGGCATCGCCCCCACGGTGGAGATCCCCTTCGTCTGCACGTTCGATCTGGGCGTGCTCACCACCACCTTTACCGTGGGCGACGTTGCGATCTCCATCCCATGGTTGTACCTGGTGTTTTGCGACGTCCTGCTGATGGGCATGTGCAACGCTGTCAACCTTACCGATGGGCTGGACGGCCTGGCCGCCGGCACGGTGATGATCGTCATGGTGGTCATGGCGGCGATCGCCTACCGCTCCGATCTGCTGGACCCGGCCATTTTCGCCGCGGCGCTCGCGGGCGCCTGCGTGGGCTTTCTGTGGTACAACTCCTATCCTGCCGATATCTTCATGGGCGACACCGGATCGCTTGCCTTGGGCATGGCGTTGGGCTGCCTGTCCATCCTCACCAAAACCGAGTTCGTCGTCCTCGTCATCGGCGGGCTGTTCGTGGTCGAGGCGGTCTCGGTGCTGCTGCAGGTGTTCTACTACAAGCGCACCAAGAAGCGTCTGTTCCTGATGGCGCCGCTGCACCATCACTTCGAGAAGAAGGGGTGGAGCGAGACGAAGGTGGTCGTGCGCTTCTGGATCGTGTCGGGTCTTCTTGCCGCGATCGGCTTCTTCATCTATTTCGCGGAGTCGATGCTGGGCGTCGTCGCGTAGCGTTTTTCGAAAAAGGGGTGTTTCGTCATGCGTCGAGGAGCTGAAAAACTGGGCTCGGTGCTCGTGCTGGGTCTGGGCAAGAGCGGGGAAGCGGTGGTGGACTACTGCCTGCCCCTGCTAGGCGGCAGGGTGAGCGGGCTGTTCATCGCCGCCGGCGTGCGCACCGACGCGACGAGCGCCGCGGCGGCGCGCGCCCAGCAGGCCGGCGCCGTCGTGGAGTTCGGCGACGACGCGGTGGAGCGCCTGGCCGCCCAGGTGGCGCAAGGCCGCTTCGACGTGTGCATCCCCAGCCCGGGCATCGCGCCCACCCATCGGCTTTACCGCGACGGAGAGCGCCTGTCAGGCCAGGTGTTCGGCGAGGTGGAGCTGGCCTGGCGCGAAAGCGATCGCGATTCGAGGTGGGTTGCCATCACCGGCACCAACGGCAAGACCACGGTCACCTCGCTTGTTGCGCACCTGCTGTGCGAGGCCGGCTTCGATGCGGTCGCCGTCGGCAACATCGGCAGCCCGTGCCTCGACGCCGTGGCGCAGGGCCCTGGCCGTGTGTTCGTGGCGGAGACCTCGTCCTACCAGTTGCACTCCACCTGCGCCTTCGCCCCCGACGCCGCGGTCATCCTCAACATCACGCCTGACCACATCAAGTGGCACGGCAGCTTCGAGGCCTATCGCGACGACAAGTTCAAGATGCTTGCCAACTTGGCGCAGGCGCCCTCCGCGGTAGCCGTCCTCGACGCTACCGACGACGAGGTGCGCGCCAAGATCCGCGAGATCAAGGCGATCCCCTCCGAGCAGCGCGGCTACCCCTACATCCCCGTGGGCACCAAAGCGGGCTACGAGGGCGACATGCGCGCCGCCTGCGGCGCCGACAACGCCGCGTTCGTCGATGCCCAGGGCTGCTTGACGGTTGCCTTCGATGGCGCGGAGCACCGCCTTATCCCTGAAGGCGAGCTGCTCATCAAGGGCCGCCACAACGTCGGCAACGCCCTGGCCGCCTCCGCCGTGGCCATCGCGCTCGGCGCCGACGACGATGCGGCCGTCGCCGGCTTGCGCTCGTTCGCCCCGCTGGAGCATCGCATCGAGCCGTGCGGCACCATCCGCGGCGCGGCCTGCTACAACGACTCCAAGGCAACCAACGTGGATGCCTCGCTCAAGGCCATCCAGGCGTTTCCCAACGCGCGTCCCATCATGCTGTTCGGCGGGGACGACAAGGGCACCGACCTCGCGCCGCTGGTGCAGGCAACGCATGCCCATGCCCGCGCTGCCGTGTGCTTCGGCGCCGCCGGCCAGCGCTTCCAAGAGGCGTTTTCGGCTGCGCGCGGCAGCCAGCCCGAGGGCTTCCAAGTGCTGCGTGCCGAGCATCTTGCCGATGCGCTTGACGCCGCCTGCGCCATCGCGGGCGAAGGCGATGTGATCCTGCTTTCCCCGGCATGCGCCTCCTTCGACGAGTTCAGCTGCTTCGAGGAACGCGGCGAGGTGTTCAAGCGCCTGGTGGCGCAGCGCTCCGGCCAGCTGGGCGCGTAGGGCGGTGCGCGCCATGCCTTCGCGTTCCTCCCATACCGTCCGCGATGCCGCGGGGGCCGTCCCGCCGCGCCTTCTGCTGGTGATAGCGGTGGTCATCCTCACCCTTCTGGGATGCGTGATGATCTACTCGTCGTCCATCGCCGAGGCGCTTGACGAGAACGTGCCCGCCATCAGCTACCTTACCGACCAGCTGCTGTTCGTGGCGGTGGGCGCCGCTGCGGCCTTTGTACTGTGGAAGTGGGTGCCCTGCCGCGTGTGGCGCGGGCCGCTCCTGTGGATCATCTGGGGTGTTGCCGTGGGCCTTCTGGTGCTGGTGGCGCTCATGGGCATCGTGGGCCTGGGCGCGAAGCGCTGGCTCACCTTGGGTCCCATTAGCCTGCAGCCTTCCGAATTCGCCAAGATCGCCCTGGTGCTGGTGGCGGCGCATCTGTACTGCGAGTACCGCGAGGGGTCCTGCACCGTTTCGCAGATGCTGACCAAGGCGTTTCTGTTCATCGGCATTCCGGTGGCGTTTCTGTACGTGACTCAGTCCGACTTGGGCACCACGATCATCATCGCCGTGGGCGTGCTCGCCGTCATGTGGCTGGGCGAGGTTCCCTTGAAGTTCATCGGGGGCATCTGCGTGCTGGGCGCTGTGTTCGTGGTGTTCGCCATCGCGTTCACCGGCTACCGTTCCGATCGCATGCTGTTCCTCAACCCTTGGGACGACGGCGAAGGCGGCCAGGGCGGCGGGTTTCAGCTCATCCATTCCTACTACGCGTTCTCGCAAGGTGGGCTGTTCGGCGTGGGGCTGGGCAACTCCAGCGAGAAGTTCTACCTGCCCGAGGCCGAGACCGACTTCATCTTCGCCATCATCGGCGAGGAGCTGGGCATGGTGGGAGCGCTGTTCGTGGTGGCGCTGTTCATCGTGGTCCTGTACGCGGGCATGCGCATCGCCAATTCCGCCTCGTCCGACTTCGCCACCATGGTGGCGGGCAGCTGCACGCTCATGCTGGTGTTCCAAGCGTTTCTGAACATCGGCTGCGTCGTGGGGTTGCTGCCCACCACGGGCAAGCCCCTGCCGTTCATCTCATCGGGCGGCTCGTCGCTTATCGCCACGTTCATCATGGTGGGCCTCATCCTGTCGGTTGCGAAGGAGGAATCCGGCCCGAACATCTACGAGCAGCGCCGTGCGAACCTGCGCATCGTGCGCACGGCCGATTCAGGCAACGCCTCCCGCGCCTCCAAACGCGGCGAGCTGGGAAGGAGGTAGCGCATGAAAGCCGTTCTGTCCGGCGGCGGCACCGCCGGCCACATCAACCCCGCCCTCGCCTTGGCCGAGGAGCTTTCCCGCCGCGGATGGGAGGTCCTGTTCGCGGGCACGCCCACCGGGGTGGAGGCCAAGCTCGTGGCAGACGCCGGCATCCCCTTCAAGGGGTTCAAGGCATCGGGGTTCAACCGCAAGAAACCCTTGTCGCTGGTGAAGGGCGTGGCGGCTATCCAGAAGAGCACCGGCCAGGCAAAGCGTTGGTTTCAGGAGATCCGCCCCGATGTGGTGGTGGGCTTCGGCGGCTACGTGTGCGTGCCGGTGGGCCGCGCCGCCGAGCAGCTGGGCATCCCGGTCGCGGTGCACGAGCAGAATTCGGTCATGGGCATGGCCAACCGCTACCTGGCCAAGCGCGCCGCGGCCATCTGCCTCACCTACGAGTATGCCGCCAAGGCGCTCGACGATGCGGAGCGCGAGCACGTGGTGCTCACGGGCAACCCCGTGCGCTCCTCGGTGCTTTCGGCCACGCGCGAGGCGGGCCGCGCCATGCTGGGCGTGCCCGACGAAGCGCGGCTTCTGCTGGTGACGGGCGGCAGCTTGGGGGCGCGCCATCTGAACCAGGCGGTCATGGATCTCAAAGGGCAGCTGCTCTCGCGTCCTGACGTGCACGTGGTGCACCTCACCGGGCGCCGCGAATACGCATCGGTGGTGGAGCAGATGGCGCTTTCCCCCGAGCAGGCGAAGCGCTGGCAGATCATCGACTACCAGGATCGCATGGGCGAATGCATGGCCGCGGCCGACGTCATCGTGTCACGCGCCGGGGCATCCTCGCTCGCCGAGATCTCCGCGCTGGCGGTGCCCGCCATCCTGGTGCCCTTCCCGGCGGCGACCGAGGACCATCAGACCATGAACGCGCGCGCTTACGTGGAGGCGGGCTGCGCCTATCTGGTGGCCGATGACCAGGTGCAGACCCCGCAGTTCGCCGAAGCGCTGCTGGGGCTGCTGGACGATCCCGGGAAACGGGAGCGCATGCGCCGGGCGGCGCGCGCGCAGAACACCTCGGGCGCGGCCGCGAAATTGGCAGATGCTGTGATTGCCGCCGCAAACGCCCGCTAGGCGGCTATCATGGTTCGGATGCAGTAATTCACGTGAATCGAAAGCGAGTACAGCGTAATGGAACTTGACCACAGCACGCCCGAGCGCATTCGCTCCGTCCATTTCATTGGCGTGGGGGGCGTCGGCATGAGCGGCATCGCCCGTGTCGCGCACGACCAGGGAATGCGCGTCAGTGGTTCCGACATCAAGGAAAGCCGCTACACCAAACAGCTGCGCGAGGCGGGCGTGGAGGTGCACATCGGCCACAGCCCCGATAACATCTTCGGCACGGGCCGCGACGATGGTCCCGATATCGTGGTGGTGTCCACCGCCATCCTCGACAACAACCCCGAGCTGGCGAGCGCCCGCGAGCGCGGGTTGACCATCTGGCACCGCGCGCAGATGCTCGCGCGCCTCGGCGACGGGCTGCAGACGCTGGCCGTGGCGGGCACGCATGGCAAGACCACCACGTCGTCGATGCTGGCTAGCGCCCTGGATGCGCTGGGGGAGGACCCCACGTTCCTCATCGGCGGCATCGTGCGCGCCTATGGCACCAACGCGCGCTCCGGCACGGGCCGCTACTACGCGGTGGAGGCCGACGAGAGCGACAAGTCGTTCATGTTCCTGTCGCCCCAGGCGGTGCTGATCACCAACGTCGAGGCCGATCACCTGGACCATTACCGCGACCTCACCGAGATCCACGAGAAATTCCAGGCGTTCATCTCCTCGGTGCCCGACGACGGCATCGCGGTGGTGTGCGGCGATGAGGCCCCGCTGCTCGAGCTCGCGCGCGCCGCGGACAGGCCCCTGGCCACCTACGGCTTCGGCGCGGAAAACGACGTGGTGGTGGAGTCGTACACGCCCCATGGCGTGGGAAGCTCCTACACGCTGCGCATGAAGGACGGCTCGCTGGTGGAAGGCTCGCTCAAGCAGAATCCCGGCCGTCACAACGTCCTCGACGCGGCGGGCGTGGTGACGCTGCTGGACGCGTTGGGCTTCCCCGCGCAGAAGGTGGCCGACGCGCTGGCCGATTTCGCGGGCGTCAAGCGCCGCTTCGATTTGGTGGGCAAGGAAACGGGCATCACCGTGGTGGACGACTACGCCCACCATCCCACCGAGATCAACGCCACCATCACGGCTGCATCGCAGCTGGGCTATAACCGCGTGGTGGTGCTGTTCCAGCCGCATCGCTATTCCCGCGCGCCCCTGTTCACCGATGTCCTGCATGACGAATTTGGCAGCGCATTCGACGCCGCCGACGCCATCGTGTTCATGGATGTGTACCCGGCGGGCGAGGCCCCGGTGCCTGGCGTGAGCGGCAAGACGTTTCTAAACGTGGTGCTCGAGCACGAGGGCCATCCGCAGGCCAGCTACGTGCCGCGCCGCGTGGAGATCGTGCCGTATCTGGCCGATTTCCTGCGCGCGGGCGACCTGATCATCACGATGGGCGCGGGCGACGTCACCGCCATCGGCCCGCAACTGCTCGACGAGCTGCGCCGCCGCGCGGCGGATAACGGCAGGTAGCCCATGGCCCAGCACGCATCGGCGCTCGGCGCCCTTTTGCTCAGCGACCGCTTCGACGGCGAAGCGTACCCCAACGAGCCCATGGCGCGCCATACCACCTATCGCATCGGCGGGCCGGCGCACTACCTCGTGCGCGCCGATTCCGTGGGCGCGCTGCGCCACGTGGTGGAATGCTCGCAGGAATGCGGGATCCCTTGGGTGTGCGTGGGGCGCGGCTCCAACCTGCTGGTTGCCGATGCGGGCTTTCCAGGGGTAGTGGTCACGCTCGGACGCGATTTCCGCACCTTGCGCTTCGATAAGGACGCCTCGCGTTTCTTCGTAGGGGCGGGGGTTCCTCTGTCCTCGGTGGTGCAGGAGGCGTTCAAACGCTCGCTTGCCGGCCTGGAATTCGCCGTGGGAACGCCGGGGACCATCGGCGGCGCGCTGCGCATGAACGCCGGGTCGCGCGGCGAATGGCTGGGCGCGCGCGTGGTGGCAGTGACCACCTACAGCCCGCGCCATGGCATGCGCCGGCGCCTCGGCTCCGAGATCAGGTGGGAATACCGTCGCTCGTCGCTCGACCCCGACGAGATCGCCGTGGAATGCGAGCTCGCGGTGGAGCCCGCCGACCCCTTCTTCATCAGGGGGAAGATGGAGGCGTCGTTGGCGCGGCGCAAGAAGACCCAGCCGCTGGGCAAGCCCTCCTGCGGCAGCGTGTTCAAAAACCCCGAAAGCGACTCCGCCGGCAGGCTCATCGAAGAGGTGGGCATGAAGGGCGTCCGCGTTGGCGGCGCCCAGGTGTCGGAGGTCCACGCCAATTTCATCGTGAACACGGGTGGGGCAACCGCCCATGACGTGATGGAGCTCATCAAGACGATCCAAGCGAAGGTGGAGCAGGCATATGGCATCGAACTCACGCCGGAAGTCCGCTTCCTCGGATTCGAATAGGCGCCGCGCCCGCCGCGCCGCCGCGCCCGGGTCCCGCCAGGGCTCCCAACGCGCGGGCGAGGGGCAGTGGCATGCCGTCGCGGGCGGGCGATACAGCGCTCCCGAGCGGCAGCAGGCGCCCAAGCTCACCTCGGTGCGCGTGGGCGACCTCGACCGCCTGGAGCGCCAGACGCGCGCCCAGGCGCGCTACCGCCGCTACCTGGTGCGTCTCACGGTCATCATCAGCATCGTGGCGGCGCTGGTCATCGGCGCGGTGCTCGTGTACAACTCCAGCCTGTTCACCATCACCAACGTGCGCGTTTCCGGCGTCGAGCACCTCACGTCCGAGGAGATGTCGGCGCTTGCCGCGGTGCCGTCCGGATCCACCTTGCTGCGCGTGGACGCCGCGGGCATCGAGAATCGGTTGAAGCAGGATGCCTGGGTGCAGGACGTCGCGGTGAACCGCGTGTTCCCCGACACGCTGGAGCTGGTCGTCACCGAGCGGCAGATCGCGGCGGTGGTGGAGGTGCCCACCTCCGACGGCAAGGGCGTGCAGCCCTGGGCCATCGCGTCGGACCACATGTGGCTCATGCCCATCCCCGATCGCGACTCCGAGGCGGGCCAGCGCACCAGCGCGAAAGTGTATGAGGACGCCGACGCCGCCCTGCATATCAAAGCTGTCCCCTTTGGAACGAAAGCCCAGGTGGGAACGTATTGCTCCGACGATAGCGTGCTCAATGCGCTCGACATCCTGTCGGGCATGACCACCGAGCTTGCCGGACGGGTGAAGACGGTGTACGCCGACGGCGTGGAGGAGACGCGCCTCATCCTCGACAACAACGTCGAGATCGCCTTCGGCTCCGCCGACAACATCCGCGACAAGGAGCGCATCGTCTTGGGCATCATGGAGCAGCATCCCGACGCGGTGGCCTACATCAACGTGCGCGACGTTAACAGCCCTACCTACCGCGCCCTGTGATCAGGGGCTTCGAATGATGGGTTGCTTGCGAAGCCGGGCTTCGCGCGTTTGCAAATGCCCTGGCATGTTGTACAATGAACCGATGTGAGCGAAGCTCACGCCAAGTTTAAACGCAGCATCGTAAACGCAGCAGGTGTGGAGGAAACAATGCCAAACAATATCGGCTCTGAGCATCTGGCGGTCATTAAGGTCGTCGGAGTGGGCGGCGGCGGAACCAACGCCGTCAACCGCATGGTTGAAGCCGGCGTCCAGGGCGTCGAGTTCATCGCCGTCAACACCGATCGTCAGGCTCTGCTTATGTCGGATGCCGACAAGACGATCCACATCGGTGAGGAGATCACCCGCGGTCTTGGCGCAGGCGCCAACCCCGAGGTAGGCTGCCAGGCAGCCGAGGAGAGCCGTGCGGAGATCCGCGAGGCGCTGGCTGAGGCCGACATGGTGTTCGTCACCGCCGGCGAAGGCGGCGGCACGGGCACGGGCGCGGCACCCATAATCGCCGAGATCGCCCGCGAGGAGATCGGCGCCCTAACCGTCGGCGTGGTCACCAAGCCGTTCTCGTTCGAAGGCCGCACGCGCCGCAACCAGGCCGAGCAGGGGATCGACCTGCTCTCCCAGAAGGTCGACACCCTCATCGTCATCCCCAACGACCGCCTGCTGGAGATCGTCGATAAGAAGACCAGCATGCTCGATGCGTTCCGCATCGCCGACGATACGCTTCGCCAGGGCATCCAGGGCGTCACCGACCTCATCACCATCCCCGGCCTCATCAACCTCGACTTCGCGGACATCCGCACGGTCATGAAGGATGCCGGCACGGCCATGATGGGCATCGGCATCGCATCGGGCGAGAACCGTGCGCTCGACGCCGCTCAGCAGGCGACCAACTCCAGCCTGCTCGAGGCATCCATCGCCGGTGCATCCCGCGTGCTGTTCTCCATTGCCGGCGGTGCCGACCTCACGCTTTCCGAGGTGGACGCAGCCGCCCGCACCGTCGAGGCCTGCGCCGACGAGAACGCCAACATCATCTACGGACAGATCATCGACGAGGGCATGGGCGACCAGGTGCGCATCACCGTCATCGCCACCGGCTTCAAGGCGACCGAGGCCCGTCAGTCCTCGCTCGACTTCGCGGCGAAGGACCTCTTCGCTTCCACCGAGCAGCCCCAGCAGACCGCCAGCGCGGCTTCTCCCAGCCCTTCGGTGTCGTTTTCCACCACGTCGGGCAACAGCCGCTTCGCAGACGAGGATTACATCCCCGATTTCCTGAAGCGCCAGCGCTAGGCTTTCGGGCCCGTGGCCAAGCTGCTCGACATTCCAAAGCCCCATCTCGACGCGCGCCTTTTCGGCGCGCGTTGCATTCCTGCGCTCACCGATGACGCCCTTGCGCAGGCGACGGGCGTGCGCATCGCCTTCACTGGGCGTGCGGGCGGCGTGAGCGCGCCGCCCTACGACGGGCTTAACCTCGCGGGGCATGTGGGCGACGACCCTGCCGCCGTTCGCGAGAACCGCGCCATCCTCTTAGAGGCGCTCGGTGTCCCCGGGGCGCATCTTGCCACTCTCAGCCAAGTGCACGGCACCGAAGGGGTGCGCTACGACGGATCCGATGCCTCGCAGCTGGCCGTCCAGGACGAAAGGGCGCGTGCGGGGGCGGACTACGCGGTGGTGGACGTTTCCGATGTTGCGGCGCTTCTCTGCTTCGCCGACTGCGCATCGCTTATTATCGTGTCCCCTTCGGGGCGCTTCGCCGTCGCCCATGCCGGGTGGCGCGGCGCCGTGGCCCATATCGCCGCCAAAGCAGCGGACCGCCTGGCGCGCGCCGATGCGGAGCAGGACGGCAGCGCCGAACCCTCCCGCTTCAACGCCTACATCGGGCCGCATATCCATGCCGAATGCTTCGAGTGCGGGCCCGAGGTGGTCGAGCGGTTTCGACGCGAGTTCGGGCAGGCGGCCATCGCCGACGAGCGGCATGTGGATCTTCGGGCAGCGTTGAGGGCCGATCTGCGGAAGGCGGGCCTTGCCCACGATCGGATCGTCGATTCCGGCATCTGCACCATGTGCCATCCGCAGCGCTATTATTCATATCGGGCTTCGGGCGGCGTGTGCGGCCGCCACGGCGCCGTGGCGGTGCGCGTCGCGGCGGGCGAAGGCCGTTCCCATATCATCGACGAGGCAGGGCGGGATCGCCCTGCGGAAGGGCAGTGAGGTTCCATGGGGGTTGAACAGCGGTATCGGACGGTGTCCGAGGAGCTTGCGCGCCAGTGCACGCTTGCCGGGCGCGATCCTTCGGAGGTCACGCTGATCGCGGTGTCGAAGACGGTGGGTCCCGAGGAAGTGGGGCTCGCCATGCAGGCGGGCGCCCGTGATTTCGGCGAGAACCGCCCTGACGAGCTGCTGCGCAAGGCGGCGGCCCATCCCAGCGCCACCTGGCACTTCATCGGCAACATCCAATCGCGCCGCATCCACGACATCGTGGCGCATGCCTCGTTGGTGCATTCGCTGTACCAAGAGCGCCACGCGCGCAAGATCGATGCTGCGGCGACGGAGCTTGGCAAGGTTCAGGACGTCCTGATCGAGGTGAACGTCTCGGGCGAGGAGAGCAAAGGCGGCGTGAGCGTCGAGGACGTCCCCGAGCTGTTGGGCGTGTGCATGGGCCTTGCGCATGTGCGCGTGCGCGGCTTGATGACCATGGCGCCGCAGGGCGACCTGCGGGTGGCGCGCGAGGTGTTCGACGGCTTGGCGGCGTTGCACGCGCAGCTGCGTGGAACGATGGACCCCCAGGTTGCGGCCGCATTCGATGGGCTTTCTATGGGCATGAGCGAGGATTGGCGCGAGGCGGTGGCGGCTGGCGCTACCATGGTTCGCATCGGACGGGCCGTATTCTCGGATACGTTTGAACAGTAAGGCGCCTTCGGGCGTTGGCAAGGCGGCAGGCGCCTTGGCATAGGCAGGAACGCAGCGGCGGTGCGCAGCCGTCACGAAACAGAGCAGGTGGTTTTCATGGAGCTTCCCAAGTTCGGATCCGACCGAGGCGTGTTCAGCGACCTTAAGTCGAAGCTGGGCTTTTCCGACCAGAATTCCAAGTCCAACGACAACTACTACGACGACGATTACGACGACTACGACGATTACGACGACGACTACGACGAGTATGCGGAGTACGGTCCCGACTACGATCGCACACACACGGGCACGCGCTACGATTCGCCCGATGCGGTGACCACCCGTCCGGCGCGCAGCACGTCGCGCAGCAGCGCATCCCGCACGTCGCATTCCGACAGCGGCTTCCCGCGCCTGGTCTCCATCGACGACGTTCGTGCGAACACCCGCATCCCCGACAGCCTCAAGCGCGATCCGTTGCCGGCGCGCCATGTGACGTCGGCCTCCTCGACGACGCCGCGCCGTCTCGACCGCGAGGTCGTCGACGCCACGTCCCCTGCGCCTTCCTCGCCGGCCTACGTGGCCGCGGCGGCTGCGCGCGAGGCAGAGAAGGCCCGCTCCGAGGGCCTCGATTCACTGTTCTCGTCCACGGCTCCCGAGCGCACGTCCGCGACGGCAAGCTCGTCCGCGTCCGGTGCAAGCGCTTCCAAGCTTGCGAAGTCGTCCTTCGATCCGTACGAGGCCTATTCGGGTTCGGGCACGTCTGCACATGATCCGTCCCGTTCGCTTTCCGTGCTCATGCCCAGCGCCTATTCCGACGTCGAGCGCGTGGCGAAGATCCTCAAGGCGGGCGATGCGGTCATCTTGTCGCTGCGCAAGACGCCCGACCAGCTTTCCAAGCGCGTTCTGGATTTCTCGTTCGGCGTGGCGAGCGCGCTCGACGCCCGCGTCGAGTGCATCGCCGACAAGGTGTTCTCCATCACGCGCGATAGCGCTCTCACCGAAGCCGAGCGTTCGGCGCTGCGTGGCAAGGGCGTGCTGTAAATGGGCGCCGTCAATCCCCGCATCGTCGTCATCGGCGGCGGAAAGATGGGCGAAGCCATCGTCGGCGGGCTTATCGCCGCAGAAAGCGGCGTCGCTTCCGGCTTGGGCGCCTCTGATTTCCTCGTCGCCAATCCCGGCGAGGAACGTCGTCGCCTGCTTCAGGAGCGCTACGGCGTCGCCTGCGTTGCCGACGCCTCGCAGGCCCAGGGGGCGGATGTCGTCATCCTGGCGGTGAAACCCCAGGTGATGATGGGCATGCTCTCCGGCATTGCTCAACTTCCCGTCTATGCCGGCGGGAAGGAAGGGCCGCTGTTCGTCTCCATCGCCGCCGGCCTCACCACCGAGACGCTCGAGGGCGCGCTCGCCCCGGGTAGCCGCGTGGTTCGCACCATGCCCAACACGCCGCTGCTGGTGGCGCAGGGCACCACGGCGGTGTGCGGCGGCGCGAACGCGTCCGAGCAGGATGTCGCTTACGTGCGCGACCTGTTCTCCTGCCTGGGGTATGCGTTTCTGTGCGATGAATCCGACATCGACGCGGTGGGCGCCGTCAGCGGGTCGGGCCCGGCGTACGTGGCGGCTCTCATCGAGGCACTGCGTGACGGCGGCTCTGCCGAGGGCCTTGACGCAGGGCTCGCCGAGCAGCTAGCGCTGCAAACCGTGTTGGGGACGGCGCAGCTCATGGTGGAAACCGGTTCCAACGCGCAGGATACCCGCATCGCGGTGTGCAGCCCCGGCGGCAGCACGCTCGCGGCGCTTGCGGCAATGGAGGAAGGCGGGTTCTCCTCGTCCATGGTAGCGGGCGTTTCCGCCGCGGTCGCCCGATCTAAGGAGTTGGCGCAGTGCTGACCAGCTTGGCTTACCTCATCTATTCGCTGGCCGATGTGTACACCATGATCATCTTCGTGTACGTGCTGATGTCGTGGATACCCTCATCGACGGGCATCATCGCCGACATCTACCGCGTGCTCGGCAAGGTGTGCGATCCGTACCTCAACCTGTTCAGGCGCTTCATACCCCCTATTGGAGGTATGGTGGACATCAGCCCCATCGTGGCGCTGCTTGTATTACAATTCGGAGTGCGCCTGATCATAGGCATATTGTTATAAGGCGCTCGTCTCAACGAAGAGCGTGAAGGCTGCTTCGCCGCCCGACGCGGCAAGCGTGAAGGGAAACGCAGATGGCTATCACTTCAACCGAAATCCACAATCAGAGCTTCTCCATCGATCGCAAGGGCTACGATGTCGACGAGGTGGATGTGTTCCTCGAGCACGTTGCCGATGAGATCGACGGGCTGAATGAGCAGATTGCCCAGCTCGAGGCCCAGCTCGACGATTCGAAGTTCGATGGGTTCGACACGCCCGCCCGCATCGTCGAGGACGAGGACGAGCCGCGTTCCGGCGCCCATGCTGTGGGCAGCGACGAACTCGCCGAGAAGGACGATGCCATTGCGAAGCTCGAAGCCCGTTGCGCCGAGCTTGAAAAGCAACTCGACGAGAGGGAACGCGAGCTCGAGGAGAAGAAGGCCAACGACAATGCCATCGCCCAGGCCCTCATCATCGCCCAGCGTTCCGCCGACGACGTGGTCTCCAACGCGAAGGCCCAAGCCGCCGACACCATCCAGGATGCCGAGGACGAGGCGAAGCGCATCCTCGACAAGGCCGAGGCCGATCGCCAGAAGGTGCTCGACGCCATCAAGAAACTCGAGGACGATCGCGAGGACGCGCGCGACGAGTACCGCGACCTGCTGTCCGATTTCATCGACGACGCGCAGCGTCGCCTGAACGAGCTGGGAGGCGCCGGCAACTACAACGCTCCCGCGCTAACCAGCAGCCATGCCCGCCAGCCCGAACCCGCGCAGCCCGTCGACGAGGGCGCGCCGATGCTGGGTTCCACCACGGCGCAGGCTCCCATCAGCATCGACGGTTCCGCCGCGTACGCGACGCCCGCCACGCCGGGCAATCCCGTGGTGTCCGCCGCCACGCCCACGCCGTCCGTCATCGAGAAGGACTTCTCCGGCTTCGGCGATGTCGACGACGACTTCGAGTTCGAAGAGCTCGACTAGCCTGTCGGCTCCGATATACGCACTGCAGCGAAAAGGCGACCTTAAGGTCGCCTTTTCGTTTGCCGCTGCCATCGGGCAGCGGCGGAGCCTGATCGTTATGGAAGCGCGAGCGGGCTTGTAAGCCGGGTTCTGTCGTGGACGGCCATTTATCTGGTATGCACGTCGCCGCGCATCTCTAGCGCGCAACCCGAACGCACGGAAGGGCGGCCGTATCGCGTTCCTATTTGCGTTTGCTCCGGATGGGGTTTTCCAAGCCGTGCTGTTGCCAGCACGCTGGTGCGCTCTTACCGCACCGTTTCAGCTTTTCCCTCGCGCAGCGGGGGAGTTTTCTTTTCTGTGGCACTTTCCGTCGGGTCGCCCCGCCCAGCCGTTAGCTGGCATCCTGCCCTTAGGAGCCCGGACTTTCCTCGCGCCTCGCGGCACGCGGCCGTCGGGCCCACTCGCGCGTGTGGTATTCTAGCATATTGTTGTCGCCTACCCGCCAGCAGGCGAAACCCCGCGGCATCCCGCCTGGGGGAACAGGGTTCGGAGGATAGCTTATGGCTCATTGCGCTTTGGTCGGCGCCGCCGACTTCAACGCCGATCATTTCAAATTCCAGATGGAAGGCGGCTTCTTCGACTTCATCATCGCCGTCGACGGCGGGTTCGCGCATTTGGAATCCATCGGCGTCACCCCCGACATGGCCGTGGGCGACTTCGACTCGCTGGGCTATGTCCCCAAGTGCCGCCGCGTGTCGCGCCATCCGGTCAAGAAGGACAAAACCGACATGGAGCTGGCAATGGAGAAGGCGCTGTATTGGAAGCAGGACGACCTCTACGTGTACGGCGGGCTGTCCGGGCGCTTGGATCACACGCTGGCGAACCTGCAGCTGTTCGCCAAGTTCTCGGAGCGCGGCGCCTACGTGACCGGCATCGGCGACGACTTCTGCGTGCGCGCGCTCACCGGCCCCGACGTGTACGATTTGCCGCAGCTCGACGAGGGGATCGTGTCGGTCATCGCCGCCAACGACCGCGCCGAGGGCGTCATCGAAACGGGGCTTCTGTACTCGCTCGACGACGAGCCGCTAACCAGCCGCGTGTCGCGCGGCATCTCCAACGAGTTCACGGGCCAGCCCGCCTCCATCGGCGTGGAGTCGGGCACGCTGCTCATCTTCCACCCGCTGCCGTAAAGCGTCTGCCGCCCTTGCGCGCAAGCCCGCGCGCCCTATACTGAACGCATGCCGCGCTTTCGCGGCACCGGGGAGCTTGCATCGGCGCGCGGGAAAGCGCTCCACGGCAGGCTGAGAGAGGGCGCGTTCGCCCTGACCCGCCGACCTGACATGGGTAATGCCAACGAAGGGAGCACCATCATGGGTACGTCCGCCCAACCCATCACGCAAATAGACTTCGCTCGCGCCGGCATCGTCACGCCGCAGATGGAGGAAGTCGCGCGCAAAGAGAACCGCACCCCCGATTACATCCGCGAGCGCGTTGCCCGCGGCACCATCGCCATTCCGGCCAACATCCACCATGCCAGCCTGTCGCCCGAAGGGGTGGGCGAGGGGCTTCGAACCAAGGTGAACGTGAACCTGGGCATTTCAGGCGACCTCGCCGACGAGGCAGAGGAGTGGAAGAAGGTCGACGTTGCGCTCAGCCTGGGCGCCGAGGCCATCATGGATCTGTCCAACAGCGGCAAGACCCAAAGCTTCCGCACGCGCCTTGTCGAGAAGTCCCCGGCGATGATCGGCACCGTGCCCATGTACGACGCCATCGGCTATCTGGAAAAGGCGCTCATCACCATCACCGCGGATGACTTCCTGGATGTGGTGCGCCGCCATGCCGAAGACGGCGTGGACTTCGTGACCATCCATGCCGGCATGAATCGGCGCGTGCTCGAGTCGTTCAAGGAAACCGGCCGCCTCACCAACATTGTCAGCCGCGGCGGCTCGCTCATCTTCGCGTGGATGGAGGCTACCGGCAACGAGAACCCCTTTTACGAGCACTACGACGAGGTTCTGGCGATCCTGCACGAGCACGATGTGACCATCAGCATCGGCGATGCCATGCGCCCGGGGTGCACCTACGATGCGTCCGATGCCGGCCAGATCGCCGAGCTCATCGAGATCGGCAAGCTCACCAAGCGCGCGTGGGACGCGGGCGTGCAGGTGATGGTGGAGGGTCCGGGGCACATGGCGCTCGACGAGATCGCCGCCAATATGAAGATGGAGAAGCGCCTGTGCCACAACGCTCCCTTCTACGTGCTTGGTCCGCTGGTCACCGACATTGCCCCGGGCTACGACCACATCACCGCCGCCATCGGCGGGGCTGTGGCGGCATCGACTGGCGCCGATTTCCTGTGCTACGTCACCCCGGCCGAGCATCTGCGCCTGCCCGACGCCGACGACGTACGTGCGGGGCTCATCGCCACCAAGATCGCCGCGCATGCCGCCGACATCGCCAAGAAGATCCCCGGCGCGCGCGATCGCGACAACCGCATGAGCGATGCACGCCGTCGCGTCGATTGGGAAGGCATGTTCTCCGAGGCGCTCGACCCGGCGAAGGCCCGCGAATACTTCGAAAGCGCGCCGCCGTCCAACGAGGGCACCTGCACCATGTGCGGGCAGATGTGCGCTATGCGCACCGTGAACCAGATCATGGACGGCCTGGTGGTGAACTTGGAAGACGAGGGGGCAACGCGGTGAAAGCCGTGCTGAGCATCGCCGGGTCCGACTCCAGCGGCGGGGCGGGCATCCAGGCCGACATCAAGACCATCCAGTCGCTGGGGCTGTTCGCCGAGACCGCCATCACGGCGCTCACCGCGCAGAACACCTGCGGCGTGCGCGCTGTGCAGGAGGCAACGCCCGACATGGTGGCGCAGCAGATCGATGCGGTGTTCGAGGATATCCCGCCCCAGGCGGTAAAGGTGGGCATGGCGCCGTCGGCTGCCATCATCGAGGCCGTAGCCGAAAGACTCTCTTGCCACCAAGCGAAGCATATCGTGGTGGACCCGGTGATGGTGGCAACCAGCGGCGCGCGCCTCATCGGCGAAGACGCGCTGTCGGCGCTAATGGACAAGCTCATCCCGTTGGCCGAGGTTGTCACTCCCAACATGCCCGAGGCGCAGGTGCTCTCGGGCATGCCGGTCGACGATGACGCCTCCATGCTCGAGGCGGGGCGACGCATCGTCCAGCGCCATGTCGGCGTGGCGGTTCTGGTAAAGGGCGGCCATGGGGCCTCCGCCGACGATGTGCTGGTGCGTCCCGACGGCTCGCATGCGTGGTTCCGCGCCTCGCGCGTGGACACGCCTAACACCCACGGCACCGGATGCACGCTCTCATCCGCCATCGCGGTGGGGTTGGCGCAGGGCTTAAGCGTAGCCGATGCGATCGCCTGTGCGAAACGCTACGTTACCGGCGCTCTGTCCACCGAACTCAACTTAGGGAAGGGCAGCGGTCCGCTGAACCATATGTGGAACCACCGCTAGCAGACGGGACCCAGGTGCGAAAACGACGATCGAACAAGTTTTTCAAAAAAAGTCGGAAAAAGGCTTGACGAACCGTTAAACGATCTCTAATATAATCACTCGCGCTCAAGCGTAGCGGAAACGCACGCGAGCATCGGATGTGGCCGATGGGGTGTCGTATAATGGCAGTACAACGGATTCTGGTTCCGTCTGTGAGGGTTCGACTCCTTCCACCCCAGCCATTTAGCTCAGCGCAGCAACATACATGGCTCCGTCGTCTAGCGGTTTAGGACGTCGCCCTCTCAAGGCGAAGGTCGCCGGTTCGAATCCGGTCGGAGCTACCAAACGTACAAAGGCCGGGCTGATTGCCCGGCTTTTTTTCATTCTGCGGCCGCTATGCTACCAGCGTTGCGCATATGCATCGTTCGCATAGGATTTGTAGATGAGCTTTGCTCCCCCGGGGGGAGGGGCGCGCGGGGGCGCCCGCGCGGCAGCGCCCGCGACCTGGGGCGATGCGGCCGGCGAGGGACCGCGGCGCGGCCGCCGGAAAAATTTCCGAAATTTTTTGCCGAAAACGCTTGACGGATCGGGGTCGAGTGAATAGTA